>CAVSSS010000019.1:0-95876 GCA_963730555.1 uncultured Alphaproteobacteria bacterium | reverse complement strand
ACATTTCGATACTTTAAATTAACCGTACCTTGACGATTACGATGTCTAAATCATGCCGCCGGCGGTCAGGGCTTGAAGGACCATGATTCATGAATCGTAGGCTGATCATCGTAGGGGCGATCGCCATTCTCGGCGTTCGGCGCGACCTATATGTTCCTGCGCGGCGCTTCGAACTCGGCGCCATCCCCCTCGGCTGAAGTTCAGCCGAAGGTTGACGTTGAGCAGGTCCTTGTCGCGGCTCAGGACCTGCCCATGGGCACCGTCGTCAACTAGGGTGCGACGGTCTGGCACCCTTGGCCAAAGGCGGACGTTTCCGAGCTCATGATCACAAAGTCGGGAAAGCCGGACGCGCTTAAGGACGTAGAGGGCTCAATGACGCGGGTCGCGTTCCTGCGTGGCGAACCGATCCGGCATGACAAGCTCGTCAAGGCCGGGACGGGCGGCTTCATGTCGGCGGTTCTCCCGACTGGAAAGCGGGCAGTTGCGATCAAGATCGATAACGAAGGCGACTCGACGGCTGGCGGATTCATTCTACCCAATGATCGAGTCGACGTCGTTTGCCTTGCGCGCGACGATGAGGCCACCAAGTCCCGAGGCGTCGAGGTCATGACAGCGCAGCCGATCCTGACCAACGTGCGTGTCCTCGCCATCGGTCAGAACGTCGAAGAGCAGAATGGCAAGAAGGTGGTCACGGGGGCGAACGCGACGCTCGAGCTCGACCCAGACCAGGTCAATCTCATCATCCTTGCTCAACATGCCGGCAATTCGAACCTTCATCTTGTTCTGCGCAGTCTCGTCGACAGCGGCGGCCCAGCGAAGACGGTCGTCAGCGCCGACAGCGCATTGACGGTCGTTCGCTATGGCGCCCCGCAGCAGGCGGCCCGATGATTCGCGTTCCAGTCGTTTGTCGCGTGTTCTGCAGAGACGGAGCCAGGACATGAGGCGCCATCGCATTCAGGGACGGTCGAATATCGCTATTTGCGTCGCGGCGGCGCTTCTCGCGATCGCGCCGGCTTCGACCGTCCGAGCCGCCGATGGCGACGATTTCGCGCGTATGGGCGCCATGTCGGACGCGACGACCCAGCCCCTGCAATTGGGCGTCGGGCAATCGGTCATACGCGACTTGCCAGAGGAAGCAGGGGAGATCTACGTCGGCGATCCAACCGTCGCCAACGCGATCGTGCGCACAGCCAAGCGTATCTATATCTCCGGCGTCGCCAACGGCCACACGAGCATTTTCGCCTTGGCCAAGGACGGGCGACGAATTGCGTTCTTCCAGGTCTCGGTCGGGCGAGCCGTCGGCGAGTTGACGGCGCTCCTCAATGTCGCGATCCCGGGCAACGAGATTCGCGTGCGCACCGTCGAGAACACGATCATTCTCACCGGATCGGTGGCCTCGGCGGAGGAGGCGCAAAAGGCGCTCGACATCGCTTCCGGCTTCGTCAACGATTCGCCAACCTCATCCTCCGGAACCGGCCCTTCGATCTCCATTTCGAACAGCTCGGGCGGAGGCGCTCCCGGCGGCTCCGCCGGCAAGTCGCCTAGCAGCCCCCAGGGAAAAGTGGTCAACGCTCTCACGATCCGCGGGGCCGACCAGGTCAGCCTGCGCGTCACGGTCGCCGAGATTCGGCGTGACATCATTAAGCAACTGGGCGTCAACTTGAGCGGCACCGGGCCGAACGGAAGCTTCACGCTCGATCCTCCGTTCGCGATCAACGGCGCAGTCGCCACCTCCCAAGGCACCCTGAGCTGGTTCAAGGGCGCCGGGAGCATCAGCGCCACCTTGCAGGCATTCGAGCGGCAAGGGGTCGCCCACACCCTCGCCGAGCCGACCGTTACGGCGGTTTCAGGGGAGACCGCCAAGTTCCTAGCCGGCGGCACGATTCCGATTCTCAATAACATACAATGCAATCCGACCTGCCAGTATGGATTCATCCAGCAGCCCTATGGCGTAACCCTCAATTTTACCCCGGTCGTCTTGTCCCAGGGACGGATCCAGCTCCGCATCGCAACGGAAGTCACTGATATCGACTATACGAAGCAGATCACGTTCAGCGGTATTTCGATCCCCGGGTTCCGGACCCGCAACAATACGACCACGGTGGAGCTGCCTTCCGGCGGCTCGATTGCCTCGGCAGGCCTTATCAGCACCCAGACCGAGCAGGCCATCAACGGATTACCTGCGCTGATGAATCTCCCGGTGCTTGGGGCCATGTTCCGTTCGCGGGACTATCAGCGCAGCGAAACGGAGCTCTTGATCGTCGTGACGCCATTCATTGCTCATGCGATCGATCCGAGCCAGGTCGTGAGGCCCGACCAGAATTTCCAGGACGCCAGCGATCCGCAGACCTGGTTCCTGGGCCGCCTCAACCGGATCTACTCCGCCTCGCAATCGCTCCAGCCAATGCCTGGCTATTCAGGCAAGATCGGATTCATCACCCAGTAGGCCTTGCGTGCTTCGCCAATAATTTCCTCAGACCTGAGAAAGACAGCTCTCATGGCCGCTTCTGCTGACGCACGACCCTCATTCATGGCGCAAGGCTTGAGGTTGAGCCTCGCCGCCGCCGCCGCCGCCGCTCTCGCCGGCTGCGGCGTTCCCTACGCGTCTTCCGATCCCGTTTTCCCTGGTGGGTTTCAGGAGCGTCACCCGATCGTTGTCGCCGCGGCGCCCGCAACTCTCGATCTCTACCCCGTCGGCGGGAGGCTCGACGAGCGTTCGCGGGCGAATGTCCGCGCCTTTGCAGACCGCTATCGCCGCTATGGTTCGGGCGTGGTCATGATTGAGACGCCGGTGGGAACGAATCCAAACTCAATAGCCGTTTACGAGGTCCGCAGGGCGCTTGTCGCGGCTGGAGTCAAAGGCAGAATCGCCGTCGGAGATTACTTGACCCCCGAATGACGGCGCGGCGCCGCCGGTGCGCGTGTCGTTCACCGGGCTCAAGGCGATCGTTCCGACGCCGTGCGGTCAATGGCCGGAAGATCTCGCTTCAGGGTCATCGGTCGAAGGATGGAAGAACGAGCCTTACTCGAACTTTGGCTGCGCTACCCAATCGACGATGGCGGCTCAGGTTGATGATCCGCGTGATCTCGTCCAGCCGCGCGCGCTTGGCCCATCCGATGTCGGGATGCGCACCAGAGCCATTGAGGCGGTCCGCAACGGCCAAGATCCGAGCACCGACTGGAAGAACGCCGTGCTTACGCCAATCGGCGGCGATCTGCCGACCAACGGAAACTGATCGACCATGAAGGCGCAATACGCTGACGCTGGAAGCAACGGCGACGCGGGCCCTGATCGGCCGGCTGCGCAAATCGAGCCGGTGCCGCGCGTGTCGATCCAGGCCTTCTGCGAATTGCCCGATATCGCAGCGATTGTCGCCGCCGCGATATCCGATCGGCGAATGGCGAAAGCGCATGTCAAACAGAACATGGGCGGCGCTGCGGCCGCGCTTGAAGCCTATAAGAGCGCCCCGACGCCGAATGTCGTGGTGCTCGAGGCGCCGGGGAGTCGAGACGCGCTGCTAGGGCAACTCGAAGAGCTCGCTGAATATTGTGATGCAGGGACCAAGGTCGTCGTGCTTGGCAAGCTCAACGACATCGTCCTCTACCGGCAGTTGATGGCGCGTGGGGTCAGCGAATATCTCGTCGCCCCATTCGGCGTCGTCGACTTCATTCAGGCGATGTCTCAACTGTTCAGCGTACCCGGCGCCAAGCCCCTTGGACGTGTGATCGCCGTCGTCGGCGCCAAGGGGGGAGTCGGGGCGTCGACCATCGCCCACAATCTAGCGTGGAGCCTGGCGTCGGTTACCGAAATGGCGACGATCATCGCCGATTTCGATCTTGCCTTCGGAACTGCGGGGCTCGACTACAATCAGGATCCGCCTCAGGGCGTTGCGGAGGCGGTGTTCGCCCCGGATCGCGTCGACACCGTCCTGGTGGAACGTCTGCTTTCCAAGTGCGGCGAGAAACTTAGTCTGCTCGCGGCGCCCGCGACTCTGGATCGGGTCCTCGACTTCAGCGAGGCTTCGTTCGACTCGCTGCTCGACGCCATGCGCGCGTCGACGCCCTGGATTGTGCTTGATGTGCCGCACGTGTGGTCGAGCTGGGCCCGACGAATTCTCGTCTCCGCCGACGAGGTCATCGTCGTCGCGACCCCCGATCTCGCGAATTTGCGCAACACCAAAAATCTGATCGACAACGTCAAGGGCGCCCGCCTCAACGATGCGCCGTCACGGCTGGTCCTGAACGGCGTCGGCATGCTCAAGCGGCCGGAAATCGCCGCGGCGGAATTCGCCAAGGCGGTTGAAACGGATCCGACTGCGATCATTCCGCACGACGCGAAGCTGTTCGGCGCCGCCGCCAACAATGGCCAAATGATCGCGGAAATCGACCCAAACGGGAAAACCGCGCAGGCCTTCGTCGATCTTGCCTCCATGCTTGCCGGCCGAGCCGAGACGCGCAAGCCGAAAAGAGGCATTCTCGAACCGCTCATCGCCAAGATTGGGCGCAAGAAGAAATGATCGACCTGCGAACTTATCGCGCCATTTCCGCTGAGCGGTCGCACGAGCGCAAAGGAGCCTGAGCGATGTTCGGCAAGCGCAGTGGGAGCGTCAGCTCCCAGATCGCCGTGTCGCGCGTCGCATCGGTGAGCGCGGTGAACGAGCCGCCCAAACCCGCGTCCGCTCCGCCCCCGCCGGTTCAGACCGAACGAAGATCGGAGACCTATTTCCAGACCAAGTCGCTGATCTTCGGCGCTCTTATCGAGGCGATTGATCTTGCTGCGCTCTCCAAGCTCGATTCCGAGAGCGCGCGCGAAGAGATCCGCGACATTGTGCACGAGATCGTCACCATCAAGAATTTGGTGCTGTCGATCGCCGAGCAGGAAGATCTGCTCGATGACATCTGCAACGACGTGCTCGGATTCGGTCCGCTCGAGCCGCTCTTAGCGCGCGACGACATCGCCGACATCATGGTCAACGGACCGACGCGCTGCTTCATCGAGGTTGGCGGCAAGATCCAACTCACCAACGTCCGTTTTCGCGACGCATCGCAGTTGATGAACATCTGTCAGCGGATCGTGAGCCAAGTCGGACGTCGCGTCGACGAATCCTCACCGATTTGCGACGCCCGCCTGCTCGACGGCTCGCGCGTCAATGTCATTGCGCCGCCGCTCGCGATCGATGGCGCGGCGCTGACCATCCGCAAGTTCAAGAAGGACAAGCTGACGCTCGATCAGTTGGTCAAGTTCGGCTCGATCTCGCCGGCCGGCGCGGAAATCCTCAAAATCATCGGCCGCGTTCGTTGCAATGTGATCATTTCCGGCGGCACGGGCTCGGGGAAGACGACTCTTCTGAACTGCCTGACGAACTATATCGACGGCGACGAGCGAATCATCACCTGCGAGGACGCCGCCGAGCTCCAGCTTCAGCAACCCCATGTCGTGCGGCTTGAGACGCGCCCGGCCAATCTCGAAGGCGTAGGCCAGATCACGATGCGCGATCTGGTCAAAAATTGCCTGCGCATGCGGCCCGAACGCATCGTCGTCGACGAGGTCCGTGGACCTGAGGCGTTCGATTTGCTGCAAGCCATGAACACCGGTCACGATGGGTCGATGGGAACGCTGCACGCGAACTCTCCGCGCGAAGCGCTAAGTCGTATCGAATCCATGATCACGATGGGCGGATATGCGCTGCCGATGAAGACAATTCGCGAAATGGTAACCTCCTCGGTCGACGTGATCATTCAAGCCTCTCGCCTTCGCGATGGTTCCCGGCGAATTACGCACGTAACCGAAGTCCTCGGCATGGAAGGCGACGTTGTGATCACGCAGGACTTGTTCGTCTATGAAGTTCTGGGGGAGGACGCTCAGGGCAGGTTGATGGGACGGCATCGCTCGACCGGGATTGGACGGCCTCGATTTTGGGAGCGCGCGCGGATGTATGGAGAAGAAGCCCGTCTGGCGGCGGCGCTGGATATCTCGGAGATCGAGTGAGTAGAGGGTAATCGGCATGATCAATCCGATAGCGGTGGCCGGCTGTCTGGCGATTGGATTGGGTGGGCTCGCGTTCGCCTTTGTTGGCAGAGACTCGCGGGCCGACAAGCGGCGCGCGGCCGTCGCAAAAACTGACGCGAAGGCGAGTGTGGCGGCTGGTGTCGATCGGGCGGCGCGCAAGAAGCAGATTGCCGATGGCGTCCGCGATAGCGAAATGAAGGGAAAGCGGCGTCGCGTCAGTCTGGCGACAAAAATTGAACAGGCCGGACTTCTCAATCACCAAACAGCAATATTGGATCGGGAGCGTGCTCCTTGGCCTGATTTGCGGCGCCTTGACCTATGTCCAGTCGAGAAGCTTGTTGCTCACGCTTCTTGTTGTCGTCACGGCCACGATCGGGTTGCCGCAGCTCGCGCTGGCGCGCCTGCGCGTTCGCCGCATCAACAAGTTCATCTTCAACTTTCCGACCGCCATCGATATCATCGTACGAGGCATCAAGTCTGGCCTCCCGCTCGGCGATACAATCCGGATTGCCGCGACAGAAAGCCCCGAGCCGGTGAAGTCGGAGTTTCGAAGAATTGTCGAGGCGCTCTCGATTGGGATGACCTTGTCGGAAGGCATCGAGCGGATGGCGCAGCGAGTTCCGATCGCCGAAACCAATTTCTTCTCGATTGTCATCGCCATCCAAAGCAAGGCAGGCGGCAACCTCTCAGAGGCCTTGGGCAATCTTTCGCGTGTGTTGCGCGAACGCAAGAAGATGAAGGCGAAGATCACCGCTATGTCAATGGAAGCGAAAGCTTCGGCAGCAATTATCGGCGCAGTGCCGTTTCTCGTCGTCGGCGCGCTATACGTTTCGTCTCCTAAATACATTTCGATATTGTGGACGACGAGTCATGGAAAGGTGATCTCGGTGATTGCGATTTTCTGGATGGGGATAGGAGTCGCAATGATGAAGAAGATGATCTCGTTCGACTTCTAACTTGAGCTTAGCCATGCTGGACGAAATTGTTGCTAAATTCTCTGATGCTCACTTCCTGGCGATGCTGTTCGCGGCGATCGGCTCGGCCGCGACTGTGCTCACCGCCGCGATGCCTTGGCTCCAGCCGGACACCTTGTCGCGCCGTATCAAGGCGGTCAGCACAGAGCGCGAGCGAATCCGAGCGCGCGAACGCGAGCGGCTGGTAGCGTCTCAGAGCAAGAGCACGTTGAGGGTGAAGCCAACGGGCCTCGTCAAGCAGTTGGTCGAGACGCTCAACCTGTCGAGCTGGCTCAGCACCGAAAAGGCAAAAATTCAATTGGCGATGGCCGGGTATCGCGGCGCAGGGGCCGAATATGCTTTTCTCTCTTTTCGCCTCCTGGCGCCGATCGCCTTCTTCCTCGCCGCCATGATCTATCAGTTTCTGATCATCAAATGGGACCGGCCCACGATGGTCAAGATCGGTATTGCTATCGCGGCCACCTATCTCGGCATCAAGGCCCCTGAGCTGTTCCTTAAGAACAAGAGGTCCAAACGGCAGAAGGAGCTGGAGCGGGCGTTTCCCAACACTCTTGACCTTCTGCTGATCTGCGCGGAATCGGGAATGTCGATCGAACATGCGGTGCGCAAGGTCAGTCAGGAGATCGGCCTCGAAAGCGTCTCGATGGCGGAGGAGATGGGGATTTTGGCTGCGGAAATGTCCTATCTGGCCGAGCGGCGGGTCGCGCTCGAGAATCTGGGCTTAAGAACCGGCTTGGATTCAGTCCGCTCGCTCACCACCGTGCTGTCGCAGTCGGAGAAGTATGGCACGCCGCTCGGCGCCGCGCTCCGGGTTCTCAGCCAAGAAAGCCGGGACCAACGAATGGCCATGGCTGAGAAAAAAGCCGCGGCGCTGCCGCCGGTTCTGACGGTGCCAATGATCCTCTTCTTTCTGCCAGGACTCTTCGCTGCGATTCTGACGCCCGCCATCGTTCAGATTAACAACTGGAATTAGCTGGCGTCTTTGCCGAGCGGTGACGCGCCGTTGAGACGCGCCCGTCTGTGATCGTGTCCTCGGGCGGCCCGGGGAGGCCAAGGCTTCGCCTCACACGTTTCGGGTTGCGCTCCTTCGCCCACCGGCGCATGATTCAATTCGTGTCGCAACCCGCAGAAAAGCCCGCCCCAGCGATTGTTTCGCCGCAGGCCCCATCGCGCGATTCCGCTCGCCCAGCGCCTCTCGCCCGTCGTCCGCACGATGCTGATCCCCATTACCTCCAGGGGTTGAACGAAGAGCAGCGTCAGGCGGTTGAGGCGCTGGACGGACCTGTCCTCATTTTAGCGGGCGCCGGCGTGGGCAAAACTCGCGTCCTCACCACCCGAATTGCGCATCTCATTTCGACAGGTCGCGCTCGCGCCCACGAAATCCTCGCGGTGACGTTCACCAATAAGGCCGCGCGGGAGATGCGCCACCGGGTGGGCGCATTCCTGGGCTCCGAGCAGGCGATGCCGTGGCTCGGCACATTCCACTCGGTCGGCGCCAAAATCCTGCGGATGCACGCTGAGCTCGTGGGTTTGCGGCCGAATTTCACCATCCTCGATTCTGACGACCAGCTGCGGCTGCTCAAGCAGCTTCTGCAAGCGGCAAATCTGGACGACAAACGCTGGCCTGCGCGAGCGCTCGCAAATCTGATCGACGGATGGAAGAATCGCGGGATCGATCCGAAGAGCGTGCCAGCGAGTGAGGCGGCGGGGTTCGCCAGCGGCAAAAGCGCCGCCTTGTATGAGAACTATCAGGAACGGCTGAAGGCGCTCAATGCGGTGGATTTCGGCGACCTCTTGCTCGAGCCGCTGCGTCTGTTGCGTGAGAACGCTGACGTGCTCGCCACATTCCGCCGGCGTTTCCGCTACATCCTGGTCGATGAGTATCAGGACACGAATGTCGTCCAATATCTGTTTCTCCGGCTGCTCGCTGAGGCCAACGGCAATCTGTGCTGTGTCGGCGACGACGATCAGTCGATCTACGCCTGGCGCGGCGCGGACGTCGAAAACATCCTGCGCTTCGAGAAGGATTTTCCCGGCGCGAAGGTGATCCGGCTCGAGCGAAATTATCGCTCGACGGGGCACATCCTTGCCGTCGCTTCGGGATTGATCGCTCATAATCGCGGCCGCTTGGGAAAGACGCTGTTCACTGACAAGCCGCTCGGAGATCGGCCAACGGTCGCCGAAGGGTCGGACAGCCAGGAAGAAGCGAGGCTTATTGGCGAGGAGATCGAAGCGGCTCAGCACAAAGGCGTTTCTCTCGACGAAATCGCCATCCTGGTCCGCGCATCCTTTCAGATGCGAGAGTTCGAGGAGCGGTTCATCGCCTTGGGGCTGCCTTACAGGGTCATTGGCGGCCCGCGATTCTACGAGCGGGCGGAGATACGCGACGCGTTGGCCTATCTTCGCTGCATCGCCCAGCCCGACGACGACCTCGCTTTCGAGCGGATTTACAATCAGCCCAAGCGCGGTCTCGGCGATGCGACGCTTGCGATCCTGCATGAATACGGTCGGCGAGCCGGTCTGTCGCTAACTCGCGCGGCGCGGTCGCTTGTCGAAACCGAAGAATTGAAACCGCGTCCCCGTCAAACCTTAAGGAGCCTGCTCGATGACTTCGACCGTTGGCGAAGACAGTCCGAGCAAACCCCCCATGAAGAGCTGGCGCAGCTCGTTCTTGAGGAGAGCGGCTACATTGACATGTGGAAGGCCGAGCGCGCCCCCGATGCGGCTGGGCGGCTCGACAATCTGAAAGAGCTCGTTCGTTCAATGGGCGAGTTTCCCGATCTGGGCGCGTTCTTAGAACATGTATCGCTGGTCATGGACGTCGAAAGCGGGGAGGAGGGCGAGCGTGTTTCGATCATGACCCTTCACGCGGCGAAGGGACTCGAGTTCGATCTCGTCTTTCTACCGGGTTGGGAGGAGGGCCTGTTCCCCAATCAACGTTCGCTCGACGACAGCGGTCTGGCTGGGCTCGAGGAGGAGCGGCGACTTGCCTATGTGGGCCTGACCCGAGCGCGACGGCAGGCGAGGATCTACTACGCCCACAATCGCCGCGTGCGCGGCTTATGGCAGGCCTCGCTGCCTTCCCAATTCATCCAGGAATTGCCCGCCGACCATGTCGAATTTGACGAGCTCATCGGGTCGGCGGACCGGTCCTACAAGTCCTGGCTGCCTACGGGTCACAATAAAGGATTTGCCTCGCGCTACGACACGCCGGGCTGGCGTCGCGCCGAGGCGCGGCAGCGCGAATGGGGCGAGGCGGGTCCGCGCGGCCCTAGGTCTTCAGGCCCAACCTACGAAGGCTCAGTCATGAGACAGAGTTCGTCCGGTTCGATCTTCCAAGCCGGATCGCGGGTGTTTCACAATAAGTTCGGCCCGGGCGCGGTGGTCGCCGTGGATGGCTCCAAATTGACCGTCGATTTCGACAAGGCGGGTCGAAAACTGGTGATGGACAGTTTCGTCGCGGCAGAGGGATAGCTGAACCGAGCCGCAGGACCCGTGCTCGTAAGCCGCGCTTGCCGCGCCAATCAGACCCGTCAGGCGGCCTTCGTCCTCGGCTTCACTTCCTCGGTATAGGCGTCGATGAGCGCCGCAGTCACCGCCGCCGGTTTGTAATTGTGCGGCCCGATCTCGCCGACCGGGGTCACCTCGGCAGCCGTCCCGGTGATGAAGCATTCGTCGAACTCGCTGAGCTCGGCGGGTAATATGCGCCGCTCGATGACTTCAAACCCGCGCTTACGCGCAAGATCGATAACCGTCGCCCGGGTGATGCCGGCCAGGAAGCAATCGGCGATCGGCGTGTGAATCACGCCGTTCCGGACGAAAAAGACGTTGGCGCCGGTGCATTCTGCGACACGGCCCTGCCAGTCGTACATCAAGGCGTCGGCGTAGCCGCGGCGCTCGGCGCGGTGCTTGGAGATGGTGCAGATCATGTAGAGGCCAGCCGCCTTCGCCATAGCGGGGGCGGTCGCCGGATCCGGCCGCCGATACTCGGCGATGTCGAGACGGATGCCTTTCGTCCGATGGGCGGGATCGAAATAGCTCGGCCACTCCCACACGGCGATGCCCAGATGGATCGTGTTATGCTGCGCCGCCACGCCCATCATTTCGGACCCGCGCCAGGCGATCGCCCTAACATAGGCGTCGGCGAGATGGTTTCGTTTCAGAACTTCGGCCTTGGCGGCGTCGATCTCCGCGACGCTCCAGGGAATCTCGAAGTCAAGAATTCGGGCGGACTCCTTAAGTCGCCGGGAATGGTCGGTTGATTTGAAAATACTCCCGCCATAGGCGCGCTCACCTTCGAAAACCGCGCTTGCATAATGCAGGGCGTGGGTCAGAACGTGAATCTTGGCTGCACGCCAATCGACCATATGGCCATCCATCCAGATCCAGCCTTCACGCGAGTCAAAAGTCTGGGCTGTCATGGCGGTTCCTCTGTTCAAAGCGGCTTGGGTTTGGTTTTTTGGCGATTGGAGTTACATGGGTCGTGCCGTTGATAAACTCTAGGATAGCAAGAGGGCCGAATTATGTCAACATTGCTGACCTAATAGCTTCATCAATGTCATCTGACGCTTCCAAGGCTGGTCCGGCCGCGCCATCGCGCTGCGGCCAAGAGCCAATGTATGAATTGATCGAACTGTTCTTTTTCGCTTACCGCGATTTCGTCGGAGACGCCGATCGGCTGCTCGAATCTTATGGGTTCGGCCGCGCTCACCATCGGGTCCTGTATTTCGTCAGCCGACGGCCTGGGCTCACGATCGCCGAGCTTCTGGAGATATTGCGGATCACGAAGCAAAGCCTCAACCGGGTATTGCGCGAACTCGTCGACAAGAACTTCGTTGAGATCCAGGCTGGGGCGCTCGATCGTCGCCGTCGGCAGCTCTATGCGACGCCGGACGGCGAGCGGCTGGCGGTAAGACTGGCGCTGGTTCAGACGCGCCGGTTTGCCTTGGCGCTGGAACAATTGGGCGACCGGGGTCTCCCATCAGCGCAAGCCTTTCTCAAAGCGATGATCGATCCTCAGAAGGCGCCAGGCGACGTCGTCGGCCGCCCGGAACCGACCAAGTGGGCGGGTCAGGCGCGGTGAACTCGACGCCGACTTCCCTCGCGGACGACGCCGCCCATGTGCTCGTGGTGGACGACGATCGGCGGCTTCGCGCCTTGTTGTCCAGCTATCTGGTCAAGCATGGCCATCGCGTCACGGTTGCTCCCACGGCCGCCAAGGCCCGCGCCTTTCTCGACGGGTTGGCCTTCGATATCATCGTGCTCGACGTCATGATGCCGGTCGAGAACGGGTTCGAGTTTGCCGCCGATTTGCGGACACGATCGCAGGTGCCAATTCTCATGTTGACGGCTCGCGGCGAATCGCAGGATCGTGTGCGTGGACTCGAAATTGGGGTCGACGACTATCTCGCAAAGCCGTTTGAGCCGCGGGAGCTGTTGTTGCGGATCGGCTCGGTTCTTCGACGAACCCGAGCCGCGCCGGCCGGCAGCCCGGAGACCAGCGTGGTTCGCTTCGGACGCTTCGCATTCTCGCTCGAGCGCGGAGAACTGCGCGCCGGTGACGATCCGGTCCGCATTACGGAGCGCGAGCGCGAGATGCTGCGCTTGCTCAGCGCAAATCCCGGTGCGATCATTTCTCGCGAAACGCTGTCGGGATCGGGCGGCGCTGCTCAGGAGCGCACAGTCGACGTGCTCGTCAATCGGCTGAGGCGCAAGATCGAACAAGACCCTACCAATCCGATATACCTGCAGACGGCGCGAGGAGCGGGATATCGGCTAGTCGCTGACCGATGAGCGGACGACTCGCATTCGGCAAGCTGCGGTTGCTGGCGCAGGTCCGCATGCTTTGGCGGCGCGCGGCGCGCGGCCTGGCGGACGTGATGCCGAAGGGCCTCTACAAGCGCTCGCTCCTCATTGTGATCGTACCGATGGTCCTGCTCCAAACCGCGGTGACGTTCGTGTTCATGCAACATCACTGGGATTTGGTGACGCGGAGGCTCTCCGAAGGCGTCGCTCGTGACGTTGGAGCGCTGACGGACCTCTATCAAAAGCTCGGGCCCGGCCAGGATGACGCTGCTTTGGTGAACTCTTGCGTCCGAAAGATTCCGCATGGACGCGTCATTGCTGCCAGCGGGTCCTTTGCCGCCGGTCATGCCTCGCTCCTTCTACGGCGCGTTGGATCCGCTCACGCGGACCCTTCCGAAAGAGCTCAGGAAGCAGATCACTCAGCCCTTCTGGATCGACACCGTTGGCCGATCGGGCCTCATGGAGATCCGCGTCGATCTCGGGGGCCGGGTGCTTCGCCTGGTGACGCGTCGCGCTCTCGCCTATGAGGCGAACGCCCATATTTTCGTGCTCTGGATGCTGGGGGCGATGATCGCCCTCCTGACGGTCGCGATCATTTTTCTCCGCAATCAGATTCGGCCGATTCTGCGCCTGGCGAGAGCGGCGGAGGATTTTGGCAAGGGCAGGGATCTCGATTTCAGCCCGCATGGAGCGCGCGAGGTCCGGCAAGCGGGCCATGCTTTCATCGAGATGAAACGGCGAGTCGAGCGTGCGACGGAACAGCGCACTGCGATGCTGAACGGCGTCAGCCATGATCTGCGCACGATGCTGACCCGATTCAAATTGTCATTGGCGCTGCTCGACAATTCAGCCGACAGCGAGTTTTTGCAGAAGGACGTCGATGAGATGGGGCAGATGCTCGAAGGCTATCTTGCCTTCGCGCGCGGCGACACGGGCGAAGCAACCGCGCGCGTCAATATTGCATCGATGCTCGAGGACCTCCGGGCGGCCTGCGAGCGGCACGGCGCGAGCCTTGGCGTCGAGGCGCGAGGCAATCTCGATATCCGTATCAGGCCGATGGCGATGAAACGCTGCGTCGGCAATCTCGTCGCCAACGCCCAACGTCACGCGGACAATGTCCGCGTTTCGGCGATCCGGGAGGCTCAATTCCTGTCGATCGTCGTCGACGACGACGGAACGGGGATAGACCCCGCTTTTCGCGAAGACGTTTTCCGACCGTTTTACCGTCTGGACGAAGCGCGCAATCAGGACGAGGGCGGCTCGGGCTTAGGCCTCGCCATCGCGCGCGACATCGCGCGCTCCCATGGAGGCGACATTACGCTTTCCGATAGCCCGATGGGGGGCCTGAGAGCGGCCGTGCGGATTCCGATTTAGCTCCGCCGGCCAGACGAAAGCTTAAACCGACGCGCTGATCCAGCGAGACAATTCACTCTTCGGGCCAGCTCCCGTCTTGGTGGCGACCTGCTTGCCGCCTTTGAACACCATCAGCGTCGGGATCGACCGGATGCCATATTTGCTGGCCACGCCCGGGTTCTCGTCGACATTCAGCTTGGCGATTTTCACCTTGCCGTTCATTTCGGTGGCGATTTCTTCAAGCGCCGGCCCAATCATGCGGCAGGGCCCGCACCACTCCGCCCAGAAGTCGACGACGACGGGCTCCTCGGAATTGATGACATCGGTCTCGAAACTCGTGTCGGTGACTTTGGCCGTTACTGACATGGCGTCCTCGAAGACGGCGTGCTTGCCGCCCTCAATAGCTAGGAACCAACCCGAGCCCCGTCAAGCAGGCCAGCGGAACGCCGATCGCTCGCATGTGTTGATCTATTTCTTGACAGGGGGAAAGTCGTCGCCTAGCCGAGCGAGCGATGGGGCAGGACCAGGCGCAGATGATCCGGCAGATTAGCGGTCTGAGCGAGATCTCCGGCCGCTATGACGCGATTCTTTGCGATATCTGGGGCGTATTGCACAATGGTCTGGCTTCTTTCGCTGAGGCGTCGGAGGCGCTCGTTTCGTTCCGGCGCCAGGGCGGCGCGGTCGTTCTCATCAGCAACGCGCCGCGCCCCTCTTCGCCCATCGAACGGCAAGTGCTGAAGCTTGGGGTTTCGCCTGACGCATTCGACGCCGTCGTTACGTCAGGTGATGTGACAATTGGACTGATAGAACAGCAGGCGAGTGACCAGGTCCTCCACATCGGGCCGGAGCGCGACCTCATCCTTTTCGAGGCTGTGGAGGCGACCCGCGCGCGTCCGAGACTCGTTTCTCTCGAAGAGGCGCAATATGTGCTCTGCACGGCCCTCAGAAGCGACGAGACGGAGACAGTCGACGACTACCAGTCCGAACTCGAGGTGATGCTCGCTCGCGGCATGGCGATGATCTGCGCCAATCCGGATATTGTGATCCACCGCGGCGATGCTCTGATCTATTGTGCGGGAGCGCTGGCGCGCCGATACGAGGACCTCGGCGGGTCAGTGATCTACGCCGGCAAGCCTTATGGGCCGATCTACGATCGAGCGTTGATGCTCGCCGAGCGGGCTCGGCGCGCGCGAATTGACAAGAGTCGCGTGCTCGCGATCGGCGACGGCATGAAGACAGACATAATCGGCGCTCGCCGAGCGAAGTTGGACGCGCTCTTCGTCACCGGCGGCATTCATCGGTCCTTGCACAAAGAGAACCTGACGTCGCCGGCCGATCCCATTGAACTGCGACGGCTGTACGATGAAAACGACGTGTGGCCGGTCGCCGCCATCCCCCTGCTTCGGCCTTAAGGTGGTTTAAGCCTTGGAGCTGTTTCAGACGCTCTATTTCGAAGATCTTGCTCTCGGCATGCGGGCGACGATCCGCAAGACGGTCGAAAATGAAGATGTGATTGGGTTCGCCGAGCTTTCGGGCGATCACAATCCGATCCATTTATCCGAGCACTTCGCCCGCAAGACTCGCTTTGGCAGCCGAATCGTCCATGGGCTCTACACCGCGAGCCTTATCTCCGGGGTCATTGGCATGCGGTTGCCAGGACCAGGCGCTGTCTATATCTCGCAAACCTTGAACTTTCTTGGTCCGGTCAAGATCGGCGACGTCGTCGACGTCAGTGTCGAAGTGGTCGAACTGGTCGAGAAGAACCGCCGCGTCCGATTGCATTGCGAGTGTCGCGTCGAGGACCGGCTCGTGCTCGATGGCGAGGGCGTCCTCAGCGTGCCGACGACGCCCAAGCCAAGGCCTCCCGCCGCTTGACCCCGTGTCCGCCGGCCGGCAGTTGCGCCGGACGTGAAACGCGGGTACGGGGTCGCCCGAATCCCGAGGACCGGCAGGACGTGAATGACCAACGGCTTCGTGCTCGCCACGGACCCGACGCTGCCGCCGCACGGGCTTGAAGGCGCAGTCTACGCGATCGGAAATTTTGACGGCCTGCATCTGGGGCATCAGGCGGTCATCGAGCGCGCCGTGGGCATCGCCAAAGAGAAAGCCGCTCCTAGCGCCTTATTGACCTTCGAGCCGCATCCCGCCGACTTTTTCGCCGGACGTCCGGTCGTATTTCGATTGACGCCCCTCCAAGAGAAAGCTGCGGTTTGCGAGCGGCTTGGCCTGACAGGCCTTGTCGTCATCCGTTTCGACGCCGCGCTCGCTGGAATGGGCGCGGAAGACTTCATCGCGAAAATTCTGGTCGCGCGACTCCGAGCGGCCGCTGTCGTGGTCGGGTGGGACTTCCATTTCGGCAAGGGCAGATCCGGTTCGCCGACCACTCTCGCGGAAGCCGGCCAGAGATACGGATTCGGCGTGGAGATTGTTGCGAAGGTAGAGGACGAGGCCGGCGCTCTCTCCTCGAGCGTCATTCGCAACGCCCTCGAGCGCGGCGACCTCGCTGCCGCGGCGAAAGGTCTCGGAGGCAACTATTCGGTTTCAGGCCAGGTGATTTCTGGCCAGCGTCTGGGGCGCACCCTCGGCGTGCCGACGGCGAATATCGCGCTCGAGCCGACCAATCGCCTTGCGCACGGCGTTTACGCCGTCATCGCCCGAGTTGATGGCCGCGCCTTCCCGGCTGTCGCCAGCTTTGGCACCCGCCCGACGGTCGACGATGGCCCCCCGCTGCTCGAGGTTCATCTCCTGGATTTCGACGGCGATCTCTATAGCCGGGAGATGGAAGTCGAGTTCATCCAACGCATCCGGGATGAGCTCAAGTTCGATTCACTTCCCTTGCTCGTCGCCGAGATGACGCGGGACAAGGAGCGGGCTCGCGCGATCCTGGAATCCTGTGTTTCTGAGTGGAGCCGGCCTATATAACATATTACACGCGTATAGTTGGATTGCCGGCGCCATTCTGGAGCGCGGAACTAAACGGGGTCCTAAGCCACTGAGAACACTGATGGGCGCCGGTAAAACGACCGTTAGGCCAAGCGCGCCGCCAAGCCACGCTCCCGGGACGGCTCTTCAAACCGGCGCGGCCGAATCCCCCAACGAAGAAACACGCTCGGCCAAACGCTGAGAACGAATTTGGCGAATTGCGGCAAATCCTCTAATCCGACGCGTCCGTTCCAACGACAGCCGAATTTTGGCCCAACCTCATGTCCGACGACGCGTCCGTCACAGCCCTCGATTATTCCCACACTCTCTTTCTGCCGAAGACTGATTTTCCCATGCGGGGCGGTCTGCCGCAGAAAGAGCCGGAGATTTTGGCTCGCTGGGCGCGCGAGAATCTGTATGGCGCGC
The DNA here is from genome assembly GCA_963730555.1 of uncultured Alphaproteobacteria bacterium. Taxonomy (GTDB): domain Bacteria; phylum Pseudomonadota; class Alphaproteobacteria; order Rhizobiales; family Beijerinckiaceae; genus Roseiarcus. The sequence continues at coordinate 78,386 of CAVSSS010000019.1, read as the reverse complement.
TGCGGGAGAGCGGCAAGGGCCGCCCGAAATTCGTCCTCCACGACGGACCCCCTTACGCCAACGGCAATGTCCACATCGGCACGGCGCTCAACAAGACCCTGAAGGACATCGTTGTCCGCTCGCATCAGATGACCGGGCGTGAATCCAACTACGTTCCGGGCTGGGACTGTCATGGGCTGCCGATCGAATGGAAGGTCGAGGAGGAATTCTATCGAAGCAAGGGCAAGGTGAAGCCAGACTTCTCGGATTCGCAAGCCATCATCGCATTCCGCAGGGAATGCCGCGCCTATGCCGAACACTGGCTTGGCGTGCAGCGGGAGGAATTCAAGCGATTGGGTGTCGTTGGCGATTGGGATCATCCCTACACGACGATGAGCTATCCAGCGGAAGCGCAGATCGCTCGAGAGATCTTCAAATTCGTCGCAAGCGGGCTCCTCTATCGCGGTTCCAAGCCGGTGATGTGGAGCGTCGTCGAAAAGACCGCGCTCGCCGAGGCTGAGGTCGAGTACGAAGACCATGTCAGCGACACGGTGTATGTGGCGTTTCGAGTCGAGAGAACCAATCCAGTGACGACCGACGTCGCCGCCGATTCCACGTTTGCCTACGCCCCTCCGGCCGCGTTTGATGCGGCGCTCAATCAGAACGCGCTCGTTAAGGGGGCGTCGATTGTCATCTGGACGACGACGCCGTGGACGATCCCTGGCAACCGGGCGATCGCCTTCTCGAAGCGCATCGCCTACGGGGTCTATCGCGTGACTGAGGCAGATGCGAACAATTGGGCCAAGCCCGAGGCGAAGTATATCGTCGCCAAGTCGCTCGCCGAGGCGACTTTCGCCGCAGCGCGGGTGGAGGCGTTCGAATTCGTCGGCGACGTTGCGACGGAAACGCTCGAAGCCATGACCTGCGCCCATCCCTTGCGCGATCTCGGCTACGGGTTCGTTGTTCCGCTGCTCGACGGAGACCATGTAACGGACGACGCGGGCACGGGCTTCGTCCATACCGCTCCCGGCCACGGGCGCGAGGACTTCGAGCTCTGGACCGCGAGCACGCGCCTCCTTCAGGAGCGCAGGATCGATACGCGCATTCCCTACACGGTCGACGAGAACGGCGCCTTTACCGACGAAGCGCCGGGTTTCGAAGGCAAGCGCGTCATCACCGACAAGGGGAAAATTGGCGACGCCAACAAGGCCGTCATCGATGCGCTGATTGAAGCCGGAACGCTCGTCGCGCGTGGAAAGCTCAAGCACCAGTATCCGCACAGCTGGCGATCGAAGACGCCGGTGATCTTTCGCAACACGCCGCAATGGTTCCTGGCGATGGATCGGCCATTCGCCAATGCGCAAGGCGGCAAGACGCTTCGCACCCTAGCCGTCGAGGCAATTGAACGCACGCGATGGGCGCCGCCGTCCGGCGAGAACCGGATCAAGGGCATGGTCGCCAACAAGCCCGATTGGGTGCTGTCGCGCCAGCGCGCCTGGGGCGTCCCGTTGTCGATTTTCGTCCGCAAGGACGGCCACGAAATCCTGTTCGATGAAGAGGTGAACGCGAAGATAGCCGACGCCTACGAACGGGAAGGCGCCGACGCATGGTTCGCTCAAGGAGCGAAGGAGCGGTTCCTTGGCGCGAAACACGACGCCGCGACTTACGACAAAATCGACGACCTGGTCGAAGTCTGGTTCGATTCGGGTTCCACGCACGCCTTCGTCCTGGAAGACCCCAAGCGCTTTCCGGGCTTGGCCGGAATCAAACGCGTGGTCGACGGCGGGGCGGATATCGTGATGTATCTCGAAGGCTCGGACCAGCATCGCGGCTGGTTTCAGTCGTCGCTTCTGGAAAGCTGCGGCACGCGCGGGCGCGCACCGTTCGATATCGTGCTGACCCACGGCTTCACGCTCGACGAGAGCGGGCGCAAAATGTCGAAGTCTTTGGGCAACCAGACCTTCCCGCAGGACGTCATTCGCGTCTCGGGCGCCGACATCTTACGTCTATGGGTGGCCAGCGTCGATTACACCGACGATCAGCGCATCGGCCCCGAGATCCTGAAGGCCGTGAGCGACAACTATCGCAAGCTGCGCAACACGATCCGCTGGATGCTGGGAACCTTGGCTCACCGTGAGGAAGGCGATTCAGTCGGCTACCCGGCAATGACCAGGCTCGAGCGGCTGATGCTGCACAAGCTCGTCGAACTCGACCTCAAGGTTCGCGAAGCTTACGACAATTTCGACTTCGCGCGCGTCGTCGCCGCGCTTACCGCGTTCATGAACGCCGACCTGTCGGCTTTTTATTTCGACATTCGCAAGGACGCTCTCTACTGCGACGCGCCATCGAGCGTCAGGCGGCGCGGGGCGCTGGAGGCGATCGAGCACATCTTTCGCGCGGTGACGGTTTGGCTCGCGCCGATCCTGGTCTTCACGACCGAGGAAGCCTGGTCGTCGCGGGACGCCGCGCATCGGTCGATCCATCTCGAACAATTTCCGGTCATTCCGGCCTCCTGGCGAGATGACGAGCTGGCCAAGACCTGGGAAACCGTCCGGATGTTGCGGCTCGCCGTCACCGGCGCAATCGAAATCGCCCGCGCGGATAAGCTGATCGGCTCTTCGCTCGAAGCTGCGCCCCGCGTCTATCTCAGCAATCACGAGCATTTGAAGGCGCTTGAAAGCGTTGATTTCGCGGAAGTCTGCATCACCTCGGACATTGCGATCGAATTTGGCGGGGCCATTCCAGAAGCGGCGTTTCGCCTGCCCGAAGCGCCGGACGTCGGCGTCGTGGTGGAGCGGGCCCGAGGCGTCAAATGTTCGCGCTCGTGGCGCTACTTCGATCCCGCAACGGCTTCGCCGGATTTTCCCGATGTGACCCCTCGTGACGCGGAGGCGCTGCGGGAGCTTCGAGCCCTCGGCCGCTTGCCGTGAAGCTGCCCGTGCTGGGAGGCGTGATCGCGCTTGCTGTGATCCTCGTCGACCAAATCGTGAAAGTTGGCGTTCTCGCCCATTCCGACCGGTCCGGACTCAATTCGACACCGCTGGGGCCGTTCCTTGATTTGACGCTTCGATGGAACCGGGGCATTTCCTTCAGCCTGTTCGCCGGCAATTCGGCTGCCGGACAAGCTGTTCTGTTGGCGGTGACGTTGGCGGCGACCGGCTTGCTCACGTGGTGGCTGTTTCGTTCCCGATCCGCGTTGCCAGCAGCGGGCCTTGGATTGATTATCGGTGGCGCTCTCGGCAATGCGATCGATCGCCTTGCGCATGGGGCGGTCATCGACTATCTCGATCTGCACGCGTTCGGGCGTCATTTTTTCGTCTTCAACATCGCCGACGCGGCCATCAACGTCGGGGTGGCTTTGTTGATTCTCGATCTTTTGCTCGCCCCGCGCATGGCCAAGAGCCGAGGCCAAGGGAGCCCGCCTCGTGGGGCCATCTGAGATCCGCCGAGGGTCGGCGCTACGTGGCCGGGGAACATTGCAAACGTCATGGAATAGCCGAAATTTGTCGCGAGATACGCCCACGTCGAAGCGTTATCGCAGGGCCTGCGGAGGGTGAGGGCGCCGGGATGGGCATTGGTTTCCGATCGGCGACGGTTGCGTTTGCGTTGACCTCCGCCATTATCGTCAATTCTTCCGCCCGAGCCGGTGACGACGGGGCCGCGCCTCTTTGGCAAGGCATTGGATCGATTTTCGCTCCGGCTGTAGGGCTTACTGGTCTTGGCCTTGGCGGCGACAAGCCGCCTCCAATCGAGTATCGCGAACACGGCAAGCTCGTGCTGCCGCCCAATACGGAGTTGCCGCCTCCCGGTTCCTCCGCGATTGCGGATCCCTCCTGGCCCGTGAATCAGGAGATCGCGCGCAAGAAAGCGCTCAAGGAAGAGGGAAAGAAATCAATCGCCGGGGTCGGCGATGCGCGTCTGCGCTACACCCACCCGTTCCCTCCGAACGAGCCCGTGACCATTCGCTCGGTTACTCCGGACGGACAAACGGTCAAGTGCGAAGGCAGTTGCGGATCGAGTTCATCGGTGCTAGGCAACCTTAATCCATTGAACTGGGTAGGAATGGGAAAGAAAGTGCCGCTCGGTCCTGAACCCGACCGCGAGTGGCTGACCGATCCTCCCCAGGGTTTCCGCGCCCCGGTCGAACCGATACAAGGGACGGCTAAAAACTGACCATCCACTGGCTTATGGTTTGCCGTCATTTCGTGATTCGAACCCCAGAATTGGAGCCTGGATCGAATTACGGCTTGGCGATCCAAGCAAAAAACGCTATTCTGTTCGGAAGGATTCGCCGGCAGCGCAAATTTCGCCGCCTCAGCCTTCCACCCCGAGCCAACGCGAACTATTTGATCGCGGGAAGGGTTGCTGAAGCAGCGGAACAGGGTCAGGCGAGGCGGCCTGCAAAAAAGGCCTTCCGAACGTAGGACAGTGGTCCGAACGCGGCTAGGGGCGCCGCTGGTAAAGGGAAATTCGCACGGGATTGAGATCAATGCGATCGGTCATGTCCGTGCGTCGGATGTGATGAGATCAGCCCAGTCGAGCGACGCGAGAGCGTGGACCGTCCCGCTCGCACCAAATTCGAGAAAGCTTCGGCCGAGAACGATCGGAAAGGCTCTGGGCTAACTGGATGGATATTGGGAAATTAAAATGAGACCAGGTCAGAACAAGAGGATGCGCGGCCGGCCTACGAACAATCGGCGAGGGCCCAATCCCTTAACGCGATCCTATGAATTGAACGGGCCGGATGTCAAAATACGCGGCAATGCGCATCACGTCGCGGAAAAATACCTCCAGCTCGCAAGAGATGCTCACACAGGCGGAGATCCGGTCGCCGCCGAGAACTATCTGCAACACGCAGAACATTATTTCCGGCTGATTGCCGCTGCGCACGCTGCACAGGCGCTGGCGCAGAGCGGTCAGCAACGGCCGCCCGGAGAGGACGAAGAGGGTATGGACGATGACGGCGACTTTGACGCGCTGTCCGATCGTTTCGCCTCGCCCGCGGAGCGGCAGAACGCGTACCCGCAGCAGCCGCAGCAAGGATTTCAACCGCAACCAAACTCCGCGCCAAACGTCCCGCAACCTTTTGGGGACAGACCGCCGTATGAAGGCGAGCGGCAAGGCAATGATCGCGGGGGCTTTGCGCCTCGGCAGGATCGTCAGGGCAACCGATTTCAGGATCGAGGTCCGCGACCGGATCGGCCGTTCCAAGAGCGTAATGAGGGTTATCGCGACAATCGACACCAGCGCGACAACCGTCCCCGGGATTTCCGGCCCTATCGCGATCCCCAGCAGCCGCGCGACGCGGGGCCAGATGCGGCAGCGCCCCCCGGCCTTCCATCCTTTATAACGAGCCCGAGGCCCAACAACGCGGATTCGACTGTGGCCGTTCCGCCGGCCGATACGTTGGCCTCGCCGGCCCCGAGCGCGACGCCGGAGGCTGCTCCGTCAGAGTTCGAACCCTCGTCGGAGGGGAATGCTTTTCCAGCGCGGGGTCGCCGTCGTCGGATGCGGTCGCCTTACGGGTTTGGCGCAGGGAATTCAGGCGAGGGCGAGCAGCCCGATGTGGCCCCGGAACCCGCCGACGACACACCGGTCAGGGAATAGCAGTCGGCCCGCGCGAGCCAAGCGCCACCGCAGTCGACTTGACCCGCGATCAGGCGGCGGGGGAGCTGTCGAGCGAGTGGACTGCCGCGGGCGCTTCCGCGACCTGTGGGCCTGGAACGGCCGCCAAGGTTACGCTTTCCGACCCGGTTGAGACGCTGAGCGTTGCGTGGCACTCGCGGGCGAGAAGCGTTGTGAAATAGAGCTGAATGGAATGGCCGTCGATCGCGTCTTTCGGCGGCGCGTTGCTCAGGAAGTCGGCTGCGCTGTGCGAGAGCCGCGCGTTCGTGCCCTTGGCCTCAACGCGCATCGTCATCGCGTCCTCTTCACCGAAGAGGTCCACGGTAATGACTCCGCCCCGCGGGACTGCGCCGGCTGCGATAAGGCAGAGGTTGAGCAGCAGCTTGACGGAGTTTCTCGACGCCATGCGCCGTTCGCCCCTCCACTCCAATGCCGTACGGCCATTGGCGAAAAGATCTCTCGCCACCTTTTCCGCATCGCCCGTGTCAATCAAGGCGCCGTAGGAGCCCGCCGCGCCGAAGGCCAGCCGGCAAAATTGAAGCCGCGCGGCGGCTGAGGTCGCGCTTTTCCTGATAAGCTCCATGGCGACAGTTCGCATCTCCTCGTCCTGCTCTCCGTCCAGCACTTCGAGGCCATTGATAATCGCTCCAACCGGGCTGATCACATCGTGGCACACGCGCGAGCAGAGCAGGGCGGCGAGATCGAGCGGGGTGAGCGAGGTCATCATCAAGCGGTTGATCCTGGGTTCGATTTCGGGGCTTTGGCCGAGACGGAGGCGCCGGTCGCCGCATTTGGCTGATTCGAATCCAATCTATCCGATTCGCAGCCAGGTTGCGATGCAACCCCGCTTGGGGCAATGCAGTCTCTTCGGTCGGGTAATGACTGAGATGAGGACGATGACTTGAGCTCGGCATTCTGGGATCCGAACCCCTTCGCGCTCGACCGGGGCCGCCGCGACGAAATCGCGCTCTTTCTTGCGAAGGCCACGCTGGCGGCTGGACCGGCGGTGATGGAGGAGTACGAGCGTGGCTGCGACGTCGCTTCGAAGGCCGACGGCAGTCCAGTTACGTCAGCAGATCATCGGGCAGAAGTCATCATCTGCGAATGCCTGGCGAGCATAGCCCCCAAGCTGCCGGTATGCGCCGAGGAATCGGTCGCTGCTGGAGGGCGGGCTCAAGTCGCCGAACGGTTCCTGCTGGTGGATCCGCTCGATGGCACGCGCGAATTCCTGGCGGGCAACGGCGAGTTCACGATCAATGTCGCGCTTATCGAGAAGGGCGCTCCAATCGCTGGCGCGGTTTATGCGCCTGCGATCGGCCGGTTGTGGGTCGGGGGCGAAACGGCCTTCACCTGCGAAGCGCCAGCCGGCGCGGAATTGCCCGGCGAAGGATCGCGTCGGCGCATCCGGACGCGTCGCGCGCCAAGGACCCTCACCGCTTTTGCAAGCCGCTCGCATCTCGATCCGGAGTCCGATTCCTTTCTCAGAGGATTGCCTATCGAGGAGACGCGATTTGCGGGTTCGTCGCTCAAGTTTTGCCTCATCGCGGAGGGCCTTGGCGACGTCTATCCGCGGTTTGCGCCCACGATGGAATGGGACACTGCGGCGGGCGACGCGGTGCTGCGCGCGGCCGGCGGCGCCGTTCTCGATCCTTCGGGTCGACCGCTCTTGTACGGGAAAGCCGAGAGCGCATTGCGCAACGGACCTTTCATCGCCTGGGGCGACGCGGCGGCCGCAACGCAATTCGGATACTAAAATCGTCGTGCGCGGATTTGCGGCGCATGAACCGAATTTGCAACGCGACGCCGAGCGAGGCCGTTAGCGTAAACGCGAAGCCGGGCCTTTTGACCATTTGTTAACCTTCGCCCTTTGACACTATGGGCGATCGCAATGATCGACCGATTCTCAGCGGGGGCCGCAATGAACAATGTCATCCTTTTCCGACCCGCGAACAGTCCCCGTCGCGCGGCTTCGGGTGACCGCGGCGCTCAGATCCTGTTTTTCACCGGAGTGCGGTATCAGCGCTGGAGCGATGATCCGCGCGCTCAAGCCGAGCCACCGCAACGCGCTCGGCGGAAGCGCGAGCGCGCCGAGATTGTCGGAGCCAGACAGGGACGGAAAAGCCAACGCTAGAACGCCCGCCAACAAAGTCGGAGACGATTTTTTGAGAGGCGGCGCGACATGGAAGAGCTTGTCAACCGGCTGCTACCGCGCTCCTCGAATTTCGTATCGCGTGATGCGGCCCCGCGCCGCCGCTTGCCCTTGTTCGACAATTCCGATATGAGCCGCAGCGGGACACCTCTCCCCAACGAGAGGCACCCATCTGAAAGGATGGCTCATCATGACGACGATTGCGCCGGGCGTTCGGCCCGTGAACCCTTGCTTTTCTTCCGGCCCATGCGCAAAGCGCCCCGGCTGGTCCCCGACAGCTCTCAGTAATGCGGCGCTCGGCCGTTCGCATCGCGCCAAGCTCGGCAAAGCCAAGCTCAAACTAGCGATCGACCTCACCCGCGAAGTGCTCGGCGTTCCTGCCAATTACCGAATCGGGATCACTCCAGCCTCCGACACCGGCGCCGTCGAGATGGCGCTATGGACGCTTCTTGGCGCGCGAGGCGTCGATGTCCTCGCTTGGGAAAGCTTTGGCGAAGGCTGGGTGACCGACATCGTCAAGCAGCTCAAGCTCAAGGATGTCCGCACGCTCAAGGCGCCTTACGGAGAATTGCCGAACCTCGCTGAAGTCAACTTCGACAATGACGTCGTCTTCACCTGGAACGGAACCACCTCGGGCGTCCGGGCGCCGAACGGCGACTGGATCGCTGCCGACCGCAAGGGGCTGACGATCTGCGACGCTACATCGGCCGCCTTCGCGCAGGACCTCGACTGGCCGAAGCTCGATGTCGTCACCTTTTCCTGGCAGAAGGTCTTGGGCGGAGAGGCGGGGCATGGCGTCATCATCCTGAGCCCACGTGCGGCCGAACGCCTTGAAACCTACACGCCGCCGTGGCCGCTGCCGAAGCTCTTCCGCCTTACCAAGGGTGGCAAGCTGACGGAGGGCTTTTTCGAGGGCGAGACCATCAACACGCCGTCCATGCTGTGCGTCGAGGACTATCTCGACGCGCTGAACTGGGCGAAGTCGCTCGGCGGATTGAAGGCGCTCATCGCCCGCGCCGACGCGAACGCCAAGGCGATGGCGGACTGGGTCGACCGCACGCCGTGGATCGATTTCCTCCCCCGGGCGCCCGAGACGCGCTCGAACACCAGCGTCTGTCTCAAGGTCGTCGATCCGACGGTCGCGGCTCTGACGGCCGACGCCCAGGCTGCGTTCGCCAAGGCGCTGGCGAGCTTCCTCGAGAAGGAAAAGGTCGCGTTTGACATCGGCGCCTATCGCGATGCGCCCCCAGGCTTGCGCATCTGGTGCGGCGCGACCGTCGAGACGGCCGATGTCGAGGCGCTGACCCGCTGGCTCGACTACGCCTTCGCGATCGAGAAGAGCAAGCTCGCCAAGGCTGCGTGAGCCGGCGCTCCGGCCTTGGCGCCCCGCGAAAGGGGTCCAGGGCCGTGTCGTCATTCTGGATCCCGCTTTCGCGGGCGTGACCCACACAAGCGGCCTTCCCTGTCATCTTCCTGGCCGTCACGGGCCTCCATTCGGGACAATCCTCATGATTCCCCATGTTCTCATTTCCGATAAGCTTTCCCCCGCCGCCGTCGCCATCTTCAAGGAGCGCGGCGTTCACGTCGACGTCAAACCGGGACTCGACAAGGACGAACTCGCCAAGATCATCGGCGACTACGATGGGCTCGCCATTCGCTCCGCGACGAAGGTCACGGCGAAGCTGCTTGAGCGGGCGGCGAAGCTGAAAGTCGTCGGGCGCGCGGGCATCGGCGTCGATAACGTCGACATTCCTGCGGCGACCGCTCGCGGCGTGATCGTGATGAACACTCCGTTCGGCAATTCGATCACCACCGCGGAGCATGCGATCGCGCTCATGTTCGCGCTCGCCCGGCAGATCCCGACCGCCGATGTTTCGACCCAAGCGGGAAAGTGGGAGAAGAACCGCTTCATGGGGGTCGAGCTGACCGGCAAGACGCTCGGGATCATTGGTTGCGGCAACATCGGCTCGATCGTCGCTTCGCGCGGGTTGGGACTGAAGATGCGGGTCGCAGCCTTCGATCCGTTTCTGAGCGCGGAACGCGCCCAAGAACTCGGCGTCGAAAAGCTCGAGCTCGACGATCTCCTGGCGCGCGCCGATTTCATCACGCTGCACACGCCGCTGACGGCGCAGACGCGCAACATCCTCTCGGCGGAGAATTTGGCGAAGACCAAGCCGGGCGTGCGCATCATCAATTGCGCCCGCGGCGGCCTTGTCGACGAGGCCGCATTGCGCGCCGCGCTTGATAGCGGTCGTGTCGCGGGCGCGGCTTTCGATGTCTTCATCGAGGAGCCCGCCACGGCCAATCCGCTGTTCGGCCATCCGAATTTCATCGCCACGCCGCATCTTGGCGCCTCCACCAACGAAGCGCAGGAGAACGTCGCCCTTCAGGTCGCCGAGCAGATGTCGGACTATTTGACGCGCGGTGCGATCTCGAACGCCATCAACTTTCCCTCGATTACCGCGGAAGAGGCGCCGAAGCTCAAGCCGTTCATCGCGCTTGCCGAGGGCCTCGGCTCATTCGCCGGCCAGCTCACGCAAGCGCCGATTCAGAAGGTCACTCTCACTTACGAGGGTGCGGTCGCGGAGCTCAAAATCAAGGCTTTGACGTCGGCCGCAATCGCCGGTCTCCTGCGTCCCTCGCTGGTTGATATCAATGTGGTGTCCGCGCCGGCGGTAGCCGCCAATCGCGGCATCGTCATCGAGGAAATGACCCGCGCCGCCGCCGGCGACTACGAAAGCTTCATCACGCTCACGGTTGAGACGGCGCAGCAAACCCGCGCGATCGGCGGGACCGTCTTTCATGACGGCAAGCCCCGGATCCTTTCGATCAAGGGCATCAAGGTCGACGCTGAGTTCACGCCTTCGATGATCTATGTCACCAACGAGGACAAGCCAGGTTTCATTGGCCGCTTCGCTGGCCTCCTGGGGGACGCGGGCGTCAATATTGCAACTTTCGCCCTCGGCCGCGACGAACAAGGGGGCTCGGCGATCGCGCTCGTCTCGATCGACGGCCCCGCGCCGCCCGAGGTGATTGCGAAAGTGGGGAAGATCGAGGGCGTGCGTCAGGTTGCGGCGTTACGGTTCTGAGTTGACTTCTTCCTTCTCTCGGAGAGGGTGGCGCCCATGAGCGATGACGCCGACAAGCGCCCGCCGGCAAACGAGCCGGGCGGGGGCGCGCGAGCCGATGCGCGTCTTTTGGAAATTCTGGTATGCCCGGTGACGCGGGCGGAGCTCACTTACGATCCTGTTCGGCAGGAGCTCGTTTCGCGCGCCGCGCGGCTCGCCTATCCGATCCGGGATGGAGTGCCGATCATGCTGCCGGAAGAGGCGCGCAAGCTCGACGATTGACGGCGCCTTTCTCTTCTCCCTCCGGGAGAAGGTTTCGCCGAGGGCGGCGATCACGAGCCACGCTCAACCGACGCGCCCATTGAGCCGGCCTGGCGTTCGCGGTTGGCTCGCTCGCGCGCCGCGCCTCGATCGCCGTCATCGTCGCGCGCAAGACTTCGGTCACGCCGGAACGGGTCGCCGTCGAGAGCAGAAAGAGCTTGCCGCGTTTTGCGTCGGCCGCGAGCAGCGGCCCGAAGCTGCGGATCGCGCGCTTGAGGCGCTCCGTCTGCTGCTTCAGCGTCGCCTCGTCGACCGCGTCAGTTTTCGACAGCGCGACAATCTCCGTCTTTTCCGCGAGGCCCTCGCCGTAAGCCGCGAGCTCGCGGCGGACCGTGCGATAGTCAGCGCCTGCGTTGGCGCCCGTGGCGTCGACGAGATGGACGAGAGCCCCGCAGCGCTCGACATGGCCGAGGAACCGGTCGCCAAGGCCCTGTCCCTCGTGGGCGCCTTCGATGAGGCCCGGAATGTCGGCGAGCACAAAGTCTCGGCCGTCGATCCGGACGACGCCGAGGCCGGGATGGAGAGTGGTGAACGGATAATCGGCGATTTTGGGCTTTGCGGCCGAGACAGCAGCCAGGAAGGTCGATTTGCCGGCGTTCGGCAGACCGATGAGCCCGGCGTCGGCGATCAGTTTGAGGCGCAAAATGAGCGTGCGCTCGACGCCCGGCAGGCCGGGATTGGCGCGGCGCGGGGCGCGGTTCGTCGACGTGGTGAAATGCAGGTTGCCGAAGCCGCCATTGCCGCCCGCCGCCACGACCACCCGTTGGCCGGGCTCAATGAGGTCGGCGAGGATCGCGCCACTCTCCTCGTCGAAGACCTGCGTTCCGACCGGCACTTTCAGGACCGCGCCGGCGCCGCGCCCGCCGGCGCGGTTGCGGCCCATCCCGTGCATTCCGGTTTTGGCCTTGAAATGCTGCTGGTAGCGAAAGTCGATGAGCGTGTTGAGGCCGTCCGCGCATTCGACCACGACGTCGCCGCCGCGCCCGCCGTCGCCACCGTCGGGCCCGCCGAATTCGATGAATTTCTCGCGCCGGAACGAGACCGCGCCTGCCCCGCCGTCGCCCGAACGGATGTACACGCGCGCCTGGTCGAGAAACTTCATGAGGCGCCGCCTCTCACGGGGCGTGCGCCAAGCGCCCGGACGCTTCGCGCCTCGGCGCGCTCGCGCCTGCCCAATCCGCGCGGGCAAGGCGGAAGGAGTGGCATTCGACCATGCCGCCGCGGGCCGGCGCGCCCTGTAGCCCCGTGCCGATGCGCAGAAACCCGCATTTTCCGAGGACAGTTTGCGAGGCCTGGTTCTCGACCCTCACGCTGGCGAGGATCTCGACTGTCCGAGTGAGCGTGAAACCAGCGTCGATCACAGCCTCGGCAGCCTCCGTCGCAAAGCCCTTGCCCCAGGCCTCCGGCACCAGCACGAAGCCGAGCGCCAGGCGTTCCGTGCCGCGCGATTCGAGGCTGATCGCTCCGATGGCGTCGCTCTTGCCTCGGATCGGCGTCATCACCAAGGTCAAGTCCCTGCCGGCTGAGTTGGCTTCGCGTGCGGCGTAGATGAACCGTTCGGCCGAGCCTGCGGGGTAGGGATGGGGGATGCGCGCCGTGTAGCGGGCGACTTCCCACCGGCTGCAAAACTTATGAATTGCGTCGGCGTCGCAGATTCTGGGCCAGCGCAGCCAAAGCCGCGGCGTCTCAAGCCGGAACACATCGTCTCTTGCCAGATCGGGGAACATGTCATCACCGGTCAGCGGCCGTTTCAATGGGCCAAAAACGACGAAGGGGACGCGGCGACCGCACCCCCTTCGTAAGCTTCGCTTACCGGACGAATGAGCAGGCTCTTTGGCCTTTAATCTCATCTCGAAACTTTTGTCTTTCGAGAACGTCCGCGGGGCTTGTCGCCGAAGCGGGGTTCTCGTCTTTCTCCCCGCTTTATTCTGAAATGCTAATTGCGCGTACCGTTACATATTGGCGTCCGTCGCCTTTTCGCTCGAAAGCGACTTCGCCGGCGGCGGTGGCGAACAACGTATGGTCCGTGCCGACGCCGACATTGCGCCCGGCGTGAAATTTGGTTCCTCGTTGGCGTACAAGAATCATGCCGCCAAGCACTTGCTGGCCGCCAAACTTCTTCACGCCCAGACGCCGGCCGGCCGAATCGCGCCCGTTGCGCGACGAACCGCCTGCCTTCTTGTGAGCCATTCTCTTCGCTCCGAAATCTTGCTGGGCCGGCCGCTCTGGGCGGCCCCGTTGTTGAATTCACCTATAGCGCATTCGAACGCGCCGGGGAATTGTTCGTTGCGCCTATTCGCCCGAAGGCGTCTCGTCCCTCGCGGTGGACTCGCCGCCGGTCCGGATATCCGTGACCCGCACGACCGTCAGGTCCTGCCGATGGCCACGCTTGCGCTTCGAATTCTTGCGCCGGCGCTTCTTGAAGGCGATCACCTTGGGCCCGCGCGTCTGCTCGACGATCTCGCCGACGACGCTCGCGCCTGCGACGTGCGGCGCGCCGATGTGGTTCGTCGCGCCGTCGAACAGCGCCAGCACCTCGCCGAACACAATTTTTGCGCCGGCTTCGCCGGGCAATGTCATGACGGTAATCTTGTCCTCGGCGGCAACCTTATACTGCTTGCCGCCGGTCTTGATGACTGCGAACATCGTTCTTTCCCGTGTTCCACCCGGCTTGCTACGCATGGACGCACGCGGCCGGCTTCTTGGCAGTTGACCGAAAATGCGGCTTTCGCCGCGGGCTTGACGCTCGGGTTTTAAGCTTGAGGCGCTCAAAACCAAAAGCGCGGCTTGGCGGCCGCGCTGGAGCGGATGAGCCTATAGGCGGAGCCTCAATCAAAGTCAATCGACTTTGCGGCTGCCTGGCTGGCGGCGCCCGCTCAGCGCGATTACGGTAAGTCAGACTCTCCGGAGAAGATATGTTCGTCGATTGGCTGCTCGCAAGCTTCCATCACCTGGCGGTCTTTTCGCTCGCGGCGATCCTGTCGGCGGAGATTTTTCTCACCGCGGGGCCGATCGATGACCGCTTGGTCCTCAGGATCGCTCGCGTCGACGCCTGGTTCGGGCTCGTCGCTGCGCTTGTGGTCGCGGCCGGGGTCTTGCGGGTGTTCTTCGGCGCCAAAGGTTACGAGTATTATTTCGTCAACATCTTCTTCTGGGCCAAGATGGCGCTGTTCGTCGGGGTGGGCCTCGTCTCCGTCGCGCCGACCATACTGTACATCGGCTGGCGCCGGCGCGTGCGGGCCGATCCATCGTTCCGGCCGCCCGCGGACGAGATCAAGCAATTGCGTCAGGCCTTGTACGTCGAGGCAGGCCTGTTCGCCCTCATCCCGCTATGCGCCGCGGCGATGGCGCGCGGCTACGGGATGTGAAGAGCGACTAACGTCCAGACGCCATCGCGGCGCGCGCGCGGGTTTGCTCGACCTCGTTCGGGTCGACGGCGGGCGCGGAGGCGCCCCAAGAGTTGCGAATGTAGGTCAAAACGGCGGCTGCCTGATCGTCGCTCAGTTTCCATGCGAATGACGGCATGCCCGGACCGGTCGGCTCCGCGTGGGTCGCAACGCTGCGCGCGCCCTCGATCACGACGCGGATGAGGCTCGCAGGATCGATGGACCGCACATTCGGCGAGCCGGCGAGCGACGGGAAAAGAAAGGGGACGCCTTTCCCGTCCGGCCCATGGCAAGCCGAACATTCGTCGAGATAGATCGCGCCCCCGGCGATCATCCTCGGGTCGGATGCGGAAACCGACGCCGGCGGCGGGGAAGACGTCTGGCCCGGCAGGTCCTTGAGATAGGTGGCGATGGCTGTGAGGTCGGCGTCCGTCATCTGCGAACTCGACAGCGTGATTTCCTCGCCCATGATTCCCGTGGCGGCGCTAGCCGCGTTATGGCCAGCCTTGAGATAGGCCACGATGTCCGGGACGCTCCACCCGCCGAGGCCCCGCTCATTGTCATTGGTGATGTTGGGCGCGAACCATCCCTGCAGCGCGTAGCCCTGAAAAGGGCGGGCGCGATCGTCGCCGCCAAGCTGAGTTTTGGGCGTGTGGCAGGCGCCGCAATGGCCGAGACCTTCGACTAGATAGGCGCCGTGATTCCACTCGGCAGATTTCGTCGGGTCCGGCTTGAATTCGCCGCTCTTAAAGTAGAGCGCGTTCCAGGCCGCCATGCCCTCACGAACGTCGAAGGGGAACGGCAGCTTGTTTGAAACCACGGCGTTGCGAACCGGCTTCACCGTGTTGAGGTAAGCGCGAATGGCAAGCGCGTCGGACTCGGTGAGCTTCGTGTAATAGGGATAGGGCATCGCCGGGTAGAGCAACTCGCCATTATGCCCCTTTCCCTCACGCAACGCGCGGACGAACGCCTCATCGCTCCAGGCGCCGATCCCGGTGTCGGGATCGGGCGTGATATTGGCGCCCACCACGACGCCGAATGGAGTCTCGATCGGCCGCCCCCCGGCATAGGGCTGGCCTGAGCCGGGCACGGTGTGACAGCTTGAGCAGTCGCCGACGATGGCGAGATAACGGCCGCTCTCGATCTGGCCGAAATTCTGCGGGTCCAGGCTCGTCCCGATCTTGTTTAACTGCGCGCGCCCCGCCCCGACCAGGCTCGACGCGATGACCAACGAGGCGATCGCGGCACCCGCGATCCGGCGCGCGATGAGCTCACGCATGGACGAGAGGTCCCGGATTCTTGAGGTATTGGGTCCTGATCGCCTCGGCCGACCAGTAGGCGAGCGCCGCGACCGTCCCGGTCGGATTGTAGCCGGCGTTTTGCGGAAAGGCGCTCGCCCCCATGACGAAAAGATTGGGGACGTCCCAGCTTTGCAGGTAGCGGTTGAGCGCGCTGGTTGAGGGGTCGGTTCCCATGATTGCGCCGCCGCACAGGTGCGTCGTCTGGTAGGTCGTGACGTCGTACGGCGCCTTGCGATAGAGCTTCGCGACGTCCCTTGCGCCCATCGCCTTGATGATCTCGGCGAATTTGTCGGTGAGATAGGCGTTCTGCTTCAGCTCATTGTCGTGAAAGTCGATCGTGATGCGGAGCAGCGGCCGCCCGAACCGGTCTTTATAGAGCGGGTCGAGATCGAGATAGACGTCGCGATAAGAATAGAAGCTGCCATGCACGCCGGTGCCAGGCGTCACCGTGCTGAGATAATTGTCGCGCACCGCGCTCTTCCATTTTGCTCCCCAGCGTGGCGTGCCGGGCGGAACGTTGTTCGTTTGAATTGGGCGCCCGTTCGTCTGCACCTGCCCCATATATCCGCCGCCGACGAAGCCGAGAGGCCCATGGTCGAAATTGTCGCCGTTGAACTCGTCGATGCACATGCCGATTGAGCCAGACGAGATGAACGGATTGAAGTTGAACTTGTCCTTGTCGAAGAAGCCGTTGACGCTCGAGATCGTCTGGTGGGTGAAGTTGCGGCCGATTACCCCCTGATTGGCGACCGGGTCGTAGGGCTTGCCTATGCCCGACATCATGAGGAGATGAACGTTGAAGATGGTGAAGGCGGACAGGATGACGAGGTCGGCCGGCTGCTCCCACTCCTCGCCGCTTGAATCGACGAAGGTGACGCCGGTCGCGCGTTTGCCAGAGCCGTCGACGTTGATGCGCGTCACCTCGCATTCGGTGCGGTAAGCGAAGTTCGACTTCCTCACCAGCACCGGAAGGATGGTCGTCTGCGGGGAGGCTTTCGAATAATTGCCGCAGCCGAACCATTCGCAGAAGCCGCAATAGGTGCAGGGCCCGAGCCGCACGCCGAGCGGGTTCACGTAGGCTTGCGACAGATTGCCGGACGGCTGCGGAAACGGCTTGTAGCCGAGTTCGCGCGCCGCCTTACCAAACAGCGTATGGCTGAAGGGCTGCGCCTGCGCCGGAGTGGGATAGGGACGCGAACGCGGTCCTTCGAACGGATTGCCGCCTTCGAGAATCTGCCCCTTCAGATTGCCCGCGGTTCCCGATGTGCCGCAAAGATACTCGAATTGGTCGTAGTGAGGCTCGAGTTCGTCGTAGGTGACCCCATAGTCCTGGATCGTCATGTCCTCGGGGAGAAATTTCGCGCCGTATCTTTGCGTCAGATGTGTCTTGAGAACGAAATCGGACGGCAGGAAGCGGAATGTCTCAGCGTTCCAGTGGACCCCTCCGCCACCGACGCCCGTCATCGGCATGAAGGCGCCCCAAGTGCGAATTGGCAGCGCCTGCTGGTCCATCTTGTTGCGAAAGGTGAACGTCATCTGCTCGGGGCGCAGGAAGAGCTCGTGGCGTATGCGATAGCGCAGTTCGTCCTGAACGTACGTGGTCGGAAAATCCGTTGGGGCGTCCCGCCAGGGCCCGCGTTCGATCGCGACGACGTCGAGACCCTCATCGGTCAACTCATTCGCGAGGATCGAACCCGTCCAGCCGAGGCCGATGATCGCCACGTCCTTTTTGGGCAGCTTCTGGGCCATGGGCTCGCCCTCAGGTCTTGTGCACTTCCAATCCGCCCGTCCTATGAAGCTGACGGGCGGATGGGGATAGCGCTCGTTATGACGGTTGACCCAGTCGCGGTAATCGTACCGAGCGCCCGGAAAGCCGATCATTCGCCACGCGCACATGTCGCGATTGCCGCCGTAGATCGGATCGGCGAAAAATCCTTCCTGCGTGTTTCCGAGCAAAAGCTCGAAGAAGGCCTGCCCGTCGACGCCGTCCAGCTTCACGGCGCCGCTCTCGAGACCGCCAATGATGCGTCCTTGTCC
The DNA here is from genome assembly GCA_963730555.1 of uncultured Alphaproteobacteria bacterium. GTDB lineage: Bacteria > Pseudomonadota > Alphaproteobacteria > Rhizobiales > Beijerinckiaceae > Roseiarcus. Next base: position 60,520 of record CAVSSS010000019.1, on the reverse strand, counting down.
GCGTCGCTGAGGGAAGCGAACGCGCCGCCCTTTTCCTTGTTTGCAATACTGGTCGAGCGCCGCCAGCGCCTTGCGATATGCGCCGGCCGGACCGTCTTCGTCCTGCGGGCCCTGCTGCTTTGTTCCCTTGATGAACGGGGGCTAAGGTAGAGGCCGGCCCGGCGGCCATAGGGGCCGGCGAGCTGCCGATCGATGAAGACGCCGCAACCGGCGTCTTTGCCGCCAGGCGTGTCCGGGTCCGGCGGGATCAGGCGATCCACCAGCGCCTCGACCGCGGCGCCCTCCGTTGGGTCGAAGAAGATCCACGGTCCTTTGACGAACGGCGCGGGCGGCGATCCCGCTTCCGGACGCCACGGCAGCCATTGCGCCCGAGCGCCGGTCCCTCCGCCGACCAGCAGCAACGCCGCGCTTCCGAGCAATTCGCGCCGGTGAAGCTTCATCGCCGATCCCCACGAAAGCAGCTTAGCCTAGGACAGGAGAGGCCGTCGGGCAATAAACCTCTGCTCCGTGGCGCCAACCCGCTCTTGAGGGAACATGGAAACCCAGCCACGAATGGACAAAGCCTTCGGTTTGAATTGGCTTAGCTGAGGCCTGCGACGTTTCTATGAACTGGCGCCCGTCTCGGAACCTCGCAGGAAAGAACCCGATCCGAGGATGGGTTTAAGGCGCCACCTCCCGCACCAGTCCCCAGACACTTTCTCCCGCGCCATCCCCAAAGCCTCGACGCCATAAGGGTCGCTTCGTGGACGCGGCGTCGCGAGCGGCCTCCTGGTTCCGTTCGCGAGGTAGATAGCCCTTGCGTTCAAGGGTGTGCAGCATCGGGTAGAGCGTGCCTGGGCCGATCTTATAGCCATGCCGGGCGAGCTCCTAGATCATCCAATTGCCATAGAGATCGCCCTCGACCGCGTGGTGCAGGACGTGCAGCCGCACCAAGCCCGAGAGAAGTTCCTGATGCTCCATCGGTTGCGCGCCCCGGATTGTTCCTCCATAATCGGGTATCGGTATCGGGAATTATTATAAGGACAGATCGCTTACGCCATAGGTCGCCTGACAGGGTCCGCGAGCCGAGAGGACCTTTCCGATGGCAAGCGCAGCCGATCGCGATCCGCCTCATCACATCCAGAAAATGCAAGGCCTTAAGCAAGGTATCTACGCAGAAAAATCGGCAAGGTCGATGAGCGCCCGCTCATAACCCTATGTGAAATATCCTCAAAGAGCTGATCGGTTTGGAAACGGCTTTCGGCAACGACGAGCAGTGAGGCCATGAGCTCGATGATCGCACGACAACCAAAAGAGAGGCGGGAGATGGGAGGAACAGAGGTCGATGTTCCCTATGGCTCACAATGGTCATTCGGGCGGGCTGTAAGAAGCGTAACCGTGAAAACGACTTCGACCCGCGAGATCGAGATCATCGCGTCATTTCTGCCAAGCCCGCTTGTGTCGATGCGTCAAACGCTGCGGCCCACAAGCATAATCATCCGGATGGATCTCTCGGCCGCCATGGACCTTTCCTCGCGTCTTCGCGAGGCGTTCGAGACCCTGACTCCCGCGCCGCCGCCAGAAATCTGAGATCAACGAATGGCATGAGCTCGCGGCCAACCGGCTTGTCTTGGCCGCTTTGGCGCGCACCCTGCCGACTATTGTCCGCAATGCGCGTCTTTGATCTCTTCATCGAGCGAATGATTCCGGTGGCCGCCCTGGCCTTCCATCGCGGCGGTCTTCTCCAGGCGGGTTCCTTTGGCGAGCGCCGTAGTGGTTTCATAGCGACGAAGCCCAAAGGCCAACCGCCGCGCTGCGGTTCTCTCCAGACTCGTGCGGTGGAAGAGCATTGTTGCGTGTCATGTTCGCCGGCTAAGCGGTGCACCAAGGACGCGTAAGCCTCTGAACGATTAGCGGCTCAGTCTTCATCTCATTGTCTGAAGGCTTCAGCGTTCCGTCACGTTGGTGGCGAGAGACGGTCACTGCCAGTCCCGTAAACTCATGGCCGTTCCTAAATCGACGCGCGGCGCGCGGGGCGTCGCGCAACGGAGAATGCTCATGTCCAAGACTACTCGGCGTTTCCCTATTCGCCATCATGATCGCGAGTTCGGCGCAAGCGCAGCAGATCGGCGATGTGTTCTACATCGCGCTCGAAAACCATAACTTCACCCAGCCTTCGACCGTTCCGGCGGGAACGTCTCCCCAGCAGTTGCTCGGCAACACGGCAGCGCCGTATCTGAACAGCCTGATGACGCCGGGCAACCCGAACGCCGCGGACGTCTCCTACGCCGGCAACTATCAGAATGTGCCGCCCGGCCTTCACCCCTCCGAGCCGAACTACGTGTACCAGGATCGCCGGGCGCATGGCCCGCTCAACGACAACGATCCCTATCCGAACAATATCGTCAACGCGCCGAATCTGAGCGCCGCTCCTGCGGCCAATGCGGCGACACTTGGAGTTCGTACCAGGAGGACGTCGACTTGCCCCCAACAGCGGATCGGTCAATCAGCCCGGCGCCAACAGCCTCACCAGCACCGTCGCGCCGAAGAACCAATGGACCGTGCCGACGAGCTCGTTCTCTGGCACGTCCGCCGCCTACACCAATCCCTACAATGGCACCACCAATATAACTACGCGGTCAAGCACAACCCGCTTCCGTTTTTCACCGCGACCAACGGCGGGACGGCTACGGCCCCGAACACCTCGCCGAGCAACCCGCAGTCGCAATACTATGCGCCGCTGCAACAGTTGCAGACGGACCTCAACAACAATACCGTCGCGGACTTCAACTGGATCACGCCGGATCAGTATAACGATATGCACTCGTCGTTGAACACCTACTTCACCTACAACGGCGTCACCTATGCCGCGAACACGGACCAGGAGGCAGTGGCGCTCGGCGACAACTTCCTGTCGATTGTGGTGCCGGAAATCGAAGCCTCGCAGGCGTTCAAGGACAATGGCGTCATCGTCATCTGGAATGACGAGACCGAGGGCGACGAGACCGTGGGATCGACGGCCGGCTTCGACGGCACCGAGATCGTCATCTCCCCGCTCGCCAAGGGCAACGCCTACACGAACGACGTTCTGTACACGCACGCCTCCGACCTCGTCACGCTTCAGAACATCTTTGGGGTGGCCGGTCCGGGGGGAACTGACGGATTTCTTGGCAACTCCGCAGGCGCGAACTCGCTGGCTGATCTGTTCCAGGCGGGCGCAATCCCGGCGCCTATTCCGGAGCCGTCGACCTGGGTGATGATGGGCCTTGGCTTCGCCGGTCTCGCCGGAGCCGCCGCGTATCGCCGCAAGCAGGGTGGCACGTCGAAGCCTGCGGTTGCGGGCTGACGCGTCAAGCCTGAAGCCTGAAGTTCAGGAAAGGGCTGGCCGCGTGCCGGCCCTTTTTTGCTGGTCGATCAGCGTGTAGGCCGGCAGGGTCAGGGACTCGTCGAACGTCTCACTCAGCGACATCCCGTTCGTCGAAGCGCCGCACAGCCGAGGCGTCGGCGAAGCGGATCAGCATTATCGCCCAGGTCGACCGTTCCGGAAGTGGCGGCGGCCCTAACCCCAAGCGCGCTCTACACGCCTTCGACGATGCGCATGTCCCGCTCGACTCCACCGGCAAGCGCGTCCAGCGCTTCCTTATAGGCAGCGCTGTCATGCGCCGCCCGAGCCGCCTCCACGCTGTCAAACTCGATCAGCACGGTGCGCTGCTGAAGGCCGGCCTCATAGACTTGCGCCGGCAGTCCGCGCGCCAGGAAACGCCCGCCCGCGGCGGTTAGCGCCGGCCCCGCGAGCTTGGCGTAAGCCGCCAGCGCGTCGGGGTTGCTGATCGAACGATATGTGGAAATCCAATAGGCTTTAGCCATTGCGGCTCCCTCCCTCAATTGCTCGTCGGTTTGCCCTGTTTAGACCGTTTCAGTCGATCAGCTTGTAGGCCGGCAGGGTCAGGAACTCGTCGAAGGTCTCGCTCAGCGACATGTCCGAGAACAACTGAGTCGCCTCCTTGAAGCGGCCGCCGTCGAACGCCTTGGCGCCGACCTCGCCCTTGACCCGCTCCATCTCGCGGACCATGGCGTCGCGGAACATCTCAGGCGTCACCTCGCGGCCGTCATCGAGCTTCGCCTTCAGGTGGATCCACTGCCAGACCTGGGCGCGCGAGATTTCGGCCGTCGCCGCGTCCTCCATCAGGTTATAGATCGGCACGGCGCCGCGGCCCCTGAGCCAAGCCTCGATATATTGCACGCCGACACGGATATTCTCGCGCAGGCCCTCCTCCGTGCGCTTGCCCTTGTGGACCTCGATGAGGTCGGCCTGCGTCACATGGACGTCGTCGCGCTTCTTCGCGAGCTGGTTTGGGCCGGGCATGAGCCGGTCGAACACTTCCATCGCAATCGGCACGAGGTCGGGATGGGCGACCCAGGTGCCATCATGACCGTTGCCGGCCTCGCGCTCCTTGTCGGCGCGGACCTTGGCGAAGGCCGCTTCGTTGGCTTGGGCATCGCCCTTGACGGGGATCTGCGCCGCCATGCCGCCCATCGCAAAGGCGCCGCGGCGGTGGCAGGTCTTGATGAGCAGGAGCGAATAGGCGTTGAGAAACGCCTTGCCCATCGTCATTTCCGACCGGTCGGGCGTGAGGAAGGCCTTGTTCTTGCCGAGGCGCTTGATGAACGAGAAGATATAGTCCCAGCGGCCGCAATTGAGCCCGACGATATGGTCGCGCAGCTCGTAGAGAATCTCGTCCATCTCGAATGCGGCCGGAAGCGTCTCGATCAGGATGGTCGCCTTGAACGTTCCATTGGGCACGCCAAGCTCGCGCTCCGCGTCGGAAAAGACGTCGTTCCAGAGCCGGGCTTCGAGATGGTTCTCGAGCTTGGGGAGATAGAAGGCCGGCGTCGAGCCCTGGGCCATCTGGGCCTTGGCGCAATGGAAGACGTAGAGGCCGAAGTCGAACAGCGAGCCGGACACTTCCTCGCCGTCCACCATGACGTGGCGCTCAGGCAGATGCCATCCGCGCGGGCGCACCATTAGAGCGGCGGGATTGCTCTTGACCGCGTAGGCCTTGCCGCTTGTCGAGTCGGTGAAGTCGATCTTGCCCGCCCAACGGTCTTTCAGATTCGCCTGACCTTCGACCATATTGGCGAAGACCGGCGAGGACGCGTCCTCAAAATCGGCCATGAAGACCTTGGCGCCGGAATTGAGCGCGTTGACGATCATCTTCCGATCGACAGGACCAGTGATCTCGACCCGCCGATCGAGAAGGTCGGCCGGGATCTTGGCGACCGTCCAGTCGCCCTCGCGGATGGACTTGGTCTCGGAGAGAAAATCCGGCAGCTTCCCGGCGTCAAACTGCTTTTGACGCTCTTGGCGGCGCGCGAGAAGCTCGAGGCGCCGTTTATTGAAGCGCCGATGCAGCCCGGCGACGAAGGCGAGCGCCTCGGCCGAGAGAATTTCGGCCTGCCGGCCGCTGGGCTTCGCGTTGATCTCGACGCCGGCTACCGCCGCATGAGCTGTCATCAGGTCCTCCGGAAAGGCGTGGGGGTCTGCGGCGTAAGCCTAGACCTTTTCCCCGCCTTTGGGGAGGCGCCGCAGGCGCATTGCGGCGGCGCGCGTTCAGCATGGATCAGGCCGCGAGATTGGTTTCTCGGCCAGGAGTCCGTTCGCGCCATGCCCGCCGCTTGACGAGTAGGCTGGAGGGGTCGGCATCAAGCGGCAGCGCTGTCGCGTCGTTGACGTCGGACGAGGTGAGACCGATGTCGCGCAGCTGGTGTTCCGACATTTGCGCGAGCTGAGACATCGTGCGCCGCGCCGCGCTGACCCGCACCGGCCAGGTCAGAACGCGCCACAAGGTCTTCATTGGCACGAAGCCTGTATGTGAAAGTGTCACAACCATGTTCGTCACCTTAATTTCACGGACACCTCTCCGTTCGGCGCTAAGCCGCGCCGTCGGGATGTCCTTAAATCTCGGGATGCTTATCTCGGGACGCTTTTTTATATGGTGAGAGCCATTGATCGGTCCAACGAATGTTTGTAGAGTAACCGATCAAAATTTCGTATGGGTTTCCATGCTCGACACCGACCAGCTGCGCTCGTTTCTCGCCATCGTCGACACCGGCTCGTTCACCAAGGCGGCCGAGCGGGTACACAAGACCCAGTCCGCCGTCTCGATGCACATCCGCCGGCTCGAGGAGCAGCTTGGCTGCGCTCTGTTCGTCAAGCAGGGGCGCGGCGCCCGGCTCACTGATGAGGGCGAGCGGCTGATCGAGTTCGCCCGCCGCATCGTCCAGGTCGAGGCGGGGGCGTTTGCCGCGCTGTCGCGCAGGGGTCTCAAGGGCGCCGCTCGCCTTGGCATCCCAGACGACTACGCCGAATCGTTCCTGGCCGACATCCTCGCCCGCTTCAATTGCCGCCATCCCCTGGTCGAGGTCTCAGTCAATTGTGAGGCGTCGACCGACCTCGCGCCCCAGGTCGCCGCGGGAGCGCTGGATCTGGCGCTGATCACGGACTACGAGGGCTTGAAGGGGCTCGAACTTCTGCGCGAGGAGCCCCTGGTCTGGGTCGCCTCCGAGCGATTCCAGGTGGAGCAGGGAACGCCGATCCCGCTCGCGCTCGGCAGCCCGACCTGTTGCTGGCGGCGCGCGACCGAGCAGGCGCTGACCGCGGCGCCCGGCGTGACGCGGACGCGGTTCTACTCCAAGAACTTCAGCGCCATCGGCACGCTCTTGCGCTCGGGACTGGCGGCGACGATCCTGCCGGCGTCGCTGGTCGGTCCCGGCCTCAAGGTTCTCGGGCGCGCCGAAGGACTGCCGGAATTGCCCTTAAACCGCATGGGCCTCATCCACGCGCCGGGCCGCCCGAGCGAAGAAGCCAAGGCGCTCGCCGAAGCGATCCGCGAGACGATCGTCGGCGAGGCGCGCCAGGCTGCCGCCTGAGCGAGGGCGGATGCGCCTCGTTTGAGTCCATCCTTTTCGCTCTGGCTCATTCCTAGGAATTTGCCTTCCGCCGCCGCCGGGCTTATGGCGGCGCCTAGTCCTCCCTCACGCTCACTGCCCCGCTTCCGGTCGAACGTGAAATTGCGGGCGATCGTTGAAAGCCGAAGACCCTCATGACCGACGCGACCGCGCCACGGACCGGGCTTCAATCGGTCTGGGCGCGCCCGATCCTTTTGCTCGTGATCACGACGCTGGTCTGGGCCGCCCATTCGATCGTCGGTCGATTGGCCGTCGGCCAGATCGGGCCGATGACACTAGTCACTCTTCGGTGGGCGGTGGCGCTCATTCCCATTTTCATCACCGCCCGCCCTTCACTCAGGCAGGACTGGCCGGCCTTGCGCGCGCGCTGGGTCTATCTCGCCATTATGGGCGCTTCCGGATACACGGCCTTCAACGCGCTCTTCTATGTCGCCGCGCACCACACGAGCGCTCTCAATCTCTCGATCATCCAGGGCGCGATTCCCGCGCTTGTCTTGCTTGGCGCCCGGCTTTTCCTTGGGGTTCGGTTCACCGCGCTGCAGGCGCTTGGCGCGCTCATCACCATGATTGGTGTCATCGTGATCGCCGCACAGGGCGATCCGGCGAGGCTTGTGGCGCTCGCCTTCAATAGCGGCGACGTCATGATGGTCATAGGCGCCGTCCTCTATGCGGGCTACACGATCGGCCTTCGCCAACGCCCTCACGTCTCACAGGTCAGCATGCTGGCGGCGATGGCGCTCGCCGCCTTCGTCACCTCCGTTCCGCTGATGATCTGGGAGATCGCATCCGGCGGATTTGTCTGGCCGACCGCGCGCGGCCTCCTCGTGCTCGCCTTCGCGGCGCTCGGGCCTGCCTTCGTCGCGCAGCTCACATTCATGCGCGGGGTCGAACTGATCGGGCCTGGCCGGGCCGGCGTGTTCGTCAATCTGGTGCCGGTGTTCGGCGCCATCATGGCGGTTGTCATCTTGGGCGAGCCCTTCGCCCGCTATCATGTCCTCGCGCTCTTGTTAGTTGTCGGGGGCATCGCGATTGCGCAAAGAAGCTCAAGCAGCGCTCAACGCTAGGCGCCGCTTAACCCTAAGGAGAGCGACATGGCCTGGATTGAACTGAAGCCGGAAGGCGCGGGCCCGATTCGCGCCTGGCGCGCCGATCCCGCATGGCGCCCGCGCGGCGGAATCGTCGTGATCCAGGAGATCTTCGGCGTAAATTCCCACATCCGGGAGGTCACGGACCGGTTCGCGGCCGAAGGCTATCTCGCCGTCGCGCCGGCGATTTTCGAGCATGTGGAGCCCAATTTCGAGACCGGCTACGACGCTGACGCGAGAACGCGCGGCATGGCGATCGCCGGCAAAATCGACCGCGAACAGGTGCTGCGCGACGTCGCCGCTGCGATCGAGGTCGCTAGCCAAGGCGGCAAGGTCGCCATTGTCGGCTTCTGCCTCGGCGGCACGGTCGCGTGGTCGGCGGCGGGGCGGCTTCCGGGCTTGAGCGCCGCGGTCGGCTATTACGGCGGCGGGATCATCGGCCTCAAGGACTTGAAGCCGAAGGTCCCGACGCAGCTGCATTTCGGCGAGAAGGACCAGCACATTCCAATCGCAGGCGTGAAAGAAGTCGCCGCCGCCCATCCCGGACGTCGAGGTCCACATCTATCCGGCGGATCACGGCTTCAACTGCGATCACCGTGAGAGCTACGACGCACCAAGCGCCGCGCTCGCCTGGACGCGGACGATCGCGTTCTTGCGCAAGCATCTGGGGTAAGCGGCGGCGCTGCTGTCGTCCTCGCCCGCGGGCCAACGCTCCTCTTGTCATCCCCGCACAAGCGGAGATCCAGGCGAGTGTGGCCATGCCCTTCGCTCGTGGCCTCGAGGCCCGGCTCCGACAGCAAATGATCGACGCGCGTCTTAAGCCAGCCGCTGAGAGAAGGATCGGCGTGCTCTGGCCTCAGCGCCTTGGCACGCTCAGCGTCTTCCTGGCGAATGGGCTCGGAATTGGCGCATGGGCGGCGGCGATTCCTCGCGTCAAGGCGGGCCTGGCGCTTTCCGACGCGGGGCTCAGCTTTGCTCTTCTCGCTTTCGCCGCGGGCGGGATCGTGGCATGCCGCTCACTCTTATCGCCATCGTTTGCGCAGCGGCCCGGCGTCGATCGCCGCCGGTTTCGCCTTCGCCGGGGCGATGGCGGCGATTGGTTTCACCCGGTCGCTCGAGATCCTGTCCGCGACCGCGTGCGTGGCGGGAATGACGAGCGGCGTCATGGACGTCGCGATGAACGCCAACGCGAGCGACGTCGAACGCCGTTCGGGGCGGCCGCTCATGTCCTCGTTTCACGCCGCATTCAGTTTGGGGGGCGCGAGCGGCGCTGTGCTGGGCGGATGGCTTGGGGAGCAGGGAACGGCTCTGGGTCTCGATTTGGGTCTCTTGGGCCCCGCTTTGCTCTCGTCGCTGCTTCTCGCCATCTCGGTTCCGTTCCTCATGCGTGAGGGCCATGGGTTCCACGGCGCGGGATTTGCGGCGCCGAGCCGGCGCCTCTTGCCGCTTGCGGCGCTCACCTTCATGCTCATGGCGACGGAAGGCTCGGTCGGCGACTGGAGCGGAACCTATCTCGCCCGCTCGGGCGTGGCTGTGGGCGCGACCGCCGCGGGCTACGCGGCCTTTTCGCTTCTGATGATCACCGGCAGGCTCTTCGGCGACGGGATCGTCGGCGCCGTGGGAGCGCGCGCGACGGTCGGCCTTGGCGCTCTCATCGCCGCGGCAGGGCTCGCGATCAGTGCCGCCTGGCCGGGGCTTGCCGGCGGCGTCATCGGCTTCGGGCTGGTTGGCGCGGGCCTCGCCAATGTCGTGCCGGTCCTCTTCAGCGTCGCGGGGCGGACGGGGTCGTCGCCAGCGGTCGGCGTCGCCTTCGCCGCAACCGCAGGCTATGCGGGTCCGCTCATCGGGCCGGTCGTCATTGGCGCGATCGCTTCCGCTCTGTGGGACTGCGCTCGACGATCGCCATGCTGGCGGGCGTGGCGCTGATTTCGGCCCCATTCGCGTCGTCGAAAGCGGGAGGCCTTCGCGGACAGTGAGCGGGGAGCGGTTGAATGACACAAAAAGAAGGGCCGCGTTTCAAGCGACCCTCCATTGCCGTTAGCGATTTGCGATGAGACTCAGGCCGCCGCCGTTCCCTGGCGCACTTTGCGATAACCCAGCAAGCCGAACCCTGCGAAGCCCAAAAGCATCATCGCCCAGGTCGAGGGCTCCGGTACGGGCGTTCCGACAAAGCCAATGACGGTGTCCGAGTCGTTGTTGGTGTAGAAGCCGACAATATCGCCCTTGTCGTTAATGCCGTTGATCGTCGTCGAGGCCGAGTCTGACGGGTCGAAACTGAGGTAGTTGTAGGTGCTGCCGTCGGGGATCCCAATAAAGCCGTGCTGAACCGGATTGGCACTGTTGTCGAAGTAGAAGCCAACGATGTCGCCCTGGTCGTTGACGCCCAGCGCCTGCGCGAACGCGGATCCAAACGGATCGATCGGCGTGATCGTCCCGTCGGCGTCAAGGAAGCCAACCGACGTGGTCGACGTCGGCTGGTAGAACCCGACGATCCAAGGCGTGGAATCGCTGTTGATGCCGACCGCCTGGCTGTTCACATTGCTGGGCAGCAGATGGTTGATATCGGTGAACACGCCGCCCTGTTGTGAGTAGGCGATTTGGTTTGTCGTTCCGGCCTGCGTCGGCGCGTAATAGCCAACGGTCTCGTCAGAATTGTTGATCCCCAGCGCCTGGTTGAAGACCGTGCTTAAGGGATTGTCGACAGTCTTGAACGTGCCGCCGATGTCGGTGAAACCGTGCGTGTTGCCGGCGGCGTCCATGTAGATGCCTGACGTGTCGCCAGCGGCGTTGATTCCGGTCACCATGCTCGGTCCCGACGCGGGCGGCGAAGGATAATTCTCCGCTGTGAAGTTGCCCGGCAGAGTGAGGGTAAAGCCGGACGAGCCGTCGAAGCCGGCGATCACGCCGGAATCGTTGATGCCGAGCAGGTTGATGTTACCGTTGCCCGTGGGATCGGGTACAAATGAGAGATTGTACGCCGCATGCGCCGCGGGCGCGATCGCCAGCGGAGCCGCCAACAGCAGACACCGCGCAGCGGCGCCTCGCAAGAACCGAAAGATGGAAGTGTTCGAACGGTGAGACGCAATCATGTTTGCCTCCGAAATCATGATGTGAAGCGGTCGACCCCCTTGCCCACCGTTGTTTATGCCGGTTATTCTAAGAAAACGCGGTCTGCTTCCTCCTACTCGTTGTTCTTTGACGCCGCGCTGATTCAGTGACGAAGAGGAAAAACTCTCGCCGGGTTAGGGAACTCACCCGTTACCCCCTTGGGGAGTTCTCCCTATCGCTAGCCGAACTAACGTATTTTTGCAACACCGTTGTGACGACCACAGGGGCAATTTTTCAGGTTATTCCAGTTGTTTGGCGCACGCGCACGCGGTCGAGGAAGGCCTTTTTTCGCGTATGAATGGGAGTTGCGCTGATTGCGGCGGTGTTCGCTTGGTCGAGCCGCCATCTTCGGGCGAAGGGCGTTGAGTGCAGCGTTTCGCCCTATCGTCATCTGCCGTCTTGGCCCGCATAGAGACACGTCCTATCGTGCACCCTCAAGATGCGGGCGGCGCGCGCGCTGGCAAGGAGCATGAAACCGATGATCCACTCGCTTCGCCGTTGGGCGCGCCCTAGGGTCGCCGGAATCTTCGCTTTCGCGCTTTTGGCGACCTTGTCGAACGGCGTTGCTGCTCCCGCCGATCCGGCCAATGGCGAACGACTGGCCAAGCGGTGGTGCGCCTCCTGCCATATCGTGTCGGCTGATCAGACGCGCGGCGCAGACAATGTGCCCGCCTTCGCCGCGATCGCCAAGACGCCAGGCTTCAGCGCCGAGAACATTGGGCAATTCCTCCTGGATCCGCATCCCAAAATGCCCGACATGCAACTCACGCGAGACGAGGCCAGGGATCTCGGCGCCTATATCGCAAGTCTCGCGCAGTGATCCCGCTTGACGCGAGCAAGATTGAACGCCGCCCTAATTGAGCACCCGCTTGCTGTCCGGAAAGTCGAGCGAGAAAGCGGGGATGGAAACCTCGAAGATCCGACCCGCCGGATCGACCATCCGGTATTCGCCGACCATGAGCCCGCTCGGCGTGGTCAGCGGGCAGCCCGAGGTGTATTTGAATGACTTCCCCGGCTCGATCGTCGGCTGCTCGCCGACAACGCCGGGGCCGCGCACCTCCTGCTGCCTGCCATTGGCGTCGGTGGTGCGCCAGTGGCGCTCCATCAGCGTCACAGGATTGTCGCCGAGATTGACGATTTCGATCGCATAGCGCCAGAAATAGCGCCGCTCGTCCGGATCGGAGCGTTCCGGATCAAAGGTCGGCTCGACGGTGACTTTGACCTGATGCGTTATAGCCTCGTACATGCAATCGCTATTGTAGCAACGGCCCCGCCGCCGTCCACCGTCTCTGTGGTTGTGCTCGCCGGTTCGCCGCGAGCGGCGCCATGACGGGCGAAGCGCATCTTGCCGAGGCCAAGGCGCTGCTGGCGCGTCTCATCGCCTTCGACAGCGTCAGCGACTCCTCGAACCTGCCGCTCATCGATTTTGTCGAGGGCTATCTCAAGGGCCATGGGCTCGCATCGCGCCGCGCGCCCAATGCGGCGGGCGACAAGGCCGCGATCCTCGCCACGATCGGGCCCCGGGTCGACGGCGGGGTGGTCCTGTCGGGCCATACCGATGTCGTGCCGGTGGACGGGCAGCCCTGGTCGGGCCCGCCGTTCACATTGCGCGAGGCGTCCGGTCGCCTCTACGGGCGCGGCGCCTGCGACATGAAGGGCTTCGACGCTTGCGTGCTGGCGATGGCGCCGGTGTTCCGGGACGCCGGCCTCAAGCGCCCGGCTCACATCGTGCTCAGCTACGACGAGGAGACGACTTGTCTCGGCTCGCGCGACATCATCGCCCGGTTCGGCAAGGACGAGCCACTGCCGGCTGCGGTCATCGTCGGCGAGCCGACGATGATGGCGGTCGCCGACGCGCACAAGACCGTGGCGACGTTTCGCACGGTGGTGAGTGGCCACGAAGCCCATTCGGCATTGCCGGAGCTCGGCGCGAACGCCGTCGCGGCGGCGGCGGATGTGGTGAGCGAGATCGGCCGGCTTGCGCGCGCTTACGAGGAAGGCCCGCTCGACCCACGCTTCACGCCGCCCTATTCGACGCTCCATGTCGGCATGATTCACGGCGGCACGGCGCGCAACATCCTCGCGCGCGAATGCGTGTTCAATTGGGAGTTCCGTGGCCTGCCGGGCGCCGCGACCGCCTCGGCGATGGCCAAGGTGCAGGAGTTCGTCGACGAGGTCGCGACGCCGAGGCTGACCCGCTTCGTGTCCGGCCCGTCGATCGCGACGACGATCGAGGTCGACGTTCCTCCGCTCGCCGCCAAGGCGGGTTCCGCGGCCGAAGCATTGGCGCTGAGACTCACCCGCTCCAACCAGACGATCGCCGTTTCGTTCGCAACCGAAGCCGGCCATTTCCAGGCGGCAGGATTGCCGACCATCGTGTGCGGGCCGGGGTCGATCGACCAGGCGCATAAGGCCGACGAATTCGTGGACGAGGCGCAGCTTGTCGCCTGCCTCGCGTTCCTCGAGCGCCTCGCCGAGGACTTGTCGCGCTAGAGGACTTCGGACCGCAGCCGCCGCGGTTGTAGACGCGGTCGCTGACCGCGTCGGCCGCGGCTCCAAAGGGCGTCCGGATAGAGCACGACCCGCTCCTTGATCGACGGGCTATCGAGCGCGGCTAGAATTGGCCGCGTCGAAACACATGCAACCTTCTCTCTAGGCGTCGCGGCCTGCTCATGATGCCGGACGCTTGCCGCAGCCTCCCGACCAAGGGCAGATTTGGTCGGCAAGCGCGAATCAAACAAGCGCGCGGGGATCGGGTCGGGATGGTGAGGTTTCTCACGCTCATCTGTCGGCGCCTGGCTGTCTTCGGCCTGGGGATCCTCGCGCGTCTGGCTGATCGTCTTCGTTTTCCGCTTCACCGACTCGAGGCTGCCGACGATTCTGGCGCTGAGCCTGGTCTACGCACTCGCGGCCTACGTGATCCTGCCGCGTATCGTGCGCATGAGCCTCAAGATCCTGCAGCGCAAAAGCGTGCCGAGCTTCACCGTCACCGGCGATGGATTTCCGGGCGACCCGGTCAATCTCGTCCTCATCGGCGAATTCAATAAGCTGCGCGCCGCATTCGTCGCAGCGGGATGGACGGAAGCGGAGCCGCTCAACCTCGCAAGCTCGTGGCGCATGGTCGTGGCCTTTGTGCTCAACCGGCCCTATCCCGCCGCGCCCTTCAGCACGCTCTTTCTGTTCGGGCGCGCCCAGGACATCGGCTTTCAGAAGGCGATCGACAAGAGCCCGCGAAAGCGTCATCACGTCCGCTTCTGGTCGCTGACCCTCGAACGGAGCGACGAGCCGTTGAACGATCCGCAATTCTGGCTGAACGCCGATCGTCCGGTAATTTCCGAGCCCGCGCTCTGGGTGGGGGCGGGCACGCGGGACACGGGCCTCTCCTTCACTAAGTTCACCTTCCAGTTCACCCATGCCACCGCCGCCGACGTCAACGCCGAGCGCGATTTCATCATTTCCGAGCTCAAACAGAGCGGCGCCATCGGCGAGGTGATGTGGCGGCGCGCCGGAGAAACGCTCGCCGCCCGCGTCAACCACTATGTGACGGACGGCGAGATCGCGGCGGCGAGCCTTGGCTGAGGCGCTGGGAGTCAAGCGTCCATGGGCGACAAGCGCTTCATTGTGCGCAGGATGACGGAAGCCGATCTCAAGCTCGCGCTCGGATGGGCCGCGGCGGAGGGTTGGAAGCCCGGCCTCAAAGACGCGCATTGCGTCTACGCCGCCGATCGGCAAGGGTTCCTTGTCGGGGAACTCGACGGCGTTCCGATCGGCTGCGTATCCGCCGTTCGCTACGGCTCAAGCTTCGGATTTCTGGGCCTCTACATCGTCAAGGCGGAGCATCGCGGGCAGGGCTTCGGCCTTAAGCTGTGGCAAGCCGCGATGGACTGGCTCGGCGATCGCGTAGTCGGTCTCGACGGCGTCGTCGCCCAGCAGGAGAACTACCGCAAGTCGGGTTTTCGGCTCGCCTTCCGCAACATCCGCCAGCGCGGCGAGGGCGGCGGCGGGGCGCCTCCGGGCCTCACCGACCTTGCGGCGGTCCCGATCCAGGAGATCCTGCGCTATGACGGGACCGCTTTCCCCACGCCGCGCGCACAGTTTCTTACGTCCTGGATCACGCAGCGGCAAGCTGTCGCCCTTGGCGTCGTCGATGGAGGAAGGCTACGAGGTTACGGCGTCTTGAGGCCGTGCCAGGAAGGTTTCAAAGTGGGACCGCTCTTCGCCGACGATGAGGAGACCGCGGAGCGCCTGTCAGCTGGGCTCATCGCTCGCGCGCCCGGCGCGCCTGTCTTTCTCGACACGCCAGAAGCCAACCCGGCCGCTGTCGCGCTCGCGGCGCGACATGCGATGACGCCCGTTTTCGAGACGGCGCGCATGTACAAGAACGGGGTGCCCCGGATGCGGCTCGACCGCTGCTTCGGGGTGACGACCTTCGAACTTGGATAGCGGCCGCGCCGCGGGCGAGTTCTTCTTATGGATCGAGGCGGCCGAGGAACGGCTCGGAAGGCAATCTCTTGCAGAAAATCAGAAACCAAGTTAAGCTTGCCCCATGAACAATCCTGTGCTTCCGCATGGCCCAAGACCGCCGGCACCCGTCCCGGCGGGTCTCACGCGGTGGAGAAGGGCGCCAGAAAAATCCTTCCGCCAGAGGCCGCATAACCCATTGATAAGTCTCGATTAGGACGAGAGAATCCAAGGAAATCCAAGAGAATCCAACGTGTCCAAGCGGGGGTCTTCGCAGCGAAACGGCCACGCGCCAAGAAAACCCAAATCGCCCGATGAGCCGTCGGGGGCCGCCAGAGAAGCCGCCTGCTCGACTAATTCAACATGCAAAGTGTGCTTAAAAGCGTTCACCAGCGCCCGCGGCCGCCCGAGTCGCGGACCGTCATGACTTCGACCCGGCCTCGCGGACCGATCCAGCCGGACATGACCCAGCTTGTCAGGCTCACGACGATCGCAGCGAACACCGCCGACCAGAAGCCGGCGACCAGGAAGCCCGGGACAAGCCACGCGACGAGCATGATCATCAGAGCGTTGATCACAAGCAGGAAGAGGCCAAGCGTGAGCAACGTGATCGGCAGGGTGAGGATGATGATGATCGGCCGCACGAAGGCGTTGACGACGCCGAGCAGGAGCGCCGCGGCGATCAGCGTCCCGGTCGAACTGAACGCGACCAGGCCCATCTTCGAGGCGAGCCAGAGCCCGATTGCGACCACTGCTGCGCGAATAAGGAACCCTTCCATGGCGCCCTCCTCATGTCCGGCGCTTCATTTAGCGATCGAGGGCGCGATCCGCCAGGGCGGATGCGATGACACGCGGGCTCGGACTGGCTATCTACGGCGCGGAGGTTAGCCCATGTCATCAGACGCCAAGTCCTCAGTCGCCCTTTTCGCCGCCGCCGCGCCGGCGCGCGCCTTTCGCACCAACTATCCCAAGCCCTTCGCCTCGCGCATGGCCAGGCGCGACAAGCGGCCGCTCGGCGACCTGTTCGGGCTGACGAATTTCGGCGTCAACATCACGCGCCTCGCGCCGGGCGGCTCCTCGGCGCTCCGCCACGCGCACACGAAGCAGGACGAGTTCGTCTATATTCTCGAAGGGCGCCCGACCCTGCTGACCAACGCCGGCCGGACGCCTCTGAACCCCTGCATGTGCGCAGGCTTCAAGGCTGGAACCGGCGACGCTCATTGCCTCATCAACGAGACGGAGGAGGACGTCGTCTATCTCGAAATCGGCGATCGCACCGCCGGCGACGCGGTCGAATTACCCCGACGACGATCTCGCCGTGGTGACGGTCGACGGCAAGCGGCGGATGGCCCATAAGGACGGCGCGCCTTATTGATCGGCGACGGACGAAGGCTTCGGAGCCGGTCGCGCGCCTCGACGCGGAGCGGCCAGCGTCCGCTTCATTGCGCTATTCGATGAGCGGCATATTTCCAGTTGACAGGCCACGCGCTCCGGCAACATAAGCCACGATCCGGCTCGGGCCGAGCCCGGGGCTTTTTCGTCCCGCGAGCGTTGATCCTGATGGATGCGGGGGAGTGTCCCGAGCGGCAAAGGGGGCGGACTGTAAATCCGCTGGCTAAGCCTTCGTAGGTTCGAGTCCTACCTCCCCCACCACCTTAAAATTTTACCTTTGATTTATTTGATTTATTGGCGCTCACGCCCGCACCTTCCCCCTAAGGTGCGGGAATAGACGTTCCCTTTTTCGTCCTCTCAGCCGCCCCCAGGGACAATTTTTCGCGACTTGCGGCCCTCGTGTAGAGCGATGCCATGCGTCGCCCGGTCCAACCGAATTTCGCGTCAAGTTCG
This sequence comes from uncultured Alphaproteobacteria bacterium, assembly GCA_963730555.1. Classification (GTDB taxonomy): domain Bacteria; phylum Pseudomonadota; class Alphaproteobacteria; order Rhizobiales; family Beijerinckiaceae; genus Roseiarcus. Next base: position 43,073 of record CAVSSS010000019.1, on the reverse strand, counting down.
GCGTCGCTCCAACCGGCCAGCGCGTCCGTGGTTGCTCGAGCTTTCCGGATCCCATGCGAACTCTTGCCCTTGAGGCCGGCAGCGTCGCAGGCCCTACGGAACCACGTCGCGAAAGCCTCCTTGACCAACGGCTTACCGCGCTGTCCGGCGATGAAAGTAAGTTCTCCGATAGGACCGCAGTCTATCGCTTCGAGCAACTCCTCGGTGATCGCGATAGCGACCCGCTCGTTTGTCTTTTCCGTATTGATGCGGATGACCCCATCCCTCAGGTGGGGACGCCCAACCCGAACCGCGTCGCCGCGGCGCAAGCCAGTGGCAAAGATAACCTCAAAGGCAACGCGTTCGCGGGCCCTTGCCGATACGGACGTACCAGACGTGCTTACCGTGCCGAGTCTTCTCGCGGTGCAGGTGAGGCGGTCGGGGGCGTGCCATGTCGTCGATCATGGAACACTATCCAGGCCGGAGGCAAATGGATCTTCAGGCTCATCCAATGGAAAGCGCCGAATGACGGCCAGGCTCGCGTCGAGGGGGATAATTCGGATGACGCCGTCAGGGTTAATTTCGATGACCCGCTGGCCCGGCGCGACCTGCTCGGCAGCCCTGATCGCTCGAGCGACGTCGGCTTGCGTGACCCTAGCGGCCCGGCGGCTCATCGGTGGACTCGCCAAAGGGGATAGCCAAAAGCCGCCCCAGTGGTGAAGGATAGCGCCCGAGAAGCCGAGGTTGGACGCCCCGAGCGTTCCAACCCTCGCGCGCACGCGCTGGGGGGGTCTAAGGGGGGGTTGGAACGCACACCCCTTGGAATGCGGTTGGAACACGGGTTGGAAGCCTTTTCCGGCCGTTGGAACGGCGGTTGGAATCCGACCATGTTTTGCGGTTGGAAGATCCTTCTGGTAAAGCTCAAAATGAGATGTCCTCGCTAGAGGGCTCGACCACGAGGCGGGAGCGTTGCTTGGAGGGGGGACCGAAGAATTCGCTTTTGATGCGGCCTGACTTGAGCAGACGTTCCATTGCTTTGGCAAAGGCTTGCGCCTTTATGCCTTTGTGGTCAGGGTGATCGGCGAACACGCGAGGGGCGTATGTTTGGCTTCTGTTTTCCGAAACCCATCTTTGTTGTGCAGTTCGCAAAATGAGCAAATCGAGGAACACCCGTTCGACCTTTGCGCCCTCGCTGGAATAATCGTCGGAGTTGGCGCTGGCCTCTAATTCCCAAACCCCGGTTGCCCATCGCAGCAACAATTGCTTGTCGGCTGGCCCGTAGTTTGAGCGCATGATTTTGAGCACGCGGCGATCGGGTTCGACCTCTTTGCCCTGACCGTCTTTCATGCGTTCAAGCGCCAGGCGCGCGCGAACCGAGTTCGACCACGCCGTTGATCCTGATGTGCCGGAACCCGAGAGCAGGCCAGTAAGGGAGGGGTGAGCTAATAGGACCGCCGCGAGGGAATAGCGGATGGCGACCGATCTCAGGAGGGCGATGAATTGGCGTGCTTCGGATCGGTTGATTTCATTACCCGCGTAAACGTCCGCGAGGCTGTCGAAGATGACGAGGCAGGGCTTGTGTTTGACGATCTTGGCGATGACAGCGCGCCACAATGCGGTTGGCGCGATGCGCCCAGCCTTGACCGTGACGGCCATCAGTGCATCCCGATCCGCGAGGGGGATTAGAATGAGGTTATGGGGCAGCTCGTCGAGGCGGACGCCGTAGCTCGCCGCAATTTCTTCAAAGCGGCGGTGAAATTCAGGCACGTCGTCTTCGGCGCCGATATACAGCACGGGGCCAGCGACGGGGGTCATACCGAGCCAATCGAGGCCAGCGGCGGTTGCGACACATAGCTGCATGGCGAGCTTGCTTTTGCTGACCTTGCCGTCACCTCCGAACATGGTGACTTGGCCCGCTGGGATCATGTCGGGGACATGCCAGACGCGAGGGGGAGCGCGTTCGAGGGCGAAGGCGGCGACGTTGATTTCGAACAGCTCGATTTCTTCGTCTTCGGGCGGCGGGCTGTGGCGTTCGTGGCCTGAGCCGTTGGCCTTATTGGCTTTTTCCCTGTTTTCTTCTTCTTGTTTTTTGTTCTTGCGATAGCGTTCTTGCTCCGCGAACCAGAGGTTCTTTTCCTCTTGCGGCCATGAGAGTTGAAATCGTCTGGGTAGTCGTCGCTCACGGTCCTGATCAGTTCGAGGAGCATCTGTCCGGCGAGTCCAATGGCGCGCCGATCAATCGGCTGGGGCGAACTCCTCGGTCAGGAAGGCGACTTCCTGCGCGGTGTAGGGCCGCAGATTGTCGAGGCGATTGGATTCGTGCTGGCCAGCGGCGGTGCGGCGGAGGACTTTGCAGACCCCGCTGACGCCTTTGTTGCCTCCATCCTCGAAGTGCATGGCGCTTGTCGGTGGAGGCGGCGAGGCGGCGAGGCGGCGTTAGGCTCTTTCATGGGCGACACTGAGCGAGACGGCGCGGCGGACCATGACGGAGCTGCGCGAGATCGTGACGCCGCGAGAGGCGCTGAACGCGCGCACCGAACGCGGATGACTGCGAACCGCTTCGGCCCTTCAGACGCCAACAATGCGCAGGGAAAGACTAACATTTGGGAGTCTGAGCCGGCAGCCTCGATCGCAACGCAACGCACAATGCCTGAGGGCGTTTCACGCGGTTACAGCCGATCGCCCTCAGACCGGAGCAATTCTATGGTTTGGACGAACATTAAGCCGGTTCTCGGCGCTGTGGATAACTAATGAAGATTGGGGACGGATGAGCGTTCGGAGACAGCGCCTGTGCTCAGTGAGTCCGAGGCTCGTCGATGGAGACTTGCTCAAATAGACAAGCTCCGGGCTACGGGAGTTCCGATCACCATGCGCGTTGCAGATCTCCCGTCGCTGACGAAGCCCAACCCTGATTTTCCGATTGACGGGGTCGTACAAGAGCTGGTGTCCGGCAAATGGGCAGGTCGTGGTTGGCAACTCAGTCCGGACTTTAAGGGCGACCCTTATCTGACCGTCCACTGCTTCCTGGGCCGGGCGGTGGAGATTGGGACGAACGCTGACCGGAAGGAAGAGGCGCGTCGGGCCCATGCGCCTCAAGTTCTTCTGGCGGATATTGCCGAGGTCGAAACAGCAGTGCGTGTGGTCCTGAACTTCAACCTGGCGGAAAGGCTTGCTGTGATCACGCCCCGCACCGAGAGCATAGACACGGAACGGGAATCGCCGGTTTACAAGTTCACGGGGCCGATCGACGAGGCGAAGCCATGGCTCTTCAAAGCGGTAGCAAACTGCGAATCCGCAAGGAGGGTGGTCGTGGCGAGAGCGAGCGCCAAGCAGCGTGGTGCGAAGACCTTCTTGACCGCATTTGCCGAGGAGATGATTTACGCATGGATTTGCTTGACGGCGAGGATTCCAGGTCCAGCAGAAAAGCTCTTTCATCGGTTCGTTGCGGAGGCCTTCAAAACTTTGCAACTGACGAACGCCGCGGCCCTCTGCCTGCCTTTTTATGTCCAGCCCTGGGATCAGACATGGATGGGGATCAAGCAGGAGGAAATCCGCGGAAAAAAGAGCGGCTGGGCGCACCAGATCAGAGGTGCGCTTAGGGAGATGTCGAGGCGGTCTTCAACGGATCGCGCCGACCGCTATGCAAAGGGCTACCAACCGGACGGCGTTGGCGTGCAGCCGCTACCGGAGCGCGCGCGCAGGAATTTCGCCGACGGTATCCTCGTCGTAGACGACCAAGAGACGCGACGGTTGATTGCGGTCATGAACGGCGGCGGCGATGAGGGGCGTGGCGCCGCGTCTGTTTTGTGGACGGAATACGAGTTGGGGAGTGAGCAAAGGCGACGGCAGTACGACGAGGTAGATTTTAATCCAGCCGAGGCGATCGCTCTTCTTGTGCATTCGAAGCCCTCCGGCTTATCACCGATCTTTGGGCGAATCGCATTCGAAGGCGGGCCTACTTGGTACTTCACCGCGGAGGATCATCGTCTGTTTGGTCCGAGCTTTGCGCCGGACGATGACTGGGGCCACACGGACATAGCGCATTCACCCATTCAACGAAAATGACGCAACGATCAAAGCCCGCGAGATCAAACACCTAGACCTGTTGAGCCAGGAAAGCGCAAAAGATCGGAAGCCGGTTCAGATTCAGCCCGGGAGCGCCACCGTGACAGCGGCGGTGAGAGTGCATGTTCGGTGATGCACGTAGCGCCGGTGTTTTTCCCCACCGATCTCCGTGTTGCGGCTAAATCGGCTTCGGGATGGCATCGGCCGAAGAACAAAATTGGGAAACACGATCGTCGATGTCCCGGCTGCGCCAGCTGTGATCGAGAAGCAAAGGATGGTCGTGGTCGCGCTCGAAGAGTATGGCGTCTCAGCTGAAGCCATTTGGAAACTTGCACAAACCGACAGAGCCGGAAAGCGAGAGAATGACGAAGAGTATAGTTGGGGCGACAATCGAACCGGGAAGCTTCGTCCAGCTGCGGGGTCGTCCGTGGCTGGTCGAGGAAGTCCAGGGGGAGGCGAACGACCTTCAGACCCTTAACCTCTCGTGCGTTTCCGACGATGCTCAGGGTGAGCGGCTGGAAATCCTCTGGGATGCCGAAATTGGCGCCGTCGTGCTCGATGAGGATGGGTGGCGGAAAGTCGGCGCCGGCCTCCCTGACCGGGCTGAGCTGTTGGCCGCCCATCTTCGCGCGATAAGGTGGCGATCAGCGACTGCCGCTGATCGCGATCTGTTGCAAGCGTCCTTTCGAGCGGGCATTCGGCTCGATGCCTATCAACTTCTCCCGCTCCGCAAGGCGCTGCGGCTTCCGCGCGTGAATCTCTTGATCGCGGATGACGTGGGCTTGGGCAAGACCGTCGAGGCAGGCTTGGTCGCGCGAGAGCTACTGCTGCAGCGCCGGATCGATTTCATCGTCATTGCGGCCCCACCTGCGATGACGATCCAGTGGAAGGACGAACTGGAAGCGAAATTCGGACTTTCGTTCGAAATCATCGACAGAGAGCGGATAGGCGAGATGCGCCGTCTTCGGGGCTTCTCGGTGAATCCCTGGGCGACCGGCTCGCGCTTCATCGTCTCGCACCGTCTCCTCACGGACGAAGTTTATGCAGCGGGGCTCCGCGACGTACTCGGCGAGTTTCGCGCCCGCGCGCTTTTCATCCTGGACGAGGCGCACCATGCCGCCCCGGCGGCGGGCATTCGATACGCAATCTCAAGCCAGCTTACGAAGGCCGTCCGGGAACTCGGCGAGCGGTTCGAGCACCGCCTGTTCCTGACGGCCACGCCACACAACGGGCACTCGAACAGCTTCTCGGCTTTGCTTGAGATGCTCGATGCCCAGCGTTTCACGCGCGGTGTCGAGGTTCGCCCGAAGGATCTTGAGCCCGTTATGGTCCGGCGGCTTAAGGCCGATCTTCGGCGCCTTGGCGAGGCGTTCCCAGAGCGGATCATCGAGGCGGTTCGCATCGATGGTCTGCCGGAGGACACGCCTGAACTCGCACTCGCCCGACAGCTTGCCGCCTACGGCGAAATGCGGATGCGGCGCATCGCCAATCTTCCTACCCAAAATGCGTCGATGGCGAAGCTGGCCTTTGTAGGTCTCCAGCAACGGCTATTGTCATCGGTCGCCGCCTTCGCGCGGACGCTGAAGGTCCACAGGGCGACGTTGCAGCGGATGCTTGACGGCGAAGAGGCCGGCCAGGTCGCCGCCGCTGCCCTTGCGTTTGTGGGCGGCCCGGGGAGTGAAGACAGCGCCGAACTTGGGCTTGAGGACGAGCGGGCTGAAAAGACCATCGATGCTAATGACGACGCCACGGCGGAGGCCGCCTCAGCCCTCGGCTTTGCGGACGCTGCCACAGGCGATCTGCGCACCGAACTTGCTGTGGTAGACGACATGGTGGCAACCGCAGAGCGGTTCGCCTCGCGACCCGACGCCCGGGTGCGCTGGTTGACCGATTGGATCAAAGCGAACCTTCTGACCGGTCAAAACTGGAATCGCCGGCGTCTCATCATTTTCACAGAATACGAGGACACGCGGCGGTGGCTCGAACGGCGCCTGCGAGAAGCGGTGTCGGACACGGATCGCGCTGACGACCGAATTGGCGTCTTCACCGGGCAACTGGATCGGATCGAAGGGAAGAGGTGAAACAAACCTTCAACGCGGATCCTGACGTTGAGCCTTTGCGCATCCTCATATGCACTGACGCGGCCAGCGAAGGCATCAATCTGCAAAGCTATTGCTCTGACCTGATTCATTTCGACCTCCCGTGGAACCCCTCCCGACTGGAGCAACGTAACGGCCGCATCGATCGTAAACTCCAGCCGGCGAAGCAGGTCATTTGCCGGTATTTCCGCTACGAGCAGCGTGAGGCCGACATCGTCTTGGAAGCATTGGTCCGGAAGACGGAAACCATCCGCGAGCAGCTCGGCTCGGTCGGCCAAGTAATTGAAGAGCGCATCGCGAAGCGTCTGGCCGAAGGCGGCATTTTGCGCGGGCAGGGGGCGGCGATCGCGCGGGCGATCGCTGAGGAAAGCGATGCCGAACGGCTCACTCGCGCGCGCGCCGAATGGACGACGACGAACGCGTGCGTCACGAACGGTTGCTGAAGGAGCAGGCCGATCTGCAGCGCGCACTCGAACGGTCGCGTGAGCGCGTCGGTGTCGACCCGGAAGATCTTCATCGTGTGGCAGCGGCGGCATTATCACGCGCCGGCTATGTCCTGGACGACACCCGTGGGCCTGCTGTCGGCAAGGGCGGCGGCGCCGGCAAGTGGGAGATCCCCGCCGGCCGGCTTTAAAACTGACCGGCGGCGGGTGTGTTCCGGGCGGCCAGCGCCCCACATGAGGAAACCTCGACGACACAGAACCGCGAGACGGAAATCACGTCTCAAGCGAGTTGACTTCGCCCATGTGAGACGCCATCTGCGCATGGTCTAGAGGCAATTGGGACAATAGGGACACATGAGCAACGTCATCGGCTATGCGCGGGTCAGCACGAACGATCAGGACTTGGACATCCAACTTGCGGCGCTGATGGCGGCAGGCTGCGGCGTCATCCGCAGCGAGAAGCGCAGCGGCTCGTCAACGAGCGGGCGGGCCGAGCTTCGGACGCTCCTCGCTTTCATTCGCAAGGGCGACACGCTGGTCGTCACCCGGATCGACAGGCTGGCGCGTTCGATCGCCGACCTCGCCACGATCGTCCGCGAGCTGGAGGCCAAGGGCGCAGCCCTCAAGGCGATCGAGCAGCCGATCGACACAAGCTCCGCGGCTGGTCGCGCCTTTCTGCAAATGCTCGGCGTCTTCGCGGAGTTTGAGACCGCCATTCGCAAAGAGCGTCAGATGGAAGGCATTGCAGCGGCTAAGGCGAGAGGCATCTACAAAGGGCGCCCGCCTTCGATCAAGCCCGATGCTGTCGCGTCGCTCAAGGCCAAGGGTCTTGGCGCGACAGAGATCGCCAAGCGGCTGCAGATTGGCCGGGCCAGCGTCTACCGCGCGTTAGCGGACGCTCAATCAAGCGGGGCGCTATCGTCATGAGCAAACTGACGGTCGAGAAGCGACTGCGAGCCCTGGAGGAGCGGATTCAGGCCTTGGAAGTGGCCCAGCCCGTCAGGGAGGCTATGACCTCCGCCGGGATGACGCCGCCGGCTCCGCGGCCAAAAAAGCGCGTACTGAGGTCCGCGTCCTCGCTGTGGCCAACGCTCCGCAAGGCGGCGCGCCCCCCAGGGCGCAGCTGACGCTTTCGCCATCGCAGTCTCGCGCATGGTCCGCGACCTAATGTCCCGCCAGGGTGTTTCGATGCAGGCCGTCGTCCCAAGCCAGGTCGTTGCTGCAATCCTAAGGTTCTTTCCGAAGGCTAATGAGCTGGGGGCCTTGACGCTGCGCTCTAGCCAATTGCCGGAACTAATAGCCCTGGTTCGATTGATAAGGCGTGTGCCGCCGCAACTGTTCAATATTACGATCGAGCAATACGTGGAGCTGGAGCAGGCCATCGAAATAATTGAGCAAGGTGATCGACTGCTGGCCCGTGAAAATCATTTATTTCAAATCAGTTCCGTCGCTCTAACCGGCAAAAGCGCCATCCAGGTTATCTACAACGTGCTAGTCGCTTGCCCCGACACCGTTCCCGCGTCTTCAGCCGTGAACCTCGGGTTTATTCCGGACGCGAAAACGCGCGAGAGCATCTCGTCAGAGATAGGGTCGGTTGAGAGCGCCGTACGAAACGGGGAATGGAAAGCCGCAACCGTTTTAGCAGGCGCTGCAATCGAGGCTTTGCTTCTATGGCGATTGAGGCAGTTCACGGGACAAGAGCGGACTGACGCCGTGAACCGTTGTTTGGGCGCGGGCACTTTGAAGCATCGCCCGAAGTCTGATCCCTTAGAATGGACGTTGCCGGAGATGATCGAAACATCCGCCGAGCTAAAAATCCTAAGGTCCAACACTGTCACCGAAGCGCGCCAAAGCAAAGATTTCCGGAACTTAATCCATCCCGGCCGAGTGTTAGCTTCCGATGCGGAGTGCAATCGCGGCACAGCCTTTTCCGCAGTGGCCGCCTTGGATTTCGTCGTCACTGATCTCGGGCGGCCTTGACGAGTGAGCGGTGCCGAGCTTGCCGGGCTGAGGCTCAGCGTCGAGATCGCACAAGCCGCGCTGGTCAATGGCGATCGGAAGGCCAGGAACGATTTGGTTCGGCTGTCCAATCTCGCCAAGCGCGCCGGCTATGAGCTGGACGCCGAATATAGCGATGACGGCGTGAAGGGCGCGGACCCCGTCGACAGCCGGCCTGGCTTCGCCGCCATGCTGCAGCACGTTGCCGGCAACGGCGTGCGCACTGTGATCGTTGAGACGGCCTCCCGCTTCGCTCGCGACCTCATCACGCAAGAGACGGGTTGGCGATTCCTCCGCGACGCTGGAATCACGCTTATAGCGGCCGACAGCCCCGACGCGTTCCTCGATGACACGCCCACAGCGGTCATGATCCGGCAGATACTCGGGTCCGTGTCGCAGTTCGAAAAGGCGATGCTGGTGGCTAAGCTCCGCGGCGCTCGTGAGCGCAAGAAGGCGATCACGGGCAAGTGCGGCGGCCGAATGAACTACCTTGAGCGCAATCCCGATGCTGTGGCGCTGTCGAAGAAGCTGGCGAGGTATCCGACGAACGGTCGCCGCCGACCGCTACGCGAGGTCGCCGCCGAGCTGGAGGCGCAGGGCCATGTCTCAATTGCGGGCGGCGATATACCGCGATTGCGATGGCGCGCATGCTCGCGACCTAACGGAGATTTAATAAAGGCAAACAACGGCAGTTTATATGCGCGGGCGCATCCTCCGTCGCGCACGCTGAGTGCTGAAAAAAAGGACGTGGAGGGTGCATCCGACCGAAACCATTCTGACCCGCTGCCGCTTAGCCTTCGATAAAAATTCCGCAGCGAGCGCGTGTGAGTTGTGATGGCGAAAACCACAAGTGTTCAAAAAGGCGCTTAGGCAGAGTGGCCCGGCGCGGCAGATCAATGGCCGCGGAAAGCAACCCACAGAAGGCGGAAGTTCCTATCTGTGCAAAACGCCGGCGGTCGGCCTCCTACCCATCGCCGGTCGCCGCCAGCCTCCCTGCATAAGGGTTTTCTAAGCAGGCGCTGGCGGCAGTTGCCGGAGGTGGAGCGTCAATGCAGTTACTGGCCAACGCGATCGCCTTCGCCACGCCGCTCGCCTTCCTCGCGATTGGCCTAGTCTTAATCTGGGCTATCACATGACCTTGCCCCAGTGAGAGGTGCGATCACATAATATTGATGGACAATATTTTAACTTATTCGTAAAGCTGTTTTCTGGCTTGAGGTGATCCGCATCCCTCACGTCAGCGCCGCCGCCAGCTACCCGCCGCAATCGGGCTGGCGGCGGTTGCGGCCTTTAGGAGCGAGCTGGAATGACAAGCGACGACGCCGAGAAGTACCTCTTCCGCCAAGTGATGGGGACGACAAAAGAATACGCAGATGCCGCGAAGAGGCTGGCGATAGACCAGGAGGACTCCGCGAACCGCCTCGCTCAAGCGGAGAAGTTGCGTCAGCTATTTGAGGCTCCGCAGGGCGAAGCAGGTTTGTAAGGCGGGGCGCACAATCGAGGCGCAGCCATGATCCGGATCGAAATCTCAGCCGCCGCCCATGAGGCTCTCGCCGCCTCGGCGACGCGTGGTCTCCGGGAGGTTCACCGGAGCCCAAAGGGCGGGTTTTATGTCTGGCTGCCTCCCAGCACCCTAGATCGCCTCAGGGCCTCCGGGCGGCCCGCCGAGAGCCTCAGCGATACGATTATCCGCCTCGCCAAGGAGGGGGCGATTGAGACGTAGCGACAGCCGGAGCCGTTTCTGTTTACGGGTTTGTCATTCCGTTCGGGCTATCTCCCTGCCGTGACCCGCATCGAGATCTCAGCCGCCGCCTACGCCGCGCTCTCCGCTTCGTCTACGCGTGGCCTCGTGGAGCCGCGATGGGTGATGAAGCAGAGCCTAGAATACGACCATCACGATCGACGCTTAGTCACCCGCCGGCGCTCAGCGCCCGTTATGTAACGGCTTTGCCCGAGGGGAACGCCAAGGCGGGCCGCCAATAAAGAATTTTCCCATCCAGCGTAAATGCTTTTCCTTCTTGGGTGCTCGAGCGCCTCTGGAGGTTGGCCGAGAAAGGGGCAGAGCGTCGTTGGGGAAAGATTATGGCGTTTCCCTAAAAGCCGAAGGGAAGTGAGCCAACACCGCGGTTCTTTCCGATGCCTGTTCGGTCGAGAGCGCCGGAGAGATCCTCCTTCTCGCCTTTCGCAACGATCTTGAGCGCGCCGTCTGGCAACGGGCGCTGTAGCAGCAGGGCGTTGACCGATTCCGCCTCGAGCCAGCGGTTGAACTCGTCAGGCGTCGTGAGGATCACCGGCATGGCCTTCGGGTGGATCGGTGCGACGATCGCGTTGGCCTCCGTGGTGAGAAATCCGAACAGCTGATGCTCGCCTTCGACCGGAGCGGTTTTCGGCCCGCGTAGGCCGCGCCGGGAAGTCCGTAGACCGGCGAAAGCGAACAAGGGCCGGTCGTCGTCCAAGGCAAACCAGGTAGGCGTCTTGCGTGGCTTGGTGTCTGCGTATTCGCAAAACGATGTCGCCGGGACGAGACATCGGTTTTGCTTGCCCAGCCAGGTGCGCCAATGCGGACTTGCGAGATTGCGAATATTTGTCACCGGCGCGCCGCCGTATTGAGGCGGCCCCGGCACGCCCCAGCGCGCCATGACGAGCTCGCGCTCGCCGTCGGCACCCGCGCGCACGATCGGAGCCATCTGGTCCGGGAAGATGCCTGGAAACAGAGGCAGATTACCGGTGCGGTCATATCTTGCCTGAAACCAGTCGCGAACCGCCGCTTGACCTTTGGTGAGGCTGTAGAGGTTGCACATCGGCTTAGCTCCGATCCCTAGCGGCGGTCGAACTTGGCTTCAAACCCGGCGCAGACGGAGGCGCCGCGCAGCGCCACCAGGTCGTTGTCCTGGCGGGTCTCGCCTGAGCGGCTGAAGTTGGCCGAGCCGGTGCGCAGCAGGCTATGATCGACGCAATAGCCTTTGAGATGCATCAGTTCGCCGCCTGGCGCGCTTGACCGGAGCTCGAGGCCTTGAACGCGGCCGCCAAGCTGCGCCTCCACATCGAATTCGCTCAGCCTCGCCGCTTCGCTTGCGTCGCGCCAGATCCGAACCTTCACCCCGCGCATCGAGGCCTCGCGCAACGCCTGGATGACGGCGCTGTCGGTCAGCACATAGGCCGCCATGTCGATCTGCTTCGCAGCCTCGCGGATCAAGGCGACGTCGATCCGCTCCAAGTCCTCGCCGGGCCCGTAGTGGACCTCTGCCGCCGCCCCGACGGGGCAAGGAGCTTGGGCAGAGCTGGCGCCGCGCTGAAGCGTGGCGCCGAGTAGGATGGCCAACAGGACAAGGAGCCAGCTCGAGGAGATGCGTGGACGGACAGTCAATGACAGATCTCCATGTCGGCAGCCTCAGGCTTTCTTGACCAGCCGAAGCTTGACCAGCCCTGGCGGCACGTCTGGCGGCCGCGGCTGCTCGAGGTCAGGCAGGTAGACGCCACAGGCCGATTTGCCCTTCTTCGACCGCGCCGCGGCCCGCCACGTGCAATCGTAGGAGAAACGGTCCGTGAGGTCGCGAAGGCTGATCTCCGGTCCGAACTTCGCGGCCAATCGAGCAAGACGAAAGGAGCCGCGGCGGTTGCAGACGCGGCAGCCGATTTTGACGACGATAAAGGGTAATGGGCGAGGCAATCCCGGCTGTCCATTGGCCCCGATGTTCGCTTTTTGTTCCTAATAGGTCAAGCTCAGTATGTTGCGATGGCCCAGTCTGCGATCTGTCCCCTTGGCGCAAATAGCGGTCACTGCGCGACGTGGCGAACGGGTGGGACTTTTGATATGGATTGGAGGCCTTCCACCGTATCAAAACGAAGTATCCGGATCAATCGCGGGAGCTCCGCCACTCGATGGCCCCTCGTACGGGAAAACCTGATCATGGCGCGGCGGCGAGTTTGAGGACAAGGACTTGAGCGTAAGTTGAAGCCAGCGCCAGTTCGCTGTCGACGCTGACCTGCCTGAGTGGCGCAGATGCAGAGGCACGGGGCACCGGATATCCATCGGTTCGGCTGGGCGATGGGCGCTGCGGCGAGGCTCATCGCGCTGGCCGGGCGGGTCGGCGCCGACCCTCTTGAGAGCGGCGACGCGACGTTGCAAAGGCGCCTCCTCGTCCTCTTGGCCGTTGGAACCCTTCCGTTGACCATCCTCTGGTCGGTGACCTACTTCGCCGCCGGGGCGCCCCTCGCCGCTTCGGCGCCTGCGGTCTATTCGGTGGTCACCCCGATCAACACGGTTCTCCTTGGCTGGACCCGCAACTTTCGCTTCTACCGCTTTACCCAGCTTCTGATGACGCTGGTGCTGCCTTGGGTCGTCATGATGAGTTTGGGCGGCTTCAGGCAGTCGAGCGTGGTGATCGTGTGGGCGGCGCTCTGTCCGCTCTGCTCGCTGCTGGTCGAGGAGCTGCGCCGGACCGTGCTTTGGATCGTGGGCTTCGTCCTGCTCCTGATCGTGAGCGCCATTCTGCAGCCCCATCTCACGCCTGCCGCACTGCCTGAGGCGTTCGTCACCTGGTTCTTCGTCCTCAACCTCGGCAGCGTGATCGCAATCGTCTTCGCGCTGCTCTACTATTTCGTCGGCCAGCGGAACTTCTTCCAAGAACGCTCGGAGACGCTGTTGCTCAATATCCTGCCGAAGGAAATCTCGGAAGCGCTCAAAATCGATCGGAGCGCCATCGCTGCGCATTACGAGTCCGCCAGCGTCCTCTTCGCCGATGTCGTCGGCTTCACGCCGATGGCCGCTGCGATGACTCCTTTGCGTGTGGTCAATCTCCTCAACGACGTCTTCCACTGCTTCGACGATCTCGTGGAGAAATATGACCTCGAGAAGATCAAGACGATCGGCGACTGCTACATGGTCGCCGCCGGGGTGCCAAGGGAGAGACCCGACCACGCGGTCGCCCTCGTCCAGCTCGCGCTCGACATGCGCGAGACGGTGGCGAGCCGGACATTCGGGGACCAGAAGCTCGCCTTCCGCATTGGCATCAACACCGGCCCGGTGGTGGCCGGCGTCATCGGCCGCAAGAAGTTTATTTATGATCTGTGGGGCGCTGCCGTGAATCTTGCGAGCCGCATGGAATCTCACGGCCAGAGCGGATCCGTCCAGATCACCCGCAGCACCTACGATCTGATCAGGGACCAATTCGACTGCGAATCCCGCGGGACCATCAAGGTTAGGGGCGCCGACGATATGGAGGCGTGGCACGTACTCGGACGGAAAGCCGACCCGGGGCCCGCCGTCGATTCTATCGCTCAAAGGTCGATCCGCGACATTTAAACGCTCGCGACAACGTCCGCTTAATCCCCGCCGTCCGCTGTGCGCAAATAGCGGCCATTCATTCGGGCATCAGTCAACTTCTTATCGATATTCTCGACAAGCGCCCGGAGCACATCAACTCAGCCATAAGATGAAGCAGGATCGGAGTTTGGGGATTTGCTGGCAAATTGAGCTCGGACTAGCGTAAGCAATCCGAAAAGAAGTGAAGAGGACAAACGGGCGCCAAATAAGCCCGCGGACGACAGAGTGGATGCGGGAAAGGAACGCGCGATGCCTGGCGCCGGCGCAGATGATCTCGCCAACGTTCGTGTGGAGTTGCAGGACACGATCGCCATCGTCCATCTCGCGCGGCCGGCCAAGCGCAATGCGGTGAACGACGAAACCGTCTTTTCGCTCGAGCGGTGGTTCGGTCGGCCTCCGGAACAGGTCAAGGCCGTTGTGCTTGCCGGCGATGGAGACCATTTCTGCGGAGGCCTCGATCTCTCCGAACTGAAGGAGCGAAGCGTCGCAGAAAGGCATGCTGCATTCGCGTTCTTGGCACAAAGCCTTTGAGCCGATCAAGTTCGGCGCGCTGCCTGTCGTCGCGGTGTCGCATGGCGCAGTTGTCGGCGGTGGGCTCGAACTGGCGGCCGCCGCGCACATCCGTGTCGCGGAAGCGTCGACGTTCTACGCGCTCCCGGAAGGCAGCCGCGGCATCTATGTTGGCGGCGGCGCGTCGGTGCGCGTACCGAAGCTCATCGGTGTCGCACGCATGATGGACATGATGCTCACCGGGCGCACCTATGGCGCCGACAAAGGTTTTGCGATCGGCCTTTCGCAATATGTCGTGCCGAACGGCGAGGGACTGCAGAAAGGCGTCGAACTCGCGAAGCGGATAGTCGGCAACGCGCCGCTCACCAATTTCGCGCTGATACACGCGCTGCCGAGAATCGCCGAAAGCGCGCCGGCGGCGGGATATCTGCTTGAGGCGCTGATGGCCGGCGTCGCGCAGGGTGATCCCGCCGCGAAGGCGCGGCTCAGCGAGTTCTTGGAAGGGCGCGCAGCCAAAGTGCAGCATCGCTGACGGCCGGTCGGAGATGGACACAGTCGCCACCCTCGCGCTGCTCCTCAATCGTATGATCGATGGGGCGGCCAGCCGGCCGGACCATGAAACGACCCCGGCGATCCTCGATGAGGCGTCGCATTTCGGCGAGCGCCATCTCGCACCGCTCGCGGCTATGTCCGATAGAGAGGGCCGCCGGATGGCGGCGGGCCGCGTGAAGACGGGCGACCTCGCCCGTTCGACGCGGTTTTCACCGGTTAGGATTTCGCCATGACCACTCCCATCACGCGCGTCGCGATCGTCGGGGCCGGCGTCATCGGCGCGAGCTGGGCGACGGCTTTTCTCGCGCGGGGTATGGATGTCGTCGCGAGCGATCCGGCGCCGGGCGCGGAAGAGGCGCTCCGCAAGACCGTCGAGGCGCAATGGCCGACGATGCAGCAGATCGGCCTGTCGCCCGCCGCATCGATGGAGCGCCTGCGGTTCGTCGCCTCATCGGAAGACGCGGTCGCCGACGCCTGCTTCGTGCAGGAGAATGGCCCCGAGTGGCTCGACATCAAGCGGGATCTCTTCCGCCACCTGGACGAGGCCGCGCCACCCGATGCATTGCTGGCCACGAGCACGTCGACGATCATGATCAGCGAGTTCCAAGACGCGTGCACGCGTCATCCGGAGCGCGTCGTGCTTGGCCATCCGTTCAACCCGCCACACCTCATTCCGCTGGTTGAGGTGGGCGGCGGCAACCTGACCGCGCTGCACGCGATCGAGCGAGCGTTGAACTTCTATCGTACCATGGGCAAGCACCCGATCCATCTGCGCCGAGAGATCACGGGCCATTTCGCCAACCGCCTGCAGGCGGCGCTGTGGCAGGAGGCGTTCAACCTCGTAAAGGCCGGGGTCGCCAGCGTCGCTGACGTCGACGCTGCGACCGCGCATGGGCCGGGGTTGCGCTGGTCGCTGCTTGGCCCGTTCATGAACCTCCATCTCTCGGGCGGCGCGGGCGGCGTGGGCGCGCTGTTCGGCAAGCCGCTGTGGCAGGCGACCGAGGGCATGTGGCGTGACCTCGGCAGCGTGACGGTCGACGCCGATCTCGGCGCGCTCGTCGTCGCCGGCGTGAGCGACGAGGTTGGGGAGCACGACCTAACCGAGGTCATACGTCAGCGCGACGAAGTGCTCGTGAAGCTGCTCAAGCTGAAAAGTGAGCAAAACGCGCTGCCCTAAGCGAGGATGAACATGATCTATTGCGAGCTCCTTTCCATCCCTTTGCACGCACAAGAGCTACGACCGCCCGTTCATGATCGGCGAGGATTTGATGTCATTTGCGATCCCGGACACCGCCGAAAGTCACGACGCGTCCGGCTCGCCGATCAAGCCGCTGAGAGCGAACTGACGGACGCGAGCTATGCCAAGCTTTATCTCGCATGATGTGGTCCGCGAGGACCGCCCGGACGGC
Source organism: uncultured Alphaproteobacteria bacterium (assembly GCA_963730555.1). Taxonomy (GTDB): domain Bacteria; phylum Pseudomonadota; class Alphaproteobacteria; order Rhizobiales; family Beijerinckiaceae; genus Roseiarcus. Next base: position 26,692 of record CAVSSS010000019.1, on the reverse strand, counting down.
GCAATCCTGCTGCGAACGCGCGTGCCGCTCGGCCCCGTGGCGCGGAACACCGGCGCGTGGCTGCATCGCTGGGCAAAGTACGCGCCCGACCGCGTCCTCCTTGCGGAGCGCTTGGGCCAAAGCTGGCGCGAGTTGCGCTACGCTGACGCGCTTCAGCAGGTCCGATCTCTGGCGTCGGCTCTGCTCGGCCGCGAACTCGGACCGGAAACGCCGATCGTCGTCATCTCCGGCAACAGCATCGACCACGGCCTTTTAGCGCTTGCCGCGCAGTATGTGGGTGTTCCGATCGTTGCGCTCGCGGAACAATACTCGCTCGTGCCGGACGCCTATCCGCGCCTGCAATACGCGGTCGAGGCGGTGCGCCCGAGAATGATCTTTGCGGACGACGGCGCGGCTTACTGCGCGGCGCTCGCGTTGCCGTTTCTCGATAGCGTCGAAAAGGTCGTCGCGCGCAACGCGCCAGCCAGCGCGACGACGTTCGCCCACCTGCTGCGGGGCGACGCGAGCGCGGATGTCGACGCGGCCCATGCGAAGGTTGGCCCGGACACTCTGGCAAAAATCATCTTCACCTCAGGATCGACCGCGAACCCTAAGGGAGTGCTGACGACGCACGCGATGCTGTGCGTCAACCAGGCGCAGATCGTCGCCGCGATGCCTGTCGTGGCGGCACGTCCGCCGAAGATGCTCGACTGGCTGCCGTGGAGCCACGTTTTCGGCGGCAACCACAACTTCAATCTCATGCTTGCCAACGGCGGCAGCCTCTACCTCGACGAGGGCAAGCCGACGAAAGCCGGGTTTGCGGCGTCCGTCCGCAACATCCGCGAGCACGCCGGAAACCTTGCCTTCAATGTGCCGATTGGTTTTGCGCAGCTCGTCGCCGCGATGGAGAAAGACGAGGGGCTCAAGCGCGCTTATCTCGGCGATTGCGATCTGATCTTCTATGCTGCCGCGTCTGTCACGCCCGAGATCTGGTCCGCGCTCGCGAAGTTCGCGAAAGAGGTTCGCGGCAAGGCGCCGCTGATGTTCTCCGGATGGGGCTTGTCCGAAACTGCGCCCTCTGCGACGCAGACGCATCAGCCCGTCGACCGACCGGGCAACATCGGCGTGCCTTTGCCGGAGATTACGCTGAAGCTGATCCCCGATGAGGACGGACGCTTCGAGCTGCGTCTCAAGGGACCGAACGTCCTCAAGGGTTACTATCGCGACCCTGAGAAATCGGAGGAGGCGTTCGATGACGAAGGCTTCTTTGTCACCAAGGACGCCGTGAAGTTCGTCGATCCGAACGATGCGAATGCGGGGCTGAGCTTCGACGGCCGCATCGCCGAAGATTTCAAGCTGATGAGCGGGACGTGGGTGCGCGCCACCAACATCCGCCTCGAGGCGCTCAAGCATTTTGCGGACATCGCGCTCGACGTCGTCGTCACCGGCCACGACCGCAACGAAATCGGACTCTTGGTGTTCCCTCATCCGGGGTCGATGGACGACACGGTTGTCAGCGCGCGCGACACGGGCGGGGCCTTCGACTCCGATGTCGTACGCCAGCTGATCCAGCCCCGTCTGGCCGCCATGGCGAAACACGCAACGAGTTCATCGACGCGTGTGGCGCGCGCCCTCGTGCTTGCAAGGCCGCCCTCGATGAGCGACGGCGAGCTGACCGCCAAGGGCACCATCAACGCCCGCAAGGTGCTGACGCTCCGCAAGGAGTTATTAGAGCGGCTCTACGACGACAACGATCCCGCGGTCGTGGGCTTGTGAGGAATTGACATGGTCGACATTTTGAAAGTGCGCGCGATCGACATTCACACCCATGCGGAAGAGCCATGCGGCTACCATACGGATGATGGCTACGACGAACTTCAGAGCACGATGGCGAAATATTTCGGCGCGCCATGGCAGCGTCCGCCGACCATTTCGGAAACCGCGGCGCACTTTCGCGAGACGAATGTCGCAGCCGTGATCTTTCCCGTCGACGCCGAACGCGAGACCGGCTACCGGCGCTACAAGAATGAGGAGGTTGCGCAGCTGGCGGCGGAGAATAGCGACATCCTGATCCCCTTCGCATCAATCGATCCGCACAAGGGCAAGTTGGGCGCCCGTGAGGCGCGCCGGCTCGTCAAGGAGTTTGGCGTTCAGGGCTTCAAGTTTCATCCGACGATGCAGGGTTTCTTCCCGAACGATCGCCTTACCTACCCGCTTTACGTGGCGATCCAGGAGACGGGCAAGCCCGCGCTGTTCCACACCGGGCAGACAGGCGTCGGCTCGGGGATGCGTGCCGGCAACAACATGCGGCTCAAATATTCGAACCCGATGTACATCGATGACGTCGCGGTCGATTTCCCGGACATGACCATCATCATGGCGCATCCGTCCTTCCCTTGGCAGGAAGAGGCGCTCGCCGTCGCCAATCACAAGCCGAACGTCTACATCGACCTTTCCGGCTGGTCGCCAAAGTATTTTCCGAAGATTCTCGTCCAGTACTGCAACACGCTTCTTAAAAAGAAGGTGCTCTTCGGTTCCGACTGGCCGATGATCAGTCCGGAGCGCTGGTTGTCCGACTTCGACAAGATCGAGATCAAGGACGAGGTGCGCCCGCTCATTCTCAAAGAGAACGCGGCGCGACTTCTCAAGCTCGCGTGACAACCCTCGGCCCAACTTGGGCAGCCACCCCAGAGCTGCCACCCCGAGGTTGGCGATAGTCGACCGTTCGTGATCTTGGGCTAATCCGGGAGAACAGCGAGAATGCGAAAGCGAACGTCACGCGGGGTCGATCCGGAGACGGGGCACAAAGATGACGTCACGAAGCGCTGCATTGGGGCGACCAATTTCATCGCTGATGACTGTACAAGATCTAGGAGGGCAGGACGCGACGCGTCTATCGGCGCCCCGACAAGGCACTGAAGGCGAAGGGTCGCCGAGACGGAATAGCCAATGCCGAGCCCGGGCTCGTCCGGCGCAACATTGAACGGGCCGACACGGCGATCGCCGACCCACCGACCTTAGGGTGCGGAAGCGGACACGGCGAAGGCGCCCGAGCGAGGTTCAACGCCTGTCGTCCGGTTCGCGCAAATAGCGGTCGTTGCCGACTGCGTGGTAAACGAGTTAAATCGACCGTGAGAAGCGCGTTGAGGTTCTCGCCCAAAAGGCCACGCATCCCACGTAAATGGGCGCTTGGTAAAATGGTCTGTGTCGAGTTTTGGTTGTTCCGCAATATCGGCAAGCGCGAGGCTCAGCGGTGGCTCAACTGGCCATTTTCAGAGGTCATCAAGATGCAGAGCTAGACGGGATCGACCGGCCCGCGCGGCGGGTCTCAGTTCGCGCCTTTGAGCCGCACATCCGTCGGCGTGGCGTTGTAGCGCCGGCGGAAGGTTCGATTGAAGTAGGAGAGATCGCCGAATCCGCAGTCGAATGCGACTGAGGCGATCAGGCGGTCGGCGAGGCGCGGGTCCTTTAGCAGCCGGTGCGCGGCGCAGAGGCGACGGTCGAGTACATACTCGGAAAATGTCACCCCCTCGCTCGCGAAGAGCTTCTGGACATAGCGGGGGGTCACGCCGTGACGCGCAGCGACGACGGTCACGTTCAATTCGCAATCGCCGAGGTTCGCGGCGATATCCGCCTTTATCGTCCGCAATCGTGTGGCGCACACGCTGCGCTCTTCCGCGAGCTGCTGAGAGTCCCGAGTGGCGCCGACGCTCAGGGCGACCAGATCATGAATATGCGACACAACCGCAGGGCAAAGGTCCGGCCAGTCCAGGGCATGCCCCATGTCGATCGCGCGGAGATAGCTGGCGAGCAGCCGAAGCGAGCCGGTTTCCTTCGGTATCAGCCGCATCGCAGCGTCGTTGAAATTGGCGACAAGCGGAGCCAGCGCCCTATACGGCATACGCATGGCGGCGAAACGCACTGTCGCCCGCCGGTCGATCGTGCATCCGCCGGCAGCGCCGGAAAAGACCAACGCGTCGCCGCTGCGCAGGGTGATTTCCCGGCCCCGCTCGCAGGCGATGCTGTCGCCATCGAGAACCATAGAGAAGAAGACGTTGTCGCCGCCGTGCTGCGTTCCGAATTGGCGCAGTCCGCCGATCGTGCCGGAAAGAATGTCTGCGCCCGGGAGAAACCGCTTTCTGATCGCTGCGTGCGGTACGTGGTCGCGCAGCGGCTCAACCGTCATGATGCCGCGCTCTTGCAGGCTACGCAGGGCGTCGCGCCGTCCGCGCGGTGGCAACCCGCGTGTGGAGAAGCTAACCGACTCGATTGTCGATGGCTGGGATCGCATTTTCGGTCGCTCCTAAACTCAGGCGCGAATAGCAGTCTCCCGGGACCTCTCAACTATCGCAAAAGTTCGCTCCAGTCCGTAACGTCGTTCCGCTCAGTCCAAGACCACAGGTCCGATCGAAGTTAGGATGCGGACATGCAAACGAAGGGCCGAGAAGGCCGAGAAGGGCCGACAAGCCGCTAGCAGGAGCAACGCCATGTCCCCGTCGATCGGCACGGCAGCAGACGGAGCCCGAAGCGAAAACCCCCATTTTCGCGTGATGGTCCTATGCGGTCTGGTGCTGTTTCTGGACGGCTATGACATCGCGGCCGCCGGCTACGCCATTCCCTCGCTCGTCGATTTCGTGGGGCGTGGTTCCTCAGGCATTTACCCGGACATTGGCAGCAGGCAATTTCGGCTTGCTTCTCGGCTCGCTGGGCGCGGGATTGTTGGGTGACAGACTAGGACGCAAGCCGGTGCTGATCGGCAGCGTGGCGGCGTTCGGGTTGTTCTCGCTGCTCACCGCGTTTGCAGCCTCGCCGGCTCAATTGGCCGGCCTGCGGTTTCTTACCGGGTTGGGGCTCGGCGGCGGCATCCCTGTCGCCATTACGCTCGCCGCAGACTTTGCCCCGGAAATGGCGCCCGGGCGACTCGTCATGCTGACGTCCGTTGGCGTCCCGATTGGGTTTGCCGTCGGCGGATTGCTGACAAGCCAACTCGTGCGCATTTTCGGCTGGCCGGCGATCTTCGTCGCTGGCGGCGTTGGGCCGCTCGTTATGGCCCCGCTGCTCGCGCTTTGGCTGCCAGAGTCTCTGGCCACGGCCCTGGGACGGCGCCACCGCAACCCAGTCGCGGCGCTCTTCCGGTACGGACGCACACCGACTACACTACTTCTCTGGGCGATCAATCTCCTCAGCCTGCTTGGGGTGTATTTCATCCTGTTGTGGGCGCCAGCCATCTTGCACAACGCCGGCGCAAGCCCCTCGCGGGCGATATTCGCGACGACAATGTATGCGTTATGTGTGATCGCGGGCGGGTTGCTGATGGCAGCTATTGCCGACCGAGTTGGGATGGAGCGCGTCTTGGCCTGTGGACTGGCCTTCGGCGCCTGTTGCGTGCTTGCGATCGGAGCGTTTGATCCGCCGTTTTGGTTGCTGACCTTCATGCTGTGCGGCGCTGGAATAGGCGGCGGATGTCAAGGCGGCATCAACGCGCTGTCGGGCCTCTCCTACCCACCGGCGATACGCGCGACCGGGGCGGGCTGGGCGCTTGGCGCGGGACGCGGCGGGGCCATCGCAGGACCACTTGCGGCCGGCGTACTGCTGGCGCTCGGGTTCCGTGGACCGGATATTTTCGTGACCGCCTCCATACCGGCCTTCAGCGCGGCTCTGTTGATGGCGGCGCTTGGGCGACTGCGACGCACTGGTGACAACCACATCGGTTGAGCCGCAAAATCCGGCCGATCGCACGTAGGGATCGGGCTCGTGTTATCGGCGACGGGAGCCGCCTCGAAAACAACAAGCGAGGTCAATCGGTTCCAGCAAGAAGGAGACAGCGAGATGTCGGACGCACCGAGGGTCCATGTCACCGCTATGGAAGGCAAGGGTGCCTATAACAGGAACGCCGCCATTCCAGCATCGGGCGGCGCGCTCGCGATACCGCTCCTCGAAAAGGCGGCGCAGCAGATCAGTCTTGATTCCGGCGATCGACCCATCGTCATCGCGGATTACGGGTCCTCCCAGGGAAAGAACTCGCTCGCGCCGATGCGCGCCGCAATCGCGACCCTACGCATGCGCGCCGGTCGGCAACGGCCGATTTTCGTATGCCACACCGACCTCCCAGCCAACGACTTCAGCGAAATGTTTGCGCTGCTTGAGAGCGATCCGGAAAGCTATCTGCAGGGCGAACCGCAAGTCTTTCCGTATGCAATCGGCCGCTCGTTTTATCGAAGCCTGTTCCCGCCAGGTCACGTCAATCTCGGATGGAGTTCCTACGCCGCCGTCTGGCTCAGCCAGATTCCCCTGCAAATCCCGGACCACTTCTTCATTCCGTGCTCCACGGGCGCGGTCCGGACCGAGTTCGATCGCCAAGCGGCACGGGACTGGGAGGCATTCCTGGCGCTGCGGGCGGCCGAGCTGCGCGCTGGCGGGCGTTTGGTTATCGCGCTGCCCGCGCTCAATCACGACGGAACGACAGGATTCGCTTCGATGATGGACCATGCGAACGCCGAACTCTTTGACTTGGTCAACGCAAGAGTGATTTCCGCCGAAGAGCGCGGTCGCATGACGATCGCCGCGTGCCCGCGGCGTGAGCAAGATTTGCTGGCGCCGTTTGCCTCCGACGGACGGTTTCATGGGCTTACCGTGGAGCATTCCAGCAGCTTGAGTGTACCCGACGCCGCTTGGATAGAGTTTCAGCGGGATGGGGACGCGCCAACGTTCGCGAGCAAGCGCGCAGGGTTTTTCCGCGCGGTCTTCGTGCCGTCGCTGGCGCAGGCTCTTGCGCCGACGCGCAGCGCAGAGGGACGGCAGGAGTTCGTGGAACGACTGGAGGAGGGTGTGCGGCGACGCATCGCGAGCGCGCCGGCAAGTCTCCAAAACATGGTGGGGATTGTTGTTCTGAACAAGAACGCAGCCGACTAACCGGGCGAACCGCGAACTTCCGCTTTCCCCTCGATTTCGAGGTCCGCCGTCGCGGTGTGGAGTGACGGCTCTACGTCTATTGTGTTGAACAACCCCTCAATTGGCCATTCGTCGAAAAATGGCTTTGTCGAGGCGTTGGATCGGTAAACGAACGGCATAAATTCGGTCGTCCGCCTCTCCGGAGGAAGTGCGGCCCAACTAAATCTCAAGATCGAGCATCAGCGAACTTAGCGATTTGCCGTGGGCGTCGAGGGTGAGCGCTCGGGTGACGCCGCCGCTGAGTGCGCCCTCGATCACGAAGTTGAGCGCGCTGACGTTCGGCATTTCGTAGCGGGCGACAGAGCCCGTCGCGATCGCCACGAAATGGGCGGCGACACGTTCGGCTGTGACTCGCTCGACCAGAAGCCGGTAGTCCTTTGGGTCGAAGGCGATCACCGAGATGTTGGAGGTGTCGCCTTTGTCGCCGGTGCGCGAATGCGCGATCTGCCGCAGTTTCATGGGTGTGAGGTCTCCTCGATGGTCACGGCGGTTCGCGCTGCCTCTGGGATGAGCGCGGAGGCGACAGCGACCATCTGCCGAGCCACCTCCCACGCGCCACCGCCCGCGGCCGGCCCGTTGGTGTAGAGAGTCTCGACCTCCTCGCCCATCCGCTGCGCCTCGGCGAGGCTGTCAGTGCGGCCGACCACCCGAAGCCGGACTTCATAAGGGTCACCGTCCCGCGTTCGCGCCGGACCATGCAGCGAGTCGATGCCGATCAGGTCGAAGCGGGTCTCCGTGGTGCGCACGCCGGTCAGCGGAGGCGCTCGCGGACGATGTCGAGCGCGAGTATTCCGCGGGCGACGGCGTTCGGACCGGCATAAGACATCTGGCCTTCGCCGACGTAGCTGTCGACATAGCCGACCGACGTATTGAGAAGGCCAGTCTTCGGCCCGCCCTTGCCGCCGATCACGCGCACGCGGTCCGGACCGATCTCCTCAACTCGAACTTCCGAGAAATCGGCGATCACATCGGGTTGGGTTTGGGGTCGTGGATCTCGTAAAGAAGTTGTTCCTTCACGGTCCGGGCCGTCACGGCACCGCCAGAGCCCGCGACCTTGGTGACAACGACCTCTCCGTCTTCATGGACCTCGCCAATCGGGAAGCCGAGCCGCGCGAGACCGGAAATGTCCTTCGCTCCTGGGTCGGCGAAATAGCCGCCGGTGATCTGGCCCGCGCATTCGAGCAGGTGTCCGATCAGGGCGCCGCGGCCGAGCCGTGTCCAGTCGTCCATCGCCCAGCCAAATTCGACAATCAACGGGGCCAGGAAAATCGCCGGGTCCGCCGCGCGACCGGTGATCACGACATCGGCGCCGGCCCTCAGCGCGTCCACGATCGGGGCGACGCCGATATAGGCGTTCGCGGATATGACGCTGTTGCCGAGCGCGGCGATCGTCTTGCCGTTGTCGAGCGCGAGATCGTGTTCGAGAAGTTAGGCTAAGACATCGTCGCCGGTCACGGCCGCGATCTTGAGACCTTTTAGGCCGAAGTTTCGCGCGATTTCTCGCGTCGCCTCGGCCGCAGCGGTCGGATTGGCTGCGCCCATGTTGGTGACAATCTTCACGCTATTTTTGGCGCAGATCGGTAAAACCGCCCGCATGCGCGCGGCAAGCAGCGGATCGTAGCCCGCGCCCGGATCCTTCATCTTGGCCTGCTGCGCGAGCGCAATCGTCCGCTAAGCGAGGCACTCGAACACGAGATAGTCGAGGCCGCCTTTTTCTGCGAGCTCTACGGCGGGCTCGATCCGGTCTCCCGAATAGCCCGCGCCGGAGCCGATCTTGAGGGTCTTTATCGCTCTGCTCGCTTCACAGCGGTAATATGCCAATCACGACCAAAGGCATCGTCACGCTGCCACGGGTACGGATCTTCATGCGCCGCGACGACCTCGCGCCACATGCTCATCGCCGCGGCGCGGAGCGCGATGCTGAGGTTTGAAAGTTTTGTTCACCGCGGCGTGGGCTGAGAGGAATTTCTGTGCGGAGCCGGCGCTCTTGAAGGGCTCACATCTTCCGCCCTCGCGGGCGGGTCCGCTGATGCGAGTTTCCGACCGGATTGTTCTTCCATCGGCCGTGCTGATGATTTCACTGAGTGCCGCGGGCAAGCCGGCGCCTACTCCGCCGGCGCAGTCTGCGGCGGGCGTTCAAGCGCTGGATTATGACCTAGCGCAAGCACGATGATCGCTCCGACGATGGCGCAGCTCGCGAGAAAAATGAGGCCAGCGAAATCGGTCCCCGTCCAGTCGCGTAACTGTCCGAATATTTTAGGCCCAAAATATCCGCCGAGATTGCCGATCGAATTCACTGCGGCGATGCCTGCCGCAGCTCCCGCTCCGCTTAGGAAGGCTGTCGGCAGGGTCCAAAATACTGGGAGGATCGAGAAGAACCCCCAACCCGCGATGCAAAGCACAGCCATTTTGACGATCGGATTGGGCGCCACCGCGGCGAATCCCAACCCCGCCACCATGGCAGCGAACGATAGCACCACATGCCATTTGCGCTCGCCAGTCTTGTCAGAATGCCGCCCCCAGAGCACCATTCCAACGGCGCCAACGAGGTAAGGGAGAGCGGTGACGAACCCGGCCTGGACGTTCGACAAGCCGAAATCCTTGACGATCTTCGGTAGAAAGAAGCTTAGGCCATATTGTGGGATGTTGAGCGCCATATAGACGAACCCTAACGCAATGACACGTGGGGCCAGCATCGACTGGACCCAAGTCATGCTGAAGTGCGATTCTCGGGTGGCCCGCTCGGCGTCGAGACGGTCTTGCAGCCATTTGCGCTCGTTGGGCTCCAGCCAAGACGCCTGCGCAGGCCGATCGGTTAAGTAATAAAGGACCGCAAAGGTCATCAGCACTGCGGGCGCAGCCTCGATCAGAAATATCCACTGCCAGCCATGCAGCCCGCCAATACCCTCCAAGTTGAGAATGAGCCCCGAGATCGGCGAACCGATAACAGTCGAGATCGGGATCGCAAACATGAACATACCGACAATCCGCGCCCGATAGGCCGACGGGAACCACAATGTCAGGAAGAAGATGATGCCAGGAAAAAAACCAGCCTCGGCAAGGCCCAGCAGAAGACGGACAACATTAAAGCTCGTCTCGCCGACCACAAAGGCTTGAGCCCCTGATATGATGCCCCAAGTGAACATAATCCGGGCAATCCAGAGCCGCGCACCAAACCGGTTGAGCGCGAGATTGCTGGGTACCTCGAAGAAGAAATAGGCGATGAAAAAGATTCCCGCGGCGCCACCAAAAGCCGCCGCGCTGAGACCTAGGTCCTTGCTCATCGAGGCGTTGGCAAAGCCAACATTCACGCGATCGAGGTAGGCAATGAAATAGCAGGCGATCAAGAATGGAACGAGTCGCCAGGTGACCTTGTCCATCGTTCTCTTTTCAATCGCGTCCATGTTCGTTTCCTCATTGTTTCTTTCCCAGCCATTGGCAGCAGTGCTTCATGTCGTCAATGACGAGGCCATTGGATGAATACGCAGTGGCGGGGTCCTAGCGGATTATGGCCGAAGGTGAGAAATGTGCGAGATCAACGAATGCAGAGCTCATCGTGCTACCTTCTAGGATTTGTCCCGTGAACGGGCGGGAGCGGGGGAAAAGCGACCGTAGCCTCTATTGGCAAGATGCTTACAAGCTCCTTCGCCGCCAATAGGAGAGGCTCAATGACCACCTGGCGGTCCCCAGGCTGCGCACTCGCGCCGCTCGTGTGCTACGGCGCGAGGGTGCTAGTCGAACTTGATTGTGGGTTGGATGGCCCTTCAGTGTGCAGTCGCGACAATGCAAACGATCGATCTGACGTAGTATCGGTTATTGGCTGCGGTATGCCGCGCCTAGTTCGCCAAGGCCGCGAGCTTCTCCCAGTCAAACTCGATCCCATGGCCAGGTCTTTCGGGCGCGATCGCGAAGCCGCCCTGTATTTCGAGTGGCTGGGCGAGGAAGGATTCAAGCCCAAAACCATGGGCTTCGAGATATGATCTGTTGGGAACGGCCGCGAGCAGATGGACGGTGACATCGTGGGCCCCGTGACTAGTGACCGGAAGATTGTGCGCCTCCGCTAGGTGAGCAATCTTCATGAAAGGTGTAATGCCACCACAATTCGTTACGTCTGGCTCGGGAAATGTAACCCGACCAATGGTGATCATTTGTTGAAACTCCCAAATTGTCCTCATATTTTCGCCGGTCGCAATAGGGAGTTCGCCTTCGCTGGCAATCCGGGCGTGTCCAGCAATGTCATCAGGGATTGTAGGCTCTTCAAGCCAGCCCGGATTAAAGGGCGCTAGAGCTCGCGCCGCGCGAACCGCCTCGACCGACCACTTCATATTGGCGTCAACCATCAGCGGGAAGCCATCACCAAGCCTCTTGCGCATGGCCGAGACGCGTTCAACGTCCTCAGCAAGATTCTTGCGGCCAACTTTCATTTTTATTGCGCGAAAGCCCTTAGCCAAAAACCCCTCGGCCTGCTTAAGTAGTCGATCTACGGAGAACTCGAGATCGACCCCTCCGGCGTAGACTGGCACTTTCTGATCAAAGCCCCCCAACATACGCCATAGCGGCGCCTTCGCCCGCTTGGACTTAAGATCCCATATCGCCATGTCGAATGCCGACAACGCACAGACAGTGGGTCCGCCCCTGCCACCGTAGTGAAGCGCCCACCAAATCGAGTTCCAGAGAGACTTGCTTAGGTCTGCATCTTTGCCTCTCGCCAATTCTGCGATCTCCGAGGCGACCGCTAGGATTGCACGTCCGTTGCGACCCGCTGTGTAGGTGTAGCCAACGCCTTCCGCACCATCAGCGTCGCGTACTCGAACGACTATCAGCTCGAAATTGGGGATCAGGCCATGCGTGCTGTCCGATAGCGGCACTGGAAGAGGGATACGAAAATAATCACTTCTTACGTCTTCGATCGTAGGCATCCAGATTCCTCGTGCGAAATAGCATCTTTAGTTAGGAAGAGAGCTCTGGCGGATGACTTGACACGCGCAATAGGATCCTTTCGGCTGAACTTGGACGTATCTAATGCTGCACGCAATGTCCGCTTGACGTCGACGCCGGTCATTTTTGACGCCCATGTTCGCGGCCTTCTCAAAAACCTCGGCCTGGTGATCGCCGTGCCAAGTTCAATGTCTTCGCCGTGCGAGCCGAGGAGTTGATCGAGGGCCGTCCTGAGCTGATAGCTACGATCAGACCGCTGCTCGAGGCGCGCGCTGCCGTCGAGCAACAGGTCAGCGATCTTGACCGCAACGTTATGAAGCTGGTGCGCCGTGACGCGCAGGTCCGCCGATTTATGACCGTGCCTGGTGTCGGCCCGATCACCGCGCTGGCCTTCGAGGCAACGATTGACGATCCAGCAAGGTTTGCGCGATCGAGAAGCGTGGTGCTTAGTTAACCAGTAGACGCTACGCCTCTGGCGAGGTCGATTGGTCCGGCCGAATCTCCAAATGCGGTGACGCCATGCTGCGAAGTTATCTATTTGAAGCAGCCGGGGTTCTGCTGAACCGCGTCCCGAAATGGTCCGCCGTGAAGGCTTGGGGGGGCAAAGCTCGCCAAGCGCAACGGGCTCCGCAATGCCCAGGTCGCGGTCGCGCGTAAGCTCGCGATCATTCTGCATCGCAGACCGCCGTGCCGCTCCCTGCGCGCGCGCAGCAACCGACGATGCCGGTGATCGGTTTCCTCGGCAGCGAGTTGCTTGACCTGTTCGCGGGCCGTCTGCGCGCGTTCCGCCGTGGCCTCAACGAAATGGGTTTTGTCGAGGGCCGCAACTACTCATCAAATACCACTGGGCGGAGAGTCGAATATGACGCCTGCCGGCTTTGGCAGCCGACCTCGTTCGCCGGCAGGTGACCGTAATTGCTGCGACAACGCCATCCGTACAGGCGGCCAAGGCGGCGACCACTACGATTCCGATCGTTTTCCTGACCGGCAACGACTCCGTGGAAGTCGGATTTGTCGCCACCCTCAACCGGCCGGGCGGCAATATGACGGGCGATTCCTGGGTGGCGAAGCCGAGCCAAGCCGTGCAGTATCGGCGCGATTGACAGTCATCGCGCGGCGGACCGTCACGTGCTGTCAGACCACGAACGCAGGTTCCTGTTGACGCGACGGGTCGGGCATCTTGCCACGGCCGATAGCCGGGCCATTCCGCACGTCGTGCCGGTGTGCTTTACGATTTCGCAAGGCACCCTCTACATTACCATCGACGAGAAGCCGAAGCGCGTGGCTGGACCAGCACTCAAGCGCGTCCGCAACATCGAGCGCAACCCGGTGGTCGCTATCGTGGTTGATCGGTACGACGAAGACTGGGCCCAGCTTGGCTGGGTGATGTTGCGTGGACGGGCTGAGATCCTGCGCGCCGGGACGGAGCACGATCGCGCGCAGGAGCTGCTACGCTCTCGGTACCGCCAGTTGGCGGCGATGCAGATCGCCGAACGGCCCGTTATCGCGGTCCGCCTGGAGCGGGTGACGAGCTGGGGCAACCTGTCTGTGGGCGCGGACGAGGCCGACCATGATGGTCAAGCCTAGAGGCTGTTGCGACCGTAATGGCGTAAGTCCCGGTCGTCGCACCCCGAGATCCTGTAATCCCGCCCGATGCGCGAAGCTCGACAAGCCGTCGCTGCGATGAGGGCCAGCGTTGTGACAAACAACGGTACGTCCGCTCATTTCTCTGATAAAGTTGAGAAGGACATTGGTTCGCGCCCCTGGTGTGTGCGACCATCACGTGCGGTCGCGTGTGATGGAGCCTGGCCGCAACCGAGGAGCACTGAACATGCATGTCGGGCTTACGATGTTTCCGACGGATTACTCGATTCCGCCGCACGACCTTGCCGTGGCGGCGGAGGAGCGAGGTTACGAGTCATTGTGGTTGCCGGAGCACAGTCACATTCCCACCAGTCGCAAATCGCCGTGGCCCGGCGGCGCTGAGCTGCCGAAGTACTATTACGATAGCTACGATCCGTTCGTCTCGCTAGCGGCTGCCGCCGCGGTGACGAAAACCGTCAAGCTTGCGACGGGGATCTGCCTTGTCGTCGAGCGTGATCCAATCCACACCGCCAAGGAGGTATCGACCGTCGACCAGCTTTCCTCGGGCCGGTTCATTTTCGGCGTTGGCGGGGGTTGGAACGAGGAGGAGATGGCCAATCACGGCACTGCGTTTGCAACCCGCTTCAAGCTGATGCGTGAGCGGATCCAGGCGATGAAGCAAATCTGGACGCAGTCGACGGCGGCATTCGACGGCGAATTCGTCAAGTTCGAACCCATGATGCAGTGGCCCAAACCGGTTCAAAAACCTTACCCGCCCATCGTTGTTGGGGGCGCATTCCCCCACGCAGCAAGACGGGCGATCGCGTACGGCGACGGCTGGATTCCGATCGGCGGCCGCGTCGATCCGCTCGAGGTGCTGCCGCAATTCCGTCAAATGGCAAAGGACGCTGGCCGCGATCCCGCGTCGCTCTCCTTCGACGTCTTCGGGGCGCCCCGAGACTTAGAGGTGCTAAAACGCTACCGTGACGCCGGCGTTGATCGGGTCGTCCTGATGCTTCCACCCAAGCCCCGAGACTCGATTTTGCCCATGCTGGATGAAAGCGCGGCCCTCGTGACGGCGCTCTGACCGAGCTAGCGCGGTCGCACACCACCGATGCGATCAAGACCCTCGTCGCGGCAATGAATTCTGACAGCGCTCCATGGCTACGCGCATCGCGGCGGCAAACGCGATCCTTGACCGCGGCTGGGGCAAGCCCAAAGAGCACGTCGATGTGTCAGTTCAGGGCCCGACCCTTGAGGAGATCGTGCTTGCCAGCTTCAGGCGTGAGCGCCAGGCCCTCGTGATGGAGGGCGAGATTGTTTCTCCCAGTGAGACTGAGATTGAGGCAAAGGACTGAGACTGAGACTGAGACTGGACGCGAGACTGTGAGACTGCTGGTCTCGGTCTCATGATCAGAGTGAAAAAGGCGCAGCCGCGCAGCCAAGTGGCGATCCAAAGCTGAAGCGCGAGCTGGCGACGGCGATTATTCTTTAAAACCGATGCTGGCCGGTTTTCGCTGTGGCACACCGCCGCGCAACACCTCGCGCTTCCTGAAGGATAGTATCGTACTAGGAGCGTGACCTCTTGCGCTAATTCGCCGGCGGCCTGCACCCGTCAACACGTAGCGATCTCGGACATCATCCCAGCGCATTAGATTGGTTTGTATCGCGTTCTCCCGGAGCACCATTGTCATGGGATCGTGGACGTGAGGGGGCGCGACGTCGCCGTGCGCGTCGACATTCTTCAAAGCCTCAATAAGTTTCTTTTCGGGACCGTTGATCATCGCACTTCCGAAATGGCGCCAGACACGCCCAGGACGCCAGCTGAGACCGCGTTGGCGGAGTGTCGAAGCGCGACGACGCCGATTAGCATGACAATTCCGCCGGCCTCATCCCTGACACGGATTTTGTGCCCGGGTTCGTTGAGCGTTTTCGCCAGTTCGGCGACCATCGGCCAGGCGGCCCTGGCGTCCGGCAATGCAATCGCTTGCTTCGCCGCATGACGGTGTCGTCCTTCAGCACTTCGAAATCGTAGATACCTATGCCTGGCCCATCCTCGGCCGGACCCGCACCGGGGTCGCGCCAAATATAGCGACCAGCATGCCGAGGGACATTGACCGGCCGTGTACCGGGGCCGCGCCGGGGTTGCGCGAGAGCCATACAGAGAACCCCTCGAAACCTGTGCGCTGAAGGGCCCGGAAATCGTGGCGTCCGAAGAGTTGCAGCGGCCATACCGAAAGCAATTTATTTCTGTATATCATGATGATACGGTTCAACTGATCCGTGAACCGGGGGCGAGCCACCATGGCGAAGACCAAGAGCCACACGATCGCAATCTACAGTCGTGTCGGCACCGATAGCCAAATGACTGAGAACCAGAAGCGCGAACTTCGGAGATCGCGACCCGCATGGGCTGGAGCATCATGAAGGTCTACCGGGACGAAGGCGTCAGCGGGGCCAAATCTCGAGCTGAGAGGCCAGCCTTCAACGCCTTGTGGAAGGACGCGACACGTCGTCGCTTCGATATGGTAATGGCATGGTCGGTGGACCGCCTGGGGCGCAGCCTGGAAGACTTGGTGGCATTCCTCTCAGAGCTTCACGCCCTCAGGATCGACCGGTACCTTCACAGCAAGGTGTGGACACCTCGACCCCGGCGGGCAAGGCGCTGTTCCAGATGATGGGTGTCTTCGCCGAGTTCGAGCGGGCAATGATCCGCGAACGGGTCAAGTCGGGGCTGGAACGGGCCAAGGCGCAAGGCAAGATTTTGGGACGACCGCCAATCGACCCCGCAAGGAGGCGGGAATCCTTGACGATTTGCGTGAAGGCAAGGCCGGTATCATCAAACTCGCAGCGGCCCAAGGCGTTGGCGTCGGGACGGTTCAGCGGATCAAGGCGAGTCTAAACCTCTAGGATTGTAGTGAGGAGCACGACCACGGCCGCGGGCCTTAGGCCGGGGGTGCTTTCGGAACGGCCGCTGTGCGCAAATAGCAGTCATTCGTCCGCCGAGACGGAGACCGATTGCCGCCAAGGCTTTTAGAGAACTCTTCGGTCCTTCCGCGTCGCCACACACTATCGGACGCTTGCCTCTGAGGAAGCACTCGGACCGCTTAAAGCGCCCCAAATGACAATTCCTGCAGGGCCAAATCGTGTTATTAACAAATTAATAACAGATATCGGGAGGGTCGCATGGCGGTCTCGGTCGAATGGGAAGTGAAGGCGACGGAGTTCGCCAACTGCAACTGTTCCTACGGTTGTCCGTGCCAGTTCAACGGGCTCCCCACACACGGCAATTGCCGGTACGTCGCCGGTTTCCTGATCGAACAGGGCCACTTTGGCGACGTCAAGCTTGACGGCCTGCGCGCCGTCACCATGGCCACTTGGCCCGGCGCTGTCCATGAAGGCAACGGCACGATGCAGATGGTGATCGACGAACGCGCCGATGCGCGACAGCGAAACGCGCTTGCAAAAATCCTGACGGGTCAGGAAACCCTAGACATGGCGACGATGTGGTGGGTGTACGCCGCGATGTCCCCGACCAAGCTGCCGCCAATTTTCGCAAAGATCGACCTGGAGATCGACGTGGACGGCCGATCTGGGCGGTTGGAGGTCCCGGGAATGGTTTCGTCGAAAGGCGTGCCGATCCGCAATCCAGTGACTGGCGGGGAGCATCGCGTTCGGATCGATTTCCCGGAGAGCTTCGAGTACAAACTTGGAGAGATCGGCAGCGGCACTTCGACGGTAACCGGAGCGCTCCCGATGGAGCTTAAGGACAGCTGGGGCTTGTTCTGCCGCCTTCATCTCAGTCACAAGGGGCGCTTGAACTAAACGGTCCCCCGGTCGTGCTCAGCGCCCTCCTGCGCCATGACCGGACACTCGTTCTCGCCGGCCTCGTTGCCGTAATCGTGCTGTCGTGGGTCCGGCTGATGACGGGCGCCGGGCTCAAGATGGACCAGATGGACATGGGTGGCGGCCGGATCATGCTCATGGCGCCGTCCTGGACCGTCCAGTACGCGGCGATGATCTTCCTCATGTGGGTCATCATGATGGCGGCGATGATGCTGCCTAGCGCTGCGCCCGCCATTCTGTTGGTGATTGCGCTAACGAAGCAACGGGGCGAGCGTCACGTCATTCGCGCGAGCGGAGAGTTCGCGTCTGGGTATATGGTGGTTTGGGGCGCGTTCAGTCTGATCGCGACCGCGCTTCAATGGGGTCTCGATCGGGCCGGATTGCTTTCCGAAACGATGGCCAGCGGGAACGTTGTTCTCGCGGCCATGCTGTTGTTCGCCGCTGGCGTCTCTCAATTGACGCCCTGGAAGCACGCTTGTCTGCAACATTGCCGGTCGCCAATGGAGTTTCTCACGCGATATTGGCGGCAGGGTCCTCTCGGCCCGATGCGCTCCGGGGCGTGGCATGGAGCGTTCTGCCTTGGATGCTGCTGGATGCTAATGGGGCTCTTGTTCGTGGGCGGCCTCATGAATCTGATCTGGATCGCGGGATTGGCGCTCCTGGTGCTGATCGAAAAGCTGTTGCCACTCGGTCCCCGCGTGAGCCAACTCACCGGCGTCGCCTTGATTGGCTGGGGCGCGTTCGTTCTCGTCCACTGATAATGTTGGCTGTGAAGCTTGCGGAAATCAGCGGCGAATATGTGCATGCGCACAAATGCGAAGGAAGGTCCCAGCCTGGGCGTAAGCCGACGCCGTCACCGCCACCGCTCGTAACAAGTCCTCCATCAGACTGTAAGGCCCCAGACAACCGTTGTCTCGCATGCCCTATTTCATGCCTGAGAGGGCGAGGCTGGATTCAATCCCCTTCGCGTCCGAACGGTCGGAATTCTAAGTTGGCCGTCCGCGACGGCCGCTTAACGTCGACACCAATGAGCGTAAACGCGGCAGTTCCCGACCGCTCAAATCGACCTCAAACCGCCGTCCCACCCCTGGCTTGGGCTGGCTTCCTTTGGCTGGATCGCTTTCGAAGGTAGACGCGCGGCCCAAGCTTTTCTTGTGCTATTCTGCATGACGCGTGAGGCGCGCCGTGGCCGAAACCCGCAAGCTTGCAGCGATTCTGGTGTCGGACGTCGCCGGCTATAGCCGGCTCGCCGGTGCGGACGAAGACCGCACGCTTGCGCGGCTCCGGACACTCCGCAGCGACCTGATCGACCCTATCATCTCCGTGCACCATGGGCGCGTCGTCAAGCGCACCGGCGACGGCTCGATCATCGAGTTCCGCAGCGTGGTCGATGCCGTGCGCTGCGCAATTGAGGTGCAGAACGGCATGGCCGAGCGCAATGCGGGCCTGCCGCCGGAGCGCCGCATCGAGTTCAGGATCGGCATTCATTTGGGCGACGTTGTCGAGGAGGCCGACGGCGACTTGATGGGTGACGGCGTCAATATCGCCGCGCGGCTGGAGGGCGTTTGCGAGCCAGGCAGCGTCTGTCTCTCCGAGCAGGCGTATTGGCAGGTCAAGGGGCGGCTCGATCTCGCAGTGGTCGATCTCGGCCCGATCCAACTCAAGAATATTGCCGAGCCGATTTGGGTCTATTCGCTTGAAATCGGCCAGCTGCCCCATGCGAAGCTCACTGCGGCGGCCAAGGCGGTCGAGGGGCCTGCCGGGTCAAAGAGTCGCTCGCGGTTTACGCTTCTGGGCGCCGCGATCGCCGCGTTGCTCGTCGCGATCGTCGCGGGGTCCTTGTATTTCCTCGGCGCGAACCGGACCGCGCCCTTCGCGCCGAACGCCCCTCCGCCGCTTGCGACCCAGCGCTTTTCCATCGTCGTGCTGCCCTTCGCCAATCTCAGCGGCGATCCGACGCAGGATTACCTCGCCGACGCTCTCACCGACGAATTGACCACGGATCTCGCGCGCCTCCCCGACACGTTCGTGATCGCGCGCAACACGGCCTTCACCTACAAGGGCAAGGCGGTCGACGCCAAAGCGATCGGCAAGGATTTGGGCGTGCGCTATGTTCTGGAAGGCTCGGTGCAGCCGAGCGGCGATCGGGTGAGGGTCAACGCCCAGCTGATTGACGCCGGGAGCGGCGCCCACCTCTGGGCCGATCAATTCGACGCCGCCCGCGCCGGTTTGTTGGACACGCAGGACGAGATTGTCACCCGTCTGGCGCGCGCATTGGACATTCAGCTCACCGAAGTCGAGGCGGCCCGTCTCAAGCGGACGCCGGCAGCCAATCCGACCGCCGAGGATTTGGCTCTCCGATGCGTCGCGGGCGTACTGGAAGGCCGATATGCCAGCAAGGAAGCGGAAGCGGGTTACGGTCTATGCGAACAAGCGCTCGCACTCGATCGCAATAATGTCCGAGCCCTGACCTATTGGTCCGTCAAGTTCCGGGACCTCATGGGCGACGTCGAGCGGGCGGACGCCAAGGTGTCGAAAGCGCTCGCCCTCGACCCAAATTACGCGGACGCTCACGTTGCGAAAGCCTGGATACTCTGGAGGCAAAGGCGCCTCGACGAAGCCATCGTAGAGGACGAACGCGCACTCGCCCTGAACCCGGCGCTTCTGGACGCTTATGTGAACATGGGCCTCGTATACAGGACGCTCGGACGCTTTGAAGAAAGCCTCAGATTCTTCGATAAGGCGATTCGACGAAGCCCGAACGACCCAGGCGTGTCTGCATCGTACGCGATTAAAGCGGGCGATCATATCGCGTTGAAGCAGTACGATCAGGCGATCGAGTCGGCCCGCCGTGCGATCGCGATCAGTCCGGACTATGCCCTTGCGCAATGGTATCTCATCACAGCGCTCGTCCAGACGGGTCAGGATGCGCAAGCCCATGAAGCGCTGCGGCGATACCTCGCCCTTCCTGGCGTCCCTACGACGGTGGCGGCGCTGAAACAGGAGACGGCGAAATACGTCAACGAGCGCGACGATCCGCGCTACGTCGAAAAGTGGGACCAGCTGGTCGAGAGTATGCGCAAGGCCGGACTGCCGGAGAAGTGAACGCCGGCCAAAGGGCCTCCAACTGTGACGTCCACCGTCGCGGAACTTCCAGTGGGGCCGTCCGGCCAATCCTCAGCCATGCCTCGACCATCCCCGCCAACGCCACCCGGTGCACCCCGAGCGTGCCACCTGCGAACCAGCGCCGAGTGGGAGGAGTGTCAGGACAAGCTTGACTATGCAATCCGTGGACAAGCCGAGTCCTACTCGACTTGAGGCAGCCTAGCTCCCCCAACTCGTGTATCATCCGGTGCGCTGGAGGAAACCGAGGGATCGCAGATGGAATGGATCATCGAGAGCTACGACCGGCGGACGGATAGGGACGGCCAGAAGCGCTTCACTTCGGAGAGCGCCTTCATCAGCGCGGCTGAGGAGATACTCGGCAACATGTGGAAGGGGTTCGTGGCCGCAAAACTTCCCGATGGCAGGGTTCTCGATGAGGCAGCGATGCGGGCGCTAGTCGCGAACACCTCAGTCAATCGTTGAGGCCACCGGGTGTTCGCTTGGGGCGAACCACAGAACACTTTCTCAGGCCGCCGAGGACGGCAATTAATGAGTTCCTCCGGCGATCAAACATCCCGGCGATGCTGCGACTTCGGGGCGGGCCTCCCTTCGCAGGGCTCGGCCCGAGGGGTAAGATCGAAAACGACCTTTACGAAAGCAAGGCTCGGGCCGCCGCACGAAGCGGGGGCTGGCTAGGGGACGGACGCCCGATCACTAAGCCACTGAAAACCCGAGAACTCACGGAGGAATGAATGTCAACCCGCGACTTTCGTCCCCTGTTCATCGCGCTTCTGTTCGGCGTTAGTGTCTCCGCCCACAGCCAGACCAACCTGCCCGAGGGCTCTGGTCGAGAAATCGTTCAGAGCAAGTGCGCCGGATGCCATGAGCTTGGTCGCGTGCTCCGATCTGGCTACAGCGCACAAGACTGGACGACGGTTGTTCACATGATGAAGAACGTCGGCGCGCAGGTGCCCGATGAGCAGCTGCCGATCCTAGTCAAATATCTGGCCGAGAATTTCCCGGAAAAGCCGCGGCCGCTAGCCCCGGTCATCGCCGGTCCGACGCAGGTTGTGTTCAAGGAATGGGTGCTGCCGACACCCGGCTCTCGCCCCCATGACCCGCTCGCGTCGCTCGACGGGAGTATTTGGTACACTGGGCAGATGGCGAATTTGCTGGGGCGGATCGACCCGACGAGCGGCCATGTTGCCGAATACCATCTTGACACGCCGATGTCTGGACCGCATGGCCTGGTCGCCGACCGTGACGGCAACATTTGGTTTACCGCCAACTTCGCCGGCTATATCGGCAAACTCGACGTCGCCACAGGCAAAATCACTGAATACAAATTGCCGAATCCGAATGCGCGAGACCCACACACGCCCCTCTTTGACCGAGACGGCGTCCTTTGGTTTACCGTGCAAAGCGGCAATATGGTGGGAAGACTCGATCCAAGGACGGGGCAGATCAAGCTCGTTGCTTCGCCCACGCCCCATTCCAACCCATATGGCATGGTGATCACTTCAAAGGGCCTGCCCTTTTTCTGCGAGTTTGGCGCCAACAAACTCGCGAGCATCGACCCCACTACCATGAAGATCCGCGAATACGACTTGCCCCACACCGAAAGTCGGCCGCGGCGCATCGCCATCACGTCCGACGACATCATTTGGTACACGGATTACGCTCGCGGATCTCTTGGCCGTTTCAATCCCGAGACGGGCGAGGTGAAGGAGTACGCATCGCCGGGAGGGCCTCAATCACAGCCCTACGGCATCGCTTTTGCGAAAGGGGCTGTTTGGTACAGCGAGTCCGGCGTGCGGCCAAATACGCTCGTGCGTTTCGATCCCGCCAGTGAGCGGTTTCAAACTTGGCCAATTCCCTCGGGCGGCGGTGTCGTTCGCAACATGATGGTTACTCACGACGGGAACGTTGTGATGGCGGAGAGTGGCGTTGATCGCGTCGCGCTGGTTGAGATAAGGGAATAGCCGTCCTCTCTGACCAGAGTGAATAACATATTACAGGTCAGAGGCCGCGGTCGAGGAGGCTGGTCTACTACTGTTGGGCCTAATCAAAGATCGGCCGAGATGGCCCTCAACAAGTGTTTTGTGGCCGACCATGGGTGTCGCCCGCAAAACAGCGCGCGCCCCACGCCGCGCGCGCTGGAGCCGCAACGCGCGCCCGAGTGCCTGAACACTCAGGTCAGAACCCAATCGGCGTAGTTGCGCAGCGGACATTCGGGGCCGACACCATGCGCGACGACAATGTGCAAACGGCGGTCACTCGCCGACGATGTGGCGAACGGGCCAAATCGATCCCCTTTGCTGACCTTCCCGATCAGCTGGTAACGGGCGGAGAACACCAGAAACCAAGCGTAGGCGCTACAGGTCGGAGGCGTCAGGAGCGGTCACTCACGTAGACCAGAAGGTCCTCCCGCGCTGGGCGACCTTTTATTCGCTCCTCCACCCACTCCCTAAGTGAAGCTGTTGTACATTGCACAAGCGCCTAGGTCGCTCGCGCCGGCGCTCCAGATCGAGGCGATTTCGTCGTCCGAGAGCAGGCGGTTCCAGATCGCCAGATGCGCGATCGCCCCTAAGAAGCCGGTTTCCTGCGACCCCCCGACCGCAATCGAACCGGACCCATGCTGTGGCTGTACGCCGAAATCGCCGTATTTATCAGCAAGTTCGCGCTTCGCGGCAACACCTTGTTTCCAGAGCGCGCAGCCCGTCGAAAGATCGCTCGGCGAAATCCAGCGCTCGGCCTCGCCAACACGAACACCCATTGTCCGAGCGCGATCGGCGTCTCATCGTTCTTCGAGACGCCATATTCCATGTAGGAGCCATTGCCCTCGCCGGTCGGCGAACCGAGGTTGAACGTGTAGAACGAGAGACGCGAATGGCGGGTTTTATTTTGCTGATTGTAAAATCTGAGCGCCCACTCGACGTCGACCAACTCCGCAACCGCCTTTTCCACGTAATGGACGTACCTGTCTTGCCCGCCGACCACGTTCGCATTGTTGAGCGCGAGCGGGCACAGCCAAGCGGAGACGGTCAGCGCCTTTGCGAAGGGTTGCGAATATTGCGGATCGTCGGGAATGGTCAGGACGCTTTTCAACGCGCCGTCGAAAAACGGCGCCTGCGACGCCCCGAAGGGAAGGACCGAAAGCGTGACGCCCGCCGAGGGCAATGACGCATCGTGCAGCCCCATCTCGTCGTGACACGACGAAGAGCCGCTTAGGTCGTCGAGGGGCCAGTAGCTTGTCGGTTGTGTGGCGAGGATCGCGTCGTTTACGCTCATGCGTTCCCTCTCGAGCAGCGCCTCTGTCGCGGAGCGCAGTTTGACGAACTATCGTACAAACTATCGGAAGTCTGTGATCTTAATCACTGCACAAGCGCAGCGTCGGAAATTGTTCCAAATAGTGCAGAGCCTGAGGTACTACGGATTACCTCTAGCACCCGTCGCCCGCCATGGCTGGCTACGGTCCTTCCCGATGCCATCCTTTTAGGGCCGCTTTCCGCTCTTCGCGACAGTCTGCTGGTGCTCCGAATGAATGAATGCGTGCTTAAGCAGGACACCAAGCCTTTCCTGGGGACCGTCACCCCCGCTATCGCGCCTGTTCCCGCCGTTCAGCCGAGGGTCGCTTGCCGCCTAACTGCGACATCCACCGCCGCGATCCGCAACGACCCCTTCACGTCGATCCGAGACCTCGCCCAAATGTCTCAAATGCGCAAATAGCGGTCATAGCCAAACGGCGCGGCGAACGGGTCAAGTCGACCCTTTGCTGCCCTCCACGATCGGCCCTGTGAATGACCGGAAGGGACGAGAAAGCGGACTTTAGCTGAAGATGTGGGTTGTCCATAAACGCACATATCCCAGCCAGAGGAGAGCAGGCGGCTAGAACTTCCACGAGGGGCGATTGGGGCCCCAAGTGCAAGTGACGCGGCGGGCCTACTCCGCGAAGACTTGCCTTAGCCGCGGCGCTGCAAAATCGAGAAAAGCGCGCACCTTGATCGGCAGAAATCGGTTGGCGGTGTAGACGAGGTGAACCGGCAGCGGCGCTGGCTGGAACTCATCCAAGAGGGCCGTCAGCGCTCCGCGCTCCAGAGCTGTCCGGACAAGGTGAGAACCCACGGCGGTAATTCCGATGCCGGCGCACGCTGCGTCACGGGCCGCCTCAGTACTGCCGACAACGAGCCGCGCATGCACCGGAACGGCAACGTTCGTCTTGTCTCTGACGAATGTCCAAACATCCGGTGACACTGACACAAGGCCTGTAACGCTGATGCAGTCGTGCCCGGCCAGATCCTCGGGCGTGCGAGGCGTTCCGCGAGCCGCGAGATACGTGGGACTGGCGCGGACCACGCGGTGAAAGGCACCGACCCGGATCGCAACCATGCTACTGTCCGGCAGCGCGCCGATGCGGAGCCCGACATCGATCTCTTCCTGAAAGAGACTCAGCACGCGATCGGTGAGGACCAGACTGACATCGATATCCGGATAGGCCTTCAGGAAATCCACCAGGATCGGGATGAGGCAAACGCGCCCGAAGACAACTGGGGCTGTGACGACCAGCTCGCCGGTCGGCGCGGCATATTCGCCGGCGGCGGCGCGCTCGGCCTCCGTCACGGCCGCGAGAATGCCCTTGCACGCGACAAGATATGAGCTGCCTGCATCGGTGAGCACCAGCTTGCGGCTCGACCGATTGAAGAGCTGCGTCCGCAGGTGTGACTCAAGCTCAGAGATCTTGCGGCTGACCGTTGCGAGCGGCGTCTTCAAGCGGCGTGACGCGGCGGATAGGCTGCCGTGCTCGACCACGGCGAGGAAGGTCGACATTGCTTCGAGGCGATCCATGGGGGGACCTTTCCAAAACCCGGAAGGATAGCTCCCGACTTTGCCGTATGGCGGCGGGTTTCGCGAGATCCTAGCTCCTCACCGCATCAGGAGTGAGGTCCATGAGCGCCGTTGCAAAGGGGCATCGCCCTCACCATTCGCATGTCCATAGCCATCGGGGCCGCCTTCGCGGGGGCGGTGCCATCTCGGGCGCGAGCAACGATCCCATGACGACCGCGACCATCCCGCGTCCGTTGAGCTTTGGCGGCGCTCCGTTGAGCGCCTGGGCTTTTGGGATCCGCATTGGGTGGCGGTTGTGATCGCCCTGGCGGCGAGCTTCTGGCTCGAACTGGAGGCGCCCTCCTCGGCCGCCCTCACGGTCGCGATCCTGGCGGCGCCGACACGCGGCCAGGCGCTGGAGAAGGCCTGCTTTCGGTTGCTCGGGACGGCGATCGGCGTCACGGCAGCCCTCGCAGTTACTGCAGTCTTCTCGCAAACCAGAGACCTGATCCTCGCCGCCTTCGCCGGATGGATCGGACTGTGCGTGTTCGCAGCCGGACTCATGGATGGGAACCGCGCCTACGCGGCGGTGCTCTCCGGTTACACGCTAGCGCTCATCGCCATCCAACAGCTCGATACGCCCCAGCATGTCTTTGAAAGCAGTGTGGCGCGCGGCGCCGCGATCGCGGTCGGCATCGCGGCTGTCGCCTTTGTGAACGACCTACTGGCGGCGCCCGACAGCTTCCCGCGGCTGGCGTCCCAGCTGGCCGCCCTCCATCGCCGCGTTCGCGATTATGCGAAGCCCGTTCCCAGAGATGAGGCGACCGACGCGGCGACTGCCGCGGGGCTGCTGCGCGACATCGCGGCGCTCCGCCCCGAGATCACAAGCTTGGCCACGGAGTTGGCGAGCGGCTCGATCCGGAGCGCGGCAGCTCGAAGCACGGCCGTTGCGCTCGTAGCGACGATTCATGCCGCCCGCGTCCTGAACGCAGTCTTCGCGGCAAACAATCCGGCCATGGGCGATACGAGCGCTGCAACCCTGCGGTCACCGGCATTGGCCACGGCCTCGCGCGAGTTTTCTTGGGCGAATCTTCGCGGTTCGCGAAGGACTTGCCGCGTTGAACGCCGGTCACCGACTCCACTGGGGGTGGCGGATGCCGCTTTATCGATCGCGCGCCATCGCGGCGGCGGCGGGGTTGCGAGCCGCGGCCCATCTGGTGCTGGCATCCGGCTTCTTCGTCCTGGCCGGATCGCCTTCGGCCGAGGTGTCTCTGTCGCTGGTCGCCCTTGTGATCGGGTTGGGCGCCGTGAGTCCGAATCCGCAAGGCTTCACCGTCGCAGCATTTATTGCCGCGCCGATCGCGGCGGTTCTGGCGGGGACGCTGGAATTTCTGATCCTCGACGGCGTCACGGAATTCCCATTGCTCGCACTCGCGCTCGCGCCCTTCGTGATCGGCACGATGGT
>CAVSSS010000018.1:0-83376 GCA_963730555.1 uncultured Alphaproteobacteria bacterium | reverse complement strand
GCCAATGTTACACTTTTTACAGACCACGGCACTAGGGCTAGGTTGATGGCAGAGGCTGCAATTCTGCCATCGGACGGCTTTGGCGAGATCGACGGCGCGTGCTTTGATCTTTCCGGGTACCCAGAGGCCGTGGTCAATTTCCCAACCCTAAACTATAGCATCCGCGATGTTCGGCGCGCTGGCGATGAATTAAAGGGCCATATCGCTTGGGATACCCCCGAAAACCAGGCTGAGGCTCTAAGAATATTTGCGATTGCAAATAATTGGCGAGATTCGCACGCCTATCCGATGCGACGGGTTCGAAACGAACTTGGCGGCCACTTACAGAAGCTTCAACTTCGACAGTCGGGCATAACCGCCGCCCGACTGAAGCGAATGCAGTCAATACGGAAAAAGCTCCGGATTCGGCCTGAGAACCTAACTCAAATACAAGATTTGGCCGGATGTCGGGTAATAGTTCCGTCGATCGACGACGTTAAGAGAATTGCCGAATACGACGTCCAGCACTCATCACACACTTGGTTTAAGGATTATGACTATATATCGTCACCAAAAAAGGATGGATATAGGTGTTTCCACCGTGTTTTCAAATTCAAGGCGGCCAGTGAGGAAGAGGCATCATTCAAGGAAAGACGGGTCGAAATACAAATAAGAACTAGGCTCCAGCACTCTTGGGCTACTGCGGTTGAGGCGGTTGGTTTATTTAGGGGAGAGGATTTTAAGGGCGGCTACGGTGATTTAGATTGGCGTCGTCTTTTCGAATTGATGTCATCTGAATTTGCCTTAGCTGAGAATTGTCCAGAGCTTGATAGTGCTCCTTCCCACAAGGACAAAATCGAAGAGATAAAAGAAATAAATGCCCGCATTGATGCTGCAAATATCTTAGAGCACCTAAGCCAAGCCTTTAATTATACCGAAATGTATGTCTATGAGCAGGCCAGATATTTCTTGATCGAATACGATAGCAAGGCCGGAACCGTTAGAGTTAAGCCCTACAGCGAACTCTACCGGCGGGACCGAATCATTCGACAATGTCGAGGCGGAAATAAGAAGGGGAAGCGCCGTCAACGCGGTTCTAGTCGAGGCTGACAAGATTGAGGGGCTGAAGGCGGCATATCCAAATTACTTCGGCGATGTTCAGGTTTTTAAAGAAAACCTGAAGCTCCTCACCAAAGGGAAGGAGGCGAAAGAGTTCAAGCTTCCGCCGCAACAGACCATGCCTCCGCCCCCGAAGGAAGTAGCCGATACCGCGTGGTTCCGCAGGCCCAAATTTAGGCGGCCAAAAGGAAGTTAGCCCGCATAGAGCCCCGGCAGCCGTCCGAGCCCTTGGGGAGGGCCCCAACCCAAAAAACCCCTCCATCCCGAGCGTGAACGCCTGCCCTTGGCCACGCCAGGGCCTTGGGGGACAATGGCTGCAAAGTCGGAAGTGTCGATTGCAACGATCAAAAGGCTAGAGGCGCAAGACGGGCCGATCGGCGGCCGGCTGGATACCGTGGAGAAGATAGTCTCCGCCCCGGAGTCAAAACCCAATCAGCTTGACCGGTTTCGACGTTTTACCGGTCATTGAACACGCGACGTTAGCGGAGGACGGCTGTGTACCGAGCCGCGGCAAGCTCGCTTCGAAGCACCATCAACCGGTCATCGGGGAGTCGCAGCCGGTTTGCTTGATCGTGGAAAGTGAGGACTACTCCCGTCTCGCTCGCGCCTCCAGCCCCGGACACGCTAGCGGCACGAATGACCCTCGGAACTAGCGAGCCGCCGCCTTAAGGGCCTAGATCGGCGATTTGCCGGCCCTCCTCCGCTTGCCGCTGTCGGCGATCCTTGGGACCGCCCGATCCGTCAACCGGTCAGGCTCCGCCGGGGCAAGGAAAGCCTGATGACCAGGCCTCCCGGCTTCCATTCCCGAAAGATGTCTCCCCCGAGCTGACCTGTCACAGTGGCGCGAACAAGAAGATCGCCGAACCCCTCTTTGCCGATCGGTGGAGCGACCGGAGGACCTCCGTGCTCGGACCAGGTGATGACGACGTCTCCAGCTCGGTCCGCGCAATGGACTTCGATTTGCCCGGTGGTCGAGGACAGCGCCCCATACTTTACGGAATTTGTCGCGAACTCGTGCAGTAGCAGCGCGACGCTGGAGATCGACGACCCGGAAATCTCCATGTCGCAACCAACGATCGAAAGCTGGCGACTATCGCCCTCGCCGAGGTGAGGCGCTGTAATCGCTTCGACGAGAGAATGCAGCGTTGCCGGTACTGCAGCATACGGTGCGCGAGGACCGTGAGACAAAGTTAACGCGTGCGCCCGCGCAAGAGCCGAGAGCCGATCCCGCGTGTAGTCGATAAGTTGCGGGACGCTGGTCACGTAGCGGGCGCTCAAAGTCAGAACGCTGATCGCGAGCGTGAAGAGATTTTTGACGCGGTGGTCCATTTCCCGAAGTAGAAGCTCTTGCCGCTCATGCGCCCGCTTAGTTGCGGTGATATCGCGGGCGATTTTCGACGCGCCAACGATTTCCCCTCTACCGTCTTTGATCGGCGAAACCGTAAGGGAAATATCGACGAGGGTCCCGTCCTTGCGCTGTCGAATTGTCTCGTAGTGATGGACTTTTTCGCCTCGGCGGACCTTTTCGAGGATAAAGGGTTCTTCATCCTGTCGATCAATTGGGATAAGGATCGTAACCGGCTTCCCCACGGTCTCCTCCGCCGTATAGCCAAAGAGGAGCTCCGCGCCATAGTTCCAAGTCATAATAGTGCCGTTGAGATCCTTTGAAATGATCGCGTCGTCCGACAATTCAATGATGGCCGCGTAGTGCTCAGCGGCGAGCTCGCCCCTCAGACGCTCTCGGGATCCAACCGGCCCGGATGCTCCTGCGATAATCTGCAACCCTCCCGGTTAGGTCCAGTCGTCTCGGATAATCTATTGATCGTTTATACGGGTTAGATTCGCTCCAGTCCACATCAATGCCGCGCCGATGAGCTATTGCGACGCGGGTAGAAGCCTGTGGCACGCCAGTATGAGCTCCCGAGCGGTCACAGGCTTGTGCAGAAAAACACTTTCTGGGACTCGACGACCACTATCATCCAGGTTTCCGGACGTATAAATCACGGCAATTTTCGGGCTGATGCTCGGACAGCTTCCGCGACATCCCAGCCCGTCATGGCGTCGGCGAGGCGGATGTCGGTGACGAGAAGATCAATGGTATTGGTTTCCCGAAGCACCTTGAGCGCGCCGACGCCAGTGTCCGCCTCCAACACGATCCATCCTTCTTGCTGGAGGCCGAGGACCAAGTCCTCACGCACGAACCACTCGTCCTCAACAACAAGGACAGTTAGGCGGTCGACGGGTCTCATGGCGCACGTCTCCGATCCCCGTTGGTGCAAGGTCTACGCGATTGAAACGCGACAGGGGCACGAGCGTTCCGACAAAGAAGGAGGTTCAGCCAGTTTCTGCCAGCGGAGACGACTCTGGGTCGCTACGCCTATATCGGTGAGTAAAGCGGATCTGCGTCCGTTTTTGGTAGATATGACCGGTTCGCCGCGCCCTCGACGAACGGCTGCTTTTGCGCACAGGGGACGGGCCGGAGTTGACGTAAACCGGTCATCGCAAAATCGCGACCGCGGACGTCTCGTTCGGGGGTAAGAGATGCGCCGAACCCGGCGTGGTAGGGCGAGGCCAGCCGTCGCAACGCCGCTGGCGATCAGCGCGCGCCGGGACGGCCCCGAAGTCTGCTGCTTCATCGCGCCGATAATGTCTTTTTGGGGCTCTCGCATTCTCACTGTTCGCCCGGAGCCTCGTTCCGATTTGCAAGGGTTAGGGGTATTCAACTGTCCTGCCATCGAACGGCGTGGCCGTTTCTGCGGTCAGTCTCGTTGCGACGACAAAGGCGATAAGCGCGCCGACGGCACACAACAGCATTGCCGTAATGAAGGGGGTAAGGGTGGCGTCATACGCGAGCGCCAAAGCCGCGCCGCTGACACCAGCGAAGGCGTATTGCAGGACGCCCAGCAACGAGGAGACTGACCCGGCATGGCTGGTGGGAGCGCTTTTCATGACGAGCGCGATGCCATTGCCGACCACGAGCATTAGGCTCGCCATGGCAAGGAAAATCAAGGCGCCGGCCACGTAAACTCCGGCCCCCATAGCAAGGGTGGCGATAAGGAGCGCGACGCAGCAGGCGGCGTGCAACAGAAGTCCAAAAACAAGAATCTGGTGTTCCGTCCAGCGGCTCAACAGTAGCACGTTGATCTGGCCGCCAATCACCATCCCGACGGCAATGCCGGCGAGCACCAGGCTGTAAATTGCCGGCGGTAGGCCGAAATGATCGACGAACACAAACGACGATGAGCCGATATAGGCAAACAGCCCCGCCATGGCGAAAGCGCTTGAAAGGGTCAGCCACGCGAGCCTGCCGCGTCTGAAAAGGCCCGCATAGTCGAGCAAGGTGACGCGGAGGCCCGCAGTCGCACGGCGTGAGGATTCCAGCGTCTCTGGCACGATCTTGAGCAGAGCCACGAGCGACGCAGCGCCAAAGAGCGCTAGGAACCAGAAAATCGCCTGCCACCCCATCGCGGCGACCAAAAGCCCGCCAATAGGCGGCGCAACGATCGGTGCGATCATCATGACTTGTAACAACGCCGAAAACAGTTTCGCTACCTCGCGTCCTTGATAGCGATCGGTGATAATCGCTCGTGGAATGACCAGCCCGGCTGCCGCGCCAAGGCCCTGAAGCGCTCTTGCGACCATGAACATCGCCATGTTCTGCGAAAGAGCCGCGAGGACCGACGCCAGAACAAACAACAAAATTCCAAATGCGAGCGGTCCGCGTCGGCCGAACCGATCGGTCACGGGTCCGTAGAAAAGTTGTCCGATAGCGGCTCCGCCGACGAACACGGAGAGAGATGTTTGCATCGTGCCGGGGTTTGCTCCGAGAGAACGTCCGATGTCGCGGAAGCCCGGCAGATACAGGTCGATCGCCATCGCATCGAAGGCGGTGATGACACCTAGAACCACAATCAGCGGCAGCGTAGGGGTGCGGTGTCCGTCGGAATTCATGCAGTCCTCGCGGCAAATTGAGAGACCAGCTTCCACGGCGCACACCGGCGTGGTAATCAGACTGATCAGTCGAAAATGGTTATGCGACTGATCAGTCGGAAAAGCAAGGGGCTAGGTTTGACGCGGAAAAAGGAAATTGATCGGGATCGGATTCTGGATGCCGCCGAGCGTGTGATCCTCGAATCCGGAGGCCGAAATTTCACGCTCGATGCCGTCGCCGAGCGCGCGGGGATCAGCAAGGGCGGTCTCGTCTACAGCTTCGCGACCAAGGATGGATTAGTCCGCGCAGCGTTAGAGCGGGAAGTAACGCGCTTTCAAGAAGCGGTGCGCCAGCGGCTTGGCGGCAGGCCGGTTGAGCCTTTCGAATTGGTTCTAGCCCACATCGACGAAGCGCTCGATGAGGACGACGCCGCGACGCGCAAGGCGGCTTTTCTCGTAACCGCGTTGGTGCACGCCCCCGATATGATGGAACCAGCACGACGGTATTATCGCGCGCTGCTCGATCCGCTCCTGTCTGATTCCGGCGCCGCCCATGGCGTTCGTCACGCCCTGCTTGCCGTTGAGGGAATTTTCCTGCTCCGAGGACTAGGCTTCGTCGAGGTCTCGGCGGAGGAGCACAAATCCGTCCTGCTCCACGCGCGAGACATCGTCGCCGGGGTGCTGGCCGGACGTTAAGCGCCGTGAGGCCGAACATCCGAGTTAGGTCGGAAGCCGCCCCTGCGCGGTGCATAATTCTATGCACCATAGCGACAAACCGTGCGGGGTCTTTCGCCCCGCTCGCCGCGCCGTCGCGAATGACCGCTGTTTGCGCGAAGCGGCCTCCCGCCGATTGGCCGCGTGGAGTTCACAAACGGCGGCGGCCGGGCGCGCGGCTGAGGAAGGGGCGCTAAAATGCCCCTCCGGTTTCAACCAACGCGAGAATGACGTCCGAGAAGCTCTCGCCGGGCCCGCGCAGCGCCCCTTAGCCGGTCGACAACTGCCCTGTCGAGCCAGATGAGCCTTTCACCGTGCTCGTTGCTCGCGTTCTCGAAGCCCACAGACCCGAGCGGCATGGTGGCCACGATGGCGTCAAACGCGGCCTGGCTGATGGCGATGCGGACCATGCGGTCAGGCTCCCAGCACCCGCGCTTGCCCGATCAATCGGCCTGGGGGAGCTTCAAGGCCGCTTGAATCGAATTCATCTGATGCGCACGGCTGTCGTCAGTCAAAGCCAGAGAGTTGGACAATCCGATCAAACCGCGGCTTGCCTTCCGAAGATCATATCCTTGCTTGGAAAGGAACCACCGCAACGGAAGGAACACCAGCCAGAGCGATGATATGCTGACGTTTTCGTTCATTGCCTGCACCTTAGCCCCGAGACGACGCAGCGATTCGACAGCCCTTGAGTGATCCGCAACCATCGGGCCGATGTTCCCCGTGAAAATGATCTCCTCATGCACTTGGCTTCTTAGGTTCAGAAAATCGAGCAACGGCTTTCCGAAGAAGTTGGTCACAATCCATCCGACAACTGCGAAGAAGATCGTTACGACGATTGCCGACCACATAAACGGCTCCAAAAACGGGAAATCGCGTCGAGCTCTTGCGCCTAGCCTCCCGCGCGGTGCCGGCGCCATGAGGTGCGCTCCCGGGAAGCGAGGCGCGCCACCTCTCTGATCGCGCAGTCGTTAAGCCTCTCAGCCACTCTGCGCCAAGCGTCCCGCTCCTGGCGCAGCCCGTCCCGCTCCTGGCGGAGTTCCTCGCGGTCCTCCCTGACCTGAGCGAGCACCATCTTGAGGCATGTCAGCTCGGTTTCGACCGCCGCCAGTTGGGCCGCTAGGTTGACTGGTTTCATCCAGTCCTCCGGAGAAGCCGGCGCCGCGCGGCCTCGACGCTGCAGCCGAGCCTGCCGGCGAGCTCGCGATAGGTCAGCAATTCCCCGGACATGCGCGCACCCGGACATCAGACGCGGCGACACTGACGTGTTATGGTTGACGAATGGTAAAGGTTCGCGTCGCCCGAATAGAGAAGGGGGCAGCTTGCGGCGACCATCGATCGCGGGCTCTCGTCCAGGCGACCGGGCGTGCGGCTGAGGAAGGACCGCTGACACGCCCCTCCGCTTTCAACGCCCTGCGCGTTGGCCGCGTTATCGTAGGCGGAAAGTGTTGTTGCCAAGACCGCCGCAAAGCCGCATAAACCAAAGAGGGGCTGGTATTCATACCGCAGCGAGCATTCGCACAGGCAGCCACTGGGGAGGTTTCCATGTTGCTCTTCAAGGCGCCCAAACTCGCTATAGCAGCCAGCCTAATCATGCTCGGTACAGTGACTTTGCCAGCGCGCGCCGATCTTTTGATTTTGGCGAGCTTAGGCACGTTGCCCTTCGGTCCATTCACGCCGACCGAAACGATCATCGTGACCGGCTCGATCGTGAATGTCTCAAACCAAGACGTGACAATCTGTGAGGGCATCTGCGGGGGCGCGAACTCGACCTACGAGCTGGGTGGTTTCGCTTTCGCCCAAACAGGCTACACTTTCAGTTTCGGCGACGGCAGCGATCCGAGCGCGGGTTTTCTCGATGGCGAGGCGAGCGGCACATACGCGCCGGGGCAAGAGAAGAGCTTTATTTTCGGCGAGTACGCCCCGGATGGCGGCCGCGCCGAGCCAGGCGTCTACGACTTCGACACCCAATTACAGATATTCGCCGCGACGCCTGACCGCCCGATGGTCGGTTCATCCAGCTTTGGTGGAACCTTTCAGGTCGTCGCTGCGCCCGAGCCCTCGACTTGGGCGATGATGCTGCTCGGCTTCGCGGGCCTTGGCTTCGTCGGGTATCGCCGGGCCAAAAGGGGCTCTGCAACGCTCGCCGCCTAGCCAGCTAGTCGACGCCACCACTGCCGGCTGATGGCGATGCGGATCATCGGCTCGAGCGAGTTAGCCAGTCGTCGCGCGGCAAGGGGCCCGCGCTGGCCTAAGCCATGATGCCTCTTGGCGGCGGCCGGGCGTGAGGCTGCGGAAGCCACGATGGCCTAAAGCTCTCGATCGTCTGCAGGCCCAGGCCTGCCCCTTCTTCCGCTCCGCCTCTGTCCAGCGGATCGGCCTCCAGTCAGGCGCTCGGAATGTCGTCAACGCCCTGAACACGGAGGCGGGTCACGCGATCATCGCAACAACGGATCACACGGGACCTTTATTATCCAGCATGTGGGACTCCCGGTACATGAAGGCAGCAACCTGGATGCGCGCGGTCCAGGTGCCCACCAGCGTTTAGCTGGCAAGCGTAAAAGCCAGGAGAGCATGCATGTTGGACTCCCGGTACATCCAGGCAGCAGCCTGGATGAGTTGGATCCAATGATCCATCTGCATTGATGTTACAAGCATAAAAGTGCTTAGCGCAGTATGGTGCGGCCGCCGCCGGGGTCGCGAAAATGAACGCCGCCGCCAAAGTTGCCGTGAGAATCGGGCCCCAGGGTTCGGCGAATTTGATCACGGCCAACCTTTTCATCGTGACCTTCCGGGTTGGTATGCGACCCGCTTGGGACGCGGTTTCTGTCTTGCGGCCGCGCCTCGCCGAGGTTTACCCAAAGGAGGCCCAGATATGACGAGGCCGACCGTGGATGATGAGCGCGGCGAGGGCGAGCGCGTTGGGCAGTAGCGGCGATTGAGAGCCTGCGCTCATTATCGGGCAGGCTAGCCGCCGCTGAAAGCCAACAGATCGGGTGAGGCATAAATGGACGACCTCACTGACAGCCTCGACGGCCAAAACCAGTAGTAATACTACCGGTTTTTTCCCGGCCTTTCCACGATTAGCGCATGCGATTACTAGTTTAATCACATGCTCTAGCCAAAACGGCCGAAGAATCACTCCCGGCCCTTACGCTGTTCGGCTTGGCGGCGGTACTAAGTCCGCCGCGCGGCAAGGGGCGGGACCGCAGTCACATGCGCGTGCTCGACGCGGACGGCAGAGCCATGATGGCCACTGGCAATGATGGCCTTATTGTCCTAGCCTTGACGAGTTCGCAGCCCTGGGGGCCGAGGAGGCGCTCGCGTTCGCAAAGGAACCTGCGAGCTCGGCCTCGAGGGGATCGTGTCGCCGCCATTAGCAGCGCCGCCCGCTTTGAGGCGGACGGCGTGGAATATCACATCACCGCGGACAGGTAACTCGTAACTTCCATACCCACGCAGACCTCACGAACTTCGGGTGTGGACCATGCCATGGCGTCGCTCCTTCTAGTTAGAGCCCCAGAGCCTCAGCATTAGATAATATCACCGCGGCCCCGAAACAACCGGACAACGTCGCCAGGCTCAGGCCCTAAGGGCCCCGGGTTTCATCGACAGCCCCGAGATCGGTGATCGGGCCGACCGCGCATATTTCCGGGCTTTTGCGTTGCTGTGGACCCTGAGGTGGGGGTTAAGGCCAACGGAGCGGTTGAGTTGAAGACCGCGTCGACGGACCGCCGTGAAGACCAGCGCCCCGCGGTGACGCTTTGAGGAACGCGAGGCCATGATGGCCGGATGGCCACGATGGCCTCGCCGTGATGGCCACGGCGGATGAGGAAGCAGCCGCCACGGGCCTAGGAAGGCCGCCTGACCCCCTTGGACAGATCGGGCGAGTTGGACGGCCGCCACCGGGCTTCCTATCAATGCCCGATTAACCATCTTCGGCGTTCGTCGTCTCGGTTCAAACAACCTTAAAGGGCGCAGTGCTAGTGGAGGCGTCTGCGCACAGACATGATCGGGTGAACCTTGCTGATCGAAACCTTTGTCGCGATCACCGCAATAATGATCGCTTTGTTGGTGGCCTTCGGGACAGCGGTAGTGATGACGGCCGTTTCCGTAGCGTGGCGGGATTGGCAAAGGGAACGGGCCTCGTTGAACTGCGAAGCCGGCGGGAGCCATAGATTGGACGGCATAGACCAACACCCGAAACCGCGTTTCTGAAGCGGCGGCATGCCGGACGGCCGCCTGCGGCCTCAACTCAGTTGCCGCGCGAGTGCGTTCGGGAACCTGATAAAGCGCCCGGCGTTGGGTTCAGCGATGCGGTATGTGCTTGTTCTTCTCGTGGCTGTCACAATGGCCTGCGGCGCGGCGGCAAGCGTGACCATTTCGCTCGCGCCCGCTTATGCGGTGGATAACGCCAAGGGCTATTGAGCGCCATGCCGGTCGCACTCTGATCGCGCGCCGCGCGCGGGATTAGCTTATGAGTTCGTAAATTCCGAGCCGCAAGGTGAGGCTATGAAAGCCTAAGAGATTGTCAAAGCTGTTTGGCTGACGACGACATCTGGGCTCGAATTGAGGCGAGCGGTTCGACACCGCCATAGAACTGGCGTTGGCGTTCCATTGCAGCCCGAGCGAATTCCTCGACATGCCGGATCATCTGCTCGATGCGCTCTATGAGCGCACCGCGCTCATATTGCGGCGGATGAACAGCTAAAACGATTGCGGCACCACGGCTGGCGCTGTCAAATTGGAAAATATGTATCGCATCGCGGCGATCACAAGCGCGGGCGCGGTGTTGTCGCCGACTGAAGCATATTGGTGCAAGCATCGTCCAGGCGCGTACTGCGCTTGCCAAACATTCATTTTAAGGATGGCCGGTCCGTCGCAAACCGCGCCGGGCAGTCCGTGGATCACGATGTATGCGGAATCATATTGAACAAAGTACGATGCGCTCAGCTTGTCAAAGCTGATTTGACCGAGCATCTCACCGGATGCTGTGTCCAACTGGTAAGTCGAAGTCTTTTCCAAACGGTAAAGTTTGAACCGCTCGCCCGTGTTGATGGTCAGGTCCGCGCAATCAAACCCCGTAACGATATGGGCGCCGCTGTTTGGATCAGCGCGAGTGCCGATCGTTGCGAAGCGCAGCCAGCGCGCCATAAACACTCGCGCGACGGCTGCGATTAAGTTTTGGTCTGCCGTTGTCGCTTCCGTCGAGGCTGTCGGGCACAACCATGGTTCATGCGCGAGCGCCGGTCCGGTCATCATTGCGCCGGCCAGCAAGGCGGCGACGCTTAATCGAAATGTTGTCATTTTAATTGTCCTCCTTTTAAAAAACCGATGATTATAGCCATTTTGCCAATAACGCAAGAAAGGAGTGCTAATTTGGCTGACGGCGGCCTCATACTTCGCGGCCCTCGAAGCCGCCGGGGTGGGGTTCACGAACGGCGCGCGCCCGGGCGTGAAGTTGCGGAAGGACCGCTGACACGCCCCTCCGCTTTCAACGCCGCAGGCGCCTCACCGTGAGATCCTCGAAAGCGATCGCCGGGGAACTGAAGGGGTGGTCCAGAGTTCGTACCCATATATATGGGTAACGAAAAATTAATCGACAGCCGACATTGAACTGGACTATACACCTATCATTTTGATAGGTATGACATGGTCAAAGACAAAGCTCCGCAGCTCGATCCGGTCCCGACTTTGGCCGACATCAGA
The DNA here is from genome assembly GCA_963730555.1 of uncultured Alphaproteobacteria bacterium. Taxonomy (GTDB): domain Bacteria; phylum Pseudomonadota; class Alphaproteobacteria; order Rhizobiales; family Beijerinckiaceae; genus Roseiarcus. Next base: position 71,925 of record CAVSSS010000018.1, on the reverse strand, counting down.
GACATCGCGGCCGACACGGCGAACATTGAAACCGTTCTGCCGACGCCAAAGTGGAGGCAAAAAAGCGTGGGATAACCCGCCGTCAAATTGAGCTTTGCTGTCAGAAGGGAACCATGGAGGAAGGTCCTTTCAGAAACGAAAAGGGCGACTGGCAAGCAACTCTTTTCCGGCATGCCGCTGGGGAGGAAATGAGGTGCGTTGTCATAATCAAAGATGGAGTTTTAATCATTCGGTCGAATCACTAGGGTCGGGGGGCGAGGACATGGAAAACGTGCAGTGGAAAACGACGACTGACGCATCCGTTATGTATCATTATACGGAGAGCGGTCTAGACAATGTCTATCTTGTTGATGGCTTCGCCATCTGCGAGACAGATTACGGGAGAACCGTGTCCATTCAAGAAACCGCAAATTTACACGAGCAGATTGGCCGCGGCATTGTGGACTCGCCAGCCTGTATAAACGGCGCGGAATTCCGTTTCTTGAGACTGGAGATGGATCTGTCTCAACGACAATTGGCGGCATTGATCAACGCCGACGAGCAAGCTGTGCGCCGGTGGGAAAAGGCGAGAGGCAAGTGCATCAGAGGTCCTGCGGAGAGGATGATGCGTGTCCTCTACATGCAATTTGTCGACGATCCGTCAATCCGACAAAAGATTGAGCGGCTGGCCGAACTGGACGTGCTTGCGCACCCCACGAAGATGGTTCTTCGAAAGCCTCCGGGTTCAAACTGGATTGCAGAGGATTGTCAGACGACGTAGGCGCCCGGGCGTGAGGCTGCGGAAGCCATGATGGCCACTGGCAATGATGGCCATTCCCTGTGGTCTGCTTCCCAGATGCTTCCCGGGGCGGTTTCCGGGAAGCGGTTTGATACCTACCACATTGAAATGGCGTCGCTTTTCTAGAGACGCAAGCGTCTAGAACGCAGCGTGTTCGGCTGGGAGCCAGGGCCGGAGGTGCTGGACGACGAGTGGAAGCTGAAACCCGCGTTCAATCGCGGATAAATTCGACTGAATTACCCGAATACGGCGCGAGAGTGCGCAACCCCTCTACAACATGGCGAAGCCGGTGAAGGCGGTCGCCATGCTAGTGGCGCAAATCTTACGCGTTGGCGCCGATCCAGGCAGATTGCCGAAATCCGACCCGAAGGCGAAGTTCTTGGCTCGGAGAACGTTGGGTCATTGTCGACCCGGGTTTCGCTTGCGAGCCAACCTAGCTACTAGGGCGCCGCACCGCTCGCAATGACGCCTCGGCTGGTCAGGACGATCCAGTCGCCGCCCCGTTTCTCAATTCGCAAGACGCGCCCCGCCCCAGGGATAAAATCCCCGGGCGCTACCTCTTGCAGACCAGAGCGACTGTCAACCACGGCGATGCCGTCCCGCGCATCCTGGACGCTATAGTCCCGGAGCAAGGGCCCCAGGTCGTCGGATCTGGCTGTTACATTGGGGGCGGAAGGCTCCGCCCTTGCCATAAGCGACGATTGTTTCGGCGCGGCAGGCGGGAGCGGATTGGCCCAACTTGCGCCCGCGACGGCAGCTTTCTTCTCCAACCTGTTGAGCCTTGTCGTGAGACCAGCAATTTCTGAGGACGGCGCAGCCGCGACGGCGACTCTCTTTTCCAATTTATCGAGCCTCGCCACGACATCGGCAGATTCGGAGACAGGCGTCGTGGACAAGGCGGCTTTTTTCTCCAGGTTATCGAGCCTCGCCGCAATATCGGCAAGTCTGGAGGAGGAATCCTGGTCCAGGCGCTCGCTGAGCTTATCCAAACGTGCTCCGTACTCGTGCTCGATCTGGTCGAGTCGGACCGTCAGCTGTGTTAGCGCGGCGCTGGGGTCGCGAATCGCGGGCCGGTCCTCCTCGCGCACGCTTTGGCCCGTGATCGCCGCTAGATCCGCCCTGAGGACATCAGCAGCCGAAGAAAGTCCGGCGATCGCCTGGCTTTTCGTGGTGGGGAACGTCCAGTTTAGTGGCGAGCCATAAATCGCGGATACGCCGAAGATCGCAAACAACATCAAGCCGGTTCCAAGCAAAAGCGGCTTCAGGCGGCGCGATTTTGCCTTTTCTGCCTGAGGCGGAGGCCGGCGATAGGCCGCATCCGCAAGCGGAATAACTTCGAACGGCGATGTCACCGGCTTTTGTTGACCTGTATCCCGGGCGTCGGACGCGATTGGACCCCCTGCCGATGTTGCGAGCTTGGGGGACGCTGGACCGCCCGGCGCCGATTCGTTCACTTGCGCGGCGGCGGCTCCCGTCACCTGCGCGGCAGCGGCGCCTTTCTGGCCGAGCGCCTCAAAAAGCCCCTGAGCTTTCGCAAAATCCTTGCGATCGAGGGCCCCCAATGCTTCCTTGATGGCCTCGGCGACGTCCTTCCTTCCGACCGCCTCAAAAAGACGCAGAGCGGTCGCATAATCCCTGTCGTCGAGGGCTGCCGACGCCTCCCTGAGAGGATCAACCGCTGTCCCGTCGAACGACGCGACCGCGGCCGGCGAGTTGCCAATTTCATGATTTCTGCCGATCTTCCCGGCAAAGAAGTTTCTTTCCGCCTTGATAGAAGGTTCAGCGCGCTGCGCGATTGCCGCCTTCGCTTGGCCTTCGTCCCGGGCGCCGGTAGCAGGGGAGCCCTCTCCGGACGCCGCGTCCACTGCAGGCGCTAGAATCGCTGCCTCTGATCCCATCGGTCTTGCGACCGATGACTCGCAGCCTTGGCCTTGTGGGCCGGTTTCCCCGGGCCCGGAAGAGTTCTCTGAATTCAAATCGGTGTCCGTCTCGTCGAGTGCGTCCGATGATGGTTCGTCAATTCCAAGCTGCGCCCTTAACGGCTCCTTGAGGATTTTTTGCGGCGGTGCTCTATCTTCGCCTCCGGTCCGCGTGCGCGATGTTAACGTCGGCTTAACGTGACACGTGGTTAGGACGCCCAAGAGGACGACGGCTGTGCGCAAATGAGGGCCTGCGTTCGTGCCTGCGTCTTCCGTGATTGTTGAGCGATCCTAAGGCGTAGCGGCTCCATTTCCCTAGAGCCGGTGTCCCAACCGTTGCACGCTTGCAACAGCCACGGGAATTACGACTGCTGTGTGACCGTCCGCATTGACTTCGTTCCTAAGCGGTAGCTAGATGATCGTCAGCTGGCGAGACAGAGCTAGACCATCCTCGCTGGCGGGCGCTAGGTGAAGCGAGGTACCAAGGGCGCCACTAACCCGCATAACTAAGATCGCGGGTTCGTGCAGAGGTATATAAACCACACACTTTCTATGCATGCCTAAGGACGAGGAGTGCCTGTTCTCCTCGTCCTTTGGGTCGTGACTAAGCCTACTTGAGATACTTAAGGCTTTGTGTTGCGCGTTCGCCGCAACAATGAGAATTGCGGCCAACGCATGGTGGCGACGGCTAGTCGGGTGAGGTTCACCCCAATGGGCGCCAAGCATCTGATTTGAACCCCCAGCAAGTGATTGGGTTTTGACCTAGACTCTCAATTCTCGGAAGAAAGGGCCTAGCGCAAATGGTTTCCGTTTGCCGGCGACGCGATTTGTCCGTAACAATCTGTTCCGTAAAACCGAACTTCATGCTATATCTTTCCTCGGCATCGCGGACCCGCGGCATGCTCAATGTGGAAACGAGGATGAAAACAAAGGATACAACCCAATGGGGCGCGGTATCGCGGCCAAATTTTTTTATTTTTTCCGCTCGTAACCCTTTGAAAAGTCTTTAGTCGAAAAAATAAACGATAGTAAACGCTAGGTAATTTACTAGCGCTTACTAGCGTTTATACCCCGTTTATGCGCGTTTATGGAGCGTTTGCTTGCACGGCCTGCGCGCTGACAGAGGTTCTCGCTTTGATCGCGACGGCCTTCGACACGGGAGCGCTGCGGCGGAGGCCCACGTCGCGCTTAAGCGTCGTTTCTTGCGCCGGGAGGCGAGCAAGCCTATCTAGTATTCAGGAGTTCAGCCCATGTTCATCCAGACCGAAGCTACCCCCAATCCCGCGACCCTCAAGTTCCTGCCTGGACGGCCGGTGATGGACGAGGGCACGTTCGAAGCGCGCGATGAGGCACAGGCCGAACGCTCGCCGCTCGCCAAAGCGCTCATGCAGCTTCCCGGCGTGGGCGGCGTATTCTTCGCCAATGACTTCATTTCGGTGACCAAGACCGAGGGCGAATGGCAGTATCTGAGGCCCGCGGTGCTCGGCGTGGTGACCGAATTCTATCTCTCCGGCGCGCCTCTGATCGAAACCGGCGGCGCCGACGCGGTCACGACCGGCGAGTTCTTCGATCCTAAGGACGAGGAGCAGGTCGAGGCGATCAAGGAATTGATCGAGACCCGCGTCCGTCCGGCGGTGGCGGGCGACGGCGGCGACATCATCTTCAAAGGCTACCGCGAGGGCATCGTCTATCTCAAGATGAAGGGCGCCTGCTCCGGCTGCCCCTCGTCGACGGCGACGCTGAGGCACGGAATCGAGAACCTTCTCAAGCACTTCCTGCCGGATGTTCAAGCCGTGGAGGCGTTCGAAGGCTAAAGCCTCCGCGGCCTTGTCAAGGCTGCCTAATGTTCACCCGCTGGCACTTTATTTCGCTTTTCGTAGTGATGTGGGCCGGCTGGGCCGCCGTCTGGATCGCAATGGCGCGCAGGGCGAAGGAGCCCGCCCAGTCCGAGAGCGTCGTCTCGCGCCTGTCGCATGTCGGGCCGCTCATCATCGCCGCCTATCTGCTTGCCGCGCCGGCTCCTCTGCCCGTGCCCGCGCTCCATGGCGGTTTTGTTCCCTTCACCATCTGGCCGTCCGCGCTCGGCGCGACGCTGGGCTTCGCCGGCCTCGCGTTCTGCGTCTGGGCGCGCGTGACCATCACCGTCAACTGGAGCAGCGATGTCGAGCTGAAGCGCGGTCATGAGCTGATCGTCGCGGGCCCCTACGCTCATGTCCGCCATCCGATCTATACCGGCCTTCTCCTGATGTTCGCCGGAACGGCGCTCGCGGTCGGCGAATGGCGCGCCGCGCTTGCCGTCGCCGTCGCCGCGGCGGCGTTTTGGCGCAAGCTCGGGCTCGAGGAGGCGCTCATGCGCCGCCATTTCGGCGAGGCCTATGCCCCGATACGCCGCGCGTGTGCCGGCGCTCATTCCGTTCGTGGGCTGAAAACTTCTGGCTCCCGCGCTCACCGCGTCGCCTTCTCCCCGCCCGCGGCCGTGATGACCGCGACGATGATGAGCCCGGTCAGAAGCAGCCGCACGCCGGCGCTGACCCCGAAGGTGTTGAGCATCGTCAAGAGCAACACCAGGAACAGCGCGCCGCCCCAGACGCCGGGCAGGTTCGCCCTGCCCCCGGACACCGACGTGCCGCCGATGACGACGACGGCGATCGACGCCAAGAGATACTCATTGCCGATGTCGACGTTGGCGCCGCGGAAATAGCCGGCGAGCAGCGCCCCGTTGAGCCCGCCCAGCGCGCCGCACAAGGCGTAAGTCGCGCAACGCACCGGCTCGACTTTGAGACCCGCGAGCCGCGCCGCGCGCTGGTTCTGCCCGATCGCGACAACCGACCGCCCCCAGATCGTCCGATTAAGCGCGACGCTGGCGCCGATGGTGAACAGCACTGTCAGGATCGCAAGCAGCGGAACGCCCGCGACGACGATGTTGGTGAAATCGGCGAAGCCGGGCGGCGGCTTGATCTGGAGCCCGCGCCCGTAAGAGATGTCGATGGACTGGATGATGAAGCTCGCCGACAGCGTCGCGATGATCGGCGGGATGCGGAGCGCCCAGATCAAGAGGTAGTTGCCGAGGCCGACCGCAAGCCCGCAGGCGATCGCTGCGACGAGGCCGACGAGGACCAGTCGGTCGTCGCCGCCCATCGTCTTCATCGCGACTGCACTGGCGAGCCCGATATTGGCCGGCAGAGACAAGTCGACATTGCCGGGGCCGAGCGTGATGACGAACATCTGCCCGACGCCGACAATCACGGTGAACACTGCGAGCGACAGCGCCGCCGTCAGCATGCCCCCGGCGCCATAGCCTCCGGTGAAGCCGATCGCCGCGAGCCAGACCACCCCCGACCCAACGAACGACCAGATCCACGGCCGCTTGAGAAGCGTCTGGAGTGCGGCGCTCATCGGTCCGACCCCTTGCGGGTGATGGCGACGCGCGCGGCGAGGACGATGATGAGGATCGCGCCATTGGCCGCAACCTGCCAGTCGGGCGGAATATGCATGAAGGTCAGGAGCGGCGAGGCCGCCATCGCCATGGTCAGCGCGCCGAGCACCGCGCCGATTGGCGACACGACGCCGCCGACGAACTCGCCTCCGCCCAGGATCACGCCGGCGATGGAAAGCAGCGTATAGCCGTTGCCGATATTGGCGTCGGCAGAAGTGGTGATGCCGACCAGCGCCATTCCCGACAGCACGCCAAAGACGCCAGCCAGCGCGAACAGCGTCATCTTGGCCTTGAGCAGCGACCATCCGGCGCGCTCGATCGCCAGCGCGTTGCCGCCGGAAGCGCGCAAGATCGCGCCATAGGAGGTGCGCATCAGGCCGAAATAGCCGACCGCCGCGATGATCACGGCGGCGACGATCGGGAACGGGATGAACGGCGGCTTGACCCCCATCATCGTCAGCAGCCAACCGGGCGCCTTGCCGCCGGGCTTGGGCAGAAGGAGGATCGCCAGGCCCTGCCAGACGAAACTCATGCCGAGCGTGACGACGATCGAAGGCAAGCTTCGCAGGTAGATGAGTGCGCCGAGCGCGGCGTAAAGCGCCACGCAGCCGACCAGCGTCAGCACCCCGAGCCAGGGCGCATCGCGCAGCCAGGTCGCGGCCACGCAGCAGACGAAGCCGACGAACGTGCCGATCGAGAGATCAAGGTCGTTGCCCGCGATGACGAACATTTGCGCCATGGTGGCGAGGACGATCGGGATCGCGAGATTCAGCATCAGCGTGAAGCCGAAATAGCTGATCGCGCGCGGGTTGAGCCAGGCGATGGCCGCGAGAACCAGAGCCAGCGATAAGGCCGGGAGCGCGGCGCGCAGCCGCCGTCGCCACTGGGCCCCGCTCGCGCCCGCCGACGGGACAGCCGTAGCCACGCTCATGATCAGGCGACGCCCGCGAAGGAAGAGTGGATCACCTGCTCTTCATTGAGTTCGTCGCGCATGAGTTCAGCAACGATCGCGCCATTGCGGAACACGTAGGCGCGGTCGCAGTTCTTCAGCTCTTCGACCTCGGTCGTGTACCAGAGAAAGGTGCGGCCGCGCTGCGCTTCGGCGCGGATGAGGTCGTAGACTTCGAGCTTGGTGTTGAAATCGACGCCGCGCATTGGATCGTCCATCAGCATGATGCGCGCATCGGAGCCAAGCGCGCGCGCGAACAAGGCCTTCTGCTGATTGCCGCCCGAGAGCGAGAGAATGTTGTTGTGGACGTCGGGCGTGCGGATCTTGATGCGATCGCGCCAAGCATTGGCGAGCTCGTCTTCGAGGCGGAGCGAGAGCAGCGGACCGGAGCGCAATTTCTTCAGCGACCGCACGCCGATGTTGTGGGCGATCGACCATCCCGGAAAGACGCCGTCCGACTGCCGGTCTCCCGCGACAAGCGCGACCGGCGCGCTGACGGTCGCGCCCGCGCGCGGACGCGAGGCGGCGGAGAAGGCCGCCAGCAGAAGATCGGTCTGGCCGTGACCGGCGAGACCGGCGAGGCCAATGATCTCGCCCTCGCGCGCCACTAGATCCCAATCGCCGGTCTGTCGTTTGGGGCGCACGCGAACAACGACCGGAGTTTCGCCGCGCGCTCCAGCCGCAGCCGGACCTTGCGCCCGTTGAGCTTCGGGCTCAATGCCGCCCATGGCGCCGACCAGCTTCGCCCGGTCGAAATTGCGCGCGATGTCTGACGCGACCACCTTGCCGTCGCGCATGACCACAATGCGGTCGCACGTCGAGAGCACCTCGCCAAGGATATGCGAGATCAGCACGCAGCTTGCACCCGATCTGACCGCTTGGCGCACATAGACGAGAAGCTGCTCCGCCGTGTGCGCGTCGAGCGCGGAGGTCGGCTCGTCGAGAATGACGAGGCGCGCGAGCCGTCCGGAGGAGACGGTGAAGGCGCGCGCGATTTCGACCATCTGCCGCCGTCCGATCGACAGGTCTTGCACGAGATCGTCGGACGCTATCCCGTGGCCTGGAAAAATCTCATCAAGCTTGTCGAGGATCAGCCGCCCGGCCCAGCGTCGCCAGCCGAATCCGCGGATCGACACATGGACGATCCGGGCGTTCTCGGCGACCGTCAGGTTCGGGCAGAGCGAGAGCTCCTGGTAAACCGGGCGCAGCCCGAGCGCTTTGGCGCGCGCCGGGGAATAGGAGCGCTCTTCGTGGCCGGCGATGACGAGCCGGCCGCGATCCGGAGCGACGCCGCCGTTCAAGATGTGCATGAGGGTCGATTTGCCGGCGCCGTTATGGCCGACGACGCCGACGCACTCGCCTTCGGCCACAGCGAAATCGACGCCGTCCAGAGCCCGGACGGCGCCGTAAGACTTTTCGACGCCGCTGAAATCGACGAGGGAAGCGCCCGCGTCTCCCATGATCTTGTTAGCCCCACGTCCGCGGGGCGCCGCCTGCTCCCCGTCCCTTACTTCATATTCGCCTTGATGGCGGCGATGGCGTCCGCTTGCGTATACTCATGGCTGGCGACACCACCTTTCGGAATGTTCGGCAGCTCGGCCTCGAACGTGTCCTGTGTGAACTCGAGCGCGGGCACGACGAGATCGTGGGGGATGTTCTTGTTGCCGTCAAGAATCTGCTGTGCGACCCAGAAGGCGAGAGTTGACGTGCCTGGCGCGATGGAGCTGGACCAGCTCTTATAGCCGTCCTTGTCTTTCTGTTCTTTCCAGTAGACAAACTCGTCCTGGCGATTGCCCATCATGATCTCCGGGCGTGGTCTGCCGGCTGTGGCGAACGCCTGCGCCGCGCCATAGGCGTCGCCGCCCTGGTCGACGACGCCAACGATGACGGGAAGCGATGGCAAGGCGGTCGAGACCGCTTTCTGCGCCGTTGTTTGGTCCCAGTCTCCGGTCACCGTGCTTACGATCTTGAATTCCGGGTGCGCTTTCACCCCCTCGACGATGCCCTCGTGGACAGCCGCATCGATTCCGGTTCCCGCCAAGCCGCGGATCTCCAGAAGATCGCCGCCCTGGGGCACGAGCTCGGCCATGTGCTCAACTTCCTTTCGGCCGTAGTCCTTGAAGTCGACGACAATACGATAGGCGCAGGGCTCGGTGACTACGCCGTCGAAGGACACGACGACGATGCCGGCGTCGCAGGCCTGCTTGATCGCGCCGTTGAGGGCGTCTGGCGAAGCCGAATTGATGACGATGGCGTCGTAACCCTGCAGGATGAGGTTCTGGATCTGTGCCGCCTGCGTCGGCACTTCCTTGTCCGCGGTGGTGAACACGTCAGCCGCCGCAACGACCTTATCGGCGACCGCTTTCTTGGTGACGATGTCGTAGCTCTTCAGCATCGCCTGGCGCCAGGAATTGCCGGCGTAGTTGTTGGAGAAGGCGATTTTCTTCTGCGAGGTGTCGGCGAGCGCGCCGCCGGCAGTGAGTGCGATGGCGAGCGTCCCCGTCGTCAGAAGTTGAGCTCGGTGCATGATTTCGGTCCTCCCAGGCTAATCTTCGAGCTAGCGCTTGCTGATTTATCGCTAACATGTCAGTCTTACATCACTGCGAACGGAACGTGTCAAGCGATGCGGAGTGAGCTTGTTGGCGTCCCGCTACGGCTGCAGGATCGCCGCCGGCAAAACAGGCCTTAGGAGGGTGAGGTGAGCGCGCCGCCGCTGCGGTTGCAGGCCTACGAGGCGATCGTCGAGCGCTTGGTGTTCCGCCAACTGCTGCCGGGTCAATTCGTCACCCAGCGCGAGCTTGTCGAACTCTGCGGCCTGCCCCTCGGAGCGATACGCGAGGCGATTCCCCGGCTCGAGGCCGACGGACTGATCGCCCCGCTAAGACAGCGCGGGCTGCAGATCGCTTCCATCGACGTCCGGTTCGTGCGCAACGCCTATCGGCTTCGGCGGATTCTCGAATCCGAGGCAGCGGCGCACGCGGCGCGGCAGGCTTCCGCCGCCTTCCTCGAGCGGGTCGAGGCCGAGCATCGCGCAATTCTCGCCCGGATGGCCGACCCCCTGCCCGAGGCCGTGGCGGATGAGGCGCAGCGGGTCGACTGGGGCATGCACGAGGCGCTGATCGGTTTCCTCGACAACGAGCTGGCCGCTGAAGTCTACCGAGTCAACTCGATCAAGGTTCGCATGGCCTCGCAACAGCGCTTGAGGGTCACCGGCGCCAATATCGGACGTGTCATGCGCGAGCATATGAAGATTATCGAGGCGCTAAAAGCAAGGGACGCGGATGCTTCCATTGCCGCGGTGCGAGAACATATCGATCGCTCGATGGGGGTTGCGCTCGGCCTCGAGGACGAGGCGGATGTGCGCCTGTCAATCGGCGCGCGCGCAATCCAGGAGATCTAAGTTATGTCACGCTCGATAAGCGGCATTGTCGCCGTGATGCTCACGCCGTTCACCGACGAGGGCGAGGTCGACTACGTCAGTCTCGAACGGCTGATCGAATGGTATCTCGCTAATGGCGTCGACGCCTTGTTCGCCGTCTGTCAATCGAGCGAGATGCAATATCTGAGTCTTGAGGAGCGCGTGGCGATCGCCCGTTTCGTCGTGCGCCAGGCGCAAGGGCGCGCGCCGGTGGTCGTATCCGGCCACGTGAGCGACGCGCTTGCGGGACAGATTGAAGAGCTTACCGCCATGGCCGACACAGGCGCCGACGGACTCGTTCTGGTCACCAACCGCCTTGATCCCACGAATAGCGGGACCGCAGCCTTTCGCTTAAGCTTTGCGTCGCTGCTTAAGGCCTTGCCCTCAGATCTGCCGCTCGGCCTCTACGAATGCCCGGCGCCTTACCGTCGCCTGCTGAGCGACGAAGAATTTCGCGCCTGCCTCGACACGGGCCGGTTCGCCGTGATGAAGGACGTGAGTTGCGACCTTGCGACGGTCAAACGGCGTCTCGCAATGGCCGCCGGCTCGGACTTCGCGCTGATTAACGCCAACGCGGCGATCGCCGCCTCCGCCATGCGCGCTGGCTCGCGCGGCTTCTCAGGCGTCTCCACCAACATTCATCCGGACCTCTATGCGTGGCTCTATCGCTCAGGCGACAGCGAGCTTGCGCGCGAACTCGCAAACTTCCTGGTGACGGCTGCGCTCTCGGAGGCGTTCGGATATCCGGCGCTGGCCAAGATATGCCACCAGCGGCTCGGCACGCTGACCTCGATCCGCTGCCGCGTGATTGACTTCGACGTGCGCGAACGGTTCTGGGCGCTCGACGCCATCGTCGATGCGGTCATGGCGGGATCGGAGACGTACCGCGCCAAAATCGCGGCGCGGTCGAAAGTGAAGTTGAACGCATAGCGACGGCGGCCAACCGCCGCCGCTCGCGGGCCGCTCCTGCTTACTTGATGTTCGCCTTGATCGCGGCGATGGCGTCAGCCTGAGTGTATTCGTGGCTCGCGACGCCGCCCTTCGGGATATTCGGCAATTCCTTCTCGAAATCGTCCTGGGTGAAGGCGAGATAGGGCACAAGCAGATCGTGCGGGACCTTCTTGCCGTCGAGCACCTGTTGCGCGACCCAGAATGCGAGGGTCGAGACGCCGGGCGCGATCGAGGCGGACCAAGTCTTGTAGCCGTCCTTCTCCTTCTGCTCCTTCCACCACTGCAACTCGTCCTGGCGATTGCCCTCGATGATGGTCGGGCGCGGCTTGCCGGCGGCGGCAAACGCCTGGGCGGCGCCATAGCCGTCGCCGCCCTGATCGACGACGCCGACGATCGGCGGCAGCGAGGGCAGAACGGTCGCAACCGCTTTCTGCGCGGTCGTCTGGTCCCAGTCGCCGGTGACCGAGGAGACGATCTTGAAATCGGGATGCGCCTTCACGCCCTCGAGAATTCCTGCGTGGATGGCGTCATCGATCGAGGTTCCGGCAAGGCCGCGGATCTCAAGCAGATTTCCGCCCTTGGGCTCGAATTTCGCCATCTGCTCGACCTCTTGCTTGCCCATGTCCTTGAAGTCGACCACGACACGGTAGGCGCAAGGCTCCGTAACGATGCCGTCGAAGGATACGACGACGATGCCGGCGTCACAGGCCTGCTTGATCGCGCCGTTCAGTGCGTCAGGCGAGGCGGCGTTGATGACGATTGCATTGTACCCCTGCAGAATGAGATTCTGGATCTGGGCGGCCTGGGTCGGCACTTCCTTGTCCGCAGTGGTGAACACGTCCGCCGCGGCGACGACCTTGTCGGCCACCGCTTTCTTGGTGACGAGGTCATAGCTCTTCAGCATCGCCTGGCGCCAGGAATTGCCGGCGTAGTTGTTCGAAAAGGCAATCTTCTTGTCGCTCGTGTCAGCCAAGGCCGGCGCGGCGAAAAGTCCGGCCGCTACGGCCAATGCGAGCATCGAGACATTGCGATTCATGGAAACAGTCCTCCCTTCGATAGCGTGTCAAGCGCTTGGGGCTCGCTCGAACATTTGCGCTTATCCTTGATGGCGCGCCGGGCGGTAAAGGCCACCGCTCTAACGATCGGGGTAGCTAACATGCCAGAGAAAAGGTGGTCAACGCCCGAGCTAATGCTGTCGTTAGAGCACGCCGCGTTTGGGTGGCGTCGGCATCGCGAGCCCGACGCCCGGACAAGACCTGGGCCAAGACCCGGGGTCCTCGCGGTGACGCTCCCCATCAATACGCAGACTGCTTTAAGCTTGCGGATACAACCAAAGCGGGAATTCCTTCCAAATAAGTGGGAGCAAACGAAGCTAATGAGCCTAAACGCTAGTAAATTGGCTAGCGCTTACTAGCGTTTATTTTTCCGAATTGAGCCTTTTCAATGGGTTGCGGGTGATGTAAGTAAGAAAATCGCTTCCCCGCCCCGGCTCGCGCGGCGGGGTTGTGCGCCAAGGTTTCAAACAGCCACGGCATCTCATCCTCCTGCCCGCTTGCCGGCGAGCGGAGCAATATTCCGCCAACGATAACACATAGCGCACATTTCTGATTTTGTCAAGGCAATTCGCTGGTATTCGTGGCTCTCATGGCAGTCGGTCAGCCCTCGCTGCTACCGCCTTGGAGCCTGGCGGGTTAGAGGGCCGTCGCCGTCATCGCGACCTCGCCGGCTCTTGGGTCTCGGGGACGCCATCCAGGGGACCGTGGGGAGCCCTGCGACTCTTGTCTCGCAGCATCGCGATAGCCCGTCGAAACACGGGCGTCTCTCGCACCACGGGCCAAGACCCGGGGTCCTCGCGCCATGACGATTCCGCCTGAATGCGCCATGTTCAAAACCGCGGCTTCCCGAGAAACTATCACGCACTTGTGATAATCCTCTTGCATAACGCAAAGAAGCGTGACAGGGTTGCAGCGGAGAAAGCGAATAATGCGGCGCGTTTCGTAGTTGCGCGGCTGGGTATCGGAAATCTTCACTGTTTCCTGGCGCGAGTTTTGTGCTTTCGCTATGGGGCTAGCAGCGTAACGGCAGTCTGCCGACTGAGCAATTGCGGCGATTTGTTTTCGGCAAGAGTATTGCCGTAATTGCAATTCGAGTCTTTTCTATGCATGTGCCGGGAAACTGGATGGTTCTGCGGCTACGCGCTCTCCTGGCGCCCCTCCCCCTCTTTCTCCTTGCAAGCTGCGCCGCTTTGCCGACGCCGGTCGTCCTCAACGGCGACGACATGACGTTCCAGGGCATGACGGCCCTCGCCGAGGAGGCGCCGGGCGCCGGCTTCACGTGCTGCTTGTGCATGGCGTGGGGACGCCGACGCCGAACGGATTCGACCCGTTCATTGCATCGATCGCCGGCCGGTTCGGCCTTGTGCAGGTCCGGCCGGACAAGGTCGAGCCGCAGTGGCAGAGTTGCCACAACGACCCGGCGGCGCAACCGACGCTCATGCAGCCGCTGCCCGAGCCCATCGACAACCCGGCCGCGGCCCCGCAAAATCAGGCCCTGCTCTATACCTACAATTTTGCGCCCCGGCAGACCGATACGCCTCAGTTGACCGTAAGTTACCTCCTTTGGGCGCCGCTGACCGCAGAGGTCAAATGCAGACTCGAGGCGGAGGACAACAGCGCTCAGCAAAAGCAGGCGTTTGCCGCCGTCGCCAAGGACTTCATCGACGACAAGCTCGCCGACGCCCTTCGTTACGCCGGGTCCTACCGCAAGGAGGTCATCCGTCCCTCCGTCCAGGGCGCGCTCTGCAAGGTCACCGGAGGGAGATGGCATGGCGACACCAGGACATGCACGCCCGGCGACTACAATGACCCGACGGCCATCATCACCCACAGCCTCGGCGGCTACATACTGATGGACTCGATCCAGGCGGAGCTGCGGACCGACCCTGCCGGCCGACCAACAGCGGCGGCGGACCGGCTGAGAAAATTCTGGAGAACACGCCGGTCATCTACATGATGGCGAACCAACTCGCTCTGCTCGATCTCTCGACGCTACGGCGCGACCGGCAGGCGCCGAACGCAACGACGGCGATCGACGCGGTCACAAAACAATTCGCCAAATGCTGGCTCATTGCGCGGGCGGCGCGGGCGCGGAGCGAAGGGAAGGCGTCCGCCACGGCGATCAGCCATGTCGTGGCGTTCAGCGACCCCAACGACATCCTGTCGTGGCGCGTCGAGCGAAAGGACCTCAAGCTTCCCAAGCCTGATTGGGGCGAGGTCGCGGTGACCAACGTCTATATGTCAAACAGCGAGTTCAGCGCACCCGGACTGTTCTCGGACCCGACGAACGCCCACACCGGCTACTTCGCCAGCCCGGCGGTCATAGACATGCTGATCTGCGGGATCAACAACAACTCGCCCTGCGCCGTCAGTGTGAGCGCGCACTAAGCGCGCTCGAACTGCGCGAGCGGGCAGTCGAGACTCTTGACTGACGCGACAAATCGAAACGGCGGCTTTCATCCCAGCGTTCGCCCACTCAACTTGACGGGCGCGGCGCAGCATCGGAAAAGACGGCTCCTTTGGTAAGCGGAAGCCGGGATGCAGCGGGTCACGCTGATCGACAACTATGACAGCTTCACGTTCAACCTCGTCCATTACCTTGGCGAGTTGGGCGCGGACGTGTCTGTGTGGCGCAACGATGAGATCACGGTTGCCGACGCGCTCGCCGACAAACCGGACGCTATTGTGCTCTCGCCTGGCCCCTGCACGCCGAGAGAAGCGGGCGTCTGTCTCGATCTCGTTCGCGCGGCGAGCAAAACGACGCCGATGCTTGGCGTCTGCCTTGGCCACCAGGCGATCGGGCAGGCGTTTGGCGGCGACGTCGTGCGCGCGCCGACGCCGATGCATGGCAAGGTGTCCCGCATTTCGCACGATGCGCGCGGGCTCTTCCGTGGTCTGAACGGACCGTTCTCCGCGACCCGCTATCATTCGCTCGTCATCGAGCGGTCGAGCGCGCCCGCCGAGCTCGAGGTGAACGCGGAGAGCGACGACGGTCTGGTGATGGGGGTTCAGCACATCGACCGCCCGACATTCGGGGTCCAGTTCCATCCGGAGAGCATCGCCAGCGAGCACGGCCGGCAGATCCTGCGCAATTTCCTGGACCTCGCCCAAGCCTTTCATCGGCGCCAGCAAACATTCTGACGGGAACGCGAAACGAGGATATGGAATCCTTCAAGCCTCTGATCGCTAAAGTCGCCGCGGGAGCGACGCTAACGCAAAGCGAGGCGGAAAGCGCCTTCGATTCGATGCTTTCGGGCGAAGTGACGCCCTCGCAAATGGGCGGGTTCCTCATGGCGCTGAGGGTCCGCGGGGAAACGGTCGAGGAGATCACCGGCGCCGTCGCGGCCATGCGCGCAAAGATGCTGAGCGTAAGGGCTCCGCCGGAAGCGATTGACATTGTTGGCACCGGCGGCGACGGATCGGGCTCTCTCAATGTGTCGACCTTAGCCGCGATCATTACCGCGGCCTGCGGGGTCACGGTCGCGAAGCACGGCAATCGCGCTGCATCCTCGCGTTCCGGCGCCGCGGACACGCTCGCCGCCCTCGGCGTCAAGATCGGCCTCTCGCCCGACGCCGTCGAGCGCTGCCTCGATGAGGCCGGGATCTGCTTCATGATGGCGCCGACGCACCACGCCTCGATGCGCAACGTCGGCCCGACCCGGACCGAACTTGGCACGCGCACGCTGTTCAACATTTTGGGACCGCTCTCCAATCCGGCCGGCGTCAAGCGCCAGCTCGTCGGCGTCTTTTCGGCCGCCTGGCTCGAACCGATGGCGGAAGTCCTTCGCAACTTCGGCTCGGAACGCGTCTGGGTGACGCACGGGCTCGACGGCCTCGACGAGATCACCACCACCGGGCCGACCAAGGTGGTCGAACTCAAAGACGGCAGATTGCACGCCTTTGAACTGACGCCGGAAGCAGCCGGTCTTCCTCGCGCGGCGCCGGCGGCGCTGAAGGGCGGCGATCCGGCGTACAACGCGAAGGCGATCGTCGATGTTCTCGACGGCGCTGAGAGCGCCTATCGCGACATCGGGCTCATGACGACGGGCGCGGCGCTTGTGATCGCCGGCAAAGCCGGCTCTATTAAGGAGGGAGTGGTCATTGGCGACGCGGCGCTCCGCTCCGGCGCCGCCCGCCGCACGCTCGATCGATTGATCGCAGCGTCAAACACTTGACGGTCGGAACCCCGATGGCCGACATCCTGAAGAAGATCGAAAGTTATAAGCGCCGCGAAATCGCCGACGCCAAGGTCAGGGTGCCTCGTGCGACTTTGGAGCGCGAGATCGACGGGCAGTCTCCGCCGCGCGGCTTCATCAAGGCGCTTCAAAGGGCGATCGAGGAGGGTCGCTTCGGCCTGATCGCGGAGATCAAGAAGGCGAGCCCTTCGAAAGGGCTCATACGCGAGGATTTCGACCCGGCCGCTCTCGCCAAGGCCTATCAGGCCGGAGGCGCATCCTGTCTCTCCGTCCTGACCGACGGGCCCTCGTTTCAGGGCGCGCCCGAGCACCTGATGAAGGCGCGCAAGGCGACGACGCTTCCCATATTGCGCAAGGACTTCCTGTTCGACCCCTACCAAGTGCTGGAGGCGCGCGCATGGGGCGCCGACTGTATCCTCATCATCATGGCCGCGGTCGACGACGAACTCGCCAAAACCCTCAACAAGGCCGCGCATGACCTTGGCCTCGACGTGCTTATCGAGACGCATGACGAGAACGAGCTCAAACGCGCGCTGTCTCTCGAGGGACGCCTGATCGGCGTCAACAATCGGAACCTTCGCACCTTTGAAACCTCGCTCGAAGTGTGCGAGCGGCTCCTGCCCTCAATCCCGGCGGGAAAAATCGTGGTCGCCGAAAGCGGCATTTCCGATCACGGAGACTGCAAGCGGCTGGCCAAGGCTGGGGTGGAGGCGTTTTTGGTCGGGGAGGCGCTGATGCGCCACAAAGATGTCGCGGCTGCAACCCGTACCCTGCTGACGGGAATCTGACGGGGATCGCGGTCGAATGCATGCCCAAAAAACAATGGCGTGAGGCATTCTTCTTGCCGCTTCTGAGGGGTTTGTCGCCCGCCGCACGACATTCACCCAGGTCGATCGCCTACGCCAGGCGCGCGCTCCCCGGCATGCGGCCTCCGCCAGGCCCCCGTGCTATCTTCACAGCAGAGCGAATCAGAACCCAGAAAACGCAGCACATGAATGACCTCTTTGGCGCCGCGGCGCCCCGACGCGGCAAGCCCGCGCCGATCAATGGAAAGTCTGGCGCCCGCAACGGAACGCCGGACGAGGCGAATTACACTGCCGCCTCGATCGAAGTGCTCGAGGGATTGGAGCCGGTGCGCCGGCGCCCCGGCATGTATGTGGGCGGCACCAATTCCAACGCGCTTCATCACCTGTTCGCGGAAGTCATCGACAATTCGATGGACGAAGCCGTCGCAGGCCACGCGACTTTCATCGAGGTCTCGCTCGAGGAGAGCGGGTACCTGAGCGTCATCGACAACGGCCGCGGCATGCCGGTCGACCCGCACCCCAAATTTCCAAAGAAATCTGCCCTCGAAGTGATCATGACGATGCTGCACGCGGGCGGCAAGTTCGACAGCGGCGCTTACGAGACCTCGGGCGGCCTTCACGGGGTTGGCGTCTCGGTGGTGAACGCATTGTCCGAGAAGCTCGAAGTCGAGGTCGCCCGCGGCCAGACGCTTTATCGCCAGACCTTCGCGCGCGGAAAGCCGACGAGCGGGCTCACCGTCGTCGGCAAGACGCTCAATCGTCGCGGCACCAAGGTGCGGTTCCTGCCCGACCCGCAAATCTTTGGTCCTCAGGCGCGCTTCGACCCAGCGCGCGTGTTCAAGATGGCCCGGTCCAAGGCCTATCTGTTCGGAGGCGTCGAGATCCGGTGGCGCTGCGCGCCCTCGCTCATCAGCGACGCCTCGAAGGTTCCGGCGGAAGCCACATTTCATTTCCCGGGGGGGTTACGAGATTACCTCGCGGCCGACATCGAGGGGCAAGAACTCGTCGCCGACCAGGTCTTCACCGGCCGGGTCGACAAAGCGGGCAAGCATGGTTCGGTCGAATGGGCGATCGCCTGGCTCGCAGGCGACGACGGCTTCGTCCACTCCTATTGCAACACCATTCCCACGCCCGATGGCGGGACACATGAAGCAGGCCTCCGCACCGCTTTGCTGCGCGGGCTCAAGGATCATGCGGACCGCATCGGCCAGGGCAAACGCGCGGCGGCGCTGACGACCGACGACGTCATGGTGAGTTGCGCCGCGCTAATCTCGGTCTTCATCCGCGAACCCGAATTCCAGGGACAGAACAAGGGCCGCTTGCAGACGGCGGAGGCTGCGCGCCTGGTCGACAGCGTAGTTCGTGACGCCTTCGACCATTGGCTTGCGGCTGCGCCAAGTCAGGCGGCCAAGCTTCTCGATTGGTCGATCGAACGCGCCGAGGAGCGGGTTCGCCGCCGCATGGAGAAAGAGGTCGCTCGCAAGACCGCCGTGCGCAAGCTCCGGCTGCCGGGCAAATTGGCCGATTGCACGAACTCTTCGGCGCAAGGCTCTGAATTGTTTATCGTCGAGGGAGATTCGGCGGGCGGTTCGGCGAAGCAGGCGCGAGATCGCGCCTCGCAGGCGGTGCTGCCGCTCAGGGGCAAGATTCTCAACGTCGCCTCGGCGGCGCGCGACAAGCTCGCGCAAAATCAGCAGCTTTCGGATCTCATGCAGGCGCTCGGCGCCGGCCCCGGCGCGCACTACCGCTCGGCTGATCTTCGCTACGACAAGATCATCATCATGACCGACGCGGACGTCGACGGCGCTCATATCGCCTCGCTGCTCATCACCTTTTTCTACCGGCAAACGCCAAAACTGATTGAAGAAAAGCACCTTTATCTTGCCGTTCCGCCGCTTTACCGGCTGACCCAGGGAGCGCGCTCCCTGTACGCGCGCGATGAAGCGCACAAAGAGGAGTTGCTGAAGTCCGGATTCAGCGGCCGTGGCGCGATCGAGGTCAGCCGCTTCAAGGGATTGGGTGAAATGCCGATGCGCGATTTGCGCGACACGACCATGGACCCGGCGAAGCGCACTCTGCTCCGTGTCGCAGTGGTCGCGGAGGAGAGCGAGGCGACTGCCGAGGCGGTTGAGCGGCTCATGGGCACAAAACCCGAGGCGCGTTTCGCCTTCATTCAGGAGCGCGCGCCAAAATCGCTCGAACTCGTCGATGTATAGCCTCCGGGTCGGCTCGCGGCGTTGCAGCCTTCGTCCTCCTCCTGCGAGGCGGCTTGTCGGTCGTGTTCCACTCCCGACCTTCGGTGAACACTCGTCTTTTTTGGAGGCCCGCTTGCCGTCTGCAAAGTTCAGTCCGCAAAAATCACTCGACACGAGCGGTTTAAATGAACAAATAGTTTACGCGTTCTCTTGGACCATCTGGCAACGGGGTCAAAAGTACGCTATCTTCTGCGCGCAAGGTCCGATATTGGCCTAGCGGGCTTTTGATGATGCGGGCGCTACATTTTACTTTTATGCCGGTGGCGGAGGGGTATTCGCCGACCGTAGCGCGTCACTGCGCTCCACGTCATTCCGCGTTGAGTCTGCCGACTGAGGGGTCCAGCCTTTGAGTTGGTCGACGGACAAGCGGATCGCGCCTTCAATCGAAGAAGATTGTTTAGACGAAATGTCGCGTCGGAGTTCGCTGGGTGTCCAGCGGACCGCGAGGGGCTGGGCCGCCCTCCGATCGATCGGGCTTTGGGTGGAGATCTGGGACTAATATGAGCAAGGGTAAGGACTTTAGGGCGCCTCGGAAGCGCGGCTTCGACGACGATGGGCCGATGCCCTACGAATCAAGGCCTCGTCCGTCTCGAAGCTACGGCGGCGGTCCGGAGGGAGGCGGTTTTGGCGGCTCCCCCATGGGCGCCTCAGCGCCGATCGATTCAGGAGCGCCGCCAGTCGATGCGGTCGTCAAATGGTTCAAGGCAGACAAAGGCTATGGATTCGTCGAGCTGGCCGGCGGCCAGGGCGACGCCTTCCTGCACGCCAACGCCTTGCACGCCGCAGGTCACGACACGGTTCCCGCTGGCGCCAAATTGCGCGTCCAGGTCGGCGCGGGCGCCAAGGGAGCGCAGGTGACCCGGGTGCTCGAAGTCGACGCCACGGGCGTCGTCGAGCGTCCGCAAAGGCCCGCGGGCGATGGGTTCCGCGACGCGCCTCGGCCGCGCCGCGTCGCCCCGGATCCGT
Source organism: uncultured Alphaproteobacteria bacterium (assembly GCA_963730555.1). Taxonomy (GTDB): domain Bacteria; phylum Pseudomonadota; class Alphaproteobacteria; order Rhizobiales; family Beijerinckiaceae; genus Roseiarcus. Next base: position 51,196 of record CAVSSS010000018.1, on the reverse strand, counting down.
CGACCGCGGTGTCGGTCACCGGAAAGGTGAAGTGGTTCGACGACGCGAAGGGGTTCGGGTTCGTCGCCAGCGAAGACGGCGGCAAAGACGTGTTCGTCCATATCTCCGTTCTCGGGCACGCCGGCATTTCGCATTTGGCCGAAGGCCAGCAAGTGACCATGAGAGTCGTGGATACGCCCAAGGGCCGCGAGGCGATTTCGCTGTCGCTCTGAACCAACGACCCCACAATAAAGCAGGGAGCGCTTTTGCGGCGCTCCTTTTGACTATCCAATAGTCCTTCTGTCCCATTTCCCAGACTGTTGGCTTGGTCCATGCAACCTTCCCGCGACATTCGCCGCCTCATCGACATCATGACGGCGCTCCGCGATCCTGTTCGCGGCTGCCCGTGGGACATCGAGCAGACCTTCGCCTCGATCGCGCCGTTCACCGTCGAAGAAGCCTACGAAGTGGCCGACGCGATCGAGCGCGGAGCGACCGAAGATCTGCGCGAGGAGCTCGGCGATCTTTTGCTGCAGGTCGTCTTTCACGCTCGCATGGCGGAAGAGGCGGGCCTGTTTGATTTCGGCGGGGTGGTCGAGGCGATCACCGCCAAGCTCGTGCGCCGTCATCCCCACGTTTTCGGCGACGCCGGGGCGATGAGTTCGGACGAAGTGAAGGCGCTGTGGGGCAGCATCAAGGCCGACGAGAAACGCGCGAAGCTCGCATCGGAGACGGGCGCGCAATCTCGGCCGGAGAAGCCGAGTGCGCTGGACGGAGTTCCGCTCGCGCTGCCGGCCCTTTCGCGGGCGATGAAACTGCAAGAAAAGGCCGGCAAGGTCGGTTTCGACTGGAACAATGTCCACGCGGTCCTGGATAAGATCAAAGAGGAAGTCGCGGAGGTCGAGGCCGAGATCGCGGAGGGCTCGGCGCACGCGCTATCGAGCGAGGTAGGCGACCTCTTATTCGCGGCCGTAAACCTTGCCCGCCATCTCAAGATCGATCCCGAGGCCGCCTTGCGCGGCGCCAACGCCAAGTTCGAGCGGCGCTTCGCCCATATCGAGAACCGCTTGGCCGAGGCGGGCCAAACCCCCGAAAGCGCCAGTCTCGACGAAATGGAGCAGCTGTGGGCCGAGGCCAAGGCCCGAGAGCGGCTCGCCGGTAAGTGAGCAGCGCGATCGGCGCCCTAAAGTAGATTGCATTTGGGTCGAACCGCGATTGTCATCGCGAGCGTAAGCGAAGCGATCCAGGGATGAAGGGCTGCAGTGGTTGCTGTGGATCGCCGCGTCGCTTCGCTCCTCGCGATGACGATTCCATGCAGCTTGCTTTAGACGCCACTACCGCGCCGCGCCGATCGTATCGGCCATCACCGCGCCGCGCTCGCCAAGCGGCTTTGCGGTGCCGACCGTCGAATCCCTCGCAGTCTGATGCTCGATCTCGGCGTTCAGCTCGCCGCCAAGCAGAATAACGATGGCCGAGATCCACATCCACATCATCATGCCGACGGCCGCGCCAAGCGACCCATAGGTCGCGTTGTAAGCGCCGAAATGGCGCGATGTACCAGGAGAAGAGAACCGAGGTGATGAGCCATCCGATGGCTGCGGCGACGCTTCCGACCGAGAGCCATTGCCAGCGCGCTTCGGTGCGGCTTGGCCCGTAGCGATAGATCGCAGCCAAGGCGAGTGTAGCCAGGATCATCAGGAGCGGCCAGCGCAGCACGACGATGGCAAGGCCCAGAAGCGACGAAAGGCCGAAAGCGGAAAAGACCATCGGCGCGATGACCACGCCGCCAAGCGCGACCATGAGCGAGAGGATGGCGACGACCGTGAAGAGAAGGGAGAGAAGGTTCAGCTTCACGAAGCTTCGTTTTTCCTTCTCGTCATAGACGACATTGAGGGCGTCGATGATCGCCTTCATCCCCGCGTTGGCGCTCCAGATGGCGACAGCGAGCCCGGTTAAGAAGCCGAGCCCGAGCTTCGCATCGCCTTTTGCCGCAATCCGGGTGATCTGCTCGTGAAGAAGCTCGACCGCGCCGGCTGGAAAAACTCCGGCGGCCAGCGAAAGATGCGCGTCGATCGTCGAGGCGTCGGCGATCAATCCGTAGAGCGAAACGAAGGCTGCGACGGCGGGAAAGATCGCCAGCAACGAATAGAAGGCGACGCCCCCCGCGACCGCTAGCAAGCGATTGTCATTCACGCTTGCGTAGACGCGCCAGAGGATATCCTTCCACCCCGCCCATGGGATTTGCCACGGCGCCCGCGCGCGCCGTCCCCTGCCCTGCTCCCGAGCGCGGTGAACTTGCGCAGAGGTCGGCTGGTCGTTTTCGATCTGCTCCCTGGGCCTCTTGTCGGGATCGAGTTGTGTCTCCGAAGGAGATTCCGCCATTGCCTGCTCGCCTCAAAAGGGCCGGCGCCCCGCGCAACGAGACCGCCGGCGTAAGACAAATCCTGGAAGAAGGCGCGTTGTTCCCTCTCAAGGAGCGATAGCTAAAGCGCATGCGCCCCCGCCGAAATCGGAACTGCGACGGTCCTTGGAGCGTTTGGCTAAGAATTCGCTGGGAAGAAGCGGCGGGGATCCATGTACATCAGCTGTCTGGCGACCGACTATGACGGCACGCTCGCGCACGACGGAATTGTCGAGGACGCAACCGCCGAAGCGCTTGTCGCCTTCAGACGGTCCGGCAGGAGGCTTCTCCTCGTCACGGGGCGCGAGCTGCCTGATCTCATGCGCGTCTTTCCTCGCATTGATCTTTTCGATCGGGTCGTCGCGGAGAACGGAGCATTGCTCTTTGACCCCGCCACGAAAAAGGAAACGCCGCTCGGTCCAGAGCCGTCGCCCGAGCTGGTGGAGACCTTGCGCAAGAAGGGCGTCACGCCGCTTTCGGTCGGGCGCTCCATTGTCGCGACTTGGGAGCCGAACGAAAAGCTGGTTCTCGAGGCGATCCGCGAGCACGGGCTTGAGCTGCAGATCGTGTTCAACAAGGGAGCGGTGATGGTGCTGCCCGCTGGCGTGAATAAGGCTAGCGGCTTACAGGCGGCGCTCAAGGACTTGGGCCTCTCTGCGCACAATGTCGTGTCGGTCGGCGACGCCGAGAACGACCACGCGTTCCTGCAGGCGAGCGGATACGCCGCCGCGGTCGCCAATGCTTTGCCTGCGATCGAGGATGAAGCCGATCTCATCACCAAGGCAATCGCGCGGCGCCGGCGTCGCGGAACTGATCGAGGCGGTGCTTAAGAACGACGTCGGCGCCTTTCATTCGAGCGAGACCCACAACAGCGTCGAGATCGGTCTCAGCGCCGATGGCCGCCCAATCGTTGTTCGACCCCACGGCGGCTCGGCGCTGATCTGCGGCTCTTCGGGCGGCGGCAAATCGACGGTTGCGACAGCGTTGCTGGAGCGGATCGTGGCGGGCGGGTTTCAGGTCTGCGTCTTCGATCCGGAGGGCGACTATGCCGAGTTTCGCTCAGGCGTCGTGTTCGGCGACGCGAAGTCGCCGCCGCAACTCGCGGAGGTGGTCAAATTGCTTGAGCGGCCGGACGACAGCTTCGTCGTCAACATGTTGGCCGCGCCGATCGAGGACAGGCCGGCGCTGCTCGCGGATTTCATCTCTGCCATCGCAAACCTGCGCGGCAAAATCGGACGCCCGCACTGGGTTTTGATGGATGAAGCGCACCATCTCCTGCCCGCCGAGCGCGACGTGAGCGCGACCGCGTCGCTCGAGTCGCTTCCCCCGGTCATTCTCGTGACCGTCGATCCCGCGACCTTGGCGGTCGACGCGCTCAGCAAAGTCGATGACATCTTCGCTGTCGGCGACAAGGCGACCGAAGCGATCGGCGGTTTTGCCCGCGCGCTTTCGATTCCCGCGCCTCAGCTGCCGCAAACGCCGCCGGGCAAGGGCGAGGCTCTGTTCTGGCGAAGGAGCTCGGGGCGCGAAGCACAGATCATGAAATCTCACGGGCCGGCCAAGAAAGCCGAGCGTCACGTCCGGAAATATGCGGAAGGAGCGCTCGGCGAGGACAACAGCTTCTATTTCCGTGGGCCAACGAACGCCCTCAACCTGAGGGCGCAGAACCTGACCCTATTCATGCAGATGGCGGACGGCGTGGACGACGACAGCTGGCTCCACCATCTTGAGGCGCACGACTATTCGCGTTGGATTCGTGAAGCGATCAAGGATGACGAACTGGCGGATGAGCTTGAGCAGATCGAAGGTCAGCCCGCGCGCGATCCAAAGGTGACCCGACGCGCGGTGCGAGAGGCGATCGAACGGAAATACACCGCGCCAGCGTCCGCGCGCTAGCCGGCGCCTGACCTGCTGCCCTGCGCCGCCGCCTTGAGAAAGGCGGCGCGGGAGTCCGGCAACGGTTCGCCACGGAGCGAGAACAGGTCGCGGGCGAGAAAGAAGCCGGTCAGGCGGAACCCGTCGGCGATCTCGTCGGCGCTCGGCAGCGCTTCGGGAGGCGCGCCCTCGCGCAGGAAGGGGGGCAGCGGCAGCAGCCGATCGCGCCAGGGCGCGCCGGCCTCAGCGCTGACCGCCCGCCCGGACTTGGGCGAGACATAAACGAGGTCGTCAGTCACACCAGTCGCGGCGCAGCTGGAAAGATCGAGCCGGAATCCGCACTCGGCCAGGATCTGAGCCTCGAACCGCGCGATCAGCGTTGGCGCCAGCGCGCCGTCATCGAGCGCGTCGGCGATGAGGCTCGCGGCCTCGTAAACCGCCTCGTGCGGATCGCGCTCGGGTAGCACGCGCATGAGCGCGGCGACATAGTTGACGCCCGCGAGCGCCAGCGCGCTTCCCATCAATCTGCCCGCCCGGAGCAAAAGCGGCTCGACCGTATAGGAGCCGAGATGCTCGTCAAGGCGGGCACGCCACACGAGGCCGATCGTATTGCCGAGCTGGAGCGTCGCCCTGAGCCGCGCGGACCGCCCGCCACGCACAAGGCCGAGATGACGGCCATGCGCGCGCGTCATCGCCTCCACGATCGTCGAGGCTTCGCCGTGCCTCCGGATTCCGATGATGAGCCCCTCGTCGCGCCATTCCATGGGCAAGCCGCCTCTTAAGGAGCGCGAAGATGGGCCGGCGGGGGCACGCGCGCGAGCTTCAAGGCGATCAGAAGGGCGAGCCCGGACAAGGCGCCGACGAAGGCGGCCTCTCCCGGCCACGCGGCCAGGGAGAACACCCAGCCCCCGATTGAGCCCGCGAGGCTGGACCCAACATAATAGAAAAAGAGGTAGAGCGCGCTCGCCTGCGCCTTGCCGGTCTCGGCCCTCAAGCCCACCCAGCTCGAGGCGATCGAATGGCCGCCGAAGAACCCGATCGTCACAACGCCAACGCCGAAGATCATGAGCCACAGATTTTCGGGCAAGGTGAGGAGGACGCCGATCGGCATGAAGGCGATGGCGAAGCCAACAATACGTCGCCGGCCATAACGTCCGGCGAGCTCGCCGGTCACGGTCGAGCTGACCGCGCCGATCACATAGATGGAGTACACGAGGCCGACGACGGCCGGGCTCAGCGAAAACGGCGGCGCCTCCAGGCGAAAGCCGATGTAGTTGTAGGTGGCGACGAAGGCGCCCATCAGCAGGAAGCCCATTGCGAACAGGTACCTCAAGCCCGGGTCGCGGAAATGCATGGCGATCGTCGGCAGGAGCGCAACCGCTTTCGCCTTCGCCGGAGCCCGCTGCTCCTTCGGCAGTGCGAAGGCGAACACAAAAGCGCAGCCAAGCGAGACGAGGCCGACAATGCCGACGGCGCCCCGCCAACCGCCGATATCCGCGATGCCGGCGCTGGCCAAGCGCCCCCCCATGCCCCCTAGCGTATTGCCCGCGATATAAAGGCCCATCGCGAGCCCGATCGCCGAGCGATCCATTTCCTCGACCAGATAGGCCATCGCGACCGCCGGAACGCCGGAGAGCGCGAGGCCGGTCAGCGCCCGGAGCGCGACCAGCGTCGTCCAATCCGGGGCGAAAGAGGCGGCGAGCGTAGCCGCCCCGGCGGCGGCCAGCGACGCCGTCATCACGGTCTTACGTCCCAAGGCGTCGGACAGCGTTCCGGAGAAGACCATGGCGACCGCCAGCACGCCTGTCGCCGCGGACAAGGACAGGCTCGCGGCTGCGGGAGAAATCGAGAAGGCGCGAGTGAAACTGGGCAGCAGCGGCTGGACGCAATAGAGCATCGCGAAAGTCGCGAAGCTGCCCAAAAACAGCGCAAAGTTCACACGCCAAAACCGCGCGCCGCGCGCGATCAGGCGCCGTTCGCTGGCAGACGTTGCGACTTTTAAAATTGTGGGGTTCGACGACACGAGGCAGCAGACTTCCCGCCTGGGGGGTGAAAGGCAAGACAAAATTCGAGAGCCCTTGCTGTCAAGCATGGCCTTTCGAGTAATAAGCATGGTCTACGACTGATAAGACGGTCTTACGACTACCGTGCGGTCTTACGACCAACAACCATATCAGAAATGTCTATTGACAAGCCGTAAAACTCAAGGAGAATTCCCCACCGTCAACAGCGTGCTAGCGCTAAGCGAGGTGGGATATGCGCATCAAAATTGCTCTTTCTGTTTGTGGCGTCGCGCTGGCGTTAGGAGCGCCGCAGGCGCGAGCGGATGGCCTGACGCCCGGCGGCACCATAATCGGTGTCTTCTCGGATCCGATTTACTCCGGTTTTGTCACTCACGATCCGACCATCTCGTCGTCGCCCGCCTATTTCGACAATTCGGCGACGGCTCCGTTGTCCCTCTCTATTGTGAACAGCACGGATCCGACCCTCGCGGATACGCCCGCTTTGCAGGCAACTGGGAGCAAGCTGCAATGGGGCTCTGACGCGTCAGTTGATCCCTCGGAGCAATTCAGCGAGCTGATCTTCTTTGGCGCGCAGATCCCGGCGGACATTCATCAACCCTTCGAGGCAGGCGTAATCACCTATTTGAATGGCACGAGCAACCTGAACTCGCTGATCTTCGGCGCGTCGCTTAGCCTGTACGACAATTACGTGAGCCCGAGCGATTATCTCGGAACCGACCAGGTTATCATTACGACGACCAGCAACCTCGGCGTGTCGCTGGCGCAAGACGCCGATTACATCAACATTTGCGGCAACGGCAGCAATATCTGCGGCAGCTCGATTGAGGCGTACGAAGACTCGGAGGGCGGAACAGGCGTCACCGCCGTTCTTCAGGGGCAGATCGTTGGCGATCCGCAGCTCCAGTTGACCGACGTGACAGTCTCGCCCGACCAGCTCGCCACGGGCGGATTGGTAGGCAACGAGGCGGCGGCGGGCGTCATCCCGGAACCATCGACCTGGTCGATGATCATACTCGGGTTCGCCGGTATTGGCTTTATCGGCTACCGAACAAACCGCGCAAGCGGCGCGACAGCGGCTTAAAGCTGGGCCGTCCGAGCGGCGGCCTCATGTCCAGGGTCGGACAATTGCGCTTGTCCGCGCCCTGCTCCGAGACGCCCGCGTGCGGTCAGTGGCTCACCGCCGGCAAGCGTTGCGACTTCTAAAATCGCGGGGTTCGACGACACGGGCGGCAGCCTTTCCGCAGGCAACAGCGGAAGGCAAGACAATTCGAGCGAGGCCCTACTCCTTGCCCATGACCTCCAGCACTTGTTCAAGCGGCGCCGTGGAGGGGCGAAACACGCCTGTATAGGGACTGCTGAGGTCGAGGATCATGTAGACCGAAGTCGAAAGCGCGAGAGCGCCGACCAAGACCACGACGACCGACATCATATGGCCCTTGGACATCAACCCGAAGCCGCAAAAGAGCGCCATGGCCCATCCAACCACAATCAGGATGAGCGGATACGAAACGGGATTGGTCAATGCGAAGGACATCTGCAACCGCGCCTGACCGATCGCCTCAACGATCGAATTTGCAAGCCCAAGCGCCTTCTTTTGGGCGTCGGTCGAAGGATTGAGGCTTGCCAAGTCTCCCTCCTCTTTTCGAAGGCCGCGCACCGCCGCGGCAAAGTTCTCGGCGATGAAGTCCTTGTCGCTTTCCCTTTCTCCCCAAACGTCGTCGATGGCCTGTCCGACCGCCGTCCGCAAGCGAGCGCGCTCTGGATTAGCATCCGGTCCATAATCGGCCAAAGCGAGATCGAGTTGCAGCACCTTGGCGGCGAGGGTCTGGATCGCCGTGTTCTGTCCGGCATAGACCCCGTAAGCCGTCCAGATCAGGAGGCCCATGGTCAGGGCCGATAGCAGCGTGAGAAGGCCAACGACCGCGCCGATCATGTCACGTGGTCCCCCGGTCGTGAATGTCTCGGGCAGGAGGCGCTGAAGGATAAGACCGAGGACCCCGCCGGCAAAAATGGCGAGGCCGACGGCGACTGCAAAGCTTTCAGGTCTCATTGGCCTACCCGAGCCATGCGCTTTTTGGCCAGTTATCGGTTGGCCCGTGCGAAGGCAACAGGACGAAGGAAATCGGCGCGCCAAAGTCACGCATCTCAGATCTTAAGGCCGCCCTTCTCCAATGCAGGACTCGATGAATTCGTCCATCTGCTCTGCGACCGTACGGATATCGTAAAGCTGCTCGACGCGCTTGCGTCCGGCGCGGGCAAGCTCGGCGCGCCGGTCGGGCGCATCCAAGAGTTGGCCGAGCGCCGCTGCAACGCCATCGGCGTCGCTTGGTTCGACCGTCACCGCGCACGGGCCGCAGATCTCCGCGAGACCCCCTCGCCCCGAGGTGATGAGCGCCGCGCCGCTCGCCAGCGCCTCAAGCGCCGTTCGTCCGAACGGTTCGGGGCCGGTTGTCAGCACCGTGCCGACCGCGGCTCGTTCCCACGCCGCTTTGACCTCGGCGTAAGGAACGTTGGAATCGACCCGGATCCGGCCGTTGAAACCTTCGGCCGCGTCGCGAAGCGCCTGAACAGTCTCCGGCTCCCGGTCTGCGGCCACAGGGTCGGACACCATGAAGCGCGCGCTCCATTGGGCACGTGAGGCGAGAGCGCGCGTGATCGCCGCCATCGCTTCGATGTGGCCTTTGTGCCGGAGCGCGCGGCCGACGCAAAGGATCAACGGATCCTTCGGTTTCGCCGCTGACCAGTCGCGCATGTCGAGCCCATTCGGCACCGCGCGCTGAAGCCGGCGCAAGCCCGGAAAATCGCCGCGAAACCGGCCGAGAGCATATTCGCTGACGAACGCGAAGCCGGAAAGCCGACGCATCTCCTGGCCACGGAATGCTCCGTCAAGCGCGCTCGACGGCGCTTTGACATAGGCGTGGGTGTGCAAAATCACCCGCGCGCCCGAGGTCAGCGCGATGAACGCCGCCACGGGCAGGTGATTTTCGACAATGGCGAGATCGACGCCGCGACGCCTCAAGAGCTGGGCTGACGCCCCAGGCCTTTCCGACGTTGCCGCTGATCGGCGCGCCTGGAACCGTCTCGATTTCGACTCCCTCGAACGGCTGGTCCACCGGCGGGCAAACGACCAGGGTCGAGCGCGCGTGTCGGCTATGAAGAATGAGGTCGCGAACGCAAAGCTCAACCGATGCGGCAAGCCGCGGCCCGAAATGTGCGTTGCGCAGCAGGACGTAGGCAATTTTTGGCTCGCGCGCCATCATTCCATTCGAATCTCAAGGCGCGCGCCGCGCCGCCAGGAAGGCGTCTTTACACGGAAGGGTCTAGTCGGACAATTGAGCCAAACGCGGTTGCCGCCTCCGGCAGATTTTGCTTGAAGAGGCCGGACTGCCCCTTATCGACAAAAAGCTCATGCGAAGCGTGAGCGGAGCGCGCGCTCACCGATGGCCTCATCCACAGACCCGAAGCCTCTGACCCATATTGGCGCCGACGGCGAAGCGCGGATGGTCGACGTGTCGGACAAGGCGGCGACCGACCGGATTGCGATCGCCGAAGGACGGGTGCGCATGGGCGCCTCAACCCTGCGGACGATCCTTGCCGGCGACGCCAAGAAGGGCGACGTCATCGGCGCGGCGCGAATCGCCGGCATCATGGCGGCCAAGAAGACCTCGGACCTCATTCCGCTTTGCCATGCCCTGAGCTTGACCAAGGTTTCGGTCGAGATTGCGCCCGACGACGCGCTGCCCGGCCTTACCGTTCGCGCCGAGGCGCGCTGCGTCGGCCCAACCGGCGTCGAAATGGAGGCGCTGACCGCCGTTTCCGTCGCCTGCCTCACCATCTACGATATGGCCAAGGCGATCGACCGGGGCATGAGCATCGAGGGGTTAAGGCTCATCGAGAAGCGCGGCGGCAAATCGGGCGAGTGGCGGGCGACAAACGATCCGAAGGACAAGCGCGAATGAGCCCAATGATCACGGTGGACGAGGCGCTAGCCCGCGTGCTCGCCTCCGCCGAGACCCCGCTCGACGAGGAAAATGTCGCTCTTGAAGTGGCTTATGGTCGGGTGCTCGCGCGCGACCTTAAAGCGCTGCGCACCCAGCCGCCGTTTCCCAATTCCGCCATGGACGGCTACGCGCTGCGCTCGGAGGACACGGCGGCGGCCCCGGCGACCCTGACGTTCGTCGGCGAATCCGCCGCCGGCCGCGCTTTCGGGGGCGTCCTCGGTCCGGGCGAGGCGGCGCGCATCTTCACCGGCGCGCCCATGCCCGACGGAGCCGACGCCATCGTCATCCAGGAGGACGTGAGCCGCGAGGGCGAACGAATCCGGCTCTCGGCCGCCGTGCCGGCAGGCGACAACCTGCGTCCGGCCGGCATGGACTTTCGCGACGGCGAAGCGCTCATGCCCGCGGGCCGCCGGCTCGGCCCCCGTGACGTCGCGCTCGCGGCCGCGGCGAACCATACGGCGCTCGCGGTCCGCCGCCGCGCCAAAGTGGCGATCCTGGCGACGGGCGACGAGCTGGTCCGCACCGGGCGGTGCGCTCGGCCCGGCGCAAATCGTCGCTTCCAACAATTTCGCCGTCGCGGGAATTGTCGAGGCGTGCGGGGCCGTCGCCATCGATCTCGGCATCGCAGTCGATGACCTCGGCGCGCTGAAAGCGGCCGTAGCCGTGCGGGCGACGCCAATGTCGACGTGCTGGTGACGCTCGGCGGCGCGTCGGTCGGCGACCATGATCTCGTGCAGCAGGCCCTGGTCTCGTCCGGAATGGAGCTCGGTTTCTGGCGCATCGCCATGCGTCCCGGCAAGCCGCTGATGCACGGACGGCTTCGGTCCCTGCGCGTCCTCGGCCTGCCCGGCAATCCGACGTCGTCGGTGGTTTGCGCGATCCTGTTCTTGCGCCCGCTGTTGCGCGCCTTGCATGGCGAACCCGACCCGGGCGAAGATCCCAGCCAGACCGGCGCGCCTCGCCGTCGATGTGCGCCGCCAACGGCGATCCGCCAGGACTACATGCGCGCGTCCCTCAGCCATAACTCCGATGGGTTCTCGCTCGCGACGCCGGCCGCGAACCAGGATTCCTCGCTGGTGAAAACCATGGCCCGCGCCGACGGCCTCATCGTCCGTCCGCCGCACGCGCCGCCGGCGAAGGCCGGCGATCCATGCCGCGTCATCCCGTTCCATGGGCTTGGGGTGTAGGGCGGAGGCAAGGCTTACGGCGAATCGCTCCGCGCCTTCCGCGAGAACCAACAGCCCGAAGCGGCCCTGATCAATGTGATGGAGCGTGGCTTCGCTGGCGTCGAAGTCGCCCTCGCCAGGACGCCCCTACGTCTAACGCGGCTTCAAGCGGACGCGACGACATCGACAGATCTGTTAGAGATTTCCTTCGAGGCTGATGACAGATTTGCGGGCGGAGGAGCCCCGATGAAAAACCCATTCCTTGCGCTCTCCGCAATCCTGGTGCTCGCGGCCACGTCAGCCAACGCGGCCGATTGTCACCGCCATGCGCCTGCGCCGATGCCCGCGCCGGCAATGCCAATCGGGTCGCCTGTGCCAAACAGCGCCTTCTTCCTTGGCCTCGGCGGGAGCGCCAATTGGACGAATTTCGGTCACCAGCACGTCTATGCGATCGGAACTTCGAACGTCTACACGGGCGGCGTTCTGTCGGCCTCCGGAAGCGCTCAAGGGCCGACCAATATTCACATGGAAGCAGGTTCGCGTTCGCGCCGTCGTTCCAGGCCGGCTACTTCCAGCGATTCGGCGCAAGCGACTGGCTATGGGGAGCGAAGCTCATCGTACAATTATCTGGGAGCGACTTCGACCAACGACAATTCCATCATCCCCCAATTCGGGACTTACTCGATTGTCGGGCACCCAACGCCTGTCCCCTTTAGCGGTCCGGCCTATGTGCGCGCCGCTCAGACGAGTCGTTCTCCAGGAAATCGACCTGATCCCATTCCTGGGTCGCGCTTTCGGTCAAAGCTACGTTTACGCCGGAGGCGGTCCGACGCTTTCACAGACCCGGACCAGGCTGAATGGCCTGGTCGGTTTCGCGCTGGTCGATGGCGCGGTGCATGGATCAATCCGGCGCACCCCAGGACTTCTCGAGCTCGAGCTGGCTGTTTGGCGGCGCGGCGGTTGTCGGCGTCACCTACTTTCTGACCCCGACCTGGTTTCTCGATCTGAACTACACCTACGCCGTGACGGCAGGCCACACCGCGACCTTTGCGAGCCCATTCATCGATTTTAGTTCGACGAGCGTGGGAACATTGGTCGGAAACTCCGCCTGGAGGGCGGAGACGCAACGCGTGGGCCTCACGATCAACAAGGCGTTCTGAGAAGGCCCTTCCTTGGAAGGCTCATGCCGAGGACCTAAGGCAGCATCGCGACTCGAAATAAGATCCAGGAAGCGGCCGCCAAGTCCTGTCTGTTTTCGGCGCCCCCGGCACTTGTGCGCGGACGCGGCTATCGCCGCGGTCTCGTCGGCCAGTGCTCGCGCAGAACCGCGAACAAGAACGCCGTCGACAGGCCGAACAACAGCATGCCGTTCAGCGCCTCGATCGCGCCCATCAACTGCCACTCCTTCGCCAGAAACAAGTTGGCGTGGCCGTAGCTCGTCATCGCGCTGAGCGAATAGAGCATCGCGGAAGCGAAATCGGGCCGAGCGCCCAAGGCGACATAGGCGCCAGCCCACGCGAGCGCCTCCACCGCGTGAAGAACCGTCAGCAGCAGAACCGAGACGACCATAAGAACCGCGAGCACCATCGAAGACCGCCGCGCCCGCAAAATGATCGGCAACTCGAGCACGACCCGGTCGCGAATCTCAACCAGGCCAAAAGCATGAACCAGCACCGTCAGAACGATGAGCGGCAAGCCCCACGCCCAGTTGTCGGACCAAGCCTCCGCGGCAACATCAAGCACAATGGCGCGACCGGGCGGTCACCGCGACAACGGCGTCCCGCGCAAAATAAGAGCCGCGATCCGACAGGGCCGCCGACGTCAATACCAGCCGGGCGCGTAAGGACCCCACACGCCGCCCCAATCCATCGCGGCTTCCTGGTTCAGCATCGCGGTCGTCTCTTGCATTTGCGCGATGTTGTTGGCGGCGCGGATCTGTTGATATTGCTGGTATGCGGCGTCGTTGCCGATGAAGGCGCAACCGCAGCCGGCAGCGTCCGCATAGATATAGACGTTACCTTTCTTCCGCTGCGAAAAGACGATCGTGTTTTGCGGCAGCGCCTGAAGCTTGGCCATCTTCGGCGGCGTGTCGGCCTGCTGGCGCACGAAGCCCGCCGCGGCGAGCTGCCCTTCCTTCTCCTGCGCGCCCATCGTGACGCAGCCGGCCAAAGCCGCCGAGGCCGCGAGAGTCGCCAGGACGCCCCGAACCGTTTTGCTCACCTTCAGCTCCTTCGATCGACGACCTATAGAGGCGAGGACGAAGGTCTTGACGATTCGCACGGCCCCCCGGAACGACTTTTCCTCCCTGCTCTTCCCCCTGTCAATCGCGTGGCGATGTAGCCCGGCGCCCTCGTCTCATCCACGAAGGCGGCCCTTGCGCTCGCGCCGTCACTGAGGGCATGAAAGAGACCGTCTGTTGTGGTAATTTAGGACTGCCAGGCATGCTGGACCCGAAGCGCGCGCGAACAGAACCGGCGAGACGGATCGCCAATTTTCGCCGCGGCGGCCATCGGAGCGAGCCATGATGATCACGTTGCCCGGCCTGGCGGCGGAGGCCCTTGGAGCGTTTCTGGCCGACGATATGCGAGACCGGTTCGGCGTCTCGCACGCGCGTCTTGCCGAGATCGTTCCGTTCGCAGCGCGGCTCGCGCTCGAATGTATCGGCAACAGCGACGCCCTTTACCACAATGTCGAGCACACGATGCTCGTCACCCTGGCGGGCCACGACATCTTCAAGGGCCGCGCGCTTTTGACCGCCTCGACCCCGGACGACTACTCGAACTTCATTGTCGCCTGCCTCTCCCACGATATCGGCTACGTGCGCGGGATCCTCAAGGGCGACGGGCCCGACGGCTATGTCGTCGACGCCTCGGGAAACAAGGTCAAATTGCCGCGCGGCTGCTCCGACGCCGCGCTCGCGCCCTATCACGTGGAGCGGTCAAAGCTGTTCGTCCTCGATCGGCTGGCGTCGATCGAGGAGCTCGACGGCGCGCGGATCGCGGGCGCGATCGGGCACACGCGCTTCCCTTATTCCACCGCGCCCGACGATCACCATGTCCACGAGGATGCGGCGCTTTTGCGGGCCGCCGACCTGATCGGCCAGCTTGGCGATCCGCACTATTTGAAGAAGGCCAACGCCCTTTATCACGAGTTCGAGGAAATCGGTCTGAACCGACAGCTGGGCTATGAGTCGCCCGCCGACCTGGTCGACAAATACCCGCAATTCTATTGGGGACGAGTGTCACCCTATATCCAGGACGCGATCCGCTACCTCAATGTGACCGCGAGCGGGCGCCAGTGGATCAACGGCCTCTACAGCAACGTCTTTCGCGCCGAGCACGAGAAGCTGCGTCTGTCCGGCCCACAACCATGATCAAGGCCGCAGGCCGATCGCCGACCCACGTCGCAGCCTGGCGGGTGTACAAGCGGCCGTAAGAGGAGTCCCGATGAACAAGCCGCCCCGCATCGCCGAAACCCATCGGCTTGACCTCACCCACCGCCCGCGCCGCAACCGCAAGGCGGAATGGGCGCGACGGCTGGTGGCGGAGCATGTGCTGACCGCGAGCGACCTCATTTGGCCGCTCTTTCTCATCGACGGAACCGAACGCCGCGTTCCGGTCGCCGCGATGCCAGGCGTCGACCGGCTGACGGTCGAAGAGGCGGTGCGCGAGGCCGAGCGGGCGGTCAACCTCAAGATTCCGGCGATTGCCTTCTTCCCGTACACGGAGACTGCGCTCAAGGACGCCGAGGGGAGCGAAGCTTTCAACGAAGGCAACCTCGTTTGCCGCGCCTGCCGCGCGATCAAGCGCGAGTTTCCGGAGCTTGGCCTCGTCACCGACGTCGCCCTCGACCCGTACACCAGCCACGGCCACGACGGTCTCGTGCGCGAGAGCGCTTCCGGCCGGCTCACCATCCTCAACGACGAGACGGTCCGAGTTCTCGTTCGCCAGGCGCTCAACCAGGCGCGCGCGGGCGCGGACGTGATCGCGCCCTCGGACATGATGGACGGACGAGTCGGCGCGATCCGCGAGGCGCTCGATGCAGAAGGCTTCCTCGACGTGCAGATCATGGCCTATGCGGCCAAATACGCTTCCGCCTTCTACGGGCCGTTTCGCGACGCTTTGGGTTCATCGGGCGCGCTCAAGGGTGACAAGCGCACCTATCAGATGGATCCGGCGAACAGCGACGAGGCGTTGCGCGAGGTCGCGCTCGACCTTGAGGAAGGCGCCGACATGGTGATGGTGAAGCCCGGCATGCCCTATCTCGACATCATCCGCCGGGTGAAGGACGAATTCGGCGCGCCCACCTTCGCCTATCAAGTGAGCGGCGAATATTCGATGATCGTGGCGGCGGCGAACAACGGCTGGATCGATGGCGACAAGGCGATGATGGAGAGTCTGATCGCCTTTAAGCGCGCCCGCGCCGACGGGGTGCTCACCTATTTCGCGCCGAGGGCGGCGGAGCAGCTGCGCGTTCGATGAGATTTCGCCTGTCGCCATTCTGACGTTCGGCGTCTATCGGCGGCATGTACCGCCCCCTTGGTCGGAGATCGCGACGGAGGAACGCTATGGTCCGTAAATTCGTGATCGCCGCAGCGTCGGCCGCAGTCGTTGCAGTCTCGTCCGCGGCTTTCGCTCAGCAAACCGGCGGCACGGCCGACGAGGCCAAAGCCATGCTGATGAAAGCAATCGCCGCTGTAAGAGCGGATGAGGCCAAAGCGCTCGACATGTTCAACAAGGGAGAAGGCGGGTTCCGCGATCAAGACCTCTATGTGTTTTGTGTCAATGCTAACGACGGCACGATCGTTGCGACTGGCAATCCCAAACTCAAGCAAGCGCTTGGCACAGACATGCGCGCCGCTCAGAACTCTAGGGGCGAGCCGTTTGGCGCGGAAATCTACGCGGCGATTCAGAAACCGGAAGGTCAAATCACCGAGGTCAACTATATGGCCACAAAACCGGACGGCGACGATAAGCCCGTTGCGAAGGTAACCTTCGTGGCCAGGGCCGACAATGATCTCGGCTGCGGGGTCGGCTATTACAAATAGGGGGTTCGACCCAAGGATCTGGCAAAAACGGAGGTCGGCGCGTCAATATTTGCGTATATGACATCACATTGAAAACCCGGTCAGCTTCGGATCGAATAGGCCGTGGGTTGATATTGGCATGTATGGCCGCCTTCGTCGGAGCCGCGACAGGAGGAATGCTGTGGTCTGCAAATTCGTGATCGCCGCGGTATCGGCCGCGGTCATTGCACTCTCGCCCGCGGCTTTCGCTCAGCAAACTCGCGGTACGGCCGACGAAGCCAGGGCCATGTTGATGAAAGCGCTCGCCGCCGTGCAAGCGGATAAGGACAAAGCGCTCGACATGTTCAACAAGGGAGAAGGCGGATTTCGGGATCGAGACCTCTACGTGTTTTGTGTGAATGTTAGCGACGGCACGGTCGTTGCGATCGGCAATCCCAACCTTAAGCAAGCGCTTGGCACAGACGTGCGCGCTGCTCAGAACTCTACCGGCGAGGCGTTTGGCGCAGAAATCTACGCCGCGATTTAGAAGCCGGAAGGTCAAATCACCGAGGTCAGCTATATGAGCGCAGAGCCGAGCCCCGATGATGCCCTCGATGCGAAGGTAACCCTCGTAGCCAGAGCCGACGATGATCTCGGCTGCGGCGTCGGCTATTATAAGTAGACGGTTCCGAACTCGGCGATCTCGTGGCGCGCGCAGCGGAAAGACGACTAGCGATCGCTCAGCGCTTGGCGCGAATTACGGCGAATAATCCAGTCTCCCCATTCCGTGTACGGCAGGGTCGTAGATGTCATTGTTGTACGTGTCCATGACGCTCGCCTTGGCGGTGGCCACGAGGCGATCCATGAACTTGGCCTTGTCCCAGCCGACGCCTTGCAAAAGATCGGAGTGTTTGCGTAACGCCAACACGCCCGCGGCATAGGCCGTCGCTGGAGAGGTCCCGAAGCAGTACGTCACGGCGGCGCCGTCCTGCCCCTGACCGACAAATTCCGCGCCGCTGGCCGTCTCATCGCCGCCGGGAAGCAAGCAGAGCGTCTTGAGAGTGGTCGCTGTCGCCGAATTTGAGAAGGACGACACCATGCCGGCGCCATTCACCGAGCCGACCGCCAGGACGCTATCATAAGCGGCGGGCCAGTCGAACGGATCCGTCGGACCATCATTGCCGACCGCAGCAACGACAATGCTTTGCAGGTTTGGA
The DNA here is from genome assembly GCA_963730555.1 of uncultured Alphaproteobacteria bacterium. Taxonomy (GTDB): domain Bacteria; phylum Pseudomonadota; class Alphaproteobacteria; order Rhizobiales; family Beijerinckiaceae; genus Roseiarcus. Next base: position 33,528 of record CAVSSS010000018.1, on the reverse strand, counting down.
CTGGGGTAATTCTTGTCGAGGAGATCAAAGAATTGCTGGCACACGGCGGAACGATTGGCTCCATGTCCGCCGCAGAGCTTGCATGGGTAGGAGAGATTTTTACAGCCCAAGCTCAGACTGACGAAATCGACGTTCCGGCTGTAAACCGCCGCGCAAACTGCGGCCATAAGGTCCCAGACGAAAACAGTGGTGGAATGTGTGACACGGTAGATGTGTAGCTCCGCCCCGGGCGCGATGTCCTTGATGATCTCAGACATCGCGGTCCCGTGACCATCGGAATCATCCTGAGGCGCCCGCGGAACTACGAAATCGCTGTAGCTGGCGGCGCTCTTTCCGGACTCCAAGCCGGTATCGATGATCGCAATCTTGATACCCGAACCATCAACCGGAAGGCGGCTTCCTCCAACGGAGGTCGTCGGGCTCATTGCGTTCAGTTGGGTCTTGTAGGCTTTATGCGACGAGGCGCTAGTGTAGAGGTCGAAATTCGTGCCAACGCGAACCTGCGGCGATAGCACGCTCAGTTGTTGGTTGGGTTCGATAATGCCGAGCACTCCGGCTCGGTCCCCGACGCCACGATAGAGCCCGTTGATGACGTCGAAAATATTGGGCAAAGGCGTTTCGATGAGATGGTAACGCGGAAAAATCCTCGCAAATCGAGGGTCAATCCGAACCTCGCGCTGGGCAAGGTAGTCCATCAGGGAGTACAGGTGACGGAAACCAAGTCTTGACTGTTGCTCCTGGAGGTAAGCTCCGAGCTCGTCGCCGTCAGGATTTGGAGGAGACGCGACGATAAGTTGTCCATGCTCACACCAGTCAGTAAAGACCGGATGCCCGGGAACGCAGTCCATACCTCGGCTCCAGTTTAATAAACTATGGAATAAGTCGCTTCCTCGTCGTAACCGGTCTTCTTGAGCACACCCTTTGTTTCCATGGATGCTAAAATAGCGTCGAGATGATTTGGAGGGGCCTCATAATGATCTATAAACCATTGCTTTAGATGAAGAGCAGTTAATTTCTTAGCGTTGTCCGTTTTGTTGGCGTGATCGTTTTTGGCAATATCCAATATTGAATAATAAACGTGCACCTCTTCGTCTGTCATCTTCTTAAAGAGATCATTTATGGTATCGATGGCCGTAGCGACCGCAGATGCGCCACCCAAGAACACTATCGGGCCGCCCACATGCGGGGCTGGCACGAAAGCGATCAATCCAACCCCGGCAGTCAGAAGACCCGACGCAATTTTTATCGAATTCGTAATCGCTTTTCTCAGTCTAAAATGAAACCGGCCAACAACTGCTTTCGGGCCCCCGGTTGGGATAGCGTTGAAGCTATGCTTGGCTAGCGTCTCAAGCGCGGCGTCGAGCTGGTCGCTCCGCTGAGCCAGCACCGCGTCCACCTCGGCTTGCGAGGCGCCGTACGCGATCATGAGCTTGACAATATCGGCCTTGGTATAATCGTCGAATTCATCTCCGCTCATAGGCTTTTCTCCGCACGAAGCGGACCCAGCTTCCCTCGCAGCAACATACTCGATCCGCTGATTAAAGCGCAATCGGCTGCTGTTGAGGCTGAAGCCGCCATGCCCGTCAGACTTTTGCTTCCGCCCCGACGGGCGTTCCGCTACGTTTCGTCGGATGCTCGCGGTCGAGACGCCATGGCAGCTTGGCGTCGATTTGGCGGCTGACTTTTTGACGAGGAACGTCAGCTTTGGGTCGAAGCAGCTCTTAGTGCGCTGCTTTTGGATCGAGGTGGCCGGAAACGGAACGGCTCGAACGACAATGCCTTGCAGAAAATCAGAAACCAGGTTAAGCTCGCCCTATGAACACAGTCCTGCGCTTCCGCATGGCCTCGACCGCGGGCGTTCCGACGCCTCTCAGCGCCCGGAAGAGGGCCGAGAAAAACTCCCCCTTCAAGCTGCGTACCCATTGAAAAGTCTCGATTAGAACGAGAGAAATCCAAGGAAATCCAAGGAAATCCAACCCTCATAGCCGGGTGTCTTCGCAGCGAAACGGCCACCAGCCAAGAAAACCCAAACGGGTCGCCCGACAAACCGAGTTGCAGCAGCGCCGCACTCAGAACTACGATCCGGATTCGGGGGCGGTCGAAGAACGCAGCCTGACTGGGAGGTCGCATGTCGAAGGTCGCAAAGCGCCGGATCGGTCGAGCGTTATGCAGCCTGGCGTGGGGGCTGCTGTTGCTTGCCGCCCAAGGGATTGGGCTCTCTTATGCCGAGGATTGCAAATATTTCAGCGCATTGCCGGATGATTGCGCGCCAGCGGCGTTTCGAAAATTCGATGGGTTGCGCGACTATCGTTACGAGGAGATCGAACTCTTCGCCAGAGATCCGCTCAAGAAAGTCCTTTACGTCAGCGTCTACAATACGACGGGCCTGAACGGCGGTGACGATTCCCACGAACTCGGCTCCAGCGGAACTGGCGCAGAGACTGGACCCGAAGAGGATCGCCAAGAAATATCAAGCGATCTCGGTACGGGTTAGGCCGCCCTATTACTGGACCGTGGATTGGCTTGCCGATCGCGTCGGCACAGTCAGGAGTTTCGATGGTCTCAATGCGGCGTGGATGGGAAACAGCCTCGCGCCGAGCGCCGCGATCTCACCCAAGCCCGCGCCCCCGGCCACCTATCATCCGACCCTCTCGGCAAGAACGGCCATTCAAGGGTTCAAGAAAGGATCTGAAATCTATCTTCTTGACGACCCCAAGGGCCGAACTTGGGTGATGGTCTCGTACACGAACAAGGATATGCCGGACCTGACGATTGACAAGCTCAGTTCCTTTGGCGACGTCCTCAAACTGCCACAGGGGTGGAAATTCCGTACAGCGACTTTGCCCAAGGAACTGGTCCTTGAGCCGAAAGCCGGCTTTGCCGGCGTCATCCAGGACGACAAAGGGAGCCTCTACCATTTGACCGGCCCGCGGCAGAGCAACTTTGTTCCCTAGCCAAGAGCCTTGTGGGGGCTTCGGCGTGGGAACCTTCGCCGCAAATTGGCCCGAACCCGAAAGCATCGGTTAAGCGGGCTCATCTCGATCGAAGAGGATCCGACAATGGCGAAGATGCGCGCAATGGTCGTTCGGGAGCGGGGCGGTCCGCTTGTCGCGGAAGAGCGAGATACTCCGGTCCCAGGGCCTGAAGAGTTACGTGTCCGCGTCGAGGCTTGCGGCGTGTGCCACAGCGACACAGTCACCGTGCAACAGTTGTTCCCTTTTATCCAATTTCCGCGGATTCCAGGGCACGAGATCGTCGGCGTCGTCGATGCGATCGGCGCTGGCGTCAAAGGGTTTAAGGTCGGGGAGCGCGTGGGCGTCGGCTGGTTCGGCGGGGCGTGCGGCTATTGCGGCCATTGCCGGCGCGATGCGGGTTTTGCCTGCGAAAATATTCACGAGGTGACGGGGGTCAGCCGAGACGGAGGTTATGCGACGCACATGACCGCGCTCGCATCGTCGGTCGCGCATTTCCCGGACGATCTCGACCCGGTCGAATCCGCGCCTCTTCTTTGCGCCGGCGTAACCACCTTCAACGCGCTCCGCCATACTGGGGCGGGACCCGGCGACATCGTCGCTGTTCTTGGCGTCGGCGGCCTCGGGCATCTGGGCATCCAGTTTGCCGCGCGGCAGGGCTTTCGAACCGTCGCGGTCAACCGAGGCGGCGACAAGGAGCAACTGGCGAAAAGACTCGGCGCCAGCGACTACATCGATACCGACAAGCAGGATCCGGCCAAAGCACTCACGGATATGGGCGGGGCAAGAGCGATCCTCGCCACTGTCACCAATAGCGAAGCGATGCAGGCAATTGCCGGAGGCCTGGGGGCTAACGGCGTCATGATGGTCATCGGCGCGGTGGGACCGCTGACGGTGAATTCCTTCGACCTTATAGGGAAAAGCGCCGGCATACGCGGCTGGTATTCGGGGATGGCGCGGGATTCGGAGGACACGCTCGCCTTCAGCAAGCTCAACAACGTCGCCTCGATGAACGAGATCTACCCGCTCGACAAGGCGCAGGCAGCCTACGAGCGAATGCTGAGCGGCAAGGCGCGCTTCCGTGTTGTGCTCAAGATGGACGGCTGATCTGTCCCTTGCCGACTTGTGGTCTGTGCCGCCGGCCGCTTTTGGTTGGCTTAGTATCCTCGGCCTCCACCTGCCACGCCGAACCGGCCGAGCCGCCTGTATGTTTAACGCCTCGCACTTTGAAGACGCGATACGGCGTCGCGCGAAGCGACGATCAATTCGAGGAGGCTGCAATGGAGCGCAAGAAAGCATCCGACTTCCCTCAGGAGCTTCTGAACCTTTTCGACCTCTATGTGCACGGGGGCATGAGTCGCCGCGCGTTCCTCGACGGAGCGCAGCGGTTTACCTCCGCTGGCGTGAGCGCGGGCGCACTCTTCGAAATGCTGAAGCCCAATTACGCTTGGGCGACCCAGGTGCCGCCCGATGACGCCCGCATCGTGGCCAAAAGAGTCGACGTGTCCTCGCCGCAAGGCAACGGCAGCATCAAGGGCGATCTTGTCCGGCCCGCCGGAACGGACAAACTGCCCGCCGTCCTGGTGGTGCACGAGAACCGCGGCTTGAATCCCTATATCGAGGACGTGGCGCGGCGGTTGGCGATCGCGAATTTCATCGCCTTTGCGCCCGACGGCCTTACCTCGGTCGGCGGCTATCCCGGCGACGACGAGAAAGGCGCGGCGCTGTTCAAGCAGGTCGATCCCGGCAAAAATGCAGGCGGATTTCGCCGCCGCCGCCGAGTGGCTGAAGTCCCTTCCCGATTCGACCGGCAAGGTCGGCGCGATCGGCTTTTGCTTCGGCGGCGGCGTCGTGAACAAGCTTGCGGTGAGCATGGGCTCGGGCCTCGCCGCGGCCGTTCCGTTCTATGGCCTACAGCCTAACGCCGCCGACACGGCGAAAATCAAGGCGCCCATCAACGCCCAATACGCCGAGCTTGACACGCGCATCACCAGCGGCTGGCCGGCGTTCGACGCCGCGCTGAGCGCGGCTGGCGTCCCCCACGAGGGCCACATCTACAAGGGCGCCAACCATGGGTTTCCACAACGACACGACGCCCCGCTACGACGAGGCGGCGGCGAAAGAGGCGTGGCAAAGGGCGCTCGACTGGCTCAATAAATATTTGCGGGCTTGAGCGACCGCCTTCGCCCAAGCTAACAGAGCTTCATGAGTCGGATTTTCTTGGCGGGCGCAGCAGGCGTTATTGGCCAGCGGCTCACGCCGCTTCTCCTTACCCAGGGCCATTCGGTGTGGGGCGCGACGCGCTCCCCCGACAAGTGTGAATTTCTTCGTAAGCTCGGCGCCCGCCCGGTCATGGTGGACGTCTTCGACGCCGAGGCGCTCGCGACGGCGGTCATTGAGGCAAAGCCGGAGATCGTCATCCACCAGCTAACAGACCTCGCGGTGGTTCACGATCCGGCGAAGCGGTCCGACGCCTTGGCGCGCAACGCACGCATCCGCGTTGAAGGGACTCGCAATCTTGTCGCGGCCGCGCGCGAAGCTCATGCGCATCGATTGATCGCGCAAAGTATTGCTTGGGCTTATGGGCCGGGGCAGCGGCCCTATCTCGAAGACGCTCCATTGGACCTGAACGCAGAGGGCGATCGGGCGGTGAGCGTCCGAGGTGTCGAGTCCCTCGAGCGACAAATCCTTGAAGCACCCCCGATGGAAGGCTTGGCGCTGCGCTATGGCCGGCTTTACGGTCCCGGCAGCGCCGCAGATGCGCCGCCACCGGCGCCGGCGGTGCATGTCGACGCCGCAGCTTACGCCGCGCTCCTCGCGATCGACCATGGCGAGTCGGGGATATTCAACATCGCCGATCCCAATGGCGAAGTGTCGACCGAGAAGGCCCTCGCGGAACTCAATTGGCGCGCCGATTTCAGGCTGAAGGACGGCTGAGCGGCGTCGCTGCGAAGGCAGCAATGCTTTTTTCCGCCCCCTGTCGAAACGCGGCGAGATCGGGCGTCTTTGCATTGAGCGCGGCGATCGGCTCGCGCATCTGAGAAGGAACTAGAACGATGCAGTACCTGTTGCTCATCCACTCTGACGAAAAGGCGATGCAGACGGCGACGCAGGAGGAGACCGGTTCGATCCTGGCGGCGTACGGCTCTTACATAAAGGCGATGGGGGACGCGGGGGTTAACAAAGGCGGCCAGCGGCTTCGCCCGACGTCGACCGCGACGACTGTGCGGGTCCAGAACGGCAAGACCCAGGTGCTCAACGGTCCCTATGCCGAGACCAAGGAGCAGCTCGGCGGCTATTTCCTCATCGACGCGCCTGATGTCGATTCGGCGGTCTCCTGGGCGGCCCGCTGTCCGGGCGCGCAATACGGCGCGATCGAAGTCCGGCCGATCTGGGAGATGTGACCGCCTTGAGGCGGCGTGCTGACCAAGAGAGCCAGCGGTTTTTTCTGCCCGCCGTCGAAACGCGACGAGATTGGACGTCTTTCCATTAAGCGCGGCGATTGGCCGCGCATCCCCGAAGGAAGAGAGCGATGCAGTATCTATTGATGATTCACGGCGACGAAAAGGCAATGCAGGCGGCTTCGCAAGATCAGACCGCTTCAGTGCTCGCGGCCTATGGCGCCTACACCAAGGCGATATCCGACGCCGGTGTGCGGCTCGCCAGCCAGCGCTTGCGCCCGACTTCGACCGCGACAACCGTGCGCGTCCAGAACGGCAAGACCCAGGTGCTCAACGGCCCCTACGCCGAGGTCAAAGAGCAGTTGGGGGGCTTCTATCTCATCGACGCGCCCGATCTCGACGCTGCGATCTCCTGGGCGGCGCGCTGCCCCGGCGCCCAGCATGGCGCCATCGAAGTGCGGCCGATCTGGGAGATGTGACCGGCTTGAGACGGCGAGAACGGGACAAAGACCATGAAATGCGGGCTGGACATCAACGCGGCGTTCTACCGCGGATACTTGATCGACGATCGCAACTTGACGCCGCATGTGGCTGCATTGGCGACGTTGGTCGCTCTCTGGTCTCTGGTCTACCTGGTCGGCTGCCTCGCGCCAGCAGCGAAGCCGAACGCCGAGGCCGCAGCGCAATGGCGCTCTCTCGCCGCCCGGCGCCCGGCGCCTTGACGCCGAGACGGGCGCAGCCGAACTTCGGCGGCGCCTGATCTCGCCCGTGCGACCGAAAATGACGCAGCCGAAGACAAAACTGCGCGCCCCGCCCCGCCCGCCCCCGCAGGACTCCCTTCCGACGGCGCGCCACGTCGCTGACGCTCGCGCAATCGCGGCCCATGTGGCGCGGGAGAGCTATGGCAAGCTGGTGGCATATCTCGCGGCGACGTCGCGCAACGTGCCGGCGGCGGAGGACGCGCTCGCAGACGCCTTCGCCTCGGCGCTTGCCGCTTGGCCGACCCAAGGCGCGCCCCTGAACCCGGAAGGCTGGCTGGCGACGGCGGCGCGGCGCCGTCTCATCGACGCCGCCCGCAGGCGGCGCAGCGCTGAGGCATCGTCGGAAGCGCTCGAGCTGATCGAGGCCGAGTTGAGGGAAGCGGCCGACGCGGACGAAGGCATCCCCGACAGGCGCCTTGCGCTCATGTTCGCCTGCGCTCATCCGGCGATCGAGGAGTTGGTGCGCGCGCCGTTAATGCTGCAAACGATTCTCGGCCTGGACGCGGCGGCAATCGCTTCGGCCTTTCTGGTTTCTCCCGCGGCGATGGGCCAGCGCCTGTCGCGGGCGAAAGCGAAAATCCGCCTTGCCGGCGTGCCATTCAAGATCCCCGAGCGAGAGGATCTGCCCGAGCGCCTCGGCGTGGCGCTGGAGGCGATCTACGCCGCTTTTTCGCATGGCTGGGCGGAAGCGTTCTCGGACGATCCCCGCGGGCGCAACCTGGCCGAGGAGGCGATCTGGCTCGGCCGAGTCGTCGTCTCGCTCATTCCGAACGAGCCCGAGGCGATGGGGCTCCTGGCGCTGATGCTCTACGCCCATGCGCGACGCGACGCGCGACGTGACGCCGTCGGGCGCTATGTTCCGCTGAGCGACCAGGCCGTCGATCGCTGGGACCAAAAGGCGATCGAGGAGGCTGAGAGGCTGTTGCGCGCCGCGAGCGCCTTGGGCGCGCCGGGCCGCTTCCAGCTCGAGGCCGCGGTTCAGTCGGTCCACGCCGCGCGACGGCTGACCGGAAACACGGATTGGGCGGCGATCGCCGACCTCTACAACGTTCTGTTCGCTCTGACCGCGTCTCCAGTCGTCGCCGTGAATCGCGCGGTAGCGGTCGCGCATTCGCATGGGCCCGCGGCGGGACTGGAATTGCTCGATCAGGTGGGGGCGAAAGACGGGCTCGCGGGGTTCGAGCCCTATTGGGTCGCACGCGCCGATCTTTGTGCGAAGCTGGGCGAGGTCGGCGCGGCGCGCAGCGCCTATAATCTGGCGATCGGCCTTCAAACCGATCCGGCGGCGCGCACCTTTCTCATCGACCGCCTGGCGGCTCTGGCCTGACCGAGCGCCCTCGCGCTTCACGCCACAAGCCGCCAGAGGCCCGGGTAGGACCGGACGAAGCCGTTGGGAGCGATCTCCAGCAAAGCCCGATAGGGAACCGTCGGCGCCTCGTACCAGTACGACATTTGGTTGCGTCGTTCGTAGCTCTGCGGCAGTTCGATCAACGAGGCGCTGTCCAAGTCAAACCAGACGACCGGGACGTCAGCCCGTTGACCGGGCTCGAGCGCGAAGCGCGAAAGCTGCAGGATGTTGGTCGCCGGCGTGAAGCCGTAGTCAAGGTCGACCAGATGCTCGAGGCCTTCGACCGTGTGGCCATTCAGACGCCAGCCCGGATCGTCGCGCCGGATCTCGTGCGCAATCGTTTTGTCGCCCAGAAAGCCGCTGATCACGCCCCGCTTGGTCTGCCACCGGGTGTCGACCTCCACCTGATAGGCGACCGCCGCCGGTCCGCCGTCGTGGTCGAACGCGGCGGCTCCCCGCAGCAGCCAACCTCCGTCGCTCGGCTGCAGCAACGCAGCGTCGCGGCCCGATCGGTCGAGCCGCATCCATGCTGCGAATTGCTCACTCACGCCCCTGCCACCGGATAGGGCGCGCCCTCGAACCGTTCGGCATGGTAGCCTTTCACGCCGACCTCTCTGGCGAGCGGGCCCCGGATGTCGCCAGTCGCGCGCAGCCGTTCGACGATCGCGGTGAAATCGCACTTCGGCCGCCATCCGAGGTCGCGGCGCGCGAGCGCATTGTCGTAGACCCGATCGATGCTCGGAAACATGCGCCAGCCGCGCCTGGCATATTCATCTTCCCATCCCGGCGCGCGCAGGCTCACGACCGCCGGCGCTTCGAGGCGCAGGCCGGCGCAATCCTCGGGCAGGAAAGGCGTCGTCGCGCTGATGATGTATTTCCCGAAGCCGATCGTCGGCGCCTGCTCGATCGCGAGAAGATGCGCGTCAACGACGTCCTCGATGGCGACGCGGCGAAACAGATATTCGTTCGCTTTCGCGTTGTCGTCGGCGTAAGTCCTGCGCGCCGCCGGATCGTCGTCCTCCTCTGGAAAGAACCGTGACGTCCTCAGCACGATCGCCGCCAGCCCCTCGTTGCGGTGAAACAATTGGCAGAGGTCCTCGGCCGCGGTTTTGGTCACGCCGTAAATGTTCTTCGGGACCGGCGCGACGCGCTCGTCGATCCAGGCCGCGGGCTGACCGGGCGGCGGTTTCAGCGCGTCGCCGAAGGCGCTCGTCGTCGAGGTCATGACGAAGGCGCGAACGCGAGCGCGCGCCGCCTCCTCGAGCAGGATCAGCGTGCCGCGAACATTGGTCTTGACAAAAGCCTCGCGCGCGTGGGTCGCGACATGCGGCTTGTGCAGCGTCGCGACATGCAGCACTGCCTCCACACTTTGCATGCCGCGCGCGACGAGGGCGCGGTCGGCGATCGAGCCCATTATGTCGGTGCACGGTCCGGGGATGAGGTCGAGGCCGATCGCCGCGCGGCTGGCCGCGCGCAACGTGCGCATCAGCGCTTCCCCCAGATGGCCTGAACTGCCGGTGACGAGCACGGTCATTCTTGCGTTCCTGGTCCAAATCCCGCCCGCCTTTTAGGTTCAGGAATTGGGCGCATCAACGCGGCCGCGCACAAAGTTACGCGCATCAATTGTCCAGTGGCTTAGCTGCGCTTTCGCGCAACTTTGTAACTGCCAACCACCTCGCGCCTCGAGGTCATAAGTCAGCTATGCGGAGATTCGAGCTTCCTGCCGGCGCCGCGTTGGGCCGGACCCTGACACGTTGGCCTTCGTACGCCGAAGCGAACCCAGCGCGCTTACGATGCAACCGTAGCGCTCCGGAGTTGGTGTCTTCAGAGCTGCACGAAGCCGATCTTGCCGTCAGCGCCTTTCTTCCAGACGTACCAGACATAGTCGACGGTCGTGCGGTCGCCCTTCTTGTCAAAGGAGATGTCGCCGATGACGGTGTGGAAGGGCGTGCCGGAATGCATCACTTCCGCGACCTTCTTCGGATCGAGCGAGTTCGCCTTCTCAGCCGCCTGTTTGATGATCTGCACGGCGGCGTAGGAATAAAGGGTGTAGCCCTGCGGGTCGAACCCCTTCGCCTTGAACGAAGCGACGGCTTCCTTGGCGTTCGGGTTGTTGCGCGGCTCGGGCCCGAAGGTCATCAGCGTGCCCTCGACGCCGGGGCCGCCGATCGCCGCGAACTCGCTGTCGGTGATGCCGTCCCCGGAGATCATGACGGTATTCATTCCCTGGTCGCGCATCTGGCGAAGGATGAGGCCGCCTTCGGTGTGCAAGCCGCCCCACATCAGATAGTCGGCGCCGGCATCCTTGATCTTCGAGACGATCGCCGAATAGTCCTTCTCTCCGGTGTTGACCCCTTCGTACAGGACCTCCTTGACGCCGAATTTGTGCATGTTCTCGAGCGCCGCGTCGGCGAGGCCTTTGCCATAAGTTGTCTTGTCGTGGATGACCGCGATCTTCTTGCCCTTGAGCTTGTCGCGCGCGAGCTCGGCCCAGACCATGCCCTGCTGATCGTCGCGCCCGCAGGTGCGGAACGCGTCCCAGAGCTTGCGGTCCGTGATCTTGGGATTTGTCGCCGAGGGCGTAATGAACAGGACACCGTTTTCCGCATAGACGTCGGACGCAGGCATGGTTACGCCGGAGTTGAAGTGGCCGACGACGAACTTGACGCCGTCGCCGACCATCTTGTTGGCGACCGACACCCCCTGCTTGGGGTCGGAAACGTCGTCGCCGATCTCGACTTCGATCTTTTGCCCCAAGATGCCGCCCGACTTGTTGATGTCTTCGGCGGCTTGCTGCACGCCCTGGGTCAGTTGGGCGCCGAAGGCCGCGTTGGGTCCGGTGACGGGTCCGGCTACGGCGAGTTTGAGCTGCGCGTGAGCTGCGCCGGCGAGAAACAGCAACAGCGCGACGGTGGACATGGACTTCAGGATGGCGCTCCGCATCTTAACCTCCTACATGCGCTTGAAAGGTTAGCTTGCGGACACTAGCCAGCGTAGCATAACTTGTAAAGACGGTAATGACGGTTATTCACCAGCCCTCCCCCTCACGCGCCGGTTCGCTCCCGCTGATCGCCGACGATCTCGCGCTCGACTTCGCCAACACCGAATCCGGCCGCGGCTTTCCCTCGCATGAGAACCACTTCCGCGAGGCCGCGAACGTCGTGGAATGGCTGAGGCACGCCAAGGCGTTGGCGAACGAGGACGCCGACTGGCTCAGGAAACGCGTGTCCGAACGGGCGGATCTGGGCGGAGATCTCCTGGCGACAGCGGTCGAGCTTCGCGCGGCGATCCACGATGTCGCCGCCGCGCTCGGCCGCCACGCCGAGCCGCCGGAAGCGGCGCTCGCCAGTCTGTCGGCGCTTCATGCGCGATTTGTCGCCAAGGCTGAACTCAAGCCCGGCGTTCTCGCGTGTCGCTGGCTCTGGAGCGTGCGCTTGTCGCCAGTCGCGGCGGCGCTGGGCCCGATCGCGCTCGCTGCGGTCCGGCTGTTCACGGACGGCGATTTTAACCGGATCCGGGAATGCGGCGGTCACGCCTGCGGCTGGTTGTTCTATGATCGCAGCAAGAACAACCGCCGGCGGTGGTGCGAAATGGAGGTTTGCGGCAATCGCGCCAAGCAGCGGAGGCTCGCGGCGCGGAGGCGAGGAGCTTGAGCGGCCGTCTGGTCATTCGCCTGACCGTTCTGATGGCCGCCGCAATGCTCCTTGGCTGTTCGCCGGCGCTGGAGACGGACCAGGCGCGGCTCTGTCGCATGGCCCTGCCGGCGCTCATGCCCCAAGGGGCGCGCATCGCCATTCTTTCGCAAGAGCCTGACCCGGACGGGCGCGGCCTCAGCATCGCCTTCACCGTGGAGACGCCCGGCGAGGAGCGTCAAATTCATTCCGCCGCCTGCCGCTTTCGCGAGCCAGGACGGCCACGCGAATCTCGTGATCTGACGTCAGTCATCCTCGACGGCCAGGCTTTATCGGAGACGCAGCTCTTTCTTCTCATCCGCTATTGGCTGGCGACGCCGGAGGGCCGAGCCGCCGATCCCGCGCCGTTGGGCGACTTGAGCGCCCTGCCCGTCGCGCCTCATGGCCTCGCCTATGGGTTGCAAATGGCGTTGGATGGGCTGCCGCTGGCGTCGATCTACGCGCTCTTGGCGGCGGCCTATTCGCTGATCTACGGCCTGATCGGGCGCATCAATTTCGCCTTCGGCGAAATCGCCGCCGCCGGCGGCTATGCGGCGGCGATCGGGGCGCTCGCCATGCTCGGCTCTCCCCCTGCCCCCTTGCTGATCGCGGCCTTCGTGCTCGCGGCCGCGGTCGCCGCGTCCTGGGGGTTCGCTTCGGCGCACGTATTGTTCATTCCGCTGCGCCAGGCGCGGGGTCAGCAGGTGCTGGTGGCGACGGTGGGCCTGGCGATCTTCCTGCGCGAGCTCTTGCGTCTGGCGCAGGGCGATCGGTCGAGCTGGATGAGCCCGCAGCTCAACCAGCCGTTCGGCCTCGCCCGGTCAGGCGACTTCGTGGCCGTCGCTACGCCGATGGCGTTCGTGGTCAGCGCCGTCGCGCTCGCCGCGGGCTTAAGCCTCGTTGTCATCTTTCGCTTGAGCCGCCTCGGGCGCGAATGGCGCGCCTATGCCGACGATCCGCTCGCCGCCGAAATGATGGGGGTCAGTCCAACTGCGATCACGGCGCGCGCGTTTGCGCTATCGGGAGCGCTGGCTGGCCTCGCCGGCGCGTCGATGACGGCGGCCTTTGGCGCGGTTGGCTACGGCCTCTCGGCGACGCTCACCTTGAAGGCGCTGACGGCCGCGATCATCGGCGGCATCGGCTCGCTGCCGGGCGCCTTCCTTGGCGGGCTCATCGTCGGCGCCGCCGAGACCGGCTGGTCGGCTCTCTTCCCGATCGATTATCGCGACATCGCGGTTTATGCGCTTCTAACCATCTTCATCGCGCTGCGCCCATCCGGCCTGCTGGGCAAAAGCGAGGCGGTCACGCACAACCTATTCCCACGCCGGTCTTGACTTGACGTGGGCCGCTCCCACATCCTTCACCGCGCTGGGTGAGCCCGCGTGAGGAGGCTCCGTTATGTCCAATGCCTATGCCGCGACGCCGCCGAATGCGATGCGCGCCGACGCCCTCGCTGGCGTCCGCACGCGGCGCATTCTTGCCGTCTGCGTCGATCTCGTTCTGGTCAGCCTGCTCGTGGCTGTGCTGTGGATCGTGTCCATCGTGCTGACGTTCGGGCTTGCGCTCTTCTTCCTGCCGCCGCTCTATCCGTTCGTCGCCTTCTTCTACAATGGGCTCACCGTCTCGGGCTACAGGATGGCGACGCCGGGCATGCGGGCAATGGACCTCGAAATGCGCATGCACGACACGGGCGCACGGGTCCCGTTCGTCAACGCGGCCGTTCAGGCGGTGCTGTTCTACTTGAGCTGGTGCTTCCCGCCGATCTTCCTGGTGTCCCTGGTCGATTCGGAGAAGCGATGCTTGCATGACATCATCGCTGGGGTCGTAGTCGTGCGGAGGCTGTGATTTGTCGCTTGGGCTTGAATTCGTGAGGACCGCTTAACGCTGGCGGCGGATGTTGGCGGAGAGTTGGAGACCGTGTGAGCAGGGAAGCGCGCGACGCGCCGCAGTTTTACCTCACCGCCCCGTCGGCGTGCCCTTACCTGCCCGGCCAGCAAGAACGTAAGATTTTCACCCATCTGGTCGGCAAGCGGGCGGCGAGTCTCAACGATCTCTTGACCCAGACCGGATTCCGCCGTTCGCAGACCATCGCCTATCGGCCCGCCTGCGAGAACTGCCGCGCCTGCGTGTCGGTCCGCGTGCTCGTGGACGAGTTCCGTCCGTCCGAGAGCCAGCGGCGCGCGGTCCGAGCGAATGCGGACCTTGTCGGCTCCTTTATCGCGGCGAAACCGACCAACGAGCACTACGCCCTTTTCCGCTCCTATCTCGACGCCCGGCATCCTGAAGGGGGCATGGCCGACATGTCGTCGCTCGATTTCGCCATGATGGTCGAGGACACGCATATCGACACCGTGCTGACCGAATATCGCGTCCGGAGCGGAACCGGCGATCAGCCGAGCTCGGGGCCATTGCTCGCGGTCTGCCTGACCGACCGCCTCGCCGACGGCCTGTCGCTGGTCTATTCCTTCTATGACCCCGACATCGCGCGCAGGTCGCTCGGGAGCTTCGTCATTCTCGATCATATCGAGAAGGCGCGCCGCCTCGGCCTGCCCCATGTGTACCTCGGCTACTGGGTCGAGGGGTCGAAGAAGATGGGCTACAAGGCGAGCTACCTGCCGCAGGAGCGCCTCGGCCTCCACGGCTGGGCGCGGGTGGAGCGGTAGGGCACTACTCACCGTCATGTAGATATCGGAAATCCGTGATCTCCACCAAGATGCCCAAGATGACGCCTAAAGGGTAAGCGCGTGAGAGACACTCAAACGTGCACGCGCGCCCCGATCACCGTAGGTGGCGGCGCTTGTCGAACCAACAAATCTGGCGCACATTCTAACCGTCACCCCTCGATATTTCGCGAACTTCGCCACATACAAATTTGTCGAGTTTTGTCTTGCGTACAATGAAATTATTCATCAGTTCATCTGCAAACAAGACAACCTTGGTCGCCGGTCTCTCCGAAGTACTGCGAGGGATATCCACTTACATCTCGATATTTACCTCGAGTGATGTTGAGAGAGGGACCAATTGGAGAAAAGAGATAGCCGAGCAGCTAAGACATACCGACGTATTTCTCTTGGTCATGGCCGACCCGACGGTTGGCGCTGAATGGTCTCTATACGAGGCAGGTAACTTTCTAGGGGACAAATCGGATTCCGCGAAACGACTCTACGTAATGCATCTGCCAGATCAGGCAGCCCCCAGCGTACTATCCGAGTACCAAAGCGTCCCGGTGCTAAAAACTAGCGTGGAAGCATTTCTATTTAATCTTTTTGAGGAAACGACAGACGTACAAGACTACAGTCGATTTGATAGGATTCGACGAGCTGCTGACGATATCGTAAAGCTATTTTTGAACTTTCGAAGTGAGTACGTAGGAATTGATTCTGGGGAACTTCTACTTATTCGTTCTATCGAATTGACTATAGGATTCCGTGCCAAACTATCCGAGATTACAGCTTTACCAGGCGACGCGTTCGTTGGCTCGAATAACATGGAGATCTTCGGGTTGCAGAGATCTTCTCCAAGTGGTGGGGATTGGACTTGGAATGCCTTCGAACAAGCAATCGGGATGACAAATAATGAAGCGTGGGCTAGAGACATAAGTGCATCTTGTATTCGTCTCTCGAAGGGGCTGATCAGTATTATCAAAACACCTTTTTTATCCCCACGAGCGAACAAAACCTATCAGACGGAATTTTACAGAACGCATTACAGAAGCTATGGTGATATGACGAAGGATTTTAAAATCATACTTGTATTGGTTGAGCTACATGTCCAGGAAAATTCTATTGACGGAGTTGATAAATCTCTCGTTTTTGTCATAACAGCATACAGGGACGATGCCGAAGTAATATTCGATGGGATTTCCGCAGCTGCCGCTTCCGGTTCCTTAGTAGCTAGACGAGTTAAGATGTTATAGGAATGCGTTCCAATCACCAGATGTTGGATATGATTGGAAAGTCTTCAATTCATCGTCTGCGATTTAACCTATGGACGCCATAATGTATATCCTTTCTCTTATTGAGCTATGCGAGGGCCATCGGAAAATACCTGTTATAAGCATCGCTCGCAGGGACACTCCGATAGAGTTCGATGTTACAGACGGCCATAGTTTTTACAACAATTCTAGAACTTTAGAGAAAGATCTACGTAGTAGATATACAATCGGTCGATTATAGAGACCTAATACAATTTTATTGTCGCGCTACTTCAAAGTAAAATGTCTATTTCCGTATATCGATGAATCTCTCGTTTTTCTCATAACAGCATACAGGGACGATGCCGAAGTAATATTCGATGGGATTTCCGCAGCTGCCGCTTCCGGTTCCTTAGTAGCTAGACGAGTCAAAGATGTTATAGGAGATTTTCGAATCACCGATAAGATGTTGGATATGATTGGAAAGTCTCGATTCATCGTCTGCGATTTAACCTATGGACGCCATAATGTATATTTTGAATTGGGCTATGCGAGGGCCATCGGAAAAACTGTTATAACCATCGCTCGCAGGGACACTCCGATAGAGTTCGATGTTAAGGACTGGCCCATAGTTTTTTACAACGATTTAGAACTTTAGAGAAAGATCTACGTAGTAGATTTACGGATGGGTTGATTCTAGAGACCTAATACAATTTTGTTATCGCGCTTTCAAAAGTAATGAATGTCAGTTTCCGTATATCGATGATAATATCAGCCCTCAAAAAGAAATTCACCACTAATCCGCCTGGGGCTCGTCTCTTGGTACTTCGACTGAATGTCGGCTCCGGCTGGCGCATGGTGGCAACGACGCTGTCCAAAGACACCCGAAGGCACCCGTGGCCATGCAGCGCGAACGATGCCGCCGCAATCGCCCTGACCGCGCCGAAGGCGTTGCGCCCGAAGCGCTGTCCACCTCACCGCAAATCCGTGAATGGGAATCCAATTTTCTTGCCAGAAACGCGTGGCGATCTGATGATGGAGGAGCGTCGGGCCTGGCGAACGGATTGAAGGAGTCGCGGAATGGAGCGAGCGGCATGGACAGCAACGCGAACCGCCCAGCAAGGCCGCCTCGCGCGGCGCCTTTCGACCAGGAAGGGGCTTCAAAAAATTACGCCGAAAATCGCCCGTAACCCATTGATAAGTCTCGATTCGGACGAGAGAATCCAAGGAAATCCAAGCTTTTTCAACCCCTCGATTCGGCCCTTTTCGCCGCCGAACGGAGGCCCGCCAAGACTTTCCAAATTTCCTGCCGCCCGCCCGCTCAGCACTCAACGAAATTGACCGCGAGCCCGCCTAGGCTCGTCTCCTTGTATTTCGACTGCATGTCGGCGCCGGTCTGGCGCATGGTGGCGATCACGCTGTCGAGCGAGACGAGGTGGCGCCCGTCCCCGTGCAGCGCTAGCGACGCCGCGGCGATCGCCTTAACCGCGCCGAAAGCGTTGCGCTCGATGCATGGTATCTGCACCAGTCCGCCGACGGGATCGCAGGTCATGCCGAGATGATGCTCCATGGCGATCTCGGCGGCGTTCTCGATCTGCTCGTTCGCGGCCCCGAGCGCGGCGGCGAGACCCGCGGCGGCCATCGACGAAGCGACGCCGACCTCGCCCTGGCAGCCAACCTCCGCGCCTGAAATCGAGGCGTTGAGCTTGAAGAGGGCGCCGATCGCGGTCGCGGTAAAAAGGAAATCCGCCATGCCCGCTTGGGCGGCGCCTGCGCAATGGTCGCGGTAGTAGCGCAGCACAGCCGGAATGACGCCGGCCGCCCCGTTGGTCGGCGCGGTGACGACCCGGCCGCCGGCGGCGTTCTCCTCGTTGACCGCCATGGCATAGACGCTGACGAAGTCCATGATCTCGTGGGCCGGGTGAAAGTTGCGCTTCGACGCCTCGGTCAGACGATCATGGATCGCCTTGGCGCGGCGCATGACCTTCAAGCCCCCCGGCAGCGGGCCGGATTGCGCAAGCCCCCGGTCGATGCAGACGAGCATCACCTCGAGAACGCGTTCGACATGGGCGTCGGCGGACCCTTGAGGCAGCGCCGCCTCGTTCAAGCGCATGAGCTCGGCGATCGATAGTCCGCTCTCGCGCCCACGCGCCAGAAGCTCGGCCCCAGAGCGAAAAGGGTACGGAACCCGAGGCTCGGGCGCGGACCCGCCTTCGCCCCCACCGTTGCGGATGATGAACCCGCCGCCGACCGAGAGCCAGGTCTCGTCGGCGAGCGCCCTGCCCTCTGCGTCGCGCGCGACAAGCCGCATGGTGTTGGGATGCTTTGGCGCGGGCGTCAGCGTGTCGAAGCGAATGGCGATCGCCGGATCGAACACGATAGGCCGCCGGCCGCCGAGGTTCAGCGCCTTCGTCTCGCGCACGCGCGCGACAAGCGCTTCGGCAGCGTCGAGATCGACGGCCTCCGGCGTCTCGCCGCTGAGACCGAGGATCACCGCCTTGTCGGTAGCGTGGCCTTTTCCCGTGAAGGCGAGCGAACCGAGAAGCGTGACCTCGAGCGCGGCGACCCGATCGATTGCGCCGGTGTCGATGAGCCCGCCCACGAACGCGGCCGCGGCTTTCATTGGCCCGACCGTATGTGACGACGACGGACCGATTCCGATCTTGAACAGTTCGAAGACGCTGATCATCGCTCAAGCCTCGGCGGCTGTCCGCTTCGCAAGCGGTCGCTTGAGGATACTAGCTCAATTTCGCTGGTCGCGGCCCGGCGTTCGCCTCGCGTCGCCTGCGCCCCGTCACGCAGAAGCACGACATAGAGGGCCTCGTGATGGGGGTGGCATAGGCCAGGAAGCGGCGTGGGCCGTCTGCATTGGCTGCAACCACAAGCCACCCACGCAAAAACCCCGCGCATGGCAAGCCACGCGCGGGGTCCGGAAACACCCTGCCAGCACATCCGTGGACAGGGCGACAGGGCGGCGCCGGTCAGGCGGCCTTCAAATTATCGGCCGAAGACTTACCGGTCCTTCGATCCGCGACAATGTCGTAAGAGACCTTCTGTCCCTCGCTGAGGCTGCGCATCCCGGCGCGCTCAACGGCGCTGATGTGCACGAAAACATCCTTGCTGCCATCATCGGGCTGGATGAAGCCGAAGCCTTTTTGGTCGTTGAACCACTTTACGGTTCCTTGCGTCATAGACTCTTCTTTCAGGTATGTGTTTGGATAGACCGCGCAGTCGCACAGCCGGCTCATCGTGATCGAGGTTTTGGAAGAAGGTCGTCAGTCCGACGCGTAGCGCGCGGCGAGGCCAAGTCGTCCGGCCGAAACTCGATTTGCGGCGTTTAGTGCATGTCGGCGCCGCTCGCAAGCCCGCGAAGGGCATAGCTGCGAGACACGCGAACGATGGATGGTCATGGGCGCGCCTGAACGATGCGGCAGAACTTTGAATGGCTCCCTTTCGCGACGTGTTAGTCCGGCTCCACAATGGACAAGAGGACCTCATGAGCAACATCCAGACAACGAAACGCCGCGATGGAGAACTCACAGGTCGGCGCCAAGCAAAGTGCACTGTCACCATAACCTAAAGGGATGGCGTCGAAACCTTGGCGATCAACGACGTGGCGCCGCGAGGGATTGCTGATGGGGATTATACGCTGATCATGAAGGGCGAGCCGACAAGTCGTTGGAAGCGGGACCACGACGGCTGGCGGCGCCTCGGATAACCGAGCTTATCGGCGCCCATCCGCGGTCAAACGTCGAAATAGCCGTCAAGCTCGGGTTTTGCCTCGATTATCGCCCGAGCACGCTCCTGCAGATTGGCTTGGACCTGTTCGAGAGAAGCATTCGTGGGCTGCTTCCGCGTAATACCGTCCACAACGGCCTCCAACTCGGGACGATTTTTCAGCGCCCCGTCGATCTTGCGTCTCAGACGCGCGTTTCGATATCGCAGGTCGTTCTCCGCCATCGCTGCTTCCCCTATGCATTTTCTGAAGGATGCAGGGTACCCTAAAAAGGCCGAAGCCAGCAAAGCCGACAAGCAGCATCGCCCGAGTTCGATCCCTCGCCTAGCGGGCCCGTCGCCCGGGAAGCTCAGTCCTTAAGTTCTTCGTTGTTCGCTGGCGCGCCGGAACCCCTTATCCCTGCCGCGTTGTGGCCGCGAACGAAGAGCGCTTGCGCTTTTTTGCCGGCGAAGGAACGAGCCCCCGCCATGCAGATCACCAGCTTCACGGACATGTACATCGCCGAGCTGCAGGAGCTCGCCAGCATGGAAAGGCAGATGGGAGAAGCGCTTCTGCGCATGTCCGGCGTCGCCTCGCACGGCATCCTGAAGGACGCATTGCAGCGTCATCGCGAGCAGACGCGCATGCGGATGGACCGCTTCGAGCAGGTCCTGCGCAACCACGGCTTGAGCCCCTATGTGCACACAGACCAGGCCGAGGAGGCGCTGGTCGCGGAAACCGAAAAGATGCTCGACGCCGCGCTCATCGCGTCCGCCCAGAAGCTCGAGCATTACGAGATGGCCGCCTATGGCGCGGCGGCCGCGCTGGCCGGCCAACTAGAGCTGCGCGACGACTAGCGGATGCTGCACGAAAGCCTCGAAGAGGAACGTCAGACCGACGCGCTGTTGACGACGCTCGCGAAGGGTGAGGTCAACCAGGACGCGCTGCTCACGGCGTGAGCGTCGCGGCACAGCGATGGATGAGACCGCCACCGATTCCGTGACCGAGGATCATGCGCCTATCGCGCTCGCCGGCAGTTCGCAGTCAGCCCGATCGGAATTCGTCCCGTGATGGCGGCGGTTTCAGCCGGCGACGCGGTCCAATATCCGTAGGCCTCTGACACGCGCCCATCCGCGCCACCATCTCGAAGCGAGCGCCCATCATATCGATCAAGTCGCCCGCATTCACTTTTCTGACATGATCTCCCCGATCCGGCCTGACACCGACCTGTAAGGCGACGCGCCGGAAACCGATTTGGAGGCCAGCCGAGAAATCGACTTATGCCTCTCATGAGCTCGCAGAATCGGCGCCGGCGCCTTCCGGCTCGAGAAGATCCCAAGGGTTCGGCATTTCGACGACCGGCGCTTCGATGATCACGGGGCCCTGTTGGTCGAACGCCCAACGCAGGGCCTCCGAAAGAGCCCGCGGTCCCTCAGCGCGTCGCGCGGCGGCGCCGAAACTCTCGGCGAAGCGCACGAAATCGGGGTTCTTCAGATCGGACGCGATGACGCGGCCTGCGTAGAGGTCCTGCTGCATGCGACGCACATTTCCGTAAGCACCGTCATTGAACACGATGGTTACGGTGCGAATGTCATGTTGGACAGCCGTTGCGAGCTCGCTGGCGGTGAAGAGGAAGCCGCCGTCTCCACACAGCGCCACAACAGGCTTGTCCGGACGGCCGACCTTCGCGCCGAGAGCAGTCGCGAACGCAAAGCCGAGCGTGCCCTGATAGCCGGGTGTGATCATTTGCCGCGGGGCATAAACAGGGAGAGCAGCCGTCGCAACATAGCCCACCTGAGTGTAGTCGGCGACGAACACGGCGTCTTCAGGGGAAGCCTCGCGAATTGCGCGCACGAAGCTCATCTGTGGCGTAAGGCTTCTGTCAAACTCGGCCGCGACCTCAGCTTTGACCTTGGCCACCACCTGCGCTCGGGCCGGCGCTTCGGCGCTTCTTGCGCCGAGGCCGGCGGCAAGTTTCGCGAGCGCCGCGCGCGCTTCCGCGAGGATTGCGACATTCGGAGGCGCGCCCCGGCGAAACTGAGCCGGATCGAAATCGATGCGCACGACACGCTGCCCCGGCCCTAGTCCCCAGCTTCGGCGCGGACTGTTGAAACGCGTTCCGACCGCAAGAATGACATCGACGTCCCGCCACATTCGAAAGGCCTCGGCGCGCCCAACTGACAGCCGGTGGCGCGAATCGAGTATGCCCCGCCCCTGAAGGTGGCTCACGACCGGAGCGCCGAGCCGCTCAGCGATCGCACGCAGGTCATAGCCGGCGTCGATCGCGCCGCTTCCAACGATGATCATCGGTCGATTGGCGCGCTCCAGCAGACTGACAGCCTCAGCGATTGCCTGAGGATCCACCCGCTGATTGTCGAGAGTTTCGGTCTCGCGCGAGTCGTTAGAGGTCAGCGGCAAGCGAAGAACATCCGCCGGCAACTCCACCGCCACGGGCGCTTGGCCTAGGTCGAGGCGCGCGAAGGCGTTTGACACCAGGCGCGGCGCATCTTCAGGCGAGAAAGCGAGTCCGTTCCACCGGGTCAGCCCGCGAACGATTGCCGTCTGATCGGGAAGCTCATGCAGCACGCCGTGACCGGCGCCGATTCCCTCTGTCGCGACCTGACCTATGAGCGCGAGAATCGGCGCGTGACACGCATAGGCAGTCGACAGGGCCGCTGTCGTGTTTAGGAAACCCGGACCCGGTACGCAGGCGTAGACGCCGGGCCGGCCTGTCGCCTGTGCAAAGCCGAGCGCCATATAGGCGACGCCCTGTTCATGTCTGGCGTTGATGACTCGTAGCCGCGCGCGCGCGTCGTAGAAGGCGTTGAAGAGGGGATCGAGCTGAACTCCAGGGAGACCGAAGAGCGTCGACACCCCGCGCTTTACGAGAACGTCGACGACGGCGTCGGCTCCCGTCATTGGCGGGCGCGAATCCATGGCCTCAGTCTCAGTCGCGATAGGCCGGCTGCTCGCGGTCGAGCTTGCGCCGGAGAGCCTGCCACGGCAACCAACCCTTGTTCGCGTCGTCGGTGAACTGATTGGAGGTCCTCGCGAGCACGTTCTCTGAGGGCATCGCAAGCGACGCGCCGGTCGACTGCGCCGAAATCTGAATTCGACAGGCCTGCTCCAAATAGTACATCCAGTAGAACGCCTCTGCGACCGTTCTTCCCACAGTCAACAGGCCGTGGTTGCGCATGATCAGGCAATGTTTCAAGCCGAGATCGCGCAGAATGCGCTCCCGCTCCGTCAGGTTGTCGTCCGCCGCGATGCCCTCGTATTCGTGCAGACCGACCTGGTTGTGGAATTCCATGCTGATCTGGTTAAGCGGCAGAAGCCCGCCCGTCTGAGCGGCGACCGTCATGCCGGCCAGCGTGTGCGTATGCATTACGCAGGCCGCGTCGGGCCGCGCCGCGTGGACCGCCGAATGAATGACGAAGCCAGCGGGATTCACAGGCCAGTTCGTCTCCTGCCGCGGCTCTCCGACGGCGTCGACCTCGACCAGCGAGCTCGCGGTGATCTCCTCAAAAAGAAGCCCATAGGGGTTGATGAGAAAGCGATGGCCCTCGCCCGGAATTCGCGCTGACAGATGCGTGTATACAAGGTCCGTCATCCCGAAGAGCGCAAGCAGACGATAGGCCGCAGCGAGGTCTTCGCGGAGCTCGGCGTCACTGGGCGCGTGATCCGGCGCAGGAGGCTTTGGAATGGACAGGGGACTGTGCTTCATTGCGCTACTCGATCTCTTAGGATTGAAGGGGATCGCCGTAGGATGTCGGGCGCCTTCTCTCTATCTACTGGCCTGTCCAGGAAAGCCCGCGCACTGCGGCGCGGAGCGACCGCCCGCGAGACACTCACCACAGCTGTCGGCGCGATCATGGCACGGTCCATTCCCGGCCCCGTGGGGTGTCGACATATTCAGGCCAGCGGTAGTCGATGGGCGCCTTGAAGTCGGCAGGCAGCAGCGGCGCGACCCATTTGGAACCGCCGATGCCTCCGCCTGTACGGTCGCGGAACTCCGCTTGCGCCTTTTCGAGCAAGCTCGGATCGCTCAACAGGTCGATGAGGGTCGTGGCGATGACCGCCGAAGCCTTGCTCCACATCGGATCGATGCAGGCCGGCACGCCTCCCATCGCGTGCCGGACCCATTCGGGATAGCGATATCCGGGCTTCGGCGCTTGCAGCGTCGGGCGGCCTACATAGAGCCGCACGGTCGGCGCATGCCACGTGTAGTCGACATAGTCGTCGGCCGCGTAGTTGAGCTGCCAGGCAGGCAGTTGCGCGCGGAACGCCTTTTCCGCTTCCCGCGGCGGCGTCAGCTTGGTCAGCCCCTCGAAGAAGGGCTCCTGCATCGGCTCGATGCCCAACGAGCGCTGCAATTCCCGCGCGAAGACCTTGGCTTCCTCCGACCATTCCGGGGCGCCGAGCTTCTCGAAATTGCGGAAAGTGGCGTCCGCCATGGCGTGATTGGGTAGACCGGCGCGGGTCCTGGTGATCCAAGCTTTCGTGACCGTGCAATGAGTCATCGCCGCGACATGGTCGGCGTTCCGGTCGAGCACGTTGAAAGCCGCCTGACACATCGGCAAGGTCGGAGCGCGCATGGCGTATTGGATTTGCCCGATTGCCGGGGCGATGTTGTCCGCGGCTGCTTGTCCCGCGATCGGGATGAACTCGTTCAGCGTCCAGCTGCCGGCGTGGGGCAGCATCGACTCCTTCATCATCTTCGAGTTTGTATACATCAAGCATACGGCGTCGAGGGCGCCGGGGGCGCGCGCAATCGCGTGTGCGTGGGTCACCGCGCCGCCCGCTGCTTCGCTCTGCCACGTCTCCGGATGCTCGCATTCGAATGTATAGATGCGGCTCCAATAGGGGGCGCTGGTCGTATCCCAGAAGCATCCATTCGTGAGCGCCGGAAACGAATGCGGATGAAAGCTTATTGCGGCGTCGAGGCCATCGTAATAGCCATGAGCGGCGTGCACCGGCTTCGATCCGCACATCTTTTCGGCCGGCTCGCCGAAATAGACGAGCGTCCCCTTCAGCCCGTGCGTCTCCATCGCATGCTTGGCCGCCAGAAAGCCGCCAAACGAGCCAATCCCGAGCGCCGAATGCGGGTCGGTGTGGCCGGCGGCGCGGAAGCTCGTTCCATCGCGCGGCTTTCGTCTCGGCTCAGGCGCCTGGCTCTGCCCGGGAATCGCATCGTACTCCGCGTAACCCGCGAGCGTAGGTCCCTGCCCGTTTGACCAGCGCGCCCGGAAAGCTGTTGGCATTCCGGCTGTCCCTCGCTCGACGTCAAACCCCTCGCGCTTCAGCCGATCCATGTACCAGGACGACGATTTGTACTCGCGCCATGACGGTTCGTGGAAATTCCAGATCGTCATGTGATCGGCGGACAGCGCTGCTCGATTGCGCTTCAGCCAATCAAGCGCCGTGTTCTCGGTCGCGCTGAACCCGCTCGCCATAATCAGACCTCGTCGCGAACGAGGGGAGCGGTCGAACAGTGGAGGCCGCCGCCGCCAGTGATCATCTTGTCATAGGGAATCGTGATGACTTGCACTCCCCCCAACCGAAGCTGGTCCTGCGTATGTTCAGAAACCCCGTCCGGCATGATGACCCGCCCTGGCGCAATCGCAAGTGAGTTGACTATGGACGCGTCGTCTTCGTGATGGACTTCAATTCGTCTAATCCCCAGCGCGTCAAGCCGTTCGAGAAACCAAAACGGCAGGAGCGTGATGTTGGCGAGCGCGAGGTCCGGCGCGATCATGACAAAGAGTCCGTCGATGTGAAGCCGGTACCCCGTCAGGGCTACTTTCAGCAGTTCCACGCCCTGCGACCTGAGGACTTCCTCGACTTGACGGGTGCCTTCCTCATTCACGCGTGACGAGAGCCCGATGACAGCCGTTTTGCTGTTCAGCCAAGCGAAACTTCCGCCTTCCGCCACTCCGCTCCCGGAAATCGTGCGAAGAATGGGACATCCCAGCCTCGCGAGCGTGCGCGAGACGGCGGGTTCTTCGCCGCGCCTGATGCGCGGCCCCAACCGCATGACGATTGCGCCGCCCCCGACCGCCACGCAGGAGTCCCGAGTGTAGCAGGATTTCATTCGTCCAACGCTGATCTCGTCGAGATAGACGACGTCGACGCCCTCTTTCTTCAGCAGGGCCGTATAGGCGTCGTGTTGCGCTTGCATTCCTGGAAGATCAGGGCCCACGGCGCCGCGCCAGTACCACCCCGCCTGGGTGTCGCCGAACGCGCGGTTGTCCAACCGCTTCGACGTATCGACAACATTAATTTCTTCACCTGGCCTGTGCATAAGCACGACACGCAGGCGCCCGACGTCGTTCGTGCAACCCCACTTCCGGCCCCACCAACGCTTAAGCTGCTCGGACTCCTCGAACGGCGGCTCCGCCTCCGAGGGGAACAGCTTGATCAGCTGATTGTAGCGCCACTCGCCTTCGGTGATCGCGCTCAAGGCTCTGCCTCCTCAAGCCGGCGCCCAAGCCTCGGGAAGCCGGACGTCCGAACGTAAAAGGGCCCGCAAGGGCACGCAACCCAAATTTGGAGTCTACTCCATTCTCGCTCGCCGTCGCGGCGTGGACCGCTTCTCGAGGAGAAGCCCTCGCAGGATCAGCGCAATATGCGGCAGACCGAGACGCAGCAGATCTTCTATGGTCCCACTGGACCCGTAAACGAAGCGGGCGAAATTCATCGTAGCGACCCCGACGATAAGCTCGGAGAGCATGCTCCCGTCGACGTCAGCAACGAGCCGACCCCGAGCCTGGTAGGTTCGAATGATCTGAACATATTGCCGTTTGATCAGATCGTTCAATCGCGCTCCGGTTCTGGCGGCGCGCCCGCGGGGTTCGAGAATTTGCGCCGCCATCATTGTCCGCCAACATTCGCGCGACAAGTGCCGAAGCGCCTGTTCCGCGAGCAGGCGCTCAAAGGCTTCAATGCCTTCAAGCGGGCTTTCGGGCAGATTTTTGAGGAACGCCCGTCGCTCCGGCAGCGCGGCGCGAACATGGCGAAGAGCGAGCTCCATCAAAAGGTTGGGCTTCGTCGAGAAGTAATTGTAAATCGTCGCGGGAGCGACGGACGCGGATTCCGCGATCTCCGCCACGAGCGTCGCCTCGTATCCGCGAGTGGCAAACAGCTCCTGAGCCGCGTCGAGGACCTTCGTCGCTCGCCGCTCCCTCGGGCTTTGAACCGCTCTCTTTCCCGCCATCAGCGTTTGCCTCCGCGCCGCCGCAAAATCGGGCGCGCCGTCGGTTTAGAGTTCACTCCAAAGGCAGAGTTGACACAACGCGAGGCCATCCACCAATATCGAGCCAACAAATTCTTTGCTGCTCTTCGACGCGGAGCGCGGAGTGAAAAGCGTGGAGTCGATCGTTTGGGATCGCAAGGCGCGAACGGCCCAACCCCGGCGATGTTGAGGCTCATCGACAATCCACCCCCTTGGCCCAACGGCGCGCGATGTGCTGTGTGCTTCTCCTTCGACTTTGACGCGGAAAGTCTTCTTCACCTTTACTATCCTGAGGATTCGCGGCGGCGGATAAGCCTGTCGTCCTCGTTGCGCTATGGCGCGCGCGTGGCGGTGCCGCGCATCGTGGAGATCTGGAAGCATTTCGGCGTCAAGCAGACAATGTTTGTGCCGGGTTGGTGCGTGGAGGCCTATCCGAAGGCGATTGAACTCCTGCTTCGCGACGGTCACGAGATCGCTCACCACGGTTGGTTGCACGAGAGGCCGAACCAGCTGTCGCGGCAGGATGAGGAACGCGTCCTGAAGAAGGGCATGGAGATCATCGCGGCGGTGACCGGCAAGCCAGTCGCCGGCTACCGCTGTCCGTCCGGGGCCTATTCCGAGTACACGCTCGATCTCTTGATCGACAACGGCTTCGTCTACGACGCATCGCTCGGCGGCGATGATATTCCCTATCTCATCGAAGGCTCAAACGGCCGTAGGCTCGTCGAATTGCCGTCGGATCACTCGCTCGATGACTGGCCTCAATATGTGAACATGCGCGAATTCAATATGGGCATCCCGACGAAGTCGCCCTCCCAAGCGATGGAGGTTTTCCGCGCCGACTTCGACGCCGCGTGGACGCATGGCGGTCTTTGGGCCGCAATTTGGCATCCATTCGTCTCCGGCCGGCTTGCGCGGGCCGAAGCCATGGTCAGTCTTTTCGAGCACATGGACGAAAAAGGCGGCGTCTGGTTCGCCACGCTGGCTGAGATTGGCGCCTATATTCAGGGGCTCGTCGATCGAGGAGAATGGACTCCACCGGTCGAGCGAATTCCGTTCTGGGAGGATCCTGTGCCGCAAGTCGCGCGGCCCAGTCGGTAGCCCTCGACGGCGGTACGAAACTTGCTTCGCTCGCCACGAAAGCAAGACTTTAGCAAAAGCCCAAAGGCGATCGCGGCAAGAGGGAGCAAGGTATGTCGAAAAGGCGCATACTAGGTTTGGGAGCGGCATTGTGCCTCATGGTTTCGATTGGGGCTTCCGAGGCGCAAAAGCTCCCGGATGACATCGCCGCCAGCAAGGTCGTCAAGGTAGCAGTCAATTCCGGTTATCCTCCGATGGAAATGAAGGATGAGAAATCCGGAGAGCTGACCGGGTTCGACATCGATCTGATGGCTGCGATGGCGAAAGTGCTCGGCCTCAAGGTCGAGTATCAAGATGGCGCCTTCGAAGCGATGACGCCGGCGCTGCAGTCTGAGCGCGTCAACATGATCATGAGCGGGTTTTACGATGTGCCAAAACGTCGGCCGATGTTCACCTTCATCGACTATCTCCGCGCCGGCGCGCAATTCTACACATTGATCAGCCTTCCCGAGATCAAGGAACTGACTGACCTGTGCGGCAAGACGATCACGACCAGCCGCGGCACCAGTTATCCGGACACTGTGAAGGCCTGGTCTGACAAGAACTGCGTCGCCGCCGGCAAGCCGGCGATCGACGTCATCATTGACACCGACCTCGGCCAGCAGCTGACCAATTTGAAGACCGGCCGCGCGGTAGCGGCGGTCCAGGGACTCGAGGCCGTTCCGACGATCGTCGCCATGGACGCCACTCTGTACCGTCCTCTGGGCAAACCCTTCTCGTCGACGCTGATGGGCATGGCGTTTCTGCCGGACGAAACAACGCTTCGGGACGATTTCGCCTTCGCTTTGAAGAAAGTCATTGCGGACGGCACGTATGATGAGCTGATCAAGAAATGGAAGCTTGATCTCAGCCCCTACAAGGACGTCAGTTTCGACGCCGGACCTGTTCCCTGAGGAGCGCTGCTGAGTTGAGTGGCGCGGCGGAGCTTTCGTTCGCCGAGGAAGTCGACGTCGCTCGGCTCCGTCACATCCGCCCGCGGCACTACGGCCGGATCGTCGCAGTCATAGCGATCCTCGCCTTCGTGGCGTTCCTGATCCGGGCCTTCGCCATCGGCCGCATCGACTGGTCGACGACGCGCGAATATCTGACCTGGCCCAGCATTCTCATCGGCCTCGTCAATACGTTGTGGATGTCCGTCGCCTGCATGGCGATCGGGATCGTGATCGGGGTGCTCTGCGCCGTCGCTCGCGGCTCACCCAATCCGGTGCTGCGCGTCGTCGCCATCGGTTACGC
Organism: uncultured Alphaproteobacteria bacterium; assembly: GCA_963730555.1. Classification (GTDB taxonomy): domain Bacteria; phylum Pseudomonadota; class Alphaproteobacteria; order Rhizobiales; family Beijerinckiaceae; genus Roseiarcus. Next base: position 4,143 of record CAVSSS010000018.1, on the reverse strand, counting down.
ATGGTTCTTTCGCGGCACGCCGGTCATTCTGCAACTCTTGATCTGGTTCAATCTTGGATTGGTGTTCCCGTATCTCGGGATTCCGGGCCTGTTCACGGTTCGAACCGTCAATGTGATCACGCCAGCGATCGCTACCTTGCTCGGGCTTGGACTGAACGAAGGCGCCTATGCCTCCGAGATCATGCGCTCCGGCATGCTTTCCGTGGATCACGGGCAGTACGAGGCGTCGAAGGCGATCGGCATGTCCTACCTGCAATCGCTGCGCCGCATCATCCTGCCGCAGGCGATGCGGGTCGTGGTTCCGCCGCTCGGCAACGAGTTCATCGCCCTGATCAAGACCACATCTCTGGCGAGCATCATCGGCTTCAGCGACGTTCTTCGCAACGCTCAAGATATCTACTACGGCAACGCGAAGGTGATCGAGCTCCTGATGGTCGCCGCGTTCTGGTATCTGGTCGTCGTCTCAATTCTCTCTGTCGGACAAGCCATGCTGGAGCGGCGCTTCGGACGAGGATTTCAGAGCGCGGCGAGGAGATGACGAGCCACCTCGTATCGGCGGTGAAAGTCGGTAAGCGCTTTGGCGCCGTTCAAGCGCTCAAGGACATTACCTTGGACGTCAAGGCAGGAGAAGTCGTCTGCATCATCGGCCCTTCGGGCTCCGGAAAGACGACGTTCCTTCGGTGCATCAATCAACTGGAGCGTATCGACTCCGGCGCGCTTTGGCTCAATGGCGAGCTGACTGGCTATCGGCGCGTCGGTGATGCGCTCCACCCGCTCAGCGAAAAGGAAATCGCCAGACAGCGGCGCGCAACCGGCATGGTGTTTCAGCGATTCAACCTGTTTCCGCATATGACCGCGCTGGAGAACGTCACCGAAGGTCCGATTCAGGTTCTCAAGCAGAAGCCGGCGGAGGCGAAGGAAGCCGCCATGGCGCTTCTAGAGCGAGTTGGGTTAGCCAATAAGGCAAGCGCCTATCCGGCGGAGCTTTCGGGCGGCCAACAACAGCGTATCGCAATCGCGCGCTCGCTCGCCATGCGCCCAAGTTTAATGCTTTTCGACGAGCCGACTTCCGCGCTCGACCCCGAGCTCGTCGGCGAAGTCTTAACCGTAATGCGCGCCTTGGCTCGCTCGGGCATGACAATGGTTGTCGTAACGCACGAGCTCGGCTTTGCGCGCGATGTAAGCGATCGCGTGGTCTTCATGGACGAGGGGCGCGTCGTCGAATGTGAAAGCCCTGAGACGCTCATGAGCAAGCCGAAAGAAGCGCGGACAAGGGACTTCTTGCGCAGCATTCTCCAAAAAGCCTGACTGGGCCAGGAGCGGCGCGAGACGCCGCGAGCGATCGTTCAAATCAGTCAGTGACTTGATGGTCGTAGGAATTGCCGGGCGTGACGAACGGAATGATCTTGATCTGGCCGTCCCCGCTCGCCTGAAATCCGCGCAAGCCCGCGTAGCTGACTCCGTTCGTTTCGAGCAGCGTCTGCGCCGCCGCTTCCTGGCCGACGGGGACGTAAAGGAAGAAATGCCGAACTCTTGACGGAGTGTCCGCATCGGCCGTTTGGGACGTCGCCTTGAGGGTCGCGGCGGAAATATCGGAGACGTTCATTTCAACTTCGCCGATTTCGCGCACGCGGCCCGCCCCGTCGAGAATGACGATATCCGGAAAGTGCTCGCCGCCAGGAATTTGGACCCCATGTTTTCGGACGGGAGCGTTGGTCAAGGTGCGATAGTCCGGCGCCCAGGTCTTCTGGCCGGGAAAGGGAAACCTTGTCCTTGCAATGTAGTTCACTACGGCATCGTGCACATTCTCACCCATGATCGTCCTCGCTTCTACTAAACCTGCCCCGCCATAGACCTAACCCCGGCGCCCTGGCCTGGCGGCCACAATCTCGCGCGTCCCTGCTCGACCATCACCACGACAAGTCCGGACGTCAGGATAAGCGCGGAGGCAAGCCAGATTCGCGGTGTCGGCGTTTCGCTGAACATGAGATATCCGAGGGCGAACGCGCTCAGGATGGACGTGTACTCGAGTGCGGCGAGAACGGCGCCGCGATGTGGCGCGCGGCGTCGTATAGGCCTCTCGTATGATTTCCGCATCGGCATCGTGTCGGTGCTGGTGTCGCGAGTCATGTCGCCTCGGGATCCGGAATAGGCTTGGTTGGAGCGGCCATCATCACGATCATGATCCGCGCGCCGATTACCGTTCGACCGACTGAGCTGAAATCCGCTCGCGCGGAATTAAAGCGGATCGCGCGCGAGCGGCGCCGTCGAGCAGTGGATCCCCCCGCCGCCGAGTTCGACGCAGTCGTAGTCCACCGGCAACACGGTTATGCCGCTCTTATCCAGCTTATCGGCAAGGCGAGGGCTGACCGAAGTGTGCATGATGACGCGCCCCGGCGCGACAGCGAGGCAGTTGACCGAGAAGGCATTGTCCTCGGGCGGCACCGAGTATGAGCTTCATCTTGCGGCTCTTGAGATAGTCGATGAAGACATAAGGAAGCTCGTTCATGTTGATGATCGCGGTGTCGACGTCGACCATCACGAAGGCGCCGTCGATGTGGATGCGATACCCCGGATTGTGCACCGGGATGAGCTCGATCCCCATCGTGCCCAGGATGTTCTTCATCTGCCGCACGCCTTCCGCGTTGCATGCGATGCTGAGCGAACAGACCGCCGTCTTCTCATCGAGGATTGCGAATCCGCCGCCTTCGAACACGGCTTGGCCGTGCAGAGTTCCAAGTATCGGACACCCGGCCTTCGCCAGCGCGCGGGTGACCGGCAGCTCCTCCCCGCGGCGCACGCGCCTCGCAAGTCGCGCGACGACCGCGCCGCCCTTCACGCCGATGACGCTGTCGCGCGTGTAGATCTGCTTCATCCGGCCGGGAGCCGGCATCCCCGACGTAGACGATCTCGACGCCTTCGGACTTGAGCATGGCCGCGAGCGCGTCATGCGCCGCCTGCATCGCCGGCAGATCCGGCAGCGTCCGGCCCATCCAGTACCAACCCTTCTCGGGGTCGCCGAAACCGCCAATCTCCGGCATAGGCTTGTTCTCGACCACGTGAAGTTCATCACCCGGCCGATGCATCAGGACGACCCTCAGGCGCCCCACGTCGCTTGTGCAGCCCCACAAGCGCCCCCAGCCGTCGGTCTGCTCCTCCAGGCTTTCAAAGCCAGGCTCCGGAACGGAGCCGAAAATGCTGAAAAAGGTATTTTCCCGATATTCGGACTCACTCATCACCGGCGTGTGTTGCGTCACAGGGAAAACCTCTCAAGTTGGAGGGTCAAGGCGATGTCCGCGGCGTTCGCTGAGGCCTCAGGCGCCGAGAAGCGATTCCTCGTCCAAAGCACAAACCGAGCCGAGGAGGTCTGCCGCATTGTGCGTTCAATAAGACTGTGTCAACAGGCTCAGACATAGCCAGCCGCCGTCGAGGACAGTGACTTTACGCACACGCGCGGCTGAATTAAAACAATGCCCTGCCGACTAGGCGTCGTCATGAAACGCACTCTCCTTGGGATGCTTGCCGCGGCCGCCCTCTCCGCTTCCGCCGCGGCGCAGAGCGATCAGCAGCCCACGCATGCCGAACTCGTGCAGCGCTGGGCGGAGGCGTCGCTCGACGCCCAACTCAAGAGCATGAAGACCAGTCTCAAGCTGACCGCTGACCAAGAAAAGGACTGGGGGCCGTTTGAATCCGCGGTCAGGGACGGCGGCAAGGCGCGCGTGCTTGCCCTGCAAAAGGAGCAAAGCGACGACTTGTCTCCCATGGACCGCAACTTGGCGAAGGCGAACCGCCTCGCGGAGAGCCAGGCCAATCTCGAGAAGATGATCGAAGCGGCCAAACCCCTGTACGCGAGTCTCGATGATACGCAGAAGCACAAGTTTATCGCGCTCGGACGGATGCTCGTGCCCGAACGCGGGCAGTTCGCGAAGGAGATGCGGCATCTTCATTGAAATCCGCGTTGGTCTCCGCCGGGCCAGCGCAACGAACAGCCGACTTTGGCCTGTCCAGTCTTGAGTTTGCGCACAGCAATCGCACGCGAAGAGGACGGGCGCGACGTTACCCGACGCTGCTATGTTACTTAGATCTGGTTTTAATTGGCGACTCCGGCAGGGCTCGAACCTGCGACCTGCCGCTTAGAAGGCG
>CAVSSS010000017.1:0-147897 GCA_963730555.1 uncultured Alphaproteobacteria bacterium | reverse complement strand
GGTGGCGTTGTTGATCTTCGAGGACTTCGACGCCTTCGATCAGGCGCGTCTCGTGCTCCGCGATGCAACATTCGCGAAGTTCGGCGAGGAAACGGGCCCCGTCAAGATGCCCGACTACGGCGCCTTTCGCTTCACTCGCGTCGGCGGCCCGACTCCCGAGGCGCCCGACGTCTTCTCGCCGTTCAAGAACGGCTGGGTTAGTCCGGGGCGTTTCGAGGACACGGGGCAGCCGATATGGGCGCAACTCCCGATCCCGACCGGGCAAGCCTATGCCGAAGCCGCGGATCATGGCGAGCAAATTCGTGCTGAACTCGCGGCGGACAATCCGGCGCTTTTGGTGCTGGACCGTGAATTCGAGACCCAGTCGGTCGACCCAATGTTTCTCGAGCCGGAAAGCGGCCTGGCCTGGTTTGACGAGCCGCGTAAGAACCTCGAGCTCGTTGTCGGCTCGCAGTCGCCCTACGAGGTCGCGACTGCGGTCGCATATCTGCTCGGCAACGCCGAGGCGGCCGTCAAGCCGGCGCACATCAACACCAATTCCGCCTATTGCGGCGGCGGATTCGGCGGACGCGACCACACGCCGTTCCCACTTTACGTCGCATTGGCGGCGATGTTCTTCCCGAATCGTCCAGTCCGGCTCGCGAACAACCGCTACGAGCAGTTTCAATCGGGGATCAAGCGGCACGCCTTCAAGATCCGCACGCAGATGGGGGTTGATCGAGCGACCGGCAAAATCGTCGGATTCGCCGCTGACCACGCGCTCGACGGCGGCGGCCTCGCGAATTTTTCGGTCAATGTGGCGACCGTCTCCGCCAACATGGCGGTCGGCATTTACTATGTCCCGAAAGTCGACATCACCACGTTTGCGTACCACTCGCGTGGGGTGACCGCGGGCTCGATGCGCGGTTACGGAACCGTGCAGTCGACGACCGCGCTCGAAGTGATGGTCGATGAGATCTGCACGGCGCTGGCGCTCGACCCAGTCGAGTTCCGGCGCCGCAACGCCCTCGCGGCCGGCGGTCGGATCATTGCTGGAAACACTTACAGCGTGTCGATCCGCACCCCGGAAATCCTGGATAAGTTAGAGAAGCATCCGATTTGGAATCAGCGCGCGGAGCAGAAGGCGCGCGGACAGCAGGCGGGAATTCTCGTCGGCACCGGCGTCGCCTGCGCCAGCAAGAACTACGGCACCGGAGGGGACACTATGTCGGGATCCGTCGAAATCACTCCAGACGGCCTTATTACGATCCGTTGCGACGCCACCGAAATTGGAAACGCCGTTGGGACAGCGGCGGCCAATCGGGTCGCAGCTCATCTGGGCGGCGTCGCTGACGAAATCGCCCTCGCCCAAGTCGACACATTCGGCCCGCTTGATCTCGTGACCTCCGGCAATTCCTACACCATGAGTCAGGAGACGCAAGACGCGGCGGCGCGCGATCCGCGCTGGGTGCCGGCGATCAGTTCAGCGACCGCCGCCTCGACAGGCGCGTTTGCCGGAACACACGCGGCGGCCGAGGCCGCGCAAGTCATTTTCCGCTTTGGCCTGTGGCCGGCGGCGCTCGAATTGTGGGGCATCGCGCCGAGTGATCCCAGGGCCGAGGAATGGGGGAAGGCTCGCTGGAAGGACGGACAACTCATTATGCCCGGACTTGTCCCGCTGACCTTAGGGGCGATGGCGGCTAAAGCGCACGCACAGAATGGCGTGACCGGAGCGATGACCCATGGCTTCAATCGCTGGGCATGGTCGCGAGCGACCTTCACGGTGGCTGGACAGGAGTGGACGGCCGACATCGACGCCCTTGCTATGCGCCACGGCGGCGGCGATTTCGTTCGTCTTGATCGCACCAGCGTCAAGTTTCCGCCTACCGTCTTCAACCAGAGCGGTCCCACCTATGCGACATTGTGCGGCACTGTGGTTCGCATCGAGGTCGATCGCGTAACCGGCGCGCTGCGTATCGCGAAAGCATACAGCGTGTTGGAATGCGGCCAGGCGTTAGTCCCGGAGGTCGTGCTGGGACAAGCGCAGGGCGGCTTCGCAATGGGCGTTGGTTATGCGTTGCTCGAGACCCTGCCGCCTTACGAGGACGGGCCAGGCAATGGGAAATGGAACCTCGGTCAATACCTCGTCGCACGGGGGTCGGACCTACCGCTTGACGGGCTCGAGGTCGAGGTATTGCCGCCCGTTGACGCCGACGAGCGGCCGAAGGGCATGGCGGAAGTCGTGATGACCCCGATAGTCCCTGCGCTTCTCAACGCCATCAACGATGCGACTGGTCACCGCTTCCAATCCTTGCCGGTGACCCAAGCGATGCTCAAGCAGGCCGTGCTCGGGGAAACGCCCAAATGACGTCACTCACCGTCACCATCAACGGTCGCGCCTACGGCCCACAGGACGTGCGCGACGACCTGACAATGAACGATTTCCTGCGCGAATATCTGGGCATGACCGGCACCAAGTTCGGCTGCGGCGCCGCGCAATGCCTGAGTTGCGCGGTTATCATCGATGATCCTGACCGGTCTAGCTATACGAGCCCGACCTGCATCGTCCCGGCCGCAAGCTTCGACGGCAAATCGATTCGCACCGTCGAAGGCCATGCAAAGGACGGTGAGCTCACTCCGTTGCAGAAGGCTTTCATTAATAATTTCGCCTTCCAGTGCGGCTATTGCACGGCGGGCTTCCTCAACGAGGGCCAGGTCCTTCTCGAGCGCCTGACCAAGGCGCCGATCGCCCGGGCCGATCTCGAGAAGACGATTGCCGAGGCGCTGGACGGCCACCTGTGCCGCTGCACCGGCTACATCAAATATCATCAAGCGGTGCGTAACGTGATCCTGGCGGATCCGGCGCGCTACCTTCGAAGCAGTTGATCATGCGGATTGACCTGCGGACCACGCTCTTCGTCGCAGCCTTGGCGCTGCCGGCGAACGTATTGACCGCCTACGCTGTTTCCGGCGTCGCTTCAGACAATCTCGCCAGCGTCGAGAGCTTTTCGTCGATCAGCGATCCCGCTGCGCGGTCGGCCGCTTATTTTACTGAGCTCGGCAAGGTGCTGACCAGCCCCCGCTGTCTCAATTGCCATCCCGCCGGCGACCGCCCGCGCCAGGGCGACGCGGCGCGACTTCATCAGCCTCCGGTCGAGCGGGGGGCCGACGGCTTCGGCCTTCCGGCGATGCGGTGTCCGATTTGCCATCAGGCAGCAAACTTCGAGCCCGTGCGGGTGCCGGGCAACCCGATCTGGCATCTTGCGCCACGCGAGATGGCTTGGGAAGGCAAGACGATCGGCGAGATCTGCGCCCAGATCAAGGATCCCGCGCGCAACGGCAGCCGGTCGCTGGCGAGCCTCGTGGAACATATCGGCGAGGACCATCTGGTCGGCTGGGCGTGGGCGCCCGGGGCCGGCCGCAAACCAGCGCCAGGCACCCAGCAGCAAGCGGGCGCGCTCGTCGAGGCCTGGGTAACGAGTGGGGCGGTGTGCCCAAAGCCGTGATTCGCGGAAGGGGCAATCGCTTGGTTGCGGCGGAACGGGGGCGTTCTGCATCGACAGGAGGCAACGTCAGGAACAAAGCCGATTGCGTGTATCACGGACTTTGGAACGCCCGCTGAACGTCGATCCCAGCTGGGCCGGAATACCCAAATACCGGTTATTCGCCGACGCGATGACGACCGGGATAAATCGACCTCTCTTGGCCCGTTCCGGTAGGGAAGGAACGCGCCAGGAGCGGCTCTTCCCATACGGCCATTTCCTTCCGCCGCTGCCTAAGGAGGCGAGCGGCTCGGCAGGAAGAGCTCGTGAGGAGCCGGTCGCGCCGCCAGGACCTGAAGCAGGATCGCGTGCAGCCTTAACGCGAAAGAAGCACCGCGTGCTCCGGTATCCGGCGACAGCCCCACCCCTCCGCCCTCTAGCTCATGCGGATTAGCGAGCAGGCGGGCCTGCCCCGCAATGCGGTACCGCCGGGATCTCGCGCCAGCACGTCCGCGTCGGCCGTTTGACGGTCAGCCGTTAGCGTGTGGTAGCATCGTGCGGTCGGTCGAATGGCCGTCGCTTTTCGACCGGCCATGAACCCGACCCCACAATCCGACAGTCGCGCGCCGCTGGACGAGGTGGGAGCTCTTCTATGGGCACCGTCAGGTTAAGCGCGCGCTGAGCTGAAGAAGGCGATTTTCTGAGAGCCGAGAGTCAGGGAGTGGCGGCAGTCTTGGAAATCTCGCTCCAGACCGCAAAGGCTCGCTCGCGCGAAGCACGGCGGAAGTCAGCAGGGACGGATTCGGGATAAGGGATGTGGAAGAGGTTCGCGACTTGATCGTGAACCGTCAGGAACCGTTGCGCCTGTCTAGCTGATTTGAATCGCTTCATGATCCGTTCGCGCCGCCTGGTCGGTTGATGAGAGTTCTCCGCGCGATTGTTCAGGCCTTTGTGCTGGCGATGTTCAACTTGAAGGCCCATCTTCGCCCTCGCAGCGCCGTATGACCGGAGCTTGTCCGTGATCATGGCGGCGATACACAGGGTCACAGGAAGTCGACATGGCCGGCGTTTAGCCGCTCGCCAACTCCCAACTCGTTAACGTGACGATGTCGTCCCAACGCCATGAAGCGTCTCGGACCTGCCCGTCCCGTGCCTCGAGGTCGGTAGCGGAGAACATAAGACTTGGTCCCGCTCTCGGAGACCCTAAGAGCAAACCCCTTCAATTCGGTGTCCCAGACGATATAGCGACCTGGTCGCGGTAGGGCCGCGTCGACAACTCGCTTAGTCAGTTTGGCGGATGGCTCAACCATTTCCTGCTCCGATTAGTTTCTTGGGGTGACCACATGGTGACCACCCACATGAGATAATACGATATCAGCGTGGATAACGCGAGATAATTATCAGCGCAAACTCAATTATTTAGTGACATATAGCGACTGTGAGAGACATGGCAGGGTATCGGGTACTTCTCATTCGTAATGATGGGGTCGGGAGTTCGAATCTCTCTTGCGGCACCAATAAAATCGTAACCTTGACCTGGGCCGGAGAGTTTAGGTCCCGTATCGGTCCCGAACTGCAGCAATCTCCGATCAGATTGGGGCCGCTTTGGCGTCAACGCGCAAGGCTCTCCCCCGGCGACGTAATAGAAACGGGCTTAGCCGTGAGGTCGGCGCCGAGAAGCTGGTCGGCGCGAAGCTTGTGGGGGCTCAACCAGCCCGCACCGCGTCTGCGAGACGGGAGGGCCTGGCGCGACTCCGCGCGGACAATGCCTGACCGATCTTATCCATATAGATGAATACGACCGGCGTGGTGAAGAGCGTAAGCAGCTGAGACACCAGCAATCCCCCGACGATCGCATAGCCCAGCGGCTGCCGGATTTCGGACCCGGTTCCCGTTCCGAGCATAAGTGGAACGCCGCCGAACAGCGCGCACATCGTTGTCATCAGAATGGGCCGGAAGCGGAGGAGGCATGCGTGATGGATCGCCTCCTCGGAAGAAAGGCCGTGATCGCGCTGCTCTTCGAGGGCGACGTCGACGAGCATGATGCCGTTCTTCTTCACGATGCCGATCAGAAGGATAATGCCGATAATGCCGATCACGTCGAGCGGGCGGCCGACAAGAATGAGCGTGATGAGCGCGCCGAGACCCGCCGAAGGCAGCGTCGACAAGATCGTCAACGGATGGATCGTGCTCTCATAGAGCATGCCAAGGATGATGTAGACCGCGAACAACGCCGCGAGAATCAGTGGTGGTGTGGTGCTAAGTGAACTTTGGAAGGCTTGTGCGTTGCCCTGGAAACTCGTGGCGATCGACGGCGGAAGGCGAAGGTCGGCGGTCGCCTTTTGCACCGCTGAAACCGCCGCGCCGATCGTCGCGCCCCGCGCGAGGTTAAAGCTCAGGGTGACCGACGGAAACTGCCCCTGATGATTCACGACGACCGGGGCCACAGCCGGAATCAGGCTGGCGATCTGGCTCAGCGGCGCCATCGTGCCATTTTGCGTCAGGACATAGATGCGTTGCAGCGCATTGGGTCCGAGCTGATATTGCGGGTTGACTTCCAGGATCACGTAATATTCGTTCAGCGCAGTGTAGATCCGCGCGATATGTCGCTGGCCGAACGCATCGTAGAGGGTGGAGTCGATCGTCGCCGGCGTGATCCCGAACAATGCGGCGGCCGCGCGGTCGATCTGAACGTTGAGAGTGCGGCCCGGCGCTTCCTGATCGCTGGCGACCGCTGTCAGCTCCGGCAAGTCCTGCAGCTTCGCCATGAGTTTCGACGCATAAAAACTGAGTTCACCCTGGTCGATATCGACCAGGGTGAACTGGTACTGCGTCTTCGATAGCCGGCTGCCGATGGTAATGTCCTGCGCAGCCTGCATATAAAGCCTCATCCCCTGCACCTGCTGCACCGCAGTCGTCAGGCGGGCGATGACCTGGTCGGCGGTTACGTTCCGCTCGCCATGGGGCTTCAGAGTTATGAACACGCGACCATCGTTCTCGGTGACCGTCGGCCCGCCCGGCCCAATATAGCCGACCGCAGAGGCGACTGCCGGGTCGCGTGCCGCGATCTCGAGGATCGCCTGCTGACGTTCCTTCATCCCGTCGGGCGAGACATCCTGGGCCGCTTCGCTGACGCCCATAATGATGCCCGTATCCTGTTGCGGGAAGAAGCCCTTGGGGATGACGACGAAGAGCCACCCCGTCACGGCGACCGTCGCGATCATCACGCCAAGCGTGGTCCGGCGATGTCTGAGAGCGACGATGAGGGCGCGATCATAGACAGTCACGAGCCCAGTCAAGAACGCTTCGAGGGCGCGGGAGATCCGGCCCTCCTTCGCATGAGCCGCGGCCGGCAGCAATTTCGCGCAAAGCATTGGAGTAAGCGTCAGCGATACGAGCACCGAGACCACAATCGAGACGGCGACGGTAACGGCGAATTCCCGAAACAGAAGGCCGACCACGCCACCCATCAAAAACAGCGGAATGAAGACCGCGATGAGCGAGATTGAAATCGACAGGATGGTGAAGCCGATCTCGCCGGCGCCGTCGAGCGCGGCCTGCAACGGCGATCCGCCGCCTTCGATGTGGCGGACGATGTTCTCGACCATGACAATGGCGTCGTCGACGACGAAACCCACCGCGATCGTGAGCGCCATCAAGGACAGATTGTCTAGGCTGTAGCCCAGGACGTACATCACCGCGAATGTGCCGATGATCGATATCGGGACCGAAATCGCGGGAATGACCGTCGCCCAAAGCCTGCGGAGGAAGAGCGCGATCACGCCAACGACGAGGGCGATCGTCAGGAGCAGGGTGAAGCGAACGTCGGCGAGGCTGGCCGCAATGGTCTGGGTTCGGTCCGATACGATTTCAACATCTATGCCCGGCGGCAACGAGGCTCGGAGTTGCGGCAGGGCCTTCTTGATCGCCTCGACGGCGGACATGACATTTGCGCCCGGCGTCCGGAAAACGGCCAGCAAGACAGCCGGCTTGCCGTTCAGCCAGCCTGCAACTGTCTTATCCTGGGGCGCCTTGATCGCCCGCCCGATGTCGCGGATGCGAATCGGCCCCCCGTTGCGATAGGCTACGATCGCGTCGTCGTAGCCTTGGGTTGTCAGCAGCTGGTCGTTCGTCTGAAGCGCCACGGCTTGCTGGCCACCGTAGAGCAGCCCGGTCGGCTGAACGACGGTCAGGCTCGCCAGAGCAAGCCGGATCGTTTCGAAATCAAAGTTCATGGCGGCGAGCTGGGCGGGGTTTAGTTGGATCCGGATTGCCGGACTTTCGTTGCCGCCGACCGTTACGAGGCCGACGCCCGTGACTTGCGAAAGCTTCTCCGCCAGGACCGAGTAGGCATAGTCGCTGACTGTCATGATCGGCAGCACGTCGGATGTCAGCGATATCAGCAGGATCGGGGTGTCGGCCGGATTGGTCTTGCGATAGATCGGCAGGCTCAGGAGTGAGATCGGCAATTGCGCCTGCGTGGCGTTGATCGCCGCCTGCACGTCTTGGGCGGCCGAATCGACGGTGCGGCTGCGGTCGAATTGGAGCGTGATCGAGGTGAATCCCGTGCCGCTGCTCGAAGTCATTTGAGTGAGGCCGGGGATCTGGCCGAATTGCCGTTCGAGTTGAGTAGCGACAGAGGACGCCATCGTTTGCGGGTCCGCCCCGGGCATCTGGGCCGTCACCTGGATCGTCGGCGTATCGATGTTTGGCAGAGCGGCGACGGGAAGGAGCACGTAGCTGACGATCCCCAGCGCCACGACTGCGACCATCAGCAGCGCGGTCGCGATCGGCCTGGTGATGAATCCGCTGGAGAGGTTCACGGCAGCATCCCGGCGCTCGCCGTCGTCGGGTTGGGAGCGCCGGATGGCGACGACGAGACGACGAGAGTCCCGGGCGTCAGCCGGTACTGACCCTGCACGACGACGGTCTCGCCCGCTTGCAGCCCCTTCGAGATCAGCGCGACCGCATGCAGACGCTGCGCGACTTCGACCGGACGAATCGCGACCCGATTGTCGGCGCCGACCACGAAGACGAATTGCCCCTTGTCATTCTGCTGCACGGCGTTCGTGGGGATGGTCAGCGCGTTGGGGACGACCGAGGTCGTGAGGTCGACGTTGACGAACGTGCCGGGCCACAGCTGGCGGTGTTGGTTCGGAAAGATCGCCTTGAGCTGAACGGTGCCGGAAGTCGTGGTCGCCTGGTTGTTGATCGCCAGAAGGGTGCCGACATCGAGCTGTTTCCTGCCGCTTTGATCATAGGCCGTCGCCTGAACCGTGCCGCGCGCCATGGCCTCCTGGACCGGGGCGATATCGACGTTCGGCAGCGTGAACACGACGCTGATCGGCTCCACCTGCGTCAGAACCACGATGCCGGTCGCGTTCGTTGGTTGGATCAGGTTGCCGATCTGGACCTGCAAAAGGCCGGTCACGCCATCAAAGGGCGCCCGCAAGCTCGTGTAGTCCAAATTCGTCTGGTCGCTATTAATCATCCCCTGGTCGGTCTTCATGGCGGCCGCGTCCTGCGCAACCAGAAACTGCTGGTCGGCAACCTGCTGCAGGGCGATCGAATTCTCGGTCCCAAGCTTTTGATAGCGTTCGAGATCGGATTGCGCCTGGGCATGAAGGGCGGTGTCCCTGGCCAATTGTCCTTGCGCCTGGGTCAGAGCAGCCTGGTAAAGACGCGGGTCGATTTTGGCCAGGATGTCGCCTTTCTTGACCGACTGGCCTTCGACGAAATCAACCTCCTCGAGGACGCCAGTCACTTGGCTCTGGATCGAGGCCGTATTCAGGGCCTGAACGGTTCCGAGGCCCGAGAGTACGATCGGCTCGTCGTGCTGCTGCACCTGCGCGGTGACAACCGGGACCGGGGGAGCGGCCGCCGGCGCCGAAGCCGTTTGGTCAGCCGACCTCCAATGGATGACGGCGAACGCTGCGGCTGCCGAGGCGAGAATGCCTAGGGCAGATTTGTAGGGCACATGCATGCGGACGTTCTCTCGTCACGGCATTGTCATTCTAGCAAGTAAAGGCTCTCTGGTCCTCACCGATTTGCTAACCCATTGATTTCATTAAACCGGCTTCTGCGACGGTAAGTACTAACCTGTAAAAACGGCTGGTGTGACAACGCTCTCTTCCGTCATGCGCTCCGTCAAGTCGCGCCACACGGATGCGGAGCGCGCCAGCACGCCGGCGTAATGCCTTCGACCCAAATAGACTTGCTCCGTCGATCGCGTCGGATCCAGAGACGGACGCAGCTTTCCAGCGTCGACCGCCATAAACCAGTCCGGCCAGTTCAGGGACAGCGAGCGGCTGGTACTCATCCGCCTGCCCAACAGCGCGCCGCGCTTGACCGTTTCGCCGAATCCGGCGCGCGTTGGATTGCGGGCAGGTAGGTCACGGACCGCAGACGGCTGTGTACCTTCCCTCAGAGTTGTCAGTGCTACGAATAACTTGGCATCGCTGAGGCGTCGCGGTCGCGGAGAGCGGCTCGCTCAAAACCGAGCCGATTGCGGAGAGCGGGCCACTCGAAGCCGAGCCGCTAGCGGAAGCGGACGGGCCCATGGATCCAGAAGAGTTCCCGTACCCTTCAACAGTTACCGGTGCGGAGCCCGCAGGCGCGCCCGTGACTGTATCCTGGGCGGCGGCTGAAGTGGCGAATACGACGGCGCAAACCGCGGCCGTCGACAGGAACGTCAAGACTAAGCGTTTCATTTGAGTATCTCCTGTGATTGCGACAGTTTTGCCGCCGTTGCGTTAATTCCTGGATCGCTCCGCAGCTAAAAGCGAGCCAAGACCAATACTCAGCTTGGTTTTCTGTCATTTCGTTATTTGAATGACGGCCCCGGAGTTTCAATGCTCTTCTGGCTTACACGGAACATACGTTAGGATGATTTGGATGAGACCATCGCGTCTGTCGCCCTTGGCTGTTCGAGCACGACCCGCGGGACAAAGCGCCTTGCATCACTCCAATCGCCAACAATCCAGCTGCTGCAAAAGATTGGCGATGTGTCGCGCTTAAGTCGCGCACAAAACGGAAGTGCGTCCACCTTGATACCGCCACGCGGGTGGCCATGGACGCCGACTTGTCGGGAGCCCCGCGAAGCGGCGTGCGAACGGACCCTCACACTTCAGAACAAGACAACGCCTCCGCCCGACCAGGCGCCAAGTGTTCGATTCGATCCAAATCGAGCACTGCGATCGGCACGTCGCCCGACCGCATCCTCGTGATCCGTAACCCACGCGATGGCATCGTCACCTTGGGCGCTTGCGGAGATACGCGGCGATTATCGGCCCCAAGTGGTTCACCCGGCGGATCGGGGTCTCGTACGAGACCGCGATCCGCTGCTGCCCGAGCAAATCCTCGACGATATGAAAGCTGAGTGTAACTCGGAGATAGAGCCAAATCGCCTGATGTATGACCTCGGGCGGGAACCGATATCTGGCATAGCTGATTTTCTTCATACCCTCGGCTAGAACGCCTACTTACATCCAACAAGCTGCCGCCGGCGTGACAAAGCCTCCAAAGACTTGAGGGCGTTTGCGCATACCAACGTTTGGGTTCGCCCAAACGAACGCAGGACCTTGATCTACCGATGTAGGATAAAGAATTGCAGCCCCTAGGGCTAAATTCGTTGGCAAAGCGGCGATTGGATCGCGAGCTTACGAGCGATAACCCCGGGTAAATCGATGAGCGATTCTTCTGCAATCCGTATCATTCATCCACGTGAATTCGACAGGGGCACCCTGCAAACGCCCGGCTCGGAACGCCAAGCTGCAGTTGCGCCGCAACTCGGCGTCGAATCGACGATGTGGGGCGGTATGTTCGAGGTCAAGCCTGGCGCTCGCACCGGTATTCACCATCATGGCGAGCAGCAAACCATCGCATATGTGTTATCCGGCATATGCGAAGTGCGTTGGGGCGAGAGCGGCAAATTCGCGGCGAGCGCGGAGGCCGGCGATTTCATTCACGTGCCGGCATTCCTGCAGCATATGGAGATCAATCCGTCAAATTCGCAGCCATTCCGATGGGTCGTGGTGAGAAGCACCTCAACTCCAATCGTGGTCAATCTTCCAGAGGACACGTGGCGATCGTTCTCAGACGCCCGGAACGTGGCCGCCGGTTAGGTGTTTAACGATGACAAGAGACGACGGATCGCCACCAGGAACGAAGGCGCCAGTCATGGATGAAAACGGACACCGAGGCATTCGGATCACCCGACGAACGGTACTAGAATCCGGAACCGTCACAGCCGCGTTCCTGCTCGGCGGTTTCCCGCAGGTTGCGCTGTCCGCCGAGGCATACGACGCCGAGGGTGTGGTGACCCCGGTAAGTGTCGAACTTCAAGTCAACGGCCAACTCCATCATCTGACGCTCGACCCGAGGACCACCCTTCTCGACGCCTTGCGTGAACATCTCGCGCTCACAGGATCAAAGAAGGGCTGCGATCACGGCCAGTGCGGCGCGTGCACGGTGTTGCTGGACGGGCGCCGCATCAATTCCTGCCTGACGCTTGCTGCAATGCATGACGACGAACCGATCACAACGATCGAGGGACTCGCCGACGGCGACAAGCTCCATCCGCTGCAGGCGGCTTTCATTGAGCACGATGGTTTTCAATGTGGCTATTGCACGTCGGGGCAAATCTGTTCCGCCATGGGCATGCTCAGCGAGAGTCGCGTAGGTGCGCCAAGCTATGTCACCGAGAATCTGGCGGAAGCCCAGCCAGCCTTGACCGATGCCGAGATCCGCGAGCGGATGAGCGGCAATATCTGCCGCTGCGCTGCATATCCGAACATCGTGGCGGCCATCAAGCAAGCGGCGGGAGCGCCAACATGAAGGCCTTCACTTATGAGCGCGCGAACTCGCTGACCGACGCGGCAGCCGCCTCGGCCAAACCTGGCGCCAAACTCATCGCGGGCGGAACGAATCTGCTCGATTTGATGAAGCTCCAGGTCGAGAGGCCGAGCCATATCGTCGATATCAATCGACTTCCGTTGGATAAGATCGAAGATACCTCGGAAGGAGGCCTGCGTATCGGCGCGATGGTGAGAAACAGCGATCTGGCGGCGGACCAGCGCGTGCGGCAGCACTACGGCGTCCTCACCCGGGCGCTGCTGGCGGGGGCCAGCGCGCAATTACGGAATAAGGCCACCACCGGCGGCAACCTGCTGCAGCGGACGCGTTGCTACTACTTCTACGATGTGACGAAGCCGTGCAACAAGCGCGACCCGGGCTCGGGCTGTGCAGCGCTCGGCGGGTTCAACCGGATCCACGCCATACTGGGCGCTAGCGGCCAGTGCATCGCGGTAAACCCGTCCGACATGGCCGTTGCGATGCGAGCGCTCGACGCCCAAGTCGAGACGGTCGACGCGAACAACATGACGCGCGCCATTCCGATCGCGGAGTTTCATCGCCTCCCCGGGGACACGCCGCAGATCGAGACGACGTTGAAGCGCGGCGAAATCATCACTGCCGTCACCCTGCCGCCGCCGCCGATAGGCAAGCAGATCTACCGGAAAGTTCGTGACCGAGCGTCCTACGCCTTCGCTCTGGTTTCCGTCGCGGCGATCGTGGACGCCGCAGACGGAAAAGTCCGTTCGGCGCGTCTCGCGTTTGGTGGCCTTGCTCCCAAGCCGTGGCGCGTAGCGCTGGCGGAGGAACAAGCGGTTGGCGCTTCGGTAAGCGAAAGGACGTTCGATGCTGTCGCGTCTGAGGTTCTCGACGGAGCCCGCGGTTATGGCGGCAACGACTTCAAGATCCCGCTCACGCGCCGCACGCTGCGCGCCGTTCTGGCTGAAGCGACTCTGACCTGAGGAGACAAGTCCGATGGAAATGAACGCTCCCGCAGGATCAAACGCGCTCGATGTCGACGCGCGAGGCGTCGTCGGCAAGCCGCTCGATCGCGTCGACGGACGGCTCAAGGTCACAGGCGGCGCTCGCTATGCCTACGAGGTGGAGCAAGGGCCGACGACTGCGTACGGCTATGTTGTGGAAGCGTCGATCGGCAAGGGACAGATCAAATCCATCGATACGGATATGGCCGAGCGCGCCCCGGGCGTCATCCTGGTGCTGACCTATCGAAATGCGCCCCAGCAAGGCACAGGCAATCATCACATGGCCCACCCCGTGCTCACAAGCTCGGCGGTGCAGTACTACGGCGTGCCAGTCGCGTTCGTAGTCGCAGAGACTTTCGAAGAAGCGAGAGCGGCTGCGTATCTCGTGCGCATGGACTATGAACGCTCGCCTGGTAGATTTGCTTTGCGTGGCGGCCTGGATCAAGCGCGCGCACCACAAGGTTTCGCTCCGCCTGATAGCGCCTTGGGTGATTTCGCTGGCACTTTCGCCGCGGCTTCCGTGCAGCTCGACGTGACTTACACCACGCCACTGCAAAGCCAAGCCATGATGGAGCCGCACGCCACACTGGCCATGTGGGAGGGCGACAACCTCATCCTTCACACCTCCAACCAGATGCTGAAATCAGGGACGCGACGCAGTCGCCAGGACCCTCGACATTCCGGTCGAGAAGGTCAGGCTGTTCAGCCCTTACATCGGCGGCGGATTTGGCTCCAAGCTTTGGGTCAATGCCGACGCCATTTTGGCGGCGATCGCTGCGCGCCAGCTCAACCGGCCGGTGAAGACGGCGCTGACGCGGCAGCAGGTGTTCCATGTCACGACGCACCGTTCCGACACCATTCAACGCATCCGCCTGGGGACAGATCGCAACGGCCGCATTCTTGCGATCGGCCACGATGTGTTTTCGGGCAATTTTTGGAGCGAACAGACCTACGAGGGCGCGGCCCTGCAGACACGAACGCTGTATGCGGGCGACAACCGACTGACCAGGCATCGTTTGGCGCCGCTGGACATTCCGGTCGCTTCGTCGATGCGCGCCCCCGGAGAGGCGGTCGGTCTTCTGGCGCTCGAATGTGCGATGGATGAACTCGCTGAGAGGCTCGACCTTGATCCGATCGAGCTGAGAATGCGCAACGAGCCGACGGAAGATCCGGAAAAGCACATTCCCTATTCCAGTCGTCACCTCATTGCCTGCCTCCAGGAAGGAGCACGCCGATTTGGTTGGGACCGGCGGAATCCAAAGCCCGGCCAGTCGCGGGACGGGCGTTGGCTCGTCGGAATGGGGGTGGCCGCCGCCACGCGCGGAAACACGCTTCAACTGTCGAAGGCCAACGTGCGGCTCGGGCCGGATGGTTTGGCCGTTGTGCGAATGGCGATGACCGATATCGGCACAGGGACTTACACCATCCTGACCCAGATCGCGGCTGAAATGCTCGGCCTGCCTCCCGAACGAATTCTAGTGGAGTTGGGCGATACAAGCTTCCCGCAGGCGGCAGGATCGGGTGGCTCCTACGGCGCGGCCAGTTCGGGCTCGGCTCTATTCGACGCCTGCAATAAATTGAGAGCAAGGTTGGCGGAGCTCGCGGGCATGGACCCCGATGCGGCCCAATTCGGCGACGGCCGGATTGAAGCTGCTGGTCAATCCAGGCCACTCATGGACCTCATCGGTCCAGAAGGCGTCGACGCCGATGGCGAGATCAGACCTGGCGCCACGAGCACAGAATTCTCGCAGCAATCGTATGGCGCCCACTTTGCTGAAGTCGGCGTCGATATGGATACCGGCGAGGTCCGACTGAGACGCATGCTAGGCGTTTTCACCGCCGGCCGCATCCTGAACGAGAAGACCGCGCGATCTCAAGCGATCGGCGGCATGATCTTCGGCATCGGCGCGGCCCTCGAAGAAGCGATGATCCTCGACCCTCGCTTCGGCTGCTACGTGAACCACGACCTGGCCGAATACCATGTGCCGGTCCATGCCGACGTGCTCAATGTGGACGCGATTTTCCTTCCTGAACTCGACGCCGAATCCAACCCTCTGAAAAGCAAGGGCGTCGGCGAGCTCGGCATTTGCGGGGCAGGCGCATCGATCGCCAACGCGATTTACAATGCTTGCGGCGTGCGCGTCCGCGACTACCCGATAACCCTGGACAAACTGATTCCCGAATTACCGGTGCGGGCGTGAAAGTCCTCCCAAAGGGAGGTTGGACGCCGCCGGTTTCGGAGCGAGCGGCGCTCGAGCCGCGAACGACCCACTTCCGCTCGCTGTTAAACCAACGTTTCGTAGCTTGTCCGTTGAGATGGTGCGGCGAAACGTGCGCGCAATGGAGCGCGCCGAACGACATGCGTAAGTTGACGGAGCAGCACAGGAGAAGACCTCGTGAACATGTGCGCCGTTCTTAAAACCACTGCCGGTCACCTCTCAGCAAGAGCCAGGATTCCCTGATCGGACAGCCTCGCGGCTCGGCGCGAGCGCCCGACCGTCAACTCGTCGGTCGGCTCGCCTTAGCCGAGGCGCTAAGGGCGCTGATCGCGCCAGATGGCGCAAATTGTTCTTATTGGGAGATCGAAATGCAAAACCACCTTTCCGCCAAGCTTCTTGCGGAGTTCATCGGCACTTTCGCGTTCGTTTTCATCGGCGCTGGGGCCGCGGCCGTGGTCGGGACAGGCGCCGGCCTCAATGGGATCGCCGGGATTGCCTTCGCCCACGGCCTGACGATTATGGTCTTTGCCTTTGCCTATGGCAATTTGTCGGGCGCCCATTTTAACCCGGCGGTCACCGTCGGCGTCTTGGCCGCCCGCGCCATGAGCATTGGCGAAGCGATAGGATACATTATCAGCCAGCTCGTGGCCGGAGCCTGCGCGGCGTTCCTTTTACGGGCAGTGCTTGGCGGCGTCGACACCGGCCTCGGCCGGCCGGAGCTAGCGCAGGGCGTCGCTCTCGGCGCAACAACGCTCACGATCACGCCCGAAGCCGGATTCGTGATCGAGGCCGTGCTCGCCTTTTTTCTCGTTATCGTCGTGCTCACCACCGCGTACGCCCGCAGCGCCGGCAATCTCGCGCCGATCGCTATCGGGATGACCGTGGCTCTCAACATCATGATGGGCGGCAGCTTGACCGGCGCGAACTTCAACCCCGCCATCTCTTTGGGTCCGATGATCGCGACGGCCAACTTCACCAACGCCTGGCTGTATGTACTCGCTCCGATCGTCGGAGCCCTTGTTGCCGCCTTGATCCACAAAGCAATAAAATTGCTTGCCGAGGACGGGATCGAAGTGGCGCCGCGGTCCACAGCCCCGGCGGAATGATCAGCCGCAAAGCAAACCTGCGTCGATGAGGCTGGCGGCGACGTGCTCCATCATATCGCCCTCAAATTGGGCATGATTTCGGAGCAGAGCCTCGTTTCCCCCGAACGTGGGCATGACTCTCGAGGAAGAATGAAGACCTGGACGACTCTCTACGATTCACCCGCAAACGCAACGGAGGCGCTATCATGACGAACGACAGCCGTAAGCCCACGACAACCGACGCCGGTATTCCAGTCGCCAGCGATGAGCATTCGCTCACCGTCGGCCCCGACGGCCCGATCTTGCTGCAGGATCATTACCTCATCGAGCAGATGGCGAACTGGAACCGGGAGCGGGTTCCAGAGCGGCAGCCCCACGCCAAGGGAAGCGGCGCGTTCGGCCGTTTCGAGGTGACCAAGGACGTCAGCCAATACACCAAGGCGGCACTGTTCCAGCCGGGCGTCAAGACGGACATGCTGGCGCGTTTTTCGACCGTCGCGGGCGAGCGTGGCAGCCCCGACACGTGGCGCGACCCGCGGGGTTTCGCATTGAAGTTCTACACCAGTCAGGGCAACTACGACATGGTCGGGAACAACACGCCGGTATTCTTCATCCGCGATCCGATGAAGTTCCAGCACTTCATCCGTTCCCAGAAGCGACGCGCCGACAGCAACCTGCGCGACCATGATATGCAATGGGACTTTTGGACGCTGTCCCCGGAGTCAGCTCACCAGGTCACGGTGTTGATGGGCGACCGGGGCATTCCGAAGTCCTGGCGGCAGATGGACGGCTTTTCCAGCCATACCTACATGTGGGTCAACGCCAAAGGTCAGAAGTTCTGGGTGAAATACCATTTCAAGACCGAGCAGGGTATCGACTTCCTGACTCAGGCGGAGGCAGACCGGCTGGCCGGCGTCGACGGCGACTACCATACGCGGGATCTTTACGAAGCGATCGAGCGCGGCGACCACCCGAGTTGGACTCTGCGTATGCAGATCATGCCGTTCGACGAGGCGAAGACGTACCGCTTCAACCCGTTCGACCTGACCAAGGTCTGGCCGCACGCGGACTATCCATTGATCGAAGTTGGACGGATGACGCTGGACCGCAATCCGACCGACAACCACACCGAGATCGAGCAGGCGGCCTTCGATGTCAGTAACCTCGTGCCGGGCATCGGTCCCAGTCCGGATAAAATGCTGCTGGGCCGGATTTTTTCTTATGCCGACGCGCACCGCGCCCGCATCGGAGTGAACTATAAGCAGATCCCCGTCAATCGACCCAAGGTCCCGGTGTACAGCTACAGCAAGGACGGATTGATGCGAGTCGAGAACGTATCCGACCCGGTGTACGCGCCGAACTCCAAGGGCGGACCAAAGGCCGATCCCGTGCGATATCCGCATGTCGAGGTGTGGGAAGCGAGCGGCGAGTTCATCCATGCCGCTTACACGAAGCGAAAGGACGACGACGACTTCGGTCAGGCCGGCACGCTAGTGCGCAAGGTCATGGACAACGCCGCACGCGACCGGCTGGTCTCGAACGTCGTCGGCCACCTCAAGGACGGTGTGAAAGAGCCCGTGCTGTCACGCGCGTTCGAGTATTGGCGCGACATCGACCAGGCGGTCGGCGACCGAATCGCCCAGGGTGTCAAAGGAGAACGGATCGCCGCGGAATAGAGCTACCTCAGGCTCGACCACGGTGCTGCGTCGAAGGGCAAAGAAGGTGGTATTCGACGCAATCGAGCTTGATGTGGCGCAAGGTCGGGATGCTGCGCGATCTTCGCTTCGGTCGCGATTCGAAAGGACGAGCGACGATATCGGGTCTTCATCGACCTCGGCGGCGACGCAACTTGCTTCCCGACCGCCGTCTGACGGCCGAACGGCTCCCAAGACCAGCGCGAGGCGACCATTTGGCTCAAACGGCTATCTCAGCATGGGGGTCACCCAGAGGTAACGAGGCTGCAGTTGCGGCGGTGGAGCGCCACGAGGCAGGCGCTGGCGGCGCCGGCAACATCTCGGTACGCATCATCGAATACTAGAACTCGAAGCGGGCTTGCCGATCTTCATCGAAAGGAAGTCGCGCTTGTCTTCACCTCAGGTTGGCTTTCGAACCTAGCCAGCATTTCGACGATCGCGTCTTTATTGCCCAACTGCCTGATCCTTTCCGAAGCTCTCAATCGTAATTCCATGATCGAGGGCATCCGACGCTCAGGTTGCGAAAAGAAAGTCTGGCGGCACAATGATCTCGCGTGTCTCGAGCAGTTGCTGATCGACATTGCCCCGGTCCGCGAGATCGTGGAGTTGGCCGAGCGACACAATGGGCTCACTTGCGATTGGCCTGTACGGCCCGCGGGGAGGTGGGATCGCCGAGCGCGAAGGTCTCTTTGATCGCATCAGTGTCATTGAAGCCACGCTTTGCCAAAGGATTCGGCTCGCTTGGCGGATACATTGCCGCCGACGCTGCAATCGTCGATGCCGTGCGGAGCTATGCGCCGCAGTTCATTTTCACGACCACCTTGCCGCCCATGGTTGCCGCCGGCGCGTGCGCGGCGATCCGCCACTTCAAGGCTTCGAACGAGGAAAGAACGGAGCACCAGTACATCGCCGCGTCACCAACACGCGCTCCGCGCGGCGGGCCTGCCGATCCTCGATAACGCGTCTCACATCGTCCCGGTCATTATCCGCGATGCGGACCGCTGCAAGGCGGCAAGCGATCTCCCGTTGAATCGGCACAGCATCTACATCTAACCGATCAACTATCCGACCGTCCCGATCGGAACCGAGCGTCTGCGCATCACTCCGACTCCGCGTCAGAACGAAGCGCATGTCTCCAATCTGGTCGAGGCGCTCGTCGACGTGTGCAAGGCTCTGTAGCTTCCCTTCACAACGGCGCAGATCGTCCCGCTACGCCGTCGCAGGCAGCCGCCCGAATGTGTCTATCCCAAGATCCCTAAAGCAGTAGAATATTCTCTGGCCGGGTTGATAGATTAGGCGGAGAGGCGATGGCGTTTTCGCCACGGCTTATAAGCCAACGTTCAGGGCCGCCAACAATAACGATATCCTGGAGCTACGAGCGTCAATAGATCGCGGCATTCCAGATCATCATAGTGAGAACCTGAAAATGGTTCCCCCGCGACAGAATGACCGGGAGTGGGACCCAAAGGGTGGGACCACGGTCGATCGTCTCAAGGAAAATCAGTATTCGGAGGGCGGCAGAATGCCGGCAGGCCGCGGATCACGGAGCTCACCCGCCGCGTCGATTTGATCTAGGTCAGGCGCAATTCCTCCGGCTGGAATCGGCCCGACCCGATGGATTTCATGGCGGTGTCGAACAAGGGCAGGAGCTGTATGGCTCGCAGAAATAAGGGGCGTTGACGGCGATGAAGCAGGGGTTGGCATAGTAACGCCTGCCGTGATACCGTCTGTAGCGCATATTTAGTCTAGCCCTGCTGCGGCGGTGTGCTGGCCGACTAGAGCAGAAGGGCTTGTAAGGCGACCAGTATTAATCGCCAGGGGGTCGTTATGGAATCCGCCTCCAGAAAGACCGCTGAGGTGGCTGCCAGTGCCGCCCCCAAACCCTCTGACATGGCTCCCTGCAAACCCGCCGATACGGGTTCCCTCGAACCCGCCGACATGGGTACCCCCGAACCCGCCTACAGGGCTCCCTCTAAATCCGCCGATAGAGGTTCCCCCGAACCCGCCGACAGGGCTGCCTCCAAAGCCGCCGATATGGCTCCCCCCAAATCCGCCGCCCGATCCTGCGACGAAATCACTCCCAATCCCACCTACGTGGCCGCCTCCGCCACCAAAGCCCCCTCCGACCCCTCCACCCCGCGCCGCCGAGACGTCTGCCGCCGTTCCGGACAAGGCAGCCGCAACGGCGAAAACTGCGGCTGTGTGCAGTATCGTACTCAACGGACGTCGTCGCGCCATCAAATCATTCGTTGGCGAAGTCGTTCGAATTGGCGCGCTGCAGAGTGCGGTCGCCCGGATTGCGGATTGGAAAGCGCCGACCCCGACCGATGTTGCGGTTCGCTGCGCGCGTGGGTCCTGACCCAGCCGGGCCAGCCGTCCCGACAGCTGTAGCGTCAACTCCGCGATCCTGCTTTGAGTAAGCATGAGAGCCTCCTTTTGCGAAAGCAACGACACCGCCGCAACGAGAAGACAAGGTATTTGAGGTAATAAAACAAATAAAACATAAGTATACTATTCTAAACTCAGCGTTGCGTGTTATCCAACTTGCTTATGTATGCTTGGTATATCAGTTTAATTCAAACGAGGAATAAGCGACAGGGTTCCACGGCTGACCAGGCAGGTTCAAATCTAGTCTAACACTTGTCGGCAAGCATAAAGCAATCCGCAGCGTCCGCTCAAAGCTCACGAATGGTCTTCTGCGTCAGAGGGCCTCAGACGCGGACCCAGTTCGTATCAAAATCGCCGATCCAGAAAGCCCCGGGGTCCGGAATTTCTAAGGACCCAGGCGGTCAAAGTCCTGGTCTGAGATTGATGAGTCCGTCGGCGCCCGAATGACGACCACGCCATGGTTTGTGGCCTCGTGGCAGGCGTTGCATGCGGAGGTGAGATCGCCATAGGCCTTGACGAACACTGCCATGTCTTTCGACTCGATTGCCTTGTGCATGTCCTCAAAGGGTTGAGAGGTTACGGACGAAATCATCTCCTGCAGAGGAATTTCGTGTTCCACAGGGTGAGCACGGCCGAGGCGATCAAAGGCGCCCCTCAAATTCCCCAGTTCGTAGGCAGCAAACGACCAATCTCCGCTCCTCGCGGCGACCCACAGTCTGACATGACGGGGCTGAATAGTGGCTATCATGAAATCGCTAATACTCGGAAGATAGCTCATTGCATTCAAGGTCGCCGGGGCATCAGATCGCGCGGACGTCGCTTGCGTCAATAACGCCAGACACAAGCATCCCGAGACCGCTGGCGCCAGATAAGGCAATCGTATCTTGTATCCTAGGAAACTCGGTGCTCGGACAAAACTCGCGGCCACGTGAAACCAATCCGTGCGCTGTCGAAGCAATTTCATGCCACTCGAGGGCCAATGGTGCCACTTGTCACAGCGAATCACCATTTCGACTCCTTTTCCGGCACCCCAGGGCGCCTGCTTGGTGGCAATCCATTCGTGCCCGTGTCGCAGGGCGGCGCTGCCTACTCGGCAAAGGTCTCCGCAAAAGCTTGCGCGAGGAGAGCTTCATTGCCCGTGCTCCAGAACTCAATAAAGGCGCGAACGGCCTTCGCCCTGGCATTTTCACGGACGCTATCGGCGGAAAGCACATCCTGACCGAGGTCCTTCATCCTCAGCGTTACGCAGTCGAGCATGTCGCTCTCCATCGATGCGCGTTTAGGTGGCATTAGGCTGCTGGCCGAACGGGGGGCGCCATGAATTCTGGACCCACCGCCTTCACGATCGTTTCTGAAACGATCCGATCGATCTCGGCCGCGGCGGACGCGTCTATATGCCAGCCAGAAAGGCCCGTGATCGGGGCGAGTTGGTCCGGCCGGCGCGCGCCCCAAAGCGCAACCGTCCTTTCCTGCCGGTCGAGGACCCAGCGCAATGCGAGATGAATGACTCGCTTTCCGTAGTTGGCCTGCGCGAAGCGGTCGAGCCTCTCAACCGCTCGCAGATATTGCGCAAAACGGGGAGCCTCGAACTTCGGATCGTGCTTTCTCAGATCATCGCCCGCAAACCGCGTCTGAGCTGTCATGCGGCCGGAGAGGAGACCCCGACACAAGGCCCCGTAGGCGAAAGTGACGATATCTTTGTCCCGACAATAAGGGAGGACGTCGTATTCGATGGCGCGTTCAAACAGATTGTAGGGCGACTGCACCGTTTGCACCGTTGCAACCTTGCGGAAGGATTCGATCTGCGCCGGATTGAAATTGCTGACGCCGATTACCCGAATCTTGCCGGCGCGGCGCAAGTCGGCCATCGCAGCCGCGATTTCCTCGATCGGTACGTTGGGATCGGGCCAATGCACCTGATAGATGTCGATGGCATCGGTCCGCAGCCGCCTTAGCGAATCCTCGATCTCTTTGTGAATGCGCGCCTTGCTGGCGTTGCGGAAAGGCTGTCCGTCTTTCCAGTCAAGACCGACCTTGGTCGCAATAAGGACCTGCTTGCGCCGCCCCCCCTCGGCCAGCGCCCTGCCCACAATCTCCTCAGAGCGGCCGAAGCCATAGGCCGGCGCCGTATCAATCAGCGTGATCCCGCGATCGACAGCCTCATGAATGGTGCGGATTGACTCTGCCTCGTCGGTTCCACCCCACATCCATCCACCGATCGCCCAGGTGCCCAACGCAATCCGCGAGACTTTGAAGGGCGCGGTGAGATATTCCATCTCGGCGTTGCTCGGCTTGATCTCTGAGTTCATGACATTTCCTCGTTGGGGTCTGCCGAGGTCCTTTGTCGGCTGCAATCAGCGCACGCAATTCTTTCGAACTGGAAGTTCGGCTCTGTCCGTAATGCGACGACAATGGTGAGATTAACGCCCTCCGCGCCTACCCCGCTATTCCCATTGGGTTTTGGCAGACAGTACGTCAGTCTGTTGCAACCACACCTAGGTTTGAGATCGTCAGACGAAGGTTTGGCATTGGAGTTTCTCATTGCGTTTGGGCACATGACCGCGCCGCGCTGGATTTCGTAGCCCCGGCGATGCAATTATTGTGCGCTGCACCCATCACTAGGCTGAGCGAATCTGATTGCGGAGCCTGGATTTGCCCGCACAACTCAATCTCCAATGGTGAGATCTGAAAGACGTAACCCTGTCACTCGAGGCGTTATCGCGTAGATTTACATCCCGCGGCGGCGCCCAAGCACAAGTTCATTTGCGCGATGCCGCAAGCAACAGCGATATCGATTGGGTGTGCTTGCGAAAATCCCCCTGGATTGGGCGGAAGAGGGCTAACCGGACGTCCGCGGCGTCGATTTCGCCGGCTGATGCAGCTCGAGGGCTTCGCTTGCCCTGACGAGGTCAGCCAAGGATCGTACGCTCATCTTCCTCATAATGTGACCTCGATGGATCTTGACGGTGATCTCACTCAGCCCGAGCTCTCCCGCCACCTGTTTGTTCATGAGCCCAGCCGTCACAAGCGCCATGATCTCTCGTTCGCGCGGCGTGAGCGACTCGAAACGCTCGCGCAATTCGGCAAGCGCCTTGTCGCTATTCCGTCGCTTCCGATCCCGTTCGATCGCTTGCGCGACAGCATCGAGCATGTCCTGATCGCGGAACGGCTTCGTCAGGAAATCGACAGCTCCTCCTTTCATCGCTCTGACGGACATCGGAATGTCTCCATGGCCCGTCATCATGATAATCGGGAGATGAATGTTTGAGTTGGCCAGCTGGGTCTGGAAGTCGAGGCCGCTCACTCCGGGCAGTCTGATGTCGAGCACGAGGCAGCATGGAACATCTGGAAACTTGTGCAGCAATAAGTCCGCCACCGAGGAGAACAATTTTGGTTCAAGGTTGACGGATCGAAACAAGCGGCCCAGCGCCTCGCGGAGCGATGGGTCGTCATCGACGACGAGGATGACTGGCGCCTCAGGCGCGTCAATAGTTTTAGATGGCCTTCGCTGCGTCACGAGAACGTCCTCACGAGCCGAGGCTGGAGCAACTGAACTGCGCAACCCCTGCGTCTGGGAAGCACGAACGTCCGCCTTGGCTTCGATGATCAATCAGCAAATTGGTCGTCCTCTCGGGTCGGACGCTGGCGAGATCGGCATTGAACTTTGCCCAAGTCGGGCTCACTGGCAACAGCTCGTTTTTCCCAGCGGGAAAGTGAGTCAAGGGCGCAATATCTTGACCCGCCGGCGTCAAAATTTACAAGATCTGTCTGACTAGCCGGTATCCGGTCACTTAAGCGCAATATGAGCGAGGGTGACGCTCCGGTGGCAATCCGGGTATTGCGAGGTTACCTTGAAGCCGCGGAGATTTCGCGCCGCCAGAACGCCGCGATACGCGACCCGAGTCGGTGCGGAATCGCGGAATCAGTAGCCAGAACAGTGACCGGCTGGCTTGCGCCAACTCCCAAGCACAATTAAGAGTTTTGGTTGCGATTTACGGTCTCGGCCACGCGCCGCGTCGAGTCCCATCGACGACTTTGTTGTAGGCCCCGGCATCGTACACGCGGAGGAATTAAAAAGGCCGCGGCATGACGGAGTTGGCCCCACACGGGTCTGAGATTCTGTGCGAGGATGGGGAGTTCGTCCTGTCCCGGGCCGTCCCGGACGGCGAGTCATTATCAGTCCTCTCCCACATGCCCATAACCAATCCGGCGTCGCCCGGAGCTGCTGCGCGGTTGCAACACGCTCTCAAGCTTCGGGACGAGCTCGATCCTACCTGGGCCGCGCGGCCCCTGAGGCTCGTGACTGACAAGGGGCGGCTTACGCTGTTGAGCGAGGACCCCGGTGGAGAGCCGCTGCTGCGGCTTGTGGGGCAGCCTTGGGAGATCGCTTCATTTTTGCGCTTCGCCATCGGTATGGCGGCTGCGCTGGCGAGATTCCACAGGCAAGGCCTCATCCACAAAGATATCAAGCCGGCCAATATCCTCGTCAACAGCGCGACCTGGGCGGTCTGGCTGACGGGTTTCGGCATTGCATCTCACCTCCCACGCGAGCGCCAGACGCCGGGATCGACCGAAGCAATCGCGGGAACGCTCGCTTACATGGCGCCCGAGCAGACCGGCCGCATGAACCGGTCGATTGATTCGCGCAGCGATCTCTATGCCTGCGGCATCACCCTTTACGAGACGATCACGGGATCGCTTCCGTTCTCCGCATCCGATCCACTGGAATGGATCCATTGCCACATCGCCCGGCCACCGACTCCGCCAAGCGAGCTGACCGGCGGGATTCCCGGCCCCATCGAGGCCATCATCTTGAAGCTCCTCGCAAAGTCGCCAGAGGATCGGTTTCAGACCGCCGCGGGCCTCGAGGCGGATCTGCGCACATGCCTCACTTCGTGGGTGACGCACCGGCGAATTGACCCCTTTCCTATCGGCGCCCGTGATATGCCCGACAGGCTGCTGATCCCGGAAAAGCTCTATGGACGCAAGTTGGCGGTAGACGCTCTTGTCGCCGCGTTTGATCGTGTTGCCGCACACGGAAGGGCTGAACTCATTTTGGTGTCGGGCCATGGCGGTGTCGGCAAGTCCTCCGTCGTTAGCGAGTTCAGCAAATTGGTGGCGCCGCCCCGAGGCTTGTTCGCGGCGGGGAAATTCGATCAGTACAAACGTGACATCCCTTATGCGACCTTGGCGCAGGCGTTTCAAAGTCTCGTTCGTCGCATTCTTGGCCGGGACGAGACGGAATTAAACCGTTGGCGGCAGGCTTTGCTCGAGGCGCTCGGCCCCAATGGCCATCTCATGGTCACTCTGATTCCCGAGCTCGCGACCATTGTCGGGGAGCAGCCTCCGATCCCGGATCTGCCGCCCCAACAGGCGCAGAATCGATTCCAGATGGTTTTCCGGCGCTTCCTCAGCCCTTTCGCCCAGCCAGAGCATCCTCTCGCGCTGTTCCTGGACGATTTGCAATGGCTGGATGCTGCGACCCTCGAACTCCTTGAGCACTTGGTAGCAGAACCGGACGTGCGGCATGTCCTGTTGATTGGCGCCTACCGGGCCAACGAACTTGACCCCTCTCATGCGCTCGTGCGGACACTGGAGCGGATCCGCGGCGCTGGAACGAGTGTCCAAGAGATCGCGCTCGGGCCTCTCACGCCCAAAGATGTCAGACGGCTCATCGCCGACGCGTTGCGGACGGAACCGGTACATGTGCGGCCGCTCGCCAAGCTGGTGTTTGAGAAAACCGCAGGCAATGCGTTTTTCGTCAATCAATTTATCGACGCCCTGGCGGAGGAAGGCATGCTTGCCTTCGACTCGGACGAGCGCGCCTGGAAGTGGGATGTCGATCGGATCCGCGCGAAGGGGTTCACCGCCAACATCGCAGATCTTATGGCCGCGAAGATGAATCGTCTGCCCAAAGCGACGCGAGAAGCCTTGGGATTACTGGCCTGCCTTGGAAGCGTGGCTGCGGTTTCCACGATAGACCTCATTTCCGGAACGGAGAAAGAGGCGGTCCATGCGGCGCTCTGGCAAGCGGTCCGGACCGGTCTCATCTATCGCCTGGACGGCGCCTACGTGTTTATCCATGACCGCGTTCAAGAGGCAGCCTATGCGCTAATCCCAGAACACGACCGCGCCCTGGCTCACCTTCGAATTGGCCGATTGCTCGCGTCGGAGACCGCACCGGACAAGCGCGATGAAGAGATATTCGATACTGTAAATCAATTGAATGGCGGCGCGGCGTGGATCACAACGCCAAAGGAGCGCGAGCAGGTCGCTGAGCTCAATTTGCTTGCGGGCAAGCGTGCAAAGTCGGCGGCGGCTTACTCGGCAGCCTTGCAATATTTCACCAAAGGCTACGGCTTGCTGGGAGAAAGGGAACGAGAGCAGAGGATCCGATTGGCCTTCGACCTCGAGCTCAATTTGGCTGAGTGCGAATATTTGACGGGTCGTTTGGCGTCCGCTGAGGAACGGCTTTCCGTCTTGTCGAGACGTGCGGCAAACCTTGTTGACATAGCGGCCGTCGCTTGCCTGCGGATGACACTCTATACCACGCTCGACCAGAGCGACCGCGCCGTGGAGGTCGGTCTCGAATACCTTCGCCGGGTTGGCGTCGACTTTCCGCCTCACCCGACCGACGAAGACGTCCAGCAAGAGTACGACCGGTTCTGGCGACACCTTGGCGACCGTGCCATCGGAGCGCTCGTCGATCTGCCTGTGACACGCGACCCCGATTGCATCGCGACGCTTGAGGTGCTCGCGCTGACCGTTCCTGCGGCCAATTTCACCGACGAGAATCTTTTCTGCGTCGCCGTGGCGCGAATGGCCAGCCTGTCGGTGGAACACGGCAATGACGACGCGTCGTGCCACGCCTATGTTTGGCTTGGCATGATACTGCGGTCGCGCTTTGGTAATTTCGAGGCCGGCTTTCGCTTCGGCCGCCTCGGCATCGACCTGGTGGAGCGGCAGGGCCTGGACCGTTTCAAGGCGCGCGTTTACTCGGACTTTGGCCACCTCATTAATCCGTGGACGAGGCACTTGCGGGACGGAGTCGATTGGGTGCGACGCGCGCTGCTCACTGCCCAGACGAATGGCGACCTCACCTTTGCGTCCTTCGCCGGCAACTCTCTTACTATGCTGCTTCTGGCGAGCGGAGAACCGCTCGGCGATGTGCAACGGGAGGTCGAGAACGGGCTCGAATTTGCACGAAAGGTGCGCTTTGGCCTGTTCGCCGACATCATGACTGGACAGCTCGAACTCATTCGGGCGCTCCGCGGCCTAACCTCCGATCTCTCAAGTTTCGGAGATGAAACGTTCGATGAGCGCCGATTTCAACAGCATCTTGAAACAGACCCGCGTTTGGCGTTCGCCGCATGTTGGTACTGGATCCGCAAGCTCCAGGCGCGGTTTCATGCGAACGACTATGCGGGCGCCGTCGCGGCTGCCGA
Organism: uncultured Alphaproteobacteria bacterium; assembly: GCA_963730555.1. Classification (GTDB taxonomy): domain Bacteria; phylum Pseudomonadota; class Alphaproteobacteria; order Rhizobiales; family Beijerinckiaceae; genus Roseiarcus. Next base: position 119,772 of record CAVSSS010000017.1, on the reverse strand, counting down.
TCGGGCGCAAACCCTGATGTGGAAATCATCGCCGTTCTTTGAGGCGGCGGAGTACCATTTCTATGCCGCCCTCGCGCGAGCCGCGGCCTCTGACTCTTCCCCGGGCCACGTGCAACGTCGGACCCGGGATGCGCTTTCCGCCCACCGCCTGCAACTTGAGACATGTGCGCAGCACTGCCCCGAAAACTTCGCAAACAGGGCGGCGCTCGTGCGTGCCGAGATTGCGCGCCTCGAAGGCCATGACGCGGACGCCATGCGTCTGTACGAGCAGGCCATTCGATCGGCTCGCGACAACGGCTTCGTGCAGAACGAGGCTCTCGCCAATGAGCTCGCGGCTAATTTCTATGCAGCGCTCGGCTTCGAGACGATCTCGCACGCTTATCTGCGGAACGCGCGATCCTGCTATATCCGGTGGGGGGCAGACGGAAAAGTCCGTCAAATGGATGAAGCGAACCCTCATCTGCTGCAGCAGTTGGCGCCATCGCAACCTGCCGCCACGATCGGCACGGCGGTTGAGCAGGTAGATGTTGGGACTATGATCGCTGCCGCGCAAGCGGTATCCGGCGAGATCGTTCTCGACCGACTCATCGAAATCTTGCTGACGATCGCGGTCAAAAACGCCGGGGCGCAGCGGGGCCTGCTCATTCTCCTCGAGGGCGATAGGCCACGGATCGAGGCCGAGGCCAAAGTCGATCAAAAGACGGTCAAGGTCACGGTACGGCGCGAGGCCGTGACGCAGGCCGACATACCCGAATCCTTGCTCCATTATGTGGTACGGACCCGCCAGAGCGTGATCCTCGACAACGCTTTGGCCCAAGACCCTTTCTCGACCGATGACTACACCCGTGAGAAGCGCGCCCGTTCAGTCCTCTGCTTGCCTTTGCTGAAGCAGGCCAAGCTGATCGGCGTGCTCTATCTCGAGAACAACTTAGCGTCGCACGTTTTCACGCCGGCGCGAATCTCGCTCCTGGAGTTGCTGGCGTCGCAGGCCGCGATCTCATTGGAAAACGCCCGGCTCTATGGCGAACTGACGATGAGCGAGGAGCGCTGGCGCAAACTGTTCGAAAGCGTACCTGTTGGCGTCGTCTTGGTCGGTTCGGACCGACGCTACGTCGCCGCAAACCCGGCCTTTCAGAAAATGACCGGCTACTCCGAGGCAGAACTCCTTCGGCTCTCGCCAACCGACATCACCCACGAGGACGATCGCGCCGAGACCGAAGCAATCGTCGCTGCCTACGCCGCCGGTCTGCCGTACTACAGAGAGCATATCGTTAAGCGCTACAGGCGCAAGGATGGCGGCGTAACCTGGGCTGAGATCGACGGCTTTCTGGCGCCGGCGCAGAGAGGCGCTCGCTTTCTTGCCGGGGTCTCGGTTGATATCACCGAGCGCAAACTCGCGGAGGAAGCGTTGAGGGACGCAAGGGCCGACCTTGAGCGCATGGCCCGGCTGACGACGATGGGCGAACTCACCGCGTCGATCGCCCACGAAATCAATCAGCCGCTCGCCGCCATCGTGACCCAGAGCGAGGCCGCGCAGCGGTTCCTGAAACGCGATGAACCTGATCTCGACGAAGTGCAGGATGCACTTGCCTGCATCGCGCGAGACGGCATGCGCGCTGGCGACGTGATCCGTGGCCTGCGCGCGCTCGCCAGGAAATCCGCGCCACAACTGACCAGGCTCGACATCGACGACGTCATCAGGGAGGTGCTGGCGCTCGCCCGCGGCGAACTGGTGCGGCACGACGTCGTATTACGCACCGAACTGAGCTCCGACGAGCGGCCGGTCCTGGGCGATCGCGTGCAATTGCAGCAAGTGCTTCTGAACCTAATTATGAATGGCGTCGAAGCCATGAGAGAGACGGAACGGACGAGGGAGCTGTCGGTTTCCTCGATGCTCGCTGAGCCCGGCAGCAGCGTGCTCGTCGTTGTAAGGGACACCGGAACGGGGTTCGATCCGGCAGTCGCGGAACGCATGTTCCAGCCCTTCTTCACGACGAAACCTGACGGCACCGGCATGGGTCTCACCATCTGCCGGTCAATCGTCGAAGCCCACGGCGGACGCCTCTGGGTGTCGCCACGCGCTCCCCATGGCGCCGATGTCCACTTCACCGTTCCGCAATGGGCGGAGCAATAGGGCCGTCGCAATAGACTGAGGCGATTGGCCATGGGCGACCATCGAGCGGTTTCACAAACATACTGAGCCTGATCCTGATATAGTGTCGCGCCGATCGCCTCAGGACCGGCACGAGGCGCGCGCTGAAGGGAGGGAATCAAGATGCTGAGAAAACTTGTCAGAACGGCGCTGCTGGCAGGCGCGACAAGCTTGGCGCTCATACCCGGAACCTCTGCCGAAGCCACGAGCAAACACTTGACGATCCTGGCGTCGGTTCCAGATCTGGCGTTTCCCTTCTTCGTATACATGATGGGCCAGATTAAGGAAGAAGCGAATTGGCTCGGCGATATCACAGTCGTGGAAAGCGACGGAGAGCGCTCTTCGCCGAAACAGAGCGCCGACCTGGAAGCTGCGATCACCAAGGGCGTTGACGGCATCGTCATCAATCCGAACGACTTCGATGCGCTGGCGCCCGCCTTGCAGGAGGCGATAGACGCCAAGATCCCCGTGGTCACGATCGACCGGCGCGCCAACGTGCGTGGAATTCTCGCTCACGTCAGCGCCGACAATGTCAAAGGCGGAGAGGCGCAAGGCGAACTCGTAATGAAACTGTTCCCGAACGGCGCAAGAATTATGTATCTGCAGGGCCAATCCGGCGCCAGTCCAGCTATCGATCGCAGCAGGGGCCTCCACAATGTGCTGGATAAGGCGCGCGACAAATACAAGTTCGTCTTCGAAGACACGGCCCACTTCGATCGCGCCCAAGGCTTGTCGATGACGGAATTGGCGCTGGCGCGGATGAAGTCGCCCCCGGACGTGATCGTCTGCGCCAATGACGATATGGCGTTGGGCGCGCTGGTGGCTCTCAAGAGCCGGAACCTCGTCGGCAAAGTTGCGCTCATCGGCTTCGACGCGCTTCCTGAGGCGCTCGAGGAGGTAAAGGCCGGCAACCTGACCGGAACCATCGAGCAGAAGCCGGGCGGCCAGAGCCGCCGTGCGGTCGACATACTTGTCGCGTTCCTCCGCGACGGCGAGAAGCCAACGGAACAAGTTACGCAGTTGGCGCCAATCGCTATCACCAGGGACAATATCGGGGAGGCTGAGCGCATTGGCGAAGTGAAATAGGGCGGCCCGGTCCGCCCTGCGCAACTGACCACCGCAGGACGGCCCGTTGCACGATCGTTATCCTCGCCCGGATGTCGTTGCGATCCATTCGGCGCCCGGGCTCGTTCGGGCGATGATCCGCTCGATTGCGGCCCTGGGTTTCCGATCGCCGCAGCGGTTTCTAAGACCGGCCAGATGATCTAGCGGAGCCGATTTTAGTGGTCGTGCAAACCTAAGTATGATTTTAAAATGTTGATTCGCAGCACATTTTTCGACGGAGCGGGTTATGGCGGACTGGCGCCGACTCCCGCGTCAGAAAGATCGGTCTTGTCAACGGTTTCATTTATTTCCGTCATCGACGATGATGCGTCCGTTCGTGCGGCGACCAGCAAGTTTCTTAGATCGCATGGGTACACGGTCGAGGCATACTCGTCTGCCGAGCACTTCTTACAGTCGGGCCGTTTGAGCGACACGTCGTGCGTGATCGCGGATCTGCAGATGCCGGGCATGAGCGGATTGGAGCTCCTGACGATGATGCGGGCACAGGGTTATGGCGCGCCGTTCATAATCATTACGGCCTTTCCTGACGAGACTACCCGTGCCCGAGCCCTGCAGGCGGGGGTAATTTGCTTCCTGTCCAAGCCCTTCGCCGGACCGACTTTGATCAATTGCCTTGGCGCCGCCCTCCAGGAACATCGCCGCGAAGAGGACATGTGAGCCGTGAGCTCGATCTAGCGTCCGGATCCAAGAACTGGAATTGCGGCAGTTGGTTCCCGTGAAGGGGACTGTTGCAGCGCAAACGCGTCGGCGAAGGCCCCCTCCGGCAGCAAACCGGAATTTCGATCATATTTCTCGGCAATTCTCGTCCGACTCTCGCTTATGCGAAACGAAGGTATTGCTTCTTGCGCACGCGCGGAATCACATCGCCTGTCCAGGCTTTCCGGTTTCACCGCGGCCGACCTGATCGACGATACGCTCAATCCAGTCGGTCGCGTGGAAGACGGCTCAGACCTGGTCGCCATCGTCAAAAAGGCCGAGGACGGGAACGCCGTTTGAATCCTTCGCCAGGAACGCTTTTTCGCCGGGCGGTAGCTCGGGGGTCGCCGGGAGAATTGCCATCCAGAACGCGCGCACGAACGTAAGCGTGATGTGACGGCCGCGGGCCACTATGCGGCGATAGCCTGCGAAGCGGCTCCGCTCCATTTCCATGGGAGCAGTTCGTCGATCTTTGTGTTGGGGTGATCGGCTATGCGGCTGATGACGTCGCCAAGCCAAGCCTCGGGGTCGACGTCGTTCAGGCGAGCGGTCTCGATGAGCGTGTATATGATAGCGGCGCGGCGGCCGCCTTCATCCGAGCCGGCGAACAGATAGTTTTTTCTTCCGAGGGCCAGAGGCCTCATTGCGCGCTCGGCAGCGTTGTTGGACATTTCGAGGCGCCCATCACCGACGTAGCGCGTCAGCGCGGTCCAGCGCGATGCTGCGTAGCGGAAGGCGCTGGCGAGACTGCTCTTGCCGCTGATCTTTTCCATCGTCGCGTCGAGGAAGGCGCGCAACTCGGAGAGGATCGGCGTCGCCTTTGCGCGACGCGCGGCGAGGCGCTCGGCCGGCGGTCTGCCCTTGATGTCGGCTTCGATCGCAAACAGCCGCGCGATCATTTCGAGCGCATGCGCCGCCGCGGGCGATTTCGTTTCGACATGGATGTCGTAGATCTTGCGCCGCGCATGCGCCCAACAGGCGACCTCCGTCAGCGGGGCGTGCGCGCCCGTTAGGGGATCGGCTTCATAAAGCCCGGCGAAGCCTGCGTAGGCATCGGCATGGAGATGGCCGCGACAGCCCTTGAGCAAGGCGTGGGCGCGCTCGGCCCTGCGATCGGGCGAGTAGAGGTAGAAGGCCGCCGGCGGCGCCGTCGATCCATAGGGGCTTTCGTCTCTCACCGCTGTCCATAGTCGGCCGGTTTTCGTTCGGCCACGGCCGGGATCGAGCACCGGAACCGGCGTATCGTCGGCATGGAGCGCGGCACCGGCGCGCACATGACGCGCGATCCGCTCAGCCAGGGGCTCCAGGAGCGCCGCCATATGACCGACCCAGCCCGCCATGACGGAGCGGTCGATCTCCACCCCGCTGCGCCCGTAAATGTCTGCCTGGCGATGCAGCGGGAGATGATCGCAATATTTGGAGACGAGGACGTGGGCGAGCAGCGCCGGCCCAGGGCGTCCCTTCTCGATCGGCAGCGTCGGCATGGGCGCCTGCACGACCGTCTCGCAGGCGCGGCAGCTCATCTTCGGGCGCACATACAGCACGCGCTTGAAGTGCGAGGGCACATATTCCAGGACCATGCGCTCATCGGCGCCGATCCGGCCGAACTTCGTTGCGCCGCAGGTCGGGCAGACGCAGGGCGCTTCGTGCATGACCGTCTCGAGCGGCAGATGATCGGGCAGAGGCGTGCGGACGGACGGCTTCTTCGACGGCAGCGCGGAAGAAGCTTCGCCGTCGGAAGCCTCGGTTCGCGCCTGCCGCTCGGCGTCGCTCTCCTCGATGTCGCCCAGCAGCAACTCCAGTTGCTCGATCTCGCGGTCGAGCTTTTCCGACGACCGCCCGAAACGCGCGCGCCGCAAGATCGACAGCTGCATTCGCAGCTTCTCGATCAGCAATGTTTTGGAGTGAACTTCCGCCGCCAACGCCGCCGCAAACCGCCGCAGTTCGGCGGGATCTTCAGGCAAATCAGCGGCGAAGCGCGACATGCTTACGGCTATCACAATATGTGCGCCGGCGCATTCGAGAAAGCGCAAAATCTACAGGAAAACCGGGCGCTCCGGCGCTTCAGGCGCAACGGTTCTGCGCCAATCAATTCCTTCGATCAGCAGCGCCAGTTGAGCCGACGTCAGGTGCAGCGCGCCCTCAACGATCGGCGGCCAAAAGAACCGGCCTTTCTCCAGACGCTTGGCGAAAAGACACAGGCCGGAGCCGTCCCAGGTCAAAATCTTCACGTAGTCGCCACGCTTGCTGCGAAACACGAACGCCGCGCCCGAATATGGGTCGGCGCGCAGCGTCTGCGCGACATCCGCGGCCAGCCCGTCAAAGCCGCGCCGCATGTCCACGGGCTTGCAAGCCAGATAGACCTTCACGCCCGGCGCGAACTGGAGCATCAAGCGACGCCCAGCGCCAACAGAACGCGACGGAGCGCCTCGGCGTCGACCTCAGCGTCGAGCGACACCTTGGCGCCGTTCGGCAGGCTGATCTCCATCGCGCCGCGCCTCGCAGCTCGGCGCGTCTGACGAGCCGGCTTCGCTGCGACATCGGAAGGCGGCGGCGCTGAGGCCGCGTCCAACTCAAGCAGCTTCACCGGGACAAAGGCCGATCCGCCCCTCTCCGGTAGAGCGGCCACGACAGGCTTCTCCTTCGCAGGCTCGCGCCGCCGATCGCGCCACCCCTCGCGCGAGCGCCGTATCCACTTGAAAATGAGATTGGCGTTCAGACCGTGCCGACGCGCGACCGCCGCAACAGAGATGCCAGGCGCAAGCGCCTCCTCGACGATCCTCTTGCGCTCGTCCAGGCTTCTCGTTCGACGCCCCTCCCCAGCCCCGTCCCGTGCCGCCATCTGGTGTCCACCTCTCATTCAGGTGGACACCTAATCTAATCAAATGCGGGCTCACAGGCGGCCATCAGATCACGCTTACGCACGAACTGAAGACTGCTCCGGTGTGAGTTGCACAGCATCGATCGTGACGCACGCGCCTTGGGAAAGCGGTGCAAACAGTTCCTCCTATTCTGACGTGAAACTGGCATCTCCCGGTTCAAGACGTTTGGCGCTTCGCCGGCGCCAGCTTGAGCCTATCAGCAAGTAGGCCGAACTCGGGCAGAGAGCGGGTTTCCATCTTCCGCATTAGATGGCTGGAACGGAACCTTCACGGTAATTTCACTGATGCGATATCGAACGCAATCTGTCATGGCTCGAAGACCGGAACAATGAGGACACACGGCCGGTCATCACCAACACCTAGACGGCACGAGTTCTCCGACATATCGCGAAACGACGCCGTGAGCGACGCGTTCACTGATCATCTTGACCCTGTCCAGGAACCGGCCGGCGCGGAAGGAAGTCGATCGCCTGAACGAATTGCGGAGGCGGATTGCACCCTCAGCCGATGACTGCCTTTGTCACACCATCGATCCTGCCGGGCGCCACATGGTCGGCCAGCGTTTCGGATCATGATGGAATGTTTGCCTAGCAAGGAAGGGTAAATTGAAGGGTCGCGCCGCGCTGCTGGTTCGTGCTCGCCCAAAGGCGCCCGCCATGCGCCTCGATGATCGAACGGCAGATTGAGAGGCCCAGCCCTAAACCGCTCGGCTTCGTCGTGTAGAAGGACTCGAAGACCCGCTCGAGCATCATTGGCTCAAGCCCCGGACCCGTGTCGTGCACCGCGACCAACGCGCCGCTGGGCTCGACTTTTCCTGCGCTGATCAGCACTTCTTTCGCCCCCTCGGTGTCGGCGCTTGTTGCTTCGATGGCATTGACGATCAGGTTAAGCAGCACTTGTTGCAATTGGACACGGTCCGCTTCAACCAAAGGTGAGGGGTCCGCCAATTCCGTTTGGATCGAAACGCCATGCTTTACCGCTTCGCCGCGCGCGAGCTCAACGATTTCGAGGATCACTCCATTGACTTCCAAACGATCCTTTCGGGGCGGCGCCTTCTTCATTAGCGCACGGATCCCCTTAACCACATCGGCTGCGCGGATGCCATCCTCGACGATGCTGGTCAATGCTTGCTGCACCTCTTCCAGATGCGATGATCCAAGACGAAGCCAACTCAAAGCAGTCTCGGCATTGGTGACCGTCGCGGCGATTGGCTGAATGACTTCATGGGCGATAGAGGCCGTGAGCTGTCCCACGGTCGCGACGCGGTTCGCATGCGCCAGCTCCATCTGCATCTCATGGTAGCGCCGGTCGTTTTCGCGTGCTTCAGCTTCAGCCCGCTTGCGCTCGGTGATATCGCGACAGACGTTACCGACATTCACAGGCTGCCCGGTCTCCGGATCGTCGATGCGAAAGCACGAATAGAGGATCGGGATCGGGTCGCCAGTCTTGAAGTGGCGGAAACGCATCTCTCCCGACCAGGAACCTTTCTCAAGCACCGTCGGCCAAAGGACCTCATTCACAAATTGCCGGTCCTCGGGGAACATGTAGTGAATTCCGTGCCTACCTCTCGCTTCCTCCCAGCTGTCGAATCCCGACCATTTTCAGCCCGGCCTTGTTGAGGTAGATCGGCGTGCCTCCGCCGAGGTCGGCAATCGCCATAAGGTCGCCGGCTTGCTCCACCAATGACGCTAGGCGTCGACGCTCGAGCTCAACCGTTTTGCGCTCTGTGACATCGACAGCAGTCGCTATGAACTCGACGAGTTCACCGTCTTCATCGAGAACCGGATGGCCTGAGGAATTGATATGCTTGACCGTTCCGTCAGGCAGAAGAACCCTATACTCGTCGAAGCTATCCACTTTTTCGCGCAGCGATCTCTCAAATCTTTTGTCCACCCAATCGCGATCCTCGGGGTGGATACGCTGCCGAAAATTTTTCCGAGTTGGCAAGGTCTGGAGCGGATCCAACCCGAAAATTCGGAACATTTCGTCGGAGCAGTAAAGCACCCTTTGCTTGCGGGCGTCCCAAGCCCAACTGCCCGTGTGAGTCAGCTTCTGCGCTTCGGCCAGATACGCCTCACTTCGTTGTAGCTTCTCCTGGGCCAATTTGCGTTGGATCGCCACGCCCGCGAGATTCGTGATCTGTTCAATCATCTCTCGATCGCGCGTGGTCGGTCGCCGCGGCTCGCGGTAGTACATTGCGAACGTCGCGAGCACTTTGCCTTGCGGTGAGACTGGTGTGGACCAACAGGCGCGCAGAGAATGGGACAAGGCCAAGTCGCAATACGCCGACCACAACGGGTGGCTCGCGATGTCCTCAACAATGACGGGTTCGCCGCGGTAAGCGGCTGTCCCGCAGGAGCCGGCCGATGGTCCAATCTCCATGCCGTTGATAGCATCGGTATAGGTCTTTGGGAGGCTCGGCGCGGCGCCATGCCACAGGCGGTCGCCGTCCAACAGCGAGATGGACGAGAGGACGCCGCTGGCTTGCCCCTCCACGAATTGGCACAGGCTATCAAGGATTTCGGCGAGCAAATCCCCTCGGGCCACCATCTCGAGGATCCGTCTCTCGACGATGAGGATGTTTTCGGCGCTTGCGCTTTTCGAGCTCAACACCCGTACCGCACCACTTCGCGATGTTTTCCCCTTTGTATCGTGCAGCGGCGCGCTACGGAAGAACGACCGCGAAATTCCCCGTCCGCCCACCGCGCCCGTAACTGCGCCTTTGGTCGATCGCCTATTCTTCAACGCTTTGCGCCACTCGACGATGGTCTCAACCGGTCATTGGGACGCGTGATCTCGAATCAGCGCTCGTTGACGAAATCGACGGCGCCGTCGGACAGCGGTCAGCCGCGCCAGCGCGATTCGCGGATCACGCTGCAGAAATTCCCGCGGTGGAAATGCGGGTCCTTGTCCGCGAGCACGTCGGCCTTGACATTGCCAAAGGTCGTTTCTGGCTTGTGCTTGATGCCCTCATAAAAGGCCTGGATAATGTCCTCCTTGAAATGCGGCGTGCGCGGGAACGCCCTCACCACCGCCTCGCGTTCCGCGTCGGAATATTCCTGGTAAGCAAGCCCAAGGACGTCCATCTCGACGCCCGCCGTCACCAGCGCCACGACCGGATGCATGTGCTTGGGAACGCCGGGCGTCGTGTGCAGCGCGATCGCCGTCCACACCGTGTCGATATCTGTCTGCGTGATTCCGTGCCGCTTCAGGAAATCCCGCGCTGCATTCCGCGCCGTCCACCTCGAAGCGCTCATTCTCGCTGCTGTGCGCCTTGGTCAGACCCATGTCGTGAAACATCGCCCCCGCGTAGAGCAATTCCGGATTGAATCTCAGGCCGTGGTGCTCGCCGGCGAGCGCAGCGAATAGGTAAACTCGGCTCGAATGATTGAAGAGCAACTCGGATTTAGTGTCGCGGACAATCTCCGTCACCTCGCGCGCGAGCTTGCTGTCGGGGATTCTTAAGGCGTGGGTCGCTATGTTCACGTGCGCATCCTTCCGTGGCCTCCAGAGGCCTGGATCAGCCCATAAGTCACACCATGACGGATGGCCGCCACGAAGCCCTTGTCGCAACTTTCTCCCGATCGCCGCGGGGCGCCCAGGACCCGTCAGCACGCATCACTCACCTGCCGGTCGCTCCGAGCGAGTCCGAAGCGCAACCATCGTCGTTGCTCTGCGACAGTCGTTGTCGCTTTATTTAGCGAACTCGCCCTGACCCAGCTATACTTCTTACGTTGCTTCGCGCAGCACTTTGGTCTGTTACAATCAACCGTGCGTTTGGGCTTAATAGACCAAGGTTTAGGTGGTCGGCCATGGAGCAAGTTGCCTTTTGAAGAATCCTCCCGTCGGCGTAGTCCTCGGCGCTGATCTTGCTGTCCATGGCCAGCATGCAGACGATCTGCTTTCATAGCCGTAGGCTGAGGCGGCGGTGATGTGGGATGCGATGATCGTATGGGGACCGACGCTGGCGCGCGCCCAGCGCCAGTTGCGCGTGAGGGTCTGCATAGGGACGTCGCCCCAATTGTGATCATGACATCGGGCTTGGTGTAGAAAACCACGACGAGTTTGGCGCCGTTGTCGGATGCGAATTGAAGTACCACCATTCATAGCGGCCCCTTTCCGTGTCGATGCGCTGACCCTCCTCAAACTCGGCGACTTCAACGGGGGCGACGCCCGGTTTCTTGTAGTCGGCCGGAAGACCTGCCAGCCGGCTGCGTTGCATGGGCTTCTTCTCGTGCGGCGATCGAGGCTTTGGGTCGGCGGCCGAGCCGAAAATTCGGGTTGACCAATTCGGCCTATGTGGACGGAGCCGTGGCGTAGGAGCGAATCTGCACCTTGCCGCCGTTGGTGAGATTGACCGGCGGATTGAGGATGACATCCTCGCCGGAACTCACTCCGTCGTCCGCCTCCACCCACGTCCCGAAGTCGCGTATCACTCCGAGTTTGCGGATCTCAACCTTGCCGTCGTTTACGACCGCGACTTGCAATCCATTGCGATTGAAGATGATCGCCTCAGCGGGCACACTGAAGGACGGCGTCGGGCGCGGAATTTTGAGTTCGACGGTGCAGTAAACCCCGGGCTGCAGAGCGTCGTCCGGATTGGGAATGTCGATCTCAGTCAAGAGCGTGCGCGTACCGCTCTGCAGCGCGTCGGCGATCCGGGTCACCTTGCCGGGGAACTCACGATTTGGAATTTCGGGTACGCGCACGATGGCGTCAACACCGGGCGCCACGCCGAAGGCAGCATCCTGCGGCACGTATACAAAGACTTGAATCACGTCCCTCTGCATGACCTCGAACATGAACGTACCGGTGTTGGCGTTGCCCTGGACCAGACTACCGACGTCGACGTTGCGCTGCGTGATGACGCCGTTGAAGGGCGCTGTCACCAACGCATAGCCGCGGTTCTGACGCAGCATCATGAGCAGTTTGTCTTGAGCTGCGATATTGGCCCGCGCGACGCCAACTGCGGCGTCGTATGCCTTTAGGGTCTGAACGTCGATTGTGCCCTGCTGCTGGGTTGCCCAGCCTTCATTGACCAGTGGCCGGTCCCGGTCCCAGGTCACCTGTGCGAGCTTCAAGTTAGCCTGGGCCTGGTCCAGCGCTGATTGGAGCTGATTGCGCATCGCTACGTTTTGGGAAATCTGATCGTCTTGCTCGGGGACCGCGAGCTCCACCAGCTTGTCGCCCTGTTTGACGCGGTCGCCGATGTCGACGTTACGCTTGGCGATATAGCCTGTTGCGCGGGCATAGATCTCGGCCTGCGCGAATGCAGCCGTGGTCGCCGGCAAAGTCGCAGACATGACGGCGGGGCTCGCCTTGACCGTCGCGACGCGCACGCTGGGCACGAAATCACGCTCTTTTTCTGCGGTCGCGATGACCTCTTGCCCCTGCGAATAGTGGCTCCATGCGCCCAGCGCGACACCGCCGGCGACCAACAAAAATGCGCCTGCCGCGAACAGGCGCATGCCCCACCGGGGCCGCACCCCAGGACGGGCCTTCTGTGGATTCTGCGTGTCACGGTCGATCCGCCGGCCGTCATGATGATCGGTGAACTCGTCGGTTCGATTACGAAAGCCTACATCATTCATCGGGGAGGTCCTCGAATACGCCATAGGCCGCGATGCCGTCATTGCGTTTGTGCAGCATGGCAAAGAGATAAGGCACGATCAGCAGGGTGGTCGGCGTCGCGAACAGAAGGCCGCCGATCACCGCCCTGGCCAGCGCCGCATTCTGCTCCTCACCGGCGCCGCCGATCGCCATCGGGATCATGCCGACGATCATCGCGCCCGCCGTCATCAGCACGGGGCGGATGCGAGTGTGGCCCGCGACGATTGTGGCCCGGAAGGCCGACCGGCCGGCGAGCTGCTCTTCCCGTGCGAAGGTGACCAGCAGGATGGAGTTCGCCGAAGCTACGCCAACCGCCATGATCGCCCCCATCAGCGAGGGGACACAGAGCGTCGTGCCAGTGATGAAGAGCATGGTGACGATGCCGCACAACGTCGCCGGGAGCGCCAAGATAACGACGAAAGGATCGCCGAAATTCTGGTAGTTGGCGACCATGAGCATATAGACGAACACGGCCGCAAACATTAGCCCGATGGTAAGGTCCCGGAAGGAGTCATTCATGCTTTGGATCTGGCCGAGAACCTGAATCGTGTTACCCGGCTTGAGCTCCTTCTGCAGTTCCGCGACGATTTTGTTAATGTCGTCGGAGATGCTGCCGAGATCGCGTCCCTGCACAGCGGCATAGACGTCGTACACCGGCTGGATATTGGTCTGGTTCAGATTGGTGGGAGTGATGTCCCGCTGCAACGTCGCCACATTGCTCAGGAGCCCGGGTATGTTGGGAATAGCCTGACTCTGCGACATCACCGCGTTGCTCAGGAGCCCGGGTATCGGCGGACCGGCGGAAGCGATCGTCGTGGAGACCGGGGTGTTGCGAAGCTCGCCGAGGGAGCTCTCTTGATGCTCGGGCGTCTGGACCGCAATGTAATAGGGAATTCCGTTCGTCGGATCGGTCCAGAAATTGGGCGAGACCTGCTCCGACGAGCTGAGGCTGATGTTGAGATCGTTGGCGATCGCCTGCGCATTGAGACCGAGCTCCAACGCCCGCGGCCGATCGATGTTGGCCACGAAGGCGGGTGCATCGAGCTCCTGCTGGAGGTGGGCGTCGGCAATGCCTGGAATGGCCATCACACGGCGCCGCAGTTCGTGCGCCACCCTGATGTTCGTGGCGCGGTCGCGTCCGACCACGCGGGCATCGATTTGCGCCGGCAAGCCGAAATTGAGGATTTGGGTGATCATGTCCGCGGCCTGGAAATAGAAGGTCACTGACGGAAAGGCGGCCGGCAGCGCCTCGCGAAGCCGGCGCACGTAACCGGCGGTTGGCGCGTGTCCGTCGTTTAGCGACACCAGGATCACCCCGTCGTTAGCGTTGATGGTCGACCCGTCGGTAAAGGCGAGGTTGTAGGTTCGTTGCGGCACACCGATATCATCGACGATGAGGCCAAGATCCCGCTCCGGGACGACCTCGCGGATCTTGTCTTCGACCTCCTGAAAAACGTGCTCCGTCGTTTCGATACGCGTTGCGGGGGGCGCCCGGACGTGAAGCTTAATCTGGCCGCCGTCGATCGCGGGGAAGAAGTCGCGGCCAACAAAGTTCAGCATGACGCCGCCTAGTGCGAGGATCAGCGCAGCGACGACGGGGACGATCCAGCGCCGTTTCAGGAGCAGCGCGAGCATGCGGACATAGCCGCGACGAAGTCGCTCGAAAGCGCGCTCGAACCCTTGGTGAAAGCGCGAAAACCAATTGCGCGAGCCCGCGGTCTCGCCGTGGTGTTCACCCTTCAGCAGCAGGCCAATGATGATGGGCGTCAATGTTCTCGACAGCACGTACGAGGCCAGCATTGCGAACACCACCGCAAGCCCAAGCGGTGTGAACAGGAATTTCGCCGGCCCTTCGAGGAACACGACGGATGTGAACACGCAACTGATCGCGAGCGTCGAGACCAACGTCGGGACAGCGATTCCCGCTGAGCCATGCAATGTCGCCGCCGCCAGGCTCATGCCTTCGCCGCGAAGCCGGTGAGTGTTCTCGATCGTGACCGTGGAATTGTCAACCAGAATGCCGACCGCGAGCGCCATTCCGCCGAGGGTCATGGTGTTAAGCGTGTCGCCGATGAAGTAGAGAACGACGATCGATGTCAGGATCGACAGCGGAATCGAGATCAAGACGATCAGGGTCGAGCGCCATGAGCCGAGAAACAGCATTATCATCAGCCCTGTGAGCCCGGCCGCGATTGCTCCCTCGCGGACCACGCTCGTGATCGATGCGGTCACGAGCTTCGATTGATCGAACAGCTCGTTGATGCTCAGGCCGGGGGGCGCGGCCTGACGCGCAACCTTCAGCACCTTGCGAACCCCGTCGACGACGGCAAGCGTCGAGGCGCCGCCATTCTTGATGACGCTCAACAGCACGGAGCGTCGGCCATTTTCACGCACAACGTTCTGCTGCACCGCCCAGCCATCGTGCACCTGGCCGATATCCCTTATGAAAACGGTCTGGCCGTTGAGATAGGAGATCGGAATATTGTTGAGGTCGGCGATGGTCGTCGGCATCGCATTGGTGCGCACCGTGTATTGCGTGTCGCCGATCTTGGCGAGGCCCGATGGCAACGTCAGGGTCTGCGCGTTGACCGCGTTCACGACATCCGCCGGCGTGAGCCCTTTGGCCGCAAGCTTAGTCGAGTTGATGTCGACCATGATCTGCCGGTACTTGCCGCCGTCCGGAGTTGGGAACGTCACCCCATGAACCGGCGCGAGCTGCTGGCGCAGGTTGTAGATTCCGTAATCGTAGAGCTGCTGTTCATTGAGCCGATCGGAGCTCAAGCTGAGCTGCAGGACCGGAACGCTCGAGGCGTTGTACGCCACCACAGTCGGCGGCTGTATGCCGGTGGGCATCAGGGCGCGGATCGAATTTGTCGCCGAGACGATCTGGGCGATGGCCAGATCGAGGTTGACGTCCGGCTGGAAATAAATCTTCTGGACCGAGATACCGTTGAGCGTCTGGGCCTCCATATCTTTGATGCCATTGACGTTCGAGCTGATGGAGTACTGGCTATAGGTGGAGACGCGCTGCTCCATCTCCGGCGTGCTGAGACCGGTGTACTGCCAGATCACCGAGACGACAGGAATGTCGATCTCCGGGAAGATATCCTCTGGCATGACCGTGATGGCCGAGATGCCCAAAAACACAATCAATGCCGCGAGGACGTAGAAGGTGTATGGATACTTCAGCGCAAAGCGAACTATGCCCATGGTGCGTCCTCGCGACGCTCCATGACACTACAAGGTGCGGTCACTCGTCGTGCCCCCGCCTCAGTGTCGCAGCGGGCCGGAGCGTCTCCTCGACTGCGGGCTCCGGGATCATGTTGCGCGGCTGGCGGCGCGGACCGACAAACCGTGGCCGCAAAACTACGATACGGGGCTGTGCGGCAGGCAGCGCAATCTGCGGCGAAACGATAGGCCCCACGGCTGTCAACCCCGCGAGAGTGGAGGAATTCGAGATGAAGTGGAGGAATTCGAGATGACATGAATAAAGTTAGGTCACCGGGAGAGAAGTTCGCCATTGAATGGAGGTTTCAACGGACAAAACTTTCGTTTTAGGACTTAACCCTTACGCCGAGGCGGAAAGCTACAGACAAGCGGCCCCTTTGCTGCGTAAATCGCTTGGCGACGCGATGGCCTCCCGCGAATGCGCTCAACGACTTCAGCCAGCAGTCTTCTTTCCTCGGCTCGTGGAACTCCCGTGGGATCTTTCCTCGTGAAGAGACGCGCGGACATCAGCATGATTGCGTCGCCAGAGCCTGGCGGACCAACTCGATCATAGTCCTCCCGGCGAACGGTTTTTCGAGAAGACCGAGTGCGCCACTGGCTTGCGCGCGACTTCGAACGGATTGTTCGGGAAACGCCGTGATGAAGATGGTTGGAATGTGGGTCCCTTGCGCGATCAAGCAATCCTGAAGATCAAGGCCGCTTATGCCCGAATACGAACGCGATGAAACCGAGGAACCTCACAAGGCTCTGCATTGCGGCGAGAACTGACGCGTCGTCGTCCACTATAGAAACGATCTGAGATTTTGGCACCCGAGCTATGGTTCTTTCGCGCGCCCAGACGAGATAGCCGATCATGACGGCCTCCCTATTCCTGCGGCCGCAACGTCGATAAATCTAAACCCATCGCGCGGGTCTTCCACCGTACATGGGTCGATCAAGGCGGCTTGTTTTGTTTCGCAAAACCAAACCTTGCTATGATTGTCGTGCGGTGACGTCGATCGAGTTGTCGCCCGGGTCGCGGTCGGCCCTGCGTCTGTAAGAGCTTGGACCCCGCTGATCCTTTCGCTGCCTAGTTGGGTATGCAAAGAGCGTCTTCGTCGCGTTTCCAGGTAGCTCCCTCGTGCTGTAGCGCCCCCGCTCCTTCACCGCCTCCGCGGCGCTTGCCAGGGTGAAATTGGCGGCGACGAAACCCGATCATACGAAGGTTTGCTTTCTCAAAACAAACAATACGTCCACGTCTACCAATGTAGGATAGAATAATTGCGCGACGAGCGTAAAACTCACGCAATCGCCCGCCCTGTGTCCGAATAACAGTAGTGGAGCCCGAACTGGCGCCAAGCGAAGCGCCGCTTCAGCCTAGCCTCGCTGTGTTGGGCGCTTCAACGCACGAGGGCCTAAGTCAGGAAGCAAGTCATGAACGACGAAATGATCTCCCTTCTCGCCGGTCCCAGCGCGCCCAAGGCCGCGTCTTCACATGGGCAGGGCACAATCGGATTTGTTGGCCTCGGCCATATGGGGACCGCGATGGCCGCGAACCTTGCTGCGTCGGGACGTCGGGTCACTTGTTATGTCCGTCGACCAGACCAAATGGGCGGCCTCATCGGGCTCGGTCTCAGACCCACATTGGAATTCCCCAACCTCTTCGACTGCGGGGTCGTCATCAGCATGCTGCCGGATGACGCCGCCGTTCGCGACGTGGTCCTCGGGCGAGAAGAGGCCAAGGGTCTCGCATCCGGACTGAAGGACGGCGCAATTCATCTTTCCATGAGCACAATTAGCACCGCGACTGCGTCTCGCCTCGCGGCGGAGCACGCGCGCTATGGGCAACGCTACGTCGCTGCGCCGGTGTTTGGAAATCCGGAGGCCGCCAGGGCCCGCCAGCTCTTCATTGTGGCCGCTGGCGCTGTGGCCGATGTCGAGCGCTGTCAGCCGCTGTTCGACAGCATCGGACAAAAGACATTTCTCGTCGGAACCGACCCTTCGCAGGCAAACCTGGTCAAGCTGCTTGGCAACATGATGACTGCCACGACCCTGGAGATGCTGGGAGAAGTCGTCGCTGTAGCTCTCAAGCGCGGACTCGATCCGAAGGCTTTCATCGACATCATGACGAGCACGATGTTCGGCGGACGCGCACATAAGATTTACGGGGACAAGATCGTAAGTCAGTCCTACGCGGCCGGATTCGTCCTGCCCCTGGTGCTCAAGGATGTGCGCCTGGCGCTCGCCGAGGCGGAAAGCGCCGCCGCGCCGATGCCATCAGTCGACGTGGTTCGAGATCGGCTCATCACGGGAATTGCCCGCGGCTATGCTGATCTCGACTGGAGCGCGCTTGGGTTGATCGCTGCGCAGGAAGCGGGGCTGAATGTTCCCTCTCCGGTTGCTCCTCATTGATCTGCGGTTTGAGGGAGCCGTGGCGCGCGGCGCGTCCGCCAGGATTGGTGGTCGGGCAAGGAGCTGGAGCGAACGCTGAGATATCGTTCAAGGACGACATGGGAACAGCGGATCGTCGGGTCCGAAACCTCTCCTTTCGCGTAGGACACTGCGCGGCATATTCTGGCGAATGGGAATACGATATCCGAATTGGAGTTGCCTATGAGCCAAGTACAAGTCGACCAGAAAAGCTACCAGATGCCGCCGCAGGACGGCTTCACTGTCGCACTGTTTCTTACCGTCGCCGACGTCGACAGATCGGCTCGCTTCTACGAAAGGGTCTTCGGCGGTCGCATTCTGAGCAGAGGCGACAGCAACGGCTTGCCTGGGTACATCCAGGTCGCGAATACGTGGCTTATTGTGAACGTCGGGGGCGGGCCGACGCCAGAGAAGCCGTCGGTAACGCTTAGCGTCCCCGACCCGGATAAGATCAGCAGCTTTATGCATATCCGCGTTGCCGATATTCAGGCGTACTATGAATTATGGAGAAGTCGAGGCGCCGAGTTCATCACTGAGCCGAAGGAGAAGTACGGCGAAACTCTCTGCTACATCCGCGATCCTGACGGTTATATTATCGAAGTTGCGCAAAACAAGCCGGGCTTCGCCTACGGCTGAAGGGCGCGGCGAATGACTGATCGACCACCATCGAAGTCGGCCCGCAGCGGCCAGGCTCGATGTCATGAGCCAATCATTCTGTACTTACAGGACCGCCCTTCTCAGCCACCGAACGCTTCATAAACAATACCGCGAACGTGACCACAAACGTCAATACAGCCGCCATCCAAAAGGTGTCGAAATAAGCGAGCGAAGAGGCTTGCTGCTGACGCAGGTTGTCGAGTTGCTGCACAGCCAGTTGCTGGGAGGCGACCGGATCGCCATTTTGTTGAAAGAAGAACGCCTGAGCCCGCGCGAGAAAGCTGCTGACGGCTGGGTTGAAGGGATCAAGGTACTCGCCAAGCCGCAGGACGTGAAACTGATCGCGCCGCTCTTGGAAGGTCTGGGACAACGACACCCCGACGCTGCCCCCCTCATTGCGCAAGAGACTGAATAAGCCGATGGCGGCGCCGCGCAACGCAAGCGGCGTATAGAGGTAAGCGGCTACGTTTGCGGGAGCAAAACATACCGAGAGCCCCGCAACCAGAAGCACACGAGGCCAAACAACCTGGCTTGGGCTGATGTCGAGGTTGAGTTGCGACATCCAATAGTTTCCCGCGGTCATGAGCAGAAGGCCCGTGGCGATCAGCCATCTCGCATCCACCTTGAGGCCAATCAGGCGGCCGACGATCGGCATCGCCAAGACGGCGAAGATTCCGGAAGGCGACATCACCAACCCAGTCTTCAGCGCATCATAACCAAACAGAGTTTGTAAGAGCCCGAGCAATGACTTGGTGCCCATAAAGAGCGCAAGGTAAGCGCAGAATATGATGATGCAGCAGGCGGCAAAGTTGCGTTCGCCCAACGCGCGGAAATTGACCACTGGGTTCTTGTGACGCAGCTCCCAGAAGATCAACGCAACCAGACCCACCACCAATGAAATGACGAGCGTCTGGACACGCCAGAATGGATCCCCCAGCCAGTCCCACTCCTGGCCCTTGCTCAGCATCACTTCCCACGAGACTATGACGATGGCGAGAAGCGACAAGCCGATCGCGTCAAAATGGAACGGCTCCTTCTTCAGCTCCGCACGCTGGGCGACGAGATAATCCGGATCGTCAAGTAGAAAATAACAACCGATGAGCGCCAGGATGCCGACGGGCAGGTTGATCAAAAAGCACCAGCGCCAATTGTAAGTGTCCGTTAGCCAACCGCCCAAGGTCGGACCGACTATGGGCGCGATCAGCACAGCAAAGCCGAACAGCGTCATGGCTATGCCTTGCTTTTCCCGCGGGAAGGCGTCGAGCAATATCCCCTGACTGCCGGGTTGCAGACCGCCCCCCGCGAGACCCTGGATGACGCGGAACAGGATCAATTGACCGAGACTGCCGGCGAGTTCGCACATCAAGGAGCTAAGAGTGAAGATTGCAATCGACGCCAGGAAGTAGTTGCGGCGACCGAGATGTGCGCTCAACCAGCCGGTAATCGGCAGGATGAAGGCGTTGGCGGCGAGGTAGCTGGTGATGACCCACTCGGCGTCATCGGCGGCGGCCGACAGGCCCCCCGCGATGTAGCGCAGCGCCACCAGCACGATGGTCGTGTCGAGCACCTCCATGAACGCCGGCACCACGACGATCGCGGCTACCAGCCACGGGCTCCGCGCAACCTGAGGTCTCGCGGGCGAAAGCGCCGCGGCTGTCACTTCTTCGCGCCCGGCGGGTTTGCAGTCGTATCAGGAACAGAGGTCTGCAGGAACTTTCCCGCGTCGGGTCCGGTGGGCGGCTCTTTGAAGAGGACGTAGGGGACGACCGACGTGCCGACAAACAGCGGGCTCTTGTCCGGATCGTAGTTCTGGAGGTCGATGCGAACAGGCAGTCGCTGCACTACCTTGATGAAGTTGCCGGTGGCGTTCTCCGCCGGCAGCAGCGCGAGCGTCGATCCGGTCCCCTCGGTGAAGCCGGAAATGCGCCCCTTGAACACATGGCGGTCGCCATACATGTCGACATAGAGATCGACCGGCTGGCCGATACGCAAATCGCCCAGCTGCGTCTCCTTGAAATTGGCGTCAACCCAGATCTCATCGAGCGAGCGGATCGCCATGAGAGCCTGGCCAACCTGGATGTTGTCGCCCGGATTGACGTTGCGCCGCGTAATGACGCCGTCGATCTCCGCGAAGACGTCGCAGTAGCGGAGATCAAGCTCCGCCTGGTCGACATCGCGGTTGGCGACCTCGAGCTTGGCTTCGGCCTGCTTGACGTCCGGCGCGTTGGCCGCCAGCCGATCGAAGGTGGTGTTGACGTCGCCTTCCTTTTCGAACGCCTCGACCATGGCGCGTGGCCCCTCGTCGAACGAATGGATGACGCCGAGTTGCGCGGCACTCTGAACCATCGCCGCTTGCGCCTGGAGCACAGACGAAAAGGTCTGATCGAGATTGGGCGGAACCTGGCCGAGATCTGCTTCGTCCGACGCCGGCGGCAATCCTAAAGAGGCGCGGATTTGACGGACATCGGCAAGCGACGCGACAACATCCGCGCGGGCCGACAACAAGATGGCCTGCCGCCGGTCGTACTCCGATTTTGGAGTATCGTTCGTCACCACCAATTTCGCGGCCCGGTCGAAGTCGACCTGAGCGAGCGCGAGCTCGGCTTTGCTCTTGTCGACGCCGGCAACCTTGGCGCGCAGCAGGGCGACCTGGTCGTCGACGTTCTCAATGGCGTGCTCCAGCGCCCGGCGTCGGCTCATGGCCTCCGCTTCGATGCCGCGTACCTTGGACTTGGCCACTTGCAGGTCTGCGGTCGCCGTTACGACGGCCGCCTTTTTGATCGCGACGGCAATCTGAAAGGGCTCCTTGTCCAGTTGGACCAGAAGGTCTCCTTTGCGCACCCGGTAGTTGTCGTCCACGAGGACCCGCGAAACCTGGCCTTTGACGCGTGCGGCGACGAACGTGACGTGGCCGTTGACATATGCGTCATCCGTCGAAACCGTGGTGAGGGTCGTCTGGACCCAAGGAATACCGAACCAAAGGGCGCCGGCCACGATCAGAAGGCCCGCCGCTCCAAGCAACAACTTGCGTCGCCTAGCGCCCTTCTTCTCTGCAGGGAGCGTCCCGGCGCTGGTAGGCTCTTGTGCGATCGGCGCCGAATCGGCTTTGCGATTTGAAGTCAGTCCGCTGCTCTGCTCGCTCATGGCGCACCCCGTCATCGAACAAATGAACGACAACCCCGCACATCCATAACGTACCGGACGAGTACGTAACGGGCCAGCGCGAATCTCGAGCGTCAACGCTGCGCCGGTCATTGACGACGACTTCCGCAACCGGCCTGTGGGGGTTAAGCCAGCGGATCGCGACTAAGGCGTTGCGGTCGGCATTTGGTTGAGCGATGGCCGCCCCGACCAGCAAGCGGGATCGTTTGCTCCAACTTCTGCTCAATCCTACAATCCCGCCGGCGCGCCCAAAGCCAAAAATCGGAGCCGAACCGGGCCCTGTAGCTCAATGCCTTTCCGAGATCGGCAAGTCGCCGAGCTCGTATATCTGCGCGCAGTCAAACGCCGGTGGAGAAAGAAGATGAGCAAGTACAGCGAATACGAGTACAGGAAACAACCCGGGTTCGATATGAACGCCTTCGCGGGTGCCAACCAGGCCATCCCGATGAAGACACTTGTGATCCCCTGTTTAGACCCTCGGGCGGATGAAATCCCACAGGCGGTCGCCAAGTATTTTGGCGATGAAGTCTATCCTGGTGAAAACATTCTCGACAAATCTGGCAATCGGGTTGGCCACACACGGACACTATTTGTCGAGACCAACACGGGTGGACGCGCCGCCTTCGCTCTGGAGTCCGTAGCGGCCATGGACTATATATTCAGCGTTCAGAATGTCGTTGTGGTTCACCATTCGTTCTGCGGCACAACGACTCTGACGCCCGAGCTCCTCATCGAGGAGTTCCACGATCATCATCACGCTGATATTTCTATGATGTTTGATCACGATAGCCTTGCCATCATGGATTTCGAGGAGTTGCTCAAGTATGACGTCAAGCTGCTTCGCGAGAGCCCGGCAGTGCCGAAACGTGTCAAGCTGTACGGCTTCTTCTACGAGATCAGTTCCGGCAAGTTGACCGAGGTGGTGCGGGACATTCCTGCGTAGATCGGCGCCTGCATAGATCGCGGTGTGGATGAGTGCGTGCAGCGGCGCGATGTTGCGCCAATCATCTATGCTTGACTTCTCGCAACCGACCTGTGTCCACGTCGAAAATGAAGCCTCGAACGGGCACATCCTTGGCAATCCATGGATGCGACCGGACCTTCGCGATCTGAGCGCGAGTGTTCTCCTCGGGGTCCTTGAAGGAAAACAAGCGCATCGGGACCGGCGTGGCGTCACCCGTTTCTCGGGCGAGCTTGTCGTTCAGCTCTTTGTCGGTAAAGGTTGTGAACCCGCAGCCCGTGTGGTTGAGAAGCATGATCTCCTTGCTCCCCAAGACCCGCGTGGAAACAACAAGTTCTCCCAGCACGTCGTCGGTGACGGCCGGGCCGCCAGTGCGGATGACGTCCATGTCCGCCGTCTTCAATCCCAGGATCCCCTCGAGGTCCGAGAGCCGCGGGTCCATGCAGGTCACGATCGCGATCTTGGGCTGCGGGTGTCCACCTAGCTTCGGATCGTACTTCTTCGCGAATTGCTCATTGGCCTTCATGGCCTGATCAATAAGGCTCATCACTGTCTCCGCTTCGAGTATACTGTGGAGATAAGCGCCCCGTCAGCTCGTTTGAAAGCGAGCGCACGTGATGTTAACACCAAAAAATCCGAAGCACGACGATGTTCTATCTGTCGGACGATGGCGTCGTGGATATTTAGGCCGTGTTCGCGCTTTCGGAGCGGGTGACGGCGCCAAGGGCGCTTCTGAGGGGTGGACATGGTCGAAGCGCCAGGGTGGCCGGGAATTCCACCTCGATGGACGTCAAGCGCCAAAGACGGGGTCGGCGCCGCGCTCAGCCAAGGCAGCCGGGTGTGGTTCACCATCAGCCATGGCATCGTCAATGAAATCTATTATCCCCGCGTTGACCAAGCTTGCGTCCGTGATCTCGGGTTCATCCTCACCGACGGGGACACCTTCTTCGCCGAGGTCAAACGCGACTGCCAGACCGTCGTCGAGCGGATCGAAGACGGGGTTCCTGCTTTCCGGCTGACCAGTACGCATCGCGGCGGACGATTCCGCATGATCAATCGCGTGGTCGCGGACCCGCGCAGCGATTCGATCGTACTGCACATTCGCCTTGAGGACTCCTCCAAGACGGGACTACGCCTCTTCGCCTTGCTGGCCCCGCACCTCGTCAACGCAGGGGCGCACAATGACGGCCACCGCGGCGAATACAAGGGGCACGACATTCTGTGTGCAGTCGGCGGCGGCACGCATCTGGCGATGCTGGGAAGCCCTTCCTTCCACGCCAGGTCCGTCGGCTTCGTCGGCGCCTCGGACGGATGGCGACAGCTTCGCAACCATGGGCGGTTGATCGACCAGTACGACACTGCGACCGACGGCAATGTCGCTTTGTCCGCCGAGCTCGCTATGGGAGCCGACGGCGCGTCGGTTCTGGCGGTCGGATTTGGCCGCACCTCTGCGGAGGCCGCCTATCACGCGCGGACTTCGAGCATGAGCCCGTTCGAGACAATCTTGAATGACTATTCGTCCGGCTGGCGCGCTTGGCAATCTCCCTTGCGCACGATGGAGCGGCATGCTCATGGCCAGAACATCTATCGCGTGAGCGCCAACATCCTTCGCGTCCATGAGGCGCCGACATTCCCAGGAGGCTTCATCGCCAGCTTGTCTATTCCGTGGGGCTTTAGCAAGGGCGATGACGACATGGGGGGCTACCACCTAGTCTGGCCCCGCGATCTTTGCGAAACCGCTGGCGCGCTGCTCGCGTGCGGCGCGCACAGCGAGGTCCGCCGAATCCTTCGTTATCTTCGGGCGACCCAGGAGGGAGACGGATCGTGGCGGCAGAACTATTGGCTGGACGGCGCGTCCTATTGGAGCGGCGTGCAGCTCGATGAATGTGCGTTCCCCATGCTGCTCTTGGACATGGCCCGACGCGAGGGCGCGCTTGCCCCCCCGGACCTCCCACAATACTGGCCGATGGTCGAGCGCGCGGCGGGTTTCGTCTTGCGCACTGGGCCCAGAACCAAGCAAGACCGTTGGGAGGAGAATGCCGGCTATACGCCCTTCACGCTCGCTGTCGCCATTGCGTCGCTGCTCGCAGCGGCGGAGATCGCCGAAGCCTGCGACATCGAGGCGCTTCCGGCGTTGCTGCGTGACACGGCGGACGCCTGGAACGAGCAGATCGAGGACTGGATCTATGTCGAGGATACGTCGCTTGCGCGCGAAGCCGGCGTCCACGGCTATTACATACGGGTTGCTCCCGAGTTGCCTGCGACGGGAGGCCCGGACGTTCATGGACTGGTCCAGGTGCGCAACCACGAGGTGGGAAGCGGAGCGATCCCGGCGGATCAACTCATCAGCACGGACGCGATCGCGCTTGTCCGGTTCGGGTTGAGGGCGCCTGACGATCCGCGCGTGCTCGGCACGATTGCGGTCATCGATCGCTTGCTCAAGGTCGACCTGCCTCAGGGGCCCGGCTGGCGCCGCTATAACCTCGACGGCTACGGCGAGAAGGCGGACGGAAGTCCCTTCGATGGGGTTGGGATCGGCCGTGTCTGGCCGCTCCTGGCGGGCGAACGGGCGCACTACGCGCTTGCGGCGGGGAAGCGCAAAGAGGCGGAGGCGTTGCTCGCGACGATCGAGGCGCAGACCAGTCCCGGCGGCCTCATTCCCGAGCAGGTGTGGGACGCCGCGCCCATTCCCAACAGGGAGCTCGCGCCCGGCAAGCCGACCGGCTCGGCAATGCCCCTTGTTTGGGCGCATGGGGAATACGTGAAGCTGTTACGCTCGCTCGCAGACGGCAGAGTGTTCGACATGTCTCCCCATACGATGCGCCGCTACCTCGGCAAGAAACGGACCGCCCGCTGCCGCCCATGGCGTGAGGATTGCCCAACGGCCAGCCTTCCCGTCGGACAGATGCTGCGGCTCGATCTGCCCGAGGAGTTGATCGTCCGCTACACCCGCGACGACTGGAAGACCCAGTCAGACGTAGCGACGAGCGATACTGGCATCGGCCTGCATATCGCAGAACTGCCGACGGCGGGAATGGCGCCGGGCGGCAAGCTCGTCTTCACCTGGCGGCGAAAAGCGGACGAGGTCTGGCGCGGGCGGGATTTTGAGGCGCGTATCGTTGCGCCGTGAGCGCAGGCGTGGGCTGACCGCCAAAAGTATCCGATCAAGGCAGCGGCGCGACGGACTCGCAATGACGGCCTGCGAGGCCGGACGCTTGACGACACGCTACGGCGCTGCCCCTCCGAATCGAGGCTGATCTTGCAGGCCAGGCGCTCTTATACCAAAGGCCCCGTGGGCTGACTCACGTGGGGATTCCCAAGGCGGGAATTTTCTGACTCTTTTGGCGCGGGGAGATTCGCGCCATGCCATCAGCGGTCAGATTGCGAGAGGACTATTCGGCTAAGGAGCTTCGGACGCTTGCGCGGTGCTCCAAGGACGTCAACCAGAGCCGGCGGCTTCTGTCGCTGGCGGCGGTTCGCGACGGGATGGATCGCGGCTCGGCGGCGAAGATCGGCGGCATGGACCGGAGACGCTGCGCGACTGGGTCCATCGCTTCAACGCGGCTGGTCCGAAGGGCCTCATCGACAACTTGACCGAAGGTCCAAAGCCGCGCCTGTCGGCGGAGCAACTGGCTCAGTTGGCGCAGATCGTCGAGGCGGGTCCGAATCGTGAGAGGGACGGCGTCGTGCGCTGGCGGCGGATCGACCTCAAGGGCGTCATCGCCGAAAGGTTCGGCGTCGATTTTCATCCGCGCTATGTCGGAAAGCTTCTGAAGAAGCTTGGCTTCTCGCACATCAGCGCCCGGCCGCGTCATCCGGCCCAGGACGAGCGGATCGTCGAAGGATTTAAAAAAACTTCCCGCGCGCGCTGAAGGCCCATCTCGAAGGGCTGCCGGAGACGACGCCGGTCGAAATCTGGTTCCAGGATGAAGCCCGGATCGGCCAGAAGAACGGCCTCGTCCGCCAATGGGCACGGCGTGGAACGCGGCCAACACAGCCCGCCGATCAGCGCTATGACAACGCCTATCTGTTCGGCGCGATCTGTCCGGCCCGCGGCGTCGGAGCGGCTTTGGCGCTTCCTCATGCCGACACCCACATGATGCAGCTTCATCTCGACGAAATCTCGCGCAATGTCGCCGACGGCGCCCATGCCGTGCTGCTGCTCGACCGCGCCGGATGGCACATCACGGGAAAGCTCGACGTGCCCGAAAACATCACGCCGATCTTCCTGCCCTCCCGCGCGCCGGAACTGAACCCGGTCGAGAACGTCCGGCAGTATCTTCGCCAGAACTGGCTCGCAAACACCGTCTTCGAAAACTACGACGCCATCATCGACGCCGCCTGCGACGCTTGGCGAAAGCTCACCGCAGACCCAGACAGGATCACATCCATAGGGATGCGGGACTGGGCCCACGTCGGTCAGTCGCTATGACCTTTGGTATAAGCTATCAAGCTCGCCACCCATACCTGCATCGAGCCGGGCGCGCGTTTGGCCCACAGACAATAGGGCGCGGCGACCAATGAGGCGTCGTGAGCCGCCGGAGGGGCGGTCTAGTAGAGCCACGAGCCAAGAAATCCCAACGGATCGCTTTGATGTCGGGTGCGGTCCCGGTTCCTAAACGATAAGGCCCGGCTGTTGGCGCTCCTCCCAAGTCGCGGCTGCTGGTCATTCCTGGCCGGGGGGCCGAGGGCAATCGTCCGGACAACAAAAAAACCGCCATTATGGCGGGTCCCCTAGTCCTCCCACCGCGACCTCGCCCTCGGCAGCAGTCATTTGCCCTGAAGACGATTAACCGGAGACTCGAACGGTAACCGTCAGCCTACCTTCTCGGATGCAACCGGTTCTTGTGCTCATCACTTGGTCGATATTGCCCTGGACGGAAGCGTGGCCCCCTCTCTACAATTCGTTGGACAGGTCGCGCCGCCGCAAGCTGTCGTC
This sequence comes from uncultured Alphaproteobacteria bacterium, assembly GCA_963730555.1. Taxonomy (GTDB): domain Bacteria; phylum Pseudomonadota; class Alphaproteobacteria; order Rhizobiales; family Beijerinckiaceae; genus Roseiarcus. The sequence goes on along the minus strand of CAVSSS010000017.1, from coordinate 91,951 downwards.
ATAAGCGTCCGTTGGCGAGCGGCGCTTTGGCTTCCTGGGACCTTAGCTCAGCGGATCGGATAGTCGGCGCAGGCCGAGATATCGCGGCCTTCGCCAAACCCACCGCACGGCCGTATGCATTCAGCCCAAAGTCAGGCCGCCATCTCCGATCCGATGTTCACCAAATACGAGGCGCATTCATTCACTGTGTTGTATTCCCACAACAGAGTCGGAGGCAGCTCCACGCCGACCTGTTCCTCAATTTCCATCGCCAAAATGACGGCATCGATGGACTGCAATCCGTACTTTGAAAATGGCGCGTCGGGATCCATCCCACTCTTCACCTTAAGCGCGGCCGATATACGCTCAGTCAGCCACGCTCGCATCTCATCCAGATTTTTAGCGTTCGACATAATGTTCACCCCCGGTTCCAGGTTCGGCCTCCAACGTCGCGACCGCCGTCTCAGTCTGCTAGGACAGCCTCGCTAATTGAAAACATGCGATTGTCCCGATAGAGCCGCTGCAGCTCTTGCAGAAGCTCCGGCCGAGACGCGTCGATGACATCATCGTGGTGAATATCGAGATGTTTGTCAAAAATTCTGGCAAGCGCTGGGACAAGCCACTTGCCCTTCGCAAAGAACGAAGAGTTATCGGTTCGATTCCAGACCCAGCTATGAAGGCACGCTGCGGCCGCGTGAAGCGCGCAATATCTCTGCGCGGCTCTGAACATCGCGGCGGATTGCTGATGGCCATGTTCGAATTCAGATTCAACAAAGTGAGCGTTGTGCGCTTCGATCTCGCGTTTGAGCGTCTCTCCAAGGGCCAAGATCTGATCGATCGGGGCCCGGTCAGCACGATTTGCGGCCCCCTCAGCCTTCAGTTGCTCGAGGCTGTGCTCAACGCCCTCGAGAGCGTCGTTCGCCTGAGGGCTCACTAAACTCAGTCTTTGCCCGTTCCAAGGCGGGACGGGACGGTTCACATCGAAGATTTGGCGAAGCCTAGGACCCTGGTCACCGCGCGCGGCGCGACGTCGCGTGAGATGCCTAAACTGTAGCATCAAAGCGTGCAAATTCACGACCGTGCTTCCGTCGAACAGACTGACGACGGCAGCGTCGCGCACAATCCGCTGAAACGTTCCCCATTCGTGCTCTTCGCGCATGTAATAGCGAGCCCCAAGCACAACCGAGAGGCTTTGGATCATTGTTTCGATTGTTGTTGGAACGAAGTATTTGACAATCGACGCCCAAAGGCTCGATTGTTCTGGCACCACATGAAACGATCTCAGTCCAGAGATTGTCACACAGTCACAAATGAGGAGATCGAGAAAGGCGTCGGAGAGCACCGCTGCCGCGTGAGGAAGATGGATCACAAGCCCGCCGTAAAGTCTGCGATTCAGCGCAAAGCTTAATGTGGTCCGCAATGCAGTGTCCCCGGCTCCGAGCGAGATAGCCGCACAAAGCGCTCGCGTGATTTGGAACCCCCTCAACGCAAGCTGAAGCCCGCCTCCTTCTCCACCGAGCAAACTTCGTGCCGGAACCGGGCAGTTTTCAAACTTGATTCCGCTGATGTCCGAACCGCGCATGCCGTGAGTGAGGATCTTTGGTAAATTAGAATAGCGCTTGGGGTCCAGTTCTCCTTTGTCCAACATGAATAGCGACAGACCGCTAGCGCCGGCAGATGGGTTAGTGGTCGCCAACACAAAACAGAGCCCACCGACGGTCGCGCGGTTGATGGGCCATTTCTCACCCGTGATCTCGAATCCGTCCGCGGTCCGTCGCGCCACGGTGTCGCTCGCCGCCAAATCTGCGCCGTGCTCCTTCTCTGAGTAGGCAAGGCACATCGCGCCCTGCCGCTCCATGATATATTTGGCAAGCCATCGCTTTTGCTCGTCCGTGCCGCCAACCCAGGCCAAAAACGACCAAAACAATGTGGAGAATGCGACGGCGCTCGACACGTCGCGACGCGAGAGCACGCGAATTACGTCTGCCAGTTCGGAGAACGAGCGAAACGACCCTCCGAGTTCCTCTGGGACGTAGTGTCGTGCGAGTTCGTGGTCGTACAGCCAGCGAATCGCCTCTTCGGGAAACTGTTCAGTCTCGTCAATCTTCTGGGAATAAGCGAATGACAACGGGTTCTCAGGGTTTTTGGGATCACCCAACTGGGACTCCAATGCTTCGGTCAGCCCAGTCTTCGGAATGGTCGTAGCAAGCAAGTTCATGATCAAATTTCCATAAGTTAGGAGAGCGGGCCGTCGTTCAGCACGAATATTGTCTCAAGACTCCCGTCCAACAGCGCGGCGCGGCACGCCCGGCGCTGTATTTTCCCGCTTGATGTCTTTGGAATTGTCCCTCGCCTGACCAATGCTACAGCGTGTGCGCGAACATCGAACTCCAAAGAAATCTGCTCACGAATCTTGGCGGTGACGTCCTCGAAGTCGACAGTCGAGGGATGGTCTTTTCGGTTCAGTTCTTGGACGATGCCGAGGCGCTCTTCTCCGTCGATCGTAAGTGGAAAAGCGGCGCTTTCTCCGCTCTCAACCGCGGGATGGCACTTTTGCGAAATCCACTCGATGTCCTGGGGAGCAAAGTTCGCGCCGCGGATGATGATCATGTCCTTGAGCCGGCCCGAGATAAAAAGCTCACCATTCTGCAAAAAACCCAGATCCCCTGTTCGGAGCCAAGGCCCTTCTCCGGTATCTTTCAAGTATGCATTAAATATCTCCTGAGACTTGATCGGCTGATTCCAATATCCTGAGGCAACCCCAGGGTCCGACACCCAAATCTCTCCGATTTCGTCAGCGCGGCGCTTGGTCAGATTCTCCGGATTGACGATGGCGACTTTTGTGTCGCCCACCAATTCGCCGCAACTGACAATTTTGCGGCCCGCGCGGCCTTTCTCGACAGGAACCACGCGTCCATTGAAGACGGCGTCCGCGTCCAGCTCGAGAACGCGCGGGCCGGAATTGAGTCGTGTGGACGAGACCAGTAATGTTGCTTCGGCAAGCCCATAGGCAGGCGCGGAGGCGGCCCTTCGAAAACCGCATGGCTCAAAGGTCTCGATAAACTTTTCCAACACGTCGGGATTGATCGGCTCTGCCGCATTTCCAGCAGCTTTCCAGGTCGCAAGGTTCAAACCGGCCCGCTCCTCGGGGCTTATTCGACGAATGCAATGCTCATAGGCGAAATTTGGGGCCTGAGAATGCGTGCCTCCATATTTGGTGATCGCGCCAAGCCAGTGTGCGGGCCGTTTGAGGAACGACAGCGGCGACATGAAATAACAAGGATCGCCACTGAACAGCGGCTGCAATAAGCCCTGCACTAGGCCGTAGTCGTGAAAATGCGGCATCCATGTCACGGTCACGCCGTCACCGTACCCACAGGACTTATGCAGGGCGCCGAGATGATGTATCAAGCTTTGATGAGAGATCACCACGCCTGACGGGGTGCTGGTGGATCCTGATGTATACTGAAAATACGCAGGCGCGGCGGCGTCGATCGGGTCATCGCCCAAGTCGCTGTCGCCCTCCTCGAGTTCATCGGTCACGATCCATGGCGTGCCCTCGAAATCCCAAAGCCTGCTGCCGCTGGCCGAGGCCAAATTGAAAATCTTCCGGGTCGTCAGGACAAAGGCGGCGTCAGCGTCCTCGGACGACCGCCCTCAGTCGTGGCATGGTGCGAAGAAGATTCCAGGTCTCGGGCGCGGGCACGGGGACCGCCACCACGTTCTGAGATAGGCAGGCCAAAAAGGCCGCCATAAAGTCGGGACCTTGCGGATAAACCAGCAAGGCTCGCTTGCCAATCGATCCGATTTTCCGCAGATGCGCGCAAACTTTGGCGACCTCACGGTGAAGATCCGAATAATCCCAGCTGGGTCCGAACTTCGAATCCAACAAGAAATGTGTAGCAGAGATCATTTTTGTGTCGCCGAACTCTATCGTTCAGCAAATCCCGCATGGTTAAATAATGCTCATTCATTCGCTCGAACCCAGGATTTGCTGTTGATTAACGTTGGCGTCTCCGTTCATCCGCGGGAACTCGGCGCCGCGCTCGCAAGTTGGCCTTGCCGTTGTCGCTCTGTGGCCTTAATAACAAGCAACATTAGATTGGACAACGCAACCAAAATCTTCGACATACAACCCGTTGGGCTCTTCAGCTACGCTAAGATTTGCCAGATATTGGTGGGCTTATGTGAAGTCATGACCATTGAGTGACAGGGCTTTGGAGTGTAGGAAATGAAATTTCGACCGCCGCCGCCCATGCAGCCAGCCTTTTCGGGGACGGGGCATCTTGCCGTCTGGATCGCGGCATTGGCTGGGATTTTGCTGTCACCAATTTTGACCGCGCTCATCGTAAGCCCCGAAACGCGATATCTCGTGATGTCCAAGCGCGTTGGCCCATCGGACTGGCATACGAACCAGGTCCTCAAGGAGACGGGACCGCTCGATATTCTCGTCCTCGGCAATTCGAGAATGCTGATGGCGATCAACCATACAGCCCTTCGCGAACACGTGAATGCTCCGGACGGGCCCCTGAAGTCCGAAACAATCGCCGCCAGATTTAATGGCTACGATTTGAGTTATACCTTTCTGAAGGACTTCTTTATTCACCGCCACGCGCGGTTGGTCGTCATAAACTATCCCGATATTCCTCAAATCGATAACCATCCGGGCGAAAAATACATTCGCACTCTCGGACAGCCCGATCCAGGGCTGGATATCAAAACCCCCGGTCTCGCCGTCACCGATTATGCGGAGATGGCGATGATAGGACCGCGGCTCGCTCTGGCTTCCATCGTCCGCCCCGGATCACTAACGCGAACGGGATACCGAACGATGGAGGATTTTCCTGACTTTGAAGCGGACACGAGGAAGTTGCATACCCGATGAGGGGTACCAAGAAGACCAAAACGTCTCCTCGAGCGGCCTTTGCCCAGTATGATTCTCCGGACAACCCCCATCCAGCCACAATTATTAGTCCAGGCGCGCTCGCTTCCACCCGGAGTGGTCATGACTGACAGGCCTCTTACCCCGATCGAATCCGCTTATCTTCCCGCAATCAAAGCGTTATGCGAGAAAAATGGCGCGGTCCTTGCTTTTATGCTGATGCCAATGGCGACAGCGCGGGGCCGATTGAAATATCGAGTCAAGTGCTTGCGCTCGGAGTTCCTATCATCGCCGCATCCTCCGAAATGATGTTTGGTGACATCTCAGCCGATCGTATAAAAGAAAATTACTACGATCATCTACATTTTAATTCGAACGGCGCCCGTCGAAGCGCGGAGGTTTTTGGTCCGGCACTCCAGACGTTGCTTCAGAAAAGCAAAGGCTGACAAATGCGTTCTTTTCCTCTTAATTTTGTTCTGCCTTTGGCGTTTTTGTCAGTTGGGCTGTTTGCCAGCATTTCTCCGCTCAATATGGACGCTGGCGTCCTGTACGCGCAATTTTAACATGTCAGATCTGATTTTTTCAGCCACCGCGCTTGTCGCGCTCTGTTATTTTGGAATTGCGACCGCAGTCGCGCGCCTAATGCCAGTCGGCGCGACCGCGCAGCGTTATCTTCGCTTTCGTCAACATTGCCGCAGTGTGGCTAATATTCTTTACGGGAACACAATCCGGCGCACGGTCGATGTTGTTGTACGTTCTCTTCTTGTCGGTATTCTGGATATTGCTCCGCGTCGCGCAAACGAGATCCCGCCATCTGTTCCTGCTCGGTTTTGTGCCCCCGATCGCATGGCTAGTTTTTGCCAAGACAACCGGTCTCCTGTTCTTCGTTGGGCTCTCCTATATGTTGTTTCGTTGCGCCCATGTAGAGTGGGAGCTCAGTAAGCGCAAAATCAATATGATGTCATTCCCGGACTACATGGCACATTGTTTCTTTGTGCCAACATTCCTGATTGGGCCAATCTCTCCCTATAGCTATTTTGATAACTCGTTTAACGCTGGATCAGCGTATAAGAAAGGAGGAAGCAACCAACTGCCTTGCTGAGAATCCTCAAAGGAGCGGCAAAGGTTGTGGTTATTTCTGGAGTATTCTTACAACTTAGCCCAGATGCATTCATTGTTGATTATAGAACGCATCATATATACGAGGTATTTATAGCAATAATTGGCTTTTATATTTACATGTACGCCAATTTCTCAGGTCTGAATGATGTTTCGATCGGCGTCGCCGGTCTCATGGGCATTGCGGTAAAGGAGAATTTCAACCGGCCGTACTTTTCTCAAAGCATCACCGAAATGTACACGCGCTGGCACATGACCCTGTCGGAATGGATGAGGGATATAGTCTTTCTTCCCGCTGGCGGCTTTTCTGATGCGGCGCGCAACGTGGCTGACCCGCTATCAGTCGTCCGCGGTCGCGACGATGACGGTCTTTATTCTTTTCGGCGTGTGGCATAGCGGCGCGAGCCTTGGGTGGCAATATTGGCTCATGGGGTTCCTCCTGGGCGTGGCCGTCGTGGTCGAATTTTATCTCGGGCAATGGGCAAGGGGCTGGTCGGGAACCGAGCGTTTCGCTCCTCCCCCAATCGTCGCGAGGGTGGCCCGCACCCTTTACGCCAATCTCTATTTCGCGATGGCCGCATCGCTGATGTCAATCAATTGGCAACAGCGGGGCGTGACCCCCGCCGACTGGATAAGAGGGATTGGCCGGTTCTTGTAATCGGGTCTGGCGGCGCTGACACTTTTGGGCCTCAACCCATTGCGATCTGGGACTCCTCGGTCCACTGGGTGAGAACATCGGCTCTTCGACACGTAGCTGTCGATGCGCAAGATCCAGGCGCCGAACCACCCAGCCGCTGCTTCACATGCGGGTTATTTTGAGGCAAAAGGCAATCCGGGTTGGCTACGCCGACCCGAAACGCTTTTCGGGATGGAAACGTGAAGATGCTGACAGTTGGGACGCGCCAGCTCGATATCGAGCACAACTTGGCGCAGTGTGCATGAGCTGGCGGATCGCTTTGGTCGTGCTCGACCGCGGGCGGGTGCTTTCCGAGATATCGCCAAACGACATGACGGCGCCAGAACGCATCGAATTCCAGAAAACGGCTCAGCGGTCCGTATCGATCCCGCAGCGCTTCGAGGCGCTACGCGCTTGAAAACGGGGCGTCGACGAAGCGGGATCGCGGACGCTCCGTGCTAAGCGGTGGGCGATGGCCTTGCCGCGAAGGCGGACGCCTGATCGCATCGCCGCGCGTCCATTTGGAGACTGGAGCACGTAAGCGCTCATGTTTAGCCTAGGCGTCGATTTCGGAACCAACTCGGTCCGCGCCCTTGTCGTCCGCTGTTCGGACGGAGCGGAATACGGCAGTCGGGTGGTCGATTACCCTTCGGGCGCGCAAGGCGTTCTGCTTGATCCGAAAGACGGCCTGTTGGCGCGCCAGCATCCGGGCGACTATCTTGTCGGCCTCAAGGAGAGCGTCCAGGGGGCGCTCGCCGAGGCAGAGCGCAAAGCGGATTTCGACCGCTCGAAAGTGGTCGGCATCGGCGTCGACTCGACCGGGTCCAGCCCAATTCCGGTCGACGACAAGAACCAGCCGCTCGCGCTGAGCGCCAAGTGGAAGGCCGACCTCAATGCACAGTGCTGGCTGTGGAAGGATCACACCTCTTGGCGCGAGGCGGCCAGGATCACCGAGCTCTCAGCCGAGCTCCGGCCGCAATACATTGCCAAGTGCGGCGGGGTCTACTCCTCGGAATGGTTCTGGTCCAAGCTCTGGCATTGCCTGAATGTCGCTCCGCAGACGTTCGGCGCGGCCTACTCCTGGGTTGAACTCGCCGATTGGATTCCCTCCGTGCTCGCCGGCGTCGCCGATCCGCGAACGGTCAAACGTGGAGTCTGCGCCGCTGGTCACAAGGCGCTCTATTCCGACGACTGGGGCGGCCTGCCGGACAAAGAATTCCTGGCGGCGCTCGATCCGCGTCTCGCCGAACTTCGAGACCGGCTCTACGAAAAAGCTTACGACGCGAGCGAGCCCGCCGGCTCGCTTTGCTCCGACTGGGCGACGAAGCTCCAGACTCCCCGCAGGCATTCCGATCGCCATCGGAGAATTCGACGTTCACTACGGCGCGATCGGGTGTGGCGTGCGCGAAGGCGCGCTGGTCAAAGTGATCGGCACTTCGACTTGCGACTGCGCGGTCGTTTCGGCAGAGAAGCCGATCGCGGATATCCCCGGCATCTGCGGCATCGTCAAAGGCGCCATTCTGCCCGGCTTTTTCGGCATTGAAGCCGGCCAGTCGGCGGTCGGCGACATATTCAAATGGTGGGTCGAGGTGATCTTGGGCGGCGACGCGACGCTGCACGCGCAATTGACCGAGGAGGCGGCGAAGCAGCGTCCCGGACAAGCTGGTCTCCTGGCGCTCGACTGGAACAATGGCAATCGGACCATTCTCGTCGACCAGCGGCTCACCGGCCTCATCCTCGGTCAGGACCTCTATACGACGCGGGCGGATATCTATCGGGCCCTGATCGAGGCGACGGCGTTTGGCGCGCGCGCGATCATCGAGCGCCTCCAGCAATATGGCGTGCGGACGGACCAGGTCGTGTGCACGGGCGGCATTGCCGAAAAGAATCCGCTGCTCATGCAGATCTATGCCGATGTCACTGGCTGTGTGATGGAGGTCGCAGGCTCGAGCCAGACCTGCGCGCTCGGCTCGGCGATCGCCGCTGCTGTCTTGGCCGGGGCGCATCCTGACTTTGCCAGCGCGGAAGCGGCGATGACGTCGCTAAAGCCAGAATCGTTCAAGCCGGCTGCTGAGCATCGGGCGGTTTACGACCAGCTCTACGCCCTCTATCGCGAGTTGCACGACAGCTTCGGCGGACTGACGAAATCCGCGGATCTGTCGCAAGTCATGAAGAGGCTTTTGGACATCAAATATGCACAGCGCGCATGAAACGAGGCGACCATGATCAATCTCGCCACTCCTGAGATCTGGCTCGTTTGCGGCTCTCAGCATCTCTATGGGCCCGGACCGCTCGAGCAGGTCGCGGCTCACGGGCGGGAGATCGCGGGCGCGCTGGCGAACTCGCGGAAACTTCCGTTGCGGACGAGCTTCAAGGCCTTGCTTACGACGCCGGACGAAATCGCCAAGCTTTGCCTCGACGCGAATTCCGATCCGAACTGCGCGGGCCTGATCCTTTGGATGCACACGTTTTCGCCATCGAAGATGTGGGTGCGGGGCTTGAACGCGCTTCAGAAGCCGTTCGTGCATCTCCATACCCAGTTCAATCGCGACTTGCCCTGGGACGCGATCGACATGGACTTCATGAACCTGAACCAATCGGCGCATGGCGACCGGGAGGCCGGCTTCATCCACACCCGCATGCGTCTTCCCGCGCAAAGTCGTCGTCGGCCATTGGTCCGACCCGGAAGTTCAAGACCGCATTGGCGCCTGGATGCGCGCAGCGCACGCATGGGCCGATTGGCAAGGCGCGAAATTCTGTCGCTTTCGGCGACAATATGCGCCAGGTCGCCGTCACCGAGGGCGACAAGGTGGCCACAGAGATGAAATTCGGCTTCGCCACCAACGGCTATGGCGTCGGCGATCTCGCGGCCAAGCGGTGAGCGCCGTCTCCGACGGCGCGGCGAAGGAATCTAGCCGGCGAATACGAGGAGCAGTACGAGGTCGCGCCGGAACTGCGGAAGTCCGGCCGCCGACACGAATCCCTTTTGTATGCGGCGCGGCTTGAACTCGGTCTGCGCGCCTTTCTCGGGGAAGGCGGCTTCAAAGGGTTCACGACGACGTTCGAGGACTTGCACGGGCTCCGGCAGCTCCCGGGCCTCGCGCCGCAGCGGCTGATGGCCGAAGGCTATGGCTTCGCAGGCGAGGGAGACTGGAAGACCGCAGCCTTGGTCCGCGCTATGAAGGTGATGGGCGAGGGCCTCAAGGGCGGGACCTCGTTCATGGAGGACTACACCTATCATTTGGCGCCGGGCGGACATCAGGTTCTTGGCGCGCACATGCTGGAAATCTGCCCGACGATCGGGGCGGGCAAGCCGAAGCTTGAGATTCATCCGCTTTCCATCGGCGGCAAGGAAGACCCGGTCCGCCTCGTGTTCGACGCGCCGCCCGGCCCCGCGCTCAACGCCAGCCTCATTGATCTTGGCGCGCGCTTCCGCCTGCTGGTCAATGAAGTGACCGCGGTCGACCACCCTGCCCTGCCCAAATTGCCGGTTGCGCGCGCTGTCTGGGAATGCAAGCCCGACTTCAAGACCGCTTGCGCGGCATGGATTCTGGCCGGCGGCGCGCATCATACTGGCTTCAGCTATAGTGTGACGCGGGAGATGCTCGAGGATTTCGCGACCATCGCCGACATTGAACTCGTCCGTGATCGGTCGCGGAAACGACGCTTGCGGCGTTCAAACAGGACCTGCGCAATAACGATGTCTATTATTATCTCGCGCAGGGGTTCCGCGCTTGAGCCGGAACGAGGCGATGTTCAAGGAGCTCAAGCGCGAAGCCTATGAAGCCAATGTCGCGTTGCCACGCCATGGCCTCATCAATCTCACTTTCGGCAATGCGAGCGCGATCGATCGTGCGTCTGGCCGTGTTCGCGATCAAACCGAGCGGCGATCGATTACGCGGCGCTCAAGCCAGACGACATGGTCATCGTCGACCTGGAGGGACGCAAGGTCGAAGGGCGTCTCAACCCATCGTCGGACACGCAGACCCACCGTCAGGCTTTTCCTCGCCTTTCCGACCATTGGCGGCGTAGTCCACACCCACTCGTCCTATGCGACCGCTTTCGCCCAGGCAGGCCGGCCGATCCCAAACTTTGGCACGACCCACGCCGACTATTTCAACGGCGAAGTCCCGGTCACACGCAAGATGACACCGAGCGAGATCGCCACTGATTACGAATGGGAGACCGGCAACGTCATCGTCGAAACGATGCAGAACCGCGACCCGTCCGATTTTCCAGGCGTTCTCGTCAACCGTCATGCGCCCTTCACCTGGGGGTCAAGCGTAGCGAAAGCGTTGGAGAACGCGGTCGCGGTCGAGTGCATCGCGCATATGGCGCTCATGTCGCTTCAACTGGCGCCGAACCTCGAACAGATCGAGGAGGAGCTTTTGAACAAGCACTTCAAGCGCAAGCATGGGGCGGGCGCCTATTACGGGCAGACCTCCGGGCGCTGAAGCGCAACGCTGCGGAGTCGGCCGCTTCAGCGCTGGCGAGCGGCTTCCGCCGGTTTGCTCGCGTCCAGGCGGTGATTGAGATAGTCGGCCGCGAGGACCGCCGGGTAGCGCTTGCGTTCGCCTTGCTTGAGGCAGGAGGGAATCGTCTCGACGATCGCGTCCGGATTTGGATCGTAGAAAAAGGCGATCGAATAGCGCTCCTTCGCGCTGCGATTGACCACTCTATGCGGCGTCGAGACATAGACGTCGTTGGTCCAGCGCATCAAGCAATCGCCGATATTGACGATGAACGCGCCGGGAACGACCGGCGCCTCGATCCATTGTCCGGAGCGGGTTCGCACATCGAGGCCGCCGACATCGTCGGTCGCGAGCAGCGTGAGGTTGCCGTAATCGGTGTGCGCGCCCGCGCCCGTCTGCGGATCGGCGCCGCGGGACGGCGCGGGATAGTGTAAGAACCGCAGCGTCGCCATCGGCCGATCGAACTTGTCGGCGAAGAAGTCGGGCTTAAGTCCGAGATCGCGCGCGAAGGCGCGGTGTAATCGCGCGCCAAGCGCGGCGCAGGCTTCGTAATAGGCAAGCGCCGTTTTGCGAAACCCTGGCAGCTCCGGCCAGGCGTTGAGCGAACGGAACGGCTTCCCCGCCACAAGCTCCGGATCGTCCGGCGCGAGGTCGAGACCGACGTTGAAGGCCTCCTTCATGTCTGCTCCCCGCGCCGGGTCGAGCGCCTCATGCAGAAGCCCGGAATAGCCGCGATTGCCGCCGACCGTTTCGATCGCGAGCCGCCGCTTGTCGGCCAGCGGCAGCGCGAAGAACTCGCGCGATTGCGCGAACGCATCGGCGATGAGCCGCGCCTCCACGCCGTGGTTGACGACATAGAAGAAGCCGACGTCCCGGCAGACCGCGCCGACCTCAGCGCCGATCCGGGTCAGCGAGGCCCCATCGTCTTCGCCCAATCGCGTGAGATCGACGATGGGTAGCATCACTGTGCCCGCCTCCGGCGCTCGATCGTGTCGCGGAACGCGTTCAAGAATGGGATGTCGGCGAACTGATCTGGGCGAACCTTGTCCCAATCCACGCCGCTCGGCTGCGGGTGCTCCGTCCGCGTCGCGATCAGCTCGAGTTCCGTCGCGATGAAGTGCAAGGCCGAGTCATGGCTTTCCATGACCACCGCGGAATCGTCTACGACCTGGGAGGAATGAACCGTTGTCGCGATCGGCGTCACGGGCGCCGACGAGCCCGAGTTCGCGAAAGAGCCCCTGCTCGAGATCGGCGAATCCAGCGCCTTTGCCGGTGCGCCCGCCGGACCGCGTGACCGCAACGCAGCCGACGACGCAGAAATCGAGCTTCGGCATGTCCTCGAAGCCGATCGGCTCGCCATGCTGCATGAACCCTTGCGCTGTGGCGGCGGTCTCGAAATCCACCCCCTTCGCCGCGAGCTTGTCGGGATCGATGCGCAGATAGGGAAAGCCCTTGGTGAGATAAGGAACTGGCGAGAACAGGAGCTTGCCGTCGTAGAGCGCGCGCAGGCGAACGGGAATTTGCGGCGGATCGGGATTGCATTTTACGACGCGAGCGCGCCGCCATTCGTCGAGCTCGCTCAGTCGCTTGGCGGCGACGTCCGCGCCGACGAAATTCGGAATGCGGTCGAAAACCGGGCCGACGTTGACTTCAGCTTCGACCAATCCGCTCCATACCCGATCGCGTATGGCGGCCTTCGCGCCATTGCGGCCGGCCCATCGAGCGTCGCGCTCAACCATTTTCGCCTCGTCAAGACAATGTTGCGACCGGCGCGCGAACGACGCCGGCCTGCTCTAGCGCTGAGGCGACGCGCAACGCGAGATCTTCTCGCCACGGGGCGGTGACGATCTGGACGCCAATCGGAAGCTTCTCGCCATCGGTCCATACCGGCGCCACGACTACAGGCAAGCCGATAAAGGACAAGGGTTGGGTGAAGAGCCCGATGTTAGGCCGGACCAGCATTTCGCGACCGTCGAGAACAAACGTCTTCTGCCCGATCTTGGGCGCCCGACACGGGGTCGCCGGGGCAAGCAGGATATCGACGTCGCGAAAAAGCGCGAGCGCTTCGCGCCGAAACCGGCGCCGGAATTTTTGCGCCTGCGCGACCCAGGCGCCGGGAAGCATCGCGCCGGCGATCAGCCGGTCTCGAACGTCGGGATCAAAATCCGGGCCACGCGTGCGCAGCCGTTCGAGATGAAGCGCTGCGCCTTCAACCATGGTGATGAGATAGGCGGCCGAACGCGCCTGATCCGCCTCGCCGAGTTCGACGACGCGGTCCGCTTTCAAGGCGCGCGCGACCGTGTCGACGGCGGCAAATGCGCTCGCTTCGCCTGAGCGCGCGAAATAGCCGCCGAGCCTTGCAATGCGCAGGCCGGCGACGCCGTCGCTGAGGGTTGGCGATGCTGGCGTCGCGGCCTGTCGGCTTGCGCCGGGTCCCGGTCGTCGCGGCCGAGCATGGCGTCATAGGAGAGCGCAAGATCGCCGACGGAGCGCGCGATCGGCCCCACATGATCGAGGCTGGCGACAAACGGAAACGTGCCAGCGCGCGACAGACGGCCATAGGTTGGCTTGAGACCGAACAATCCGCAGAACGAGCTCGGCACGCGAATGGATCCATTGGTGTCGGAGCCTAGCGCGATCGCAGCGAGTCCACCGGCCACGGCCGCGCCCGATCCGCCGGACGATCCGCCGGTCATGCGCTCAAGATCATGCGGATTGCGGGAAGGACCGTCGTGCGCATTCTCTCCCGTGAAGTCGTAGGCGAATTCGCCCATATTGAGCGCGCCGATCAGGACCGCGCCCGCGGCCTCCAGGCGCGAGATAACTGTCGCGTCGGTTTTCGCTGGCGCGCGGTCGCGATTGATCTTGGAGCCGGCGCGCGTCGTGAGCCCCTTGATGTCGAATAGGTTCTTGACCGCGAACGGCGCGCCCGCAAGCGCTCCCAGGCTCTCGCCGCGCGCCCGGGCGGCGTCGATGGCGTCGGCTTTGGCGAGCGCGCGCATCGCCGTCACATCGGTGAAGGCGCCGAGCGTGCTGTCGTGGGCTTTGATGCGGCTGAGAGCTTCCTGCGCAATTTCGCGCGCGCTTATTGCGCCTCTTTTGACGGACGCCGCGATCGCTTGCGCCGAGCCGTCGAGAAACTTCGCCGTCACGCCGTGAACACCGGCGCAGGCTCGTCCGCGTCATCGAGCGGGACCGAAAGAAGCTTCTGAGCGTGCTCCGCCGCGATCTCGAGATGCGCAATTGTTTGAGCGCGCGATTCCGGCGTCAGCGTCAAACCAAGCAGCGGCGCCATCGCGTCCACAACGGCTTCCGGATCGAACGCATTAGGAGTCACGCAATTCCCTCTTCAACGCGAAGCAACGCCGCGCCTGGCCGACCGACGTTGTTTGAGTGTGGACCGTATCGAGCGTCATTGTCCGGAGGGCGGAAAGTTGGTCGCTGTCGCGCGTCCTCGATCAGCGGCTGCTCATAACGGTGATCGACCTTGTTGTCGAGCGCGTCACCGAACGGCGCGCCGTCTCGCGCCTCATCTTTCGGCGCCGCGCCCGAATGTTGAGCGCAAACGCCTAAGCTTTTCTCCGCCGCCTCTGGAGTTCACTACAGGCAGTCAGTCTCAGCCAAATTTGCGCGGCTCTTGCTTTCGTTGAATGCTAAGGGACGCGACGACGCTGGGCCAAGGGACTCGAACTTTATGACCGCCACGATCGGAACCCTTCTCGCCGCGCACGCCGCCGGCAAGCCGCTGACGGCGACGATCGAAGAGACTTACGACCGCATCGAGAGCCATAACGATCCCGGCGCTCTTCATCGCCATTCGGCCTAGGTCCGAGGCTCTGGCGATTGCGGAACGCGTACAGGCGTCAGGGCCCGAGGGCAAGCCTCTCTTTGGCGTTCCGTTTGTCGTCAAAGACAATATCGATGTCGCAGGCTTCCCCACGACGGCGGCCTGTCCGGCATTCGCCTATAGCCCAGCGAAATCGGCGTTCGTCGTGGAGCGACTTGAACGGGCGGGCGCGATCGTCATCGGCAAGACGAACCTCGATCAGTTTGCGACCGGCCTGGTCGGCGTCCGCTCGCCCTATGGCGTTCCACGCAACGCGTTGCGCCCGGATCTCATTCCTGGAGGGTCGAGCTCCGGCTCGGCGACCGCGGTCGGCGCCGGCCTCGTCCCGTTTTCGTTGGAACCGACACGGCGGGATCAGGGCGCGTGCCCGCTGCATTCAACGGAATCGTGGGCTTGAAGCCCTCCCTCGGCGCCCTCTCGACATCCGGCGTCGTCCCTGCCTGCCGAACGCTCGACACGGTCTCGATTTTCGCTCGCGATGTCGCCGACGCCTTCGCAGTCTTTCAGGCGGCGTGCGGTTTCGACGAAGAGGACGCTTACTGCCGCCCGTTTCCGCAAGCGGCGCTGTCGGCCTTCCCGAGTGGAATTCGGCTGGGCGTCCCCCGCGCGGATCAACGACAGTTTTTCGATGACGCCAACGCGGCGGATGCTTTCTCTCACGACATTGAGATTGCGGAATTGCTTGGCGCCCGTATTGTCGCTTTCAACTTCGAGCCGTTCGCCGAGGTCGCGCGCTCCTCTACGAAGGCCCGTGGGTCGCCGAGCGCTACGCGGCGATGAAGCCGCTGATCGAGACCAATCCGCAAGCCTTGCATCCCGTCACCCGCTCGATTATCGAGGGCGCGCGCAAGTTCGATGCTGTCGCCGCGTTCGAGGCGTTCTACCGGCTCGCCGATCAGAAGCGGAAGACGAGCCGCATCTGGTCGGAATTTGATGCGATGCTTGTCCCAACCATGCCGCGCCCCTACACGGGCGCCGAGGTCGAGGCCGATCCTGTTCGCCTCAATTCACGGCTCGGGACCTACACCAACTTCGTCAACCTGCTCGACCTTTGCGCGATCGCCGTTCCGTCGAGCCTTCGCGTCGACGGGCTGCCGTCGAGCGTGACCCTGATCGCGCCGACTGGCGCCGATGGCCTCATCGCCGGCGTCGCGGCTGCGATTGAGGCCCGTTCCAATGCGTCCGCTGGTCCGTCGCGACAAGCGGCGCCTCGCGTTCCAGACGATCGCATCGAGATTGCGGTCGTCGGAGCGCATCTCTCGGGCCTGCCGCTCAATCGCGAACTCGTCGAACTCGGCGCGGCCTTCTCGCGCGAAGTCGAAACAACGGCGGATTACCGGCTCTTCGCGCTGGCCGGTTCAAATCCCGCAAAACCGGGACTATTGCGGGTCGGCGATGGCGCCGGCGCCACCATCAAGGCCGAGGTGTGGACGCTCGACCGCGCAGGCTTCGGCGCCTTCGTCGCCAATATTCCTCCGCCGCTCGGAATAGGCACGATCCGGCTCAAGGACGGCGGCTCGGTGAAGGGCTTTCTGGTCGAGGCCGAGGCGGTCAAGACGGCGGAGGACATCTCACGCTTCGGCGGCTGGCGCGCCTATCTCAAGTCGCGCTGATTGCGTGGATGGCCGCAAACAAAACCAGCGTAGCGGTATTTTACCGGCGCGCCTCAATCAGCGGCTTGCGACCCCGTTTAGTTCCGTACCTCAAAACAGCGCCAACAAAGACCAAAAAATACCAATTTGTTATGTTTACTCTTCGCGCTCGCGGCGATCAGGTTCGACTCTAAGGCCGGACTGCCCTTTCCCGCCGCAAGCGGTCCCGGATTGAGGCGCTCGAGATCGAAAGCCAGCACGTCGCGCAAGAGATCCAGAAACGCGTCCGCCGCGTTGTTGGCGCAGGCTTCGCCTTTCTCGGCCGTCGCCTTGGAGGCGTCGCCGGCGGTCCCCAGCGGCATGCAAATCGCTCGCCATCCAGCCGAAACCGATCGGTTGCGTGACGCGAAGCTGGCGAAACTCCTGCTCGATTCCGATCGCCGAGCTCACGAAATTCTGAGCTTCGCTCATGCGCACGGTCTTCGGCTTGAAGGCGAGCATCAGCGAAGTCTCCGCTTCGCCCCCATGGATGCCATGCGCGCGCTCTTGCGCCGAGAACAAGTCCGCCGGATAGCCCAGCCGGTGCCATCCTGCGTGGACCGCGAGCATGCGATGACGGACGCGCAACTCTCTCGCTACCGCGTCGATCACCGGAACGTTGCCGCCGTGCGAATTCATGAAGATGAGCTTGCGGCATCCGGTGCGCGCGACGCTGTCGCCGATCTCGGTCCACGCTCGGGTGACCGTATCGAGGGAAAACGTCAACGTACCAGGATATTCGATATGCTCGTTCGACTTGCCGATCGCCTGGATGGGCAGGATCAACACCGGCATATCGTCGGGAATGCGTTTGACGGCGGCTGCGAAATAGCCCTCGTTGATGAACATGTCGACGCCGACGGGCAGATGCGGCCCGTGCTGTTCTATCGCGGCCACCGGCAGAACCGCGACGACCTTGCTCATGTCGGCGTCGGCGAAATCGCGCCAACTCATCTCGGCCCAAAACTTGGTTGGCAGCATACGGATCTCCGACGTTCAAGGGACGCGCGCGGCGACAGCCTCGATCTCGACTTTGAATTCGGGCCGAGCGAAACCCTGAACGATCATCAAAGTCGACGCCGGCGGCGGATTGCTCACGAATTCGTCACGCACCTTCATGTAGCCGCCCAAACATTGGGCCGAGGCGACATAGGCGTTGAGGCGGACGACGTCAGCGAGCGACATCGACGCTTCGCCGAGGATTGCGACGATGGCTCGAAAGCAAAGGCGCGCCTGAGACTCCACGTCTTCTGGAATGACACCGTCGCGGCCAATTCCCAATTGGCCAGAGCAGAAGATGACGCGCGAGCCGGCCGCGATTTCCACGCCATGCGCATAATTCGCGAAGGGCGGATGGATCGCGTTCGGGTTCAGTCTGCGCATCTGCTAAAGTCTCCAGCGGGCAGCCCAGAGAGGCCGGCCCCGTTCGGGCTCAGCCTCATAATGGCGCCCAAGTTGCAAGCGTCGATATTGCAATTCGAGATGGGAGCAAACAATGAATCTCGTTGGCGCGGTCCTGTCCCTTGGAGTTTGCGTGGCGGCGTCCTCCGCGCTCGCCGCTGACAAGGTTTCGTTTGGCACCAACTGGCTGGCCGAGGCCGAGCACGGCGGATATTACCAGGCGGTCGTCGACGGCACCTATGCGAAATACGGGCTCGACGTCACGATTGTCCAGGGAGGGCCACAGGCCAACAACGAGCTTCTTTTGGCCGCCGGACGGCTCGACTTCTACATGGGCGGCAATCTTCTGCTGGCCTTCGACGCTGTCGTTCGCGACGTCCCGATCATCGTCGTCGCGGCAGACTTCCAGAAGGACCCGCAGGTGATGATGTCGCATCCGGGGGTTGGGCTCGACAAGTGGAGCGATCTGCCGAACGCGACGACGGCCTTCGTCGGCAAGGAGGGGCTCGCGACCTTCTATCAGTGGATGAAGTCGGCCTATGGCTTCAAGGAGGAAGTCGTCAAGCCCTATACATTCAATCCGGGGCCGTTCATCGCCGATCCCCACTCGATCCAGCAAGGCTATGTCACCTCCGAGCCGTTCGCGGTCGAACGCGAGGGCCATTTCAAGCCGAATATCTTCCTGCTCGCCGACAATGGCTACGGGACATATGCGACGACCATCGAGACCCGCGCCGACTCGGTCAAGAATCATCCGGACATCGTCCAGCGGTTCGTCGACGCGTCCGCGATCGGCTGGTACAACTATCTCTATGGCGACAATGCCAAAGCGAACGCGATGATCAAACATGACAATCCGGATATGACGGATGAGCAGATCGCCTTCTCGATCGGCAAGATCAAGGAATATGGTTTGGTCGACTCTGGGGACACAGCCAAGCTCGGGATCGGAGCCATGACCGACGAGCGAATTAAGGATTTCTACGATTCGATGGTCAAGGCCGGCGTCGTCAAGCCGGATATCGATTACAAGAAGGCCTATACGCTGCAATTCGTCGACAAGGGCGTCGGCCTCGATCTGCGCCCCAAATGAAGGGCGCAAAATTCCTTACATGAACGATTCGCGAGAAACGCATAGAGCCGCCCCGCCGTCGCGCCCGATGGAACGCCAATCGGCGGCGGCCGCGCCCTTCGTTCTACCCGGCTCCGCGCGCTATGTATTGAAGCGGGCGCGCGTGCTCGGGCGCTCGCTGCCCGAGCCCGTCGGGCCGCTCGACTTTGACGGCTTCGCCATCGTCGACATCGCTCGTCGCAGATGGCGCCCTCGCGAAGATCGCGCCTGCCGGCGCCATCGAGTTCGGCGACATGGCCCAAGTCGCACTGTCGGGGCGCATCGTGCTGCCGCTCTTCGTCGACGTCCACACGCATATCGACAAGGGCCATATCTGGCGACGCAAGCGGAACCCGGTCGGAGATTTCCCAGCGCGCTCCAGGCCGTAATCGAGGATCGTTCGGCGCGAACTGGACCGCTGCCGACGTCGCCGCGCGCATGGAGTTCAGCCTGCGCTGCGCCTACGCGCACGGGACGGCCGCCCTTCGCACGCATATCGATAGCGTCGGCGCGCAGACCCGCATCAGCTGGCCGGTTTTCGCCGAGGCGCGCGAGCGCTGGCTTGGGCGGATCGAGCTGCAGGCGTCGCCTCTTTTTACCCTCGACTATGTGGCGGACGCCGCCCATATGGCCGACATCGAAGCGATGGTCGACATCCATGGAACTGGGATCCTTGGCGCGGTCACCCGCACGGTCCCGGACCTCCGTCAAGCGCTGGGGGTCCTCTTCGACCTCGCGGAGCGCAAGGGCTGGGAGCTCGACTTCCACGTCGACGAAAGCGCCGATCCCGCCGCTCGCTCGCTCAAGATCGTCGCCGACATGGCGATTGAACGCCGCTTTCCGCACCGCGTCCTGGTCGGCCACTGCTGCTCGTTGGCCCGGCAGGAGGACGACGAACGTGCGAAAGACAATCAGACGCCGTCGCCCGCGCAGGCATAAGCGTAGTGTCGCTGCCAATGTGCAATATGTTCCTGCAGGATCGTCAAGCCGGCCGCACGCCGCGCTGGCGCGGCGTCACAGCGCTGCATGAGCTGAAGAGCGCCGGCGTCAAAGTGATGATCGCCAGCGACAACACGCGCGACCCATTCTACGCTTATGGCGATCTCGACATGATGGAAACCTGGCGTGAAGGCGTGCGGATCCTGCACCTCGACTATCCGTTCGCTGATTGGGCGCCGGCGGTCGCGGCTTCCCCAGCGGAGGCGATGGGACTCGACCTCGGCGTTCTGCGCGAAGGCGCACGCGCCGACCTGATCCTGACGAGAGCGCGCGATTTTCCCGAGCTTCTTGCCCGTCCGCAATCGGATCGCATCGTTATAAGAAACGGCGAAGCCTCAAGCGCTGCGCCCCCCGATTATGCAGAGCTCGACACGCTCACGGGCCTCGCGCCATGAGCCGCGCTTACGACATCGCGGCGCTGCGCGCCGAGATCGGTCCAATCAAATGGGAGGACAATCCCATCCTGGTCAAGCAGAAGAGTCGCGACTTCTATTGGTACTCGCCAGTGCTGAAGCGCGAACTCGAGACTGTGACCGCCGATGTCGTCGTCTCGCCGACCAGCGAAGCGGAAGTCCGAGCCGTGCTTGCGGCCGCATATAAGCTCGGCATTCCGGTCACCCCACGCGGCGCGGGGACCGGCAATTACGGCCAGGCGATGCCTGCTCACGGGCGGCGTGCTCTTAAACCTCGCCGAGATGAACAAGATCCGCTCGATCGAGTGGGGGCGCGTCGTCTGCGAGCCGGGCGCGCTGCTCATCGACGTCGACAAGGCGGCCGCCGCGTCAGGCCAGGAATTGCGGATGTTTCCGTCTACCCGCGGGACCGCCTCGATCGCCGGATTTGTGGCCGGCGGATCCGGCGGCGTCGGCTCGATCACATGGGGCGGATTGCGCGATTTTGGCAATGTGCTGCGCCTGCGCGTCATGACGATGGAAGCGGAGCCGCGCGCGCTCGAACTTAAGGGAGAGGATCTGCACAAGGCGGTGCACGCTTACGGCACCAACGGAATCATCACCGAAGTCGAGGCGCCGCTTACGGCGCGCTACGATTGGGTTGACGTCATCGTCGGCTTCGACGGCTTCGACGCGGCGACAGCTTACGCCTTGGCGCTCGGCGAGCAGGACGGCATCCTGAAGAAGCTCGTCACCGTCGTCGCAGGTCCGGCGCCGCACGACTATTTTCTGCGGCATCGCGCGCTCATTCCGCCCGGCGACAGCGTCGTCATTCTCATGATTGCGCCGCATGCGCTCGACGCCTTTGAAGCTTTCACTCGGCCCTACAAGGATGCGCGGATCTTGCTCGAACTCGAGCCGAGCTTCGCCCGAGACGCTCGCCGGCCTCCCGCCCAACTACGAACTGACCTGGAATCACACCACACTTCGCGCCTTACGCGTCGACCCCCGCATCACTTACCTACAGGTGCGCTATCCCAGTGAACGGGCGCTCGAGGTCATCAAGCGGATCCACGACCGCTATGGGGATGAGGTCCGCGGACATATCGAGATCATTCGCTTCAACGGTAGAATAGGGTTCGCCGGATTGCCGCTGGTCAAGTTCACGACCGAAGCGCGGCTCAACGACATCATCGCGGACCACGAAGCCATGGGCGCGATGATCTTCAACCCCCACCGCTACACCCTCGAGGAGGGGGGCATGAAACAGACCGACGCGATCCAGCTCGCGTTCAAGCGTGAGACCGACCCTAAAGGGCTGCTCAATCCCGGCAAAATGATCGCTTGGGAGAACCCGGAATTTGACTTTTCCGCGCGCCAGAACTTCCTCTTTCCCGGCCTCGAGGCGCGGTCGCGTGCGGCGCAGAGCTGAGCTTAGGTTGCGCGTCCTGGTGCTGTTCGCCCATCCGGTCGAGACGAGTTTCGCCGCAGCCCTGCACGCGAAGGTCGTCGAGGTCCTGCGCGCGCGAGGGCACAAGGTCGACGATTGCGATCTCCATGCCGAAGGCTTCGATCCGGTGATGTCGCGCCAGGATCGGATCGACTACCACAACCTCGCCGTGAACCGTCGCAAGGTCGCTCCTTATGTGGATCGCCTGCTGGCGGCCGAGGCGATCGTGTTTTCGTTCCCGGTCTGGAACATGGGATTTCCGGCGATCCTAAAGGGATTTATCGATAGGGTTTTTTTGCCAGGGGTCAGCTTCACGCTGAGCGAAGACGGATCGTACAACCCCTGTCTTCACAACATCAAGCGGCTCGGCGTCGTCTGCACCTATGGCGGCTCGCGGTGGCTGACGTTCATGATGGGCGATCCTCCACGCCGCTTCTTGACGCGCTCCATGCGTCGGATTTGCGCGCCGGGCGTCCGTTGCGACTACCTCGCCCATTACGACATGAACCATTCGACGCTTCAGCGCCGCGAGGCCTTCCTCAGAAAGATCGAGGGGCGGTTCTCGAACTGGTGAACATACCTATCGAGGAGGCGGACTGAGCGTCTCAACGTCTTAGGGGTATGACCTTCGAAGCCAAAAACATACAGCCTGAAAAAGAAACAAAACTGTGATGACGATCACAGACCGCGGCCATCTCAGAGCTTATGGTTGAAAGTTGTGCGTTAAGCCCCGTATTTACCGGCCACATTGGGTGTCGTCGACAGCGGCACACGGATTTTTTG
The DNA here is from genome assembly GCA_963730555.1 of uncultured Alphaproteobacteria bacterium. GTDB lineage: Bacteria > Pseudomonadota > Alphaproteobacteria > Rhizobiales > Beijerinckiaceae > Roseiarcus. The sequence goes on along the minus strand of CAVSSS010000017.1, from coordinate 69,209 downwards.
CAGCAGTTTATTTTCGAGGAGGGTCCGATTCGCAGACCCGCACATTGGGGTGTCATCCCGCTCTTGTTGACCGCCGTTTCGGCGGCTTGGGGGCAAGATCAGGCGCCGGGGCTGGGGGAGTTGCCGCCTCCTTCGCCGGACTTGCCGATCTTCGTAGGCGAAACGACAACCCATCCCTTCGAGGCGACGGCCGGGCAAGTTACCGCGTCGCGCGTTCTGTTCGAGGGAGCAGGCCCGGACCATACCCAGATCGTTATCCGCGAAATGCTGATCGGCCCCCGGGCGGATCTGCGCCTCGATGCCCTGCCGGGTGCGGCGCTCATCGACACACGTTCGGGCGCTGGGACCTTGCGGGCTGGCGATCGCTCTGAGCAACTGCAAATCGCCGCGGCAATCTCTGTGCAGCCGGGCGTTCCGATCCAGCTCACGAACGATGGCGACGATTCTGCTGTTGCTGAGGCTCTATATCGTGGAGGCGCGGTGATGGTCAGCACGGCAGGGGTGGCCGCTTGCCTAGCGGGGGTCGTGGGCTGCGCGACGGTTGCGCGGGCGGCGGACGACTGGGAGTACTATCGCAATGATGTGTCCCGCAGCGGGGAGCAGCGCCACTTTAGCGACCTAGCAGACCCTGCCAAGGTGCCGGGCCTGGCGATCCGCTGGCAATGGCCACCCACGGCTGCAGGCGAGGGGGGAATGTTTTACGCCTCGCCGGTCGTGATGGACGGTCGCGTATTTATCGGTAGCACCAGTGGCAGGTTCTATGCGCTCGACGCGAATACGGGCGCCTTGATCTGGAGTTACCCTCCCCTGCCACAGCCGCCCCTGATCGGCTCCTGCGGCTCGGTCGGCGACGTGCAGGCCTTTGGCGCATACGGGGTTTTGTCGAGCGCGAGCCCTTACAACAAGTCAATCATCTTCGGCGCGCCCGATCCGGACCCCAGTGTCGATGGCGGCCGTGGCAGCGCGCGACTCTATTCGCTCAATCAGGCGACCGGCGCGCTCGTGTGGAAGAGCGACGTCGTCGCCAGAGTCAACGGGTGCAGCTTCGGCGCGACCGGAGAGCAACACGAGCGCATCGCCTATTCTTCGCCGCTTGTGCACGGCGACAGGGTCTATGTCGGCATCCACGACGCGGGCGATGATCCGATCCAGAATGGCAAGCTGATCGCGCTCGACGCGGATACGGGCCACACCAGGCCGGCGTTCAATTTTGAGGCGACAAGCGTCCGAGGGGGCGGTATCTGGAACGCGCCAGCGGCCGAACGCGATGATATCCTGTTCACGACGGGAAACACCAGCGACGGGGTGGTGTCCGAGCCAGTGCCGAACCACGGGCTTAGCATGATCAGCGTCGAGGCTAGGTCAGGCGCCATCAACTGGCAATTCCAACCCGTGCCGTTCGCACTCGACGACGATCCCGATTGGGCCGCGGGCGTGGCGCTCGCACGGACAAGCTGCGGGCGAATCGCCGCTTCGGTGATGAAAGATGGCTGGGCATATGCGCTCGATGCAAACAATGGCGAGTGCCGTTGGCAATTTCCTGCGACCGTCCCGCCCGCCGACCATTGCCGGTTTCCAGCGAGCGGCGCGCACGTCCACGGGGATACGGACTACAAGCGTCCGGCCGCAACTTGGCAGAACACGCTAGCAATCGTGACTGGCGGCGAGGCGCTCGTGGCGGCGGGCGGCGTTTCCAACGGTTATGGCCGCCTGCACGGCCTCAACATCTGCGCCGCGTCGCCGGGCCATCGCGTTCGCTGGATCGCCGATGTGCCCCATAACGGAGGCAATGGCTACTCCCTCGGCGCTCCTACCGCGACGCACGGAATCTTCTATATCACCACCGACCAAGGGCATGTTGTCGCAATCGCCGATCCCGCCGTCGCGCCGCCGGCCGGCGTTCGATGCTCGCAGGTCCTCACTCCAGTCGCAAGCTGCGCTTCGCTTCGCTTGGATTCTCACTCGTCTATGCGCCGGCGGTGCTTGCCGACGTGGCGCTAACGGATGGCGCTGACGCCGCGGGACTGCGCAACGAGCCCGCTATCGCGAACGGCCGCCTGTTTGTCGCGACGCAGGGCGGACACGTCTACATGCTGTCGCCCTGAAAGCGGGAGGCCACGACGATGAAGGTATTTCTGGGATTCGCGTCGATCGTCCTTGCTTCGTCCGCCGCTTTTTCGCAGCAGGCGGAACCCACGTCCAGAGCCGGCGGAACGACTCGCGGCGTTGCTTCCACAGTCCGGTTCGCGACGACGGCTGAACTTCCGACGCCGGGCGGTCAAGCACAGAGGTACCGACTGGCGCTAGGCGACATCAAGGTGAGCGGTAGCAAACGCGTGCAAGTTCCCCCCAACGGTTTCTACATCGCGACGCTCGTGACCAACGACGTCGTTAGCGTGACAGGCGATCAGCGAGTGCTACGCCACACCGGCGACTCTTGGGCGGTGCCCGCAGGACAACCGCTGGTGTTGGAGCCGCAGGGCAAGAATCATACGGTGCTGCTCGACGTGTTCCAAGTCGAGCCGAACCCGACGCGGTAGGCACCAAGGGAAATTCGGTTTCGGCCTCGCGGTCCTTTCGCCCCTGGCGCTCATCTGCCTTCAGCCGGCCGCAAGCCCAAGATCACATCGCTGTAGCTCTCGCCTCGGAGGCGGGCCTCGAATGATTCATGTCGTAGTGGACGAGGTAGTCGCAACCGGCGAACGCCGCGCGGCGTTCTTAGGAAAGATCGAGGCGCGGTTCTCGAACTGGTGATGAGACCTATTGAGGACGTAAGACTGAGCGAGACTATTCCGCTTCTCCCGTTTCCTCCCCCTCGATTGCGCGCCGATGTTTTGTGAGCTCCGCCCCGACGAAATCCATGAAAGCGCGCACGCGCGCCGAGCGGCGAAGATCGGAATGGGTCAGCATCCATAGGCCCAAGTCGAGTTCCGCCAGGAGAGGACCGACGCGCGTCAAATCGGGGCGCCCGTCGCCAAGGAAACAGGGCAGCAATGTGGCTCCAAGACCCTGAAGCGCCATCTGGAGCCTACAATGCGCTGAGTTGGCGTGGGCGACCAGTTGTCCGGGAGGAATGTTGGCCTCTATCCAGCGGCGCCACGGCGCCGTGCCGAAACTATCAGTAAATCCGATAAACGGGACCGAATCGCTCGCCTCCGGACCCAGTTCCGCGATCAGGTCGCGCCTGCAGTAGATGCTCCATCGCCCTGTGCAAATTCTCCTTCCAACCAATGTTTCCGGCGGATCATTGGTCAAGCGAATCGCGATGTCGGCGTCGCGCCGACTGAGATTGAGCGACTGATTTCGACAAGGTCAGCTCAACCACGATGCCCGGATTTTGAGTTTGAAACTGGGCTATGATCGCCGGCATGAAATGCTGGCCGATCGCTTCCGGAGTTGTCACAGACAATTCGCCGGTAGGCTTGATGTCACGACCCGCGACCCGACGCTCGAACTCGAGGACCGACTCGGCCATCGTGGAAGCCAATGCGATCATTTCCTCACCAGCGATCGTGGGTTCGTATCCCGCGCGCGAGCGCTCGAACAGGCGCGCGCCGACCGCCGACTCCAACGCAGCGAGGCGCCGAAACACCGTCGAATGATTGACGCCGAGAATCTCGGCTGCCCCGACCAACGATCGGGCCTCCGCGACTGACTTGACCAGTCGAAATTCGTCCCAGCTCAATCCTGAGTTCATGATTGCAACGATCGGTCGCCGCTGATCTCCGCATGCCGCAATGCGGGAGATCCCAGGTTCCTCACCATTTCCCAAGGCTCCTCTTAACCACGCGGCTAACCCTCAGCTCGGGACGTTGCGGGGCGCGGCTGCGCGACGAAGCCGATCGTTGATCGCCGCGCCAAGCCCATGGGCGGGGATCGGCGCGACCGCGATCCGCATGGCGCCGTAGGCATCCAAGGCGCGCAAATAGGAAAACAAATGGGACGCAGCCTCAATGAGGTCGCCGGACGGCGAAAGATCGAGGCGCGCGCCCGCCGCGCCCTTCAGAGAGTCGCCAAAATCAAGGACGGCTTCATTCGATGATGCGCTGGCGGCGTCGAGCCGAAGCTCTGCCTTCGGCGCGTAGTGGGACGCCAGTTGCCCGGGAGCGTTCGGTGCTTTCTGCGACACGCCGCCCGAATCAATCGGCGACGCGAGCGCCGACTCGAGCGCCTCGCGCGTAATCGCTCCTGGACGCAGCAGCTGGGGTCGGCTGCCCAGACAGGCGACGATCGTCGACTCGAGACCATAGCGGCACGGCCCTCCGTCAAGGATCCAATCGACCCTTCCGTCGAGATCGGCGACGACGTGAGCGGCGGTCGTCGGGCTGACGGCGCCGGATCGGTTGGCGGAAGGCGCCGCGAGGGCCACGCCCGCCACTTCGATCAGCGCCCGCGCGACTTCGTGCGACGGCGACCGAACCGCCACAGTATCGAGCCCCGCGCGCGCCAGCAGACTGATCCTTGAGCACGAAGCCACGGGCAGGACCAGAGTGAGAGGCCCTGGCCAGAACGCGCGGGCCAGCGTCTCGGCCTCCGCGCTGAAAACGGCCTGCTCTCGCGCCGCCTCAATGTCGAGCACGTGGGCGATGAGCGGGTTAATGGCGGGCCGCTCCTTGGCGGCATATATCGCCGCAACGGCCGCGTCCGAGGTCGCGTCCGCCGCGAGCCCATAGACGGTCTCGGTCGGCATGGCGACGAGTTCCGCCGGCGCAGAGACACTCGGCCGCGTTGGCGATCGCCTCAGGGCTTGCGTCCGCCAAGCGGGTCATTTTGCGGTTGAGCGCCATATCTCCGTCTGGTCTGCGTTGCGCGAAAACCCGACTGTACATAAGCTCTTTTGTCCCTGCCGCAGCAACCAGGGCGGCTTAACGAGCCTGGGCGGACCCGATCGCCCGCGTCTTCGACAGGGAGGAGCATGAGAGATGGCCTATCGTTCGCCGGTGAATGACGTCCTCTTTTCATTGAGCTCAGTCGCAGATCTGCAAGGGCTCCTCAGCCAAGGGCTCATGGGCGACCTCGATTGGGAAGCGGTTACGTCCATCATCACGGAAGCGGGGCGCTTCGCTACGGAGGAAATTGCGCCGCTCAATCGGATCGGCGACCTCGCCGGCGCGGCTTATGAGAACGGTGTGGTGCGAACCGCGCCCGGCTTCGCCGACGTCTACCGGCGCTGGGCGGCGGCAGGCTGGAACGGCGTCTCAGCGCCGCCCGAGTTCGGCGGCATGGGCCTCCCGCATCTCGTCAATGTCGCCTGCACGGAAATCTGGAACGGCGCCTCGATGGCCTTCGCGCTCTGCCCGCTTCTGACCGAGGGCGCGATCGGGGCCTTGAAGGCGCACGGCTCGCGCGAACTCGCGGACGCCTATCTCCCGCCGATGGTCAGCGGGCGGTGGACGGGAACCATGAACCTCACCGAACCTCAGGCGGGGTCCGATCTCAACGCTGTGAGAACTCGGGCCGAACGCGCCGAGGATGGATCCTATCGCCTGTTCGGCCAGAAGATCTTCATCACTTACGGCGAACACGACATGGCCGAGAATATCGTGCATCTCGTTCTCGCCCGCCTGCCCGGCGCGCCGCCGGGCACGCGCGGCCTCTCTCTGTTCCTCGCGCCGAAATTCCTGGTCAACGCCGATGGCATCGCTCGGCGCGCGCAACGACCTGCGCTGCGCGGGAATCGAACACAAGCTCGGCATTCACGGCTCGCCCACTTGCGTCATGGCCTATGGCGATCACGACGGCGCGAAGGCCTGGCTCATCGGCGAGGAGAATCGCGGCCTTAACGCCATGTTCGTGATGATGAACGCGGCGCGGCTCGCGGTGGGCGCGCAGGGCGTCGCCATCTCCGACCGCGCCTACCAGCAGGCGCTGACTTACGCCCGCGAGCGCCGCCAGGGCCGGGACATGAAAGGGGAAGGCATGGCCCCGATCATCGAGCACCCCGACGTGCAGCGCATGCTGATGACCATGAAGGCGAACGTCCACGCCGCGCGCGGGATCTGCTGTCTGACAGGCGTCTCGCTCGACCTTGCCGACCACGCCCGCTCGGAAGATGAGCGAACGGCCGCCGCCAATCGCGCCGCGTTGCTCACCCCTATCGCCAAGGCGTTCTCAACCGACATCGGCGACGAGACGGCATCGATCGGAGTCCAGATCCATGGCGGCATGGGCTATGTCGAGGAGACTGGCGCAGCCCAGCATATGCGCGATTCGCGCATTGCTGCGATCTACGAAGGCGCGAACGGCATCCATGCTATCGATCTCGTGCAGCGCAAGCTGCCATTGGCCGGCGGAGAGACCGTCAACAACGAGATCGCCGGCATCCGCGCGGTCGCGGGCGACGTCGCCGAGCGCGGAGGCGCGAGCTTCGGCGCGACCGCCGCGCGCCTGAACGAGGCCGCCGACGCGCTCGAGGAGACGACACGCATGATGCTCAAGTGGCAGGGCGGCGATCAGAAGTCGGCCTTGTCAGGCGCGTCGCAATATCTTCGCTTGTTCGGGCTGACGCTCGGCGGCGCCTGCCTGGCGAAGGCCGGGCTCGCCGCCGAGGCGCTCCCGGCAAACGGCGACCGAAATGAGCTTGGGCGCGTCGGCCTAGCCCGCTTCTTCGCTGAGAAAGTCGCGGTCGCCGCGCCGGGGCTGGCGCGCGGCATCGCTTCAGGCGGCGCGGCGCTCGAACCCTACGATTCCATCCTGGCGGAGACCGCATGACCCAAGACACGATGACAAGCGACATCGAGGTCACGCGCGAGGGCGCAGTGATGTCGGCGGCCTTCGCGAGGCCGCAGAAGAAGAACGCGATCACCGGCGCGATGTACGAAAAACTGATCGAGGCGTTCGAGGAGGCGGCCCGCGATCCCGAGATCGGCGCGCTCGTGATAAACGGCAAGGGCGGCGTGTTCACGGCCGGCAACGACATCGGCGATTTTCTTGCCGTCGGGTTGCGCGAGACCGGCGATTTTCCGGCATGGCGATTCGTCAGCACGGTCGCCGAGTTCGAAAAGCCATTGATCGCGGCGGTCGACGGCCTCGCGATCGGCGTCGGAACCACCCTCTGCCTGCACTGCGATCTCGTCTACGCCAGCCCGCAAGCGCGCTTCCAGACGCCCTTCGTCAATCTGGGCCTGGTGCCGGAGGCCGGCTCCTCCATGCTCGCGCCGCAGCGTTTCGGCCGCGCCAAGGCTTCCGAATTTCTTCTGCTCGGCGAGCCCTTCGGCGCCGATGAGGCGCTCAGGCTCGGCCTCGTCAACGCCATCCTGCCGCAGAGCGAGCTTCTGGCGCATGCAATCGAAAGAGCGGCCGCGCTCGCCGCCAAGCCGCGGGCGGCGCTGCTCGCGACGCGCCGCCTCATGCGCGGCGATCTCGAGGCGCTGAAAGCGCAGATGGCGGCGGAAAGGCACGCGTTCAGCGCCGCACTCAAATCGCCCGAGGCGCACGCGGCGTTCCAGGCGTTTCTGTCCACGGGGCGGAAGCAATGACGGTCGACTTGCTCGCGCGGTTTCGACCCGAAGCAGGCATTGCCGCTGGGTCCCAGCAAGGGCGAGAATGCGCAAATATCAGTCATCGCTGACCGGTGGAGACGGCTAGGCTGCTTGCATTGTCACCGGTCGATCATTGCACGAACCTTGGCGCCGAGGGCGTCGAGCGCGAAGGGTTTCGTCAGCATATCCATGCCAGGATCCAGGAAGTGGCCTCGGACCGCAGCCTTCTCCGCATAGCCGGTCAGAAAAAGGACTTTCAGGTCGGGCCGGGAGGCGCGGGCGATTTCCGCGAGCTTGCGGCCATTGATGTGGGGCAGCACGACGTCGGATATCATGAGGTCGATGCGGCGGTCTGATTGCAAGATGGGGATCGCTGGACGAGCGTCCGTCGCCAGCAGAACGCTATAGCCCAACTCCGTCAGGACGTCGCCAAGGATCAGCCGCACAGTCGCGTCATCTTCGATGACCAGGATCGTTTCCCCTTGTCCGTGGGGCGCCTCTTCGACCGGCTTTTCCAAATCCACCGCGTCCTGTAGGGCGCGGGGCAGGTAGAGCTTGATCGTCGTGCCATGTCCGACCTCGCTATAGATGCGCAGGTGGCCGCGGCTCTGTTTCGCGAAGCCATAGACCATCGAGAGCCCCAGGCCGGTGCCCTCTCCGACCGCCTTGGTCGTAAAAAACGGATCGATCGCCTTGGTGACGACATCCGCTGACATGCCCACGCCAGTGTCGGACACGCTGATCACCACATAGTCGCCCGAAGCAACATCCTCTTGCAGAACCGTGTATGCTTCGTCCAGATGCACGTTCGTTGCTTCGATCGTCAAACGGCCGCCGTCCGGCATCGCGTCGCGGGCATTGATCGCAAGGTTCAGGATCGCGCTTTCGAGCTGGTTGGAATCGGTGAGGGCTGTCCAAAGCTCCGCGGAGAGTGAGCACTCCAATTCAATGTGCTCGCCGAGGGTGCGATGCAGCAGATCCTCCATGCTGCTAACCAGGCGATTGATGTTGTTGGGCCGGATGTCCAGCGACTGCCGCCGGGCAAAGGCGAGCAGACGATGCGTCAGCGTTCCGGCCCGCAGCGCAGAGATCGACGCCGCATCCATGAAGCGCGAAATCTCCTCGGATCGGCCTGAAGCCATGCGCCTGCGAACAATGTCTAGCGAGCCGATGATGCCTGTCAGCAGATTATTGAAGTCATGGGCGATGCCGCCCGTCAGCTGGCCGATCGCCTCCATCTTCTGGGAATGACGCAGAGCCTCTTGGGCCGCCGCCAACTCAATCTCTGCCTCTCGCTCGGCCGTCACGTCCCGTCCGGTGCAATAGACGTAACCCTCTTCATGAATGCCGATCCAGGAGATCCACCGATAATTGCCGTTCTTGCAGCGGTAACGGTTGACGAAACGCAGCGCCGGCTGGCCAACTTGCGTCAGTTCAAAGCCAGCGCGGGTATGCTCCAGGTCATCAGGGTGAAGCAGGTCGAAGATCGACATGCTGACGACTTCCTCTTCTGTCCATCCCAAAACGCTCTTCCACGCTGGATTGGCCGTTTCGAAGTATCCCTTCGAATTAAGCGCCCCAAGCAGATCGGGGCTTAGCTTCCACGTCAAACCACGGGCCTGTGCGCGCTCGACCACTTGACGTTCTAGATCCTCATTCAGTTGGCGAAGACGAGCTTCGGAGACCCGAAGCGCCTCCTCCGACTGGTGTCGGTCGGTGATGTCGACCCCTTCGAGAAAAATCGAGGTGACATTCCCGGCCGAGTCCTTGATCGGTTGATAAACGAAATCTAGGTAGCGCGTTTCCGGAGGTCCTCCAGGTGACCGCCGAAGGATAATCTTGAGGTCCTTTCCGACAAACGCTTCTCCCGTCGCGAAGACTTCATCGAGTATGTCAAAAAAGCCCTGGCCTTCAGCTTCGGGAACCGCTTCGCAAATTGTTAAGCCGATCACTGCGCGATGTCCGATTAGCTGCTGGTAGGCGGGATTTGTCAGCACGAACCGATGGTCGGGACCCTGAAGAAGCGCCGAAAAGCTCGGTGACTGGACAAACATCTCGCGTAGCCGACGAAGCTGGTCGCCGGCATCGGCCAAGTTTTCGGCTCGATTTTCCGCCTTCCTCATTTGGCTCATTCTATCGAAATGCCGTCCGCGATTTCTAGTGAGGGCTCAGCGACATTTGCGTGGCGACGCGTCCTCGGACTGACTGCTCAACGTCGACTATCTGCCATTGCTGGGCGCCCTTTGGGAGGGCAAATAACCGGCCCTTTTGCGACGTCCGACGGGACGCCAACCGTTACTTTTCAACGACAGCGGTCTGACTTACAATCTGCGCGGCGCTCGCGAGGACTTCGGCGAGCTCTGGCGTCGTCGGCGAGGGCAAGGGGCCGGCCGGATCGGTCCAGTCGACGGCGTCGACCTCATCGCTCAGGCGCGGCTCGCCGCGAATCCAGCGCGCGACGAATGAAGCGATGACAAAATGCGTACGTATTCGGTCCCCTTCACGGTAAATCGCCTCGACATGGCGGTTGAAGCCGACGATTTCGGCTTCGATTCCGACTTCTTCCATGAGCTCCCGGGCGAGAGCGGCGGTGAGCGTCTCGCCAACCTCGACCCTGCCGCCAGGCAAACTGAAATGGCCGATCAGCGGCGCCTGCGCCCGGCGTATGACGAGCACCCTGCCCTGCCGGAACACCGCCGCCGACACCGCGAGAATCGGACGAGTAGGAAACAGCTTGTCGTTCACGTGTGATCCCCCCTGCCCTGAGCTCGCTGGTCTCGGCGTTCCATTCGGCCCTTCCCGGCCCACCCTACCCTCGCCTTCTATGCGTCGAAAAGGGGAAGGCGCCTCCCGAAGCAATCCAGAAAAACGGACTACACGACAATGTCTTTACAAAAACCGGAAATCCATGCTACAACCCTTCCCGTCAGTGGAGAAGGCTTAACTCGGCCGGCGCCTCCCGCAAGGGAAGCCCAGCAGGCGTTTTGGCCTTGGAGGTGAGACGGAACGGGATTTCCTTAGTTAAATCGGTCGTAACCCATTGAAAAGTCCCGATTCGAAAAAATAAGCGCTAGTAAACGCTAGCTATTTACTGACGTTTATTCGCATTTATGGCCCGTTCGCTTGCGTTTATTCGCGGATATTTGGCCCAAGCGGCGTCGAGGGTCGCTTGCGCGCTGTTCGCAAGCCGATGGCGCGTACCCCTCATTTGCCCCTTGCGCTTCGGTCATTGTTCTGCAAACGTTCCAGCCATCGACCAGCCTGGGTGGGGGCGGAGATGGTGGCGCGCGTATCGACTGTGGCCTTCGAAGGCGTCGAGGCTCGGCCGGTCGACGTCCAGGTGCAGATCGCCTCAGGCACTGTCGCCTTCACCATCGTCGGCCTCGGCGACAAGGCGGTGGCCGAGTCTCGCGAGCGGGTGCGCTCGGCGCTCATCGCTTCGGGTCTCGCGCTTCCGGCGAAGCGCATCACGGTCAATCTCGCGCCAGCCGACATGCCAAAGGAGGGAAGCCATTACGACTTGCCCATCGCGCTTGCGGTGATGGCGGCGATCGGCGCCATTCCGCCCGACGCTCTCGACGGCTTTGCGGTGATTGGGGAACTCGCGCTTGACGGCGCAATCAGCGCGGTCGCGGGCGTGCTGCCCGCGGCGATCGCCGCTAACGCCGCAGGGAAAGGCTTGATCTGTCCGGCGTCCTGCGGCCCCGAAGCGGCATGGGCTTCGGCCGATCTCGACATCCTCGCGCCACGCTCGCTGATCCAACTCACCAACCACTTCAAGGGCTCGCAAGTGCTGTCGCGTCCTGAACCCGCGCTGCGCGCCTCGGCAGGGCCGCAACCGGAACTGCGCGACATCAGAGGCCAGGAGAGCGCCAAGCAGGCGCTCGAAGTCGCCGCCGCTGGCGGTCACAACCTTTTGATGAGCGGCTCGCCGGGCGCGGGAAAGTCGATGCTCGCCCAGCGCTTGCCTTCGATCCTGCCGCCCATGACGCCCCGCGAGCTGCTCGAAGTGTCGATGATCCATTCGGTCGCCGGCGCGCTCGCGGGCGGGGCGTTGACCGACCGGCGTCCGTTTCGAAGCCCCCATCATTCGGCCTCGATGCCCGCCCTTGTCGGCGGCGGGGCCCACGCCAAACCCGGCGAGATCTCGCTCGCCCACAACGGGGTCGCTTTTTCTTGACGAATTGCCGGAGTTTCAACCCCAGGTGCTGGATAGTTTGCGCCAGCCGCTCGAGACGGGCGAGGTGGCTATCGCGCGCGCCAATCATCGCGTCGTCTATCCGGCGCGGTTTCAATTGATCGCGGCGATGAACCCGTGCCGCTGCGGTATGGCCAACGAGCCGGGTTACGCCTGCAAGCGCGCGCCAAACGACCGGTGCGTGGCGCAATATCTTGGTCGCCTTTCCGGTCCCCTCCTGGACCGTTTCGACCTGGTGGTCGACGTGCCCGCGGTTTCGGCTACGGATCTGATGGCGCCGGCGGCGCAAGAGGGGTCGGCGGAGGCGGCTGCTCGGGTCGCGGCGGCGCGTAAGATCCAACTCAAGCGATATGCCGAACTCGGGCTCGACGGCGTCGTGTGCAACGCCGGCGCGCCCGCCAGCCTCGTCGAGGAGATCGCGAATGCGGACGCAGCGGGCATGGCGCTATTGCGCGACGCCGCCGAGCGGCTGCGTCTGTCGGCTCGAGGCTATCATCGGGTGCTGAAGCTCGCCCGCACGCTCGCCGACCTCGACGGCGGCGTCCCGATCCGTCGCGCGCATCTCGCAGAAGCCCTCTCCTATCGCGGCGCGCCGGACCGCGCCGTTGCAGCGGCGTGACTTGGGGAACTTCGGGAAACGCATACAATTGGGCAGAATTGGAGAAAGGATTCGCAACAGCGGCCTGAAACTATGGGCCGCACAGCGGGACCGGCGTGGGGCCGGACGACGCGGGATTGCGAATGGATTTCGGCGGAAGCTTGACGGACGTCGCGTCCCACGTGTTGTGGCTTCAGGCCGGCGCGATCATCGCGCTCGCCGTCGCGAGCCTCGCGGCTGCTGCGCGCGCTGCGCGTCAGATGGAAGCGCGGGAGGCCCAGATCGCCGCCGAGAACGATGGGTTGCGTGACGAAGTCAGGCGGCTCAAGAACGCCGCGAGCGCGCTTGACCAGGTCGAGGCCGCAAGCGAGGCCAAATCGCGTTTTCTGACGACGGTGAGCCACGAGATCCGCACCCCGATCAGCGGGATACTCGGCATGGCCGACCTATTGCGGGACGCCTCGCTTGATCCCGAGAACGCAAGCTACGTCGAAGCGATCCGCAGCTCGGGGAGCGCCCTCGTCGCGCTGGTCGACGAAATCCTCGATCTGGCCAAGATCGAGGCGGGACGTTTCGATCTTGTCGTCGAAACGGTCGATCTCCGTCGGCTCACCGAGAGCGTAGTCGAGCTTCTTGCCCGCGCGCAGAGCAAAGGCATCGAGATCGCCTGCTCGTTCAGCGCCGCCGCCCCGCGCTTCGTCCGCGCAGACGGCCGCCGCCTGCGGCAAGTCCTCACCAACCTCGGCGGAAATGCCATCAAATTCACCGATCAGGGGGGCGTCTGCGTGGCGGTCGAGCGCAGCGAGACGGGCGCGGCGCGCTTCGCGGTCATCGACACCGGGCCCGGCGTGCCAGAGGTTCGCCGGGCGGCCATTTTCGAAGCTTTCGAGCACGGCGATGGCTCGCGGGCCCAGCTTTTCGAGGGCGCAGGGCTGGGATTGGCGATCTCACGCGAGCTTGTCCGCCTGATGGGCGGCGATCTGACACTTGCCGACAACCCCGGCGGGGGATCGATCTTCGCCTTCGCCGTCCGATTGCCTGAATGCGCCGCAGTCGAGACGCTCGCCGCCGCCCCGGAGACGAGGCGGCGCGCCCCCGAGGGGACGCGCGCCCTCATAATCGCCGATTCGCCATTCGAGGCGCCGGCCATGGAGGCGCAACTCGCCGAAGTAGGCGTTAGCGTCGAGCGCGCCTGCGGCCTCAACTCCGGCCTTGAAGCGCTGAGCGCCCTCGAGACACCCGACGTCGTCATTGTCGATTGCGCGCTTGGTCCCGAGGCGACCAACCAGCTTGCCCAGGCGGCGCGCGAAGCGGGCGTCGGGCGCAGCCTCGTACTGTTTTCGCCGTTCGAACGGCGGGCCTTTGGGCAGATGGCGCTCAAAGATTTCGACGGCTGGCTGGTCAAGCCCGTGCGCGCGCACTCGCTCTTCGAGCGCGCGGCGTGGGACGTTGAACCGGCTCCAGGCCCTCCGTCCCGCCTCGCTCCGTCCCCGTCGATCCGCCGCGCCCTCATCGCCGAGGACAACGACATCAACGCCCTCATCACTGAAAAAGCCTTGCGCCGCTTGGGCTTCGAGGTAGTTCGCGCCCGTGATGGAGAGGAGGCGCTGCGTCTCGCCTCGCCGATCGCGCCGCTTAAATCGCGACCGTTTGACGTCATCCTGATGGATCTCAAGATGCCGCGCCTGGACGGCTATGAGGCCACGCGCCGATTGCGGCGGCTCGAGGCGGCGTGCGGCTGGTCGCCGACGCCGATCGTCGCCCTGACCGCCAACGCGTTTGATGAGCGGAGAGGCTCCCCTTCGGCGGCCGGATTTGACGCGTTTCTCGTCAAACCGGCCGAGTTCAGCGCGCTGGCCGGGACGGTGGCGCGGGTCTGCGCAACTGTGGCCGCGCCGTGGCGCGAGCGCTTGCGAGCGTCGTAGAGGCGGCCGCTTCGGGTTTATCAAATGATTCCCCCGCGCGGAACCGGGATCTTGCCTGCCGGCTATTTCCCTGCGGCCCGAAAGCCCCTACATTAGGGCTTGGATTCCTCTGGAGCCCTAATTGTCCGAATCGATTGTGCTTGAAGACGCGGATGGGATTGCAAGTCCCGCACGGGAATCGCACCCACGGGCGTTCATCAAGTCGTTCGGATGCCAGATGAACGTCTATGATTCCGAGCGAATGGGGGATCTCGCCGCCGAGGCGGGGTACCACGAGGCCATGTGCGTCGAAGACGCCGACCTTATAGTCCTCAACACCTGCCACATTCGCGAACGCGCCTCGGAGAAGATCTATTCCGAGCTCGGCAAGCTGCGCGAGCTCAAGGAGGAACGCGAGCGCGCCGGCCGTCGGACGATGCTGGTCGTCGCCGGCTGCGTCGCTCAGGCCGAGGGAGGGGAGATCCTGCGCCGCCAGCCTGCGGTCGATATTGTCGTCGGTCCGCAGAGCTATCATCGCCTGCCTAAGCTTCTCAACGAGGCCCGCGTCCGCCCCGGTGTCGTGGACACTGAATTTCCTGCGGAAGACAAATTCTCTCGGCTTCCGGCCACGCCAGCGGATGCGATTCGCCGTCGCGGCGTCTCCGCCTTCGTGACCGTGCAGGAGGGCTGCGACAAGTTCTGCTCGTTTTGCGTTGTGCCCTACACCCGCGGCGCCGAGGCATCGCGGCCCGCCGTTGCCGTTCTCGATGAGATCGCGCGCCTCGCCAACGCGGGGGTGCGAGAGGTCACTGTGCTCGGCCAGAACGTCAACGCCTATCATGGGGTCGACCGCCAGGGCCAAGCGATCGGGCTCGTCGGCTTGATCCGCGCAGCTGCGCTCACGCCTGGGATTGCCCGCATGCGCTATACGACCTCGCACCCGGGCGATATGAGCGATGATCTCATCGAAGCTCATCGCGACCTTCCGGCCCTCACGCCTTATCTCCATCTGCCGGTCCAGTCCGGCTCGGACGTTATCCTGAAATCGATGAACCGCCGCCATCGCGCTGCCGACTATCTCGACGTAGTGGCGCGAGTGCGCGCCGCGCGCCCGGACATCGCCTTCTCCTCGGACTTCATCGTAGGCTACCCCGGCGAAACCGACGCAGACTTCGATCAGACGCTCGCTCTCGTTCGAGCGGTGGGGTTCGCCTCGGCTTACGCCTTCAAATATTCGCCCCGCCCCGGCACTCCCGCCGCCGAAATGCCGGGCCAGATCGACGAAACAACGAAAGCGCGACGGCTCGCGGCGCTTCAGGAGCTCATCGAAGATCAGCGGCAGGAGTTCAACCGGCAAGCTGTCGGGCAGCGCCTCGAGGTTCTGTTCGAGAAACCCGGCCGGCGCGAGGGCCAAGTCATCGGACGGTCGCCCCACATGCAGTCCGTGTTCGCCGAAGGGCCGGAGTCGCTGATCGGGTCGCTCGCCGAGGTCGAAATCATCGCAGCCGAGCCACATTCGTTGCGCGGGCGCGTTGTCTCGCCAGCGTCGCAAATTGGGACTTTAGTAGTGTGAGAGATGATTCTGAACCTGGACAGGAACCAACGGAGAGAGCCAATTTGAAGCCACAGGACACTTCGCCGTCGCGCATCGCCGCCGCTCCCCCGGTCATCAATCCGACGCTTCGCGAATCCAAACCTGCGGAAATCGCCATCGCTTTCCCCGACAACGCTGCCGCCTCTGTCGTCTTCGGTCATTACGATCAGAACATTGCGCGCATCGAGCGCTCTCTCGGCGTCTCGGCTTACGCTAACGGAAATCAGGTCGTCATCAAGGGCCCGCGCGAGGCGAGCGAACAGGCGCGCCGCGTGTTCGAGATGCTGTACGAACGCGTGAAGCAGGGCCAGCCCGCAAGCGAAGGCGACGTTGAGGGCGTGATCGCGGAAAGCGCCTATCAGGGCCTTCTATTCCCCGGCGAGGAGGGCTCAAAGGACACTTTCGGCGTCATCAAGACGCGCAAGCGCGGCGTCGTGCGGGCCCGCAGCGCGGCGCAGGACCAATATTTGGCGGCGCTCCGCAAGCATGAGCTGGTGTTCGCCGAAGGCCCGGCCGGCACCGGCAAGACGTGGCTTGCGGTTGGACACGCGGTGTCGCTACTCGAGCAGGGTCTCGTTGAACGGCTGGTGCTGTCGCGTCCCGCGGTTGAGGCCGGCGAGCGCCTCGGCTTCCTGCCCGGCGACATGCGCGACAAGGTCGATCCCTATCTGCGTCCGATCTATGATGCGCTTTACGACTTCATGGACGGGCGCATGGTCGAACGGGGCATCCAGACTGGCATGATCGAGATTGCGCCGCTCGCCTTCATGCGCGGGCGAACTTTGTCCAAGGCTGCGATCCTGTTGGACGAAGCGCAGAACGCGACCGCCATGCAGATGAAGATGTTCCTGACCCGCCTCGGCGAGGGTTCGCGAATGATGGTCAACGGCGATCCGAGCCAGATCGACCTCGCGCCCGGACAGAAATCGGGGCTTGGCGACGCGATCGGGCTCCTCAAGTCGATCCCGCACATCGGTCACGTCCGCTTCACTCATGTCGACGTGGTCCGCCACGATCTTGTGCGTCAGATCGTCGAGGCTTATGGACGGGCGGGCGGAGAGGGACAGCCAAACGCGGCCAGATGAAGGTTTCGCTCGATATCAGCGTTCCCTCGTCGCTGTGGCGCGGCTTGCCTCGGGCGCGCGCGATCGCACGGGAGACAATCACCGCCGCGGCTTTGAAAAGCGGGGCCGCCTTGCGCGAGGGGGTGGAGGTGAGCCTCTACCTCACTGACGACGCCGCCTTGCGCGCGCTCAATTCGCGCTGGCGGGGGATCGACAAGCCGACGAACGTGCTGTCTTTCCCTGGGCCTGTAGACGCGGTCGGTGACCGCGTCAGCCGCGCTCAGCGAGCGCGGCTACAACCGGCCGTCGCCCAGGGATCCGCCCCCGTTGTGTCTCTCGGCGATATCGCGCTCGCTTATGAGACGCTTGCGCGCGAGGCCGAGAACCTTGGCGTCCCGCTCGCGGACCACTATCGCCACCTCATCACCCATGGATTTCTGCACCTGATCGGGTACGATCACGAGACGGACGCGGAGGCTGAGCGCATGGAGGCGCTCGAGACAAGAATTCTGGCGCGGCTCGGGGTAGCCGACCCTTATGCACGCGAGTTTATTGGCGGATGACCGTGACAAACGAGGTCGGACCGGCGTCGGAAACGCCGTCTGTAAGCGTTTCGCGGGAGCAGGCTTCGGGCCTGTTTGAGCGGGTGCGGGCGCTGTTCGGATTGGCGCCCGCGTCGGCGCGCGACGACATTGAGGACGCGATCGAGGAGAGCGCGAGCGAGGAGTTCACTCCCCAAGAGCGCGCCATCCTCAAAAACGTGCTCGCGCTGCACGACGTGCGAGTGGAGGACGTGATGGTGCCGCGCGCAGACGTCATCGCGCTCTCGCTCGATACGCCGCTGCGGGAGGTTCTCGATTGCTTCCGCACCGCCGGCCACTCGCGCTTGCCGGTCTATGACGAGACGCTCGACGATCCGCGCGGCATGATCCACATCCGCGACTTCGTCGTCTTCCTCGCCTCCGATCCGCGCTTCGGGCTCATGAAGGCGCGGCATGAGGCGCCTTCCAATGGCGAGGGCCAACCGGGCCTCGATATGCCGCTTTCGGCGGCGCGAATCCTCAGGCCTGTTCTTTATGCGCCTCCGTCGATGCCGGCGCTCGACCTGTTGCTCAAGATGCAAGCGTCGCGCACGCACATGGCGCTGGTCATCGACGAGTACGGCGGGACCGACGGACTGGTGTCGATCGAGGACGTGATGGAGTTGATCGTCGGCGACATCGAAGACGAGCATGACGAGGACGAGGCGCCCGAGCTGCACGCGTCGACGGACGGCGGATGGATCGCCGAAGCGCGCGCGCCGCTTGACGCGGTCTCCGAAGCGACAGGCTTTGATTTCGCTTCGCTTCCGGAAGCCGACGAGGTCGACACGATCGGCGGGCTCATCACCGCAGCCGCGGGCCGCGTCCCCACGCGCGGAGAAATTCTGCAGGGACCCGGGGACTTCGAATATGAGGTGCTCGACGCCGACCCGCGCCGCGTGAAGCGAGTGAAGATCCGACCGCTCGCCGCGGAGACCGCGAAGCCGCGTGTCGCCCAGCTGCCGGTCCCTGAGGCGAAACCAGGCGAACCGGAGTAGGGAATGGTCGGGTCTTTCAGATCGACTTCACTTCGCCGCCGTCCATACGGAGCGTCGAGCCCGTCATCCAGCGAGCGCAGGGCGACACGAGGAAAGCCATCAACTCCGCGATCTCCTCGGGCTCACCGTAGCGCGCGATTCCGGCTTCCTTGGGGAAGTTCGCTGTCGCTTCCTCGACCGTCATGTTGTGCAGCGGCGCCCAGTGCTCGAGATAAGACCGGCGCCGACCCGTCATCACCGGGCCGGGAAGGACGCTGTTGACCTGCACGCCATCTGCGATGCCGCGGTCCGAGAACGCCTTGGCCAGCGCGACAATGGCGGCGTTGATCGTGCCTACGGCCGCGTAAGGCGCTTTCGGGAACAGGGCCGAGTTGCCCGACATCAGCATGACGGCGCCCTTCGCCGCCTTCAGAGCCGGCCATGCCGTTATCGTCAGCCGTCGCGCCCCGTGCAGTTTGAGCGCCAGGCCCGCCTCCCACTGCGCATCGGTCATCTCGAACAGATCGACCTGCGGCACGGCGCCGGCAATATTGAGAAGGGCGTCGATCCGACCGAAGGCAGCCAACGCCTGATCGACCACGACTTGAGCCGCTGTCGGCTGAGACAGATCGAGGTCGATGACGAGCGTCCTTGCGCCCGCTGACTTCACCGCTTCCGCCGTGCTCTCCAAGTTGGTGCTGTCCCGCGCGACGAGAACGAGCGCGGAGAAATCACGCGCAAGACGAATGGCCGTCGCCCGGCCGATGCCTTGGCTTGCGCCGGTGACGATGGCGACTGATGTCTCCATTCCGACTTCTCCTCCAAACGAGGTTAGCGTGGAAGAAACTCGCGAATGGCTGCCGCGATCTCCGTTGCGTGCGTTTCCAAAGCGAAATGACCCGTGTCGAAGAAGCGCACGGTCGCATTCGGGATGTCGCGCTTGAACGCCTCGGCGCCCGGCGGGATGAAGAACGGATCGTTCTTGCCCCAGGCGGCGAGGAGCGGCGGCTTGTGAGTCCGAAAATATTGCTGGAACGCCGGATAGAGCGCGACGTTGCTCTTGTAGTCGCCGAACAGGTCGAGCTGCACGTCGGCCACGCCGGGCCGGGAGAGATAGAAATTATCGAGCGTATAGCCGTCCGGCGAAACCCTCGTCGGGTCAGACGCGCCGTGCGTATATTGCCAGACTGTCGTCTCCGGTTTGAGGAAGGCTGCGGAGCGTCTCACGGTTCGCGGGCGAAGCGTCCTGCCAATAAGCGCGGATCGGATTCCAGCCTTCGCTTAAGCCTTCCTCATAAGCATTGCCGTTCTGGGAGATGATCGCCGTGATGCGATCGGGATGTTTGACCGCAAGGCGGAACCCAGTCGGCGCGCCGTAGTCGAACACATAAACCGCATAACGATCGAAGCCGATCGTCTCGGTGAAGCGGTCGATCGTCTCGGCGATCTGGTCAAATGTATTAGCCTTATGCGGCATGTCGGAATTGCCAAAGCCTGGCAGATCAGGCGCGACGATATGGACCCGTTCGGCGAGCTGCGGGATGAGGTCGCGGAACATGTGGCCCGCGGTCGGGAAGCCGTGCAGCAAGAGCAGCTTCGGAGCGCCCTGAGAGCCCGCCTCACGATAGAACATGTTGCGGCCGTCGACCTTGGCGGTGCGATAGTGGATGGCGGTCATGGAGCTTTCTCCTTTCACTTCAGCAATAAGCTTGTCGCTGCGCGTCGCCTCGATGACGGCGCCAGCATAGGCGTGGCCAACCCGGAGCACCGACCTGCGCGGATTTCTGTCTTGCTCCTCGTTTCAGCCACGGAGCTCAATGCAACGCTATCTCCCGCGCCTCACGCGTCAGATCCTGCTTGAGGAGGTAGAACGAGGCCGCCAGGAAAAGGAAATTCCTTCATTAGGAAGGCGACCGGCAGATACATGGCCGGAAATCCACCTGCCTCCGCCGCCCATGCGTTGGGCAGCAACGGGATGATAGTGACGGTGCCAAGAAAAGTGACGATCGAGCCAAGCGCGCCCATGATGCCGAGCCTTCGGGACCAGAAGCCCAGCAAGATCAGCGTGCCGAATAGCGATTCCGTCGTGCCGAGGAAGAAAGCTGCACCTCGAACCCCAAGGGCGGGGATCAGCCAGAAGACGAGCGGGCTATGGCTGATAAACGGGGTGATCTGCTTGGCTTCGAAACTAAACCACTTCTGGTAGCTAAATACGTAGAAAGTGAAAGCCATCACTGCACGAATTAAGTGATGGTCAAGATCGCTCCGGAACGGAGTAGCCTTCGAGAGATAAAGGATAAGGGAGTTCACACCATCGCTCCTTCTCTTTCTTACGCCACCGCTGGATAAGCCGGGGCGGCAATGCCACGCAGGTTCGGAGCGACGATCCGACGCTAGGGTTGTTGCCGAGGTTTCAAGGACGTAAGGCCTTGATGACCGCGACGATTGCTTCGCGGATGATCTCGATAACGGTAGAAGGCGCGGTCACCAGCGGCGCGTGATCGACAGGATGCGACTGAACTCGAGCCTTCATCCGCTCGGCCATGAAACGGTGATTATCCTCCATGATCATACGGTCCTGCTCGGCGACCAGGAACCATGCCGGACGGTCCTTCCATAAGGGCCGTTCGACCTTGACGGTGATGCAGGCGGGCGAGATCGGCCGCTGAACCGCCGCCAGCACCGCCAGCTCTTCTTGCGAGGCGTTTTGCGCGAAGGCGGCGGCGAAGGCCGCTTCGGGCAGATAGATGAGCCCACGCGCGTCCGGGACAAGCTTGGGCGCCTGCGGATGGGGCGTGCCGCGAGTGAACACGTCCGCCACCGTCTCGCCCTCGTCGGGGGCGAGCGCAGCCACATAGACGAGCGCCTTCACCTTGTCGCTGCGGGTCGCCCCGATGACTGCGCCGGCATAGGCGTGGCCGGCGAGGACCACGGGCCCGTCGACTCGCTCAAGCGTCCGATCCAGCGCGGCGACATCGTCCTGGAACGACGTCAGCGGCAATGAAGCGGCGATTGTTTTGACCCCGCTGGCCGCGAGCGGCGCGATGACCTTCGCCCAGCTCGACCCGTCGGCCCAGGCGCCATGGGCAAGCACGACCGCCGCCTCTTTCACCGCCATGCTGACCTCCAAAGCGCCATGCGATCGTAACCTGTTAAACGATGCGCCAGAGGTTACTTGGTGCTAGATAACCTGTCAATGGCGAGACATAAGCGGTTATATTGTCAGCGATTTGCCTGATTCGAAAATCCGTGACGCCAGAAAGACAGCCCGCTTTTTTCATCGCCGACTCCTCGGGCCTCGATTTCCTGAACTCGGTCGCGACGCCAATCGACGCGGCGATTGATTGGCTCGACAGCGGCGACGGCCTCGTTGCGTGGCTCGCTCAAGCAGAGCTGGTTCCGGCTTCTACGCTGCGCGCGCTGACCGCACAGGCGGCGCCAGGCGAACTGGACAATGTCGCCGAACATGCGCGCGCGTTGCGCGAATGGTTCAGAGACTTTGTGCGCAAGCATATGGGGCGGCCGCTGGCGGCCGGAGCGATCGACGACCTCAAGTCTCTGAACAGGCTCCTCGAGCGTGACGAAAGATCCAGTCAAATCGTCGAGCGTCGCGACAGCGGCGGCGCTCGCCTGGAGCTTGAAACGATGCGGCGCTGGCGATCGCCCGAGTCTCTCTTGCTGCCGATCGCCGACGCGCTGGCGCGATGCGTCTGCGACGAGGACTTCGCCAACATCAGAGCGTGCGAGGGCCACCGCTGCACCCTGATCTTCGCCGACCATACAAGGAGACGCGCCAGGCGGTGGTGCAGCATGGCGATGTGCGGCAATCGCGCCAAGCAGGCGGCTCATCGCCACCGACTTAAGGCTGAGCGCTGACACGCGTCTCTCATGCTCGCGGCGCCGGTACGGCCGAGAACAGGAAGTTCAGCCCCTCGGAAAAAGTTGGATGCGCGAAGTCGGCGTCTCGGAGTTTCGTGTAGGGCAGGCCCGCCATCATCGCCGTCTGCACGACGGCCATCACTTCGCCGGCGTCAGCGCCGATCATGGTGAAGCCTAGAATACGGTCGTCGGTCTCTCCGACCAGAGCCTTCATGAAGCCTTCCGTCTGGCCGGTCGCCTGCGCCCTGAGGACCGCTTTCATGGGCAGCTTGGCGATCCGCGCTTTGACGCCTTGACGCTCCGCCTCGCGCTCGCTCAAGCCCACATGCGCGAGCGGCGGATCGGTGAACATGCAGTAGGGAATGAACCTGTCGCGCGTGCTGCGCTGTCCGCCGGCCAGATTGTCGCGAACGATGCGAAAGTCGTCTTCCGATATGTGGGTGAACATCGGGCTGCCTGCGCATTCGCCGAGAGCCCAGACGTCCGGCGCGCTCGTCTCCAGCCGCTCATTGACTCGAACGAAGCCTCGGTCGTCCAAGTTGACGCCGGCCTTGTCGAGCCCGGCGCCCGACGTGTTTGGAACGCGCCCGGCCGCGACGAGGATGTGGCTGCCGGCGATGGTCTGTTCGCCGGAGCTCGTGCGCGCAACCAGCTTGACCGCTTTGCCGGATTGGCCCTCCACCGTGAAAAGCTGAGCCCCGACATGAATCGCGAGCCCTTCGTTGCTCAGCAGCCGGCGGATCTCTTGCGCGACGTCGCCGTCCTCCTTACCCATCAGTTGAGGCCCAGCCTCGACGACAGTCACTTCGGCGCCGAAGCGACGATAGGCCTGCGCCAATTCGAGGCCGGCATACCCGCCGCCGATCACGATCAGATGCGCGGGCAAGACGTCTAGTTCGAGCGCTTCGATATGCGTAAGCGGTTTCGCGGCCTCGAGGCCCGGAACGTTGGGAATGGCTGCATGGGTTCCCACGTTGAGGAACACCTTGTCGCCGATGAGCGTCCGCGTCCCTCCGTCGTTCAGGGTCACTTCGAGCGTCTTCGGCGCGACGAAGCGCCCGGTCCCCATGATCAGTTCGGCGCCGCTTTCCCTGTAGTTCTTTAAATGGGCGTCGACGAGCGCTTGGACCATGTCACGCTTGCGCTGACGAACCTTCGCCATGTCGACCTTGAACGGGCCGGTCATCACGCCGAACTCAGCGCCAGTGCGCGCGAAATGCGCGACCTCGGCGCTGTGAATCTCGTTCTTGCTCGGCAGACACGCGACATTTGGGCAGGAGCCGCCGATCCATTTGCGCTCGACGACCGCGGTCCGGCGTCCTGAACTCGCCGTGTGCCAGGCGGTCAACTTGCCGCCGCCTCCGCTGCCGAGGATGAGAACGTCGACGTGTTCCGGTTGAGACATGCGCTTTCTCCCGTAGTCATAGCGCGAGCCGCATCCTCGGTCCCCAATCCCAGCGCTCGGATCGGGCTCGATCTTGAAGCGCAGGCGGCGACTTTAAAGGGAATTGGACGCAGCCATGCGAAATCGCGATCGCGGTTTGGTGGGGACGATAAGCTTTAGAATTATGCATGGTCGAAATACGGCGGCCACGCAGGCCTTGTTACTGTGGGCGTTCCGCATCGGGCTAACGAGGCGCAATCCCTATGGCTTCGGGACCGAGGTCGACTCCCACGACACAAATTGCACATTTGGACCGCGCTTCGACCAGATGCTGGTGAACAACAAGTGCGGGTTGCTGTCCTGCCCGTTCTGCGTCACGTCGAAGTCCCCCTTGCCCGTGATGATCGCGAGGCAACCGTAGACGCGGACGGTGACGTCGCTCCGCCGCATTGCGCGATAGTGCAAACCGGAACGCTGGCGCTCAATGTAGCTCGACTTGTTGTCGACGACGGCCGTCGAATGAACATAGACGAGGTCGTCGCCGTAAAGCCGCTCCATGGCGTCGAAGTCCCGATTGGCCTGCGCCGCATACCGCGAATCCTCAGCCTTCAATGCGTCATCGGCGGTGATCGCGCCGTCGCAGTCTGCGGCCTTCGCCACGCCCACTGTGAGGCCCAGGATTATGCAGCCGAAGAGCGCGCCCAATCCGAATTTGGTCATTGCATTTCCTCCCTCTGCGAGTTGCGGTTCACTGCGTGCGGCCCATCGGCGCGCATTGCTCACCCTGGCCGCGATCGTCAGACGCGCGTCATTCATATCCGCCGCCGAGATCGGCGCCCAGCCGAGAAATACAGCCGAGAGATATCGGTTGAATGTTGCCTATCGGCGCCGTCCGGTCGGATGCGGTCATCTATGGGCTTTTGACCTTCAGCGGTGGTCGTGACGGCGAGTTTGGAAAATCGCACATTAAGGCTCTTATAGCGTTTACGTCACGTTCGCGCGGCTTTGGCCGGTGGCCCGCCCTCATCGTGCGTTAGAGAAGTATAGCGAAGT
The DNA here is from genome assembly GCA_963730555.1 of uncultured Alphaproteobacteria bacterium. Taxonomy (GTDB): domain Bacteria; phylum Pseudomonadota; class Alphaproteobacteria; order Rhizobiales; family Beijerinckiaceae; genus Roseiarcus. The sequence continues at coordinate 44,496 of CAVSSS010000017.1, read as the reverse complement.
CTTTGTCGCTTTCGATATCGCCAAGAAGAAGCAGGCGGTGGCGATCGCCGAAGGGTGCCGGACCGGTGAAGTCCGGTTTGTCGGCGAGGTCGCGAACAACCCGCTGCCGATCGAGCGGACGGTCAAGAGACTGGCGGAGCGATACGACCGGCTGCATGTCTGCTTCGAAGCCAGGCCGCGACGGGATATGCTCACGCATTGATGGGCATGGGCAAGATTTTCAGCGGCCGTGCCGATGAAACCGAGCCCCATATAAAAGAGGCGCTCCGATTTTCTCCTCGGGACGTCTTCGCATTTGAGTAGATGTTGGTCGTAGGCGCCGCCAAACTGCACCTCCGCGTCGACGAGGAGGCCGTTCGCTGGTTGGGACGCTCGATCGAGAGCTACCGAAACTGGCCCTCGCTCACTTCCTTCTTGCCGCCGCCTTAGCAAATCTTGGCAGGTTGAAAGAGGCGCGGCGACCGAGGCTGGACTTCGCACTCGAGTTGACTTTCATGATCCGTCGCTTCCACGTCGGGGTCGCAACCGACAATTCGAGTTTTATGTCGACGCTCGAGCATTTCCATGTGGGCATGCGGAGGGCAGGAGTGCCGGAGAGATGACGCTGACCGCCTCGCCGCATTCTCGCCGTCTAGCCTAAGCGTTGTGAGTTGGCTGCTCCGTCTTCATCTCGGATGACTGGCCTTACCCACGACCGCGATATCCGCCGTCACAGTCGGCAATCTCCGCTTGCCGGTCTTCGGCCGCATTGCGCAAATAGCGGATATTCCTGGACAGTCTGGCGAACGGGCCAAATCGACACGAAGGCGACCTTCAGGTTCGACGCTTGACTTTCGATCTGGCCGCAATGGATCAGAGTCCTGCCAGATCCACCTTCACTCACGGTGCCAGACGCGTCAAAATCCGAGCGCGCTCGCGTTGACGGAGGCCTCGAGTTCGCCGTCGACCGGCAAGTTTGCACCGTTAATCCAGCGAGCCCCGTCGGAGCAGAGGAAGAGCGCGGCCGGCGCCACGTCAGGAGCTGTGCCAGCGCGCCCGACGCGGGCGATGTCGTCGTCGACCCGCGTGTCGCCGAAAAGCTGGCGGAACTCCTTGAAGATCGGCGTCACGACGGGCCCCGGGCTCACTGCGTTGACCCGGACGTCCCGCGCCTTGAAGAGGGGCTGATGGGCCGCTTGCATGGTCCATAAGATGAGCAGTTCCTTGGATAGCGGATACCCCTCGCCGTCGGGGACATTGTGGTCCTTGAGGAGCCTCGCAATGTCGGGGAAGCCTTCCGCCGCGACGAGCGCTTTCGCTCTCGCGAGATTGGCGCGCCAGCCGTAGCCCGCGATCGAGGCGACGCTCACGACCGCACCCCCTTCACGGATGCGCGGCGCGATGGCCTCGGTCAGCGCGCGCAGGCCATAGAAGTTGATGGCGAGCGTCTTTGCGGCGCCGAGGACGCCGGAGACGCCGGCCACATTGCAGAGCGCATCGAAACGCTTCGGCAGGGAGTTGGCGATCTCTGCTACGCCTTGCGCGGAGCCGATGTCGGCCCTGATGAAGACGTCGAGCAGCCGTGCTGGATCCCTGACGTCTACCCCGATTACGTCCGCCCCGAGGGCCCCTGCCAGTTCGCCGATCCTGGCGCCGATGCCCGATGAGATTCCGGTCACCACGATTGTCTTGCCAAGCAGCATCGCAATTCCCTCTCTTGGACGCCGGGCGGCCGCCTCAGCGCCCGGTTGGCCGATTTGCTTTAGCCAGCGGTTCGCCTTCGAGTTGCAACCGGTAGCCGATAGGCAACAGGCTTAGGGTCGCGTGGTCCTCGACCCAGCCCCATATGCCGCGCGGAAAAGCGAGCGCGAACACGAGCGCCGTCGCACCGAGACCTACGAGGTACCAAACACCCGCATCGCCGAACCAGGCTTCGATGCCGAAGAACACGATCGCGCCGAGAATCGCCCCTTCGAACGTGCCGAGCCCACCGACTAGCGCCATGAAAATCATGTACGCCGTCCAGAGAGGGCTGAAGTAGGCCTTCGGCTGGAATGTCAGGGCGGTCGCAACCCAGAGCGCGCCCGCAAGCCCCGCGCCAAATGCAGCGAGCACGAAGACAAAACGCTTCGCCGAGGCTACGCGCACGCCGATCGACTCGGCTGCCTCCTCATTGTCGCGGATGGCGCGTATCGCCGCGCCGAGAGGGCTCCGCAGGAGCCAGAAGACAAGCGCGAGCAGCAGGGTCATCGACGCGAGGGCCGACCAATAGGTGATCTCCCGACGTGTCTCGGTGGAGTAGGCGTTGAGCTCGATAAGGGAGGTCCCGGTCTCGCCGCGGACGAGCGTATCGAGATTAACGAGCAAATGCGCTAGCTCCGACACAACCCACATGCCTATGGCGAACTCCCCTCCGCGAAGCCTCAGCATCACGGCCGAAAGCGGAAGCGACAGCAGCCCGACAATCACGGCGCCGAGGAACAGCGAAGGGTACACGCTCACTCCTAGGCTCGCGAGCCGCACCGCGGCATAGGCTCCGAGCCCGAAGAACGCCTGCTGCCCGATCGACACGAGGCCGCAAAAACCGACGAGCGCGTTCCACATCACGGCGAGGATCACGTAGATGAAAAGCGTTGTCAGCTTATCGATCGCATTGGCGCTGAAGATCGCCGGTCCGCAGGCGAGCGCGGCGAGAATGACAGTCCCGGCAGCCGTCGCGATCCGCGAGGCGGTCGTCCAGCGCTCGACAACCGCCCTCATTGCTCCGCTCCCGCCGCGAGGATCCGCCGTACTCGCGCCCCCAGATCCCCGAAGAAAAGTCTGGCGAACAGCACGATGAAAAAGGCCACGTGCCCGCCGATCAAAAAGCCCTGCGGATTGATCAGCGCCCCGAGGCTCTGAGCGACACCGAGCGCAATCCCGCCAGCGAGCGTCCCCCACAACGATCCCGTCCCGCCGATCACCGACGCCTCGAAGGCGAAAATGAGCTGGGAAGCGCCCGCATAGGGGTCGAAGGTCGCGCGCATGCCGAGGAAGGCGCCTGCGATCGCGACGGTCGCCATCGCGATCGCCGCGGCGACGGCGTTGGCGCGCCCCGCGTTGACGCCAGCGAGGCCCGCGGTATCCGGATCCTCGGCCGTCGCCCGGATCGCCAGGCCGATCGCCGTGTAGTCGAGGAGAAGCTGGATGCCGCCAAGCAACGCAAGCGCCGCCACGAAGGTCAGGACCGCAAGCTTGCCGATCGCGATGTCGTCGGTCAGCGACCAGCTGTCGTAGGCGAGGTCGCCGATAGAGGGCGCAAGCGAACGCGTGTCCGCCCCGAAGGCCTCGAAGAGCAGGTTGTCGATGATGATCGAGAGGCCGAAGGTCGAGAGCACCGGCACAAGCAACCCGCCTTGCGCGCTGCGCTCGAGGACGAACCGCTGCAGCGCAAGGCCGATCACCGCCATCGCGGGGACGACCACAACGAGGCCGAGGAAGGCGTTGATCGCATACCGGTCCGAAAGCACGAAGAGCGCATAAGCGGCCAGGACCGCGAGGCTTCCATGCGCCAAGTTGATGATCCGCATCACCGTGAACATGAAGGAAAGGCCACACGCGATCACGGCGTAATAACCGCCGAGCAGGACGCCTTGGAGGATCTGGTTGAGGAGGATCACGTCAGGCGCGCTTCCGGCTGGCGGCCGGCGCGGAGGCCGAAATACGCCTGCGTCACCTGCTCTCGGGTGAGCGAGCCCGTCGGCCCCTCGATCGCGACGGCGCCTTCGAGCATGCAGATCGTACGGCTCGCCGCGGCCATCGCGCGCTTGAGATCCTGCTCGACCAGGATCATGGCGACGCCTAGGGATTTCAGTCTCTCCAGCCCGGCGTAAACGCGGTCGACGACGAGCGGCGCGAGGCCGAGCGAAATCTCATCGAGCAGGATGAGTTCGGGGTTCATAATCAGCGCGCGGCCGATCGCGGTCGCCTGCTGCTCGCCGCCGGACAGCGATCCGGCGAGACTTCTGCGCCGGGCCTGCAGGTTGGGGAACGCCTCCATAACCACGTCGACGGTCCACGGACCCGTGCGGCCCGCCGAACGGGCGAGCATGAGATTCTCTTCGACGGTCAGGCGCGAGAAGAGCCGGCGCCCCTCCGGCACGAGGGCGATGCCGAGCGCCGCGCGCTCATAAGCGGGGCGAGAGCCGACGTCGTTCCCCTTGAAAAGCACGCGTCCGCCCGCGAGCGGATGAGCGCCTGCGATCGTTCGCAGCAGGGTCGTCTTGCCCGCGCCGTTGGCGCCCACGAGCGCAATCGTCTCTCCAGGCTCAATGGTCAGGCTCACTCGGCGCACGGCCTGCAATTGGCCATGGCGCGCCTCGAGCCTTTCGACGGCGAGCAGCGTCACACCGCTCCTCCGCCGAGATAAGCTTCTATCACTCTTGAATCGGACATCACCGCCCGCGGATCGCCGTCGGCGATGACCCTTCCCGCATTCATGCAGACGAGCCGTCCTGCCACACGGAGAAGAATATGGACGATATGCTCGATCCACACGAGAGCGACGCCGGTTCGCTTGAGTTCAAGGATGATGTCGACGAGCTCGTTCGCCTCTGCGTCAGTCAACCCTCCGCCGATCTCGTCGAGGAGGAGGACTTCGGGATTCGTCGCGAGCGCGCGCGCAAGCTCGAGGCGCTTGCGGTCGATGAGACCCAATGTCTCGGCCCGCCGATTGGCGATTGCGGTCATGCCCGTGAGCGCGAGCGCGGCGATCGCTTTGTCGTAGGCCGCTTCGCCGATGAGGCCCGCGCCGTGAGACGCCGCAGCGAACACATTCTCGAAAACGGTCATACCGCTGAACGGACGCGGGATCTGGTGGGTCCGCACGAGGCCTCGCCGGCAGCGCTCCGCTGTGGACTTGGCCATGACGTCTTCGCCGCGAAAGCGAACTTTGCCGCTTGTCGGCGCCTGCGCGCCGACAAGCACGCTGAGCAGCGTCGTCTTGCCCGCGCCGTTTGGGCCGACGACGCCGACCGCCTCCCCCGCCGCGAGGCAGAGGTTGACGCCGTCAAGCACCTTCAGCGCGCCGAAGGACTTCGTCAGGCCTTCAGCCTCGAGCAGAGGGGGGTTCACGGGATCGTCGCTCGCGCGGCGACGCGCCTAACCGTTGAAAGGTATGAGCTTCGCCGACACTGGCACGTTCGGGTCGGTCGCATTCTCCGTCACGGGGTAGGCGAGCTTGAACCTCGACCCGGCCGGCGCCTTCACCCATTGCGTTCCGATGATCGGTCCGGGGGATACGTTCGGCACGGGGCCGCTCGTAAAATCGACCTTGCCTACCATCGTTGTCGTCTTGAGGATGGAAAGAGCCTTGGCGACGGCCGACTTATTGGTCGGAGCGCCGCTTGCCATCAGGGCTGCGAAGCCCGCGTCGAACACCGACATCGAGGCGCCAAGCTGCTGCGTCCACTGTTTGCCCGAAGCCTTCTCATAACCGCCCGCCAACTCCTCGCCCCCGACTCCGGTCAGCGGCGACTTGTAAGGGAACGCCTTGTGCCAGTAGGCGGCGCTCGATAGGTTGTAACCGAGGGAGCCAAGCGCCTCGACCTGGCTCGGAAAGAGACCGGTCTTCGCGATCTGCGCGATTTTGACCATCTTCGTGTAGCCTTGCTGGGCCGCTTGGCGCCAGAAGGCGGCGAAATCCGGCGGAATTGGGAAGGTGTTGAAGATCTCGCACTTCTCGGCCTTGAATTTGGCGATCTGGGCGGAGAAGTCGGTAGTGCCGTCCTCGTAGGGACCGGGGTCAATGATGGTGAAGCCGGCCTTGCCGAGAGCCGGCGCCAGGTTTTCGCGGATTGCGTTGCCGTCGGCGTCGTTCGGATAGAGCACGCCGACTTTCTTGTTCGTGGGTATCAGGTTCCACTGCGACACATATGCTTTGAAGAACTCGCCGCCGCCGAAACCGAAATGATAGGTCCACTTGAATGGCGAGGGTTGGCCAGGTTTCGCGCCACGGCCGAAATACCAGGCTTCCCACGGCATGACGGTCGAGAGGCACGGCACGCCCGCAGCCTCACAGGCGTCGGCCACCGGATTGATCGTCTCTGGGGTCGACACGACCAGCATCATGTCGATCTGATCGGAGTTGATCAGCGTCTTCGCGAGCTGGCCGGCGCGCGCGGGGTCAGACTGCGTGTCGCGATCGAGGATATCGACCGCATAGGTCTTGTCGCCTGCCTTGAGGCCCCTGGCGAGCGCCTTGCGCACGAGTTCGAGGATATAGCCGTCCGTTTCGCCGAAACCCGCGAGCGCGCCGGTGCGCGGACTGATGAAGCCGACTTTGAGCTTCGCCTCCGCGTCCGCCGCGAAAGCACCGCGCTGGCCGACCGCGGCGGCGAAACCCGCCGCGACGCCCGAGCGGATGAGACCTCGGCGCGAGATCGGCGCGTCTGCCGCGGGGCGGCCAATGCCGATGAATGTTTCCATGATTTTCCTCCCGTTTGCCGCCGCCCCTTGAGGTAGCGGCGTGCGTGATCCTCATACGCCGGCACTTCAGAATGGATACTGTTGCGGTCCCTCAATCGTGATCCAGCGCAAGTCCGTGAACTCGGCGATGACGGCCTTGCCGCCGAACCGACCGTATCCCGAGGCCTTGACGCCGCCGAACGGCATCTGTCCCTCGTCGTGCACGGTTGGCCCATTGATATGGCAGATGCCGGATTCGATCCGCTTGGCCACGCGTAAGGCGCGCTGCACGTCGCGGCTGAACACGGCCGCGGAGAGCCCATATTCCGTGTCGTTGGCCACGCGGATGGCCTCCTCGTCGTCCTTGACGCGGATGACCGGCTTCACCGGCCCGAAGGATTTCCTCCTTGTAGATGCGCATTGCGGACGTGACGCGATCGATGATAGTGGCGTCGACGATTGTTCCGTTGCGTTTGCCACCGGCGGCGACAACGGCGCCCTTGGCCTTCGCGTCGTCGATCAGTTCGTCCATTCGTTCGGCTGCCGCGAGATTGACGAGCGACCCGAGCACGACGTGGCCGCGTGGGTCGCCGCTCGGCAAGGCCGCGGCGCGCTTGGCGAGCTTGCCCACGAACGCGTCGGCGATCGACTCGTCGACGATCAGGCGCTCGGTCGACATGCAGATCTGTCCCTGGTTGGCGAAGGCGCCGAAGACGGCCGCGTCCACCGCGGCGTCGAGGTCCGCGTCAGCAAGCACGACGAGCGGCGCCTTGCCGCCGAGCTCGAGCAGGACCGGCTTCAAATGCTCGGCGCAAAGTTTGGCGATCTCCCTGCCGACGCGCGAGGAGCCAGTGAAATTGACGCGTTTGACCGCCGGATGGGCGATCAGCGCCTTGACGATTCTTGGCGCGTCCTCAGGCGCGTTGGAGAGAAGGTTGACGACGCCTTTCGGGAATCCGGCCGCGTTCATCACCTCGACGATGAGGCTGTGGGTCTTGGGGCAGACCTCGGACGATCGGAGGATCACGGTATTGCCGCAGGCGAGCGGGGCAGCGATGGCGCGCACCCCAAGAATGACCGGCGCATTCCAGGGCGCGACGCCCAACACGACGCCGGCCGGCTGGCGCACCGCGAGCGAGAGCACGCCCGGCTTGTCTGCGGGGATGATCTCCCCCGTGACCTGCGTCGTCAGCGCCGCCGCCTCGCGCAAAAGCGTCGCGGCGAAGAAGACATTGAACCCGCCCCACGGGCCGGTCGCGCCGATCTCCTCGGTCATCGCCTTCGAGAAATCGGCTGTCCGCGCTTCAAGAAGGTCGGCCGCCTTCAACAGCAGGCGGCGACGCTCGCTGGGACCGGTCTCCGACCACGCGGGGAAGGCGCGATCCGCCGCCTTGACGACTTTCGAGACGTCGGCCTCGCTCGCCGCCGCTGCTTCGCTCGCCACGTCCCCGGTGACCGGATCGCGCCGTGTGAAGGTTGCTCCAGAGGCCGCCGCGACCGGCGTCCCGTCGATGATGAAATCCACCTTCATGTCGTCCTCTCTCGGGCTTCTGCCCCCGGGTTTTCAGATCGGATAGGCGCCCTTGCCCGATCCAATCGTGATCCATTTCAGTTCCGTGAACTCGTGAACGGCGGCCGACCCGCCGAACCGCCCGTAGCCGGACGCCTTGACGCCGCCAAAGGGAGCGTTCGGCTCGTCTTGTACGGTCGGTCCGTTGATATGACACATGCCCGATTGTATGCGGCGGGCGACATCGAACGCGCGCGAAACATCTTGCCCAAATACGGCGGCACTAAGCCCGTATTCGGTGTCGTTGGCGACGCGCACCGCCTCGTCGGCGCCGGTCACACGAATGACCGCCGCGACGGGACCGAACGACTCCTCGTGGTAGATGCGCATCGCAGGCGTGACATGGTCGAGGACCGTCGCATCCATGAGCACGCCATTGGCGTGGCCCCCGCAGAGCAGATGGGAGCCTTTCGCCACGGCGTCCCGCACGAGCGACAGCACGCGCTCCACTGCGTCGGCGCTAATCAGCGCGCCGAGCGGCGCCTTGCCTTTCCTCGGATCGCCGGCGACGAGCGTCGCAGCCTTTGCCGCGAGCTTGCGAACGAACGCATCCGCGATCGCCTCATCGACGACGAGGCGCTCCGTCGACATGCAGATCTGCCCCTGGTTCATGAAAGCGCCGAACGCCGCGGCGGCGACGGCCTCGTCCAGGTCGGCGTCGTCAAGCGCTATGAGCGGGGCTTTGCCCCCAAGCTCGAGCACGATCGGCTTGAGATGTCGCGCGGCGAGCTCGGCGACGTGACGCCCGACGCGCGTCGAGCCGGTGAAATTCACCCGTCGCACGGTTGGATGGGCGATCAGCGCCTCAATGATGCGGGAGGCGTCGGCGGGCGCGTTGCTGAGGACATTGACGACGCCCTCCGCACAGCCGGCGGCTCGAAACGCCTCGCCGATCAGCCAGTGCGTGCGCGGGCAGATCTCCGACCCCTTCAAGACGACGGTGTTGCCGCAGGCGAGCGGCATGGCGATGGAGCGGACGCCGAGCGCCAAGGGCGCATTCCAGGGCGCAATGGAGAGGACGACGCCGACCGGCTCGCGCACCGCCATTGAAGTCGTTCCCGATCGCTCCGACGGGATGACGACGCCGGCGACCGCGGTCGTCATCGCCGCTGCTTCTCTGAGGATCGAAAGCGAAAGCCCGAGATTAAACCGGCCCCAGGCTTCGGTCGCGCCCGTTTCATCGGCCATAGCCTCCAGGAATTCAGTTTCCCGGATCTCAAGCTCATGCGCCACGGCCGAAAGTCGCGCGCGGCGTTCTCCCGGACCGAGCGAGGACCAGGCGGGAAAGGCCGCCGCGGCTGCCGCCGCCGCCCCCTCCGCATCCTCCACAGTCGCGGCGACGGCGCGGGTCGCAACTTCGCCGGTGAGGGGATTGATGCGTTCGAAGAACTGTCGCGACGGGCGGAGGCCCTCCGGCGTCCCGCACAAGGAAGTCGACGTGAAACATCGCTGGCCGCGCCTCCCTACTTGTCGCCGGACCGGTTTGAAACGGCTTGCCCGTCTCGTCTATCCTTGAGGCAGGAGTTGTAAGCTGTCCCGCCGTCCATTCAATGGACGATTGTCATCCGTTCTTGTACTTTTCTCCGATGCGGCTTTCGACCTATTCTGCGCCGATGGTCCAAACTCCCCCTCCCGCCAGCCCTTACCGCCCGACACTTCTTGCCGCGCCGATGGTCGGCAGCTTTGCGGACCAGACCTGGTCGACGCGGTCGCTGGACGGCGTTCCCTGTTTTCGCGCCTTTCTTTTGCGTCGCGGGCGCAGCGTCTTCGCCGCTCGACAAGGCGCGCCGATCGAACTCGCTGCGCCCCAGATCCTGTGGGCGCCGTTCTCGGCGGGAGGAGATTTTCGGCTCCTCGCCGGAAGCGACGGCGCGTCAATTCTTGTCAGCGAGGACCTCGTATGGCGGGTCGTCGCGGACAATCCGCTCGGTTCGCATTTGCGGCCGATGCTCGATCGGACATTTGTAGCGCCCGTGGACCGAATGGGCGGCGACGTGGCGGAGATCGACGCGCTGTTTAGCGCCCTTGCGCGAGAAACCCGCCAGCCGGGCGCCGGCGCCCCAGCGATGAGCGGGCTCTATCTCGGACTCGTCGTCATGCATCTCTGGCGCGCCTGTGGAGTTCGAGAGCGGCGCCCTCGATGCGGCTACGCCGACAGTCCAGCGCTTCCGCCATTTGGTCGAGATGCATTATCGAGACAATCTGGGCGTCGAGGACTTCTGTCGAATGCTCAACGTGACTCGCGCTCACCTGCACAACGCCTGCGTGCGGACATTTGGACGCTCGCCACAGCGGCTCGTGCGCGAGCGGCTCGCGGTCGAGGCGCGTCTGAGGCTGCGACAGACCGCCCAACCCATCGAACAGATTGCTTACGGCCTCGGGTTCCACGACCCTGCCTATTTCAATCGGTTCTTTCGTCGCCTGTCTGGGATGCCCCCCGGCGCCTATCGGAAGGCGGCCCGGGTCGCGCCGCCGAAGGCGGCGACGTCGTTCGAGGCGTGGCCATAGTCGACGTCGCGGCCGCGGCGCGGAATCCCGCAAGGCCGAGTTCGGATATCGACGCCCGATCTTGGCTCGGATAGATGACACGCGAGCGGGCAACGAAGCGCGTCGCCCGCGCGTTTATGGCTACCCCGCCTCCTGGAGGACCGCCCATGACCGAACGCTTCGAGCGCGACACCGTCTCCTTCGAGGTCTCCGACCGCATCGCCTGGTTGAAGTTCAACCGGCCTGAAAAGCGCAATGCGATGAAGTCCGAAGCTCAATCACCGGATGATGGAAGCGCTCGACGAGCTCGAGTTTCACGACGACGTCGGCGTTCTCGTCCTTACCGGCGAAGGCGCGGCGTGGACCGCCGGCATGGACCTCAAGGAATACTTTCGCGAGACTGAGGCGGCCGGGCTCGCCGGCACGCGCAAGGCCCAGCGCGAGTCCTACGGCTGGTGGCGACGTCTGCGGTGGTATCAGAAACCGACCATCGCGATGGTCAACGGCTGGTGCTTCGGCGGGGGCTACGCGCCGCTCTTCGCCTGCGATCTCGCCTTCGCCGCGGAGGACGCGCAGTTCGGCCTCTCCGAGATCAACTGGGGAATCCTTCCCGGCGGCGGCGCGACAAAGGTCGCGCGCGAACTCACGACGTTTCGCAACGCGATGTATCATGCGTTGACCGGCGAGACGATCGACGGCCGTAAGGCGGCCGAGTGGGGATTTGTCAACGAGGCGGTCCCCGCCGACAAGCTGAGAGCCCGGGTCGAGAGCGTGGCGATGGTGCTGCTCGCCAAGAACCCGGTCGCGGTTAAGGCGACCAAGGACGCCATTCGCCGCGTCGGCGCTATGACCTACGACGAGGCCGAGGACTATCTCGTGCGCGCGCAGGAGGCGGCGAATAGCTTCGACAACGAAGGCCGCAAGGAAGGTATCCGACAGTTCATCGACGAGAAGAGCTATAAGCCCGGCCTCGGAGCCTACGACTACACACGCGGCAAGGTGTAGCCGCAGATGGCGCCGGCGCTTGAACGGCTCCTTCGCCCGCGGTCGGTCGCGATCGTGGGCGCGTCGGAGAAGCCGGGCGCACTAGGCGCCTCCGTGCTTGCCAATCTCGAACGCGCGGGTTTCCGGGGCGACATCCACCTCGTTAATCCGAGACGCGCGGAAATTGGCGGCCGCCGATGTGTCGCTTCGGTCGATGGTCTGCCCGAAGGCGTCGACGCGGCCGTGCTCGCGATCCCACGGGCGGCCGTTCTGGACGCTGTGCGCGGGCTCGGCCGCCGCAGGGCCGGCGCGGCCATCATTTTTTCCGCGGGCTTCGCCGAAACCGGCGTCGAAGGGCTCGCCGAGCAGCGGGAGCTGGCGCGGATCGCAGCGGAAGCCGATATGGCGATCGAGGGGCCGAATTGCCTCGGCCTCGTCAATTTCGTCGACGGCGTTCCACTGACCTTCGTCGAACTACCCGGCGATCGGTTGGGCGCGCGGCTCGGCGTTGGCCTCGTCTCGCAGTCCGGGGCGATGGCCGCGGTGCTCGCGGTGATCCTCGCGAGCCGCGGTCTCGGCCTCTCCTATTCGATATCGACCGGCAATGAAGCGGCGAGCGGCGTTGAGGATTACGTGGAATATCTTGTCGAGGATCCTGACACGGGCGCGATCGCGATGATTGTCGAGCTGTTTCGCAAGCCTGCGCGGTTTCTCGCCGCCGCCGCGCGGGCGGCCGCCGCGGGCAAGCCGATCGTGCTCCTGCATCCCGGCCGATCGAGGGCGGCGCGCGAGTTGGCTATGACGCATACCGGCGCGCTTGCCGGCAATTACGATGTCATGCGGCTCAAGGTTGAGCGGGCCGGCGCTCTCCTTGTCGAGACGCTCGAGGAACTCGGCGACGTTGCCGAAATGCTGCTGAGGCTTCCGGCGCCAACTCCGGGCGGCGCGGCGGTCGTTTGCGAGTCCGGCGCCTATAAGGCGCTGACGCTCGACCTCGCTGAGCGGGAGGGTCTGCCACTTCCCCCGCTCAGCGACGCTGACAGTCCACGCTTGCGGGCGGCGTTGCCTGATTTCGTGCCGGTGTCCAACCCGCTTGACGTCACCGCCCAAGGCCTCGTCGATCCCGATCTCTACGCGCGCGTCCTCGCTGCGCTCATCGCCGACGACCGCGTCCGCAGCGTGCTGCTCGCGATCATCCAGACCGATGCCGTGACGGCGAAACTCAAGTTCCCACCAATCCTTGCGGCGATCGAGAAGCTTCGGCCGTCGAAGCGAGTCGTCTTCGCTGGTCTGGACGAAGGCGCCGCCGTCCCGCCCGAATATGTGGAGCGCCTGCGCGCGCTGAACGTCGCCTACTTCCCCTCCTCGGACCGCGTCGTTCGCGCGCTTGCTCGTCTTGGGCGCTGGAAGGGCGCGCTTTCAGCTTTCCCAACGCCGCAACCGACCAAGGCCCCGGTGTTCGCTGGCCTTGCCGGCATCATCCCGGAGTGGCGCGCCAAGGCCGCGCTCGCATCGATTGGAATTCCGTTTCCGCAAGGCGCGCTCGCGACGACGTTTGCGGAGGCCGCCGCGATCGCCGCAAGGATCGGCTATCCGGTCGCCATCAAGGCGCAGTCCGCCGAGCTCGCGCACAAAAGCGATGTCGGCGGCGTGATTGTCGGCCTTAGCGACGAGCCCGCCCTTGCGCAGGGATGGGGGAAGCTCGCAGACAACGTCGGACGCGGCCGACCAGGGCTCGCGCTCGACGGCGTCCTGATCGAGGCGATGGGCGCGCCAGGCGTTGAGCTGATCATCGGAGGGCGCAATGATCCGGAGTGGGGACCAGTCGTCGTCGTCGGCTTCGGCGGCGTGCAGGCCGAAATCCTCAAAAACTCCTGCCTGCTGGCGCCAGATATGAGCGATTTCGAGATTCTGACGGAACTCCAAAGGCTCAAGAGCGCTGCGCTGCTAGAAGGCTTTCGCGGTTCGTCGCGGCTCGACGTCGAAGCGGTTGTCCGGATCGCGCGCGCCATCGGTCTCTTGCTGCTCGATGAACCGTCGGTGCGCGAGATCGATCTCAATCCGGTCGTCATCTATCCCCGCGGCGAAGGGGCGGTAGCGCTCGACGCGCTCATAGTGGCATCGTGTTGAAGCGGTCTCTGGCTCGCTAGGGATTAAGGGACGACTTCATCGCTAAGCGGCCCGAGACATGGGCGGCGATTTGGACGGGACACGTGGGCGACACCTCTAGCGCGGCTATATGCGCCGGCGGTATTTGTCAGCGAGGCGAAGTTGAGTCCCTCGGCCTCATGTGGCGAAGATCGGCGCCGGGAGGCGGATGAGGTTCGCCAGTTTCCGCAGGTTTTGGGCTGTGGCGGCCAATAGGAACTCGTCTTTGGCTCCGCTCGGACCGCGCAGGCGCAATCGATCGAGCCTGAGGATGCGCTTCAGATGAGCCAAGAGCATCTCGACCTTCTTTCGCTCCCGGCGTGAGACGGCGTAGGCCTCGGTCTTTGAGATCGCACGCGCCTTGTCACGAGCGGCCTCATGCAGGGAGCGCGCGATCTTGCGCGCCGGCGCGTTCGGACAGCATTTCGGCTTGAGCGCGCAGGCCCCGCACTCATGCTTGCGCGCGAAATAAATCATCGTGGCGTCTTTCGTCAGCCCATCGCGCGGCTTGGCGAAAGCGCGGTGGTATTTTCTTAGTTCTTTGCCGGCGGGGCAGAGATAAAGATTGGTTTCTGGATCGAAGGCGAAGTCGCTGCGGGAGAAAGTTCCGTCCGTGCGCTCGGATTTGTCGATCAGTTTCACATGCGGCTCGATCCCGCGCTCGTCCACCAGCCACCCGACCATATCGGCCGAGCCGTAGCCCCCATCGCGACCAGGCGCGACGGGGTGAGGTCGAACTGTTCAGCCGTGCGGTCGAGCATCGTCTTGGCCGCGCCGACTTCGGCCTGACGAATGGTCGTCGTCGCCTCGACGTCCATGATCACCGCATGCTTCAGATCGATGAGGTAGTCGTCGGAATAGGCATAGCCGGGGACCGAGTTGGCCGAAGCGGTGTAGCGGGCGGCCGGATCGGTCGGCGAGATCGCCTTCGGCTCGACCGGCGACGCGCCGCCGAAGGCCGCGTCATCCAGAACCGAAAGATATTCCGCGACCGCCCGATTGGACGTCGGATCGAGATCCTCGATCTTAGCGACGCCGCGCCGGCGATGGGCGTCGGCCACGATGATGCTCGCGTCGACCGCGAACGCCTCGCCTCCCACGATTCCTTCCTTCATGCAGCGCGCCACCATGGGTCTCGAACAGTTTTCGAAACAGATCGCTCTCGCGGAAGCGGCCGTGTCGGTTCTTGGAGAACGTCGAATGATCGGGGACGTCGCCGTCGAGCCCCAACCGACAGAACCAGCGGTAGGCCAGATTAAGATGGACCTCATCGCACAGCCGTCGCTCCGAGCGAATGCCGAAGCAGTAGCCGACGATCAGCATGCGCATCATCAGCTCGGGATCGATCGAGGGCCGTCCCACCTCGCTATAGTAGGGCCCCAGCTGCGCCCGCAGCTCGCTTAGATCCACGAAGGGGTCGATCTTGCGCAGCAGGTGATTATCCGGAACATGCCGCTCGAGGCTGAAGCCGTAGAACAGCGCCTCCTGCATCACCCGCCGCTCGCCCATCATCGCGAAAACCCCAGATTCATTGAGAAAACTGAATCAGAGCCGAAGTCCGCACCGCAAGCGAGTTTTTCAACGAAATCGACGGATTCCAGTCATTTGGCCACCGCCGATGCAAGGGCGATAAGGCACCGGCAGCGGACCTTCGTCGGTTTGAGAGGCAAGGTAGTATGAGTAGGGCCGCGCCATCTGTCGCAGCAGCGATCTCCGCAAGACTCGCTGCGCTTTCGCTCTCCCGCGCGCTTCGCGCCTAGAGCGCGATCTGGTTTGACTGAATTGAGGGGATTCCCAAAGGGGCGCGAGTTAGATTTAACCTGCTGGCTGGGTTGGAGGCTAGCAGGGATGGCGCGAGCCTATTCTTTGGACCTGCGGGAGCGGGTGGTTGCGGCGGCGACTTCGGGACAGTCCTGCCGCTCGGTGGCCAAGACGTTCATGGTCAGCGTCGCCAGCGTTGTGAAGTGGTCGCAGCGCCAGCGCGCGCTCGGTAGTCCGGCGGCGCGGAAGATGGGCGGCCACAGGCCCTACCTTGTGGCGCGCGAGCGCGATTGGGTTCTGGCGCGGATCGCTGAGAAGCCTGACCTGACACTGCGCGCTTTGCTCAGAGAGCTGGCCGACCGCGGCCTAGTGGTCAGCTATTATGCGCTTTGGCATTTTCTCCAGCACGAAGGCGTGACGTTCAAAAAAAAGTCTTCGCGCCTCCGAACAGGACCGACCGGACGTCGCCAGGCGGCGTGAGCGGTGGAAGGCGCGTCAGGCGAGGATCGATCCGAGGCGGCTTGTCTTCATCGATGAGACCTGGGCTAAGACCAACATGACGCGCGCCCATGGCCGATGCCCCAGAGGCGAACGCCTCGTCGCCAAAGCGCCTTTCGGCCGATGGCGAACCCTCACCTTCCTGGCGGCGCTGCGTCGCGATGGGCTCACCGCGCCCTGCGTCATCGACGGACCGATCAATGGCGTGAGCTTCCGCGCTTATGTCGAGCAAGTTCTCGCACCCATCCTCGCGCCGGGCGACATTGTCGTCATGGACAACCTCGGCAGCCATAAGGGCCGCGCCGTTCGCGCCGCCATCCGCGCGGCCAAAGCCAAGCTCTTCTTCTTGCCCGCCTACTCGCCAGACCTCAATCCAATCGAGCAGGCCTTCGCCAAAATGAAGACCTTGTTACGCAAGGCCGACGCGCGAACTATCGACGAGACCTGGCGAACCATCGGCGCCCTGCTCAACTGCTTCACCCCGACAGAATGCGCAAACTACTTCAAAAACGCAGGATATGCTTCAGTCTAACCAGATCGCGCTCTAGCGTCACACTTCGAGCCATTCCTTGTGAACGTCCGCCGCGGCGTTGAGAGCCGCCGGCGTGCCGCCGTAGACAATCTTGCCATGGCCCATCACGTAAAGTCGATCACTGATTCTCAAGGCGATCGTGAGCTTTTGCTCAACAAGCAAAATCGCGACGCCACGTTTGGCGATTTCCTCAAGCAAGCGGCCAACATGCTCGACCATCATTGGCGAGAGGCCCTCCGTCGGCTCGTCGATCATGATGAGGTCCGGATTCCCCATCAGCGTTCGGCACATCGCTAGCATCTTCTGCTCGCCGCCTGACAGGACTCCGCCCGGCGTGTCAGCCCGCTCGTCGAGCGATGGGAAAATCCGAAACATGTCGTTGATCGTCCAGCGAACGCCGCCAATGCCGGGCTTTTCGCCGAGAAGGAGATTCTGCCGCACCGTCAATCCGGGGAAAATGTCACGCGTTTCCGGGACGTAGCCGAGGCCTCGCCGTGCGGTTTGATGCGGCTTCAGCCCGACGATCTCATCGCCTTTGAAGCGGATTGAGCCTTTCGGTGGGACACTGCCCATGATCGCCTTGATCGTCGTCGAACGGCCGACGCCGTTGCGGCCGAGCAGGGAGACGATTTCGCCTTCGTCAACGCGGAACGTGACGCCGTGCAGAATGTGACTTTTACCGTAGTAGGCGTGTATATTGGCCACTTCGAGAAGCGGTGTTCTCATCAGCCGCTCGCCCGTCCCAGATAGGCTTCGCGCACCGCATCGTTCTCCCGGATGCAGCCGGGGATGTCGCTCGCGACGATCCGCCCGTAGACCAGGACCGAGATGCGATCGGCGAGATTGAAGACGACGTCCATGTCGTGCTCGACCATGACCAGCGTCTTGCCCTCGGTCACCTGCCTGATCAGAGCGACGGCTTGCTCAGACTCGGCCCTGTTCATCCCCGCCGTGGGTTCGTCCAGCATCACTACGTCTGCACCCCCGCCGATGGTTACTCCGATCTCCAGCGCCCGCTGCTCGGCGTAGGTCAGAACCCCTGCCTGAACGTCGCGTCGCGCGCTCAGGCCGATCCTTTCCATCAGCCAGTCCGCCTTTTCACGGACGTCGCGAAGCCCATCTAGAGGTACCCAGAACGCATATTTGTGTCCAAGAGACCAGAGCGCAGCGCAGCGCAGATTTTCGTAGACCGACATCCTGGGAAAGATGTTGGTGATCTGGAAGCTGCGCGACAGACCGCGGCGACAGATCTGGTGTGGCGGCAGACCGTTGACGCGCGCGCCGTTGAGGCGCACTTCGCCGGCTGTTGGCTTGAGCCGACCGCTAATCAGATGAAATAGCGTAGACTTGCCGGCGCCGTTGGGCCCGATAATCGCGTGCCGCTCCCCCACGGCCACGTCGAGCGAGACGCCGCGAATGATCTCCGTGGGCCCAAAACTCTTGTGCAGGTCGATTAACGAGAGTGCGATGCCCATGCCTCAGCCCTCGCCGTCAAGCGAACGTTGACAGCGCCCCAGGCGTCGGTGACTTTCGGCCAAAGGAGCCGTGTTACGCCGACGCCGCCGCAGAACAGGACGAGCGCTATCGACCACGGCGCCAACGACGCTGCGTCGACCGAGAAGCCGAACAGGCGCATCGCCGATCCTTCGCTGCGCGCCAACGCGAGCTCGCGCTCGGCCAGTTCGATCAGCATCACCGCGCCGATGAAGCCTGCCACCAAGGCCGGCGCGACCATCGCGTAGGCCGGTGCAAGACCCCAAAGTTCGCGCTTCAGCACGGCATCCCGATGAAGCATGAGCCATCCGACGATTCCGCCGGGAGCGAACATGACGAAGCCGATGAACAGCAGGCCCAGATAGAGCTGCCAGACATCGGTGACGTCGGGGAGGCTGATTTGCAGGATGGCGATGACGACGGCGCCGACAATCGGGCCGGCAAAATATCCGACGCCACCGACATAGGACATCAACAGAACGAGGGCCGATTGTTGCGCGCCGAGCTGCTGTGCGTTCATGATCTCGAAATTGACCGCCGTCAGACCGCCGGCGATCCCGGCGAAAAACGCCGAAAAGCTGAAGGCGATGAAGCGGATCGTCTGCGCGGAATATCCGACATATTCGACACGCTCGCCGTTTTCACGGACCGCGTTGCACATCCGGCCGAAGGGCGTACGCGTCAACGCGTACATCGCGGCGATGCAGAGGAAGCACCAGATGGCGACGAGATAATAGACTTCGATCTGCGGACCAAACTTGTGGCCGAAGAACGGGGCCAGCTTGGTGCGATTGGTCGTGATCCCCTCTTCTCCGCCAAAAAACGAGCGCAGAACGAACGAGCTCGATGAGACGAGTTCGCCAAGCCCCAGCGAAATCATGGAAAAAACGAGCCCCGCGCGCTTCGTCGAGATGAGCCCGAAGAGCAATCCGAAGGCTAGCCCGGCCACTCCCCCGACAAGAGGGATCACAACTACGGGCGCCCCCGCCTTCGCGTGAATGAAGGCGTTCATGGTGTGAATGGCGACGAACCCGCCGAGGCCGAAATACACCGCATGGCCGAAAGAGAGGAGACCGGTCTGCCCGAGCAGTATATTGAAGGAGAGCGCGAAGATAATCATCTCGCCCATCACGGACATCATCGTCAGCGCCGAACCTGAGGAAAAGATTTGCGGGGCACCGGCGAACACGATCGCGAGCGGCAGCCACGGCCAGAGGAAGCGCGCCGGCTGCATCACGACTCGCGCCTTCCAATGAGGCCGGTGGGCCGGAAAATCAGCATGGTCACAAGCAGGATGTAGGGAATAATCGGCGCAAGCTGCGCGACCGTCACCTGCCAGAGGTCGCCGAGAAGCGGTGGCGCAACCGGACCGAACAATCCCGAAAGCGAAAAATTCATAGCGACCGCAAAGGTCTGCACGATTCCGATCAATAATGAAGCGACAAAAGCCCCGGTCAGCGAACCGAGGCCTCCGACCACGATCACGACGAAGAGAATGGGTCCCAGCAGGGCCGCCATGGAAGGCTGCGTCACCAGTGCGGGTCCGGCGATCACGCCCGCCAGGCCCGCTAGCGCCGCGCCCGCGCCGAACACGACCATGAACAGACGCGGCACGTCATGCCCAAGCATCGCAACCATGTCCGGATGGGTCAGCGCCGCTTGGATGATGAGGCCGACACGCGTCCTAGTCAGCACGAGCAGCAGCGCCGCGAACATGGCCACCGCGGTTAAGAGCATGAACATGCGATAGGCGGGGTAGGTCGTATCGAAGAGGCGAAAGGCGACAAAATCGAGCGAAGGCGGGACCTGGTAATCGACGGGCAATTTGCCCCAAATCATCTGCACGACCTCTTCGATCACGAACGCCAAGCCGAACGTAAACAAGAGCTCCGAGACATGGCCGAGCCTATGCAGACGGCGGAGCCCAAAACGCTCGACCAAGACGCCGATGCCGCCGACAAACAATGGAGCAAAGACAAACCCCAGCCAGAAGCCGAAATGGCGGCTGATCTCGAAGCCAAAATACGCGCCAAGCATATAAAAGCTCGCGTGAGCGAAGTTCAGCACGCCCATCATGCTGAACACCAGGGTGAGCCCGCTAGCCAGCATGAAAAGCAGCATCCCATACAGGACGCCGTTTAGTGTCGAGAAGATGACGATCTCAAGCATCGGAGCGCGACTTTTCAGCGAATGGCGTGGCCACGCTATCTTTGGATCGCGATGATCCGCTCTCCTTGCTTTGAGCTAAGGCCGCTCCATTTTGCAGGTCGTCGGTAGAATGGTGTCGTTCGCCTTCACGGCGCCAACCAACTTCCACCCCCAGCCGGTGCCTTCCTCGTCAAATTTTGCGCCGGGATCCAGCGGCCCGAAGCTGCTAATGTACATGTCCTGAAAGAATTGATGGTCGTCCTTGCGCATGGACGCGTCGCCCCCGTCGAAAGCCTCGATGGTCATTCCCTCGAGTTGAGGGGCGATCGCCTTCGGGTCATCCGACTTGGCTTGAGCGGCCGCCTTCGCCAGCATCCGCATTTCGTTGACCGCGCGTGGATAGAAGAGCGAGACGCCGAGTTTGGCCCGGAAGGCAGCTTCCCAAGTCTGCGCGGCCTCGGTCGCCGAATTCGGCACGCCCTCACTGATTTGGTAGACGCGGTGGGCGAGCCCGGTCTGCTTTACAGCCGTGGGTCCACCGGCTCCGCCGGCGTAATATGTGTACCAGTCGGTTTGCAGACCGGCGTCGGCAGCGGCTTTCAACAGCAGAGCGAGGTCCTGGCCCCAATTGCCAGTGATCACACTATCCGCACCCGAGGCTTTGATCTTGGCGATATAGGGAGAAAAGTCCGTGACCTTCAAAAGCGGATGCACTTCGTCGCCGACAATCTCGATGTCGGGGCGCTTCTCCTTCAGCATCGCTCGCGCCTCTTTGCGCACAGCCTGGCCGAAAGAATAGTCCTGATTAATCAGATAGATTCTCTTGATGTTCTGCCGGTTCTTAATGAAGCTCGTCAGCGCGGCCATCTTGATGTCGGAATTGGCGTCCCAGCGAAAGTGCCAGTAAGAGCACTTGTCGTTGGTCAGGATGGGATCGACAGCCGCATAATTGAGATAAAGGATCTCCTTCCCGGGATTGCGGTCATTGTATTTCGTGACCCAATCCGTGAGCGCGGCCGCAACCGACGACCCGTTCCCCTGAGTAATAATCCGAATGCCCTGGTCGGCCGCCTTTTGCGCCTGAATCAGACTTTCTTGCGGATTGGTCTTGTTGTCGAGGCCAACGATTTCGACCTTCTTGCCGTTCAGCCCACCCTTGGCGTTGAGGTCGTCGGCGAGATACTGAAAAGTCTTTAGGCCGACTTCGCCAATCGAAGCGCCGCCGCCAGACAACGGATCGATAAAGGCAATCTTGACTGTGTCGTCCGCGGACGCGGGAACGGCAAAAAAGCTCACGCCGAGCGCAATGCAGCACAACTTCAAATTCACGACGTCCTCCCGTGTCAGCCTTATTGAGATCGGCCGATTTCTCTGGCAGCCACAATGACCCCAAGCAGAATGATTGTCCAGTGGCGGTCGGTGGGCACCGTCGTTGCAAATCCCGCGCAAGCGCCGGTCGACCTCCCTGGCTCAGCGCTCGCCCCGCCGGATGACCAGGCCCTCAGAGTTGCGCCGCCGCAAATCCTGCCTGACAATCAGAATTCGTGCTCTCTTAGGCTTCCTAAGCCGTGCAATCCGCTAAGACGAGGACGCCTTTGTTGCGCTCGCATTGAGAAAGGGAGAGCAAGCTTCCGCTTTGCATCTCAAACCGGCCCTTAGCGGGACAAATGGCAACTTCTGCTTGGGGTCGATTTGGCCCGTTCGCCGGGGCGTCGGGGAATGACCCCTGCCTGCCAAACGCGACGCACGTATCCGTCCGGAGTTCGACGTGAAGCTGTCGCGCGAGGAGCGCGAACGCGTGAAGGTGAAACTCGAGCGCGCGCTGGCTTACCCAGTTCCCAAGCGTTGTCGGGCGGGTCTATCGCTCGAGCTCGGCCCACCGGTCGGCGGGCCAATCCAATACCGGGTGTGCGGACGGGAGCCAGATGAGGTGCGCAAAAAACTATCTAGAACGTCCGCAGGCACGCCGCGCACGGCTTCGGCATCTTTGAATAGCAGCGACTCAGACTGCTCAATGGAGGCGAAGGTAGCTCCGATGTCTAACCGGCATGTGTCTAACCGGCATGTGTCTAACCGGCATGGAGTTTTGGGCTTTCACGACGAGCACAACTGGCGAAAATAAGTCCCCGGCTTTTGGGAGCTGATCGCAAGCCCGCAAGCGAAAGGCCTTGCGGCCCATGCCTCGACGGTACTGCGAAGCGCATGCTTGAGCCGTGCGCTTGAAGATCGCTGCCGGTTCTCGATGAGTCTGAAGATGTTGCGGGAGGGTAAGACCGTTGAGGTCGGGCCGAAGGATGGCGGGAATAACGGCGCTCCCGGCCCTTTATCGCTCACTGCGCGTTCGACTGACGCTCCGGGACAGCCTGGCGAAGCTCGCGAACCGGAACGCCAAAGGAGGCGATGACGGCCCGGCTGGTGCGTACGAGATTGGCGCTCGGGCCTTTCGTTCCGACATTGCGGCGGCTGACGCGCGCGCCTTCGATGAGGAGAAAAAGCGTGTCCGCCAGGAGCTCCGGCTGCGAGGCGCCCGCGGCCTTACATAAATTCGTCAACCGATCACGCTGACGCATCTTGAATTCTTCAATCACACGAAGACCCGGGTGGCCTTCCTGGGTCAATTCGATGGCGGCGTTGGCGAGATCGCAGCCGCGCTCATCCTCGGCGATGAAGACCGCGGCCTTGTCCATGAATCCGTAAAGCTGACCCACGGGGTCCCCCGGACTCTCGGCCTCAATTTCGGCCCAGACTTCGTCTGATTTTCGCCCTTTGTAGTTGAGATACTCGATGATGAGTTCGTCCTTCGAATCGAAGTGGCGATAAAGCGCCATCTTGCTGGTGCCTGCGGCCTCGGCGATCGCTTCGACACCGACCCCGCGGATGCCGCGGCGATGGAAGAGGTCTTGAGCGCAGTCGAAGATGCGGTCGCGGGGCTTCCCGGCCCTGGCGACATGCGCCTCAGGATCCGAACTCGATCTTTCTTTATTCATGGTCTTGACGAACCTGTTACCGATCGATATCAGTAAGCGATACCGACCGGTACCATTCCGCGCTCACAGAGTCAAACTGCCGCGCGGTAGCAGCCCGGATGCAGTCGAAAGGAACACCGCCATGGCGTATCGAAGCGCCGAGACCATCGACGACCTTCTGGCGGACTCGCTTATTCAGAAGGTCATGCTCGCTGATCACGTGGAACCCCAAGCCCTCAAAAGCCTGCTGGATAAGACCGGTCGCCGGCTTGCCGATGCGCGACGCGAGGGCGGCGTGCAGGTCGGGCAAGACCTCGGCCGGCGGGGCTTTTTTCGCGGACCCCTCCTCCTGACGCGGCCCATGCCGCGCGCAACAGGCGGCGAATGCGGAGCGTACCTCTGCGGCTGACCTTGCTCCGCTGAAGCCGAGGCGATCGAGTGGTCGGCTTTTTCATCCAGCGCCCGATCTTCGCCTCGGCGATCGCCGCGATCCTCGTGCTCGCGGGCGCGATCTGTTTTTTCCTGCTGCCGGTCTCGCAATTTCCGGAGATAACGCCGCCACAGGTTGTCGTTAGCGCCAATTATCCCGGCGCGAGCGCGCAGGTCGTCGCGGACACCGTGACGACGCCGCTCGAAGAGCAGATCAACGGTGTCGAGGGCATGACCTACATGTCCTCGGCGAGTTCGAATGACGGCTCCTCTACAATCACTGTCACCTTCAAGGTCGGCTACCCGCTCAACATCGCCGCGGTCGACGTGCAGAACCGCGTGTCGCAGGCGGCGTCCTCGCTTCCGGCGATCGTCAATCAGGGCGGTGTGACGATCAAGAAGCAGAATCCGAACTTCGTCCTCATCGTTAATTTGGTCTCGCCCGACCGTTCGGTCGATGCGGTGACGCTGTCGAATTACGCCTACCTGCAAATCCTCGACCAGTTGAAGCGCCTGCCAGGCGTCGGGGATGTCCAGATGTTCGGCGAGCGCCGCTACTCGATGCGAGTCTGGCTCGATCCGGACAAGCTCGCCAATCTCGGCGTAACCGCCGTCGACGTCCAGAACGCGATTGCCGAGCAGAACGTCCAGGTGGCCGCGGGCAAGATAGGCCAATCCCCTGCCCCTCCCGGGACCGCGTTTGAATTGCAGGTCAACGCCCAGGGTCGGCTCAGCGATCCGGAGGAATTTGCCAACATCATCGTGCGCTCCGACCCAGCCAGCGGCGCCGTCGTGCGGCTCAGGGACGTAGGGCGCGTCGAACTCGGGGCGCTGCAATACTCATCTTCCGCCTATTTCGGCAAAGATCCCACGGTCGTGATGGGCATCTTCCAGATGCCGGGCTCCAACGCGCTCGACCTGCAGAAGCAGGTCAAGACCAAGATGGAGGAGCTTTCAAAGCGCTTCCCGCCTGGAATTGCCTATGCGATGCACTACGACACGACGCGCTTCGTGTCGGCCGCGATGCACGACGTCGTGATCACATTGATCGAGGCGCTGCTTCTCGTCGTGCTCGTCGTGTATATCTTTTTGCAGAGCTGGCGCGCGACGATCATTCCCACGATCGCCATTCCCGTTTCGCTAATCGCGACACTGGCGGTGATGCAGATCTTCGGCTTCTCGCTCAACATGCTGAGCCTGCTCGGCATGGTGCTTGCGATCGGCCTCGTCGTCGACGACGCGATCGTCGTGGTGGAGAATGTCGAACGCCAGCTTGAGGCCGGTTTGCCGCCCCTTCAGGCCGCGCGAAAAGCCATGTCGGAAGTGACCGGGCCAATCATCGCCACGACCGCCGTGCTTATGGCCGTTTTCGTTCCCGTGGCCTTCATTCCCGGCGTCGCCGGACGACTCTATAACCAGTTCGCGCTGACGGTGGCGATCTCCGTCGGGATCTCGGCCTTCAACTCGTTGACGCTAAGCCCGGCGCTAAGCGCCGCCTTTCTCCGTCACGGTCCGAAAGGGCACTTTGTTCTGTTCCGCTGGTTCAACGCGGGCTTCGGCTGGCTCGCGAATTTTTACGCGCGCGCCGTTCAGCAGTTCATTCGCTTCGGTTGGGCGCTCGTTGCTATCTTTTTTCTCTTCGTCGGCGGAGCCTACATGCTGTCACGCTCGATCCCCACCACCTTCCTGCCGGTTGAGGATCAAGGCTACTTCTTTGTCATCGTGCAATTGCCCGATGGGTCGTCGCTCGAGCGCACCGACGCCGTGGCGAAGAAGATCCGTGACCTTTTGCAGGCGACGCCGGGCGTCCAGATCGCCGGCTTCATCAGCGGCCTCAATTTTCTGACGAACGCCGCGCAGTCGAACTCGGCGATCGAATTCGCGGTTCTGAAGCCATGGAGCGAGCGCGGGCCGGAGGAGAACGCGTCAGCATTGGTCGCCGAGGTGCGCCCGAAGCTGCTTGCGATCCCGGAAGCTTTTGCGCTGAGCTTCGATCCGCCTTCCGTCAATGGGCTTGGCACGACCGGCGGCTTCGAATTCGAGGTCGAGGATCTGGCCGCGCGCGGGCCTGCACAGCTCAGCGACGCAACTCAGGCGCTGATTGCCGCGGCGCGGAAGCAACCCGAGATCAACCCGCAATCGTTGTTCACCTCGTTCTCCGCTTCGACCCCGCAGCTCTTCTACGACCTCGACCGGACGAAGGCGAAGCTCTTGGGCTTGAGCCTGCCCGATGTCTTCAACACGCTGCAAATCTATCTTGGCTCGCTCTATGTGAACGACTTCAACCTGTTCGGCCACACGTTCCGCGTCACTGTGCAGGCCGACACAAAATCGCGCGCCTCGCCGTCCGACCTCAGCAAGCTCTACGTCCGAAACGGGTCCGGCGGCATGATCCCGCTGAATGTGCTTGGCAATCTCAAACCGATCGTTGGGCCTGAGACCGTCCCGCATTACAACAACTATTCTTCGGCGCTCATCAACGGAGCGCCCGCGCCGGGCTTCAGCTCGAGCCAGGCGGTAGCCGCGATGCAGCGCGCAGCGGCCGAGGCGTTGCCGCGCGATTTCGGCTACGAATGGACGGGTGTGACCTTTCAGGAGCTGAGCGCGGGCTCGATCGCTACTGTGGTCCTGGCGCTCGCGATCTTCTTTGTGTTCATGATCCTCGCCGCGCAATACGAGAGCTGGTCGATGCCGTTCATGGTGCTCTCGTCCGCGCCGCTGGCCCTGGTCGGGGCGCTCGGCGCGATCTATGTCCGCCAGATGCAGGTCGACGTCTATTCGCAGATCGGCTTCGTCATGCTGATTGGCCTTGCGGCGAAGAACGCGATCCTTATCGTGGAATTCGCTAAGCGCCGTCGTGAGGAAGGCCTCTCCGTCATCGAAGCCGCGATGGAGGCGGGGCGGCTGCGCCTGCGTCCGATCCTGATGACTGCCTTCGCCTTCATCTTCGGCGTGCTGCCGCTCATGTTCGCGACCGGCGCGGGCGCGGCGAGCCGGCAGTCGCTCGGCACCGCCGTCTTCGGCGGCATGGTCGCGGCGACTGCCTTGACGTTGATTTTCGTGCCCGTGTTCTACGCCCTCATCGAGCGCGTTCGCGAGGGACGCGAGGCGGCGACCGTTGCGCCGAGCGGCGCTGGCGCCCATCTTGCGCCCCGCGCCGAAGCCGCCGAATGATCGCCAGGAGTTTTTCCATGCGCGTCCTCCAGACTCTCCCTTGCCGCTCTCGCGACCATAGCCGTTGTTGCGGTCGTAGGCGTCCGCATTGCGGGCGAGCACGCCGACGGCGCCACGGAATCCGCGGCGCCGCCCGCAATGATGGCGATGCCGGTCCCCGTCGTGTCCGTCGTCAAAAAGACGCTGCCGATCTATCTCGAATATCCCGGACGCATCGAATCGATCCGAAGCATCGCCCTGCAGGCCCGGGCGTCGGGCTACATAGAGTCCCAGCTCGCCCCTGACGGCGCCGATGTTAAGACCGGCGACCTCCTTTACCAGATCGATCCGCGCGACCTTCACGCCGCATTCGATCTGGCCACCGCGCAGGCTCAGCGCGACCAAGCGTCACTCGAATATGCGAAGGCCAATTTTGGCCGCGGCGAGGAGCTCGTCAAAAGCGGCTTCGTCACCAAAGATGCCTACGATCAGAGGGCGAGCGCGATGCATCAGGCCGAAGCAGCGCTGGTGGCGGACCGAGCCGCGATTGAAACCGCGAAGCTCAACCTCAGCTACGGCGAGATCACCGCCCCATTCTCTGGCCGACTGGGGCGCAACCAGGCGGCGAGAGGCGCGCTGGTCGGGCCGGCGAGCGGACCGCTCAACACGCTGGTTCAGCTTGATCCGATTTATGTGACGTTCAACCCGAGCGAATCGGATCTCGTGGAGATCACGAAGGCGCGGGCAGCGGGCCAAATCGACGCCGAAATTTCGCTCGCGGACAAATCTGACTCCGTCCACAAAGGTGAATTGACCTTTCTCGACAACGTGGTCGACAAGGCGACGGGAACGATCGCCGCGCGCGTCACGATCGCCAATCCCGACTTCACCCTGCTGCCCGGCCAGTACGTGCGGGTGCGGCTCCATATCAGGGACGAGCCCGACGCGTTCATGGCGCCGCAGACGGCGCTCGGCTCGAACGAGATGGGCAAGTTCGTCTATGTCGTCGGCGCTGGCGATAAGGCCGAACGGCGGCTCCTTACGCTTGGACCGATGGACGGCAACCTCGTCAGCGTGACCAAGGGCCTGAGCGAGGGCGATCGCGTGATCGTCGGCAACCTGCAGAAGATTGGCCCCGGCTCGCCAGTCAAGCCGTTGCCGCAGGAACAGAAGCCCAATCCCTAGCCGCTGGCGGGCGCGTAGAGCAAATTGCATTTGGGTCGAACCGCAGCCGTCATTACGAGGCATAGGGCGTCGAAAGACGCCCGTCCTTCCGGACTCGCTATGGCGAAGCAATCCAGCGGAACGTCAGGCGCCTTACAATCTCCTGGATCACCGCGTCGCTTCGCTCCTCGCGATGACGATTCCATCCGATTGCGGCACTAGTCGATCGCGTCCTCCATCGACGGACGTTCGGGCCTGCGCCGCGCGGCGACCATCTCCGCGAGAATGGAAAGCGCGATCTCATCGGCAGAGATCGCGGAGATGTCGAGCCCCGCCGGCGCCTTGATCGCGGCCAGCGCTTCCTCGGATATGCCCTCCTTGGCGAGTTCGCTTCTCAGCGTCTCGGCCTTTCGGCGCGAGCCGACGAAGGCGCGATAGCGGGCGTCCATGCCCGCGGCGCTTTTCAGCGCGGCGCGGTCTCCCGCCCCTTGCGTCGATACGACGACAAAGGCGTTGTCGCCGGTCTCGCTCGGGGGCGGAAAGCTTTCTAGGCGCGAAGCGCCAATGTCGAAACGCTGATGTTCCTCCGGCGCCGCCGCGACCGTCACTGCGAAGCCCATGGAGGGGGCGAGTTTCGCGAGCGCCACCGCGACCGGCGAAGCGCCGAGAATCAGGAGACGCGGGCTCGGCAAAACGGGCTCGACGAAAATATCCATCGTGCCCTGGCTCGGGCAGGAATTCTTGGCGTAGAAGACGCCGTTGCGCTGCTCGCCTGCCGCCGCGCCAAGCTCGGCGAGGGCGTCTTTGGGCGCGATCGAGACGAGCCGCGATTGGCCGTCGGCCATGCACTGCCGCGCCGCCTTGACGACCGCGGCTCGGACGCATCCACCGCCGATCCAGCCTTCCTCGATCGAGCCATCCGAAGCGATCAAGGCTTTGGCGCCCGCTTTCGCGGCGGTAACGGAGACCGTGCGGACGACTGTGGCGAGCGCGAACGCCTGGCCTTTGGCTTGACGCAGAGCAGCTTGCTCGAGCACGCCCATTATATCCTCGCGAGATAGGGCTCGAGCGCCGCAAGGCTCTCGAGACTATGAGCGGGCGCGAACAAATCGAGGTACGGAAGCGCTGCCTGCATGCCGCGCGCGCTTGGCTCGAAGCCGCTCCGGCCTGTCAGCGGATTCAGCCAAACGATGCGCTTGCAGCGCCGCCTCAAGTCGCGCATCGCCGACGACAGCAATTCCGGCGGTCCGGTGTCGTAACCATCTGATAGGATCATCACGCAGGTGCGCGAATTGATGACGCGCTTCGCATGGATGCGATTGAACGCCGCCAGACACTCGCCGATTTTCGTGCCGCCGCCGACGCCCGCCGCCATCAAGGCGAGCCGATCAAGCGCGCGCGCCGGATCGCGCTCTTTTAGCGCAGAGGAAACATGGGCGAGCCGCGTATGAAACAGGAACGCCTCGGACTCGCGAAAGACCTGGGTCACAGCGTGAAGGAAGCGGGTGAAGAACGCAACATAGGATTCCATCGAGCCGGACGCGTCGAGCAAGGCGACGAGTCTGAGCGGCTTGATCTTGCGCCGGCGGAATTTGAGGTCGAGCGGCTCGCCGCCATGCGCGACGCTGAGCCGGATTGTCGCGCGCAAGTCGAGCCTTCGGCCGCGCCAGCGCGCGCGCTCGCGACGGGTGAGCCGCGTCCGCATGAACCGCGCAAACCGTTCGGCGAGCTCGGCGGCTTGGGCGCGCTCCCTATCGCCGACGAACGCAGCGATGTCCTTCTTTGACATCGCCTCCTGCGCCGACGCCCCGCCGAGCCGTCCGCCGCCATCGGCGGAAGCGCCTTCGGAGGCGGACCCTCCGCCGATGTGGGTAGGGTTCTGCCGTTGCTCGTCTGCGTTGGGCCCATGTTGGAATCGCCGGGCCGACCGAGCGGCGACGGCGTCAGTGTCGACCCTCACCGCGCGCTTGACCCCTCGCCCGCGCCAGAAGGCGTCGAACAGCTTGTCGAATCGCACAATTTCCGTTCGACGTGAAACGAAGAGCGTTCGCATCGCCGCGCGCAACCGGTCGGGACGCTCGGCCATCGGGCTCATGATGAGTCGCGCCGCATCCCGTGCTTCGGCCTGGCCGATAACAAAGCCTGCATCGCGCAAGGTGAGGATAAACCCGGCAAGGCGCTTGCGCATCGCCGGACCCGGTCCGGGCCCCTCGACAGCAAAGCGCTCAGCGCCCATCACGCGACGCTCCTCATGCGACTTGGCCGACGAGCCGGCTCGTCGTCTCCTTGCTGATCGAGGCGCGGTCCTCGCGGGTCTTCAGAAGTGCGATCAGCGTCGCGTGGACAATGTCCGGCTCGTCGCGCAGATCCTCGACCTCAAGTCCAGCGAGGGTGGCCGCCCAGTCGAGCGTTTCGGCTATGCCTGGAACCTTCTTCAGATCTTCCTTGCGCAACATTCCGACCATGCGCGCGATCTGCAATGCGAAACTGGCGTCGAGGTTAGGCTGACGGTTGAGCAGAATCGCCGCTTCGCGATCGACGTCCGGAAAATCGAGATAGTGAAAGAGGCAACGCCGGCGCAACGCATCAGACAGTTCGCGCGTGGCGTTGGAGGTCAGCACCACACGCGGAATCGACTTGGCCGTGATGGGGCCGAATTCGGGGATCGTCACCTGGAAGTCGGACAGGAGCTCGAGCAGGAACGCTTCGAATTCCTCGTCCGCCCGATCGACCTCGTCGACCAGCAGCACCGGCGATGTCTCTCGCCGAATGGCTCTCAGCAGCGGCCGCTCGAGCAGATAGTCCTCGGAAAAGATCTGCGCTTCGATCTCGGAGGCGCTGGCGCCTGAGCCCTCGCGCGCCTTGATCGCGAGCAGCTGGCGCTGATAGTTCCATTCGTAGAGCGCCGAGCTCGCGTCGAGCCCTTCATAGCACTGCATGCGGATGAGTTCGGAGCCGTGAACGGCCGCAAGCGCCTTGGCGACTTCGGTCTTGCCGACGCCCGCCTCGCCCTCGATCAGAAGCGGGCGCTTGAGGTAGTCCATCATCCATAGCGCGGTCGCTAGGTCGCGGTCGGCGACGTAGCCGACTTTGGCAAGCCGCGCCGCTATCGCTTCGCGTGGGATGCGCTCGCTAGGCATGCTTAGCCTCAGCTTCCACGTTCACGCACTTAGCCTCAGCTTCCACGTTCACGCGTGCAACCCGAGGTCTTCCGCGGCTTGCCAGATGCGATAGGCGTCATGGGGCATGGGAATGTGGGTCGAGCCGACGAACTTGAACGCGTCGTTCACAGCATTGGCGAAGCACGGCACGCTGCCGACGTTCGGGCTCTCGCCGACGCCCTTGGCGCCAATCGGATGATGCGGCGAAGGCGTGACCGTGTAGTCGGTCTCCCAATGCGGCGTCTCGACGGCAGTCGGCAGGAAATAATCCATGAACGACGCGCCTTTGACGTTGCCGTCTTCGTCGTAGACGATCTCCTGGCCCATTGCGATTGCGTAACCCTCGGTGCAGCCACCGTGCACCTGGCCCTCGATGATCATCGGATTGATGCGCGTGCCGCAATCGTCGAGCGCGTAGAAGCGCCTCACTTTATGGACGCCGGTGTCGACGTCGATGTCCATCACGCAGATATAGGCGCCGAACGGATAGGTCATGTTCGGCGGGTCGTAATAGCTCACCGCCTCGAGGCCCGGCTCCATGCCGGGGGAATCTTGTTGTAGGCCGCCCAGGCGAGTTGGCCCATCGTCTTGAATGCATCCGGATTGCCTTTGACGCGAAACCGGTCGACGTCCCATTCGAGGTCGTCCTCGTGAACTTCGAGCATGTAGGCCGCGATCATTTGGGCTTTGGCCTTGACCTTGCGCGCCGCCATCGCGATCGCCGCCCCGGCGACCGGAGTTGAGCGCGATCCGTATGTGCCGAGGCCATAAGGCGCGGTGTCGGTGTTGCCTTCCTCGACCATGATGTCGTCGGAGGGAATGCCGATCTCGGTCGCGATGATCTGCGCCCAGGTCGTCTCGTGGCCCTGGCCCTGGCTCTTCGTGCCCATCCGCGCGATGCCCTTGCCGGTCGGATGGATGCGGATCTCGCAGGAATTGAACATCGCAATGCCGAGGATGTCGCAATTCTTCGACGGGCCCGCGCCGACGATCTCGGTGAAGAACGAGACGCCGATCCCCATGAGCTCACGCGTCTCGCCGCGCTTGAACGCCTCTTGTTTGGCCTTCTGCTCCTCGCGCAGCTTGCGATAGTCGGTGGCGTCGAGCGCCTTCTGCATGGCGGTGTGATAGTCGCCCGAATCGTATTCCCATCCGAGCGCCGAGTTGTAGGGAAACTGCTCGCGCTTAATGAAATTCTTGATGCGGAAGTCGACCGGATCGAGCCCGAGCTTCTGCGCCATGATGTCCATCGCCCGTTCGATCGCATAGGCGACTTCGGTGACGCGGAACGAGCAGCGATAGGCGACGCCGCCGGGCGCCTTGTTGGTGTAGACGCCATCGACGGACAGGTGCGCGACCGGGAAATCATAAGAGCCGGTGATGATATTGGCGAAGCCCGCTGGCCATTTCGACGGGTCTGCGCAGGCGTCGAACGCGCCGTGGTCGGCGAGGATATGCACCCGCAAGCCCGTCACTCGGCCTTCGCGCGTCGCGGCGATCTCGGTCGTCATGTGATAATCCCGGGCGAACGAGGTGCTCGACAGGTTCTCGATCCGGTCCTCGACCCATTTGACCGGAAGCCCGGTCACGATCGAGGCGACCGCGGCGCAGATATAGCCGGGATAGGCGCCGACCTTGTTGCCGAAGCCGCCGCCAATGTCGGGCGAGATGACGTGAATCTTCTGCTCCGGCAACTCGGCGATCAGCGCGACCACCGTGCGGATGACATGGGGCGCCTGGAACGTTCCGTAGATCGTGAGGTCGCCGGTGATCTTATTGAAGCTGACCACGCACTGGCAGGTCTCGAGCGGGCAAGGATGGACGCGCTGATAGCTCAAGAGGTCCTTGGTCTTGACCTCGGCCTTCAAGAAGGCGGCGTCGGTCAGCTCCTTGTCGCCGACCTGCCAGTTGAAGATGTGGTTGGGATGGTTGCGCGACCCGTGGGCGCCATCCTTCTTGTCCTTGATGTCCTCGCGCAGGATTGGGGCGTCCTGATCCATTGACTTGAACGGATTGACGACGACGGGAAGCGCTTCATATTCGACTTCTACCAGGTCCGCCGCGTCGGCGGCGACATAGCGGTCGGTCGCGACGACGAAGGCGATCTCCTGGTTCTGGAACAGGACCTTGCCGTCGGCGAGCACCATCTGCACGTCGCCAGCGAGCGTCGGCATCCAGGCAAGATTGACGCCTTTCAGGTCCTCGGCGGTCAGAACCGCGACCACGCCCGGTACCGCCTTGGCCTTGGACGTGTCGATCTTGACGATGCGCGCGTGAGCATGGCTCGAGCGATGGAAGTCGCCGTGCAGCATCCCCGGGAGCTTGATGTCGTCGACGTAATTGCCGCGTCCTTGGGTGAAGCGCACGTCCTCGACGCGCTTGCGCTTGCAGCCCATGCCCTGCAGTTTTTCGGCGCGCTCGAGCGAGGTGGGTGAGGGGGCGTCGTTCATTCTGCGGCTTCCTTGAATTCGAGGCCGGCGAGCTTAGCGGCGGCGTATTGGATGGCTCGCACGATGTTCTGATATCCGGTGCAGCGGCAGAGGTTGCCGGAAATGCCGATGCGGATTTCGCTCTCGGTCGGGTTCGGGTTCTCCTGCAACAGCCGATGGGCGCGCATGATCATGCCCGGCGTGCAATAGCCGCACTGGAGCCCATGCATTTCCCGGAACCCTTCCTGCAGGGCGCTGAGCTTGCCGTCGGCGCCGGCCATACCCTCGATGGTGAGGACATTTGCGCCCGCAGCCTGCACCGCAAACATCGTGCACGATTTGACCGACCGGCCGTCGACGTCGACCGTACAGGCCCCGCAATGGGACGTGTCGCAGCCGATATGCGCTCCCGTCAGGCCGAGGTTCTCACGCAGGTAGTGGATGAGCAGCGTGCGCGACTCAACGGCGGAGGACATCGCTTTGCCGTTGATCGTCATGCTGACGTTGGTGAGAGACATGTCAGGCCCTTTCAGGATCTTGCGCGCGCAAATGCGCGGGTCAGCGCTCGCGCGGTCATGACGCCCGCCATCTTGGCGCGATATTCAGCCGAGCCGCGTCCGTCGGCGGCGGGATGCGCGAGAGCCGTCGCCGCCTCCGCGGCCCGCGCGAGGGTCGGCTTGTCGAGCGCGGTCCCGATGACGGACGCCGCCGCGTCGCCGGCGAAGAGGGGCGTTCCGGCGACATTGGTGAGGCCGATCGCGCAGGTCGCGATCTTGCCCTCAGAGACGGTCAGGATCACTGCGGCGGCCGCAGTCGCATAGTCGCCGACCTTGCGCTTGAGCTTCTCATACGCCCAGCCATGGCCCTGAGGGGGTACGGGGACTCGGATGGCGGCCAGCACCTCGTCGGGCTCCGCGGCCGTCTCGTAAGTAGAGAGGTAATAGTTGCGCGCCGCAATGCGCCGCTCGCCGCTTGCGCCCCGCAACACGTAAGCAGCGCCGAGCGCCATCATCAGCGCCGGCATGTCGTTTCCGGGATCGCCATTGGCGACATTGCCGCCGATCGTGCCAAGATAGCGCACCTGCGGATCGGCGATCACTTCGGCAGTCTCACGCAGGATTGGCGCGTGTTGCGCCAATAATTCGTCGCCGATGATCTCGTGCTGGGTGGTCATGGCGCCGATGACGATCTCCCCGCCGTCCAGACGCACCCCCCTCAGTTCCGCGATTCCTGCAAGGTCGATGAGATGGCCTGGGACGGCAAGGCGCAGTTTCATCATCGGGATCAAGCTGTGGCCGCCTGCGATGAGGCGCGCGTCCGAATCGAACTTGCCGAGGAGCGCGATCGTTTCCGAAAGATTGGCTGGCCGATGATACTCGAAGGATCCGGGGACCACGACGTCCTCCCAATGCAAACGTGCTTCTGGCTCGCGCAGGAGTCGCGCACGTAAGGCAGAAGAGGATCGGCCTCGTGGGCCGCACAATCAACGGCGGATGAACGGAGGGGTCGGAAAAGGCGCCGGCTGTCGCCCGGTCGCACGAAATGCGTCAGCGCCTATGACGCATTTGAAGGGCGCGGTGGCCCGGTTCAGCCGACGACCGCGCCGATCCTGAGCTTGACCTGACGGTAATGGGCGCGCGCAATCGGGATACTGCAACGCACCGGCAGCCCGAGTTCTGCGACGCCGGCTTCGCCCGACCGCCGGATCCGCGCGATGCGATCGACCGAGACGATGTAGCTGCGGTGGACCCGCAAAAATGCCTTCGGATCGAGCTGCGCTTCAAGCGCGCTGATCGAGAGATTGCAAAAATATTCCTTCTCGCCGTCGTGAACATAGGTGTAGTGGGCGTTGGCGCGGATGGCGTAGATGTCGCCGACCGCAAGGTCTCGCGGGCGCCCATCCTTCTCGACCCGGATCGATGCGGCGCGTCCGAACGCCGGCGCGACCGACTGCGGCTCGGCGGACGGCGGCTCTTGGAACGGCGTCGGCTCCGGACCGTGCGCGCTTATCGAGCCGAGCGCTAAGGCCGGCTCAGGTTCCACCCGGACCCCGGCGGCGACGCGGGGGGCCCCCGTGTCGGGCACGAGCGAGAGCAGAAAGGCGCCTGACACCCCGAACGCGACAACCGTGGCGAGCAGCGCAAGCGTGTTGCGCGATAAGGCCGATTCGGCGCCGACAAAACGCGAGACGTCGTAGCACAGTGGGTCAAGGCGCATCCCGGCCATCGCCGTATAGTGCATGCCGGAAATCGCGAGCCCAAGCGCGATTGCGCCTAGAAACAATCGCGGACGGGTCGGCCGGCTGTCGATCGTCCACAAAGCAAAAGCGCTGGCCGCGATCGCGACCGCGATCGAGCCGACGACTAAGGTAGGCGCATAGGACGTCGGCCCGGCCAAGTGCACCGCCGACATGCCGACGTAATGCATGAGGCTGACGCCGAGGCCCATCGCCAGGGCGCCTGTGCCGATCCGAAACGCCGGAGGCCCGGACATATGCGCGGCGTAAGCGCCGATACCGACCACAATGACGCAAATGAGGAAGGAGATCAGGGTCGGCAGCACAAGATAATCGACCGCGCTCGGGAAATTGGCGGCGAGCATCCCGACGAAGTGCATCGACCAGACGCCGGTCGCAAGCGTGATCGCCGACCCTGCGATGGCGAGCCGCAGGCGGAAGCCGTCGGTCGAGTCGATTCCACGCGCAAGCGACAACCCGACGAAGCTGCCCTGGATGGCGATTGCTATGGAAAGAACCACGAGCCAAGGGTCGTGAGGAATGGTCATTCCGCGCCTCCCTGACGCGTCTGCCCGCAGGAGAGGAAAGTACTCAGGCTTGACGGGAGCTGCAATGATTTAGCGTTGTATAAATTCGGAGATATCGGTTCGCTTCTGAAAGTCTTGACGCGACGACTTGAGCGATGCGGCGAAGGAAATGGAGTCTCCACTTCCAATTTCAAGCTGTGAATCAGGCTCAACCCTCACCGCGCCGCGAAACGCGTCCGCCCTCGGCCGACAATCTATTGCAGAAAATCGGAAATCAGGTTCAGCTTTGCCCCATGAACAATCCCGCCCTTCCGCATGGACAAAGCCCCAGGCTTCCGTCCTGGCGCTGTCTCAACGGCCAGAAAAGGCGCGCGAAATATTCTTCCGACTACAAGCCGCTTAACTCATTGAAAAGTCTAAATTCGGACGAGAGAATCCAAGGAAATCCAAAGAAAAACCAACACCTCCGAACGGGGTCTTCGTCGCGAAAAGGCCACGCGCCAAGAAAGTCCAAATCGACCAACGTCGGGACCCCCTTCAGAGAGGCGACGCAAAATAACCTTATAAAAACGTGATTAGCTTTAGGCGAGGCGGAAACGCTGCTCGCCGCCCACCGCCTCCGCGACCACAATCTCGCGCTCGCTCAAATCCTCAAGATGGGCAAGGGTCGAAAGGCCGGCGGCGTGGGTCAACGACGAGTTCAGGCCGACATAGACTCTGGCGACGAGCGCCGGAATTGTCTGCGGGCCCTCCGCCAGCGTGTTCAGGATCGAGGCCTCCCGCTGCCGCCGGTGATGGATCAGCGCGCGCAAGTACCGTTGCGGTTCGACGACAGGGCCGCCGTGACCGGGCCAATAGATCGTCTCGGAGCGTCCGCGCACCTTCTCCAGCGAGTCCATGTAGGCGCGCATCGAGCCGTCCGGGGGCGCGACGACCGACGTCGACCAGGCCATGACGTGATCGCCGGAAAACAGCGCCCCTTCGTCCAGAAGCGCGAAGCACAGATGATTGGAGCAGTGCCCGGGCGTGGCGATGGCCTCGATCGTGTAGCCGGGGCCTTGCCAGCGCTCGCCGTCGGCGAGAATCGTGTCAGGCGAATAGTCGCGGTCATGTGCGGAATCGAGGCCGGTCGACCCATCGCCGCGGGGGGTGAACGGCGCGGCGCCGATTACCCGTGCGCCCGTTGCCTCGCGAAGCTTCTTTGCGCCGACGCTGTGATCGCCATGCGTATGAGTGACGAGAATTGCGTCGACGCGCTCGCCATCGACCGCCGCGACCAACGCCGAGAGATGCGAATCGTCGTTAGGCCCCGGATCGACGATCGCGACCTCCCCTTGGCCAACGATATAAGTGCAGGTGCCATTGAAGGTGAAGGGCGAGGCGTTCGGCGCGACCAGGCGGCGCACCAGCGGCGAAACCCTGGTCAGAGCGCGCGGCGGCGGCTCGCGCGTGGCGGCGAAAAGCTCGGACTCGTTCTCGTCATCGGCCATCGCGCGCTCTTTGCTTTCCGTCCGCGGCATCGCCTCGCCGGCTTGTCATGATAGCCGGCGTCGGGCAATGTGGCGAAGCGCCGCTTCGCGCCAAAACTTACAGGACATTCCCATGACTCTTCACACGGCGCGAGCCGCCATCCCGTCGTCGGCGGAACTGATTGGACGGGGCCTCGCGCTCGCGCTCGGTGGATCGCTCCTGCTCGCCGTTTCGGCCAAGGTTCAGGTTCCCTTCTATCCGGTGCCGCTG
Organism: uncultured Alphaproteobacteria bacterium; assembly: GCA_963730555.1. GTDB lineage: Bacteria > Pseudomonadota > Alphaproteobacteria > Rhizobiales > Beijerinckiaceae > Roseiarcus. Next base: position 6,646 of record CAVSSS010000017.1, on the reverse strand, counting down.
ACGCTGCAGACGCTCGTCGTGCTCCTCATCGGCGCGACGCTTGGCGCGAGGCTTGCAGCCGCCGCCGTCGCGCTCTATCTGATCGAGGGTCTGGCGGGCATGCCGGTCTTCGCCGGCGCGGTCGCTGGACCTCTCTACATGGCGGGGCCGACCGGAGGATTTCTCGTAGGATTCCTCGCAGCGGCGGCGATGATCGGCTTTGCCGCCGACTGGCGGTGGGATCGCTCCTGGATCAGGCTTCTCCTCTCGCTCAGCCTCGGCCACGCCGTCGTATTCGCCTTTGGCTTTGTCTGGCTCTCCCAATTCATCGGACCGGAGAAGGCGTTCGCCGCGGGCGTTGCGCCTTTCGCGCTCGCGACGATCGTCAAGACCCTGCTCGCAGTGGCCCTGGTCGGCGCTGGCAGAAGCACGGCGGTGCGGATGAGCCGCGCCTGAGGTTGGCGCGAGCCGCGATGACCGAGGGCTCCGGCCGGGAGGGGCCGCCCGTGCGGGCGGCTTTCGCCCGGTTCGTGGCCATGGCCACGCGCTGGAGCGACAACGACGCCTACGGCCACCTCAACAACATCGTCTATTACGCGCTGTTCAATTCCGCGGTGAACGCGACCCTCATCGAGGCCGGGTTGCTCGATCCGGTTTCGAGCCCGGTCATCGGTGTGGTCGTTGAAAGCAACTGCCGTTTCTACGCCAGCCTCAGCTATCCCGAGGAGGTGGAAATCGGCGTCGCGGTCGAGCGCCTCGGCCGGTCGTCTGTGCGCTACCGCCTGGCCGTGTTCAAAGCCGGGGCGAATGAGGCCGCCGCCGCCGGCGGCTACACCCATGTCTATGTCGAGCGGGGCGCGAACCGTCCGGTTCCGATACCCGACGCGCACCGGCGGTTAATGGAAAGCCTGAAGGCGCCCAACAGCTCCCAGCGGTGAGGGGGTGAAGGGCGCGCGGTTCGCCTGACATCAGTTCGTAGGCGTAGAATACATGACCGACTTGCGGCGCATCTTAGACACGGCAGCCTCGAAGCTCGCCGCGGTCGCCTTGTCAAAGAACGCCCGAGACAGGGCCGAAAACACCGTCATGTTCGTCGCCTCGTCTGCCGGCGTTTCCATATCCCGGAGCACCTCATAGGCCAGCGAAATCAGCCGCGAGCGTCGCTCAAGTTCATCGCTTTGGATCGGCATCTCACCTCCGAGGTGATTTCAGTATTTCCTTAACTCGCGGGCTTCCCATAATCTCGCTAACACGAAGTTCTCGGCCCGTTCCTTGATGCAGATCAAGGCAATGCACCCGTTGAAGTGGCGATTGGAGCCTGCTGGGTCCTTTCAGGCGGTTGAACCTATCTGGCTCCAACCGATGCAAACTTAATAGGTCAAGCGAGAAGCTCACCGGTTCCTGACGGCGATCATGGCGTCGCGCAGGACATTGGCCTCGTCTCGCGCTTCCTGCTGCCGCCACACCATGACGTCCCGGATCGACAGCATGCCGACGAGTTTCAAGCCGTCCATCACCGGCAAATGGCGAATACGGTGCTTGTTCATGACTTTCTCCGCCTCGACCATCGTCGTGTCCCGGGTGCAAGTCGTGACTTCATGCGTCATGAGATCGCGGACGTGCATGTCCGCGAGCCTAGCCCCGTCCTTGGCGAAAGCGCGGACGACGTCCCGCTCGGAGATGATTCCGACCAGGGCCCCATGGGCGTCACAGACCGGGAAGGCGCCGATATTCAGCGCGCTCAGCCGCGTGCAGATGGACGTGATCAATTCTTCGGGAATGCAAGTCGCCAGAGACTGCCGGTTCGATTTCAGGACGTCCGCAACCCTCATCGAAAGCCTCCATTCGAAGGTTCTTCGCGCCCCCTTCGCAATCTCTCGCCGGAGTTGGTCTGAAAGAAGGCCGGCGCCGTCGGATGGCTCGACGCCCCTTGATAATGAGCCTGGTTTAAGGCATAGGAGCGCCTCCTCATTGTCCGCAGATGGGCTCGTCCCTCGCGGGAAGACCTTCTGGTGACGAAAGTGAAAGTCCGTAATTCCCTGAAATCATTGCGTAACCGCCATCGCGACAACCGCCTCGTGCGTCGCAAGGGCCGCGTCTACATCATCAACAAGACGCAGCGGCGCTACAAGGCGCGACAGGGATAGCCTCAAGACTTTTGACGGACGCCGTCTCGCGCGCTATATTTGTGCGATGCGGCATTCCGCAAATTCTTCCTTAGTCGGCATAGCGATTGTGATCCTTCTGGCCGGAGGGCCGATATGCGCGGCTGAACTGTCGCCTGCCCCACAGGACCAACCCGACAGCCGGGGCGCGCCGGACAAGCCGGACGCTCAGGTGCCGCAGGCGAAGAAAGACGAGCCGCCGCCGAAAACGCCCGCGGAAGAGCGCGCTGATCTCTACGCGCGGCTTGCCGCCTCGAAGGATGCGGATGAGACCGCCGGGATTATCACCCAGCTTCTGCACCTCTATTCCGAATCTGGTTCGGACACCGCCGATCTCATGCTTAAGCGAGCGCAGCAAGCAATCGGGACCGAGAACTATTCCGACGCGCTCAAGATCCTCGACGCGACGATCGCCTTCCTGCCCGACTGGGCCGAGGGCTGGAACGCTCGCGCGACCGCGCGTTACCTCGACGACGATTACAACGGCTCGATGGCCGACATCGCGCAAACGCTCAAGCGCGAGCCCAAGCATATCGGGGCGCTCATGGGCATGGGAATGATCCTCGAGGCGCGCGAGAAACGCGAGGACGCGCTCAAGGTCTACGAGCGCGTCCTCGAGATCGCGCCGCACTGGCACAACGCCCAAGAGGCGGCCGATAAGCTCAAGGCGGCGTTGGCCGGCAGCGAGCTTTAAGGGCTTGCCCCGGAGCGTCTGAGAAGCGCCTGCCAACGCCCTGAGAGCTTGGTCGTCGGAATCGGGCCTATGGGTGCTCCGGGCGACCTGAGGGCGTCATGGCCGGGCGTCCCGGCTATCCACGTGGTTCGGCGCATTGAATGTTCGTGAGCGCGACAAGGGCTTGTTGCCCGCGTGGGTGGCCCGGTCAAGCCCGGCCATGACGACAAGGGCTGAAACCGACAGCTAACGCTATAAGAGCTGCGAATTACTTTGACAAAATCAGAAAAACACGTAACATGTTCCCGTTGACGGAATCTCGTCCCCGCTCGTCGAAAACGGACAGGAAGACGAGAAGCCCCGGCTATTTGAAACGTTGGCCCACAACCCGTCGCGCGAGCCGACGCGAGGAAGCGACTTTCTTACTTACAACGCCCGCAACCCATTGAAGAGGCTCGACTCGCAAAAATAAGCGCTAGTAAGCGGTAGCTAATTTACTAGCGTTTAGGCTCATGAGCTTCGTTTTGCTACCCCTTATTTGGAAGGAATTCCCGCTTTGGTTGTATCCTCAGCTTAAACTGGGCGCCATTCTGCGCAACTCGAGAAGCGGGCCAATCGCGCATGGCGCACATTGAATGGTATCCAGGGCTTGCGGCCGATGCGCTTCGCCGTTAGTGTTGTCTGAGACAACACTTGTATAGGCCCTGCCATGACGCTGACGGACGAAGTCCGCTCCTTCAACCGGTTCTACACCCGCGAGATCGGCCTCCTGAACCGCAGCCTCCCGGCAACCGACCTGACGCTGCCGGCGGCGCGCGTTCTCTACGAACTGGCCCAGGCGTCGGAAGATGGGCGAACCGCGGCGGAAATCGGCCGCTCGCTCAGGATGGACAAGGCGCATTTGAGCCGCATCGTGGCGCGTTTGATCACGCGCGGACTGGCGAGAAGCCAGGTCAGTCCAAACCATCGCAAGCACAGGCTGATCTCGCTGACGGGCGCCGGACGTAAAGTCTTCGCTGCGGCCGAAGCCGCCGCCCGGGCGCAGGTCAACGCGTTGCTCGAGCCAATCGACGCGCCGGGCCGCCATCGCCTCGCCGAGGCGATGCGCTTGATCCGCGTGGCGCTGCGGGACCGTGACGCCCAGTCTGAGGAGGTGAGCTTGCGGCCGCTGCGACCGGGCGACTTAGGCTGGATCACCCATCGTCAGGCCGCCCTCTACGCCCAAGAATACGGCTGGGACTGGACATACGAGGGGCTCGTCAGCCGCATCCTCGGGAGGTTTGTCGCGGAATTCGACGCCGCGCGCGAGGACGGCTGGGTCGCCGAGCGCGGCGGCGCGATCGTCGGCTCGATTTTCCTCATGAAGAGCGACGATCCCGCCGTGGCCAAGCTGCGGCTGCTCTATGTCGAGCCAAGCGCACGGGGAGCCGGGGTTGGGCGCAAACTCGTTGCCGCGTGCATCGCCCGCGCGCGCGAACTCGGCTACCGCCAGCTCACCTTGTGGACCAACGACATCCTGGTCGCCGCGCGCCGCATCTATCAGGCGGCGGGGTTTCAGCTTGTCGACGAAGAGCCGCACAATTCGTTCGGCCACGATCTCGTCGGGCAGACCTGGACGCTCGATCTGATTTGAAGGTCGGCCGGATGACCGGTGGGTCGAGCAGACTGGCCGGAACACCCCCAGTCCGCGCAGCGTTAGAGGCCATGGCGGGAATTTTGGGTGCTTCGAAACGAAGCGCGGCGCAACATTGGAGGTGGGACATGGCCGACAACACACTGAAAGCATTGACGGTCGCAATTCTGGTGATCGACGGTTTCGAGCAAGTCGAACTGATAGAGCCCCGGAAGGCGCTCGACCAGGCCGGCGCTGAGAGGCGTGTCGTTTCGCCCAAGGCTGAGAGCGTCCGCGGCTGGAAAATCACCGACTGGGGCGATGAGGTCCGGGTGGATACGCCTCTGGATCAGGCCAAGCCGGAAGACTTCGACGCCCTGCTTTTGCCGGGCGGCGTTATGAACCCGGATTCGCTCAGGATGGCGCCGAAGGCGGTGGCGTTCGTCAAAGCCTTCTTCGACGCGGGGAAGCCGGTGGCGGCGATCTGCCACGGGCCCTGGACCGTCATCGAGGCCGGCGCCGCTCGCGGCCGGCAAATGACTTCCTGGCCGTCGCTCAAAACGGATTTGAAGAACGCCGGAGCGAATTGGGTGGATAAGGAGGTGGTCGTCGACCAGAAACTGGTCACGAGCCGCAAGCCCGATGACATTCCAGTCTTCAACCGAGAAATGATCCAGCTGTTCAAGGCCGCCAGCACACGGCGTCATGCCGCCTGAAACCGTAAAGGGCGCCACCCGAGCCGTAGAGCGGCGGAAATTCGGCTCCACGGGGCGCGAAGTCGCGGTTATCGGCCAGGGCACCTGGTACATCGAGCAGGCGGACGCAAAGACCGCGATCGAGGCCTTGCGCCGAGGCCTCGACCTTGGGATGAGGCATATCGACACGGCCGAGATGTACGGTTCTGGCGCGGCCGAGGAATTGGTCGGCGAGGCGATCGCTGGCCGGCGCGATGAGGTCTTTCTCGTCTCCAAAGTTCTGCCGCACAACGCTTCGCGGAATGGGACGGCCGCCGCTTGCGAGCGCTCGCTCAAGCGGCTCAGGACCGACCGCCTCGATTGCTATCTTCTCCACTGGCGCGGGTCGCATCCTCTCGAGGATACGGTCGCCGCCTTTGAGCGGTTACGCGCCGACGGCAAGATCCTATCGTGGGGGGTCAGCAATTTCGACGTGGACGATCTCGACGAAGTCCGTGCGATTGCGGGAGCAGGCCATCCGGCTTGCAACCAAGTGCTCTATCATCTGCGTGAGCGCGCGATCGAGCATGGCGTGATCCATGGTGCGATGAAGGTGGATCCCGTCGTGGCCTATAGTCCGTTCGGTCACGCCGGCGGATTTTCCGGGCCGAACACCGCCGGAGGGCGGACGCTGAAGGCGATCGCCGACCGGCATAACGCTACGCCGCGCCAAGTCGCGCTGCGTTTCCTAACTCGGCGCAGTATCAGGATCTGCGATGCCGAAGGGCCTCGAACCTTAGCCATGCGGAAGAAGAACGCGGGCGCTGGCGCGCTCAATCTCAGCGACGCCGAGCTTGCGAAAATCGACGCGGCCTTTCCTCTCGGCCCGCGCCCCCGCTCGCAGCCGATGCTTTGAGGGCTCGCCTAGGGAACGTAGAGCTCCCCGCGACTGCTGGATCGCCGCGTCGGCCTTCGACCTCCTCGCGATGACGCCGGCGGTCGAACCAACTGCGTCCCGCTCAATTCAAAAGCGGAAATACAGGAACGGGCTATAGGCCCCGGCGGCGACCGTGATCATGGAAAAAATGAGCAGCGCGAATGTCAGGGCGACGTCCCGCCGAGGCGCGCACCAGGAACGGCGGAGTCCATTTGGCGGGCCAACTCGGCGCGACCGCCAAAGCGCAGCCGATGACGAGCGTCATGATCGCTCGATCGTTCAAGGCGTCGTGCATGTCGAAGCTGATCTCGCTCATCCCGTTTTCGCCCGAACAGGCTCGCAAAATAGCCAATCGCGTCTGAAAGGTCGGCGGAGCGGAACAACACCCAGCCGCCCATGACGGCGAGCAGCGCATAGGCCCACGCCGCTGGCGTCGGCAAACGGGCGAGAACCGATTTGAGGCCCAGGCGCTCGATAACGAGGAAGGCGCCGTGCCAGGCGCCCCACAGGACGAACGTCCAATTCGCGCCATGCCAAAGGCCGCAGAGCAGGAACACCATGACGAGATTGCGGTAGGTCTGCGCGTTGCTGCCACGGTTGCCGCCG
>CAVSSS010000016.1:0-152508 GCA_963730555.1 uncultured Alphaproteobacteria bacterium | reverse complement strand
CAATGGGTTGCGGGCGTTGTAAGTAAGAAAGTCGCTTCCTCGCGTCGGCTCGCGCGACGGGTTATGGGCCAACGTTTCAAATAGCCGGGGCTTCTCGTCTTCCTGTCCGTTTTCGACGAGCGGGTAGAGATTCCGTCAACGGGAACATGTTACGTGTTTTTCTGATTTTGTCAAAGTAATTCGCAGCTCTTATAGCGTTAGCTGTCGGTTTCAGCCCTTGTCGTCATGGCCGGGCTTGACCGGGCCACCCACGCGGGCAACAAGCCCTTGTCGCGCTCACGAACATTCAATGCGCCGAACCACGTGGATAGCCGGGACGCCCGGCCATGACTCCACAGGTCGCCCGGAGCACCCATAGGCCGATTCCACGACCAAGCTCTCAGGGCGTTGGCAGGCGCTTCTCAGACGCTCCGGGGCAAGCCCTTAAAGCTCGCTGCCGGCCAACGCCGCCTTGAGCTTATCGGCCGCCTCTTGGGCGTTGTGCCAGTGCGGCGCGATCTCGAGGACGCGCTCGTAGACCTTGAGAGCGTCCTCGCGTTTCTCGCGCGCCTCGAGGATCATTCCCATGCCCATGAGCGCCCCGATATGCTTGGGCTCGCGCTTGAGCGTTTGCGCGATGTCGGCCATCGAGCCGTTGTAATCGTCGTCGAGGTAACGCGCGGTCGCGGGGCGTTCCAGCCCTCGGCCCAGTCGGGCAGGAAGGCGATCGTCGCGTCGAGGATCTTGAGCGCGTCGGAATAGTTCTCGGTCCCGATTGCTTGCTGCGCTCGCTTAAGCATGAGATCGGCGGTGTCCGAACCAGATTCGGAATAGAGGTGCAGAAGCTGGGTGATAATCCCGGCGGTCTCATCCGCATCCTTCGAGGCGGCAAGCCGCGCGTAGAGATCAGCGCGCTCTTCCGCGGGCGTTTTCGGCGGCGGCTCGTCTTTCTTCGCCTGCGGCACCTGAGCGTCCGGCTTGTCCGGCGCGCCCCGGCTGTCGGGTTGGTCCTGTGGCGCAGGCGACAGTTCAGCCGCGCATATCGGCCCTCCGGCCAGAAGGATCACAATCGCTATGCCGACTAAGGAAGAATTTGCGGAATGCCGCATCGCACAAATATAGCGCGCGAGACGGCGTCCGTCAAAAGTCTTGAGGCTATCCCTGTCGCGCCTTGTAGCGCCGCTGCGTCTTGTTGATGATGTAGACGCGGCCCTTGCGACGCACGAGGCGGTTGTCGCGATGGCGGTTACGCAATGATTTCAGGGAATTACGGACTTTCACTTTCGTCACCAGAAGGTCTTCCCGCGAGGGACGAGCCCATCTGCGGACAATGAGGAGGCGCTCCTATGCCTTAAACCAGGCTCATTATCAAGGGGCGTCGAGCCATCCGACGGCGCCGGCCTTCTTTCAGACCAACTCCGGCGAGAGATTGCGAAGGGGGCGCGAAGAACCTTCGAATGGAGGCTTTCGATGAGGGTTGCGGACGTCCTGAAATCGAACCGGCAGTCTCTGGCGACTTGCATTCCCGAAGAATTGATCACGTCCATCTGCACGCGGCTGAGCGCGCTGAATATCGGCGCCTTCCCGGTCTGTGACGCCCATGGGGCCCTGGTCGGAATCATCTCCGAGCGGGACGTCGTCCGCGCTTTCGCCAAGGACGGGGCTAGGCTCGCGGACATGCACGTCCGCGATCTCATGACGCATGAAGTCACGACTTGCACCCGGGACACGACGATGGTCGAGGCGGAGAAAGTCATGAACAAGCACCGTATTCGCCATTTGCCGGTGATGGACGGCTTGAACTCGTCGGCATGCTGTCGATCCGGGACGTCATGGTGTGGCGGCAGCAGGAAGCGCGAGACGAGGCCAATGTCCTGCGCGACGCCATGATCGCCGTCAGGAACCGGTGAGCTTCTCGCTTGACCTATTGAGTTTGCATCGGTTGGAGCCAGATAGGTTCAACCGCCTGAAAGGACCCAGCAGGCTCCAATCGCCACTTCAACGGGTGCATTGCCTTGATCTGCATCAAGGAACGGGCCGAGACTCGTGTTAGCGAGATTATGGGAAGCCCGCGAGTTAAGGAAATACTGAAATCACCTCGGAGGTGAGATGCCGATCCAAAGCGATGAACTTGAGCGACGCTCGCGGCTGATTTCGCTGGCCTATGAGGTGCTCCGGGATATGGAAACGCCGGCAGACGAGGCGACGAACATGACGGTGTTTTCGGCCCTGTCTCGGGCGTTCTTTGACAAGGCGACCGCGGCGAGCTTCGAGGCTGCCGTGTCTAAGATGCGCCGCAAGTCGGTCATGTATTCTACGCCTACGAACTGATGTCAGGCGAACCGCGCGCCCTTCACCCCCTCACCGCTGGGAGCTGTTGGGCGCCTTCAGGCTTTCCATTAACCGCCGGTGCGCGTCGGGTATCGGAACCGGACGGTTCGCGCCCCGCTCGACATAGACATGGGTGTAGCCGCCGGCGGCGGCGGCCTCATTCGCCCCGGCTTTGAACACGGCCAGGCGGTAGCGCACAGACGACCGGCCGAGGCGCTCGACCGCGACGCCGATTTCCACCTCCTCGGGATAGCTGAGGCTGGCGTAGAAACGGCAGTTGCTTTCAACGACCACACCGATGACCGGGCTCGAAACCGGATCGAGCAACCCGGCCTCGATGAGGGTCGCGTTCACCGCAGAATTGAACAGCGCGTAATAGACGATGTTATTGAGGTGGCCGTAGGCGTCGTTGTCGCTCCAGCGCGTGGCCATGGCCACGAACCGGGCGAAAGCCGCCCGCACGGGCGGCCCCTCCCGGCCGGAGCCCTCGGTCATCGCGGCTCGCGCCAACCTCAGGCGCGGCTCATCCGCACCGCCATGCTTCTGCCAGTGCCGACCAGCGCCACGGCGAGCAGGGTCTTGACGATCGTCGCGAGCGCGAAAGGCGCAACGCCCGCGGCGAACGCCTTCTCCGGGCCGATGAATTGGGAGAGCCAGACGAAGCCAAAGGCGAATACGACGGCGTGGCCGAGGCTGAGCGAGAGGAGAAGCCTGATCCAGGAGCGATCCCACCGCCAGTCGGCGGCAAAGCCGATCATCGCCGCCGCTGCGAGGAATCCTACGAGAAATCCTCCGGTCGGCCCCGCCATGTAGAGAGGTCCAGCGACCGCGCCGGCGAAGACCGGCATGCCCGCCAGACCCTCGATCAGATAGAGCGCGACGGCGGCGGCTGCGAGCCTCGCGCCAAGCGTCGCGCCGATGAGGAGCACGACGAGCGTCTGCAGCGTCAGCGGCACCGGATAGAAGGGAACCTGAACCTTGGCCGAAAGGGCGAGCAGGAGCGATCCACCGAGCGCGAGCGCGAGGCCCCGCCCAATCAGTTCCGCCGACGACGGGATGGCGGCTCGCGCCGTGTGAAGAGTCATGGGAATGTCCTGTAAGTTTTGGCGCGAAGCGGCGCTTCGCCACATTGCCCGACCCCAGCTATCATGACAAGCCGGCGAGCCGATTGCCGCGGACGGAAAGCAAAGAGCGCGCGATGGCCGATGACGAGAACGAGTCCGAGCTTTTCGCCGCGACGCGAGAGCCGCCGCCGCGCGCTCTGACCAGAGTTTCGCCGCTGGTGCGCCGCCTGGTCGCGCCGAACGCCTCGCCCTTCACCTTCAATGGCACCTGCACCTATATCGTGGGCCAAGGGAAGGTCGCGATCGTCGATCCGGGGCCTAACGACGATTCGCATCTCTCGGCGTTGCTCGCGGCGGCCGATGGCGAGCGCGTCGACGCAATTCTCGTCACTCATACGCATCGCGATCACAGCGTCGGCGCAAAGAAGCTTCGCGAGGCAACGGGCGCACGGGTAATCGGCGCCGCGCCGTTCACCCCCCGCGGCGATGGGTCGACCGGCCTCGATTCCGCACATGACCGCGACTATTCGCCTGACACTATTCTCGCCGATGGCGAGCGCTGGCAAGGCCCCGGCTACACGATCGAGGCCATCGCCACGCCCGGGCATTGCTCCAATCATCTGTGCTTCGCGCTTCTGGACGAAGGGGCGCTGTTTTCCGGCGATCACGTCATGGCCTGGTCGACGTCGGTCGTCGCGCCCCCGGACGGCTCGATGCGCGCCTACATGGACTCGCTGGAGAAGGTGCGCGGACGCTCCGAGACGATCTATTGGCCCGGTCACGGCGGCCCTGTCGTCGAACCGCAACGGTACTTGCGCGCGCTGATCCATCACCGGCGGCAGCGGGAGGCCTCGATCCTGAACGCGCTGGCGGAGGGCCCGCAGACAATTCCGGCGCTCGTCGCCAGAATCTATGTCGGCCTGAACCCGTCCCTGACCCACGCCGCCGGCCTTTCGACCCTTGCCCATCTTGAGGATTTGAGCGAGCGCGAGATTGTGGTCGCGGAGGCGGTGGGCGGCGAGCAGCGTTTCCGCCTCGCCTAAAGCTAATCACGTTTTAATAAGGTTATTTTGCGTGCGCCGCTCTCGAGGGGGTCCCGACGTTGGTCGATTTGGACTTTCTTGGCGCGTGGCCTTTTCGCTACGAAGACCCCCGTTCGGAGGTGTTGGATTTTCTTGGATTTCCTTGGATTCTCTCGTCCGAATCGAGACTTATCAATGGGTTACACGGCTTTAGCGCGAAGATTTTTTCCGCGCCCTATTCCCTGATGTGATAGGCGCGGGAGGGGAAACGGCGGTCTTAGCATGTGGAAGGGCAGGACTGCTCATAGACCAAGCTTAGCTCAAGTTCTGATTTTCTGCAAATGATTGTTGACCTCCGGAGGCCGTCTTTCGTGTGAGGCGACGCGCACTAGACGTCAACAAGAGCGATGGCCTCAGTCTCGCGCAGCGGCGGCCGGAGGCAATTCGCTCACGGTCCCGCCTGGATGGGCGGGAATTCGGCTGCTTCCAGGGCGGCGTGCATACGACATATTGGTCCGCAATCGCCTCGTGATCGCCCTGCTTCTCGCGCTGGAAATATAGGTAGCAAATGCTGAGCGCGCCGGTGCGATAATCGACGCGAAACACGCCCCCCTCCTGCTCGTGACGCGTGGCGATGAGCCCATAGTCGCTGGGCTCCTGCTTGGTCGCGCCGTCGCCGCTGCGATAGCAGGAGGTGACGCCGAACGCGCCCGGGCCGACATCGGTTCGCCCCGGATTGTGCGCGAACTGGCACGCAATGACGTCGCCGGTCAGTTTATCGAGGCGGTAGACCAGGGAGAGGTTGATCTGCGGCGCGGCCAGAAACTCGAATTGGCCGGCCTCGGCGCAAGGCGCAAGCGCGCAGGCGGCGAGCGCCGCGATCCCGAATAGTGAAGTCTTCGCCAACATGCTGACCTCCGCGAGCGGCAAATCACGTGAGGTCAAGATGGAGCCGGGCGTCTTCACAAATCGTTAAGGCTAACGGCGCCCGGCGAGCGATATTAGCGGTGACAGCCGGTCTCGGGTAACTCAGCGCGAAAACCGGCCGCGGCCAAACGCATGGTCGATGACAACGCGGCCGATGCTATAACCAGCGCCTCTAGCAGCGGATCGCGCCGCGCTCTAGACGAGTCCGCCGTTCGTCGACGAAAACAACGCGGCCCCAGTGATCATAAGAACGGCGACCAAGGCTGCGATCGCTATGACAAAACCTTCCGAGATTTGGGCTTCCGGGGGCCTTCTAATTCTCTGCGTTGCTTCCTTGTCAAGGCCAAGCGCTTGGCGACGCTGACGAAATATAGCGATCGCGATCCTTAACCTTTCAACAAGCAGGTCGCCACGTTCATCCGGATGGTCGCGCTTAACTCGATCGAGAACTTCAGCGAGCGTTGGCTCGCGGCCAAGCTGATCGCGCATTCCCCTGATCGTTATTAGGTCATCGGGCATTCCGGAAGCTACCTGCCCGCTATTCTGCAAGCTATACCCCAAATTAGCTAGGGCGTATCGTACCGTTTAGACCCGGCCGCTGCGCATCTGGGCAGCGGCGCGCTAGGCGTCGGCTGGGCAAAGACGGGGACGGCCGGGACACACCCCGGATTATTTGTTTCTGTTTTGCGGCCGCCTGTTGCGCCGGTTGGGCCCGAAGCCCGGCTAGCCCGGCCGTCAGGCTGTCAGGATCTCTTTGCTCGCTACAGTCGAGTCGGCGTTGAGCCGATAGACGAGCGGGACACCGGTCGCGAGCTCCATTGTCGGAATCGTCTCGGGCGTGAGGCGGTCGAGCACCATGACAAGCGCGCGCAGACTGTTGCCATGGGCCGCGACCAGGACGCGCTTGCCGCCAAGAACCGGGGGGAGGATGTTCTGGCAATAATAGGGAAGAGCGCGCGCCACCGTGTCTTTCAGACTTTCGCCGCCGGGCGGCTGGATGTCGTAGCTGCGGCGCCATTTGTGGACCTGCTCCTCGCCCCATTTCTTGCGCGCATCGTCCTTGTTCAGTCCGACGAGATCGCCGTAATCGCGTTCGTTGAGGGCCTGATCCCGCTTCTCGGGCAGTCCGGTCTGTCCCATTTCCGCCAGCGCCAGGGCGAGCGTGCGCTGGGCGCGGATGAGGGCCGAGGTGAAGGCGAGATCGAAGACGATCCCGTGCGCCTTCATTCGGCGCCCCGCCGCCTTGGCTTCCTCGACTCCCGCAGGGCTCAAGTCGACGTCCCGCCATCCGGTGAAGAGGTTCTTGAGATTCCATTCGCTCTCACCATGGCGCAGCAGGACAAGGAGACGATCGGCGGGCATGAGGGATTCGCCTTGTTTGGAGGATCAACCAAGGGCCTTACAAGCATGGCTCGCCGCCGGCGCCAACCTGAAAACCAAAAGACCCATCATTCGGAGTGGCATTGTCGCCGGGCGCTCGGCGCGAGTGCGGGTTTTAAGGGAGCAAGCCGCGCCCGGGCGACCGCGCGAACCCCGACCGGGCGATGGACTTGCTTGATCGCCTCGACAATGTGGACGCCGGCGAAGGGCAATCCAAGCGCTCCTCCGACCCGCTCGATCGTCGTCGCGGACCGCATCATGAAAGGCCGTCGGACTGGCGGAGCATAAAGCGCCTCGCCCCAGAAGATCGGCGAGAACTCCGCCCGCTGAAGCAAGTCGCGAAGCTGGGATTTCGAATAGGGCAGCCCCTGTCCATAAGGGGTGCTGTCCGTACGCGCCCAGACGCCCCGCCGGGAGGGAACGATCACGATCATTCGCCCCTCCGGCGCGGTGATGCGCCACAGTTCTTCCATGAGCGCGTCCGGCCGATCGGCCGCCTCCAGCGCGTGAGCAAGCAACAGCCGGTCGATGCAGCCGTCCGGCAGCGGCAACATCTGTGCGTCGACGAGCGCCGTCGCGCAACGGCCGGCTTCCGGCCAAACTGCGGCACCCTGCTCAGCCGGCATCAAGGCCAGGCATCGGTGGGCGCCGTCGCGGAACCGGTCGAGATAGGGCGCGCCGTAACCCAAAGCGGCGACCGAGAGCCCGGCGCTCGTGTTCCAGCGCTCACGAATCACGCGCCCGATCAGCCTGCGGGCGACGCCGCCGAGGGGCGAGCCGTAGAAGCTCTGCAAGTTGAGGACGTCGAGAGGCATCGGGAACGGCCGAACGGGCGCATGACTTTGAACGAGCGCGCGACCTTTCGCAATGCGTCGGCAAGCCCAACGCGCGAAGGAGAAAGCGCGGAGGAGAGACAGGCGTCGGGCGCGCGGCTATAAGGAAGCAAGCGGTCAGCGCGCGCGCCGGGCCGGAGCGCCCCCGCAAAGCGTTAACAACCGAAAACTGGAAATCGCCGAGCCTCTCGCCCATGACCATGAGCATTCTTCAGTATCTTTGCCTCACCGATAATTGCGGCGCTCTCGTGCACAATTCGGCGACCGGAGCGACCGCATGCGTCGACGTCCCGGAAGCCGGGCGCACTCTCGCGGCCTTGGCGGAGCGGAGCTGGAATTTAACCGACATCTTGATCACCCATCATCACGCCGATCACATTCAAGGCGTTCCGGACCTTAAGGCGAAGTTCCCAAAGGCGAAGATATGGGGACCGGGAAAAGACGCGGCGCGCATCCCGTTTCTCGATCATGAGCTGAAGGAAGGCGACACGGCCCGCGTCGGCTCGCTCGGAGCGAAGGTCATCGAAACCCCCGGGCATACGCTGGGCCACATCGCCTATCATTTCGATGAGGATGATGTCGCCTTCTGCGGCGACACGTTGTTCTCCCTCGGTTGCGGCCGCGTGTTCGAGACGCCCCATGCGGTGATGTGGAGTTCGCTCATGAAGCTCGCGGCCCTTCCCGGCGAGACCCAGATTTACTGTGGCCATGAATACACCGAGGCCAATGGCCGGTTCGCCGCCACGGTTGAACCCGGCAATCCGGTTTTGAAGGCTCGTATCGAGGAGGTCGCGAGGCTGCGCGCCGCGCGGCGGCCGACATTGCCGACGACCATTGCGGCCGAGCTTGCCGCCAATCCTTTTCTGCGGGTCGAGGAGCCGGCGATTCAGGCCGCGCTCGGCATGGCCGGCGCGGAGCCTGCGGCGGTGTTCGCGGAACTCCGCACCCGCAAGGATCGCTTTTAAGGCGTCTCAGTCTTCTTGGCTAAGGATTCGAGCCGCTTTTGCATGTCGGACAACTGATCGCGCAATTGGCCGATGTCGTCCTCGGAGTTCCCCTTCTTGGGCGGGGATTCTGTCGGCAGCGTCGCGCTGGCGAAGGGCGTGAACATCGCCAAAGCTTGATTGAACGCCGCGAAATTCTTCTTCGTCAATTCCTGCAAGGCGGCGAACGAGCCTGCGGAGAACGCCTCCGGGCCAAACATCCGGCTTGCGGCTTCGCGCACCGCCTGTTGGTCGCCAGAAAAGCGGTCGATCGAGAATTCCAGGTAGCTCGGCAAGATCGCCTGCATGCTATCGCCATAAAAGCGGATCAGTTGCCGAAGGAACGTCGTCGGCAGCAGCGATTGCCCCTCAATTCCCTCTTGCTCGAAGATGATCTGGGTGAGCACCGAACGGGTGATGTCTTCATTGGTTTTGGCGTCGTAAACGATGAAGTCCTCGCCCGCTTTCACCATTTTCGCCAAATCAGCCAAGGTCACGTAGGCGCTGGATGCGGTGTTATACAGGCGACGATTGGCGTATTTTTTGATTGTAGTCGGAGTGGAATTAGCCATGACGTTGATGCCCGTCCGAGTGTGACGCCGAGTCGCGGGTCAACACAAGATAAGCAGTTTTTTTGCGCAGCCCAAGCCTTTTTTGCATTGCAGCGTACGCCAGCGACGCAATGAAACCAAATAGGCGCCGACATTGCGCAAGCGCTCCGCCAAATGTCGACCGACGAGCCAAGGCCATCGGCGCTCGTTATGACGGTCGCATCATCCTGAAGTCATGAGAAGTTGCGTATGATCAACGCGAATGGCTCGGCTTGAAATTCCGGGCGCGCCTATCTATAACCGCGGCTCGGGATTAGTCGAATCATCGACGTAAGTAGGGATAACTTTGAATATACGAGTCGTGGTCCCTGGTTTTCGCTGGCGCGCTCTCGCTTATTTCCTCGGAAACGACCTTGACCTTTGGCGTTGTCGCGCAGACCACTGCGGTGGCGATGGACGGAGGCGCCCCGGCCGCGCCTGGAAGGCCAGCCTCAGTCCCTCTACCTGCTTCCGAACAAGACCCCGCCGAGCGGTCCGCCAGGTCGATGGAATGTGCGCAAAAGGCCGACGCTCAGGGCTTGCAGGGCAAAATGAGAAGACACTTCCTGCGCGAGTGCAAGCGCGGCTCATGAGCGCCGCGCTCAAGGCGGCCGCCTTTGTCTGAGGCGCCGGTCGACGAGCGGGTTGAAACGTTCCTCACCCCGCGAGACTGGCTGCGCTATGCGGTCGGTCGCTTTCTTTCTGCTGAACTCGCATTTGGCCATGGCGCGACGACGGCGCTCGATGAGGCCGCCTTTCTCATCCTTGAAGGGCTCCGGCTGCCGATCGATACGCTCGATCCGTTTCTCGACGCGAGACTCCTTCGTCACGAGCGCATGAGGCTCCTGGAGCTGATCGAGGCGCGCGCGACCACACGCAAGCCCGCCGCCTACCTCGTCAATCGCGCCTACATCCAGGGCGTGCCGTTCTATGTCGATGAGCGGGTCATCGTCCCGCGCAGCCTGATTGGCGAATTGGTGATGACCGCTTTCGCCGAGGACAACGGGCTCGTCGGCGATCCGGAGACTATCGCCTCAGTGCTCGACCTTTGCACGGGGGGCGGTTCGCTGGCGATTTTCGCGGCGCGCGTCTTCCCCAATGCGCGGATCGAGGCGATCGACATCTCGCCCGGGGCGCTGGAAGTCGCCGCGCGCAATATCGACGAGCACGGCCTTCAGGATCGCATCGCGCTGAAGCAAGGCGATCTGTTCGCCCCGGTCAAAGGGGCCCGCTTCGACCTGATCCTGACGAACCCGCCTTACGTCGATGCAGCGGCGATCGCGCGCTTTCCGCCCGAATATGCGGCCGAGCCGATGGTCGCCCATGCCGGCGGAACGGACGGACTCGACATCGTGCGCCGGATCTTGGGCGAAGCGCCCAAGCGCCTGACTGCGGACGGAACGCTCGTCTGCGAGGTGGGCGGCGCGCGCCTTGCAGCTCGAGCACGAATTCCCGCTATCTGCCGTTCGTATGGCTCGACACCGAGGACATATCGGGCGAAGTGTTCCTTTTGCGGGCAAGCGATTTCGGCGCGGCGAAGCCGCGGGCGAGACGCCGGCGGTAGGTCGCCGATGTCTCGTTTCCCCAGTACGGCCGTCATCAGCGCGAGCGCCTGGATGGCCCACGCCCGATCATCCCACCGTCTCTCCCCACTCTTCCCGAGATCGGGTAGACTGATCCTCAATCCGCCGCCGATTTGCCGAGGCGAGGCATGCAAGCCCAGGAAACGCCCAAAAGCGGAGTCGCAACACGGCTTGTCGCCGCCATCAGAACCTTCGCGCGGTCCAAGGTCGGATGGAGAGCGAAACTGATATTCGCCGCGATCGTCGTCCTCCTCATCGGGGCGAACGGCCTCAATGTCGCGAATAGCTACGTCAACAGGAACCTGATGTCCGCAATCGCCGAGCGGCACTTCGGCGACTTCGTCCGGCAGGCGCAGTTCACGATCGCAGTCTTCGCGGCGTCTACAATCGTCGCAGTTCTGGCGCGCTTCGCCGAGGAGCGGCTAGGGCTGCTGTGGCGCGAGTTCATGACCGAGCGCGCCGTCGCCACCTATATGACGAACGGAACTTACCATCGCCTGGCGATATCGTACGAGCTCGCAAACCCGGATCAGCGGATCGCCGAAGACGTGCGCGCGTTCACGGCGACCACGCTGTCCTTCGCGCTCATGGCGATGAATAGCGCCTTCACGATCCTTGCCTTTTCCGGCGTCCTTTGGTCGATCAGCCCCCTGCTCTACGCGATCTCCATCGTTTATGCGGCGCTCGGCTCATACCTGACGATCAAGCTCGCTCGGCCGCTCGTTAAGCTTAACAGCGACCAGCTCGACCACGAGGCGAGCTTCCGCTCTGCTCTCATTCATGTTCGCGACAATTCCGAGGCTATTATGCTTGGAGGTGAAGGGGAGCAGGAGGCCGCCCGGATTGGGGAGCGACTCGATCGACTCGCTGAGAATTTCCGGCGCATCACGGCGGTCAACCGGAATGTCGGATTCTTCTCGACCGGATACAATTGGCTGATTCAGCTCATTCCGATTCTGATCATCGCGCCCGCCTTCATGCGCGGCGAGATCGAGTTCGGCGTGATCACTCAATCCGCGATGGTGTTCACGACCCTCGTCGCCGCATTCTCGCTGGTTGTCACTCAGTTTCAGTCGCTGTCGACATATGCTGCGGTCGTCTCGCGGTTGGGTTCGCTGCTTGACGCGTTCGAGAGCGAAGCCCCCGCTCCCGCCTCGGGATCGGCATGGTCAAGCTGAGGGATGCGTCGAATGTCTATTCCGCCGCCTCGCGCATCGCCTCGCGCATGGCGGCGCGCAGTTCGTCGATCGAAGTCAGCCGGCCCTCGCGCTCGACATGCCAGAAGGTCCAGCCGTTACAGGCGGGCAGCCCCTGCACCAACGCGCCGATCTTGTGGATCGAACCGACAGCAGGGCCGGCGGCGACCGCGCCATCGGCTCGCACCAGAGCGCTATGGCGTCGCCCCGCATCGACCAATCGCTCGCCTGGGCGTGTGAGCCCAGCTTCGACGACGCTTGAAAAAGCCACGCGAGGCTCGCTGCGGCGCGTCGGCGCGACCGCGAGCGCCGCTTCGGGCAAGGGCTCGACCGCGTCGATACGTTTGCGCGCCGCTTTGGCGTAAGCCGCATCCCGCTCGATGCCGATGAACGACCGGCCCAGTCGCCGCGCAGCGACGCCGGTGGTGCCGGAGCCAAAAAATGGGTCGAGCACCAGATCGCCCATGTTGGAAGCCGCCAGCAATATCCGCGTCAGCAGCGCTTCGGGCTTTTGCGTCGGGTGAGCCTTTCGCCCGCTCTCGTCCTTTAGTCGCTCCGCCCCGGTGCAGATGGGCAGAAACCAATCCGAACGGACCTGCACGTCCTCGTTGCCGGCCTTCAAGGCCTCGTAATTGAACGTATAGGCCTTGGCCTCCGGGCCGCGCGCCGCCCAGATCATGGTCTCATGGGCGTTGGTGAAGCGGCGGCCGCGGAAGTTCGGCATCGGATTGGCCTTGCGCCAGACGATGTCATTGAGGATCCAGAAGCCGAGATCTTGGAGGATCGCGCCGACGCGGAAGATGTTGTGATAGGAGCCGATCACCACGATCGTCGCGGCAGGCTTCATCAGCCGGCGGACGGCCATGAGCCACTCGCGCGTGAACCCGTCGTATTCGGCGAAATCGGCGAACTTGTCCCAGGCGTCGTCCACCCCGTCGACCAGGCTCTGGTCGGGACGCGACAAGCGCGCCTTCGAGCTGCAGGTTATAGGGAGGATCGGCGAAGACGAGATCAACCGAGGCCGAAGGAAGCCTCATCATTTCCGCAACGCAGTCGCCGGTGAGGATCGCATCGCGAGGAGCGGAAGTCTCCTCCTCGCCGAGCGCCTTCAGCATTGCGGCCGGGCGTTTCGCCTCGGCGGCCCCAGTACGCGAAACCTGAAGCTGGGCGGGGAGGCGGAACGCTCCGGCACGCGCGATACGCATCAACGCAACCACTCGACGCATGAGCCAGATCGTTCGAACCGGCGCGTCGTTTATGCTCGGTTTAAAGTAAAGGTCCGGTTATGCCCCCGGCCATGCCGCTGTGTCGTTTTCGTACGGCTTAAGTCGTTCTAAAGGATATTAGACTTCAACCCTTTTGAAACCTTTTTCGGCCGCGGATCATTCTTCTTCCGGCTCAAGTCGAAATGAGCGCCGGTGATAGGGGCATGGGCCCGCCGAGGCCAAAGCTCGACGATGCCCGACGGTAGCATAGCCGACATGGTTGGCGAAGCCATATTGTGGGTATTCAAGCCCAACATTGCGCATGAGCGCGTCCCGCATCGTCTTGGCGACAATCGAAGCGGCGGCGATTGACATCGAGAGAGCGTCCCCGTCGATGATCGGGCGGGCCGGGCAAATGAGGCCGTCCGGCAGATCGCGGCCGTCGATCAACACAAAGTGCGGACGCACGCTTAAGGCCGCCACAGCCCGCGCCATGGCGCGAAGCGCCGCGCCGCGAATGTTGAAGAAGTCGATTTCCTCGACGCTGGCGAAGACGACGGAGACGCTCAGCGCCTTGGCGAAGATGATCTCGCACAGCGATTCGCGCGCAGGCGCCTGGAGCACCTTCGAATCGTTGAGCCCCTCGGGCAGATCGTCGGGATCGAGAATGACCGCCGCCACGCCGACTGGCCCGGCCAGCGGGCCCGCGCCCGACTTCATCGACCCCGGCGACCCATCGATGGCCGTCGGCGAAGGCCTCGCGCTCGAAATCGAAATGGGGCGTGACGACGGTAGGACGCGGCGGCGGAGCGGCCTTTTTCTTTACCTTCTTCACGCCGCTCGCTCACGAATCACGGCTGCTCTCGCTCGGCCGAAGCTATCGCAGCCGCGGCGGGCGCGCCAAGGTCGAACACGCGAAACGCTCGGTGGAAAGAGAGGCGGTACGCCGGCCGCGTCCGCGCGATCATCGGACCTCGCATCGTCGCCCTCGCCAAATGCGCCGGCCGCTCGATTTCGTATATCAGACGGCATCATGACGATCGGCGCGATTCGCATTCTCGGCGTCGATCCCGGCCTGCGCACGACTGGCTGGGGGGTGATCGAGGCCGCCGGTTCGCGGCTCAGCTTCGTCGGCTGCGGCTCGATCGAGACTGACGCTGCGACTTCGCTTGCCGAGCGCCTGGCGGCGATCCATCGCTTGCTGACCGGGCTGGTCGAGCGCGAGGGGCCGCATGAGGCGGCGGTCGAGGAGACATTCATCAACCGCGACCCGCAATCGGCGTTGAAACTCGGGCAGGCGCGTGGCGTCGCGCTCGCGACATTGGCTCTGACCGGCCTGCCGGTCGCGGAATATGCCGCGAACCTCATCAAGAAGACGGTCGTCGGCGTCGGGCACGCGGAAAAGCGGCAGGTGGCGATGATGGTGAGGATGCTGCTGCCGGCCTCGACCGCATCGACTTCGGACGCGGCCGACGCGCTCGCCGTCGCCATTTGCCACGCCCAGCATCGCGCCGCGCGCGCGAGAGGCGCGGCATGATCGGCAAACTCAAAGGCGTTGTCGACAGCGTCGAGGAAGAGGCGCTGATCCTCGACGTCAACGGCGTCGGCTATCTCGTCTCCGCCTCGGCTCGCACCCTGCGCGCGCTGCCCGCCGTCGGCGTGAGCCCACGGAGCTGCTCATCGAGACGTATGTGCGCGAAGACGCGATCAGACTTTACGGCTTCCTCACCGCCGGCGAGCGCGACTGGTTTCGCCTGCTGCAAAGCGTGCAGGGCGTCGGCGCCAAGGTCGCGCTCGGGATTCTCGGCGCCCTCTCGGCGGAAGCCTTGAGCGCGGCGGTCGCGCGGCAGGACAAGGCGATGATGGCGCGCGCCCCGGGGTCGGCCCCAAGCTTGCCGCTCGCCTCGTGCTCGAACTCAAGGACAAGGCGCCGGCGCTTTGCGCTCGCCGATTTCGCCCACGCGGAATCAGGTCTCGAGCGTGCGCCCAAGCTCGCCAAGGCCGCCGAGGACGCGGTCCTCGCCCTCGTTGGCCTCGGCTACGCCCAGGCCCAGGCCGCCGCCGCCGTGGCCAGGATTTCCGCTCAGCTTGGGCCGGCGGCCGAGACCGCCGCGCTCATCCGCGCGGGCCTGAAGGAACTGGCGCAGTGAGCAGTCTTACGATATGCTGATCGATAGCCAAAAGGTAAAGCAGATGTCGTACGATCGCAACCGTCTCTTCAAAATTTCAAATCTCAATTCCGAAGGAGGTTCGCGACCGATTGGGCTGCGGCCCGGCGAGAAAGATCGCTTTCATCGCGAAGCCCGAAGGCTGCTCCTGATCGTTCGTGTGCCGAAACGGGAAGACTTGGCGGGGATAGCGCGCGGAGCCAACACAGACGGCTATCGCGACCGAAACGATCGCTACTGATGCGCGTGGTCGACACGTCTGTTTGGATCGAATGGATAGTCGGTTCCGCCCTTGGCTGAACGCTCGGCGCCGGAGCTGCCGAGGAACGGATGAGTGGATTGTGCCGACCATCGTTCAATATGAGCTGTCGCGTTGGCTCGCGCGCGAGATGTCAGACGCCGCGGCCGCTCGGGCGATCGCCTTTTCAAAGGAGTTGCGTCGTCGCGCCGCTGACGACCGACATCGCGACGACAGCGGCCGGAATACGCGAAAGTCGACGGGCTCGCTGACGGCCGATGCGATCATCTTCGCCACTGCGGCCGGCGCGCGCGCCGATCTCCTCACCTGCGACGCGCATTTCGCCAAATTGCCGCGCGTCGTCTATGTCGGCGAAGGGATCGCAATGAGCGGGCGTCCCTTCTTTGTCCCCATGATCGGCATCGTGCTCTTGTTCGCAGGCCTGGGTCCGGCCGATCGGCGGAGCGCTGTTCATTCCCCTTTCCATCGTTTTCAAGACGCCGACCGATCTTGAGGCGATCGGGCTCATGGTTTTGATCAGCACGTTTTTTGGCCACGCCATCGGACTGATCGCGGCCTATATCGTCGGCGTTGGGCCGGCCGCGGCGACCGGATTTCTTTATGCGCTGTGGGACGCGGTCGCGCCCGAGCGGGCGCCCGCGCGCGCTCGTCGCCGCTCTCATTGGCGGCGCTGCATCGTCTATGGCCTCCTCTTGCGCCTCAACCCGGTCTGGGCGTCGTTCGAAATGACGATCAGGACCAACGTGAGCCCTGAGGCCGGCGACTGGGCGTTTCCAGGCCGGTTCGGCGTCACGCTTGGCCATGCTTTTGTCGCTTGCGCCGCAATCGCCGGACTTGTCTGCGCATTTGCCGCGAACCTCATCGGGCTCACCATGCGACCGGAACTGACCTTGGCGGATCGCCTTCATCCCCCGGGCGAAGGCGGCTGAGGTGGCCGAAGCGCCCCGCCGGCTCGTCTCAGCCGACAAGCGTCCCGAGGACGAGACGGCGGTCCGCCCGCAGCTCCTGGCCGATTTCGCCGGCCAGGAAGCGGCGCGCAAGAATCTCGGCATCTTCATCCAATCCGCGAAATCGCGCGGCGAGGCGCTCGATCACGTGCTGTTCGTCGGACCGCCTGGACTCGGCAAGACGACGCTCGCGCAGATCGTCGCGCGCGAGCTCGGCGTCAATTTCCATTCGACCTCCGGGCCGGTCATCGGCAAGGCGGGCGATCTCGCTGGGCAGCTCACCAATCTCGAGCCGCGCGATGTGCTGTTCATCGACGAGATTCACCGTCTCAACCCAGCGATCGAAGAGATTCTCTATCCGGCGATGGAGGATTTCCAGCTCGACCTCATCATCGGCGCGGGGCCTGCGGCGCGCTCGGTGAAGATCGACCTCGCCCGGTTCACCCTGATCGGCGCGACGACCCGCGCCGGGCTGCTCACCACTCCGTTGCGCGATCGTTTCGGCATCCCGATCCGGCTCAATTTCTACACCACCGAGGAGCTGCAGGGCATCGTCGCGCGCGGCGCCCGAGTGATCGGCCTGCCGCTAGCCGATGACGGCGCGAACGAGATCGCCAGGCGCTCACGCGGCACGCCGCGCATCGCCGGGCGGCTGCTCAGGCGCGTGCGCGACTTCGCTGTGGTCGAAGGCGCAAAAAGCGTGACGCGCGCGCTCGCCGACAGCGCGCTCAAGCTGCTCGACGTGGACGTCATTGGGCTCGACGAGATGGATCGGCGCTATCTCGATGCGATCGCCATCAAGTTCGGCGGCGGCCCGGTCGGGGCCGAGACCATCGCCGCCGCGCTCTCCGAGCCCCGCGACGCGATCGAGGATATCATCGAGCCATATCTCATCCAGCTCGGCTTCGTGCAGCGCACGCCGCGCGGGCGACTCTTGACCTCGCACGCATTCCGTCATCTCGGCCTCGCCGAGCCGCGGCGCGAGGGGCCGCAGCCGACCTTGTTCGAGGAGGAGGAATAGCCTGGCCGACCGTATGAAGACGCGGACGGTTTCTCACATCGTCAGCTTCCTCGAGGCGTTCGCCTCTGAGCGCGGCGCGAGCGTGAATACGATCGAGGCCTATCGGCGGGATCTCGCCGACTACGAGGCCTATCTGAAGGCCAAGGGTGTGGACCCGCTGAAGGCGGACGCAACTCATGTGCGCGGGTTTCTCGCGGCCCGCGGCGCGCAGAAGCTCAGCGCCGCATCGCTGGCGCGCCGTCTCTCGGCGATCCGTCAGTTTCACAAGTTTCTTTACGCCGAAGGTTGGCGGCGCGACGACCCGACGCTGGCGGTCGATGGCCCGCGCCGATCGCGCCCGCGTCCCGAAGCTCTTGAGCATGGCCGAGGTCGAGCGCCTGATCGCGACGGCGCGGGAAGGCATCGAGGTCGCGGAGCGCCCGTTGCGCGAGCGCCTGGACGCGGCGCGCAGCGCCTGTCTCATCGAGCTCATCTATGGGTCGGGCTTGCGCGTGTCGGAAGCCCTGAGTCTCAAGAAATCGATCGCAACAGCCAAGGCCCCGCTCATCGCGGTGCGCGGCAAGGGCGACAAGGAGCGCCTTGCTCCGCTCTCGGGTCCCGCGCGTTCCGCGATCGGCGCGTTTCGCGCCCTGCTCGACCAAGTCTCCCCTGGCTTGGCGACGAGCCCCTGGCTCGTTCCCGCCGCAAGCGCGAGCGGCCATATGACGCGCCAAGCCTTCGCGCGCGATCTCAAGCGCGTCGCCGCAGCGGCCGGCATTGCGTCCGCGCGCGTGAGCCCGCACGTGCTTCGCCACGCCTTCGCCAGTCACCTGTTGCAGAATGGCGCTGACCTGCGCGTCGTTCAGGATCTGCTCGGCCATGCCGATATCGCGACGACGCAGATCTATACCCATGTGCTCGACGAGCGCGCCAAGGCGATGGTGCGCGATCTGCATCCCATGAACGACGATGAAGGCGGATGACGGCCGAGCGTAAGCCCTGGCGCGCCACTCGCGAGGGCGTGATCGTCTCATGCCGTCTGACCCCGAAAGGCGGGCGCGACGCGATCGAGGGCGTGGCTCAGCTTGCCGACGGGTCGTCCGTGCTCACGGCGCGCGTGCGCAACGCTCCGCAGGACGGCGAAGCCAACCAGCGCCCTGTGCGCGCTCTTGGCAGAGCGGCTCGGCGCGAAAAGCTCGAGCGCGCGGATCGTCGCCGGCTCGAAGAGCCGGCTCAAGCAGGTCGAGGTTTCAGGTGATCCGGCGGCCCTTGTCGCTAGGCTCGCAGCGCTCTCGGCGAACCGCGAATGACCTAGGCCGCTTCGCGCGACGGACGCCATTGCGCGAAAAGCGAAAAAGGGCTTCGATGGCGCAAAGCTCAGATCGCGAGCACCTCGCTTTAGGAGAAGATCCCATGAAAGCGCTCACCTTCGCCGGCGTTGTGCTGGCCGCGTTGTTAGCGGGCGCAGGCTTCGTTTCGGCGAAGACCCTGGTCTATTGCTCCGAAGGCAGTCCGGAGAATTTCACGCCGGCGATCAACACCACCGGGACCAGCTTCGACGCCGCGCGTCCTGTCTATAATCGCCTGACCGAATTCAAGCGCGGCACGACCGAGGTCGTTCCCGGCCTCGCCGAAAGCTGGGAAGTGACTGACGGCGGCAAGACGATCACCTTTCATCTCCGCAGGGGCGTCAAGTTCCATTCGTTGAAGGACTTCAAGCCGACGCGCGACTTCAACGCCGACGACGTCATCTGTTCTCGTTCGACCGCCAGTGGAAGCCGGACCATCCCGTATTACAAGGTCTCTGGCGGAAAGTATGACTACTTCAACGACATGGACATGCCGGGCCTGCTCAACTCGGTCACCAAGACCGACGACGACACGGTCGTCATGAAGCTCAAGACGCCCAATGTCGCCATCCTCGCCAATCTCGCAATGGACTTCATGGCGATTGGCTCCAAGGAGTACGCCGACTTCCTGCTGAAGAAAGGAACGCCAGAGCAGTTCGATCAGGCGCCGGTCGGCACCGGCCCGTTTTCCTTCGTCGCCTATCAGAAGGATTCGGTCATTCGCTACAAGGCGAACAAGGATTATTACGGCGAGAAACCGCTGGTCGACGACCTCGTGTTCGCCATCACTCCCGACGCAACGGCGCGCTACGCCAAGCTCAAGGCTGGCGAGTGCCACGTCAACGCTTATCCGAGACCGGCCGATCTCCCCGAGATGGAGAAGGACCCGACGCTCAAGGTCATCCATGCCTCAGGCCTCAACGTCGTCTTTCTGGCGATGAACGCGACCAAGCCACCCTTCGACAAGAAGGAAGTGCGGCAGGCTATCAACCTGGCCATCGATCGCGACGCGATTCTCAAAGACGTATTTCTCGGGGCAGGCGAAAAGGCGAAGACTCTCATTCCGCGCACCATGTGGTCCTTCGACGACTCGATCGCCGATTACCCCTATGATCCGGAAAAGGCCAAGGCGATGCTGAAGGCGGCTGGCGTGCAAACGCCGATCGACATCGATCTCTGGTATCAGCCGGTGTCACGCCCTTACAATCCGAACGGCAAGCGGATGGGCGAGATGATGCAGGCCGACCTGGCAAAGATCGGCGTCAACGCGAAGCTCGTGACCTACGAGTGGGGAGAGTATCGCAAGCGCCTGCAGAATGGCGAGGCGACCACCGGCCAGTTCGGGTGGACCGGCGACAACGGCGATCCCGACAATTTCTTCTATCTTCGCGGATGTCCCGACGAAAAGCCCGCATCGATCAACGTCGCCAAATGGTGCAACAGCGAATTCGACGAGCTGTTGGCCAAGGCGCGCACGGTTTCCGATCAAGCCGAGCGCGCCAAGCTCTACAAGCGCATGCAGGAGATCGAGCACGAGGAAGCCCCCGACGTTCTCGTCGCGCACTCCATCGTATCCGAAGCGATGCGCTCAAATGTGGTAGGCTACAAGCAGAGCCCGCTTGGCACGCATGCGTTCGAGGGCGTTGACCTTCAGTGAGGCCGGTCCGGGCTCCGCCCGCCATGAAGCGAGGCGGGGCCCGCTGGTTTCGGATCGGCCATGCTCGCCTACTTCCTTCGCCGCATCGCGCTGACCATTCCGACCTTTCTGGCGCTGATGTTCCTGACCTTCGCCGCGATCCGTCTCGTGCCAGGCGATCCTGTGGAGGTGAGGACCGGCGAGCATGGCATGTCGCCCGAGCGGCTCGCCTACTTCCGCCATGAGCTCGGACTCGACCAGCCGGTGTGGAAGCAGTTCCTCGATTATGTCTGGAAGCTCCTGCACGGCGATTTCGGCGTGTCACTTTCGACGCAACAAAGCGTGCTCAAGGAATTCCTAACCCTGTTTCCCGCGACGCTCGAACTATCCTTCTTCGCCATGCTGTTTGCGATCGGAATCGGCGTGCCAGCGGGCGCGATCGCCGCGGTCAAGCGCGGCAGTTTCTTCGACCAGGCGCTGATGACGATTTCGCTGTTCGGCTATTCGATGCCGATCTTCTGGTGGGGCTTGCTGCTCATCATGTTCGTCTCGGTCACGCTCGGCATCCTGCCGGTGTCGGGCCGCGTCGATCTTGTCAATTACTATTACGACCAGCCAACTGGATTCATGATCGTCGATGCGCTCCTTTCCGATCAGAAGGGCGCTCTCCTCGACGCCGTGCGTCATCTCATCCTGCCGTCGATCGTACTCGGCACCGTGCCGCTTGCTGTCATCGCGCGCATGACCCGATCCTCGATGCTCGAAGTGCTAAGCGAAGATTACGTGCGCACCGCGCGCGCCAAGGGGCTGTCGCCTGCTCGAGTCATCGGCGTTCACGCTTTGCGCAATGCGCTCTTGCCGGTGGTGACCGTGATCGGCCTCTCGATTTCGAGTTTGATGGCCGGCGCGGTGCTAACGGAGACGATCTTCTCCTGGCCAGGGGTCGGCCATTGGCTTATCGATTCCATCGGCCGGCGGGATTATCCGGCGCTACAGGGCGGCGTCCTGCTTATCTCCGCCGTCGTCGTTTTGGTCAACCTGATCGTCGATCTCGTCTATGGCGTCATCGATCCCAGGATACGCCATGCCCGCTGACTTCGCCGCGCTGGCAACGCCCATCGGCGACGACGCCGCAGCCGTCCTCACGCAGCCTTCGCCGCTGGGGTCGTTCTGGGCCGCGTTCCGGGAAAACAAAGGCGCAGTATTCGGTCTCGCCGTCTTTGGCGTCATTGTTTTCTTGGCGCTGACGGCGAATGTCGTCGCGCCCCACTCGCCGATCGTGCAATTCCGTGACGCGGTGCGCGCGCCGCCGGTCTGGGACGCGGGCGGCTCGTGGCGCTTCCCGCTGGGGACCGACGGCGACGGCCATGACATGCTGTCGCGCCTCATCTTCGGGGCGCGGGTGTCGCTGTTCATCGGCCTTTCTGTGATGTGCGTCTCCTTCATTGTCGGCGTCGCGCTCGGACTCGCGGCGGCGATGGCCGGGCCGGTCGTCGACGTCGCCATTACGCGCTTCATGGATTTGATCATGGCGGTTCCGAGCCTAGTGCTTGCCGTGCTCGTCGTCGCCGTTCTGGGGCCAAGCCTCGCTAACACCATCATCGCGGTGACGATCGTCTATTTGCCTGCTTATGTGCGCCTGGCGCGGGCGTCCGCACTCGGCGAACTCGGCAAGGACTACGTGACCGCCGCCCTCGTGGTCGGCGTCGGGCCGCTCCGGCTCGCTACTTCGACCGTGCTGCCAAACTGCCTCGCTCCCCTCATCGTGCAGGCGGCGCTCGGCGTGTCGAGCGCCATTCTCGAAGCGGCGGCGCTCGGCTTCCTCGGGCTTGGCGCGCAACCGCCGACGCCGGAATGGGGTGCGATGCTGGCCAACTCGCGCGAATTCATTCGCTCCGATCCTTGGATCGTGGCTCTCCCGGGCTTGGCCATCCTCATCACGGTCGTCGCCATTAATCTCATGGGCGACGGTCTTCGCGATGCGCTCGATCCGAAGATGCGGAGGGGCTGATGGCGCTGCCACTCCTCGAAATCCGCAATCTCTCGGTGTCTTTTGCAACACGGCACGGCCCGTTCACCGCGGTCGATGGGTTCGACCTGACGCTCGATCGCAACGAGGTCCTGGCGATCGTAGGCGAATCCGGGTCCGGCAAGTCGGTGGCGATGCTGGCGGCGATGGGCCTATTGCCTCCGACCGCGACCGTGTGCGCCGACCGTATGGCCTTCGACGGCGCCGACCTCTTGTCAATGAGTGCGGATCAGCGCCGACTGATCGCCGGCAAGGACATGGCGATGATCTTCCAGGAGCCGATGTCGTCGCTCAATCCATGCTTCGATGTCGGCTTTCAGATCGGTGAAACGCTAAAGACGCACCTCAACCTCAAACGCGCCGAGCGCGAGAGGCGCATCGTCAAGCTTCTCGCCGAGG
Organism: uncultured Alphaproteobacteria bacterium; assembly: GCA_963730555.1. Lineage (GTDB taxonomy): Bacteria > Pseudomonadota > Alphaproteobacteria > Rhizobiales > Beijerinckiaceae > Roseiarcus. The sequence continues at coordinate 129,628 of CAVSSS010000016.1, read as the reverse complement.
TCGGCATTCCCGATCCCGAACGCCGTGCGCGCGCCTATCCCCATCAGCTATCCGGGGGCATGAGCCAGCGCGTCATGATCGCGATGGCGCTGGCCTGCCGGCCTAAGCTCTTGATCGCGGACGAGCCGACCACCGCGCTCGACGTCACCATCCAGGCGCAAATCCTCGATCTTCTGATGCGGGAGCGCCGTGACAATGGAATGGGGCTTGTGCTCATCACCCACGACATGGGGGTGGTCGCCGAAACCGCCGACCGGGTCATTGTCCAATACGCCGGCCGGGAGATGGAGACGAACCGCACGCGCGAACTCTTCGCCGATCCGCATCATCCCTATACCGCCGCGCTTCTGGCGGCCTTGCCTGAGCGGGCGAACGGGCGGCGCTTGCCGGCGATTCCGGGCGTCGTGCCCGGGCCGTTCGACCGGCCGCGTGGCTGCGTCTTCTCGCCGCGCTGCGCCTTTGTCTTCGACGCCTGCCATGACGCCGAGCCGCCGCCAGCCGCGGCCTCCCTTGGCCGCGCGCGGTGTCTCACGCCATTGGTCGCCGGGATTCCGAGCGTGCTTGAGCTGGAAGGATCAGGGCCGTGAACGCCATCCTGGAGGCCAAGGGTCTGACACGGGATTATTCCGTGTCGCGCGGCGCATTCCGCCCACGCGCGACGGTCAAGGCGCTTAACGGTGTTTCCTTCTCGCTTCATGCCGGGCGCACGCTGGCAGTGGTGGGCGAGTCCGGCTCGGGCAAATCTACGCTGGCGCGGCTCTTGACCTTGATCGAAACTCCGACCGCCGGCTCGCTTCTGATCGACGGCGAAGACGTCGCTCATGCAAGGGCGGCGACACGTGCGCGCCTCAGGCGGGAAATCCAGATCGTCTTCCAGAACCCCTACGGCTCGCTCAATCCGCGCCAGACGATCGGCAAGGCGCTCGAGGAGCCGCTGCTCGTCAACACGACGCTGGGCGCCGCTGAGCGCAAGGCCGAGGCTCTGTCGATCATGGCCAAGGTCGGCTTAAGGCCCGAATATTATCATCGCTATCCGCACATGTTCTCCGGCGGCCAGCGCCAGCGCATCGCGATCGCCCGCGCCCTCATGCTGAAGCCGAAGATCCTGGTGCTCGACGAGCCCGTGTCGGCGCTGGATGTTTCGATCCGCGCGCAGGCGCTCAACCTGCTCGCGAGCTTGCAGGAGGAATTCGCTCTCGCCTATGTGTTCGTCTCGCACGATCTTTCGGTCGTGCGCCATATCGCCGACGAGGTGATGGTGATCTATCTCGGCAAGACGGTCGAGCTCGGCGAGCGGGCGGCAATCTTCGATTCCCCGCAGCATCCTTACACGCAGGCGCTCCTGTCCGCGACGCCGATCGCTGACCCGACCGCCAGGCGCCAGCGCATCCTGCTTGCCGGCGAGCCCCCGTCGCCATTCGCGCCGCCGCCAGGCTGTCCGTTCAATCCGCGCTGCCGGCTTGCCTTCGACCGCTGCCGCGCCGAGGAGCCGCCGCTCGAGCGCAAACAGGCGCGCGACGTCGCCTGCTGGGCTGTCGCTCCATGAGCGAGGACGCTTACGACTTTATTGTCGTCGGCGCCGGGTCCGCCGGCTGCGTGCTCGCCAATCGCTTGAGCCGCGACCCCAGGAACCGCGTGCTCGTCATCGAAGCTGGCGGCCGCGATAATTGGATCTGGTTCCATATTCCCGTCGGCTACCTCTACGCGATCGGCAATCCGCGCGCGGACTGGATGTTCAAGACGGCGCCGGAGCCCAATTTGGGCGGGCGCGCGATCGCCTATCCGCGCGGCCGGGTGGTGGGCGGCTCGTCCGCCATCAACGCCATGATCTATATGCGCGGCCAGGCGGCCGACTATGACGGCTGGCGACAGCTTGGTCTTGCCGGTTGGGGCTGGGACGACGTGCTGCCCTATTTCCTCCGTCAGGAGGACCATCACGGCGGCACGAGCGAGCTGCATGGAACGGGTGGCGAATGGCGGGTCGAGCGCCCGCGCGTGTCCTGGCCGATCCTCGACGCGGTGCGGGAGGCTGGGGTCGAAATCGGCATTCCGAAAATCGACGACTTCAATCACGGCGACAACGAAGGCTCGGCCTATTTCGAGGTCAACCAGCGCCGCGGGCGGCGTTGGAGCGCAGCGACAGCGTTTTTGAAGCCGATCCTCAAGCGGCCGAACCTGCGGCTCGAGACAGGCGCGCATGTCGAGCGCATCCTGTTCGAGGGTCGCCGCGCCACAGGCTTGCGCTATAGCCAGCACGGCGTCAGCCGCGAAGCGCGGGCGAGGGGCGAAGTCGTTCTTGCGGCCGGCGCGATCGGCTCGCCCCAGCTTTTGGAAGTCTCAGGCGTTGGCGCGCCGGATCGCCTCGAGGCGATCGGCGTTCAGGTTGTTCATGCGCTGCCGGGGGTTGGCGAAAATCTGCAGGACCACCTCCAGCTGAGGGCGATCTTCGGCGTCACGGGCGCGCGCACGCTGAATGTCGAGTATCAGTCGCTTCTGAGGCGGGGCATGATGGGGCTCAACTATGGTCTCCGGCGGCGGGGGCCTTTGACGATGGCGCCGTCGCAGCTTGGTCTGTTCGCAAGGTCCTCGGCCGACTACGCTACTGCCAATATCGAATTTCATGTCCAGCCGCTGTCGCTCGACCGGTTCGGCGAGCCGATGCACCCCTATCCGGCGATCACGATCAGCGTCTGCAACCTGCGGCCGGAAAGCCGCGGTTCGACCCATGCCTCGAGCGCCGATCCGCGCGCCGCGCCGGTCATCCAACCGAACTATTTGTCGGCCCTCGCTGATCAGCGCGTTGCCGTGGATTCCATTCGTCTCACCCGTCGCCTTGCCGCCGCGCCCGCGCTCGCGCGTTACGCGCCCCAAGAGCTCAAGCCTGGCGCAAAGCTCATGTCGGACGATGAGCTTGCGCGGGCCGCGGGCGAGATCGGGACGACGATCTTCCACCCTGTCGGGACCGCGAAAATGGGATTGGGGCAGGATCCGTTGGCCGTGGTCGATCAGCAGCTCAAGGTTCACGGTCTCATGGGGCTGCGTGTCGCCGACGCGTCGGTGATGCCGCGCATAACCTCCGGCAATACGGGTTCACCGACAATGATGATCGCCGAAAAGGCGGCCGAGATGATCCTGGCCGACGCCAGCGCAGCCTGATGTGGAAGGACATGCAAATCCTGCCGCCGGATGGGCGCCAGTCGGAGACGGCGATGATGATCGCACGCGGCGTGCGACGGCTGCTCCGGGCGCGCGGCTTCTCGAGTTTAACCGAGCTTTCGCTGACCGACGGGCGCCGCGCAGACATCGCTGCGGTCAACAGCGACGGCGAGGTGCTTATCATCGAGATAAAGTCATGCGCCGCAGACTTTCGCGCTGACCGCAAGTGGCGCGGCTATGTCGCTTGCTGCGACCGGCTCTATTTCGCCATCTCGGAACATACCCCGGCCGACTTGATGCCTCCCGAGGCGGGTCTCATCGTCGCTGATCCTTACGGCGCCGAGATCGTCCGCGAAGCCGAGCTTAAGCGCATGGCCTCGGCCAGCCGCCGCGCGGTTTTGCTGCGGTTCGCCTTAGTCGGGGCGGACCGGCTGCACCGTCTGGCCGATCCGATGGCTACCCTGGACTTCTAATCAGCAAGCGCCCTCGCGCCCGGGTGCGCATCGGGGGATTGCTTAACCTCGCGGACAGATCTGCCCGCAAAGAGAAAGGGCCGCCTTACGGCGGCCCCTTGCATTCGTTTCGAGACCGAACGGATCAGATGGCAAGCGCCCGACCCTTCGAGTTCCGACGGAAGGCCGCATAGCCAAGGCCGGCAAATCCGAGCGCCATCATCGCCCACGTCGACGGCTCCGGAACCCCAGAACCAAGGCTGAACTCAAACGCATTCTTGCCCGAATCGCTGAAGGTAACCGTCTTAAACGGCGCAAGACCAGTTATGGTCACCCACTGGTTATCCTTCGCCGCGCCCTGGGAACCGTCTCCGGGCACTCCCATCGCTATCAAATTACTACCAGTGAGTGTGTAGCCATCAACCGTGATCGAAAGTTGGTTGGAGATGCCGTCGACGATGTCGGCGTCAATCGAGCCCCAATAGATCTTGAGGCTAGTCTGAGGCGTGGACCACGTCGCCTGCTCGGTGCCGCCCGTCTCAACGGCCATATAGGTCGTGCCCGTCGTCGTGGAGGTGCCCATTCCCAAAGGAGCAGCATACGAACCCGGGACGGTTCCCTTCTCGGTCGCTGCTGAGCCGGACACGAGCGACCACGTGATGTCGCCCAATGTGAAATTGCTCTGCCCGACTGCTTCCGAAGCGAAGTATTGCGGGTCTGATGGGCCGTCAGCCAGCGTGACGGTTACGGCGCCTGCCGCCCCGGTCAGGGCCAACCAGGCCAACCCCGTGGTTAAGAACAAAGCTTTGCGCATGTTGAAAATCCCCTAAACGGCCGCACACAATTCGTAGGTAACAGCGAAAAAAACTGACGTCAAGCGCTTGCGCTGCGACGCCCATAGTGGAAGTAAAGGAAGAACTGTAGCAGACCGCAAGAAGCAATTGGTTCCGTTTATCTATGACTCTTAAGCAGGCATGCGTAGGTAGTCCCACGATTCAAACGGCAATAGGGTCTTTCGGCGGCGCAAAAAAATCTGCCTCATTTGCGTGCCTCCCGGGCGTCGCGCGTCCGCCGCCATGTTGCGGCGGCGCATATTCACGGGCGGTATCGCGAGCGCTGACGCATGATTGCGAACGAATTCGTGCTAATCACAAACAAAAACGGCCTCCCAAAGGAGGCCGCTCGTATCGGACTAAACTGGAGTCGCTCAGAACGCGTAACGGGAACCCGCCCGGCGTCGCGTTAGACCAGCCAAGCCGATCCCGGCGAAGCCGATGCCCAACATCGCCCAGGTTGACAGCTCAGGAACCGCCGCCGCCAACGTCGTCACGGTGCCGCCGACACCGAGTAACGGGACATTTACGGTTCCGGTTATCTCGGCGTAATAGGTGCCAGGGCCGAGCTTGTCAAAGAAGCTAGCGCTATAAGCCGCGCCGCTGAATGTGAGGGGCGCGGAATCCAGGAGGGTTCCCGTAAACGGGGAGCCTGAGAAGAGCTCTAGGAGCCCAGGAGTGTACTCCGTGGGGGTCACAACTGCGATAGTCGCCGAAAGGGCGGTGGCCACCCCCGACTTTGTCAGGTCGAACGTACCGGCGTCGTCGATCGGGCCCGTTGGATCGATAGAGGCGAACGAGCTGGCGCCCGGTGGATCGAGATTTCCGAGAGCCGTTATTTTGGCAAAAGCCGTGGTCGAAAGAAAGCAGGCGACCGCGGCCGCTAGTGCTGGAACAACTATTTTCACATCGTCCCCCTAAGTTAGAGATCCCTAATGCAACTAGGAACTTCCATCAACGAAGCAGGTGCGGGAGGAATAGTCAACCATTTAGTTGAATTCATCGGAAGCGGGTTGGAGAATGTTCCGCACCAACACAACTTCACTCTAGCAATGGCGGATGACAGGAGAGTGACACACGGGGTCCGGCCGCAGTCCTGGAGACGGTCGATGTTAGGCAAGAAAACTCAATTGGATCCATGTCTTGCGGCCAAGATACCCTGCGGCCCTGGGACTGAGGAGCCTTGAGAGGCGGCCGTGGTTACGGCATCTGAGCACGGACGTTCGCCATCGAGGTTGCGGCAACGCGGTCCAACTCGCTCGTGTTGCGGCGCCGAATACCCGGTATGTGGAGGCCTCCAAAAGGGTAATGCGACATGAGCACCGGCATGGATTGCTGATGCATGAGGTCGAGGGTCACCCTGCGAACAACCCTTCGTAAATCCGCGAACGTCCAGACGCGCCCGCGACAATAAAGTGTATCAACGAAAAGACGTTGGCTGTCGCTGACCGTTCCGGACAGGTCGACAATGACCTGATCGGGTGTCAGTCGATCGATTGAGTCCACGGCGGTCAGCGTTTCGACGAACACGTCGCCGATGTCACCCGTCCAAGACTTTGTGAGGCCAGAGCCCGGAAGGGCGCTCGGCCCCGTCCCGGCTCCATAGACGATGTCCGTTGGGGAGAGGCTGACGGTGTCAACTCCGGGAGTGAGTCCAGAGTTGTCGCCGGCGCCGACCATCAGCGCCGCGGCCCAGCCGCCTGTCGGACGCATTTTCCCGCCTCCCGGGCGTTGGAACGCCAAAGGCGCTCCGACGCGCGGGCGCAAAGCCCAGGGACAGAGCCTAGTCGGTCAAACGGAAGGAGCCCCGTTCTCGGCCATTCGGCCGAGCTTCAAGCGTTTGCGGAATCCGGCGTAGCCGAGGGCGCCGAAGCCAAGCGCCATCATCGCCCAGGTCGACGGTTCAGGAATGGAAGGCGTGACAATCGACGTATTGGAGAACGCAACGCTCGGGATGTTGTCGCCCGCTTGGGTCGCGGTGAACTTGAGCTCAACCGGCGAATCCGTGAAGAGGCCCTGGCTGTCGGTTAGCGTTCCCGTCAGGGTGACGGCGATAAAGTCAGGATCAACATTCGGCGCGGTAACAATCGATTTCACCGTGGTCAGCGTTTCGGTGAACGTGTCCGCACCAGGCGCGACGACCATCGGCCACGACAGGATGACGTCGGCTTCAAGCGGGCCAGGCGTTGACCCATAAATGATCGCGTTGTTCAGCGTTGGTGTGGTTGCCCCGGTGAGTGTGATCGTATCGAACTCATTTAGCCCGGAATCGTCGTTAGGCCCCCCCGCAGACAAAACCAGCTCGGTCGCGTCATCGAAGTCGAGGTAGGTCGAGTCGCTCAAAGATGAGCCGTCGTGAGTGATGCTCCCACCAAGCGCGCTGAAGTCGAAGTTAATTGAGGCTGCGTGCGTAGCGGAACTCGTCCCGAGCGTTGCGATCATAGCGGCCCCAAGAGCCGCAATTGCCGTACGCTTCATGTCTGGATCCCCCTTGGCGAGTTGGCACGCCGCAGCGCCTCCATAATGACATATCGAGAGCGGTTGTAAACGCTCTTTTTGGAATATTAGACGTCTAAGATACGTGTATTATCCATCACGACGATAGAAACAGCAGCCGCCCGCTATGGAAACGGACAATCGCGGCCGTCGCTCAATTGTCGAGAAAACTCCGAAGCTTGCGACTTCGGCTCGGATGCTTGAGCTTACGAAGCGCTTTGGCCTCGATCTGGCGGATGCGTTCGCGCGTGACCGAGAACTGCTGGCCGACTTCTTCCAGCGTGTGGTCGGTATTCATGCCAATACCGAAGCGCATGCGCAAAACCCGCTCCTCCCGAGGCGTGAGAGAGGCGAGCACGCGCGTCGTCGTCTCGCGCAGATTGGACTGGATCGCTGCGTCGATTGGCAGCACCGCGTTTTTGTCCTCGATGAAATCGCCGAGGTGACTGTCCTCCTCGTCGCCGATCGGCGTCTCGAGGCTGATCGGCTCCTTGGCGATCTTGAGCACCTTGCGCACCTTTTCCAGCGGCATGGCGAGCTTTTCTGAGAGTTCTTCCGGCGTCGGCTCGCGACCGATCTCATGCAGCATCTGGCGCGAGGTGCGCACGATCTTGTTGATCGTCTCGATCATATGCACCGGAATGCGGATGGTTCTCGCCTGGTCCGCAATGCTGCGCGTGATCGCCTGCCTGATCCACCAGGTGGCGTAGGTCGAGAACTTGTAGCCTCGGCGATATTCGAATTTATCGACCGCCTTCATGAGCCCGATATTGCCTTCCTGGATCAGGTCAAGAAACTGCAGGCCGCGATTGGTGTATTTCTTGGCGATCGAGATGACGAGCCGGAGGTTGGCCTCAACCATTTCCTTCTTCGCCTGCCGCGCCTCCCGCTCGCCCTTCTGCACCATCTGCACGAGCCGGCGGAATTCCTGGATCTCAAGCCCGGTCTCAGTCGCGAGCGACTGAATCTCGGCGCGGATTTCCTTGATCCCGGTCTTGTCGAGGGCGATGAACTCCTTCCACCCGCGCGTCGTGAGCTTCGAGACCCTGAGCAGCCATTTCGGGTCCAATTCCGAATTCTGGTAGTTCTTGAGGAAATCCTCGCGGCCGACGCGATGGGTCTCGGCCATGCGCATCAGGCGCACGTCGAGACCGATCAGGCGCTTGTTGATGTCGTAGAGCTGTTCGACGAGCGCGTCGATGCGGTTCTGGTTGAGCGACAGCGACTTGACGTCGCCGACGATGTCCTTCTTCAGCGCCTTGTATTTGCGCTCCTGAGCGGGGGAGAGCGATTCGCTCCTGAGCTTGTTCTCGACGTTCTGATCCTGCAGCCGGCGCAGTTTCTTGTATGCGTCCGCAATGCGGTCGAACGTCTCGAGCACGCGCGGCTTGAGGTCGGCCTCCATTGCCGACAGCGACACCGAATTCTCAAGATCGTCCTCGTCGTCGAAGCCGTCGGACGGGGGCGGCATCTCGCCCTCGAACCCTTCCGGCGGCGCCTGCGGCGCGGTCGCCGGCGCCATGCGGTCGCGGGCCGGATTGGGCGGCGGCGGCGCGCCTGGAGCGGAATAATCGGTCTTCGGCGCCTTCTTGCCGTCGGGGCCGGCGTAGGTCGCCTCAAGATCGATGATGTCGCGCAAGAGGATCTTGCCGTCGTTGAGCTCGTCACGCCAGATGATGATGGCCTGGAAGGTGAGCGGGCTTTCGCACAAGCCCGCGATCATTGCCTCGCGGCCGGCCTCAATCCGCTTGGCGATGGCGATCTCGCCCTCGCGCGACAGGAGCTCGACCGAGCCCATCTCGCGCAGGTACATGCGCACCGGATCGTCGGTGCGCTCGGCCGGCTCGGAACTGCGGGTGGCGACTGCCGTCGGCCGAGCGGTCTCGACGAGTTCGCCGCCTTCGGCCTCTTCCTCGTCGGCGCCGTCGGCGGTTTCCTTTTCGGCTTCTTCCGCGTCCTCGCTCTCGACGACATTGATGCCCATCTCGCTGAGCATCGCGTTCATGTCCTCGATCTGGTCGGATGAAATCTCTTCCGACGGAAGGACCGCGTTCAGTTCTTCCTGCGTCACCCAGCCGCGCTTCTTGGCGATCTTGAGCATTCGCTTGACGGCGGCGTCGCTGAGATCAAGCAGCGGGCTGTCGGGGGTCTCGACAACCACCGCTTCGCCTTCGCCCTTCGCCTCATCTTTTTTTGCCATCGCGGCGTCTCCGTCATTCCGCGGCCAAGGGCGCCGGGCGTCCCAAATGCCTTCGACCATCCCGCGGGCGGGATGGTCCCCTCAAGTCTAGTCGGGCCGAGCTAAGAGTTCGCTCTTCGCGGCGCCCTCAAGAAAATCCCCATTCTCTCGCGCCGGGTCGTTCGGATCAGATCGCGGACGATATGTGTCCGGATTGATCGCCAAAACCGTCGATGGCTGCTTCCGCATCCGCAAGGTCAGCCAGATTCGCTTTGATATCAAGCAGTCGGGCAAGATTCAGCTCGTCCGGCTCCGTTGCGAGCAACCGCTCCGCGAGCTTCAGGTCCCTATGTAACGCGCCAGCGCGACGATGCAAGGCTAAGCTTTGCCTTAACACAAGGTCGGCGTCTTGAGGCGCGGCTTCCGGCCGCATGCACCACCAATTCGGCATCTTTGCGGCCAAGGCTAGAATCCGTTCGCGGTCCGCGCCGCGCCCGGCGCCTTTCAGCCATTCGGCGAGCGCCGTGGAGGAGGCGAGCGCGTCGGCCGGAGCGGCGATGAGCGCGTCCCGCAAGGCGCTCACGCCCGCGCCGATGAATTCCGTCGCCGCCAGTTCCTCGCAATAGTTCTCGACCAGCGCCGGATGGCTCAGCGCAATCGAAAGGATCATGACCTCGCGCGCCGGCACGGGCGCCTTGCGGGCGAGCTTCGTCTGCGGGGCCAGGGGCGCTTCCTTGAGGCCGACGCGTGGGCCGGGCGGCGGGAACCGCCAGCCGCGCCGCTGGCCGAAACCTGCCCGTCCGCCGGCGTCGCCTCGCGCCGACCGTCCCGGCTCCTCGCCGAAGAAGGCCGCAAGGCGCCGCTTCATGTCCGCCTGATAGTGCCGGCGCAGGGTCTCGTCGGCGATTTTTCTCACCGCCTCGCCGAGGCGCCGCTCGAGCGCCGCGCGCTGCTCCGGAGTGTCGAAGCGCTCGCCGTCGGTCTCGCGCATGAACAGCACGTCGGCGAGCGGACGCGCGTCCTTGAGATGTTCGGCGATCGCCGCCGGCCCGCTCTGGCGAATGAGATCGTCCGGATCCTGCCCCTCGGGTAGAAGCGCGAAGCGCAAGCTTTTGCCTGCGCCGATCAGCGGCAGCGCGGTCTCGATGGCGCGGAACGCGGCGCGTCGTCCGGCGCCGTCGCCGTCGAAACACAGGATCGGCTCGCTCGCCATCGCCCACAGGAGCGCGCACTGATCGGGCGTGAGCGCAGTGCCGAGCGGCGCGACGACATTCGGGAAGCCAGCCTCGCTCACGGAGATCGCGTCAATATAGCCCTCGACCACGAGGATCGCGCTTGCGTCGTGAGCGGCCTTGCGGGCGCGATGATGGTTGAACAGCAGGGCGCCCTTGTGGAAGAGCGCAGTCTCCGGGGAATTCAAGTATTTCGCCTTGGCGCCCGCCTCCATCGCCCGCCCGCCGAAGGCGATGACGCGGCCTGAGCGATCGTGGATAGGAAACATCACCCGGTCGCGGAACCGGTCATAGGGAACGGCGATGTCTTCGCCGTGGACCAATAGGCCCGCTTCGATCATCGCCTCGACGCCAACGCCAAGGCCGGCGAGCGCGTCGCGCAGCGCAAAGCGGTCGCTCGAGGCGTAGCCGAGCCCAAAGCGCTGCTGCACCGGGGCCCCGAGCCCGCGATCAGCGAGATAACCGCGCGCCTTGGCGCCGACCGGCCGCTGAAGGGTGGCTTCGAACAGCCGGGCCGCCATCGCCATGACATCGATCAGGCTCGCCCGCTTCTTGTCTTGAGCCGCGTCGGCGCTGCTCGGGCGCGGCATTGGCAGGCCGGCCATGCCGGCGAGCCGCTCGACGGCTTCCGGAAAAGTGAGCCCCTCGGTCTCCATCAGAAAGGCGAACGCGTCGCCGTGCTTGCCCGACGAGAAGTCGTGGAAGAAGCCCTTCTGGTCGTTGACGAAGAACGACGGCGTCTTCTCCGCGCTGAACGGCGAAAGGCCCCGCCACTCGCGCCCTTCCTTGCGCAATTTCACCTTAGTCCCCGCCACCTCCGACACCGGCAGGCGGGCCCTGATCTCGTCGAGAAATTCGGGCGGGAACTTCATGGAGAGCCAGATTGGCCTGCGTTACGGCTTTGACAAGGCGAGGGGCGCGTTGTCCCCCGCTTTCGCAAGCCCTGGATGGGGGCGAAGACCGACGCGCCCGATTGGACTCAAAAGCTGATTCCCCGCGAAAAGCCGTCTGCCCTTACGAGGGCAAGTGAGCCGTTGGGGTCTCCAGGTCCGCTTTGATGGACGGTGCGTTTGCGAGTTAATTTCTTTCAAGGTTTACTATGGTCAAACACTGATAGAGTTGCGCACTCTCTGGGGACTGTGTATTGTACCCGTCTTCCTTCTTTTATTACGATTTTCTTTTCAAGAAAGCGCACACTATTATCCAAAAACTGATCAGTGGTTACACATTCACTTCTATACTACTCTGGCGAGCTCCGCGTTTGTCCAAGGTTGAATATTTTGTCCAGACTAAATATTTTCTCTGCATGAACGTATCGTTTTTGATCTTGAGAAAGCTCCTGATTTAGCTTGCTATTCAGATCGGCAATTCGAATTTCATCCAACTTAAGCGATGTGTTTGCTCCTAAGATTTTTAACATTCTATCGAGGGAAATCGCGCCTAGTAAGTCTTCCGGATAACCGCCTCCGACGTCGGTATGGTTTCCAGGCATCCAAATTTGAATTAATCTCTGAGCGCTTCTGGCGATACCCCTCCAAGGGTACGGCTTGAAAGCGCGTCGTTGTTCATCTATCGAAAGCAAATGCACTCCCAAGTTAACTGCCGATGGCAATTGAGGATTTTTATCCATTACGGGCTTTAGAAGATAACCCTCGTTGTCCTCTTTATAAAACCCGAATACACTGTCAAATAACCCCGCAAAAGCAACGCGGACGTTTTTTCGACAATTCTCACTCCTAAATGCTTCTACGTCGAGTGACTGCTGACCGAGCCAATTGCGATACATATCATTAAATAATTTAATCTTTGACGCATGTAATAGACCGTATTCACTTACTAATCGACAGATTACTTGGACAACGAACGCTCCTCGAGAGAACCCTAATAGGTAAATCTCGTCGGCTACACTAATTGAATCACCAGCGTTGAAGTTTGAGCAAATGTTAATGTATACTTGTTCGATGAGATCAGCTAACCCTATCCCTGCAATTTTTTGCCCCAAGCCATCGGAAGCCGACGAAGCAACTCCGCTAAAGTAAAACCCTATTATCGCCTCATGATTTACGCTGTGCGTCTCAGTGAAGATGTTGATATTATAAATATTTGAGTAGCTTTCTAAAGCATGTAGCTTTCCAGCGTTGAGGCCCGTTCCATCAATTAAATAAAGAAGGGGTCTAGACGGCTGAAGGCCCTTAGCGTCTTTCATGTTGATCCGCCTTTAAAGCGACCCTCGGAGACGGGTAGGCGAACCTCGAGACGTGCAACCGAGGAATCACATCGGTGGCTAGTGTGGGCTGGTGCCCGGATTTGGCAAGACGGGGCGCGCGTTGTCCCCCGCTTTCGCAGGCTCCGCCGACGATCGCAGGCTGCAGGCTCCAGGCACGGAAGCCCGCCTACCCCTTCGTCGGCGCGGCCGATTCCAGAAGCTTGGCCGCTTTGAGATCCGACCATAGGCTCGCCGGGATCTCGACCGTCGCGTCATGGACGTTCGCCTTGACTTCCTCGGGCTTGACCGCGCCAAGCACGATCGAGACGACGGCGGGGTGGGCCGCGGCGAATTGGATCGCCGCCTGGCGCAGGGTGACCTTGTGCTTTTTGCAGATCTCCTCGATCGCCTTCACTTTTTTCACTACCGCCTCGGGAGCGGCCGTGTAGTCGAATTTTGCTCCTGGTCCCGATCCGGTCGCCAGAATGCCGGAATTGAACACGCCCGCAAGCATCACGCCCATGTTCTTTTCCAAGGCGAGCGGCAGGAACTCGGCTAGGCCCGTCTGGTCGATCAGCGTATAGCGTCCGGCCATCATCGCGATATCGAAATCGCCAGCTCGTGCGAACTTGACGCAGGTGTCGGCCTCATTGATGCCAAAGCCGATCGCCTTGACGACCTTCTCGTCGCGCAGCTTGTCGAGCGCGCGATAGGCGCCTTCCATCGCCTCCTTGAAGCGCCCAGGCGCCTCCTCTTTCCCGTGCGTCCAGGCGTCGCAATCGTGGATCAGGACGATGTCGACCCGGCTGAGCCCGAGGCGCAGCAGCGAGTGCTCGATCGAGCGCATCGCGCCGTCATAGGAATAATCGAAGCGCGGCGCGTGCGGGTGTCCGCCGGCGAAGCCGGGCGACACCACGTCGCTGCGCGGCTTGGGCGGCTTGGTGAAGGGGTCCATGATGCGGCCGATCTTGGTCGAGACCAGGATCTCGTCGCGCTTCGCGCGCCGTAAGCCCGCGCCCATGCGGCTTTCCGCGAGCCCGTTGCCGTAGTGAGGCGAAGAGTTCGAACACCTTGACGCCGCTCGCAAGCGCCTGCTCGACCGTCGCGATCGCGGTTTTTTCGTCGAGCAGCTCGTAGAAGTCGCCGAGCGGGCCAGTCCCTAGCCCGACGACCGAGAATACGAGGCCCTCGCCATTCCGAGCCTTGATGCGTCGCGTTTCCATGTTTCCTCCCGAGGCGTCCCGTCCCGCCAGCTCGCCATGACGGGACCGGCATGTTTCATGAGCGAGAGCGTAGCGCAAGGCGCAACCGGATTGAAGGCTCGGGCGACCGCGGTTGTGAGCCGGGGGCGTCGCGATCGAGGATATCGTCGTCGGCGGGCCGTTGAGGGAATTGCGCGTTCAATTACGCTCAGCCCGGCTCTCGCGATCGCGTCTCGCTCGTTTTTTGCGAGGAGTCGCCGGTCATCTCAGCCGATCCCCGCCTGGACCACGTTTTTCGTGAAAAGTTATTTATCCAACATGGATGGTAATAATCTCGCCTATAACAGTATAGACAAATAATATTTGTCGTTGAAGGCCTAGATGAAGCCATGATATCGATTCGTTGGGCGCTATACGTGCTCTTAAAGTTCAGCAACGGGGGCTTGTCCATGAAGTCGGCTACTTTGTGATTCTGTTGTTCTGTCTCGCCGCGCCTGTACGTGCGGCCGAGGTTTATAGTGGATGCGAGACTCCGCCCTCGACCTTCAGACATGTTTGGTACTTTGATCCGGTCCATGGAAAGACGCAGGCCGCTGGCGGCAATGGATCCCAGGCCAGTCCCTGGAACAACCTTGAGGCCCTGGTTCAGGCCCAGACCCGGCTACACTTATCCACTTCTGACGACGGCCGCCTATCCGCACGCTGTGGCCGCCGGGCAGCCGTGGGTTATAGCCCCGGGCCCGAACGCAGGCCCAATCGCGCCCGGGGACGAAATCCTGCTTGTGAGCGGAAACTACGGCAACCTCTGGCTCAACGTTTGGAATACGGAGATCGCCAATTCCGCTTTTGTCACGATTGCGGCTGCGCCCGGGCAGACGCCCGTCCTGACATCGCTTTTCATCGCAGGGACCAATTATTGGGCGTTCAATGGGCTCAAGGTGCAAAGTCTCCAGGGCGTCGCTATCGGCGGCTATTGGCTGGTCGACATCGATGACTTTTCACCGACCTTTCCGACATCGAACATCGTGCTTGAGAACATGACCATCTCATCCCAGGACAACGTCGCGGGATGGAGCCAAGCTCAATGGATTGCGAACGCGCGCAACGCGTTTTTCGTCCACAGCACTCCGGGCACGACGGCTACGAAATGCATTTCAGTGACCGGTTCACACATCGCCAATGTCAGGAACGGCGCGGGGATTGCCGCGCCCCAAGTCGTGTTCTCGAACAACGCGATTGATCATTTTGGCGATGACGCCATCGACTATGCGCAAAGCAATCTCGCCATCACGCACAACACTATCCACGACAACTTGAACCTCGGTGACGGCAACCATAACGACGCCATGCAGGGCCAGGCAGGCTTCCTGGCGGCCGGCGCTACTGTGAATTATTTTTCCAACGTCCTCATTGACAGCAACTTGATCGTCCGGCAGACGGACCCGACTCTTCCATTTCCGACTTATCTGCAGGGGATCGACGCTTTCGACGCGGACTGGACGAATGTCACCGTGACGAACAATGTCGTGATCACCAGTGCCTGTCATGGAATTACCTTCGAAAGCGTCCACAACAGCCTGATTGCCGACAATACGGTGGTCGAGGACGGCCTCGTTTCCACGCCCGGTTGCGTCGCCGCCATCAACGTTGGCGGCAAAACGCCCGAAGGCTTGGTAAGCACCAACACGGCCGTACGGAACAATCTTACGAGCCGACTCTACGTTGACACTCGCGATAGCGGCGTTGTGCCGGATCACAACGTCGCGACGTGCTGCGCGGGCCCGGAAATCTCCTGGTACGTCAATGGCGCCATACAATATCTTAGCCAACCAGGAACCTTGACGAATGGCAATATCATCGATTCCGGCGGGGCGAAGGCCGAATTCGTCAACTTCAACCCGGCGGCGCTGACTTATACTGTCATGCTCAAGGCAGGCGCGCGGGCTATTGGCGCAGGAAGCGCGGCGGGGCCACAGCTCGACATTCTCGGCTCCAAGCGCGCCGCTCCTTACACTGCGGGAGCTTATTCATACCCTTGGTGAAATTGCCGCGCTTAGAGGGGCGTGGCTTCTCCATGGCGGTTCACGCCAATGTCATCGCAACCCCCGGATCAAGCCTGGGGGAAGCGCTCCAGGGATGGGCTGCGGCGGTCGAACGGGATCGCCGCGTTCCGCTCGCGCGTAGAGCGCGATAGTTTAGCCCCGATTCGCTTGATCGCCTCCTGTTTGATAACGAGAAGCTTCCCCTTGTCGTCGTCAGTCAGTAACGCGGAGACCGGGCAATCCTTGCTCAAGATTAAATCGATCAGTCTGGGCGCCTCCGTCTGCGTCTCGCCGAGGCGCGCATAGCCCCTCCAGATCGTCGGCCTTAGTTGCGATTGGCGGCAAGCCGGGCGCGTGAGCGGCAGACGCGGGCCAATCGACATCCGCCACCCGTGCAGCCTCCACCCGCGCCGGTCACGGAAGGCCTCTTGGGCGGCGGTCGCGTTTCCAATCCCACTGGCACTTTGCCCCAAGGCCGAAGCACCGAGGGAGCTGCGGGACCGCCTTTTTCTACATCAGTCTCACGCGCCTTGGTCTATGCCGCAAGCGCTGACGCCGCCACAGCGCCCGTCGCGCCGGCCCCACAGCCGCACGGTCCGCGCCAAGCTGTTGAGCTATCCGGCCGGCTCCGGGACCGGCGGTTTCGGCAACCTGATTCTTGGCCAGGATCTCCTCCGCTTGAACACTTGCGCGCGACGCCGGAAAGAAGCCATCGACAATCAGATGCGCGAGCCCATGCACGAGGCCCCACGCCGCCATCGCCGCAGGATTGTCGTTGAGCGGCCGCGGGTCGACCTCGGCGACGCCACGCAAGAGCAGAGCCTCGACGCCCGCGCTCGCCGCGTGAAGCGCCGGATACTTCGTCCGCTCGGCGAGAACGGGCCCAAACATGAGGCGAAAGAGGCCACGGTTCTGGTTGGCGAATTCAATATAAGCGAGACCCGCCCGGGTAAGGGGGGTCGCGCCGCGGGTCGCGCTTTGCATGGACGCGGCGAGCTCACGGAATCCCTCGGCTGCGACGGCAGCGAGGAGATCTTCCTTGTTGGTGAAATGACGGTAAGCCGCCGTCGCCGACACGCCGACGCGGCGGGCTGTCTCGCGCAGTCCAACCGCATGCAGCCCGTCCTCATCCAGAATCTGGCGAGCCGCGGCCAAAAGCGCGGCCGGAAGGTTTCCGTGACGATAGGGCCGGAGTGGAATCCATTGAACTCATGGCTATCCAAGTTCACATTGTAAACGGATGAGCCCCGTCAAGGTTCCCTACTGCCATTCCTGACTAGGGTCTATTTGATCGAGCCCTCCCCGGAGGCGCAGGAAAGCGATTATTGCGCCGAGCCCCTCTCCTCTTTTCATGTTTGCGAGCACGAACGGACGGCCCTTGCGCATCATGAGCGCATCCCTCGCCATAACCTCGAGCGAGGCGCCAACGTAAGGGGCGAGATCAATCTTATTGATCACGAGCAGATCCGAGCGGGTCACGCCTGGCCCGCCTTTGCGTGGGATCTTCTCGCCGCCTGAGACGTCAATGACATAGATCGTTAGATCGGCGAGTTCCGGCGAGAAGGTCGCGGCAAGATTGTCGCCGCCCGATTCGATGAGGATCAGATCGAGATTGGCGAACCGCTTGCGCATCTCCGAAACCGCCGCGAGATTGATCGAGGCGTCCTCGCGGATCGCGGTATGCGGGCAGCCGCCGGTCTCGACGCCCATGATCCGCTCAGCCGGAAGAGCGCCCGCCTCGACCAGAATGCGCGCGTCCTCCTTGGTGTAGATGTCGTTGGTGATGGCGACGATACTGATCTCATCGCGCAGGCGCTTGCAAAGCTGCTCCATGAGCGCCGTCTTGCCGGAGCCCACCGGACCACCGATGCCGACGCGAAGAGGTTGCTGGCTTGTGCTCATGACCGGAACAGTCTCGAATATTGCGTCTCATGACGCATGGCGGCGATGTCGGAGCGGAACGCGCAACCCCCGATCCCGGCGAGTCGCGCCGTTTGAGCCTCGCGCGCCAGATCCTCAATGCGCGGCAGGAGCGCGGCGAGAATCTTCTGGCCGTCCGTCTGCCCGATTGGACCGAGACGCAACGCGGCGGAGACGAGACTGGCGACTTGGGCAAGGATGAACGCCGCGAGGCTCATGTCAAGCGGCAGAGCATGCGCGCTCGCCGCCGCGGCGACCGCGACCGGATAGGTGACGATCCCTTCGGGCGCCGCCTCGAATCGCCGCAAAGCCTCGCAATCCCACGCCGCCCGCGCGGCCGCGACGAACGCCGCTCCCTGCGCAGTCGTTTCCAGCCGACGTTCGGCGGAAGCGGTCAGCGCGACCGCGAGCGCGTTGATCTCCGCGAGCTCCGGCCAATCGGCCGCCTCCACGGCGCGGAAGGCGGCCGCGAACAGGATGGCTTCCGAGCGCGGCGCCCCGAACGCCAGAAGATCGATGAGCCAATCCTTAAGCGAAGGCGCATCGACGATGTCGCCCGCTTCGACCGCCCATTCGAGTCCATGCGAATAGGCGAAGGCGCCGACCGGGAATGTCGGCGAAAGCCAGATCAGGAGCGGCAGCGCCCCGCCGCCGTTAGCCTCGGCCACCGTGACCATGATCGTGGTCGTGCGCGTGGTGATGATCGTGATCGTGGTGGTCGTGGTGGTGATCGTGGTCATGGCGGGACTCATCAGCCCCTCCCTCGGCCTTCGCATACGCCCCGCCTTCGGGATTGAACGGCGCCTCGAGTGCGATGACGCGGGCGCCCAGCCCCTCGGCCATCGCCTCGATGACGGGGTCGCGGCGGATGCGCAGCGCCTTTGGCGTCATTTCGGTCGGCAGATGACGATTGCCGAGATGCCAAGCGACTCGGGTGAGCGCCAAGGGATCGGCGGCTCGGATCTCCGCCAGCGTTTCGGGCTCGGCGACAACCTCCACCACGCGCCCGTCCTCGAGCCGCAACCCGTCGCCGCCGCGCAGCATCGTCGCTTCCGAGAGATCGAGCAGGAATTCGAGCCCGCCGACCCCGCTCATGGCGACACGCCGGCGATAGCGCGCGTCGAAGTCGAGGACCACCGTATCGGCCGGAGCGCCCGACCAATGGCCGGCCGGAATGACTTTGTCAGCGCGCAGCATCATCGCCTTTCCGGGTTTCAAGGGCCGCGTCATGGGGAGATGGAATTCGTTTTAACCAAGTTTGAACGAGAAGCGAAGCAAACGCCAGCCGGCCTGTAAGCCGGGTTCTGTATGGCCGGGGCTCATCGCCCCGACGTGACGGCCATTCCTCTGGGACGCCCGTCGCCGGGCGCCTCAAGCAACCAACCCGAGCGGCGGGGCCAACGGACAAGGCCTTGCGGCGCCGGGTGGCGCCGCGTGTCGCTCCTATTCGGTTTTGCTCCCGGCGGGGCTTGCCATGCCGCTGACGTTGCCGCCCGCGCGGTGCGCTCTTACCGCACCCTTTCACCCTTGCCGTCTCGCGTGACGGCCTTTTGGGCCCGCGATCCGGCGGTTTGCTTTCTGTGGCGCTTTCCCTGGGGTCGCCCCCGCCGGACGTTATCCGGCACCGTATCCGTATGGAGCCCGGACTTTCCTCCGCTTTTCAACGGCGGCCGTCCGGCCGACTGGCTCAGGACGCATATGGGTCTGAGGCGAAGGCGGTCAAGCATAAAGAGACTGACCCAAGCCACGGGCGGGAACCAAGGACCCTGCTTGTTCATTGAAGCGTCACCCGAATTATGGGATTGTGGCGCTTGAGCGGACGGTCGCTGCTTCCGCCGCCTCGTTTTTCGGCTTAGGGCCGTCGAGACGAGTCTTGGGGGCCCTCGGGGATGAGACGGACGGGAGATTACTTCACATGAAAAGAATCCTGGCTCTTTCGGCGGCCGTCGTCGTCGCCATTTCCGTCTCGGCCTGCGAAACGCCGCAGCAGCAGAACGCGCTCATGGGCGGCGCGCTCGGGGCGGGCACGGGTGCTCTTATCGGCTCGGCCGTGTCGGGCGGCAGCGCGGGCGGCGCGCTCGCGGGCGCCGCGATCGGCGCCGGCTCAGGCGCGTTGATCGGTTCGGCCGCGACACCTCCTGGGCCGGGATACTACGGCGGCCCGCCGCCGGGGGGCTATTACGGCGGGCCGCCGCCCCGCCGATGCGCCCAGTGGGCGTATGACTATAACGGCAACAGGGTTTGCACTGCTTTCTATTGAGCCAATAGGGGAAACATGAAAAAGACAATCACTCTTGCGCTGGCCTTGGCCGGCGCGTTCTCGGTCGCGGCCTGCCAAACGCCGCAACAGCAGACGGGCACGCTCGCCGGAGGCGCGATCGGCGCTGGCGGCGGCGCCTTGATCGGATCGGCGCTTACCCACGGCAGCGCGGGCGGCGCCATTGCTGGGGGCTTGCTCGGCGCCGGGACCGGCGCTTTAATCGGCAACGCTGCGACGGCGCCGCCGCAGCCGAGCGGCCGATGCGCACAGTGGGGTTATGACTACAACGGCAACCGCGTCTGCACCGCTTTCTACTGAGCCGAAGGGGAGGAATATGAAAAGGACTTTCACTCTTGCGCTGGCGCTGGCCGGCGCGCTGTCCGTATCGGGTTGTTACACGCCGCAACAGCAGACGGGCACGTTGGCCGGTGGCGCGATCGGCGCCGGCGGCGGCGCGCTGATCGGGTCAGCGCTCACCGGCGGCAGCGCGGGCGGCGCCATCGCTGGCGGCATCATCGGCGCGGGCACCGGCGCGTTGATTGGCAATGCCGTGACGGCGCCGCGCTACCACCACCACTGTGCGCGATGGGGCTGGAACGCCTACGGTCAACGCGTCTGCCGCGCCTGGTACTGATCAATCGACGCTTCACGCGCCATGGCTGTAGTTTTAGTCCTGGCACGGTTCAGTCACGCCCGACGCGCGGCTCCCGCCGCGTGACATGACGGCGCGTCCCTCGGCCGATAGCCTGCTCGCTGCTCGCTTCATGGCGTCGTCCAACTACGGCGCGCGGCGCGGCTATAGCCGGCCCAACTGCCTTATCCTGCACTATACCGGCATGCCGACGGGTGAGGCCGCGCTGAAGGCGCTGACCGATCCCGCCTGCGAGGTGTCCGCGCATTATTTGGTTTGGGAAGACGGCTCAATCGACCAATTGGTCGCGGAGAGCGACCGCGCCTGGCACGCGGGCAGGGGTTCCTGGAAAGGCGAAAGCGATCTGAACTCGGCCTCGATCGGAATCGAGATTGTCAATCCGGGCCATGACGGCGGCTCGCCCCCCTTTCCTGATCCGCAGATCGAGGCGACGATCGCGCTTGCGCGCGATATATCCGAGCGCTGGGCGATCGCGCCCGAGCGGGTCCTCGCCCATTCCGATATCGCGCCGGCGCGCAAGCGCGATCCGGGCGAGGTCTTTCCGTGGGCAACGCTGTGGCGGAGCGGCGTCGGTCATTGGACCAAGCCCGCGCCGATCAGAGGCTCGCCGCTCTTCGCCCATGAGGACGAAGGCCGGTCGGTGCGGGCGCTCCAGGCGATGCTGGCGCTCTACGGCTATGGGGTGGAAATCACCGGAATTTACGACCGCCAGACCCGGCGGGTTGTGGCCGCGTTCCAGCGCCACTTCCGGCCAGAGCGCGTCGACGGCGAGGCCGACGCCTCGACCGCGGCGACGCTGAAGGCGCTGATCGACGGGCTGGGCGGCGCGCCAGTTCCATCGATCTGAGCGGCTGCCGCTAGCCAGGACATGAAAAGCTACCCGCGAAGCGTTCGGCGCGCCATCCCTCAGCCGACCTCGACCGGCTCCTCCTTGAGATGCCCGAGCGCCTTCTCTTTCGCCATCGCCGCCGCATGGTCGTGGGCGAGGAACGTATAGACCGCGGGGGTGACGAACAGCGTGAACAGCGTGCCGATCGCCATGCCGAAGAAGATGGTGACGCCGATGTTGAAGCGCGAGACCGCGCCAGCCCCGGTGGCGAAGATGAGGGGCGCCATGCCGACCACCATCGCGGCGGTGGTCATGAGGATGGGCCTCAACCGCACCGCGGCCGCCTCCTCGATTGCGCTGCGGCGGGAATGGCCGCGGGTCTCCTGCAGCCGATTGGCGAAATCGACCATCAGGATGCCGTGCTTGGAAATGAGGCCGATCAGCGTGACGAGACCGATTTGCGAATAGATGTTGACGCTGGCGAAGCCGAGGACGCCGCCGATGTTGAGCGGCAGAAGCGCGCCGAACAGCGCCGTCGGCAAGGCGATGAGAATGATGAGCGGATCGCGGAAGCTCTCATATTGCGCGGCGAGCACGAGATAGATGACGATGAGCGCGAACACGAACACATAGACGAGCGCGTTGCCCTCCTGCTCGTACTGGCGCGAATCGCCCTGGAAGTCATAGGTGTAGCCTTCCGGGAAGATCTCCTTCGATTTCGCGGTCAGGAAATCGAGCGCCTCGCCGAGCGTCCGGCCGGGAAAAGGCACGCCCGACAGGGTGGCGGAATTGAGCTGCTGGAAGCTCGTCAGCGCATTGGGCTGCACTTTTTCCGATACGCTCGCCACCGCCGAGAGCGGGACAAGCTCGCCGTTTCTGGCGCGCACCTGATAGCGGGTCAACCAATCGGGTGAGAAACGGAACTCGCGCGGCGCCTGCGGTATGACCTGGTAGCTGCGCCCGTAAAGGCTGAACAGATTGACGTAGTTGCCGCCAAGCATGGTCGCCAGCGCCGTGCCGACATCGGACATGTTCACGCCGATGCGGTTGGCCTTGTCGGCGTCGACCTTGAACTCGAGTTGTGGCGTATCGAATTTGAGGTCGACGTCGGTGAACAGGAAGAGCCCGCTTTCCTGGGCCGCTTGCTGCATTTTGAGCGCGACATCCGCGAGTGTCGTATAGTCGCCGGTGGTGCGAATGACGAACTGCATCGGCGCGCCGCCGGTCGAGCCGGGCAGCGCCGGGGGTGAAAACGCCTGCACCTGCGCCTGCGGCACCGCGAGGAATTTCGGCCTGAGCTCGCCAAGAATCTGCTTCTGAGTTTTGCTCCGCTGGTCCCAAGGTTTGAGGAGAAAGCCGGCGAAGGCGTTGCGGACGCCGGCAGAGCCGTTGATGGTGAAAACGTGCGCGATTTCCGGCGTTCCACGCACGCCGTCATACAGGCGTTGCGTCGCCTGCTCCGTGTAATCGAGGTTGCCGAGCTGTGGCGTCTTGACGAGCGAAAGGAGAATGCCCTGATCCTCCTCCGGAGCAAGCTCGCGCGGGGTCGAGGCGTACATGACGGCGGTCAGAGCCAGGAGCCCGACCAGGATGAGAAGGGTCAGCGCGCGGAAGTTGAGCGAGCTGTGGAGGCGGCGCTTATAGGCGCGGCGAAGGCTTAGGAAAGCACGATCGAGCGTCCGCGCGAACCAGCCTTCGCTCTTTTCCCGGCTAAGCAGCTTCGAGCACATCATGGGCGACAGCGTTAGCGCAATGAAGCCGGAGACGATGACAGCGCCGGCGAGAGTGAAGGCGAATTCGCGAAAGAGAACCCCGGTCACGCCCGAGACGAAGCCGATCGGGGCGTAGACCGCTGCGAGGGTAATGGTCATAGCAATGATCGGCAGCGCGATCTCATGCGCGCCCCGAATCGCCGCGTCGAAGGGCGTCATGCCCTCCTCGATATGGCGGTGAATGTTCTCCACCACCACAATCGCGTCGTCGACCACGAGACCGATGCCGAGCACGAGCGCCAGCAGGGTCAAAAGATTGATCGAGTAGCCGAGGGCCATCAGCGCGATCATCACGCCGATGAGCGAAAGCGGAATGGTGACGATCGGGATGAAGGTCGAGCGCAGATTGCCGAGAAAGAGGAAAATCACCACGATCACGATCGCCGCCGCCTCGGCGAGCGTCTTGGCGACCTCATAGATCGAGGCGCGGATGAAGGTGGTCGAATCATAGGCGATTGTGGCTCGCAAGCCCGCTGGCAACTGGCTCTGGATGCTCGGCATGATCGCGCGGACGCCGTCGATCACGGTCAGCGGATTGGCCTCCGGCGTGCCATAGATGCCGACGAACACCGCCTTGAGGCCGTCGAACACTGAGGAGGAATCGACGCTTTGGGGCCCGAGCTCGATCTTCGAAATGTCTCCGAGGCGCACGAGCGCGTCGCCGTGCGTTGCAATCACCAGCTGCCCGAACGCTTTGGCGCTGTCGAGGGACGTCGGCGCGTTGACGCTGATCTGGGTGTAGTCGCCTTTGACCTCGCCGGCGGCGGTGGTGAAATTGTTGGCGGCGAGCGCCGCTCGCACGTCGTTTGCGGTCACCCCTAAGGACGCCATGCGGGTCGGGTCGAGCCAGATGCGCATTGCGAAGGTCTGGCCGCCGAGAATCTGGGCGTTGGCGACCCCGTCAACGGTCTGCAGACGAGGCTGAACGATGCGGGTCAAATAGTCGGTGATCTGGGACGCGCTCATCACTTCCGAGTTGAACGACAGATACATGAGCGCGTAGCCCTGTCCTGTCTGCTTGACCACCACGGGATCATTGGCGTCGCGCGGCAAGAGCCCGCGCACCTGATTGACCTTGGACAGGGTGTCGGCCATCGCCCGGTCGGGATTGGCGTCGAGACGCAGATTGAGCGTGATCGTCGAGGTGTTCTGCTGCGAGGTCGAGACCAGCGTGTCGATCCCCTCGGAGCTGGCCACCGCCTGCTCGATCGGAGTTGTGATGAACCCCTTGATGACGTCGGCGGCCGCGCCGGGATAGGTCGTGGTGATGGTGATCGTGGTGTTCGAGGTCTCGGGGAATTGACGAACCTGCAGCCTGAACGCGGCCATTCCACCGATCAGCAGGATGAGCAGACTGACCACGGTCGCCAGCACCGGCCGGCGGATGAAGAGATCGGTGAAAGCGTTCATCGGCGATCCGTCACGGCCGTGGCGTTTCGGCAGGCGTCGGAAGCGCGGCCGCTTCGTCGATCGTGACCGGCATATAGGCCTGCAGCTTGATTTGGCCCGCAGTCACCACGCGCTCGCCTGCCCTTAAGCCCTCCTCGACCGCAATTCTCTCGCCGCGCGCCGGACCGACCTTAACGAAACGCCGCTCTACGATGAGGCCGCTCGCGCCGCCGTGATCGCTCACGCCGCCTTCCTCGCGCGCATGCGGGGCCGCTCTGACGACGAAGACATTGTCGCCGTAAAGACTGTAAACGATCGCCGTGCGGGGCACGGTCAGCAATGAAGCGGGCTCTCCTGTCGTGACCGTCAGATTGGCGAACATGCCGGGCAGAAGCTTGCGATCCGGGTTGGCGAACACTGCGCGAGCGGTCACGTTGCGCGACTCGGCGCTTACGCGCGCATCGATCGCCTCGATCTTGCCCTCGAAGCTGCGGCCAGGGATAGCGTCGACGGTCATCTTGACCAGCTGACCGACGGCGAGCGAGCGCAAAGCCTCCTCTGGCACGGGAAAGTCAGCGTAAATCGGGTCGAGCTGCTGCAGGGTCACGAGGCTCGTCCCCACCGCGACATATTGCCCGAGATCGACATTACGCAGGCCAAGCCTGCCGGCGAAGGGCGCCTTGATCGCCTTTTGAGCGATGACCGCCCGCGTCCGCTCAACCGTCGCGGCGGCGGAATCGCGCGTGGCGATTGCGGCGTCGACCGTCGATTGGGGAGTGTTGCCTTGAGCGACGAGCGTCTTTTGGCGCGCAAACGTCGCCTCGGCGTTCTTCAGTTGCGCCAGGCCGTTGGCGAGATCCGCCTGCTCGACCGAATTGTCGATATTGATAAGCAGCGCGCCGGCTTCGACGTCTTCGCCCGACTCGAAATGCTTCGCCGTCACCATCCCGGCCGCCTGAGGCGCGATGAGGACGCCCTGATAGGCGCGCAACGTCCCGATTGCCGTCAGCTCGGGAGGCCAGTCTTCGACTTTCGCCGCTTCCGCCGTCACCGCTGTCGGCTTCGGCGCGAAGGCGGCGCTGATGAACCCCTTCACGATGTTCGGCTTGATGAGGAACTGGAAATAGGCGAGCCCGCCGGTCAAAGCCGCGAGCAGAGCGAGGGTAAGCAGGAACACGACCGGGCGACGCGCGACAAGCGGAAGCCTCGCGATAACGAGCAGCAACCCCAGTATGGCGCCGGCAGCTGCGAAGGCGAGCGGGGGGACGGGAACGTGTATGAGCGCGAGCTGCGCCGCCGCGCCGAGCGCCAGCAGCGCCAGGACGAGCAGGATCAAGAGCCGGTTCGTCGCTCGCCGCATCACTCCATTCCGATTCGACGGGTCTTGAGGCCGAGCCTTTTGCAACATTTCCTTCAAAATCGATACGAGGTGAGCCAAATTTGCGTCTCGGGGGTCAGACCTGGCCCTCGCCACGGCGCGCCGGCGTGGTTATGCTTGAATTCATGGCCGCAAAGGGGCGGCCTGATTTGGGAGATATATCAATGACCACGACGATCGCGCTGGTTGCGCTCGCGCTAGGCCTCGCCGGAGCCCCGGGGCTCGCCTACGCCGATGACCCCTGTATGACACAGGCCACAGACAAGAAGCTTGCCGGCGCCGCCAAGACCAGCTTCATGACGAAATGCGAGAGGACGTCTTGCGAGGGGCAGGCCAAGGACAAGAACCTGCATGGCGCCGCAATGACCTCTTTCGTCAAGAAGTGCACCAAGGACGCGATGGCGATGTAGCCGAAACATCAACCGCGCGGCCATTGGTTCGCTTGGACGGTTTCAGCGATGATTTGCGCGCCGGTTCGAGGGGGCGGATCAACGACCAGCCGTTTCAGGATCGAGAGTCCATCCCCTTCTTGATCGCTACTCTTTCACCGCCCCAGTCAGGCTCGAGACGTAGTACTCGACGAAAAACGAGTACATGATTACCACCGGCAACGAACCGAACAGGGCCGCCGCCATCAGCGAACCCCAGTGATAGACGTCGCCTTCGACCAGTTCGGTGATGGCGCCGACCGGAACCGTCTTGTTCTCCGACGACGAGATGAAGGTCAGCGCGTAAATGAACTCGTTCCAGGACAGCGTGAAGGCGAAAATGCCGGCCGAAATCAAGCCGGGGACCGCCAGCGGCAGAGTGATCTTCCATAAGATCTGCAGCCGGGTTGCGCCGTCGATCAGCGCGCATTCCTCAAGCTCATAAGGAATCGTGCGGAAATAGCCCATCAAGAGCCAGGTGCAGAACGGCACGAGGAAGGTCGGATAGGTCAGGATGAGCGCCCAGTCGCTGTCGAACAGACCAAGCTTGAAGATGATCGCCGCGAGCGGGATGAACAGGATGCTGGGCGGCACGAGATAGGCGAGAAAGATGGCGAGCCCGATATAGCGTGCGCCGGAAAACCGCAAACGTTCGATCGCATAGGCCGCGCAGACGCTGCAAAACAAGGAGATCGCCGTCGCCGCCACCGAGATGAGCAGGGTGTTGATGAGCCAGGAGGGATAGCTCGTCTCGAAAAACAGCTTCTCGATGTGAGCAAGCGTCGGATGGTGGACCCAGAACGGATTGAAGCGCGCGTAATCGTAAAGCTCGTCGTCGGGCTTAAAGGTCGTCGTCGTCATCCAGTAGAATGGAAACAGCAAGACGAACAGGAAGACGCCGAGTGGAAGATAGAGCGTGACCAGCCGGCGCGGCAGGCTCTCAAGATAGTCCATGCCTTCGGATGAGTCGCTGCTCGCCGCCATCGTCAGTCTCGCGAGCCTTGCTGCCAGCGTCGCCGCTGCAGTCCGAAATAACTGAACAGGATGGCCCCCAGCAGAAACGGCACCATGGCGTCGGCAATCGCCGCGCCCTCGCCGAGGCGGCCTCCAGTGATGGCCCGCTCGTAGGACAGCGTCGCCATCAAATGTGTGGCGTTGATCGGGCCACCGCGGGTGATGGCGTAGATGAGTTGGAAGTCGGTGAAGGTAAGCAGCACCGAGAAGGTCATGACGACAGCGATGATCGGCGACAGCATGGGCAGGGTGACAAACCGGAACCGCTGCCACGGACCCGCGCCGTCGAGCGTCGCCGCTTCGTAGAGCGACGGCGAGATCGTCTGTAAGCCGGCAAGCAGCGTTATCGCCACGAACGGGATGCCGCGCCAGACATTGGCGGCGATCACCGACCAGCGCGCGTTCCAGGGCTGGCCGAGAAAATCAATATACTGGTGGATGACGCCAAGTTTGATGAGCGACCAGGAGATGATCGAAAACTGCGGATCGTAGATCCACCAGAAGGCGATCGCCGAAAGCACGGTCGGCGTGACAAACGGCAGGAGCACGACAGCGCGGATGAGCGACTTCATCGGCAGCCGGCGGTTAAGCAAAAGCGCCAGATAGAGACCCAAGCCAAATTTCAGGATGCTGGCCACGACCGTATAGAGCGTCGTGTTGAATACCACGAGCCAGAATATCGGATCATGGGCGAGGGAGATGAAGTTGGCAAACCCGACAAAGCGGCCCGGCTGACCGATCGTGGCATCGGTCATGCCGAGCCAGAAACCCAGAGCAAGCGGGTAAGCGAGAAACACCAGCAAGAACGCGGCCGCCGGCGCGATCATGGCGAGGCCGAGAAAGTTGCGATCGTCGAGTAGGCGAAACGCAAGCCGCCGCCGCGCCGGGAGAGGGCGCGCCGTTCGTTGGACCGGCGTCAAGGAAGCCATCAGTCGCTGACCCGGCCGTCGCGTAGCGGGAAGTCAATTCGGCGAATGCTTGCCTCCCTTGTATGGACCGGCTTGCTTGCCCTCGCCATGCGGTCCCGCGAGCGCTCGCCTGGCAAGAACTCGAAACCCAATTCGCGATGCACGGCTCCGCTAGGCGGTGTAATATCGTTTCACCTGCTCCGCGGCATCGTGCGCCGCCGCTTTGGGCGACTTGTTCCCGGTGCAGGCCTCAGCAAACATGTCGACCACTACGAAATCGCCCATAGTTGCCGCTGACGCAGTTCCTAGTGAGCCGGAATAGCCGTCGTCCAGCGCGTATTTCAGAACATCGCGGAACGGAGTAACCTTTGGATCCGCCGTCCAGATCGGATTGTCGTTCCAGGCTGGCAACGGAGGCGCCATGTATCCGTTCGACTGGGTCTCCCAATAGTCGACCTGCGGCTTTTCCCACATGAATCGGAGATATTCGCGGACCGCATTCGGATATTTCGTGTAGGCGTATGCGTAGGTGTTGAGGATGTTTTGCTGCTCGGTCGGCTTTCCGACTGGCCCAATCGGCATATTGGCGTGGTCCATGTCGGCGGCGATCGCCTTTAGCGCCGGTTCAGGCGAGTTTTTAGCGACCGTGTAGATCGATATGCCATTCAACGTCAGGCTGATCTGATCGGCGAGGAAGGCTTTGTTGTTGCTTGGATCGAGCCATGACAACACGCCATCGATATAGGTTGCATAGAGCTGCTTGGCATATTCGAGGGCAGCGACCGTCTCGGGCGAATCGATCGCGACATTGTTTTTGTCGTCGACCGTCTTGCCGCCGAAAGCCCACATACACCACTGGGTCCAACCGTTGGCGTCGCCGGTCGCGTGGCCGAGCGCGAAGCCAGGCGGCTTGCCGGCCTTTTTGAGGCCCTGGCATAACTTTAGATAGCCCGCCGTATCCTTCGGGAACTCATCGAAGCCGGCGGCGTGCATGGCGCTGATGCGATAGTTCATGCAGCCGCCGGTCGCGCCCTGCGGGAGCGCGATCCAGCGATCGCCGTGCATCCCATATTTGCGGGCGATCGGATACCAACCGCCGTATTTGGCGCCGAGATATTCGGCGACGTCGGTGAGGTCTATCAGCTTTTCGGGGAACTTGAACGGATCGTCGAGCGTGCCCATGATGATGTCGGGGCCGGCGCCGACATTGGCGGCGACCGCGGATTTCGGTCGGATGTCGTCCCAGCTTTCGGCCTCGATCCGCACTTTGACGCCGGTTTTCTCGGTGAATTTCTTGGTGTTGGCGACGAAGCTGTCGAATTCCGCCTGGATGAATTGCTTCCAGCGCAAAACGCGGATTGAGGCGCCAGATTCGGGCGGAGGCCCATTCCAGGCCGCTTCGGCGCGCGCGACGCCCGGCATCAGCAGCAACCCGGCCGCGCCGCCAGATTGCAAGATTCGCCGCCTGGTGACGTCGATCATGTCGTCCTCCCTTGCTGGCGCCGCATTCGACGCCTCTGCATTGCTTCTTCCATCAAGTCTACACCGCGCAGCGACGAGGGCAAGGCGCGCCGCCACCTTCGATTTCGGCGGCTTCTCGCGCCAGATTTGTCACCCGGAGCGAGGCCCGCTCACCGATCACCGAAACCAACGGAGCGTCGCCGCAATCGACCTCATCGCGTAAGTTGCGTCAGCCCCGTTGGCGGTCCGTCAATCGCAGTCCAGCCGCCGTCGACAAATAGCGTGCTCCCGCTGACGTAGCTCGCCGCATCGGACGCCAGAAACGCCACTGCACACGCGACTTCGTCGGCCGCGCCCCATCGATTGAACACGGTATGCGCCGCGTAGAGTTTGTGGATGTCAGGCCGCTGCTTGAACGGCTCGGTTAGCGCCGTCTCGGCAATGCTTGGAGCAATCGCGTTGACGCGTACGCCAAAGCGGCCGACTTCAGAGGCAAAGCCCTTGACCAGGAGGACGATGGCGGCCTTGGTGGCGCCGTAGACGGCGAGGCCCGGCTCGATCGTGACCGCGCGCACCGAAGAACAGGCGATCAGACTCCCCCCGCCCTGATCCATCATGATGCGTCCAAACGCCTGGAAGAAATAGACGGTTCCCTTGATGTTGAGGTTGAGGACACGATCAAGGTCCTCCTCGGTGTAGTCGAGAATCGTTTTGCGGATATTCAATCCCGGCGTGGTCACGGCGATGTCGATGCGCGGAAATTGAGCCTTCGCCGCCTCAGCCAGCGCCGACACGTCGCCCGGCAGGGCGGCGTCTGTCACGATCGCTTCGGCTCGACCGCCTGCCGCGCGAATGCCAGCGACAGTCGCCTCGACGCGCTCACGGTCGCGGTCGGCGCATAGGACTTGCGCGCCAAGGTTAGCCAGCGCCTCGGCCGATGACTTGCCGATGCCGGACGCCGCACCCAGGACAACCGCCGTCTTGCCGTTCAGATCAAAAAGCTTGCGATAGTCGATCACGTCTCGATCCTCTGGGCCGTCGAACTCACATCGGCGAGAATTTGGTTGACTTGATGATCTTGCACTCCTGATGCTGCACGTTGCCCGCCTCGGCGCTCTTCCGGCGATAGGCGACCCAGTCGGGATCGGCCTCCAGCGCATCGCGCTGGCGCTCGCGGTCCGCCTGACTCTCGAAGCCCCACAGGAATACGACCTGGTTGACGGTCCCGACGTCGGTGGTGAACACGCCGATCGGTTGACCGAGATGCCGCACGTGGATGGGCATGCCCTCGGCCTCGTACAACTTGAGCCAGGCGCCCAACCGCCCAGGGACCATTGTGTAGGTCCTGAGATCGATGATCATGTTTCCTCCCTTAAGGCGCCAGTCGGGCGTGACTTGGCGCCACTATTAGGGTTTCGCGCCCGCGCCCAACGTCGGATAGGCGCTCACGAATCCGTCGCGGTTCGGCATCTTGATCTTGGCGAGAGTGTCGGCGTCCAGCGTCGCGTCTTGTGGAACAATCCCGTTGAGGAACAGCACATAAGCCGAAACGGCATAGACTTCGTCGGGGGTGAGCGACTGCGGCGCGTTGAGCGGCATGGCGCGTCGAACATAATCAAACAGCGTCGTCGCATAGGGCCAATAACTGCCGACAGTCTTTTCAGGCTTCTTATCGCCGAGCGTGTCGATGCCGCCAGCCAACCGCGCCATCGGCTTGCCCTCGCCAGGGGGCCCATGGCAGCTCGCGCATTTCGCGGCGAAGATGGCCTCGCCCTGCCGGACGTCGCCGCGTCCAGGCGGCAATCCCGCGCCGTCGGGCGAGATGTCGATGTTCCAGCCTTTGATCTCCTCGGGCGTCGCCGGTTGGCCCAAGCCGTAACGCTCGGCGGCGCCGACGGCGCCGGACGTCAAGGCCGCGGCGATTGCGAGCGCGATGCAGAAGGCAATTCTATCCGGCATTGGTCACCGCCCCGCCAGCCGCGACGCTCCAGTTCTGAATCGCGTTGTAGTGGTAGTAGGACCGCACGTCGCGCACCTTGATGAGCGCCTCGCGCGTCGGCTGCACGTAGCCGCTCTCATCTGTGACGCGGCTCGCCAGCGTCGCGGGACCTCCGTCCCAGCGCCAGGGCGCACG
Source organism: uncultured Alphaproteobacteria bacterium (assembly GCA_963730555.1). Classification (GTDB taxonomy): domain Bacteria; phylum Pseudomonadota; class Alphaproteobacteria; order Rhizobiales; family Beijerinckiaceae; genus Roseiarcus. The sequence goes on along the minus strand of CAVSSS010000016.1, from coordinate 97,685 downwards.
AAACCGGGTCAGGCACTTCGACATGACTGGCTCTTGCAGCGTCGCATCACGCCACGAAGCGCCGCCGTCCGTCGACACTTCAACTCGCGCGACTTTTCCCGTGCCCGACCAGGCGAGGCCCGAGATCTCGTAGAATCCAGGCGCCCCAAGTCGATGTCCGCCGGACGGAAACGTGATGACCGACTTCGCCTCCATGACGAAATTGAACTGGCGCGCCACGCCGTCAGGCATAAGCAAGGTGTACTTGGATGTTTCCTCGCGTGTTTGAAAGGGTTCGGTCCCAAGCTTGAGGCGCCGGAGCCATTTGACATTGGTGTTGCCCTCGTATCCCGGCAGCAGCAGGCGGAGCGGATAGCCTTGCTCCGGCCTTAAGCTCTCGCCATTCTGCGCATAGGCGAGCAGCGCGTCGTCGAGCGCCTTTTCGATCGGGATGCTGCGCGTCATCGCAGCCGCGTCGGCGCCTTCGGCCAGCATCCATTTCGCTTGCGGCTTGACGCCCGCTTCCGCCAGCACGGTCGCGAGGGGAACGCCGGTCCATTCGCAGCAGCTGAGCAGTCCGTGGGTGTCCTGCGCCGTCAGCTCCGGTTTCGGCGCGCCCCAGTTCTGAGTGTTGCCGGAGCATTCGAGAAAGTGGACACGCGACACGGAGGGAAATCGCGTCAATTCCTCCATGGTGAAGATGAGCGGCCGCTCGACCAATCCATGCACCATCAGCCGGTGCTCGGACGGATCGATCGTCGGAATCCCGGCATGGTGGCGCTCATAATGAAGGCCGTTCGGGGTGATGATTCCGTGCAGGGCCTGCAGCGGCGTCAGGCTGAATGACGAGAGCCGCGTCGGCGGCGCGGGCAAGCCCTGGCGATAGCGGCGCACGACATTGGCTTCGAACTTGGATGGCCGCCCATAAGGGTGGCTCAGCGTCTCCTCGCCAGGTTCGAGCTGCCATTCCGGGACCGAGGGCGGGAGGTTGTCGCCCTCTTGCGCCAGGGCGGGGCGAGAAACGATCGCCGCGGCCGCGGCGCCCGCGCTCGCTCCGAACAAGCTCCGACGGGTGAAACGGCGAGCGTCCTCATCCCGCGGGTCGGAGTGCGCCGCGGGCGGCGCCTTCGGTTTGGGCGTCCGAGGAATCGATATGAATGCTGCTCGTCCTTCAAGGCGCCGACGGACAATTCTTGCAATGGTCGCCCAGATCGATCGGCCAAACAAGGGCTTGGCCGATCGACAGTGATCGTGGGTTTGGCTAAGGGGAACCATTCCGGATCACGGAGGCGTGGCTCCCGCGGTCCTGCCGTGCTCGCTGCAATAGCTCGATTGCGCAAATAGCAGCCATTCGCCGATGGCCCGGAGGAACGCGGCGCGCCCTCTCTTACGCCATTTCGATTCGCGTCCCGCTTCTCCCATTGAGCAGTCGCCTCAAGTGGTACTGCGCAAGCGCGTCCGCGGGGGATTTGCCGACCAATGCGGCGAAAGCGGCGAGCGCGCCCGGATCGCGCGCCTCAAGCTTCGCGAAGGCGTCGGCATAGGCCAAGGCATGGCGGCTTTTGCGCTCCTCGGGCCGCAGCGGCTCGAACACCCGCATCGGCTCGGTCCGTCCCCTGAGCAGAAGATCGCCGACGGGGCGGCCGACAAACCCTTCTGCGCGCTCCGCGGCGGCGGCGCTGACGCAGATGCGCGTGCCGAGCTGCTTGTTGGCCGCCTCGAGGCGCGCGGCCGTGTTGATGGTGTCGCCGTAAGCTGTGTAGTCGTAGAGCCGGCCGCCGCCGAAATTGCCGACAATCGCGGGTCCGGCATGAACGCCGACGCGTGTGACGCCAAGCGGCGCGCCGCGCGCGATCCATTCCTGCCGATAGCGTTCGGCGTGAGCATCGAGCGCGAGCGCGCAGGCGATGGCCCGGCTTGCGGCGTCGGGCTGATCGGCGGGCGCGCCGAACAGCACATGGATCGCGTCCCCGATGATCTTCGCAACCGTGCCCTCGTAAGTGAACGCGACTTCAGTCATGCCTTCGAGATAGCCGCTGAGAAGCTCCGTAAGTCGTTTGGGATCGAGCGATTCGACCAGAGGCGTGAATCCGGCGATGTCGGTGAACAGAGTCGCGATCTCGCGGCGCTCGCCGCCGGGCGCGAGCGCGTTCTCATCGGCCGCGAGACTCCGCGCGAGGTTGGGCGAAAAATAGCGCGATAGCGACGCATGCGCGCGCTCGGCTTCCGCTTGGCGCTGACGTGCGTCCTTGAGATGGGCGACATGGGCGATCGTCTTGCGGAGCGTGGCCTCGAAGTCAGTGAAGTCAATTGGCTTCGTAAGGAAATCGAACGCGCCCCGGTTCATAGCCGTGCGGATATTGGCCATGTCGCCATAGGCGGAGACGATCACGGTCGAAAACTTCGTCGCCTCTTCCTGCAGCTTGGCGAGCAGCGTCAGTCCGTCCATGCGCGGCATGTTGATGTCGGAGACGACCATGTCGAAATCACCTTGGGCGGCGAGCTGAGCCAAGGCCTCCACGCCGTCGCGCGCGAACCCGAATGCGATCGAGCCCTCTTTGATCTGACGGCGAAACCGCTGCCGGACCAGGTCTTCAAGGTCGGGCTCATCATCGACGACAAGGACTTTCGCCGTCATGAGGGACTTGCGGTCGCGTCCAGCCGGCGTCCGATTTCGCCGCGGAGCTCCGGGAAGTCGATCGGCTTGGTGAACAGCCCCGCAGCTCCCGCCTCCGCCGCCTTCCGCCGCGTCTCATCATCGCCGTAAGCGGTGATCATGATGACCGGGACGTCCGGCCGCTCGAGCCTCGCGCGCGGCAAGAGGTCGAGGCCGCTCATCCCCGGCATGTTGATGTCCGAAAGGATGAGAATAAGCTTGGCCTCCGCAGCGCGGACACGCTCCAATGCGTCCGTAGCGCTCAGCGCGAATTCCATGACGAAGCGCGAGGCGCGCAACTCCTTGCGGAATTGCTGGCGGAACAGATCCGCGACATCGGGCTCGTCGTCGACGACCAGGATGAGCCCGCTCATAGTGCAACCGCGCCCCGTGGCAACACGATCGTGAACTCGGTGAACGCGTCCGGCTCGGATGAGACCTCGATCGCGCCGCCATGCTGCTTGACCACGATGTCATGGCTCAGCGAAAGGCCGAGGCCGGTGCCTTCGCCGGCAGGCTTGGTGGTGAAGAACGGGTTGAACATCTTCGCCTTCACTTCGTCCGGAATGCCCGTTCCATTGTCGCGGATCGCGATCTCGACCTTTGGCCCAAGGTCGCGCGTCGAGGCGCTGATCGTGGGTTCATAGGCGTCTCCCGCGGTCTGCTTGCGCTTGCTCGTCGCGTAGAATCCGTTTGAAATCAAGTTCAGGAGCACCCGGGTGATCTCTTGGGGGTAGACGTCGGCGGCGCCGGCGTTCGGGTCGAGCGATTTGACGATCGTCACGTTGAAGCCAGGCTTCTCCGCCCGCGCGCCGTGATAGGCCAGATTAAGCGCCTCCTCGACCATCGTGTTGATGTTGGTCGTCGACCGTTCGCCCGAGCCCTCGCGCGAATGCAAGAGCATGTTCTTGACGATCGAATTGGCGCGCTTGCCGTGTTGGACAATCTTGTCAAGGTTGCCGCCGATGGCGCCGATCAATTCGTCCGCCTCGCCGTGCGCCGCTTCGTTGACGGCGGCGCCTTTGATCGCGTCGGCAAGCTCGTCGACGAGCTCGCGCGACAGCGCCGAGTAATTGTTGATGAAATTGAGCGGGTTCTTGATCTCATGCGCGATGCCTGCGGTGAGCTGGCCGAGGGAGGCGAGCTTCTCCGACTGGATGAGGCGGTCCTGCGCCTTGCGCAGGTCGTCGAGCGAGGCGGCGAGTTCTCGCGTCCGCGCCTGGACTTCTTCGAATAGCCGCGAATTCTCGATGGCGATGACGGCCTGGTCGGCGAAGGCGCGCACCATTTCGATTTGCCGTGCGGTAAATGGCGCTGGCTTGGGCCGGGCGAGCGCGAAGACGCCCTCGACCTGACCGTCGCGCAAAAGAGGAACGCCGAGCAGCGTGCGGTAGTTGCCGATGCGCGGCGCGTCGCCGAAATCGTATTCCGGATCGGCAAGCACGTCGGGCAGGTGCACCGTTTCCCCGCTCAGCATCACTCTGCCGGTGAAGGTCTCGCGGCCGGCCCTGATCGGATGGGCGTGCAGGAAAGCGACGATCTCGGGGGTGCAGCCCGATTCCGCTCTGAGCCGCATTTCGTCAGCGTCGAGCTCGCGCATAAAAAGCGTCGCGAACGACGCCCCGCAGAGCTCCCGCGCCGATTCTGCGAGAGTCGTCAGCACCGCTTGCAGGTCAAACGCCGACCGGCTGATGACTTTCAGCACGTCGGCGGTCGCCGTCTGCTGTTGAAGCGCCTCCTCAAGGTCGCGTGTCTTGTGCTGCACCTCGTCGAACAGGCGCGCGTTTTCGATGGCGATGACGGCTTGGTCGGCGAAGGTCTGAACGAGCTCGATCTGCTTGGCGTTGAAAGGGCGAACCTTGGTGCGCATCAAAGCAAGCACGCCGATTGGGGCGCCGTTGCGCATCATCGGAATGCCGAGGCCGGTACGGAGTTCGCCTGGCTTAGCGAAGTTCTTAGGCCAATATTCGGGGTCGGCCTCGACGTCTTCCACCTGAATCGCTTTGCCTTCCAGCATGGCCAGCCCAGTGATCGAGCCGCGCTCGGGAGCCACAGGTATGTTGCGGACTTGGCCCATGAACTCCTCGGAAAACCCGTACGATTCTGCGCGGTAGTAGACGCCGTTGATCTCGCGGGTGATCGTCGCCTTATCTGCGTCGCAGAGTTTGGCCGCCGACTCGACCAGCGTGCGCAGCACCGCCGGCAGGTCGAACGCGGAGCGACTGATCACCTTTAAAACGTCGGCGGTCGCTGTCTGCTGCTGAAGCGATTCCTCGAGGTCGCGCGTCTTCGCCTGCACTTCGTCGAACAGGCGCACATTCTCGATCGCGATCATCGCCTGGTCGGCAAACGTCTGGACGAGCTCGATCTGGCGCTGCGAGAAGTCGCCAGGGACCTTGCGGAAGATGACGAAAACCCCCTCAACCTCACCGTGGCGCAACAGGGGAGCGGCGAGCACCGACCGGACGCCCATCATGGCGTTGGCTGGCGGCGTGTACTCGAGGTCTTTGAGCACATCCGGGATCAAAGCGGCCTGTTTGGTCATGGCGACCCGCCCGACCGAAGAGGATCGTCCCGCTCGCAAAGGGTGGTCCTCGACCCACGCCACATAATCCGGCGAATGACCATGATAGGCGCGAAACCGGAACAGGTCGCCATCCCGCATCCAGAGAGACCCCTGATCCGCGCCAATCAGCGCGATCGCGGAGGAAATGAGCGTGTCGAACACCGCCTGCAGGTCGAACGCCGAGCGGGAAATGACCTTGAGCACATCCGCCGTCGCCGTCTGCTGCTCCAGAGACGCCTGCAGATCGCGCGTCTTCGCCTGCACCTCGTCGAACAGCCGCGTGTTCTCGATTGCGATCACCGCCTGGTCAGCGAAGGTTCGCACCAGTTCGATCTGGCGCGGCGTGAACGCGCCCGGCTCGGGGCGCAACAGCGTGAAGACGCCGTCCACTATGCCGTTGCGAATCAAGGGGGCGCCGAAGGTCGCGCGATAGTTACCGACCTGAGGCCCGATGCCGTATTCGTAGTCGGGGTCTGCGAGCACATCGGGGATGTGTACCGCCTCGCCAGTTATCAACACGCGCCCGGTAACGGTTTCCCTGCCCGGCCGAAAAGGATGCGCCGCAACATATTCTCTATGTTGAGGGGTACACCCGGACTCGGCTCGAAGCCGTACGAACTCGCCGTCACGCAACAGGACCAGCACGCCCGTCGCTCCGCTGAGCGACTGCGCGGAATCGGCGAGCGTCTTCAGGACCGTGTCCAAATCGAATGCCGAACGGCTAATGACTTTCAGCACGTCCGCGGTCGCGGTCTGCTGCTGAAGCGATTCCTCGAGGTCGCGCGTCTTTGCCTGCACTTCGTCGAACAGGCGCGCGTTTTCGATCGCGATGACGGCCTGGTCGGCGAAGGTCTGCAAGATTTCGATCTGGCGCTTGGGGAAGGCGCCGGGCTCGAGACGCGTGAGGACGATGGCCCCTTCGACCCTGTCCTTCCCGAGGAGGGGCACCCCAACCAGGCCGCGCGCGGGATTGCCACGGGTGTTTATCGGAACCGAATATTCTGAGTCCTCACGAATGTCCGGAATCTGCTCAATTTGTCGGGACAAAACCGCGCGTCCGACGATCGATTCGCGCCCCGGATTCGCCGGGTGTTCGACGAGATAATTGTGCAACTCCGAGCTCGCGCCAGGTCCGGAAGACGACCGATAGCGGAAAATCTCCCCGTCACGCACGCAGATCGCGCCGCTATGCGACCCGCTCAGCTCAACCGCCGAGGCGATGAGAGTATCAAATACGGCCTGCAGATCGAACGCCGAGCGGCTGATCACCTTCAGCACGTCCGCGGTCGCGGTCTGCTGCGCGAGGGATTCTTGCGTTTCGTTGAACAGCCGGGCGTTTTCGATCGCGATCAGGGCCTGGTCGCGAAATGATTTCAGCTTGCGCGATCTCCGCAGGGCCGAAGGCATGAGCACGCCGGCTCACGAACGCGAGCAGGCCCACGCACTCGCTGTCTCTCAAGAAAGGCAGATAGAGCGAGGACTGGGCGCCCAAAATGTCCCGCACCTGGCTCTCGATCGCGGGCAGGTCGATGAGCGACCAGTCCGGTAAGTGAACCATCGCTTTGGAGGCGATGGCGCGGGACGGAAAATCCGCGCTTGGATTGACGGGATACTGGTCCGGCAGCCTTTCCGGCCGCGCGCCGCCGGGGGTCGCGCCGGCCACGGGCCGCCATTGCTTGCCGTCCGTGAGGATCACGTAGGCGTAATCGTAATGCAGCAAGCGCGCGGCGGTTGTCACGATGCGATCGAACACGGGGCCCGCGTCGGTCGGCGACTGGCTGATGACGCGCAGGATTTCGGAGGTCGCGGTCTGGCGATCGAGCGATTCCTCGAGGTCGCGCGTCTTGGCCTGCACCTCGTCGAACAGGCGTACGTTCTCAATCGCGATTACCGCCTGGTCGGCGAAAATCGTAACCAGTTCGACCTGGCGTGGCGTGAACGGAATTGGCTCGTTGCGCGCGAGCGCAAAGGCGCCGATCGGTTCACCATCCCGCATGAGCGGCACGCCGAGCATGGCGCGCAGGTTGCTTTGGCGAACCTCTTCTTTCTCCGCATATTCAGGATCGTTCCAGGCGTCCGCGATCTCGACCGTTCGGTTCTCCAAAGCGACGCGTCCGACCAATGTCCCGCGTCCTGGCCGGATCTCCGCGGCCTGCTCATGCTGAAGGTAGGCAGGAGCAACTTCCATCTGACTTGCGGCGTAGCGGTAGGCGTCTCCATGGCGGCGGAAGATTTGGCCATGCCTCGCGTCGCACAGACGCGAGGCTGTGGTGATCAGCGTTTCGAGCACGGTATCGAGGTCAAAGGCTGTCCGGCTGATCGCCTTGAGCACGTCGGCGGTCGCCGTCTGCTGCGCGAGCGATTCCTCGAGGCCGCGGGTCTTGTCCTGAACCTCGTTGAACAGCCGCGCGTTCTCGGTGGCGATCACGGCCTGGTCGGCGAACGTGCGCGCTTGTTCGACGGCGCGATCGCTGAACGGGCCCGGCTCGCGGCGACCGAGAACGAACACGCCCGCGACCTCGCCGCCCCGCAGAAGCGGCACGCCCAGGATCGACCGGATTCCTTTGAGGCGAAGCGCGGGCGCGACGGTAAATTCCGGGTCGGCCAGGTTGTCCGGGATCTGTTCGACTTGCCCGGACAGGGCTACACGACCGGTCACCGAGTCGCGGCCCGGCCGCCTCGGCGTCAGGTTCCGGGCGTTGATCTTCTTCGCATCGCCCTCAAAGTCCGCCTCGGCCACGAAGACATCGCCACGCTTGAGGTAAATGACGCCATCATCGGCGCAGAGTTTCACCGCCGAGACGATCAGCACCTGCAAGACCTCCGGCAGCGCCAGGGCGGGGGAGCGGCTGATGATTTTGAGGACGTCCCCCGTCGCGGCCTGCTGCTCCAGCGCCTCCTCAAGGTCGCGCGACTTCATCTGAAGTTCGTCGAACAGACGCGTGTTTTCGCGGCGCGCTTCCGCCAATTCCGCGTCGCGCTCGGCGAGCGCCTGGACCAAATCCTGGCGCTTTGGTTTGCCATCCGTTTTTGCGGCGGTCAGCGCCTTGCGCGTCAGTGACATTGCGCTCGCCTCCGCGAACTTCCGTTCTGCGCGCAGGCTATTCGACTTATCCGCCAAGGAAAAGGTCGGCGCCCCATCTCGGATGGGTTGAAGTTATTTTGCAAGCGAGGGTCCACGCGGATCCATCCTTGACTAATTCATAGCTATGAGGTTATGGATCAAATCATAGCCGCCGAGTTATCAGATGCCAGACGCTCACGACATGCTCTTCCGGACGCTCGCCGATCCGACGCGGCGGGCGATCTTCGAACGCCTCTGTCGCCAGGGGGAGCAGACGGTCGGGGCGCTGACGGCTCAGGCGGACGTGTCCCAGCCCGCCGTCTCGAAGCACCTTGGGGTCCTTAAGCTGGCCGGGCTTGTGAGGGACCGCCACGAAGGCCGGCGGACGCACTACAGCGCCGAGGTCGGCGCGCTGCGCCCGCTGATCGATTGGACGAGCCAGATGAAAAGCTTCTGGGAGAGCCGGTTCGAAGGCCTCGAAGATCTCCTTAAAAGGATGGACCAATGAGCAGGCTCGCGGTCAAAACGCCTCATGGCGGAGCTAAAGGGACCTCTGCGAAATCGGCGGGCGCGCCGAACGAAGGAACAGAAGTCTCCACCTCTCAACTGATCGATGCGAGGATCAAGGCGCTCAACGACTGGCGCGGCGAGACGCTCGCGCGGGTGCGAGCGCTCATCAAGGAAGCTGACCCGGAAGCGGTCGAGGAGTGGAAATGGAGAGGCGTTCCGGTGTGGTCGCACGGGGGAATCCTCTGCACCGGCGAGACCTACAAGGCCGTGGTGAAGTTGACTTTCGCAAAGGGCGCCGCGCTCGACGACACTTCTCGCCTCTTCAACTCGAGCCTCGAAGGCTCAACGCGGCGCGCCATCGACATTCATGAAGGCGCCCCGATCGACGAAGAGGCGCTGAAGGCCCTCGTCCGCGCCGCTGTGGCTTTGAACCTTTCGGGGCAAGCCGCCGCGCGCCCCGCCCGCTCCAAGAAATGAAGGATGGACCCATGACCACCACTGCCGCCGAAACACGCTCTGTTGTCCTCGAACGAGAGATCCATCATCCGCCGGAAAAGATCTGGCGGGCGCTCACTGAGCCGCATCTGATCGAGGAGTGGCTGATGAAGAACGACTTCAAGCCCGTCGTCGACCACAAGTTCAATCTGCGCGGCGATTGGGGCGCCGTGGACTGCCAAGTCCTCACAATCCAGCCGCTGAGGATGCTGTCCTACAGCTGGGCCGCCCATGGGCTCGAGAGCGTCGTGACATGGACTCTCACCCCGACGAGCAAGGGGACGACCCTGCGCATGGAGCAGTCGGGCTTCCAAGCCGATCAAGATCAGTTCTATCAGGGGGCGAAGCTCGGCTGGGGGAACTTCTTCGCCAAGCTCGAGCAGGTGCTGGCGCGGGACGAGTGATGCCTTGGCGCTCCCTTGCACAGCTCGAAGATTTCGAAAGCTCGCGGATTGACGCGCGCTATGGCTGTTTGATATCTATCACGGATAGATATCATCCTGCTCCTTCGGGAACTGCCAATGGCCGCGACCGCAAAGATCTTCATGCACGGACGCAGCCAAGCGGTGCGCCTGCCGAAAGAATTCCGCTTGCCGGGTAAGGAAGTGCGGGTCACCAAGGTCGGCGACAAGGTGATCTTGGAGCCGCTAGAGAAGGCGCCCTTCGACATTGAGGCATGGCGTGCGGAACTCGTCGCCGCCGGCGCGAGAACGTTCCTGCCCGAGGGATTGCGTGAAGACGAGCGAGCGGCGCACGACGACGATATTTCCTTCGACTGAGCGAATGTTCTGCCTCGACACGAATGTCGTCATCTTCGCGATCAACGAGCGCAAGCAGAAGATCGTTGAGCGGCTTCACCGCGAGCTTGCCGCCGGGACGCCGATGATCGTCCCGGCCATTGTCATGTTCGAACTCGAATACGGCTGCGCCAGGAGCAAGCGCAGCGAGCAATCGCGCCGCGCGCTTGAGATCTTCCTCTCCGCCGGATTTGGTCAACCGGCTTTCGATATCGAAGATGCCCGCGAGGCCGGCGAAATCCGCGCTCTTCTCGAGGCGCGCGGTCAGCCGATCGGACCTTGCGACACGCTCATCGCCGCGCAGGCGCGCCGCCGGGGCGCACGGCTCGTGACGCTGAATACCCGCGAGTTTGACCGCGTTCCGCGACTTGGCGTCGAAGACTGGGCGGCGTGAGCATGGCCGGCGCCCCTCACCGCGCCCGATTCTCGTGGAAGAAGTCATAGACCAGCTTCGCCGTCGCGGCGTTGAGGCCTGGGGTCTTTTCGAGATCGGACAGGCCAGCTTTGGCCACGTCTTTCGCGGAGCCGAAGGCGAACAGGAGCGCCCGCTTGCGGGCCGGGCCGATCCCCGGGATCTCGTCGAGCGGGCTTTTCACGAATTCCTTCTTGCGCCGCGCGCGGTGGGTTCCAACGGCAAAGCGATGGGCCTCGTCGCGCAGGCGCTGTATGAAGAACAACGCCGGGTCGCGGGGTGAAAGTCTGAACGGCTCCCGCCCCTCCATGAAGAAAGTCTCGCGTCCTGCGTTGCGGTCTGGGCCCTTGGCGATCGCGACCAGCCTTATCCCCTCGACGCCCAACGCGCCGAGCACCTCGCGCGCGGCCTCGAACTGCCCGCGCCCCCCGTCGATGATGACGAGGTCCGGCGTGTCGGGAAAAGCGCCGGGCTCGGCGGTTTCGCCTTGCCGCTTGAGGCGAGCGAAGCGGCGCGTCAACACCTCGCGCATCATCGCGTAATCGTCGCCGGGGGTGAGATCGACGCTCTTGATGTTGAACGTGCGGTACTGGTTCTTAACGAAGCCTTCCGGGCCAGCGACCACCATGGCGCCGATCGCGTTCGTCCCCATGATGTGCGAGTTGTCATAGATCTCGACACGCCGGATCGGGCGATCGACCCCGAAGGCCTCGCTGAGCGCAGAGATAAGTTTCTCCTGGGTCGCCGATTCCGCGAGCTTGCGCGAAAGCGCCTCGCGCGCGTTGCGCGACGCGGCCTCGACCAGATCCTTCTTTTCACCGCGCCGCGGCGCGCCGATCGCGATGCGATGCCCAACGCGCGCGCTCAAGACCTGGCATAAGGTTTCGGCGCTCGGAACCTCATGGCTCAAGAGCACGAGGCGGGGCGCAGGGCGGTCGAGGTAGAATTGCGCCAAGAAATGCGTCGAGGACCTCCTCGGGCGAGAGGGCCCGATCGGCGCGCGGGAAATAGGCGCGATTGCCCCAGTTCTGATAGGTGCGGAAGAAGAACACTTCGACGCAGAACTGCCCCGCCTCCTCGGTGACTGCGAACACATCGGCCTCGGCGATCGAGCGAGGATTGACGCTCTGCTCGCCCTGGATCGCGGAGAGCGCGCTGATGCGGTCGCGGAGCCGCGCCGCCTTCTCGAAATCGAGCGCTGCCGCCGCCTCGCTCATTTCGGCGCCGAGTCTGCTCTTGATCGCGCGGCTGCGGCCGGAGAGAAAGTCGCGCGCCTCCCCCACCAGTTTCGCGTAGTCCGGGATCCCGATCTCCCCGGTGCAGGGCGCCGAGCACCGCTTGATCTGGTAGAGCAGGCACGGCCGGGTTCGATGGGCGTAGAAACTGTCCGAGCAGGTGCGCAGGAGAAACGCCCGTTGCAGCGCGTTCAAGGTGCGGAAAACGGCGCCAGCGCTCGCGAACGGGCCGAAATAATCGCCGGCGACAGAGCGCGCGCCGCGATGCTTGACCAGCCTCGCCGCCGGATGTCCGGTGCAGATCAGGATATAGGGGAAGCTCTTGTCGTCGCGCAGCGTCACGTTGTAGCGGGGCTTCAGCTGCTTGATGAGATTGGCCTCGAGCAGCAGCGCCTCGGCATCCGACTCGGTGGTGACGAAGACCATCGAATGGGTTTGCGCCACCATGCGCGCGATGCGGTTCAGCTGGCGCTCCGGAGCCATATAGGCGGCGATGCGCTTCTTGATCGAGCGCGCCTTGCCGACATAGAGCACCTCGCCCTCGGCTCCGATCATGCGGTAGACGCCGGGGCCCATCGGCGCATGGCGCCAGAATGCCCGGATCGTCTCGGCGCCGCGCACAACGCGCGAAGGCTCGGCCGGCGGCTCGTCGAAGGTTATGTCGAGAGGGGCGGTATCGGGCGCGAGTTCGCGGGCGAGCGCGGCTTCTTCCCGCGCCTCAGCCGCAGGCGCTTCGCCTGGAGGAAAGGTGTTCGATGTGCCGCTCATGGGGGGACTTATCTAGGCGCAAGCGGCTGCGGTGGGAATAGTTGGACACGGTCGCGAGGCGCGCCACCGGTCCTTTCAGTCGTCCCTTCGCCGGAGGGCTCAACGACAGCCCTGCCTTTGCCTTAGTTCCATTTTAGTTCCGCCCCATAGTGTTTTCAACGTCTTACGACCTCGTTTAGTTCCGCGCTTCCATGCCGCGCCTTTGGCCCTGGAATCTTATAACATCGTTTAGCTGTTATATCCGGGGTCAAAGCAGCGCCGCGTCTAGCCACTCCAAATCGTTAGCTGTTGGCGCGGGCGGCTTAACGGACTATTAACCTTGCTTCGCGGCGGCGAACGGGCCGCGGGCGGCAGTCAGGTCCAAGCGTGAGTTCAACCCTTAAGGACCCGGTCAAGGCGTTCGTCGCGGGTCTCGTTTTGCTGTCGGCGTGCGCGAGCTTAAGCGCCTGCAACGATGTCGCCGCCACCCCGCCGAGCGCGGATGCGAGCGCCCAGTTCGTCATGCGCGACGACGCCAACATGGCTGGCCCCACGGTCGCCATCGCCTCGATCGACGGCCCTCCGGCAGATCTTTCGACCCGTTTTCGCCAGAGCTTCGATGAGGCGGCGGCGGCGCGCCGGATCGCGGTCGCGGCGCCGGCCAAGGCGCGCTACCTCGTGCGCGGCTATCTCACCGCTTCGCCCATCGAAGGCGGGGCGGAGATCGACGTCGTCTGGGACGTGTTCACGCCGAACAAGCAGCGCGCCCAGCGGCTCAGCGACGCGATTGCGGTCAAGGGCTCCGGCGACGACGCCTGGGCGATGATCGACGACGCGGCGCTGAACAGCGTCGCCGCCAAATGCGCCGACGACCTCGCCGCCTATCTGTCCAACACTCCCGAGGCTGCGCCCGCGAGCGCCGCGCTCAGCTACGCCCAATAGGGCTTTTTCTTGTGGACATCTGCGCCGGCTCCGGCCGTTGTGATGTCACTGTCATGTTGTTCGCGCGTCCGCGCGCTGCTATGACCCGCCGCGCCCGCGCTAAAGGAACTTGACTCCGCCGCCGTCGTTGCGAGCGTAAGCGAAGCAATCCAGGGAACGTAGGGCGCCCTGCGCCTCTGGATCGCCGCGTCGCTTCGCTCCTGGCGATGACGAATTCAGACTGGAGACCCTCTTCTTGTCCGGCAAGATGAAGATTTTAGCCGGCAATTCCAATCGGCCGCTGGCTGAGGCGATCGCCGCCTATCTCGGCGAGCCGCTGACCGCGTGTCACGTCCGCCGCTTCGCCGACCTCGAGATCTTTGTTGAAATCCTCGAGAACGTGCGCGGGCGCGACGCCTTCATCATCCAGTCGACATCCTATCCGGCGAACGACAATCTGATGGAGCTGCTCATCATGATCGACGCGCTGCGGCGCGCCTCAGCGCAGCGCATCACGGCGGTCCTCCCGTATTTCGGCTATGCGCGCCAGGACCGAAAGCCCGGGCCGCGCTCGCCCATCTCCGCCAAGCTTGTGGCCAATCTTATCACCCGCGCCGGCGCCGACCGGGTGCTGACGGTCGATCTGCACGCTGGCCAGATCCAGGGATTTTTCGACATCCCGACCGATAATCTGTTCGCCGCCCCGACCATGGTGCGCGACATCCAGGCCCATCATAACGGCAGCAAGAACGTGATGGTCGTGTCTCCCGACGTCGGCGGCGTCGTGCGCGCCCGCGCGCTCGCCAAGCGCCTCGATGCGCCCCTCGCGATCGTCGACAAGCGGCGCGAGCGCGCGGGCGAATCGGAAGTCATGAACGTGATCGGCGACATTGCCGGGCGCCATTGCGTGTTGCTCGACGACATCGTCGATTCGGGCGGCACTTTGTGCAACGCCGCCGACGCTCTGCTGGACGGAGGGGCGGCGAGCGTGTCGGCCTATATCACCCACGGCGTCCTGTCGGGCGGGGCGGTCGCGCGGGTCGCCGCCTCGAAACTCAGCGAGCTCGTGCTGACCGACACGATTCAGCCGACCGAAGCGGTGCGAGTTGCGCGCAATATCCGCGTGATCTCGATTGCGCCGTTGATCGGCGAGGCGATTGGCCGCATCGCCAAGGAAGAAAGCGTGTCGTCGCTGTTCAATTAGCGCCGAACCTCGGGTTGAAGAGTTGAGCTAGAACCGCGGCGGTTCGGGAGCATCAGCAAGAACGAAGCCGTCCAGATGGATAGGGCGGCGAGCAGACCGACAATGTCGACGGTCAAAACCGATAGCATGCTAGCCATGACCTTCCCCTTTCTTCAAGGGAACTAAAGCACGCGCATCAGACAATCGCAGTGCGCGCAATCACACTCCTCGAACTCCTGGCGGCTCGTCGCAAAAACGAGGTCCTGCGGGTAAGCGGACCACTTCATCGTCCCGCGGCGGGACCGTTCTCCTGAGGGGGCGTCGCGCGCAGATAATTCGGTAAGGAAACGCCGGGTCCCGAGACGCGGCCTTTTTCTTGCTTGCGACTGGCTCGCGGGCTCCGCTTGCTCCAGGTAAATCGCCCGCATAGTCTCGGCGCCGTTGTCGGCTGGGGGCTGGCCGCGCTTGACAGTCAAGCGGCGGGCGGACTTACTCGATCGGCCAGTTAGTTTCTCGGGGCAGGCTCGGTGAGCCGCTCGGCCCAGTGGGAGGTCAGATATGATGGATCGCATCACGCTCGTGGCGTCGGCGGTTCTTGCCGGAAGTCTTCTCGCCTCCGCCGCAGCCTCCGCCGCGGACATCAAACCCGCCGTTCTTTATGACCTTGGCGGGAAGTTCGACAAATCGTTCAATGAGGGCGTGTTCAACGGCGCGACAAAGTTCAAGAAAGACACCGGCGTCGATTTCCGTGATCTCGAGATTCAGAACGAAGCCCAGCGCGAACAGGTCCTGCGCAAGTTCGCTAAGGATGGCTACTCGCCGATCATGACGGTCGGCTTCGCCTGGGAAACCGCGCTGAAGAAAATCGCGCCCGAATATCCCAAGACGAAATTCGGCATTATCGATGACGTTGTCGACCTGCCCAATGTCCAGTCGGTCGTGTTCAAGGAGCATGAGGGCTCGTTCGTTGTCGGCGTGATCGCGGCGGATACATCAAAGACCGGCAAGGTTGGGTTCGTCGGCGGCATGGACATTCCGCTGATCTCGAAGTTTGAGTGCGGCTACGCCCAAGGCGTCAAATACGGCTCCGACGGCAAAGCGGAAGTGTTCGCCAACATGACCGGCACGACGCCTGCGGCCTGGAACGATCCGGTAAAGGGCGGCGAGCTTGCCAAGTCGCAAATCGATCGCGGCGCCGACATCGTCTATGCCGCCGCCGGCGCGACCGGTCAGGGCGTATTGAAGGCGGCGGCGGACGCCGGCAAGTTCGGCATCGGCGTCGATTCCAACCAGAACGGTCTGTTCCCCGGCAAGATCCTGACCTCGATGCTGAAGCATGTCGACGTCGCGACCTACAAGTCGTTCATGGATGCGAAGAATGGGACGTGGAAGCCCGGCGTCCTGGTGTTGGGCCTGAAAGAGGGCGGCGTCGACTACGCGGTCGACGACAACAACAAGGCCATTCTGACCCCCGAGGTCAGGGCCAAGGCCGACCAGGCGAAGGCGGACATCATCTCCGGCAAGATTCAGGTCCACGACTACATGTCCGACAACAAGTGCCCGGCGTGAGGGGAGCGCTTTTCGACGAAGGCCATCGCTCGTGACCGTCATGGCCGGGACTAACCCGGCCATCGACATTTATCCCTACACCCGGTCGTCGCCTTGTGGCTGCCGACCATCGGCGTCCGGCCGTCGCATCGTCGTTGAGGCGAGGCAATGACGACTCCGGCCACCCAGGCCCCTCCCGCCATCGAACTGATCGGCATCGATAAGAGTTTCGGCCCGGTTCACGCCAACAACAACGTGAACCTCGTCGTCGAGCGTGGAATCATCCATGGCATTGTCGGCGAGAACGGAGCCGGAAAGTCGACGCTGATGTCGATCCTCTATGGCTTTTACGAAGCCGATAGAGGCGAGATCCGCATCAACGGCGAACCGGTCAGGATCCGCTCCTCGCGCGAGGCGATCAGCCACGGCATTGGCATGGTGCATCAGCACTTCATGCTGGTGCAGCCGCTCTCCGTGCTCGAAAACGTCATGCTCGGCATCGAGGGCGGGCCGCTGCTCTCCAAGGGCGCAGGCGCGATCCGCAAGCGGCTTGGCGAACTCGGCCGCGAGTACGGCCTCGTGGTGAATCACGATGCGACGGTCGGCGAATTGTCGGTCGGCCTGCAGCAGCGAGTCGAAATCCTGAAAGCGCTCGTGCGCGGGGCTGAGATTCTCGTGCTCGACGAGCCGACCGCAGTGCTGACGCCGGCCGAAGCCGATCAGTTGTTCGAAATGCTGCGCGTCCTCAAACGCGAGAACAAGACCATCATCTTCATCACCCACAAATTGCGCGAGATCATGACTCTGACGGACCGCGTCTCGGTGATGCGGCGCGGAGAGATGGTCGCGACCTTCGATACCGCCAGGACCTCGCCGCCCGAACTCGCCGACGCCATGGTGGGGCGCAAGGTTATCCTTAAGATCGAAAAGGGCCCGGCGCATCCGGGCCGGATCGCGCTCGAGGCGAAGGACCTCGTGGTGCGCGACGATCGCGGAGTCGTGCGCCTCGAGGGCGTCTCCTTCGAGTTGAGGGAAGGCGAAATTCTCGGTGTGGCCGGCGTCGCCGGCAACGGCCAGTCGGAGCTGCTCGAGGCGCTGGCGGGCATCCGCCCGCTCAGTTCAGGCGAGATCTTGATCGAAGGCCAGCCCATTCCGGCGCATGAGCGTAACCCGCGCGCCGAACGCCTGATCGGCGTCGGTCACGTGCCTGAGGATCGCCATCGCGTCGGGCTCGTCATGCCGTTTGAAGCCTGCGAGAGCGCGATGCTCGGATTTCATCGCGAGCCGGTTTACGGCAAGGGCCTCTTCTATAGCCGCAGCGCCATCGTGTCCGACGCCGAGAAGAAGATGGACGCTTTCGACGTCCGTCCGCGCGCGCCGTTGCTCAAGACCGCCAATTTCTCCGGCGGCAATCAACAGAAGATTGTGCTCGCGCGTGAAATCGAGCGCAATCCGAAAATCCTGCTGGTCGGGCAACCGACGCGCGGCGTCGATATTGGCGCGATCGAATTCATCCATAAGCGGATTGTCGCGCAGCGCGACGCCGGCAAGGCGGTGCTCTTGGTCTCGGTCGAGCTCGACGAGATCTTCGCACTCTCGGACCGCATCATCGTGCTCTGCGGCGGCCGGATCACGGGCGAGCGCCGGCCCGAAGAAACCGACGCACAGGACCTCGGGCTGCTGATGGCTGGCGTCAGCGAGCGCGCGGCGTGAGCGCGCCACTCAAGCCCCTGCCCGCCTGGGCGGACGTTGCGCTCATCCCCCTCATCAACGTCGCCGCCGCGTTCGTCATTTCCGGATTTGTCGTCCTGGCGATCGGCGAGAATCCGCTTGAAGCCGTGCAAAGCCTTGTCCTTGGCGCGCTCGGCGATCTCGAAGGGATCGGCTACACGCTGTTTTACGCGACGAGCTTCATCTTCACCGGCCTTGCCGTCGCCATCTGTTTCCACGCCGGCTTGTTCAACATCGGCGTTGAGGGGCAGGGCTATATCGCCGGTCTCGGCGCCGCGCTTGTGGCGCTGCATTTCGGCTTCCTGCCGGGCTATACGCTCGCCATCGCCGCGATCATCGGCGCGGCCGTGTTCGGCGCGGCCTTTGCGGCCATTCCCGGCTATCTGCAAGCCTATCGCGACAGCCACATCGTCATCACGACGATCATGTTCAACTACATCGCCTCCGCCATCATGGGCTACCTGCTGGTCAACGTGATGCGCAAGCCCGGGCAGATGAACGCGGAGACGGAGCCGTTCCGCGACACGGCGCTCGTGCCGCAGTTCCACGAAGTGCTCGCCCATTTCGGCATCCAATGGCCCGTCACGCCCTTCAACCTCTCGTTCCTACTCGCGCTCGCTTGTTGTCTCGCGGTCTGGCTCCTCATCTGGCGCACCCGCCTCGGCTATGAAATCCGCACGGTCGGCGCCAATCCGACCGCCGCCGTTTACGGCGGCATCTCGCCTGCCCGTGTCACGGTGATCACAACACTGTTGTCGGGCGCGCTCGCGAGCGGAGTTGCGGCGAACATCATCTTGGGCGACCAGCATCGGCTGATCCTCGAGTTTGTCGGCGGGTTCGGGTTCGTCGGCATCGCGGTCGCGCTCATGGGGCGCGCGCATCCGGTCGGCATCATTCTCGCTGCGATCCTGTTCGGCGTCCTCTATCAGGGCGGCCAGGCGCTCTCGATCGATATGCCCAAGATCAGCCGCGACATGATCGTCGTGATCCAGGGCCTGGTCGTGCTCTTCGCCGGCGCGCTCGAGCACATGTTCCGCCGCCCTGTCGCGACCCTACTCGCGCGGCGGACGGCGCAGCCGCCCATCTGACGGCGGCAGGCATGGAATGGTTCGACGCCTTCATCGTTGTTTTCGCCTCCGGCATGCGTCTCGCGATCCCGATCATCCTCGCCTGCCTTGCGGGCCTCTGGTCGGAGCGATCGGGCATCGTCGACATCGGGCTCGAAGGCAAGATTCTCGTCGGCGCGTTCGCATCCGCGGTGGGCGCGACCTTCACCGGCAGCGTGTGGATGGGGCTTGTCGTCGGCGTGGCTGCGACGATCGTTGTTTCGCTCATTCACGGCTATGCGTCGATCGACCAGCGCGCCAACCAAATCGTCTCCGGCACCGCGATCAACATGGTGGCGGATGGGCTCACTGCGCTCATCGGCAACGCGATCTGGTCGCAGGGCGGGCGCACGCCGCAATTACCCGAGACCGCCCAGTTCCGGGAAATCGCGTTGCCCTTCGTCAGGCAAATCGGCCCCGTGCCGATTGTCGGACCGATCTACCAGGAACTGATCTCCAACCACGACCTGATCGGCTACGTCGCCTTCGCTATGGTCCCCATGACCTACTGGGCCCTCTACAGCACGCGCTTCGGACTGCGGCTGCGGGCGGTCGGCGAGAATCCCGCCGCTGTCGACACCGCGGGCATTTCGGTGCGCGGCCTACGCTATAGCGCAGTTGTCATCTGCGGCGTGCTGGTCGGCTTGGCCGGCGTCTATCTCGCGCTCGGCCAGACCGGCTATTTCCAGCCGCATATGAGCGCGGGGCGAGGCTTCATCGCGCTCGCCGCGCTCGTCTTCGCCAAATGGCGCCCGTGGCCGGCGCTCGCGACCTGCCTTCTGTTCGGTTTCCTCGACGCGGTGGCGATCCGCTTGCAGGGGATCGAAGTGCCGTTCATCGGACCCGTTCCCGTGCAGGCGATAGAAGCTCTGCCTTACATTCTCACCGTGATTCTGCTCGCCGGCTTCATCGGCAAGGCGATCCCGCCCAGGGCGTCGGGGATTCCTTATGTCAAAGAGCGCTGAGGCGGCGCTTGGCCAACTGTTCGCTGCAGCCAAGGCCGCGCAGACGAACGCCTACGCGCCCTATTCGCGCTTCAAGGTCGGCGCAGCGCTGCGCACCCCTTCGGGCGCAATCTTTTCCGGCTGCAACGTCGAAAACGCCGCTTATCCTCAAGGCTCCTGCGCGGAAGCGGGCGCGATCGCCGCGATGGCGCTCGCCGGGGAACGACGCATCGTGGAGATCCTGGTCATCGGCGACGGCGAGGCCTTGTGCACGCCGTGCGGCGGCTGCCGCCAGCGCATCCGCGAATTCGCCGATCCTTCGACCTTGATCCATATCGCCGGTTCAGAAGGCGTGCGCGCGCAGTTCACCCTCGGCCAACTTCTGCCGGCGTCCTTCGGCCCGGATCATCTGGCGGTGTGAAAGTCAGATGAGGTCACGGCGCTGTTGATCGATTTCGATCGCTCAAGGTTTCCATGGTATCGCGCTGGGTGTTAGTGTCCGCCGGCATGAGACCGGACAAAATCGCTGTGATCGGGCTTGGCGCCATCGGGTATGGCGTCGCCGCCAACTTGGCGCGGAAGGGATGGTCCGTCGCCGGCGCGGACGTCAGTCCGGCAGCGGCGGCCCGCTTCGCGAATGAATTCGGGGGTCCGATCGGATCTTCGCGTGAGGCCGCATCCGGCGCTGGCGTCGTTATTCTCGTCGTGGTCAACGCCGCGCAATGCGAGGCGATTCTGTTCGGGGACGCCGGCGTGCTTTCGTCGACCGCTCCGGACGCGCTGATCATATCCTGCGTGACGATGGACCCCGATCGAGCGCGCAGTATGGGCGAGAGAGTCGAGGCGAGCGGGCGCGCTTTTGTCGATGCACCGACTAGCGGTGGCACAGCGCGGGCCGCCGAGGGCGCGCTGACCCTTCTCACGTCCGGCCGCGAAGATGCAATGAAGCGGGCCGAGCCCATTTTCGAAGCGATCGCCTCCAAGGTTTATCGCCTCGGGGCCGAACCTGGCGCCGGCTCCGCCTTCAAGATGATCAACCAGCTTCTTGCAGGAGTCCATATCGCGGCCGCATGTGAAGCGATCGCCTTCGCCAAAAAGCTCGGGCTCGACCTCGCGAAGGTCTATGAGGTCATCACCGCTTCGGCTGGAAATTCCTGGATGTTTGAGAATCGCGTGCCGCACATCCTTGACAACGACTACGCGCCGAAGAGCGCCGTCGCTATCTTCACCAAGGATCTCGGCATCGTGTCGGACATGGCCCGCGCCGCGTCCTTTCCAACGCCGCTCGCGGCCTCGGCCTTGCAGATGTTTCTCATGACGGCCGCGTCAGGAATGGGACGCGATGATGATGCGTCCGTCGCGCGTCTCTACGCAAAGATCGCGGGCGTCGAACTCGATGGAGGCGCGGACGCCCGCAATTCTTAGTCGCCCCAAAACCTCTAGCTCTTGGTCGCTCGCGGGAAGCGAAGTCGCATTCGCCGGGTGGAGAGTGTGGCGCAAGGGACGCCCATGAAAGCCTGGCTGCTCGACCGCCTCGGCGGAACGCTCAAGCTGGACCACGCGCCGATTCCAGCGCCTCGGCCTGGCGGGGTCATCGTCAAGATCGAGGCTTCGGCCCTGATGTCCTATATGAAGGCCTATGTGGAGGGCCGGTTGCCGATCTACAGCCCGCCGGATGGCTGGTTCATCCCCGGCGGCAATGCGGTCGGCATCGTCCATGAGATCGGCCCCGAAGTCTATCATCTGAAGCCCGGCCAGCGGGTCATTGTTTCCTCTCATGTCGTCGCCGACGAGAACGTCCCGGAGCCGGCGCAATTCCTGCTCGGCGTTACCGCCAGTACCGACGGCAAGGCGCTGCAGGCGGACTGGCGCGATGGAACGCTCGCCGAATATGTGCAAGCGCCAAAGGCGTCGGTGACGGCGCTCGACGGATTGGACGCAATCGACCCCGCGCAGCTCGCCCTGCTCCCCCGGTTTGCCGTTCCTTACGGCGGCCTCATCCGGGCGCGCCTCGCCGCCGGCGAAACCCTCATCGTGACCGGCGCGACGGGCGCCTACGGAAGCGCGGCCGTTCTGCTCGCAATCGCCCTGGGCGCGGCCCGCGTCGTTGCTGCCGGGCGCAACGCGAGCAAGCTTGAGGCGCTCAAGCCCGTCGCCGGGCCGCGCGTCGCGACCATAATGCTCTCCGGCGGTAATAGGAGTGTGGCGCGATAGCGTTAGGTTGAGCATGTCTGTTTGCCGCCCCTTTCGTCTGGCGGTGCCTTAGTGGCTCAGCCGTAGCTCCGTTTCCACACCCCCCTCATCGAACCGGACGTGCAGATTTCCCGCATCCGGCTCTCGGACAAGACCTCACGCCTTCGTCCACGGCACGTCGTGTCCAAGCCGGCTCAGGCGTACGAGCCCGAAGTGCCCGTAGAGGTGCGAGAGTGGATAGCTCCCGCCCCCTCGTCGCCTGACTTTGTGCTTGGAGCGCAACCACCGGCGCAACCGCACCGCTGTGTAAGCGTCGAGCGCCCGATACGCCTTGCTGATGGTTCCTACTTGGAAGTAGTTCGCCCATCCGCGCAACGTGCGGTTCACTTTGCCCACCAGCGTTGTGGTCTCTTGCCATGTTCCCGCTCGGTCGGTCAGCGCGTGGACTTTCTCGACCACGCGCTCAATGCTTTTCTTTGACGGCCGGTAGCCGATGCGGGCCTCGCCGGTCCTCGCCGAAAACATTCGCCCGAACGTGTATCCCAGGAAATCGAACTCTCCTCCCGGCACTTTGCAGATCCGTGTCTTCTCCTCGTTCACCGTCAGCTTCAGCTTGCCCATGATCTCGCGCAGGCTTTGCCAGGCCGCTTCGGCCTTGCCCCTTCTGCACAGGATCACGAGGTCGTCGGCGTAGGTCACGAGCCGCGTGCCCAGCGTTCGCTCGAGCCCGAACATCTTCCATCCCAGCACGAACCGGCGCATGTAAATGTTCGCCAGCAAGGGTGAGATCGGCGAGCCCTGCGGAATGCCGCGCCGCTTGTCCCGCGCTTCAGTCATGCGCGTCTTCCCACCCCGATCATCGGTTTCTTCCACGGGGCAGTCCAGCCACATCCTGATCAGATGCAGCACGCGTCGATCGACGATCCGACGCGCTACCGACTTCAAAAGCTCGGCATGGGGAATGCTCCCGAAGTAGTCCGCGAGGTCGGCGTCCACCACTTCCGGATGGCCGCGAAACAGCAACTCTTCCACCTCGACCACCGCCTGTTCGGCGTTTCGCCCGGGACGGTAGGCGTAAAGTTCCGATGGAAGGTCGGCTTCGAAGATCGGCTCCAGCACCAGCATCGCTGCTGTCATGCAGACCCGATCCCGCAAGGTTGAGATGCCCAGCGGCCTGAGTTTGCCGTTGGCCTTCGGTATGAAAACGCGTCTGATTGGATCCGGTCGGTAAGTCTCCTGCCTGAGCGCAAGCGCCAGTTCGCCCAGCCATCGCTCGACCCCATACGCCTCGACGGCCTCGAAGTCCTGACGGTCCACGCCCGGCGCGCCCTTGTTGGAGCGGCACTGAGCATAGGCGTGCGCCAGAATGTCCTCGCGGCTGATCTTGTCGTAGAGGGCGTAGAAGCGGTAGCCGGGTTCTGCCTTCGCTTTCGCGTGTAACGCCGTCTGCAGTTTCTGAACGCTGTCCGGAGTTGTTAGGTTGCCCAATCTCCAGGTCCTTCACCACGTCGTGCGTCTGTCTTGAACTGAGGCCCCTTCCCTCCCCCGGCGTTACCCGGCTTCAGCGGTACTACAGGCCTCTCCGCCACCCCACAGCGCCCAGCCTCTCCCTCACGGGCGTCTGGTTGGTCATGCCTGACCGCGCTTTGGGGCTTCCCGTGTTGCGCGCGCTTTCCTTGTGTGCGTGCTGCCGCCAGTACCCCGGTGCAGCGACTGGGCATCGTCTTCGCTCATCTCACCCAGCCGTATCAGCCTTCCCCGAAGTTGCAGTCGGGTCGGCCTGCACATCGACCTTTTCGGAGCTTGCTCGGCGTTCACTCGAGTTGCGGCCCGCACACTCGCGCGGTCACCTATACGTGACCAGCTACACCGAAGGCTTCAGCCATTTCGTCACCTCCATGACTGCTCCGGTTGCTTCCGGCTGGAGCGTTTGCCGGGTGGGGCTTGCACCCACTGGAACGCGCCGCCTTCTCACGGCGCACACGTTAACCGGACGCCGAAAGCCTACGCGCCGCTGCGGGAGGCGGCGCCCATGTGGCTCTCGACATCGTCGGCAATGCGCAAGACCCCAATGCGACGCTCGCAGCCTTGCGCGCCTTGCGGCGCAGCGGCCGGCTCGCGCTCATGGGCAGCATGGGACTTCCGCTTCCCATCCCCTACCTCGACGTGATGCTGAACAATCTCGAGATCATCGGTCAGTTCATGTATCCGCGCGACGTCTTCAGGCGTCTGGGCGAGTTGTCGCGCTCGGGGCTGCTCAACATCGACGCGATTCGGACGCGTTCTTTTCCCCTGGACGCGCTCCCGAGCGCGATGGAGGCCGCCGCCGAGGCCGACGGCCTCGAATGCATCGTCGTCAAGCCGTTTTGAAAGCGGCATCCCGTCGCCGCGAACGGTTACAGGCGGAAAAAACGCGACAGTGCGAAACCCGGCCGGCTTCGTCGTCGAAAATTTCGAGGCAGCGCGGTGAGACTGGATCGCCCATGGGCCCGAGGGCTTACACCTCCCGCCACGCCGGCTTCGACGGGTCACTGAGCTTAAAGTTCACGGGACCTATGCCGCAGATCGCGATCACCGCCGGCTCGTTGTGCCCGCGGATCACGCCGTCGTAATGCGGCGTCAAGGCGACGCGATGCACGTAGCTGCCGGCCTGAACCGGCACGCACGCGGCAGGGTCGAAATCAGCGCCGCTGTTGCACCACCAGATTCCCGACAGCACCATGCAATAACGGTCGGTCGAGTAGAAGTGGGGCGCGCTCATGTATCCCGGATGCCAGCGCACCAGCGTGTAGTAGAGGCCTGCGGCGGTGGGGTCGCCGGTCAGCGCACAGTTGTCCACACTGTTTGGAGGAAGGTTCGGCTGCGATTTCCAAGGCAGTGCATCTGGCGGCTTGATGATCGTCTGCTCTGGATTGAGCGGACTGGCGGCAGCGCTCGCGACGCCGAGCGGCAACGCCGCCATGAGCGAGGTCATTAGCAAATCACGTCGGCTTGCTTGGTGCTCCATGAGCGAGTTCCTTCCCACGTCTTTCCGTATCCCGGCGACGCCTCTATTATCCTGCAATGGCGGAGGTGGGTCGACCGCCTGGCTCGTCCATCATACCTCGTGAGGCGCGACGAATGAACACTGGTCCTGACGCGGCGATCGACGCGCTCAGGAGCCGCGGACTCGTCTTCCTCCCGCCGCTCGCCATTGTGCTCGGCTCGGGGCTCGGCGCTTTCGCCGACGAGGCGCGCGATGCGACCGCGATCTCCTATCTCGACATTCCAGGTTTCCCGATCCCGAGCGTCGAAGGCCACGCCGGGCGGCTGGTGGTAGGCGCAATCGAGGGCCAGCGCGTGGCGCTGTTTCAGGGCCGCGGCCATTACTACGAGCGAGGCGATGCGAATGCGATGCGGATCGCGATCGACGCCTTTCGTCAACTCGGCGGCGAGACGTTGCTGCTCACCAACGCCGCCGGCGGGCTCAGGACGGAATGGCGGCCGCCCGCGCTAGTCGCGATCACCGATCACATCAACTTTTCCGGGACGAACCCGCTGATCGGTCATGCCGGCGCCGACCGCTTCGTGCCGTTGACCAAGGCCTATGACGAAGCGCTGCTGGCTAAGCTGCACGAAGCGGCGAAAGGCGCGAAGGTCGAGCTCAACGAGGGTGTCTATATGTGGTTTTCCGGGCCGAGCTTCGAGACGCCGGCCGAGATCCGCGCCGCACGCATCCTGGGCGCGGATCTCGTCGGCATGTCGACCGTGCCGGAAGTGATCCTGGCGCGTCGCGCGGGCTTGCGATGCGCCGCGGTTTCGGTCGTCACCAACTATGCCGCAGGTCTCGCCGGCGGCGACCCGAGCCACGAGGAGACGCAAGCTGTCGCGCATGAAGCCGCCGACCGGTTCAAGCGCCTGCTGCGCGGCTTCATCCGCGCCTATCGGCCACAGCCTGCATGATCCTTCCCCAGGAGATCATTCGCGCCAAACGCGACGGCGAGACCTTGAGCGCGGGCGAGATCGGCGACTTCATCGCCGCGCTGACCAGCGGCGCGGTCACCGAGGGACAGGCGGCCGCCTTCGCCATGGCGGTTTATTTTCGCGGCATGTCGCTCGACGAGCGCGTGGCGCTGACCCAGGCGATGACCCGCTCGGGCGCGCGCCTCGATTGGCGCGACGCGAACTTGGCCGGCCCTATCCTCGACAAGCACTCGACCGGCGGCGTCGGCGACAACGTCTCGTTGATGCTGGCGCCGATGCTCGCCGCTTGCGGCGCCTATGTGCCGATGATTTCCGGGCGCGGCCTCGGCCACACCGGTGGCACGCTCGACAAGCTCGATTCGATTCCGGGTTACGCCTCGAAGCCGGACCTCAATCTGTTCAAGAGCGTGGTCAAGGAGGCGGGCTGCGCGATTATCGGTCAGACGGCCGATCTCGCTCCGGCCGACCGGCGCCTCTACGCCATCCGCGATGTCACGGCGACAGTCGAATCGGTCGCGCTCATCACCGCCTCGATCCTGTCGAAGAAGCTCGCGGCGGGACTGCAGGGGCTGGTCATGGACGTCAAGACCGGCTCAGGCGCCTTCATGACGACCCTCGACGGCTCCCGTGAGCTCGCGACCAGCATCGCGACGGTCGCCAACGACGCCGGACTGCCAACCGTTTCGCTCATCACCGACATGAACGAGCCGCTTGCCAGCGCCGCCGGCAACGCGGTCGAGATCCGCAACGCCGTCGACTATCTGACTGGCGCTCGGCGCGACGAGCGCCTTGACCGGGTGACGATGGCGCTCGGCGCCGAACTGCTCGCGCTTTCCGGATTGGCGGACGACGTGGACGCGGGCGCCGCGGCGTTGAGACGCGCACTCAAGACCGGCGCCGCGGCAGAGCGGTTCGAGCGCATGGTCGCCGCGCTCGGAGGGCCGAAGGATTTCATCTCGCGCGCCGACGCCGCGCTGCCTCAAGCGCCGGCCCTGGTTGACGCGCCACCCGAGACGCGCGGCTTCGTCGCCAGCATCGACGTGCGCGCGGTCGGGCTCGCGGTCGTCGAGCTTGGAGGCGGCCGGTCGCGCGCCGCGGACTCGATCGATCCGGCCGTTGGTCTGACCGAACTCGCCCCGATTGGCGCTGAAGTCGGTCCTGGCGCACCGCTTGCCCGGATACACGCGCGCAGCGACGATCAGGCCGACGTCGCGGTCCGGCGTCTTCGCGCTGCCTATCGGCTGGACGAAGCGCCGCTTTCGCCCGTCGACCCGGTCATCGAACGCATCGGTGGGGCGGAAGCGTGACCCTCCTCATCGCCATTTCCGGATGGGACCCGAAGCCCTGGCGAGCGCGCATGGAAGCGCTGCTGCCGTCGCATGAGATCGTCATGCTCGATGAGCCGTTCGATCGCGCCTCGGTGCGCTATGCGCTGACTTGGCGCCACCCGCTGGGCGCTCTCAAGGACCTTCCCAACCTTCGGGTGATTCTCTCGCTCGGCGCCGGCGTCGATCATCTGTTCGCCGATCCCGCTCTTCCGGATAAGCCGATCGTGCGTGTTGTCGACCCCGATCTCACCAACCGCATGAGCGAATGGGTCGTTATGCATGCGCTCGTCCATCTGCGACAGTTGCGCCGCTACGAACGCCAGCAGCGCGAGCGTGTCTGGGAAGACGACGACCAGCAGCCCAAGGCCAGCGATATCCAAATCGGTCTGCTTGGTTTGGGCGTCATGGGCCAGGACGCCGCATCAAAGCTGAGCGCGCTGGGCTTCAAGGTCGCGGGCTGGAGCGCGAGCCCGAAATCCCTTCCGGCCGTGACCTGCATTTCGGGCGCGAATGGGCTTAAGCTCTTGCTGGCGCAGACCGACATGCTCGTCGCGCTGCTGCCGCTGACCCCAGCGACGCGCGGGATCATCAACGCCTCGCTTCTATCACAGCTCAAGCGGGATGGGCCGCTCGGCAGCCCGATCCTGATCAATGCCGGACGGGGCGGCCTGCAGGTTGAAGCCGACATCCTCGCCGCGCTGGACTGCGGCGTATTGAAAGGCGCCTCGCTCGACGTGTTCGAGCGCGAGCCGTTGCCGAAAGACTCGCGCTTATGGTCGCATCCGGCGGTCTACATCAGCCCGCACAATGCGGCGATCTCCTCGCCCAAGGCGATCGCCGCGCTGGTCGCCCGGCAGATCGAGGCGGACGAACGGGGCGAGCCGCTCGCCCATCTGGTTCATCGCCGGCGCGGCTATTGAGGCTGGGCGCCAGGTTGGTCGCCCGCATTCGCCAACCCCGAAGAATCTCGTTATCGTCCTCGAAAGCTTATGGGCCGAGGGAGGAAGACGCATGCTCTGGGGGATCGATCCGCTGCTCACGGCGGACCTGCTTTACGCCTTGCGGCGGATGGGACACGGCGACGAGATCGTCGTCGTCGACACCAACTTCCCCGCGGCCTCGACCGCAATGTCCACGATAATTGGCGAACCGATTCCGTTGGCGGGCGTTAACGCCGCGCGCGCAATCGAGGCGATCCTGTCGGTTATGCCGCTCGACACATTCGTCCCCGATCCTGCGTGCCGCATGGAAATCGTCGGCGATTCGGACGCGGTGCCGCCGGTGCAGCGCGAGGTGCAGCAGGCCGTCGACCGCGCGGCGAGCAAGCACGTGCCTCTCCTTGGCGTCGAACGCTTCGCCTTCTACGAGCGCGCGAAGAACGCTTTCGCCATCGTCCCCACAGGCGAACGTCGCTTCTACGGCTGCTTCATCTTCAAGAAGGGGGTCGTGCCGCCTGAGTAGCTGTCGCTACTTCGGCTTCAGGCTCATGACATAGGCAATTGCCGCGTCGGCCTGATAGCTCGGCATCACAAAGCCAGGCATCGCGCTCAAGGCGCGCGGTTGGCCGTGAGGCTTTGTTAGAAAATCGTGTAAGAACGCTTCAGTCACCTCGGGCCGGGAGGCGATGTCGGTGAAGCTCGGCGCAGGCGGCTTCAATGTCGGCGCGACCGCCTGACCATCGGCGACGACGTGACAGATCGCACACACCCGCATCGCGATTGCCCGGCCATCGGCGATCTTCGCCTCTTGCGCAAGCGCTGGCGCGACGCCAAGGAGCGGGAGCAACAGGGTGAGCGCGAGGCCCGATCGCATCATGGCGTCCCCCGATGACGGCTCACGCGCCGCGATAGGCGATCCAATTCAAGCCGCGCTGAAAGGCGGAGACTAGCCTGCCTTTTTACGCGGCCCAGGTTTTTGCGCCGTCTGTTTCTCCGGCGCTTCCTTCGCGGGCGCGCGCGCCTCCTTCGCCGGCGCGCCGCCGGCGATCGGCAACAGCATCTCGCGCTGATCCGGACTGCCCTTCGCAGTCCGCTTGCCTTTGGCCGCCGCGGGGGGCTTTGCTGGTGCGGTTGTGGCCGCCGGCGCCGGCTGCTTGGCAGCCGTCTTCGGCGCCTCCTCCTTGGCTTTCTCGATGCTCTGCTTGAGCGCGGCCATCAGGTCCGTGCCAGCGACGATCCTTGGCATTGGGCGCTGCTTGGGGATTGGCGCCCCTGCCCTTTTCTCGTTCAGCATAGCGACGACCGCCTCCTCATAGCGATCGTGAAATTGGGTGGGATCGAACGTCGCCGCCTTGCTCTCGAGGATATGCTCCGCGAGAGCGAGCATGTCCTTCGGAATTTTGACCTCGCCGATGTCGCCGAAATAAATTGCCTCGTCCCGAACCTCATAGGGGTATCTGAGCGTCGCGCCGAGCAGGCCCTTGCCCCGCGGCTGAAGCATGATCACCCGCTCGCGCTTGGATAGGACCACCCGCCCCAACGCGACCATGCCCTTGCCGAGCATGGCGTCTCTGATGACCGCGAACGCCTCCAGCGCAACCTTGTTCTCCGGAACCAGATAATAGGGGCTGTCGATATAGCGTTCGTCGACCTCGGATTTCGCCACGAAGCTGTCGATGTCGATCGTATGGCTGCTCTCGATCGCAATTGCGTCGAGCTCTTCGTCCTCGACCTGCAGATAGACGCCTTTATCGACTTCGTAGCCGCGCCCTTTATCGTCCGGATCGATCGGCTCGCCCGTCCCTTCGTCCACCAGCTGCTGACGGAGGCGATTGCCGGTTTTCTTGTTGATTTGCCGAAAGGCCACCCGCTCGCCCGGCGACGTGGCCGTGTAAAGCGCGATCGGGCACGAGACGAGGGAAAGCTTGAGATATCCCTTCCAGTAGGGGCGCGGGGGGGCCATGGAAACTCCTACTCAACGCAAACCAACAGCCCCCTTATAACACGCTGGACGCTATTCCGGACAGACGTGGCAAGGATTCTTTAACCAATGTGGGCGGCGAGCGCTCGGCGTCGCACTGAGCCCTGATGGCGGCGCCGCGGCGCGCTCAAAACAAATGTTCAACGCACCGGAGCGACCATGATCTCTCCGCGTTGGCAGCTGTGGCGCGCGACCTTGCGGCAAATGGCGTAAGACGAGAGATCCTTCGCCAGGCAGAAGCGCACGTCGACCAATTCGCCGTTGCTGCAGCTGACCGCCATGTTGTCGGGACGCAGATTGGGGTTGGCCGTCATGAACGCCTGTTCGATCTCTTCTGGCGCCATGTGCAATGGCTCACTCGTCCCTTGAAAGGCCTGCGGAATTTTCAGCCGCGATCGCACGCTGCGCACGGTGGCGAAATAGTCATGCGGGCTGAGGCCCGTGCAGGTTCCATGCTTGAGGTATTCATAGGCTGCAAGGCGATCGTTCGGGTAGACGCCGTGCTCATCGTCGAGATCGCCTGGCGTCGCGTCCTCGCCGCGGCAAGAACTCGGGGTTAGGACGATATTCATTGTTCGGCCACAGGCCGTGGACGACGAAGCCGTCGCCGGAGCCCTCCGCACATTCTGGCGACGACGTCTCCTTTCCGCCGAGATCGCAGAAGCCAGGCGCCCATGAGAGCGTCATTACGTAGTAGTCGAACTGCGCAGTCGCGACGGGCGGAGAGGAAGGGGCGGCCTGCGCGACGGCCGGAAGAGGCGTCTGAGCTGAGGCAAACGCCAAACTCCACGCCAACCCGAGCGCCAAAAGCCGCATTCTGACGTCTCCGGCCGCCGTCCGCCGTCGATCAGTAGCCTCTCTTGACGCCGTATTTGGCAAGCCACCTCGCCTTGCCAATTTCGCGCTCGAGGATGGGCTTGATGACCTCGCAATCGGGCGCGTAGGCGAGGGTCGGGTCGATGCCGACAACACACCACTCTACGCCCCAAGTGTTTCCTATGATGCCTAGCTGCGTGCCAATGGCATAGGCGACGGTCCGTTGCCTCTGGTCGGTCATTGCCGCGCGGGCGATGCAATAGCGACGGGGAATGTAAGAAAGACCGTTGGACCGGAATCCGATCTCGCGCACGCGCTCGAAGCCGGCGATCGCCAGATTGGAATTCCAGAACTCGCGCTGGGTCCCGGCGAACCGGCCGCTGATCGTCGAGAGCACGCCGGAGTCGTCGCAAGACGGCATGTCGTCGAAAAACGGCGCCCAACGCGCCTCAGCCGGCGTATCGTAGAGGTTGAGCTCGGCCGGACCGCCCCCGGCATGCGCAAGCGGAACGAGAATGAAAAAGGCCATGAGGCCGAAGATCGCTCTCTTCAACGCCGTTGCTCCCCTCGCGAATAAAATCCACGGCGCGCGCCGCTCGGCTCAGCCACAATGGCGCTCGGCGCGCGGCAAATCAAGCCGGCGCGAAGTCGGCGGGGCGCAACCCAGCCCCACAAACGAGCCGGCCCTGACCCCAGCGCGCGCCCGCCGCCTCAAGAGAGGCGGCGCTTGATCTCGCCTATTTCGTGCGTCACCAGATCAGCGCCGGCTGACCCCTTCATCTGGTCGGTCAGCACGATCTCCGCCGCCCTGGCGGCATGCTCAGCCGCAGCAGCGCGAACCTCGGCCGTAGCTTGAGCCTCGGCAAGCGCGATCTTGGCTTCAGCTTGTTTGGTGCGCCTCGCGACGAATTCCTTCAGCCGCTCGGCGGCCTCAACATTCAACTGCTCGGCTTGGGCGCGCGCCTCGGCGACAATGGCGGCGGCGTTCGCTTCGGCTTCAGCGGACTTTTTCTCGAAGCTCGCCAACAGCGCCGTCGCCTCCTGGCGGAGCTTGGCGGCTTGAGCCAGTTCGGCCGCGATCGCTTCGCCGCGCGCGTCGAGCGCTTTGAGCACGATCCGGTGAGCGCCAAAATAGATGAGAACGCCGACGAACACGAGGAAACCGAGAAGGACAAAGAATTCCGCATCAAACTCCATCATGCGGCTCCGCTTAGCGACTCACAGAATTGACGGCCGCCGCGATCGACGATGGATCTGCCGGGCGTCCCCCGAGACGCTCGACGATCGCCCCCGCGGCGTCGCGGGCGACATCGGCGACGTTGGCCATGGCGGCGGCGCGCATCCTGGCGATCTCGCGCTCGGCGTCGGCGAGCTTAACCGCAAGCTCGTCCTCGAGGGTCTGTCGCTTGGCCTGCGCATCGGCCGCGGCTGCGTCACGGGCGGCTTGGGCGAGGCTCTGCGCCTTCGCGCGCGCCTCGGCCAAGGTCTTCTCATGAGCGGCCGCCGCAGCGTCGGCCTTCTGCTGCATCGCCGTCGCTTCGTCGAGGTCGCGCGCGATCCGCGCCTTGCGGGCGTCGATCACCGCCCCAAGCTGCGGCAGGCCCCGCTTGGACAAGTACCAATAGAGGAATCCAAAGGCGATCCCGAACCAGACGAGTTGCGAGGGAAACGTGCCGGCGTCGAACGGCGGAAAATTCGAATGCGCGCCTCCTTCCTGACCGACTTGGGTCTGTGTCGCGTCGGAGTCCGCAGATCCCCCACTCAAATCCGTAGTGGCCACGCCAAGCGCCCTCTCATAAAGCGAGCCGAACTCTGGCTCGTCACACGGCGAAGAGCAACAAGAACGCGATCAAGAGGGCAAAGATGCCGAGCGCCTCGGTCACCGCGAAGCCGAAGATCAGCCGGCCGAACTGGCCTTCAACCGCCGACGGGTTGCGCAGCGCGCCATTCAGGAACTGGCCGAACAGCGTGCCGACGCCAATGCCGGCCGCCCCCGTTCCGATCGCGGCGAGGCCGGCGCCGACATACTTGGCGGCGATGGCGAGTTCATGCGGTTCCATTCGTGACTCCTTATGACGTCTCTTCAAGCTTTGCGATTGATCGGAAGGTTAGTGCCCGCCCGGGTGGACTGCGTCGTTGAGATACATGCAAGTCAACATCGCGAACACGTAGGCTTGCAGGAAGGCGACGAGCAGCTCGAGGGCGAAGAGCCCGATCGTCATCAAGAAGGGCAGCACCGCGAACGCCTTGAAGACCGCGCCGGCCCCAAGCAGCATGACGACGAAGGCGCCGAAAACGTTAAGCGTGATATGGCCGGCGAGCATATTGGCGAACAAGCGCACCGAATGGCTGACGGGGCGCACAAAAAAGGAAAAGACCTCGATCGCGACCACCAACGGAAGGATGTAGATCGGCACGTCCGGCGGCACGAATATTTTGAAGAACTGCAGCCCGTGATCCTTGATCCCCACGATCACGACGGTGAAAAAGACCATCAGCGCCAACGCGGCTGTGATGACGATCTGGCTTGTCACCGTGAACGAGTAGGGAATGAAGCCGATCAAGTTGCCTAGCAGAACGAAGAAGAAGATGCAGAAGACCAACGGGAAAAACCGCATCCCCCCCTCGCCGGCGGAGGAGCGCACCATGCCGGCCACAAACTCGTAGGACATTTCGGCCATGGCCTGCAGGCGTCCCGGCACGCCGGAGTCCC
This sequence comes from uncultured Alphaproteobacteria bacterium, assembly GCA_963730555.1. Classification (GTDB taxonomy): domain Bacteria; phylum Pseudomonadota; class Alphaproteobacteria; order Rhizobiales; family Beijerinckiaceae; genus Roseiarcus. The sequence continues at coordinate 63,859 of CAVSSS010000016.1, read as the reverse complement.
CCCGCGCGCCGATCGCGACCAAAAGGCAGGTGAGCGCAACCGCCAGCAACATAAAGAGGCCCGAATTGGTCAGGGAGACATCGTGGCCCTGGACCTGAATCGAGACGACGGGGTGCAGGGCAAATTGTTGGATCGGATTGATCGCCGGTCCCAACTCTCTAGCCACGTCCTCTAGTCCTCGTCGTCGTCCGCCTCGCTCTGACGCTGAAGCGCCCCGCCAGCGGCTCCGCGCCCCCCAACGAGGCGTCGTCGCGTTCAGCTCGGCCAACCGAGCGCCGCACGTCTTTATCCGGCGAGTTTGCGCGAGACAAGGGCGAATCGCGCTTCATTGAGGCCGTTTGGGCGACGTCAGCCGGATCACGTTCCAGATCCCCGCAGCCACGCCAGCCAAGAAAAATACAATCAGAAACGCAGGATTGGTGTGAAGCGCGCGGTCAAGAACCCAGCCGATCCCCAAGCCGATAATCACCGCCGAGACGAACTCGCTCCCAGCGCGCAAGCCAAGCGACATCGCCGACCCCGCGGCGCTCCCGTCCGTTTTTGGCGCGGGCTTAGGCTCGGAAGCAGGACGCGAAGCAGCCCGACCCTTCAGTTCGCCCGCTAGCCGATCGAGCCGCGCGCGCAAGTCCGCGGCCTCGTCGTCAGGGTCTCCGGGGTCCGAACTCATGATCTTTGCCCTCTCAGGCGCCAAACAGGTCGAAAATTTCGCCCGCTCTGTCAAATGGCCACGGCTCACCTGCTTTGCAAAGCGCGCGGGCTCGATCCGGCTTTTAGCCGATGGAACGGCCGTGCCGCCCTGCGCCGCCCTTGAAGCGCGCTGAGCCGACCGACGCTTCGCCGCTGGCGAGGGTTTTGAGGCCCCACGCGACTTCATTGGCCGTCGCCGCCGGCCCGTCCAATCCCCATTGTTCGATCGCGGACATGCGATCGTTGCACATCGCGGTCTGCGGAAAGCCGCTGAGCGTCCGCGCCAGCGCCACGGCGCGGGGCAGCGCCTGGCCATCCTCGGTCAGTTCGTTGATGAGGCCGATGCGGAGCGCCTCCTCGGCGTTGACGGCCCGGCCAGTCAGGATCAGTTCGAGCGCGCGTCCATGGCCGACGATCCGCGGCAAACGGATTGTGCCAAGATCGATGAGCGGCACGCCGAAGCGTCGATTGAAGACGCCAAAGATAGCCGAGCGGGCAGCGATCCTCAGATCGCACCAGAGCGCAAGCTCAAGGCCCCCAGCAACCGCGGGGCCTTCGATCGCAGCGATCACGGGCTTTCCGAGCTGAAGACGGGTCGGGCCCATCGGGCCGAAATCACCGTCCGGCTTGAAACGGCCGGTCTCCCCGTCGGCGATCGCCTTGAGATCGGCCCCTGCGCAGAAGGCGTCTCCCGCCCCGGTGAGCACCGCCACATCAGCGGTCGGATCGGCGTCGAAGCTTTTGGATGCGTCGAACAAGGCGCGCGCGGTCATAAGGTCAACGGCGTTGCGCCGCTCGGGGCGGTCGATCGTCACCACCGTGACGCGCCCGTCGGCGCGGGTGAGAACGGTCGATTGTTCGCCTGTCGCCTCTCGCATGGCGCTCTGTAACACCGAAAAGGGATGCGCCGTTAGCGCCGCTTGACCCTCGCCGCCGCGTCGGGCAAGGCCATGGACCGTTCGGACCCGAATGGCCTTTGCATGCCCAAGCCGCCGCCTCCGCCAAGAGCCGCCAAGGCAGCCGGAACGTCGAAAGCGCCGTCTCCGGCGACAAACGGCAAGGCCCCCGGGCCACCAAAACCGCCACCGCCGTCCGGCTCTGGGCAGGCAGCCTCCAGGCCCTCTTCTGGCTTTCTTGCCACCTTTGCGCATCGGCCGCGCCTTCTGGCGGGAGCGATCCTGATGGTCGCGGCCTACATTCCTTTGCAGCTCGGGGTGGAGATCCGCGAAGCGACGCGCCTTTTGATCGCCTGGAATGTCGGTGCCTGGGTGTTTCTCCTCCTGATTTTGCACATGGCCATGGACCCGAGGCGCGACGCCCGCGTTCAGGCGATGCCGGAGGACGAGAACCAATGGGTGCTGGTCGGCCTCGGCATTGTCGCCTCCCTCGCGGCCATGGCCGCGATCGTGTGGGAGCTCGGGCCGGTCAAGAACATGGCTGGTTGGGAAAAGACCGGTCACTTGACGCTGGTCGGCGCGACGGTGCTCAGCGCCTGGACGTTTCTGCAGGTGATGTTCGCGCTGCATTACGCGGGCGTCTATTTCCAGCGCCACAAGGGCGGCATTTCCGGCGGGCTTGAGTTTCCCGGCAATGCGCAGCCGGACTGGATGGAGTTCTTCTATCAGGCCTTCGTCATCGGCTGCACGTTCGCCTCTTCCGACGTCAATGTGACCTCGAAGCGGATGCGGCGGGTCGTGGTGATTCAGGGCGTCGCCTGCTTCTTCTTCAACGCGATCATCCTGGCCCTCACCATCAACGTCGCCGCGAACCTCTTCTAGCCGCCGCTTTTGCCGGATATACAGCGGCGATGACTGACGCTGCCGATGTTTCTCCCCGCGCCCGCGCGACGCTGCCGCGCGGATTCGCCGACCGCGACGCCCTCGATCTCGCCGCCGCCCAAGCGATGATGGCCAAGATCGGGGAGGTCTACGCGCTCTATGGGTTCGAGGCGGTCGAGACGCCGTTCGTCGAATATACCGATGCGCTCGGCAAGTTTCTGCCCGACCAGGATCGGCCGAACGAGGGCGTGTTCTCGTTCAAGGACGACGACGAGCAATGGCTGTCGCTGCGCTATGACTTGACCGCGCCGCTCGCGCGCTATGTCGCCGAGAACTACGACCGGCTGCCGAAGCCCTACCGCTCCTATCGCGCGGGCTGCGTGTTCCGCAACGAGAAGCCGGGGCCCGGGCGCTTCCGCCAGTTCATGCAGTTCGACGCCGATACGGTCGGCGCGTCGTCGCCGGCCGCCGACGCTGAGATCTGCATGATGGCCGCCGATTGCCTGGAGGCGCTCGGCATCAAGCGCGGCGATTACGTGATCAAGGTCAACAGCCGGCACCTGCTCGACGGCGTGATGGAGTCGATTGGGCTCGGCGGCGACGCGAACGCGGGGCGGCGGCTCACGGTCATGCGCGCCATCGACAAGCTCGACCGGCTCGGCGTCGAGGGCGTGCGTTTGTTGCTTGGCGCCGGGCGCAAGGATGAGAGCGGCGATTTCACTCGGGGCGCGGAGCTCAATGACGATCAGGCCAGGCAGGTGCTCAACAGGTTGCAGTATGACATCCTGGGCGACATCGGGTCCGGTGTTGTATTGGTTGGCGATGAACTTGTGGGCGACTTGCCGGGCGGACGACGCCAGGAGGAGGCCGAGAAAAAAGGCCTGAGTGACCTAAGGCAGATCCACGATCTGGTTCGCGCAAGCGGATATGAGGAAGACCGTATCCGCATCGACCCCTCGGTTGTGCGCGGGCTCGAATATTACACCGGTCCGGTCTTCGAGGCGGAGCTCACCTTCGAGGTCAAGGACGAAGACGGGCGCCCGGTTCGCTTCGGCTCGGTCGGGGGCGGCGGGCGCTACGACGGACTCGTCGCGCGCTTCCGCGAGGAGCCGGTTCCCGCGACCGGCTTTTCGATCGGCGTCTCGCGGCTGCTCGCGGCGTTGCGCGCGATCAAAAGCCCGATCGTCGCGGCGGCCGAGACGCCCGGCCCCGTCGTCGTCCTCGCCCTCGACCGCGACGCGGCCTCAATGGCGAACTATCAGCGGCTGGTCGCGAGCTTACGCAACGCAGGGATTGCGGCCGAACTCTATCTGGGCTCAGGCGGCATGAACGCGCAGCTCAAATACGCGGACCGGCGCAGGAGCCGCGTCGCCGTCATCCAGGGCTCGAACGAGCGCAACGCGACGAGCGGTCCGCAGGTGACTATTCGCGATCTCAACCTCGGGGCCGAACTCGCCAAGACGACCAAGGACCGCGCCGGTTATCTGGAATTGCGCCAGCGCGCGCAATTCTCAGCGCCGGAAGCGGAGCTGGTCGAGCGGGTGCGCGAGGTTCTGGCGAGGCGTTAGGGCGATTCGTCATCGCAAGCCCGCGCACAACGCCGGAAGAGCCGTCTTTCGACAGGCTATGGCGGCGCGGCAATCCGCGCCTAAACTCAAGAGCACAAGGCCCTAGACGCTCGGCTGAGACAAATGCAAGTCGCCGATCTCATCTTGCCGGTGTTCGCGGTGATCGTGACCGGATGGCTCGCCGGCGCTCTCGGATATGTCGCGCGCGACCTGTCCGACGCCTTGATCCACTTCGCCTATAATATCGCGATGCCGGCGCTGCTGATCGTCACGATCGCTCACGAGCCGGCGCGATCGCTCCTCGCGTGGCGCTTTCTGCTTGCGTTTGGCGGCGGCTCTCTGCTCTGCTTCGCAATCGTCTTTGCATCGTTGCGCGCTTTCGGCGGCCGCGGGATTGCGGGAGCGGCCATGCAGGGATGGGCGGCCTCGATGACGAACACCGGCTTTGTCGCGCTTCCGGTCCTTCAGGCGACTTACGGGGCGCGAGCCGTGTTGCCCGCCGCGATCGCGACGGTGTTTGTCGCGGTGGTCATGTTCCCCGCGGCGGTGCTCATGCAGGAGCTTGATCCGCATGGCCCGGCTGGATCGGCCTTTGCGCCTGGGAAGCTCGCTCGTCACGTGATCCTGAACCCCATGGTGCTGTCGACCTTGATCGGGGTCGCCTGGGCCGCGGCGGGCGTTCCCGTGCCAGCACCGGTCAACGCCTATCTCCAAATCTTGGCGGACGCGTTGACCGCTTGCGCTCTCTTCGCCATTGGCCTTGGCGTGTCGATCGAGGGCCTGCGGTCCAATATCGGCCGCTCGGCTGCGCTCGCGACGGTCAAGCTCGGGCTGATGCCGCTGATCGTGCTCGGTCTTTCGATAGCGCTCAGGCTCGAGCCTCTTGACCTCATCGCGGCCGTCGTGTGCGCGGCGGTTCCGACCGCCAAGACGGTCTACATCCTTTCCGGCGAATACCACTGCGAGGAACCGACCGTCGCCGCGACCATTTCGGTGACGACCTTGTGCTCGATCGGCACGCTCATCGTCTGGATCTATGTTTTGACGAAGTTTTTCCCGCACGCATGAGCAGGCGACCGCCGCCGCGTTCGCAAATTCCTAGACTGGTGGCTCCTGGCGTCTGTCGGCCCAGCCGCGGCGACTGCGAGATCGACGGAGGCAGCAACTCAACTCAGGGACGCCATAAAAGCAAGTGAACTCGCTCGCGGGGCTCCATACTCTGTTTAGAGTGACGCAGCGCTTGACTTTAAAGCGAGGGCGGCTTTTCGGCGTGCTGAACCTGCATCATCAAGTCCCAGTAGTCTGAATCTTTCGGTGACTTCGGTTTTAAGCAATGAAGCGCTGGCTTTGAAACGCTCACCGCCCAATAATCGGCGACAATCGATGCTTGCTGCTCGATATTATAATCTTTAAAGCGCTTAGAACGAGTAAGATCGTATGGATACATTTTATCGACATAATCACGACCATACTTTATTGCGCCGTAGATCCAGCCATTGATTGGTTTCACGCCGTAATAATACTGCCAAACGTGTCCGAATTCGTGAACAAACACCCACGTCTCCGCATTGGGAGCGCTAAAATCTGGACACCATATCTGATTAGAATAATGAGGCGTGTCACTATAAGTGACGCTATTGTCTCTGCCGCCGACATTCTTATCGTTAGTTGTGATTTCGTGCTGCTCAAAATCAATAGTATCATAAAACACAAAATCTAGAATCTGCAATTCGCCGCTGGTGAGACCACGTGTCGGCATTTAGTCCCTCCATTTTTTTATGAGCATCCTCATTACAAGAGCTTTTGTCGGCATATTCGTCAGAATTTGTCGGTGTCTAGGAAACCCATCCGAGGTAGCCACCTCCCGGATGGAATGGCCGAGATTGTAGCTGCTGAGTTCCTTTTGCAAGACACACCGCCGCTGTGTGTTGCGAACGAGGGGTTGCAACGGCCGCAGTGCCGCGTTCACCCCGACGGCTGCAAAGCGCCAACGAACTCCGACTGGTCGAATTTCGACCCCAGAGCATGGCGCATTCAGGTGGGATGACCCCGTGGTCCTGGCCAGGATCAAGTCCGGGGACGGCGATGGGGACATAGGCGCTAAAGCGTGAGCCGCAGGAGGGCTGACCAACAGCCGACGTTATAAGGGCCACATAAGGGCCACGGATTCCTTGCGAATTTTGCTTGACAAAATCAGAAAAATGCGCAATGTATTCTGCCTGACGCAATCTGATTCCCGCTCGCCGGCAAGACGTGCGGGAAGCCTAGAAGCTGTGGCTGTTTGAAATCTTGGCCACAACCTGCCGCGCGAGCCGTGGCGAGGACACGGTTTTTTTACTTACATTGCGCACAACCCATTGAAAAGGCTCGATTCCGAAAAATAAACGCTAGTAAACGCTAGCCAATTTACTAGCGTTTAGGCTCATTAGCTTCGTTTTGCTCGCACTTATTTGGAAGGAATTCGCGCTTTGGTTGCACCGCAGCTTAAACTATGGCAAAGCACCCGCTGCGACCGTCTTCGCGAATGCAGCGAGATCGGCGTTCGCGCCGCAAACCAGAACGCCGACCCGCTCGTTGCGCTGCGGTTGATAGGCGCCGCTCGCGATCGCGGCGAAGGCCGCGGCCCCGCCCGGTTCGGCGATGATCGAATCATCCGCCCATAAGGAACGCTGCGCCTCGATGATGGCAGCGTCCTTGACCAGGACGACGCCGCTCACGAAGCTCTTGGCGATAGCGAAATCGAGCTCGCCGACGCGCTTCGCGCCGAGCAAATCGGCGGCGAGCGAGTTCACGGTCACATCAACCGGCTTATCCGCCTCGAGCGCGGCGTGAAGCGCGCGCGAGCCTTCCGGCTCGACGCCAACGACCTTTACCCGGCCTCGAAACCAGGCGGCGACGCCCGCGATGAGCCCGCCGCCCCCGACCGCAACGAGGACCGTGTCGAGCTTCTCGAGGCCTAGTCGTTCGAGATCCTCCTCCCACTCGAGCGCGACCGTCCCCTGGCCTGCCACCGTTTCGACCGCGTCGTAAGGATGGATCAAGAGCGCGCCGCTCTCGGCGACATAGGCGTCGCAGCGTTCCTGAGCCACCGCATACGAGGCGCCGCCAATCACGGCCTCGGCTCGGTAGGCCTTGATCTTGGCAATCTTCGCAGGCGTCGCGATTTCGGGCACGAAGACGCGCGCGCGGATCCCGACCTGTCGCGCGGCGAAGGCGACGGCGGCGCCGTGATTGCCGCCTGAGGCCGTGGCGCAGCCGGCCGCAGACGTTGGCCGTGTGAGGAGATTATGGAAAGCGCCTCGCGCCTTGAACGATCCTGTCGCCTGGAGGCATTCGAACTTCAATGAGAGCGGCCGCGCGCCGTCGATCGGCGAGGCCGCGTCGAGAACCGGCGTGCGGCGGATATGGGCGCGGATGCGCGCGTGAGCGGATCGGATATCGGAAGGCGTGACGGCGGTCATTGCGAGGTGGGCGCCCCTAAAGCGCGTGGGGTCTTCTTGGGCAGCGCCGCAAGAATCATTGCGTAGCTTTGCCGCAAATATTGCTTGAGGTCATGGTCGCTGAGGGAGCGGGCGTCGAAGCGCTGGATCCACGACAATCCGCGTGAGGCCAGATAGGGGGCGGGACGCGCGCCCGGCAGCTCTTTCAGGATCGCGAAGCTCATCTCGGAGCATTTGAACGTCACGGCGAATTCGGGCCCATCGAACCATCCGCCGATCGCAAACACCTTGCCTCCGATCTTCCAGACGCTGGCGTCGCCCCATTGGACGACATGGGTCGCGTGAGGCAGGCTGGCGCAAAACGCGTCATAGTCCTTGCGGGTCATCGCCGCCTCTTCACCAAGTCGAGGACTCCGACATTCCCGGCTCGCGGCGGCGACCGCGATCAAGTCTTGCAGGGGAGAATGGCCGTGAGCCCTTGTTGCATCACGCAGCTGAGCTTGCGCGCCTAGAGCTTGATTGCGTCCTTGAGCTCGCGCAGGCGGTCGAGCTTCTCCTGGGCCAGGCGCTTCTGCTCTTCGGTCGCGTCGGCGAGATCCTCTTCCGCGTTCTGGATCTCCTGCCCGAGCGTGTCGGCGTTCAAGTCCTCGAACGGAATGGCCGTCTCCGCAAGCAGAATCAGGCCCGCCTTGCTCGCATCGGCGAAGCCGCCGCGGACAAAGACCCGGCTGTGCTTGCCCTCGGCGTCATCGATGCCGACCACTCCGGGGCGCATCGCGGTCATCACCGGCGCATGGTCGCTGAGCACCTGGAAGTCGCCCTCAGCGCCCGGCACGAGGACTGCCTGAGCGGAGCCGTTGAACAGCACCTTGTCCGGCGACACGAGCTCAAAGTGGAACGTCGTAGGCATGGCCTTCCCCGAACGCGACGGTCCTTAAGCTTCCGCCGCCAGCTTCTTGGCCTTCTCGACCGCCTGCTCGATTGTGCCGACCATATAAAAGGCGGCTTCGGGCAGATTGTCGTACTTGCCTTCAATGATGCCTTTGAAACCTTTGACGGTGTCCTCGATCTTCACCTGCACGCCGGGCGTGCCGGTGAAGACGGCGGCGACGTCAAAGGGCTGCGAAAGGAACCGCTCGATCTTCCGCGCCCGCGCGACGATCTGCTTATCCTCTTCGGACAGTTCGTCCATGCCAAGGATCGCGATGATGTCTTGCAGCGCCTTGTAGCGCTGCAGCACCTGTTGCACCTGGCGGGCGACGTTATAGTGCTCCTCGCCGACGATGGCCGCGCTCAGCATGCGCGAGGTCGAGTCCAAGGGATCGACCGCCGGATAAATGCCCTTCTCCGAGATCGCGCGCGACAGCACGGTCGTCGCGTCAAGATGGGCGAATGAGGTCGCCGGGGCCGGGTCGGTCAGGTCGTCCGCGGGGACGTAGATCGCCTGCACCGAGGTGATCGACCCCTTCGTCGTCGTGGTGATGCGCTCCTGCAGCGCGCCCATGTCGGTCGCGAGCGTCGGCTGGTAGCCGACCGCCGATGGAATGCGGCCGAGCAGCGCGGAAACTTCCGAACCGGCCTGGGTGAAGCGGAAGATGTTGTCGATGAACAGGAGCACGTCTTGCCCCTGGTCGCGGAAATGCTCGGCGACGGTAAGACCAGTCAGGCCGACGCGCATGCGCGCGCCCGGCGGTTCGTTCATCTGGCCGAACACCAGCGCGCATTTCGACTTGACGTTCTCATCGGGGTGGTGCGGGTCGGCGTTGACCTTCGATTCGATGAATTCGTGATAGAGATCGTTGCCTTCCCGGGTGCGCTCGCCGACGCCGGCGAAGACGGAATTACCGCCATGGGTCTTGGCGACGTTGTTGATCAATTCCTGGATGAGCACCGTCTTGCCGACGCCCGCGCCGCCAAAGAGGCCAATCTTGCCGCCCTTTGCGTAAGGCGCGAGCAGATCGACGACCTTGATGCCGGTGATAAGGATCTGGGCTTCCGTCGATTGCTCGATATAGGAGGGGGTCGGCTGATGGATCGCGCGCCGATCCTCCATGTTGATCGGCCCGGCTTCGTCGACCGGCTCGCCGATCACGTTCATGATGCGCCCGAGCGTGCCCTCGCCGACGGGAACCGTGATCGGGCCGCCGGTGTCGGTGACCTCCTGGCCGCGCACAAGGCCCTCAGAAATGTCCATCGCGATACAGCGCACTGTGTCTTCGCCGAGCTGCTGGGCCACTTCGAGGACCAGGCGATGGCCGTTGTTGTCCGTCTCAAGCGCGTTGAGAATCGGCGGCAGATTCACATTGCTGTCGAACTTGACGTCGACGACGGCGCCGATCACCTGGGTGATGCGGCCGGTGGCGTTCGAGATATTAGCCATTGGTCTTCGTCCTCGTATTCTTCAATTTTCTTGCGCCGCGGAGGCGCGAGTTCCTGTCAGAGCGCCTCGGCGCCTGAAATGATCTCGATCAGTTCCTTGGTGATCATCGCCTGGCGCGTGCGGTTGTAGCGAAGCGTGTACTTCTTCACCATCTCGCCGGCGTTGCGGGTGGCGTTGTCCATGGCGCTCATCTGGGCGCCAAAGAACGACGCCTGATTTTCGAGCAAGCCGCGATAGACGCGCACTGTGACCGCGCGCGGGAGCAACTCGGCGAGGATTTCCCCCTCGTCAGGCTCGTAGTCGTAAACTGGCGCGTTCTCATCCTTTGCGCCAAGCTCCGGCGGGATAAGCTGCTGGGCGGTCGGGATCTGCGCAATCACCGACTTGAAACGCGAGTAGAACAGGGTACAAACGTCGAACTCACCGTTGTCGAACAGGGCGATCACCTTTTCGGCGATCGGCTTCGCAGTCGCATAGGTGATCGTACGCACCGCGCGCAGGTCGATCAGCTCAAGGATCTGCCTCTCATTCGTGCGGCGAAGCTGATCGTAGCCCTTCTTGCCCACGCAAAGGATCTTGACCGTCTTGCCTTGCGCGATAAGCGAATTGGCCTTCTCGCGCGCGAGGCGCACGATGGCGGTGTTGAAGGCGCCGCACAGCCCACGCTCGCCGGTGCATACAAGGAGCAGATGAGCCTGGTCCGAGCCGCTGCCGACGAGCAGGCGCGGCCCCTGGCCATCTGTCGCTGCGCCAGCCAGATTCGTCAGCACCGTTTCGACCTGCTCGGCATAGGGACGCGCGCTTTCGACTGCGCCCTGCGCGCGTCTGAGCTTCGAAACCGCGACCATCTGCATGGCCTTGGTGATCTTCTGCGTCGACTTGACCGAGGCGATCCGGTTTCGAAGCTCTTTTAGCGACGGCATCGCTCAGCGCCCCCGAGCGCGCGCTTCAAGTCTAGAGACGGCGAGAGAGCCTCTCATTTTAGGCGAAGGTCCCGGCATAGGCTTCGACCGCCGTCTTGAGCTTCGCTTCGACGTCGTTCGCCAGATCCCCAGACGAGCGGATCGCCTCCAGAATGTCCGGGTTCTTCGCCCGCAGGAAGCTCAGAAGCCCGTCTTCGAACGGCCGGACCTTGTCGATCGGCAATTTGTCAAGAAACCCGTTGACGCCGGCGTAGATGACGCAGACCTGCTCTTCCATCTTGAGCGGCGAGAACTGCGGCTGCTTGAGAAGTTCGGTCAGTCGGGCGCCACGGTTGAGCAGGCGCTGGGTGACCGCGTCAAGATCGGACCCGAACTGGGCGAAGGCCGCCATTTCGCGGTATTGCGCCAGCTCCCCCTTGATCTTGCCGGCGACCTTCTTGGTCGCCTTGGTCTGCGCCGCAGAGCCCACGCGCGAAACCGAAAGGCCGACGTTCACCGCCGGCCGGACGCCCTGGTAGAACAGGTCCGTCTCGAGAAAGATCTGCCCGTCGGTGATCGAGATGACATTGGTTGGAATGTAGGCCGAGACGTCGTTCGCCTGCGTCTCGATGATGGGCAGCGCGGTGAGCGAGCCTGACCCGTTGTCCTTGTTAAGCTTGGCGGCGCGCTCGAGCAGCCGGGAGTGAAGATAGAACACATCGCCCGGATAGGCCTCGCGGCCCGGCGGGCGCCGCAGCAAGAGCGACATCTGGCGATAGGCGACCGCTTGCTTGGAGAGGTCATCGTAAACAATGACCGCGTGCATGCCGTTGTCACGGAAGAATTCGCCCATCGCGCAGCCGGAAAACGGCGCGAGGAATTGCATCGGGGCCGGGTCCGAAGCGGTGGCGGCGACTATGATCGTGTATTCGAGCGCGCCGTGCTCCTCCAGAACCTTGGCAAACTGCGCAACCGTTGACCGTTTCTGCCCAATCGCCACGTAAACGCAGTAGAGCTTCTTCGACTTGTCGTCGCCCTGGTTCAGCGGCTTCTGATTGAGAATGGTGTCGAGGGCGATGGCGGTCTTTCCCGTCTGACGGTCGCCGATGATGAGTTCGCGTTGGCCGCGGCCGATTGGGATCATAGCGTCGATCGCCTTCAGCCCTGTCGCCATTGGCTCGCTGACCGATTTGCGGGGAATGATCCCGGGAGCCTTGATATCGACGCGGGCGCGTTTTTCGGCGCTGATCGGGCCTTTGCCGTCGATCGGATTGCCGAGCGCGTCGACCACTCGGCCGAGAAGCCCCTTGCCGATCGGCACGTCGACAATCGCGCCGGTGCGCTTGACCGTCTGGCCTTCCTTGATCTCGCGGTCTGCGCCGAAAATGACGATGCCGACATTGTCGCTCTCGAGGTTGAGCGCCATGCCGCGCGTTCCGTTCTCGAATTCGACCATCTCGCCGGCCTGAACCTTGTCGAGGCCGTAGGCGCGTGCAATGCCGTCGCCGACGCTCAGCACCTGCCCGACTTCAGTAACGTGCGCTTCAGCGCCGAAGTTGGCGATCTGGGTCTTGAGGATCGAAGAAATTTCTGCGGCGCGGATATCCATCAGCCGACCTCTTTCATGGCAAGGCGAATAGCGTTGAGTTTGGTTTTGAGCGAGCCGTCGACCATGCGCGAGCCAAGCTTGACGATCAAGCCGCCGATGATCGCGGGATCGACCTTCATGTCGAGATCGACCTCGCGGCCGCCGGAAGCCGCGCGCAGCGAATCCTTGAGCGCGGCGACGTTCGCGTCGGTCAAGAGGGCGGCGCTCGTGACTTCCGCACGCGTCACGCCTCGGGACGCATCGTAGAGCTTGCGGTAATCCGCGATCATTTCACGGATCAAGAATAGCCGGCGCTTCGTCGCCACAAGCCGGACGAAGTTCGCGGCGACGCCGCTGATTTCCGCCTTGGCGAGGATCGCGTCGAGGGCCTTAAGCTGCTCGGCTGCCGAAAACACGGGGCTCCGCACCATCCGTTCCAGGTCTGGGCTCTCTGCTATGAGCGCGTCGAATTTCGTGAGCGCCTCGGCGACCGACTCGGCTTGGCGCCCGTCCTGGGCAAGCGAAAACAAGGCGGACGCATAGCGTCCGGATACGCCGGAAACGACCGTGTCTTCTTCTGCCACCCTGTCACCTCAGAAGACGCTCGCTCAAGCCCGCCTCGCTTCCCCGAAGGCTTGCGCGAACCTCGGAAATTCTTGACGATTCCGCGCTCAAAACTGAGCGCTCGGCTTGAGCCTGCCCGAAAGGCGGGGTTGCCTAACATAGCCGTTTTGCAGGCGCAACCCACCGCAAGCGCGCGCGGCGTCGCGTCTTTAAGGCGCGGGCAAACGGCGGCGCGGGCAGTATGCTTCGGCAAGCCTCAGCCGCTCGGACGCGCCTCAATTTCTTTCGGTTTCGCGCAAGCACTTCGCTAAGACCGCGCCAGCCGTCGAACGCAGCGAGGCCGCAAGCGCCTCAAGCGCAGCTTCGCGCGGCGAGTCGCGCTTGAAGACGAGCCTAACCAGCCGCGACGCGCCGTCGCCGACAATCTTCAAGCCGTTAATCCCGGCACCCGAGCGGCGCCAATCGGCGTAGGCGAGCAGCGGCGCGAGCGTCGCCCCCTGCCCGGCCGAAGCAAGATGCCGCAATGTCTCGAGGCTCGTTCCCCGAACGTCGGCGCCCAGCGCCGTCCTCTCCGCCGCCCGACAGAGCGCCAGGGCCTGATCGCGCAGGCAATGACCCTCGGCCAGCAGAAGAAGGGTGCTCGGATCGATCTCCGCGACGCCGATCGAGCCGCTCGCGCGCTTTTTTCCGTGACCGGAAAAGACGAGGAAGAAATGTTCATCGTAAAGCTCAACTGATGCGAGCTTCGCCTCTCGCGGGTCGGTCGCGATGATTGCGGCTTCGAGGGTGCCGTCGCGCAAGCGCGCAAGCAGCCTATCGGTCAGATCCTCTACCAGATAGAGGGGCGTCTGCGGAAGCGCCTCAGCCAGCGCCGGCAGCGCGATCGGCAGAAGGTAAGGAGCGACCGTCGTGATGACGCCGAGGCGCAGTTCGCCGGCGAAGGGATCGCGCGCCGCTTGAGCCGCGGCGCTTACACCCGCGGCGGCGGCGAGCGTCGCGCGCGCCTGCGCCACCACGGTCGCCGCCCTGTCGCTGACGCGAGCGCCGCGGCCCTCTCGGTCGAACAGACGAAGGCCGAGCTCGGCCTCGAGCTTGAGGATTTGACCGCTCAGGGTCGGCTGACTGACGTTGCACGCCGCCGCCGCCCGGCCGAAATGGCCGCAATCGGCGACCGCGACGACATATTCGAGGTCACGAAGGTTCATGGGGCAAAGATCGGTCCTGCCGATTGCTTGTCAAGAGACAATCGATTGGACCTATCCTGCGTCTAGGCTTATCGACACGCGAACGGGATGGCGGCGACGCGGAACCGCCATATGCGGCGGGTATGATCGTCCTCCATCAATTCGGATCTTCGACGGGACGACAAGCTGAACACGGTGGAGGAAAGCATGACAGCAGAGAGCAAATGCCCAGTTGTGGGCCATGAGAAGGAAGGGAAATACGCGGAGAAGTCGGACGCTGTCCGAGCGTTCGCCAACAGCGACTGGTGGCCGGAGCAGCTCAACCTCAAGGGTCTGCAGCACGACTCGCCTTTGGTCGATCCGATGGGCGAAGGGTTCGATTACACCAAGGAATTCGAGAGCCTCGACCTGAACGCCGTCATCAATGACCTCAAGGCGTTGATGACGAACTCGCAGGACTGGTGGCCAGCGGACTTCGGCCATTACGGGCCGCTGTTCATTCGCATGGCGTGGCACAGCGCCGGCACCTATCGCATCCATGACGGGCGCGGCGGCGCCGGATACGGCCAGCAGCGCTTTGCGCCCCTCAACAGCTGGCCCGACAACGCGAGCCTCGACAAGGCGCGCCGCTTGCTGTGGCCGATCAAGCAGAAATACGGCCGCAAGATCTCATGGGCCGATCTTCTGATCCTGACCGGCAACGTCGCTCTCGAATCGATGGGGTTCAAGACCTTCGGTTTCGCCGGGGGACGCTCGGATAGTTGGGAGCCCGACGATTCCATCTACTGGGGCCCGGAGGGCGAGTGGCTGGCGGATGAGCGCTATTTCGGCGACCGCGAGCTCCAGAATCCCCTCGGCGCCGTGCAAATGGGCTTGATTTACGTCAATCCGGAAGGGCCGAACGGCAAGCCGGACCCGGTGGCGGCGGCGCGGGACATTCGGGAAACATTCAAGCGGATGGCGATGAATGACGAAGAGACCGTCGCGCTCATCGCGGGCGGCCATACTTTCGGCAAGACCCACGGCGCTGCTGATGCGAAGATCAATGTCGGCCCCGAACCGGAAGGCGCGACGATCGAAGAGCAGGGCTTCGGCTGGAAGAATAAATTTGGCACCGGTAAAGGCAATGACGCGATCACCAGCGGCATCGAGGTCATCTGGACGACGACGCCGACGAAATGGAGCAACAACTTCTTCCAGAACCTGTTCGGCTACGAATGGGAGCTGACGAAGAGCCCGGCGGGCGCGTTTCAGTGGACCCCGAAAGGCGCCGCGGGAGCGGACACGGTTCCGGATCCGCACGATAAGTCGAAGCGCCGCTCCCCCTCGATGCTGACCACCGACCTCGCGCTGCGGCTCGACCCGGCTTACGAGAAGATTTCGCGGCGCTTCTTCGAGCATCCAGATCAATTCGCCGACGCTTTCGCTCGTGCGTGGTTCAAGCTCACCCACCGCGACATGGGTCCGATCGTCCGCTACCTCGGCCCGCTCGTGCCGAAGGAAACCCTGATCTGGCAAGACCCGATACCGGCCGTGAACCATCCGCTGATCGGGGAGAAGGACATCGGCGATCTCAAGGCGAAGATTCTCGCCTCCGGGCTGGGCGTTTCCGAGCTGGTGTCGACGGCCTGGGCGTCGGCCTCGACATTCCGCGGCGGCGACAAGCGCGGCGGCGGCAATGGCGCGCGTATCCGGCTCAGTCCCCAGAAGTTCTGGGACGTCAATCAACCAGTCCAACTGGCCAAGGTTCTCGAGAAACTCGAAGAGATCCAGAAGGCGTTCAACGCTTCCGCGTCCGGGGGCAAGAAGGTCTCGCTTGCCGACCTGATCGTTCTCGGCGGCGGAGCGGCGGTCGAGAAGGCGGCGAAAGACGCGGGGGTGGACGTAAAAGTCCCCTTCACGCCGGGACGCATGGATGCTTCTCAGGATGACACCGATGTCGAGTCCTTTGAGCCGCTCGAACCGACCACCGACGGGTTCCGCAACTATAACCGCGGCAAGCAGCGTCTCAAACCCGAGCAGCTCCTCGTTGATCGCGCGCAATTGCTCACGCTGACGGCGCCGGAGCTGACGGTTCTGGTCGGGGGCCTGCGCGTGCTCGGCGCGAACGCCGGCGGGTCGAAGCACGGCGTCTTCACCAGCCGTCCGGGAACGCTGACCAACGACTTCTTCAAGAACCTCCTCGACATGAGCACGGAATGGAAGCCGGCGGAGGGCGCGGAAGGCGTCTACGAGGGACGCGACCGGAAGACCGGCGAGGTCAAGTGGACCGCGACGCGCGCCGATCTCATCTTCGGTTCGCACTCGCAGCTCAGGGCGCTAGCCGAGGTTTACGGGTCGTCCGACGGGAGAGAGAAGCTGGTCAAGGACTTCGCCAAGGCGTGGGCCAAGGTGATGAACCTCGACCGGTTCGACCTCGTCTACAGCAAGGCGCCCCTTGCCATGGCGGCAGAGTAACAGGGCCGTCGTCTCGATCCGCTCAGGGGGACAGGAACATGAAAGCGTCACGCGGGACAGAGTTCCCCACGGCCCTTTAGGCCAGAAGCGGCGGGCCAGATCGCCCGCCGCGACAGTTCTATATAGCAGATTGTGCATGTTATTAAGTCGCTCCAACAGGCCGGGCCAGAGCGAATGGGCGCCGGATTGAGGGGCGGAACTAAGCCGGGTCGTAACCAACTCAAAACATTAGGGCGCGCCGGTAAAATGACGGCTAGGCGGGCGCGCCGTTGAGTCCACTCTCCTGGACCCGTTCCCTTCCCGTGCGCGCCCTGCTATCCCGCGCCCCATGACCGCCCACCCGATCGAGAATATCCGCAACTTCGCGATCATCGCCCATATCGACCACGGCAAGTCGACGCTCGCCGACCGGCTCATCCAACAGACCGGGACGATGGCCGAACGCGACATGGTTGAGCAGGTGCTCGATTCCATGGACATTGAGCGCGAGCGCGGCATCACGATCAAGGCGCAGACGGTGCGCCTCGAATACCAAGCCAAGGACGGCAAGCCCTATATCCTCAATCTCATGGACACGCCCGGCCACGTCGACTTCGCCTACGAGGTGTCGCGGTCCCTCGCGGCGTGCGAGGGCTCGCTCCTGGTGGTCGACGCAAGCCAGGGAGTCGAGGCTCAGACGCTGGCGAATGTCTATCACGCCCTCGACGCTGGGCATGAGATCGTTCCCGTCCTCAACAAGATCGACCTGCCCGCGGCCGAGCCGGAGCGGATCAAGGAGCAGATCGAAGACGTGATCGGCCTCGACGCTTCGGACGCCGTGCCGATCTCGGCCAAGACGGGCCTCAACATCGATCTCGTGCTCGAGGCGATCGTCAAGCGCCTGCCCCCGCCAAAGGGCGACGAGTCCGCGCCTCTGAAAGCGCTGCTCGTCGACTCCTGGTACGACGCCTATCTCGGCGTCGTGGTTCTTATCCGCGTGATCGACGGGACGCTCAAAAAGGGCTCGCGCATCCGCATGATGGCCGCAGACGCCGTCTACGAGGTCGATCGCATCGGCATCTTCCGCCCGAAAATGGTGGAGATCGCCGAGCTTGGCCCGGGCGAGGTCGGCTACATCACCGCGCAGATCAAACAGGTCGCGGACACCCGCGTCGGCGACACGATCACCGACGAACGGCGCCCCACGCGCGACGCGCTGCCCGGATTTAAGCCCGCGCAGCCCGTCGTCTTCTGCGGCCTTTTCCCGACCGACGCGGCCGACTTCGAGGATCTGCGCGCAGCGATGGGCAAGCTCAGGCTCAACGACGCAAGCTTCTCTTATGAGATGGAGA
The DNA here is from genome assembly GCA_963730555.1 of uncultured Alphaproteobacteria bacterium. Lineage (GTDB taxonomy): Bacteria > Pseudomonadota > Alphaproteobacteria > Rhizobiales > Beijerinckiaceae > Roseiarcus. Next base: position 45,980 of record CAVSSS010000016.1, on the reverse strand, counting down.
CCTCGGCCGCGCTCGGCTTCGGCTTCCGCTGCGGTTTCCTCGGGCTCCTGCATCTCGAAATCATCCAGGAGAGGCTGGAGCGCGAGTTCAACCTCGACCTCATCGCCACCGCGCCATCGGTCATTTACAAGATTGCGCTGACCGACAAGTCGGAGATCGAGCTGCACAATCCGGCCGACATGCCCGACGTGGTCAAGATCGCCGAGATCAGCGAGCCGTGGATCAAGGCGACCATCCTCACGCCCGACGACTATCTCGGCGCGATCCTCAAGCTCTGCCAGGACCGGCGCGGGGTACAGATCGACCTCAATTACGTGGGAAAACGAGCGATGGTGGTCTACGAGCTGCCGCTCAACGAAGTCGTGTTCGACTTCTATGATCGCTTGAAGTCGATCTCCAAGGGTTACGCCTCGTTCGACTATCAGATCATCGACTATCGCGCGGGCGACCTGGTCAAGATGTCGATCCTGGTCAACGCCGAGCCAGTCGACGCGCTGTCGATGCTCGTCCACCGCGATCGCGCCGAGGCCCGCGGCCGAGCGATGGTCGAGAAACTCAAAGACTTGATCCCGCCGCATATGTTCCAGATCCCGATCCAGGCGGCGATCAGCGGCAAGATTATCGCGCGCGAGACGATCCGGGCCTTGCGCAAGGACGTCACCGCCAAATGCTACGGCGGCGACGCGACCCGCAAACGCAAGCTGCTCGAGAAGCAGAAGGCCGGCAAGAAGAAGATGCGCCAGTTCGGCAAGGTCGACATTCCGCAGGAAGCGTTTATCGCCGCGCTCAAGATGGATACGTGAGAGGCAAGCGTCATGCGCGCTTCGCCGTCAGCGTCTAACCCTTTAAGTCGCGGCGCCAATCGGGAGGACGTCATGATCAATCGCGGAATTTTTGCAGCCCTCGTTACTGCTGCGGCGATCGCCTCGCCTGCGCGGGCGCAGACATTGCCGACGCATCGCTTGCCTTCGACGCTCGCCGTCGAGGCCGCGAGCGAGACGGTCGCGTCCTGCGCGAAGCAGGGCTATCACGAGACCGCGCAGGTGGTGGACGCGGACGGCGTGATCATCGCCACCGTTCGTGGCGACGGAATCGGGCGCCCACACGCTCGATAGCGCTTTCCACAAGGCCTATACCGCCGCGTCGTTCAAGAACGACACGCTTGCGCTTGCCGAGCGGGCCAAGGGCGAGGAATTCGATTCTGCCGCTCGCCAAGCTGCCGCATGTGATGTTTTTCGGCGGCGGCGTTCCCATCAAGCTCGGCGACGAACTTATTGGCGCGATTGGCGCCGCGGGCGCTCCGGGCGGCAAGCTTGACGACGCCTGCGCCCGCGCCGGCCTCGAAAAGATCAAGGATCGGCTGCAGTAGGCGGCTAGGGCGCACAGATTCAATGCAGGCCTTCGCCCACGTCGAAGCCCTCGTTTTCGATGTCTTCGGCACAGTCGTCGACTGGCGCAGCGGAGTGGCCCGGGAATCGGCTCCGTTCCTCGTCCGCTATGCGCCGAGCGCCGATCCGGCCGCCTTCGCCGACGCCTGGCGGCGCCGTTATTCGCCGGCGATGGAGGAGGTCCGCTCCGGACGCCGCCCTTTCGTGCGGCTGGACGTGCTGCACCGGGAAAACCTCGAAGCCCTGCTGCCAGAGTTAGGGATCGATCGCGCCGCGGTTCCTCCCTCCGAACTGGACGCCTTGAACCTCGCTTGGCATCGGCTTGATCCCTGGCCGGATTCGATTCCCGGCCTCACGCGGCTAAAGCGCCGGTTCATCATCGCGCCTCTGTCGAACGGCAACATCCGTCTCATGATCGACATGGCGAAACGCGCCAGCCTGCCCTGGGACGCGATTCTGGGCGCGGAAGTCGCCCAGGCCTACAAGCCGGCGCGGCAAGCCTATCTGCGCACCGCCGAGGCTCTGATGCTTGAGCCGGGCCAAGTCTGTCTGGTCGCCGCGCATAATGACGATCTCGCCGCGGCGCGCGGTTGCGGCCTGCGGACCGCCTTCATCCCACGGCCGACAGAGCACGGACCGCGACAAACGACCGATCTCGGGCCTCAGGAGGATTGGGACATCGTCGCCCGCGACCTCATGGATCTAGCCAGTCAGCTCGGGCTTGGCTCGTGACACTCTACCCTCTCAGCGGCGCGCAGCTGTCGCCGACGACGAGCGCTGAGGGAAAGACGACATGGCGCGCCTCGACCGCGTCTCCGCGCTTCATGCGATCGACGAGCAATCGCACGGCCTCGTTCACCATATCGACGATCGGATGCTCGGTGCGCGTGAGATTGGGCCTCAAGCCTCGGATTCCTGGGATATTGTCGGTCGAGGCGACCGAGACGTCCTCGGGACATCTCAAACCGGCGTCGGCGATCGCGCGCATCACGCCAAGCGCCATGAGGCCATTGGCCACATAGAGCGCGGTCGGGCGCTCGGACTGCTCCAACAAGGCGCGCGCCGCCGAATAGGCGGCTTCCTCGCGAAAATCGCCGGAGCGAACGAAGCGCGGCTCAAGCGTCAACCCCTTGGCGATCATTGCGGCCTGCATGCCCTCGATGCGGGCGAGGCCGGTGCTGAGGCGCCGCGGCCCGGTTATCGCCCCGATCCGTTTGTGACCGAGGTCGATCAGGTAGTTCGTCGCCTGGCAGCTCGCGGCGAAATTGTCGATGGTGACGGCGTCGAGCCCGTCCCCCTCGAGCGTGCGTCCAAACAGGACGGTGGGGATGCGCCGGCTGTCCGCGTCGCGGCTCAGCGCCGAGACCTCAGCCCCAACCGGCACGAGAATGAGTCCGTCGCAGCTGAGCGTGCGCACCCGCGATATGACGCGTTTCTCAGCCTCCGGCTTCTCGTCGCTGTTGAAGACGACGAGCGAGAAACCCCAAGCGGCGACCGCCGCTTCCGCCGCGCAGACCACCCGCGCATAGAACGGGTTCGAGAGATCCGCGACGACGATGGCGATGAGTTCGCTCGCGCCTGTCCGGAGCCTCCGCGCGAGCTGCGAAGGCGCGTAGTCAAGATCCCGGACCGCCTCCTGCACGCGCGCGCGCAGCGCTGGACTCACATAGGCAGACTCATTGATGACCGCCGACACCGTCGCGGTCGAGACGCCCGCCGTCCTCGCAACATCTTTGATGGTCGCCGCCATTGGCCTCCAGCAAATCGATTTGGCGCATTATCGACTTACCACTGCTCCTCGTAAAGTGCTCAAATCGCCAGCTTTTAAGGGTAAAGTGAAGCTGCCGTGGATATTTCCGCTTGCGCGATGCCTCGGATTAGGGGAAGTTCAGCGAAACGGTTAGTCGCCTTTTGCCGGAGACGGCGAGCAAGCTGAGGACGGGAGGGAATATGCGAACATTGACGATTAGCGCCGCGATCGCGGCGCTTGCGGCGACGGTCGCCTCAGCTCACGCCGAGCAGCCATTGGTCGGCATCGTGTCCATTTCCGCGACCGAAGCCAACAACGCCCGGTACATATCGGGCGCGCAGGACGCCGCCAAGACGATCGGCTGGAGCGTCTCAGTGATCGACGCCGCCGGCAACGCCGACCAGGCGAACGCGGCGATTTAAAACTTCGCCCAGCGCGGCGCAACCGCGATTGTCGATATGGTCTTCCCCTATTCCTCGATCGGCGCTGGACTCGACGCGGCCAAGAGCGCCAAAATTCCGGTCGTGACCTGGGGCGGCGGGTTGGGCGGCGGGGTCGCCGCGACCAACGGCTCCGGCGGTCCGATGGTCGTGCCCATCAACGATCTCATGATCAAGACGATGAACGGCAAAGGTTCGGTTCTAGCGCTGACCTATCACACCGGCGAGGTCTGCCGGAACCGCGAGGTTGAGCTCGACAAGGCGCTCGCCGATCATCCCGACATCAAGGTCACCAAGAATGAAGTCCGCATTCCCGGCTATTTCGAAGACGGCGCCCAATACGCTAACGCTTGGCTCGCCTCGCATCCACCCGGCAAGGAGGCCCTTGCGATCTGGGGATGCTGGGACGATCCTGCGATTGGCGCGATCGGCTCGCTGCGCGCGCAAAATCGCGACGACGTGAAGGTCTATGGAGTGAACGGCAACGCGCAGGCGCTCGAGAACATCAAGAAGGGGTTCATGACTGCGACCGCTTGGCAGGACAGCTACACCGAAGGCCACAACATGATCACGCTCCTGCCGGAGATCGTGAAGGCGGGAGCGAGCTGGACGCCGAAAGCGGTGGAAGTTCCTGCAATTCTCGTGACCAAAGACAATATCGACAAATTCTTGGCGGATCATCCATCCGCCCTGAAATGATCTTTGGCCAGCGAGCGGCATGAACGATTTGGCAGGTCGCGCAGGGACGCCTCAGCCGCCTCCATTCGTCTCGGTACGATCGGTCAGCAAGAGTTACGGCGGCGCTCAGGCGCTGCGCGGCGCGTCGCTGTCGGTTTTTCCAGGAGAGGTCCATGGGCTTGTCGGCGCGAACGGCGCGGGCAAATCGACTCTCATCCGAATCCTTGCCGGTCTCACCCAACCTGACGACGGCGACATTCTCGTCGAGGGCAAGCGTGTCGTCGCGGATAGCCCGCATGTCGCCAACAAGCTCGGCATGAGCTTCATCCATCAAGAACTCGCGTTCGTTCCGGGCATGACGGTGCTCGAGAACATCATGCTCGGCATGCCGAAAAAGACACGGCTGGGCGTGGTCGACTGGGGCGCCATCGCCAAAGATGTCGCCCCGACCGCGGCCCAGGTGGGCGTGCGGGCCGCGCTTGACACGAACACCAGGGGTCTCTCGACGGCGGAGAATTGGCTTATCAACATCGCCCGCGCGCTGGTGTTGAAAGCCCGACTCATCGTGATGGATGAGCCAACCGCCGCGCTGTCGGCCGCGGAAGCCGAGCGACTGTTCAGCATCATCCACGACCTTCGGCGGTCGGGGGTGGCCGTACTCTATGTCTCACACCGACTCGATGAAATCCTGGAGCTTTGCCAACGCGTAACCGTGTTTCGCGACGGCAGGTCGGTTGCGGAGCTTGCCGGGCCGGATCTGACGCGGCCGGCGATGGTGGAGGCGATTGTCGGCAGCGTCGTCGAAACGCCGGTGATATGGGCGAATCCCCGAAGCGTGAGCGAGCGGGTCTTGTCGGTGCGCGATCTTGCGCGCGCGCCGAAAGTGAAAGGCGTGAGCTTCGATCTGAGAAAGGGCGAAGTCCTTGGACTTGGCGGCCTCGTCGGCGCAGGCAGGACGGAGCTGGCTCGTCTCCTGTTTGGCGTTGACCGCCCGCAAACGGGCACGATGACGCTCGAGGGAAAGCCATACGCGCCGCGAAGCCCAGCGGATGCCGTCAGGTCTGGAGTTGGCTTTGTGCCTGAGGAGCGGCGGGTCGAAGGATTGATCCTATCCAAGAGCCTCGCGTTCAATGTCGGGCTCGCCAACCTGCAGTCGATCGTCTTCCATCAAGCTCTGCCCTTCATCAGCGGCGCCCGCCGGAAAGCGCTCGCGGACCGCGCCATTCGCGATCTAGCGATCAAGACGACCAGCGCCGAGACGGCTGTCGGGCGCCTGAGCGGCGGCAATCAGCAGAAAGTCGTCATTGCGAGGTGGCTCGCGTCGAAGCCAAAAGTGCTCGTTCTCGATGAGCCGACCCGCGGCGTCGACGTCGGCGCGCGGGCGGAAATTCACCGTCTGATCCGAAATCTTGCGTCGGAGGGCATGGCGGTGCTTGTCATATCCTCTGAGCCCGAGGAGCTGCCGGACATGTGCGACCGGGCGCTTATCATGGCGGAAGGGGCGATCGTCGGCGAGTTGGCTGGGGAACAGCTGACCCGTCAACGGATCATCGCGGCGAGCTACGCAAGCGCCGTCGAACGGAATGGAGCATGAGCGACTTCTCGATCAGGGCGCGCCGCCTGTCGCCCTCCGCCAAGGCAGGTCTCTCCATTTTCGCCCGCTACGCGACGATCCTTGGGCTCGTCGCTATGATCGCCGTCTTTTCATTTCTGTCACCGCAGGCGTTTCCGACCTTCAATAATTTCATCAATGTGCTCAATCAGGCCTCGCTCGCCACGATCATCGCGGGCGGGCTCACGCTTGCTGTCGTCGTCGGCGAGCTTGACCTCTCGATCGGCTATGCGGCGAGCCTGCACGGCGTGCTGGTGACCGGCCTCATCGTCCACGACAAGATGCCGATCTCGCTCGCTATCGCCATCGTGCTCGCGCTTGGCGCGCTGGTCGGAATCGTCAATGGCGTTATCGTCACGAAGCTCAGAGTGAACTCGGTGATCGCGACGCTTGGCGTCGGCACAATCATCGTCGGGCTCGCCTTCGCTTATTCGGCCGGGGCGCCGATCGTCGCCGGCGTTCCGGAGGGCTTCCTGCAGCTCGCGCTCGGCCGTTGGCTGTTCGGCATCCCCAACCCGATCATCGTGATGGCCTTGGTGATGGCGGCGCTCTGGGCCCTGGTCGAGCGCACCGCGATCGGTCAGGAGATCCAGGCCGTGGGCGGCAACCCGATCGCCGCGCGGCTCGCCGGCATTGGCGTCGATCGCATCAAGATTCTGGGCTTCATCATTTCCGGCGTCTGCGCGGCGCTGACAGGAACGCTTCTCGCGTCGCGCCTTGGCAGCGGCACGACCAGCGCCGCTGATTCCTATTTGCTGACCGCCTTCGCCGCCGTCTTCCTGGGCTCGGCGACGCTCAGGGACGGCGAGTTCCATGTGCTTGGTACATTCATCGGCACGTTGATCATCGTGTTCGGGTTCAACGGTCTCAACATTTTCGGAGCGCCAACCTTCTCCCAATATGTGTTCCAGGGCGCGATCCTGATCGTCGCGGTCGCGCTCTCGAGTCTCGGGCGGATGCTGGCGGAGAGCTGAGGAGCGGGCATGGAAGCAACAGCGGTCTGGCGCGTCTACGTGATGGAGTACGCTCGCTCGAAAGACCAGCCGTGGGTCGATCTCATAAGCGGCATGTATCATGAAGGAACGATGGACCTTCCCTTCTCGTTCATCCTCGCCCAGCGCGACAATCGCAACGTGCTGATCGACACCGGCTTCATGCAGGAGGAACACGGCTCCGGGTTCTCACGAAAGTTCGGCATTCCGACCTGGATTTCCCCCGTCAGAATGCTAGCGGAGATGAACCTTGCGCCGGAGGCGATCACCGATGTCGTCCTCACGCACGCCCACTTCGATCACATGGGCTCGATCGCCGAATTCAAAGCCGCTCACATCTATATCCAGAAGAGCGAGTTGCTTTCCTGGTATGAAGCGTTCGCGCTCCCGCCGCGTTTCGCTCATCTCACCGCGATCGTCGATCCCGACAATATGCGTACAGCCCTCGACGCCTCGATCGCCCATCGGGTCACGCTGATCGACGGCGACAAGAACAACGTTTTGCCCGGGATTCACGTGCGACTGGGAAGCGGGCACACGATCGGTCAGCAATTCGTAATTATCGAGACGAAGGCTGGCCGCCAAATCATCTCGGGCGACTGCGTTTATTCCCGGCGCCAGTTCACTGGCCATAATAACGATGGCGTCTACGTGCCGCTCAACAACGCTGTCGGCAGCGTCTGGGAGCAACTCAAGACGATCGACAAGATGAATGACGAGCTTGGCGGCGACCTGAGCCGCCTCGTCGTTCTGCACGACATTGAACGTTGGAAGGGGCATAAAGTGGTGAAAGAGGTCGACGGATTTAGGATGGTCGAGATCGAATAGCCACGAGACGTGAAGCCGGTGATGATTGTCTAGCGACACCCAGATGAGAATCCCGCTCCGCTGGCGGCGGAGGATCGGCAATGCAGCCCAATCTGGGCGCAGGGATCACTCTGGACGAAAATAACTTCAGTCACCACATGTTTCGTTCCCCCGGTATTGGAAACTTGCGCGGTCCCACGCATTGGCGCTTTCAGCGCCCTTGTTCTAGAACGCGAGCCGGACGATCTTTAAGCGATTTTGGTCATGAGCGGCGTCAACGACATTCGATCGAACTTCCTCCAGTTCTTCGGCAAGAACGAACACGCAATCGTGCCTTCCAGCTCGCTCGTGCCGCGCAACGATCCGACGCTCATGTTCACCAATGCCGGAATGGTGCAGTTCAAGAACGTGTTCACCGGCGTCGAGAAGCGTCCCTATCTGCGAGCGACGACGGCGCAGAAATGCGTGCGCGCCGGGGGCAAGCACAACGACCTCGACAATGTCGGCTATACCGCGCGCCACCACACGTTCTTTGAGATGCTCGGCAACTTTTCGTTCGGCGACTATTTCAAGGACTACGCGATCGACTATGCATGGGGATTGCTGACCCGCGACTTCGGTCTTGCGCCGGAAAAGCTGACCGTCACCGTCTATTACGACGATGACGAAGCGTTCAATCTGTGGCGGAAGATCTCAAGCCTGCCCGAGGAGCGGATCATCCGCATCGCGACAAGCGACAATTTCTGGGCGATGGGCGACACGGGCCCCTGCGGCCCCTGCTCCGAGATTTTCTACGATCACGGGGATCACATTCCGGGCGGTCCGCCCGGTTCGCCGGACGCTGACGGGGACCGGTTCATCGAGATCTGGAACCTCGTGTTCATGCAGTTCGAGGCGCTGCCGGGCGGCGAGCGGATCAACTTGCCGCGCCCGTCGGTCGACACTGGCATGGGGCTCGAGCGCATCGCCGCCGTTCTGCAAGGCGTGCACGACAATTATGATATCGACCTCTTCCGCGCCCTCATTCGCGCGAGCGCTGACCTGACTGGCGTCGATCCCGATGGGCCCCAGCGCGCGTCGCACCGGGTCATCGCCGACCATCTGCGCGCCTCCGCCTTCCTGGTCGCGGACGGGGTGCTGCCTTCGAACGAGGGGCGCGGCTATGTGCTGAGGCGCATCATGCGCCGCGCCATGCGCCATGCCCAAATCCTGGGCGCGCGCGATCCGCTGATGTGGCGGCTCGTGCCCGCGCTCACCCGCGAGATGGGCCAGGCCTATCCGGAGCTGATCCGCGCCGAAGCGCTGATTTCGGAGACGTTGAAGCTCGAGGAGACGCGATTTCGCTCGACGCTCGCGCGGGGCTTGTCGATTCTCGAGGACGAGACGCGTTCGCTCGGTGATCGTGGCGTTTTGAACGGCGAGACGGCTTTCCGACTCTACGACACCTATGGCTTTCCTCTCGATCTCACTCAGGACGCGCTGCGCGCGCGAGGCCTCTCGGTCGACACGGAAGGCTTCAACGCCGCCATGGAGCGCCAGCGCGCCGAAGCGCGTCGCGCCTGGGCGGGCTCGGGAGAAGCCGCGACCGAAACGGTCTGGTACGGATTGCGCGAGCGCGTCGGCGCGACAGATTTCTTAGGCTACGAGACCGAGACCGCCGAAGGCGTCATACGCGCGATCGTCAAGGACGGCGTAGAAGTCGGGAAGCTGGACGCGGGCGAACGCGGATCGTTAATCCTCAACCAGACGCCCTTCTACGGCGAAGCGGGCGGCCAGGTCGGCGATGTCGGCGAAATCACCGCACCCGGCTTCCGCGCCGAAGTCACCGACACGCGCAAGAAGCTTGGCGACCTCATCGTCCACGACGTCATGATCGTCGAGGGCGCGGCGAGCCCGGGCATGGCGGTCGAGCTCAAGGTCAATCACGACGCCCGCACGGCGACGCGCGCCAACCATTCGGCGACCCATATCCTGCATGAGGCGCTGCGTATGGTGCTTGGCGATCATGTGGCGCAGAAGGGTTCGCTGGTTTCGCCCGAGCGGCTGCGCTTCGACATCGCGCACCCCAAGCCGATCACGCGCGCCGAGCTCGAAAAGGTCGAGGACATCGCCAATCACGTGGTCATGGAGAACGCCGAGGTGACGACTCGGCTCATGGGTCTCGACGACGCGCGCGCGCTCGGCGCGCGCGCTCTGTTTGGCGAAAAATATGGCGACGAGGTCCGCGTAGTCAGTATGGGCGAGATCGAGGACCTCGACCATGACCACGAGCGGACCTATTCGATCGAGCTCTGCGGCGGCACTCATGTGCGCCGCACGGGCGATATCGGCCTCATCACCATCGTCGGCGAGAGCGCAGTCGCCGCGGGGGTGAGGCGCATCGAAGCCAAGACGCGGGACGAAGCGCGCAAGCGGCTGGAGGCCGATTCGCGCGCCTATGCCGATCTCGCGGGGCTATTGCGCGCGCCCGCCGGCGAAGCCGCGGAGCGGCTCGAAGCGTTGATCGAAGATCGGCGCAAGCTCGAGCGGGAGCTGGCTGAGGCCAAGCGCAAGCTGGCGATGGGAGGCGGGGCTACGACCGACTCCACCGCCGCGCGCGACGTCTCCGGCGTCAAGCTTTACGCCCGCGCGGTGAGCGGCGTCGATATGAAAGACCTGAAGTCGCTCGCCGACGAAGCCAAGCAGAATGTCGGCTCAGGCGTGGTGGCGATCGCGGCGGCGAGCGAGGACGGCAAGGCGAGCATCGTCGTCGCGGTCACGCCCGATCTCACGAGCCGCTTCAATGCGGTCGATCTGGTCAGGCTCGGCTCCGCGGCGCTCGGCGGCAGGGGCGGCGGCGGGCGCCCGGACATGGCGCAAGCCGGCGGCCCGGACGGCGCCAAGACGCAAGAGGCGCTGGCTGCAGTTGAAGAAGGCGTGCGCCGCGCGGCGGGGGCGTAAGCCGCTCGGATCGTCGCTGTCATTGCGAGGAGTGAAACGACGAAGCAATCCAGGGATCGGAGAGCGTTACGCCCATCCCTGGGTCGCCGCGTCGGCCTGTCGGCCTCCTCGCGATGACGCTTCTTGCTCGATGTCGCTCCTAAGCCATCGCCTTCTTCAGGTTCTGGTCGATCTTATCCAGAAAACCCTCGGTCGAAAGCCACTTCTGGTCGGGACCGACGAGAAGTGCGAGATCCTTCGTCATAAAGCCGGCCTCGACCGTATCGACGCAGACCTTCTCCAGGGTCGAGGCGAACTTGGCCAGCGCCTCGTTGCCATCGAGCTTGGCCCGGTGCGCGAGACCGCGGGTCCAGGCGAAAATCGAGGCGATCGAGTTGGTCGAGGTTTCATTGCCCTTCTGATGTTCGCGGTAATGGCGGGTCACAGTGCCATGCGCGGCTTCGGCTTCGACGGTCTGGCCGTCCGGCGTCATCAATACGCTGGTCATGAGGCCAAGCGAACCGAACCCTTGCGCGACCGTGTCCGACTGCACGTCGCCATCGTAGTTCTTGCAGGCCCACACATAGCCGCCTGACCACTTGAGCGCGGCCGCGACCATGTCGTCGATCAGGCGATGCTCATAAGTGATGCCGAGAGACTGGAACCGGCTCTTGAACTCGTTGTCGTACACCTCCTGGAAGATGTCCTTGAAGCGGCCGTCGTAGACTTTCAGGATGGTGTTCTTGGTCGAGAGGTAGACCGGATACTTGCGCATCAAGCCATAGTTCAAAGACGCGTGAGCGAAGTCGCGGATCGAGTTGTCGAGGTTATACATCGACAGCGCAACACCCGAGCCCGGAAACTTGAACACTTCCTTCTCGATCACGGACCCGTCCTCACCCTCGAACCGGATGGTGAGGCGGCCTATCCCGGGCACTTTGAAATCGGTCGCGCGATACTGGTCTCCATAGGCGTGACGGCCGATGACGATCGGCTGGGTCCAGCTCGGGACGAGACGCGGTACATTCTTGCAGATGATCGGCTCGCGGAAGATGACACCCCCTAAGATGTTGCGGATGGTGCCGTTCGGGCTTCTCCACATTTCCTTGAGATGGAATTCTTTGACCCGCGCCTCGTCGGGGGTGATGGTGGCGCATTTGACGCCGACGCCCGTGTCCTTGATCGCATGCGCCGCGTCGATCGTCACCTGGTCGTTGGTCGCGTCTCGGTTCTCGACCGACAGGTCGAAGTACTTGAGGTCAATCTCCAGATAGGGATGGATAAGCTTGTCGCGAATCAGGCGCCAGATGATCCGCGTCATCTCATCGCCGTCGAGCTCGACAACCGGATTCGTGACCTTGATCTTAGGCATTAGCGAAGGACTTTCTTTTGCGGGAGAGGCGCGGCGTGCGGGCGACAAACCCCTATAGCATCGGCGCTTCGCCCGGAAAACCCATGTGCGGCGCGGGGGCGGCATGAAGGGTCTGATGAGAGTTGAAGGCAAGGCGATCGCGCTTGCTGCGGTTGTCTTTTGCCTGAGCGGACGGGCCCACGCGGACGCCGGTCCGGAGACCGACAATGCGGTCGCGACCCTATGCGGGATCGTCGAAGCGTCCGCCAAGGCGGAGGGACTGCCAGCCGATTTCTTCACCAAGCTCATCTGGCGGGAGAGTTCGTTTCGCCCGAACGCGGTCAGCCCTGCCGGCGCGCAAGGGGTCGCCCAATTCATGCCGGGGACCGCGAGCGAGCGCCGGCTCATCGATCCGTTCGATCCCGCGTCAGCAATCCCGGCATCGGCGAAGTTCTTAGGCGAACTCAAGCGCCGTTTCGGCAATCTGGGCCTGGCCGCGGCCGCCTATAACGCAGGCGAGACAGCGGTGGCCAATTGGCTCGCCAACAAGGGATCGCTTCCGTTTGAGACGCAAGACTACGTGCTTGCGATCACCGGCCACGACGCCGAGGAATGGCGAAGCGACAAGCCGCCGACTGCCTCAGTCCTATCCGCCCCTGCTGCGCCGCCCTCGGCTCCGCCCGGCTCGACGCCCGCAGCGGCTCCACCCGCCCCTAGCCCGTCCTGCTTGAGCCTGATAGCAACGCTTCGCGTGACGGCGCCCTCCTCCGGCGTCGTCTCGGGCTGGTTTGCGCCCTGGGGCGTGCAGATCTCCGCCAGCTTCTCGAAAGGCTCCGCGCTGCGCGCCTTTGCCCGCGCCAAGCATCAATATGCAAGCGTGATCGGAGACATGAATCCGTTCGTTCTCGGCTCCGTGCTGCGCAGCCGCGGCTGGCGACCGTTCTACCGGGTTCGCCTGCCCGCTCAGACCGGCGGCGAAGCGCGCAGGCTTTGCGATCGGATTCAGGCCGTCGGCGGCGCCTGCGCCGTGCTGAGGAGCTAGCCTGGCGGCGCGGCCGTCTCGGCCGCCTGGCGGAGCGCGGCTGAGGCGCTTTTTGATTCTGGCAGGAGACTCGGGGCGCGCAGCAGCCGTAGATTGGGCGGCGACGGGGCGTCCGTTTATTTCAAACGGTTTCGAGACAGCGGCGGTTGATCAAGGAGGGAGACTTATATTTTGGCGATGAACTCCGGATTGAGGCGCTGATGGGCTTCGGGAGGCGACTTTTTGCGACAATGGTTCTCGCCGGCGCCGCCAGCCATGCAGCCGCGGCCGGCGACTCCGGTGAGGTCGCCAACGGGCATCAGCTTGCGCTCGAGATTTGCAGCGCCTGCCACATCGCTGCTCCGGACCAAAAGACGGCGCCGATCTTGAGTCCGCCCGCTCCGAGTCTGGAGACCCTGGCGAATAAGCCGGGAGCCACCGCAGCGTCGGTGCAAAAATTTCTGCTCACGATCCATCTTTCGATGGCGAACGGAAAGGACATGCCGAACCCACAGCTTACGGAGGACCAAGCGCACGATCTCGCCCTCTACGTCGTGAGCTTGCGGAAGGCCAAGGACAAGGCCGCGAAGCGGCTGCAGGACCCGACTAGCGGACCGCGGAGGAAACCTGTCGCGCTGGCCCGTCGCGGCGCCGCGACGGTCTTTGCAAAGACCCGCGCGGCGGCGCAAATTGTTCAACACGGGGAAATCGTGCAGGGTGCGCGCGGCGACCGAACGAGCGTCTCAACGAGCCCGGCGCCATCAGGGGAGGACTCGATGCTCGGATTGATGCAGCGCTATCCGTTGTTGATTTCCTCTCTCATTACCCATGCCGCGCGTCATCGCAGCGGATCGGAAGTGGTCTCGAATCTCGGCGCCCCGACGCTTCATCGAACAACTTACGCGGAGGTCGAGCGACGCAGTCGGCGGCTGGCGCGTGCGCTCGGAAAGCTTGGCGTCGGCTTCGGCGATCGAGTCGCGACGCTCGCCTGGAACGATTTCCGTCATCTCGAGCTCTATTACGGCGTTTCCGGCATGGGCGCGGTCTGCCACACGGTGAACCCCCGCCTGTCGGCGGACGACATCGCCTTCATCATGACCGACGCCCGGGACTGCATCCTCTTCGCCGATCCTTCCTTCGCGGCCCTGCTCACCGAGACCGCGCCGGCCATCGCTTCCTGCGTTCACGCGGTGGTGCTTCTGACCGACGCAGCGGGCATGAAGGATGTCGCGCTCGCGCCCAGCATGCGCCTTCACTGCTACGAGACGCTGCTGGCGGAGGCCGACGAGGACTACGTCTGGCCGGACTTCGACGAGAACACGGCGAGCGCGCTTTGCTACACCTCGGGCACGACGGGGCGCCCTAAGGGCGTGCTGTACAGCCACCGCGCGACGATGCTGCACACCTATGCGGTGAATTCCGCCGAGATATTTGGCCTTCGGTCGGTCGATCGCGTCTTGCCTGCCGCGTCAATGTACCATGCCTGCGCATGGGGACTGCCCTATTGCGCGACCATGGTGGGCGCGGCGCTCATCCTGCCGGGGCGACATCTCGACGGCGCTTCCCTTTTTAGACTGCTCGAGAGCGAGCGCGTGACGATGACCGCCGGCGTGCCGACCATCTGGCTCGGACTACTCGCCCATCTGCGCGGCGCGAACGAACGGCTCACGCATCTGAAGCGCATGGTGGTAGCCGGTTCGGCTCTGCCGCGGCTCTTGATCGAAGAATTCACGCCGATGGGCGTCAATGTCGAACAAGGCTGGGGCATGACCGAGACGAGCCCGATCGTCACCTACAATTCGCCGACGCCTGCGACGGCGGACCTCACCGGAGAAGAAGCGATCCGCCAACGGCTGAAGCAGGGCCGCGCCGCTTGCGGCACGGACGTCAAGATCGTCGACGCGGAAGGGCGCGAACTGCCGTGGGACGGCAAGGCGTTCGGCGATTTTCTGGTGCGCGGACACTGGGTCTGCCGCGAATATCTCAATCGCGGCGCCGAGGGCGCGGCCGATGCTGAAGGCTGGCTCAGGACCGGCGATGTCTGCACCATCGACCCGGACGGCTGCGCCGAGATCGTCGATCGCTCCAAGGACGTGATCAAATCGGGCGGCGAGTGGATCAGTTCGATCGCGCTCGAAAATATCGCCGTCTCGCATCCGGCCGTCGCCGAGGCGGCGATCATCGCCGCCCGCCATCCAAAATGGCAGGAGCGTCCATTGCTGCTGGTCGTGCCGCGCGCGGGAATGCAAATCGATAAGGACGAGCTCATGGCCATGTTCGTGGGCAAGGTGGCGAAGTGGTGGCTCCCCGACGACGTGCTCACGCTCGATGAGCTGCCGCATACGGCGACCGGCAAGCTCAACAAGCTTGCTTTGCGCGCCCGCTACCAGGATCACCTGATGGAAAGCGCGAAGGTGCAGGCGTAGAGCGCGCTATGTTTGGGTGGCGTCGCGAGGTCAATTTTGAGTCTAAGAGCGTGGGGTCCTCGCGATGATGACTCCATCAGTACCCAGCCTGTTCTATGCTGTGGGTACAACCAAAGCGGGAACTCTCCAAATATAGGCCAGCAAAACGAAGCTAATGAGCCTAAACGCTAGTAAATTGGCTGACGTTTACTAGCGTTTATTTTTTCGAATCGAGCCTTTTCAATGGGTTGCGGGCGATGTAAGTAAGAAAATCGCCTCTTTGCATCGGCTCGCGCGGCGGGTTGTAGGCTAAGGTTTCAAATAGCACGGTTTACCGTCTTCCCACCCGTCTTTCGGCGAGCGGGAAGAGATTCTGCTTATAGCAACACATATCGCACATTTTTGATTTTGTCGAGCAAATTCAAGGCGCGATTACGCCTTCCCGCGCCCGGCGCGGCCGAGTGTTTCGAACTCTTCGCCCGTGAGCTTGATCGCCGCTGCTCCGACGTTCTCCTCTAGATGCGCGACCTTGCCGGTGCCTGGGATCGGCAGCATGACCGGGCTGCGTTTCAAGAGCCAGGCGAGCGCGATCTGGCCGGGGCTTGCTTTGTGCTTATGCGCGATTGCGTCCAGAGCGGAGCCGGGCCGCGCGGAAGCGCCCGCGTCGAGTGGCGCCCAGGGAATGAAGCCGATGGCGTTCTTCTCGCAATGGTTGAGCGCGTCCTCGCTTGCGCGATCGATGAAGTTATAGCGGTTCTGCACGGTGGCGACCGGAAAGACCTTCGAGGCCGCCTCGATCTCAGCCACGCTGACTTCCGACAGGCCCGCGCAGTGAATGACCTTGTCTTTGATCAAAGTCGCGATGGCGTCGAACTGCTCCTTGGCAGGCACTTTCGGGTCGATGCGATGCAATTGCCATAAGGAGATGATCTCGACGCCGAGCCGCCAGCGGCTCGTATGAGCCTGCTGGATCAGATATTCCGGCCGGCCGAGCGGAATCCAGATGTTCGGGCCGGTGCGGGCAAGCCCGCCCTTCGTCGCGACATGGACCTTGCCATAAGGGGCGAGCGCCTCGCGGATGAGCTCCTCCGAGAAGTTCGGTCCATAGGAATCGGCGGTGTCGATAAAATCGACGCCGAGCTCGGGCACACGGCGCAGCGTCTTCAAGACCTCGTCGCGATCGGCGGGAGGACCCCAGATCCCCTTGCCGACAACGCGCATCGCGCCGAAGCCAAGGCGATTGACGTCAAAGGCGCCGCCAATGCGAAAGCGGCCGGATTCAGCGGCATTGACCATGCTTCGTCTCCAAATGTCTCAGCTAAGCGCGCTTAAGCCCAGCTGGCCAGCGGCGGCATCGACGACAGGATCGACGAAACGTTGCCGCCGGTCTTCAAGCCGAAGATCGTGCCGCGATCATAGAGCAGATTGAACTCAACGTAACGCCCGCGGCGGGCCAATTGCTGCTCGCGCTCGGCCTCGCTCCATTGTTTTTCGGCGTTGCGCCGGACAACGTCGGAATAGATCGCAATGAAGCTCTCGCCCATGTCACGCACAAAGGCGAAATCCGCGTCGAACGCGGAATTGCCCGCGTCGCCCGCGCTGTTGAGATAGTCGAAGAAGATGCCGCCGATCCCCCGCGGCTCTTTGCGATGCTTGAGATAGAAATACTCATCGCACCAGGTCTTGAAGCGCTCGGCGTCGGCGACGCGCGGATGGCGCTCGCAAGTCCCGTGCATCGCGGCGTGAAAGGCGATCGCGTCCGGATCGTCGGGCTTGCGGCGCTCACCGAGCATCGGCGTCAAATCGGCGCCGCCGCCGAACCAGGTCTTGGTCGTGCGCACGAGCCGCGTGTTCATATGCACCGTCGGCACATGCGGGCTCCATGGATGGGCGATCACCGAGACGCCGGCGGCCCAGAAGCGCGGATCTTTGTCGGCGCCCGGAATTTGTGAAGCGAATTCCGTCGGAAAGGCCCCGTGAACGACGGAAAAATGCGCGCCCACTTTCTCGAACAGGCGGCCGCGCAGCATGGCCATTCGCCCGCCGCCGCCCGGCGCGCCGCTCGCGTCGGCGCGCTCCCAGGGTTCGATAGCAAACCGCCCCGGCGGACGATCTGCGCCGACGCCTGCGAAGTCGCGCTCGAGCGCTTCCGTGGCCGCGATGATCCGCTGCTGGAGGGTCTCGAACCAGTCGCGGACGCGGGCGAAACGCGGGTCTTCGATAGAAACTGGTGAATCGTTCATAGCGTTCGGTGGCCGCGCACCCGTGCGACAAGGCGCTCAACATGATCGACAGGCGTTTCGGGCAAGACGCCATGGCCGAGGTTGAAAATATGGGCGCGGCTTGCGAACCCGTTTAGCACCCGCTCGATCTCCTCGTCGAGCCGCGGTCCTCCGGCGACTAGCGCGAGGGGATCGAGATTGCCCTGCAGCGCCAGCCGATAAGGCAGAGCGGCCACGGCGACACCGGGCTCCGCGGCGGTGTCGAGGCCAATCGCGTCAATGTCGGCAAGGGCGCCGAACTTGGCGAGTTGCGTTCCCGCGCCGCGCGGAAAAGCGATAAGCCGCGCGTTTGGAGTCTCGGCGCGAACCTTCGCCGCGATCGCCTTGATGGGCTCGACGCACCAGCGGTCGAATTCGGCTGGCGGCAGCACGCCCGCCCACGAATTGAAGATCTGGGCCGCATCGGCGCCGGCTGCGAACTGACGGCGAAGATATTCCGCCGAAGCGTCGACGAGCCGATCAATCAGGCCCGCGAACAGTTCCGGTTGGCGATAGGCGAAGAGCCGCGCCGGCGCCTGGTCCGGCGTGCCGCGGCCGGCGATCATGTAGCTCGCCACTGTCCAGGGCGCGCCGCAGAAACCGATCAGAGCGGTCTCCTTGGGCAGCGCTCCCTTGACGCGGTCGAGAGCCTCGAACACCGGGTGGAGCCGGCCCCAGTCAGGCTCGCGCCTTAGCTTCGCAAGCCCCTCAGCATCGCAGATCGGATCGAGGCGGGGCCCATCGCCACTCTCGAACGTGACGGTCTGGCCGAGCGCATCGGGTATGACGAGAATGTCGGAGAACAGGATCGCCGCGTCGAAGCCGAAACGGCGGATCGGTTGCAATGTCGCCTCGACCGCGAGCGCGGGGCTATAGCAAAACTCGAGAAACGTCGCGGCCTTCGTCCGAAGCTCGCGATATTCTGGCAGGTAGCGGCCGGCTTGGCGCATGAGCCAGATCGGCGGCGTCTTTTGCCGCTCGCCCGCTAGCGCAGCGAGGAAAGGCTTGGCCAAGCTCGCTTTCGGCGCCGAATGACCCGCTATTCCGCCGCGCGTTTCATCTCGGGATAGACGCAATGGGCGTCCTCGCTCGCATTGGCGCGAAACAGCGGGATCACGCGCGCCTCATCGAACTTAAGGCCAAGCGTCTTCCACACGTCGACCAAGGCCTCGACCAGATCGGCGACCTGGGCCTCGCTATGGGCGGGCGTCGGGGTTACGCGCAAGCGCTCGGTCCCCCTGGCGACAGTCGGATAGTTGATCGGCTGAATGTAGATCGCATGCCGCTCAAGCAGGAGTTGGCTCGCCGCGCGGCATTGTCGGGCGTCGCCGACCAACACCGGCACGACATGCGAGGGATTGTCCATGACCGGTAGTCCAGCGGCGCGCAAGGCGTGCTTGACGAGCTTCGCCATGTGCTGGTGGCGGTCGCGCTCGGCGCTTGATCGCTTCAGATGCTTGACGGCGGCAGCGGCGCTCGCGGCGACGCTCGGCGGCAAGGTGGAGGTGAAGATGAACTGCGGCGCGAAGCTTCTGACCGCGTCGACGATCGCCTCGCTCGCCGCGATATAGCCGCCAAGCGACCCAAAGCCTTTCGCGAGCGTGCCTTCGATGACGTCGATCCGCGCCGCGAGCCCTTCGCGTTCGCTCAATCCACCGCCGCGGGGTCCATAGAGGCCGACCGCGTGAACCTCGTCGAGATAGGTTAGCGCGTTATATTTCTCGGCAAGGCCTACGATCTCGGCGATCGGCGCGATGTCGCCATCCATTGAATAGAGGCTCTCGAACACGATGAGCTTGGCGCGGTCGCGCGGCTCCGCGGCCAGCAGCTCTTCGAGATGGCCGACGTCGTTGTGTCGCCACACGCGCTTCTCGCAGCCCGAGCGCTTAACGCCCTCGATCATCGAATTGTGATTGAGCGCGTCGGACAGGATAAGGCAGTTGGGCAGGAGACCGGCGATGGTTGAAATCGACGCCAGGTTGGACACCCAGCCGGAAGTGAACACGAGCGCCGCCGGCTTGCCGTGCAGGTCGGCAAGCTCGGCTTCGAGCACGACAATCGGATTGTGGGTGCCGGAAATGTTGCGCGTTCCGCCAGCCCCCGCCCCGTGCGCGCAAACCGCCTTGACCGAAGCTTCGATCACGTCGGGGTGGGCGCCCATGCTCAGATAGTCGTTCGAGCACCAGACCGTCACTTCGCGCGGGCGGTCTTCGTCGCCCTCAGGGCGCCATTGAGCGATCGGGAACCGGCGCGCGTCGCGCTCGAGATTGGCGAAAGTGCGGTAGCGCCCTTCCGCCTTGAGGCGCGTGATCGCGTCCTCGAAGCTCCGCTGATAGTCCATCGCCTGTCCTTCTCGGCCTGACCCTTTTAGCCCAGCACCGCTTTCCTCTTCGCTAAACGGCGCGCGAAAACTTGTCCAGTCTTTCGGCTGACCGCGCTGTGATCTGCCTCACAATCGGCTCTAAAAATGGCTAAACTCAGTACTCCGCGTTATATTCGGAAAAGGAGGCCCCGGCCATGATGAAGCCGGGGCCTTGAGTTTGGGGAGGAAACGCCCAAGGAGGGCTGCCCCGAAGGGCCTCGGACGCCGGCGGCTGCGGCGAAACTTGGAATTCCCAGGACGGCGCGGGCGGGAGAGGCCAACGGTTGCGCCTGCCACGGCGCAGTCGTCGGCGGCCGCCCTCTAGTCTCCGCCACCGCCTGCGCCAACGCAGCCGTAGCTGGCGCAAGCATTTAGGTTGGAGCTCAGCCCGTCGGTTGTGCGGGGTTTGAATGGGTCGCTCCATGTCGAGTCAACTCTCTCATCGTGGGCTCGATGGCTGTGGTCCGATGTTTGGAAAAGGCCCTCGAATATGTTGGGGATCCCGTCCGCGTAAGCCGCCGCCGGGTATGCCAGCGCGATGCCGATGGCCAGCGCCAGGATTGAAGTTTTCATCGTACTCCTCCTCGGCGATTATCAATATTGACGAGCGCCGCAAATTCAGTTGACGGAGGAGAAACATAGCAATTTATGCGGAGCGCTCTATTGCATGGAGGTTGATTGGCGTGGCGCCTTCGTATGCAAAGCCCTAAACCAGAGTTCTAAGAGAAGGGGCGGCGCCGACCTCGTGGAAAATCGTCATCTCAGTTTCGTCGGGTCCGCGCTTGACAAATCCCCAATCCTATCGACCGCCGTCCATTGCCTCGATGGAAAATCGGCGTGCCGCCGCGCAGCAATAAAAGGTCAGACGGCCTCTGACCTCAATGCGCTCGGCCGGTCGTGAACTCGACCGCGTCGCGCAAAGCATGTTTCCACGGCGAGGGCGCGAACAATTCGAGGGCGTCGCGCGCCATCGCGCCGTAGTGCCTGGCGCGCTCGATCGTGTCCTCGAGCGCGCGGTGCTTCTTCATTGTCGCCAGCGCGAACTCGAGATCGCCGTCAACGACCTCGCCCTTTTCCAACGTCCGGCGCCAGAATTCGCGCTCTTGAGTCCCGCCGCGCCGGAACGACAGCACCACCGGCAGGGTGATCTTTCCCTCGCGGAAATCATCGCCAACGTTCTTTCCGAGCTTGGCCGACGAGCCGCCATAGTCGAGGGCGTCGTCGATGAGCTGAAAGGCGATGCCGAGATTGGCGCCGTAGCCCTGGCAGGCGGCGATCTCGGCCTTGGAGCGACCGGCGAGAATAGGCCCGACCTCGCAGGCCGCGGCGAACAACGCCGCGGTCTTGGCGCGGATGACGGCGAGATAGGCGTCCTCGGTCGTCTCCGTGTCCTTGGCGGCCGAGAGCTGCATCACTTCGCCCTCGGCGATCACCACGGCGGCGCTGGACAAGACATCGAGACAGGGCAGCGAGCCAACCTCGACCATCATCTTGAAGGCTTGGCCCAAAAGAAAATCGCCGACCAGGACGCTCGCCTCGTTGCCCCAAAGCACCCGCGCCGCCGCCTTGCCGCGTCTCAAGTCGCTCTCGTCGACGACGTCGTCGTGGAGGAGGGTCGCGGTGTGCATGAATTCGACCGCGGCGGCGAGCTTGATATGGCCCTCTCCGGAATAGCCGCAAAGCCCGGCCGTCGCCAAAGTCAGGATCGGACGCATCCGTTTTCCCCCCGAGGCGATCAAGTGATTTGCGACCTCAGGGATCATAGTCACCTCAGATCCGGTGCGCAACAAAATCGTCTGATTGACCTTGGCCATGTCGCCGGCGACGAGCGTCGTCAGCGGCTCGATCAGCCGATCAACCGATTTGTCTTCCAGTGGAACGACAATCCCCACGCACGCATTCCCTTGCCAGATCCCGCGCCTCGACCATAAAGACGGCCTACCCACGCGGCAAGTGAGCCCGAACTCGAGGTCCTTTTTGGTCGAAATCCTGCGCACCAACGACCTTGTCCTCATCAGTGTCATCGAATCGATCCTGAAGGCGGAGCGCATCGCCTATTTCGTGGCCGACCAGAACATGGCGGCCGTGGAAGGTTCACTCGGCTTTCTTCCAAGGCGCATTCTGGTCGACGCCGAGCATAAAGGGCGGGCGCGCCGCCTCATTGTCGAAGCGGGTCTGGGAAAAGAACTGCTTGATGGCTGAGCCCTTGACGGATGGGAGCGCCGCGGCAGCTGACGGGCTGACCGAGGATTTGTGGCTCGGCGGCCGGCTCGCGCTCGTCCAGCCGAAGCGCGGCCATCGGGTCGGGACGGACGCCGCCCTGCTAGTTGCGGCGGCGGGCGACGCTCGGCAAGGGCGGATCGTCGACGTCGGCGCGGGCGTCGGCGCGGTCGGGTTGGCGTTGGCCAAAAGTTCGGCGCTTGTCTCGATCGATCTTGTCGAAATCGATCCTGAGCTGGCGCAGCTCGCCGAAAGCAATGCCGCGCGCAACGAACTGCAGGCGCGCACACGCGTCTTGCGGCTCGACGCGCTCAATTCCACAAAGCGCCGCGAGGCGGGGCTTGCTGAATTGGCCAATTGCGTCGTCACCAACCCGCCGTTCTTCGACGCCAAGGCGGTCCGCGCCTCTCCCGACGAAGGCAAAGCGCGCGCGCATGTCATGCCGCGCGCGGGCGTTGTCGACTGGATGCAAGCCTCGCTCGCGATGCTCGCGCCCAGCGGGCGGTTTGTGATGATCCACCGGCCCGAGGCGCTCAGCGTGATCCTCGCTGCGATCGGAACCCGGCTCGGCGCGCTCGCGCTTCTGCCGGTTCATCCGACGAAAGGCGCGAGCGCGCATCGATTGCTAGTCTCTGGTGTGAAGGGCTCCAAGGCCCCATTGCGCCTGGCGCCTGCGCTGATTCTGCGCGGAGCCGACGGCCGGCTGACTGCCGAGGCGGACGCGCTTCATCGAGGCGAGGCGCTCATCGACTGGGGCGGCTGAACGTAACCTATTCGTCAGATCTATTGGGTGTTTTTCGACGAGCGAATCGGAGCTCATCGGGTCAATTTGGGCTTTCTTGGCAGAGAGCCGTTTCGCTGCAGAAGTCGCCCTTGACAACTCTTGGATTCTCTTGGATTTCCTTGGATTCTCTCGTCCGAATCTTAGACTTATCAATGAGTTACACGGGATTCTCGCTGAAGAAATTTTCTCGCGCCCTTTCCCTCTTGAACATTCAAACCGCCGAGCCGAGCTTGTGGCGTTTCGATGCGAAAGGCAGACTTGTTCATGGGCCGAGCTTAACTTTATTTCTGATTTTGCGCAATTGATTGTCGCGCCAGCCGTTCCGTTTCAGGCGCCTCCGTCCAAAAGCAGGACGCTATAATTGATGCGAGCGCGCATCGCCTGTTCGTCTCGGGCGTGAAAGGCTCCAAGGCTCCAAGGCTCCATTGCGCCTTCCGGCGGCGCTCATCCTGCACGGGACAGACGGGCGGCTGACGGCCGAGGCGGACGCCATCCATCGCCGCGAGCGGCTCATCGGCGACGACTATGGAGTGATGGGCGATGGACGCCGCCGAATATAGCGCAATTTGATATTGGACGTTTCTAGGTTTCTGCTGTTCACATCTTCGTGAACGCGAAGCTCGGTGAAAACATGAGTGCACCGCGAGGGGCAACCCTGCCGTCCGATCAGGAATTGTTTGCGAAGGGTCTGGCTACCTACCAAAAAGTGGTGGCCGCCAACTACATGGCCCATGAGCAAGTCTATAGCGTGCTTCATGAAGTTCTTTTGAGGGAGGCGAAAGACGGCTTTGTCTTCGGCGATCTCGCCTGCGGCACTGCGCCCTTCTCTGCCCTAGCGCTCGCTGGGGTTCGCGTCGCTCGCTACATCCGCATCGACATTTCCGAGCCCTCGTTGGACGTCGCAAAGGGCGCGCTTTCTTCTCTTACCTGTCCAGTTGAACTTCGCTGTCAGGATTTCGTCGCGGCAATTGAAACTTGGGAGGGTCAGCTTGACGTGGCCTGGATCGGCCTGTCGCTCCACCATCTCCGGACGTCAGAGAAACGTACCTTCATAGGAAAGATCGAACGTCTTCTTCCGCGTGACGGCCTGTTTCTGATCTGGGAGCCGACCTGTTTGGAAGGCGAGGATCGCCGAGGCTGGGTGGAGCGGTTCAGTCAATTCCTCAAGGACCTGCCGCTAACCGATGACGAGTTCGCTGCGATGGATAGCCATCAACGCTCGTCAGATTACCCGGAAACTGCGGCGACATGGACGGGGATGGCTCGCGGAGCGGGTTTTGAGCGAGCGGACATGCTTTCGCTGCGACAGACCAGGTGACGCGCGTCTACCTATTTCGACATTGATCGATTAACGACGTGCCTGTGGAGGGACGCCACGCCTTGAGGTGGAAAGCGCTCGAAGCGTTTGTCGCAGCCTTCGCGCCCGTGGTCGGCAAGCCGACCCATGAGGCCAGCTTCAAGTTCACCATCGCGCAACAGATTTGTCATCAAATCACCGTCGCGGCCAACAGCGAAAATGAGGCGCGAACGGTCGCGCTCGCGGAGGCGCGCCAGACCTCGCGCTGGCGGCTCGCGCCGCTCGAAATCTTGGCGCATGAGCAGACGCTCGGCGCCTGTCAGGTGACCGCCGTTGAACGTCTGCCGCCGCCGCCATCCGACGACGACCTCATGTGGCCGCCGCTCATGATGCCATAACAGGGAGAGAAATATGCCGCTCAACCGCGATCTCATTCTTGGAAGCTGGAGGATGAAGTCTTGGGTTACGACAGACGTTGCGACTGGCGAGCGGCGAGACGTCTTGGGTCAGAATGTTAGGGGCTTCGCCCTCTATACGCCTGAACGCGTCATGTTCCTCATCCTGAAAAACAATCGCAAGCCGCCCGAGCGCTCACCGCCGTCGGACGAAGAAAAGATCGCGTTGTACGACACGATGTTTGCCTATTCGGGCAGCTACACGGTCGAGTCCGATCGGGTCATCCATCATGTCGATATGAGTTGGAACGAAGCGTGGAGCGGCACGGAACAAGTGCGATACGGCGCGGTCGATGACCTTACTCTGACTTACACGACAGCCCCCGCTAAAAATCCGTTCGACGGGCGCGAGGTTATCCACGAGGCGACCTTCGAACGAGAGAGGCGGCCCCTCAATTAGGTCCGGTCGCCGCGAGCGGCTGCTGACATCGCCCCATTCAATTGGCTAAACCGAGGGCGCCCGACGACCACGACGCCGGTTCGACAAAGGGAAAGCCATGCGGTTCGACGTCACGTTCACTCGCTCCCGGTTCATCGCGGCGATCCTCGCGGCCTTTACCCTTATGCCCCTTGCCGGCTGCGAGATTCCCCCCTCCGGAATCCCGACTGAAGCGAGCATTCGGGGTCTCAGACCTTCAGGCTATGTGACGATGAATCAGGCCTTTGTTTCCGGCTTCGGCGCCGGCAACGGCGTCCTCACCTTCAGGGGCAGGCCCTATCCGTTCACACTGACGAGCTCGCTGATCGGCCTCGGCGCGATCTCCACGCTGCAAGCCTCGGGCGAAGTCTACAAGCTCCGAGACGTCTCTGAGTTCCCCGGCGCCTGGATCCAGGGCACGGGAAGCCTCGCCATCACCACAAAGGCCAAGGGCGAATTGTGGCTCGAGAATCGAAACGGCGTCGTCATGCGCCTCAGCGCCGCGCAAGCCGGGCTCACGTTCAGCGAGGGGCGGTACGAGCTTTTTATCCAGCTGTCGCAATAGCGGCGCGAGTGAAGCTGGTTCGGCCGCCTACCCCCTCCCGCCAAGGAGCATGCGCAGAAGCACGTCGTCGCGACGGACGAAGTGATGATAGAGCGCGGCTGCGGCGTGCAGGGCGGCCAGTCCAAACAGGCAGTAGGCCAGCACCTGATGGATTTCCTCCGCAGGATGAAACACGCCAGGATTGGAAGCGACGCCAAAGTTCAGCTGGGCGAATCCGTAGTCGAAGGCGCGGCCATGCCAGACATATGCGACGATCCCGAAAAGTGGGATGAGGACCATCAGCACATACAGGAGGTGGTGCGCGGCGAGCGAGACGCGGCGATCGAACTCGCCAATGTCAGGCGGTAGATCAGGCGGCTTGTGCGACGTTCGCCAGCCAAGTCTGGCGATGACAAGGGCAAAATAAATAAGCCCGACGCAGCCATGGACGTTGATCCAGAACGATCGCGACTCCTTCGGGATATCGTCGAACAAGAGACCCAGCGTTCCGAGAAAAACGACCAGTGCCGCTATGGCCCAGTGGAAAGCGACGGCAGTCGACCCATACCGTGTGACCGCCGGGGCGACGCGGCGCGGGGTCGCGAGAACGTTCATGCGATCGCCCCTCGATTTCTCTATCGGAGATGGCCGTCCCAGGCGTGGCGCGGGTTGGTGCATTCGCCCCAAGGCTTTTTTGTGGCTCGTTGGATTGCGCGCGGATTTGAGCGCTCCCTCGGCCCTGTTATGCTGAGGCCCGTACGAACTGCGAGGCGCCATGTCCGAAAACTTTCTGCGCCACATCCGCGCCACCCTCGACGAGATCGAGGCGGCGGGCCTCACAAAACGCGAGCGGCTGCTGACTGGGCCGCAGGGCGGGCGCATCCGTGTCGCCTCCCCGCAGGGCGCGCGCGATGCGGTCAATCTCTGCTCCAACAATTACCTGGGCCTCGCCGATCATCCTGACGTCATCGCAGCGGCGCGCCGCGCCATGGACCAGTTCGGCTTCGGCATGGCCTCGGTGCGCTTCATCTGCGGGGCGCAGACGCTGCATCGGGAGCTCGAGCAGGCGATCGCCAAGCACTTGGGCAAGGACGATGCGATCGTGTTCGCCGCTTGTTTCGACGCCAACGGCGGAGTGTTCGAACCATTGCTCGGGGAAGAGGACGCGATCATCTCCGACAGCCTCAACCACGCCTCGATCATCGACGGCGTGCGGCTCAGCAAGGCGAAACGCTACCGCTTTGCCAATTCGGACATGAATGAGCTCGAGGACCGCCTCAAGGAGGCCGACGCCGCCGACGCGCGGTTCAAGCTCATCGCCACCGACGGCGTGTTCTCGATGGACGGCTACGTCGCCAAGCTGAAGGAGATCTGCGGCCTCGCCGACCGCTACGGCGCGCTGGTGCTGGTCGACGACTGTCACGCGACCGGGCATCTAGGCGAGAAGGGCCGCGGCACGCCCGCTCTGACCGGCGCGGGCGACCGTGTCGACATCGTCACCGGCACCTTCGGCAAGACGCTTGGCGGGGGCATGGGCGGCTTTGTCGCGGCCGCCCAGCCGATCGTCGACCTCCTCAGACAGCGGGCGCGGCCCTATCTCTTTTCCAACTCGCTCGCGCCGCCGATCGCGGCGGGCGCCTTGAAGGCGCTCGAGATTGCGATCGGCGCCGATGCTCGGCGGGCTTTGCTCAAAAACCACGCGCGCCGCTTTCGTGAAGGCGTCGAGAAAGCAGGCTTCAAAGTGGCCCCAGGAGAGACGCCGATCATTCCGGTGATGCTGGGCGAAGCGCGCCTCGCACAAGACCTGGCTCATTCGCTCGACGAGCGCGGATTGTTCGTAGCCGGATTTTTCTTTCCCGTCGTGCCAAAGGGCCAGGCGCGCATCCGCACGCAAATGTCGGCGGCGCTGACCGAAGCCGACATCGACTTTGCGATCGGCGCCTTCGCGGACGCAGGCAAGGCGCTGGGGATTGTATCGTAAGAATGCGCTGCGACCGCCGCACGTGGTTAATCGCCACGCTCTAAGCGCGCTGTCGGCGCCGGGGCGCCCATCAAGGAGAAGACAATGGCGGGAGAATTGGCGGGCAAAGTCGCCGTCGTGACGGGGGCCGCGTCCGGCATCGGACTGGCCAGTTCCGAGGCCATGTTAGCCTTAGGCGCGCGCGTCGTGATGGTCGACCGGGACGAAGCGGCGCTGAAGAGGTTGCGCGACAAGCATGGCGACGCCGTGATCCCGCTGGTGATCGACCTCCTCGAACCGAAGGACTGCGCCGCCTTGGTGCCTAAGGTTCTCGACAAGGCTGGCCAGATCGACATCCTGCACGCCAACGCCGGCCTCTATGTCGGCGGCGACTTGGTCGACGCCGATTCGTCTGCCATCGACCGGATGCTCAATCTGAACGTCAACGTCGTGATGAAGAACGTGCACGACGTGCTTCCGCACATGATCGAGCGGCGGACGGGCGACATCATCGTGACGAGCTCGCTCGCGGCCCATTTTCCGACGCCATGGGAGCCGGTCTACGCGTCGTCCAAATGGGCGATCCATTGCTTTGTCCAGACGGTGCGGCGACAAGTGTTCAGGCACGGCATTCGCGTGGGCTCGATCTCGCCGGGCCCCGTCATCACGGCGCTGCTCAAGGATTGGCCGCCGGAGAAGCTGAAGGAGGCTAAGGATTCTGGCAGCCTGCTCGAAGCCGGCGAAGTCGCCAATGTGGTGACGTTCATGCTGACGCGGCCGCGCGGCATGACAATTCGCGACGTGGTCATGCTGCCCACCAATTTCGATCTCTAGGAGCCGCTATCGCAATCCTGGTTTAGCCGTTAAATCGTCGCGACGCCTAGCGTCTGCCATGCACCCTCGGAAAGCCAATGCGCGCCCTCGTCAAGGAAAAGCCTGAGCCGGGCCTTTGGCTCGAAGATGAGCCGATCCCCGAGATCGGCCCGGACGATGTGCTCGTGAAAGTGCACAAGACGGGCATCTGCGGCACCGACGTGCACATCTTCAATTGGGACGAGTGGGCGCAGAAGACAATCCCGACGCCGATGACGGTCGGCCACGAATATTCGGGCGAGATCGCTGCGCTCGGCGCCGATGTACGACATCTCCAGGTCGGCCAGCGCGTGTCAGGCGAGGGCCACGTCATCGGAATGAGGAGCCGGGCGGCGCGCGGCGGACGTTATCATCTCGATCCCGAGACGCGCGGCATCGGCGTCAACATCCCTGGCGCCTTCGCTGAATATGTGCGGGTGCCGGCGTTCAACATCGTGCTCCTGCCCGACGACGTCGACGACGAGCTCGGCGCGATCCTCGATCCGCTCGGCAACGCGGTCCATACCGCGCTCGCCTTCGATCTTGTGGGCGAGGACGTGCTGATCACCGGAGCCGGGCCGATCGGAATCATGGCGGGCGCAGTTGCGCGTCACATCGGCGCGCGGCATGTCGTGATCACCGACATCAATCCGAAGCGCCTCAAGCTCGCTGAGGAGGTCGCCGACGTCGTCGCGGTCGACGTGTCGAAGGCCGATCTCAAGGAGACGATGAGCCGGCTCAAGATGACCGAGGGCTTCGATGTCGCGCTCGAGATGAGCGGCGCGCCGGCGGCCTTCGACCAATTGTTCGACGCCATCATCACCGGCGGCCGCGTCGCGCTGCTCGGCCTGCCGGCGAAGCCCGCCCTGGTCGACTGGAACAAGGTCATCTTCAAGCAGCTCACCATCAAGGGCATTTATGGGCGCGAGATGTTCGAGACCTGGCACAAGATGATCGCGATGCTGGAAAGCGGGCTCGACGTGCGCAAGGTCATCACCCACCGCCTGCCGGCGGAAAAGTTCCTCGAAGGCTTTGAGATCATGCGGCGGGGCGAGAGCGGCAAGATCGTGCTGGATTGGGCAGCATGAGGCCCAGCTTCAGCAGTCTATACCGCCCACCACGCCGAGATAGAACCTTTTTTGGCCGACGCGGCTTTATTGGCCGTGCGGAGGGTGACCCGGGAAGTTGTCGACGACGTCCGTATTGATCGTTATGGCCATAATGAACTGACCCGGGTGCGTGTGATCCGGCAGATCCTGCGCCGGGTCGACCGTGATCTGGCCGCCGGGCCCAGCAACGGGAAAGAATTCGATGCCCGTATACTTAGCCGTATTGTTAAGCGCGTTCAGCATGAACTGACCGA
This sequence comes from uncultured Alphaproteobacteria bacterium, assembly GCA_963730555.1. GTDB lineage: Bacteria > Pseudomonadota > Alphaproteobacteria > Rhizobiales > Beijerinckiaceae > Roseiarcus. The sequence goes on along the minus strand of CAVSSS010000016.1, from coordinate 16,101 downwards.
TCCAATGCGCAACCGTGGACCCCGATTGAGGAGCGTTGTCCACAAGATTGAGCCAGAAGACCAATCGGTGAGGAACGTGATCGTCTGTTAAAGCTAGGTATTGCCAAACATCGTGATGAAGTTTGGTCTGTCCTCCCGAAGGACCCAAGTTATTTAGATTCCGTTTCAAGGCTGCGTCCGCTGCGTTTGTCGTAAAACTGGCGCCGGCAAAGGCGCCGTTCGCAGCGCTAGTAAGATTATGTGTATGAGTTGTATTAAAAACCATCCCCATGATCGTCTCTCCTAAACATAACGCTATAATTTCACAGAGTTATCCTAAGGCCTACCAAAGCGTGCACAAGCGCTCCTCGGGAGCTAACTTCGTCACTTTGCCTCAGTGACCCGGCTTATGCGACACCAATAAAGCGGCGTCTACCCGCAGGCCATCTCCTCCTCCAGCCTCGTTTCGTAAAGTTCCCGGTATCGCTTCCACACCGCTGCCAGCTGCGCGACACCGCGTCGCGCACAGCGTCGAGCGACGGCATCGCCGAACACCGTCGGCAGCCCGGTTTCCTCCGCCCACTCGCTGGCGCGTTCCTCACTGCTGATGGTGGTGTAGAACTCGTGATGCGGGGGGCCGCCGAGATGATGGCCGACTTCGTGGGCAAGAGCGAAAGCGATGCCCTCGACCCCGACTTCGCGATGGCGGCCCAAGCCGCCGTAAAGCCTCACCGAGCGGCCCTTCTCGCCGATATAGGCTTGCGCGTTCATGAGCCGCGTTTCCCAGTACATATCGAAGTAGATATTCGGGAAGTGCGCTCGAAACCGTGCGAGCAAACCTTGCGCCCTGCGCAGCGGCCAGCGCGCCTCGACTGGCCAAACCAACTTCGGAGAAATGATATCATCAAAAATTGGCACTTGCCCCTCGCGAACCAGCCGTTCCGCAGCGCATGCCCATAAAATCCTAATTTCGATAGCATTAAATTTTTCGTGCCGCAATCGGCATTTTACCCAACGACAAAGCATGCTGCCGGCAAGGACGCGCTTGCCCCCCGATCTTCCTAAGCGAGCTTCGCGAGCGCGTCCTGGCTGCGTCGGCGCAGGAGGTCGAGGCCCTGCGCGTCGGCGACGTCCCGGGCGCGCTCGAAGCAGGCGCGGGCCTGGGCCCGCTTCCCGCGCATGGCGAACAAGCGACCGCGGCCGAAATCAATGCGGGCGCCGGCTGCGCCGCGGTCGCTCAATTGCCGATGCGAGGCGGCCCTCTCCAACAGGCTCCGGGCTCGGCGCGCGCCGATGAGCCTAGCGAGCGCCAAGGCCGGCAGGTTGCGCAGGACGGTCGCAGCCGACGCCTTCCGGCCGCCGGACAGGATTTCGATGTAGACCTCCGCCAGCAGAATACGGGTGAAGGCGGCAAGGCTTCGGTCACCGGCGGCCTCGCGCGCCGCAATCGTCCGCTCGATGAGGCGAATGCCCTCGGAGATGCGCCCGGTCTGAATGAGCGCCACCCCCCGTGGTCCTTCCAATACGTTGTAGAGCGCGCCGAGCCTCAAGAATTCGGCGTTAAGCGCCTCGATCTGGGCCAAACCCTCACGCGGGCGGCCGGAGAAGATCGCCGCAACTGCTCCAATGACCTCGCCCTGGAGTCTGTCGAATGGCGCGATCGCCAATCGAAGGCACTCATCCGCGTAGACAAGAGCCGCTTCAGGAGAGCCGGTGATGGCGTTGATCCATCCGAGAATCCAGTTGGCGAACCCGATCGCGCGCGGGTCGCCGCTCGACTCGCCCGAAGCGATGAGCCGGACGGCGATGGCTCGCGCATCCTTGACCAGGCCGCGATAGAAGTAGTCCCAGGTAACAAAGAAATAGACCGAATTGCGAAGGAAGTTATCGTCGAGCGTCTGACAGGCCTCGATCAACTCGGCTTTCTTACGCTCCGCCTGTTCCAGCGTGTCCAGGCCGAGTCGGGTGGTGCAATGCAGTAGGCCGGCGCGAGCGTAGGCTCGCGCGCGCCCATCGCCGATCCGCTCCGCAACTTCAAATGCTTCCGACATGAGGGTATGGGCGGCGCGCAATTCAAAGCGCTGCACGAGCGACAGGGTCTGGTAGTAGTAAGCAGTGACCAATTCCGGCGTTTCTCCCGCCTGCTCGACGACCGGCATGAACTTCGCCGCGACGGCTCCGGCGTCGCGGTAGTCGCCTTTCAACATCAGGGTTTCGAGCAGACCGACAATGACGCGGGTGGCGATCAGCGGATCGGCGCAGGAAGGATTCTGCTCGGAGATCGCTAGCGCCTTGCGAAAATGACCTTCGGCCTCCACGACTGCGTAGACATTGAGGCTCTTACGAGCGGCCAAAGCGAGATATTTGAACGCCTTTGACGGTTCCTCGCCCGCGGCGAAATGATGGGCGAGCGTCTCCGCTCTTTCGAACAGTGAGTTCCCGCTCCGCTTTTCGAGTTCTTCCGCGACCTTGAGATGCATCGCGGCGCGCGGGCCGGTTAGCAATTGGTTGTAGATCGCCTCCCGAATCAGGATGTGCTTGAACAGGTAATCTCCCGAAAGTTCGTCGCGATGGATGAGGTCCGCCGCCTCCATGGCTGTGAAGGTCGACCCCTCGCGGTCTGCCGGGTCACTCAGCGCAAGGACAAGATCTGGATCGAATCGACGGCCGACCACGGCCGCCATCTGAAGCAGGTTGCGGGCTTCCCGGGGCATTTGATCGACGCGCGCCGCCAGGATCGCCTGCACGCTTTGAGGGAAGGCCGCGTTCACCGCGGCCGGATCGAACATCACGCCGACGCTATCGTGTCTGACGACTCCGCGCTCGAGGAGGAAACTCACAATTTCTTCGGCAAAAAGCGCATTGCCTTCCGCCTTGGCGGCAATGAGGGTGCCGAGCGCCTCAGGCAGCTGGGCGACGCCGAGGCGGCCCTGCGCGACGCGGAAAGTTTCGCGCGTGGACAGCGGATTGAGGGCGAGCCGACGAACGTTGGCGCGCTCTGCCCAGGGCGGAGAATAGCTTGGTCGTCTCGTATGCAAGATGAGCAGGCGCATGGGAGCGTCAGCGGCGACCAAGCTCGCCAGCAGGGTTTCGGACGCGCTGTCGAGCCAATGGACATCCTCGAAGATCAGAATGAGCGGCGCGAGCCGCGCTCGCGCTTGGATGACGAGGCGCAACAGTTCGCGCGTCCGCAGGCCGATCAGTACGCCGTCGAGCCCCGTCAGGGAGCCTGGGGGCGGTTCGTGCCCGAGCACATTGAGCATGAGCGCCTGGTTGTGATCCGAATCGAGCCTGAGCCCCCGAAGCCCCTCGTCCAGTTTCGATTTTACCGTCGAGGCCGCATCCCCAAGCACAATGTGAAAAGCAGCGCGAACAACTTCGTTGAAGGCGTGAAACGGCGTCTGCTGACCATCCGGGGTGCAGGAGACGGTCATCATCCAGGCCGGAGCCTGGGCCGCATGGGCGCGAAACTCATGCAAGAGGCGCGTCTTGCCGATGCCCGGCTCGCCGACGATGTCCACAACCTGGATCGCAGAGTGGATCGCCGCCAGGCTGCGCTCGAGCGCCTCAAGTTCTTGGTCGCGGCCGATGAAAGGCGTCAGGCCACGCCTGACCGAAGCCTCGAATCGAGTTCGCATTGGCTCGGATCGCGGTCAAGCGATAGACCTTTTCCGTGGCGGCGCGACCCTTGAGGGGGTGTTCGCCAGCGAAAGCTGCGTCGATAAACCCTTCGGCAAGCCGATAAGCAGACTCGCTCAACAGCACGCTTCCTGGCTCGGCGAGGGTCTGCAGACGGGCCGCGACATTGATCGTGTCGCCAAGGACGGACAGGCGATCGTCTCCGCGAGCCTGGAGTTGCCCAAAAACCCCTACACCGGCGCTAATCCCGATGCGAACCTCGGGCCGAACGCCATATTTGGCATGGACGTCGGCCCAAACAGTCGGCAGGCTCTCCAGAATGGACAACGCCACCCGACATGCGCGCAGCGGCGCGTCTTCACGCGCGACCGGCGCCCCGAAAACCACCATGACGCCGTCACCGAGGATATCCTGAATTCGGGCGCCTTCGATCTGAACGACGCGCTCGACGAAGTGAGATAGCTTTTTTATGAGGTCGAACGCGGCTTCCTCGCCGAAGCGCTCCGAGAAGGTGGTGTACCCCACGACGTCGGCGAAGAGAATCACCAGCTGTCGGCGCTCTGCTTCCACGCGTTTGTCCCCAGCATTCTTTTAACGCGTCACCCATTCAATGTATGACATGATCTCCGCGTACTCAACGGCATTGGGGACTCTATCGGACCGTGACGAAGCCGCCCGGCGATCCGAAACGTTCCGCCAGCGAAGGGTACGCTTTTAGCGTGGCGGGCTTTGCTTTGCGTCGACACGGCCAATTGCAGGCGCGCGGGTTAAGCGCAGCGACGCGGTCAACGACCGCGACGGAACGGCAATCTGCTTCAGGGCGCCTTCTCAAGCCCCTTCACGAAAGTCTCGAACTCGCTGTCTACAATCGGCACGAGATGCTTGTCCTCCGGGAAGGCGCCCTTTTCGACGTCGGCCCGGAACTCCTGGAAGGCCGCGATCCGCTCGCGCTGCAGCCGCTCATATTCGGCGCGAAAGTTGCGGTAGACTTTCGCATGCCGCGGTTGATGGCCGCGCGAATAGCCAAGCACATCCTCGGCGAACAAATATTGCGCGTCGCAGCCTGAGCCCGCCCCCATCGACATAAGGAAAAGCGACGTGCGCTTCGAGATCGCGCTCGCCACGCGCGCCGGCACGACTTCGATCTCGGCCGCGACAGCCCCCGCAGCCTCTAGCTGCTTGACGTGCTTGTAAACCTGAAAGGCTTCGGCCGCGGTCTTGCCTACCGCCTTGAAGCCGCCGGTCCATGTCGCGCGCGCTGGAATCAGTCCGACGTGGCCAACGACCGGGATGCCCTCGGCCGCGAGCCTCGCGATCGTATCGAGGCTGCCAGCGCAATAGAACGCGTCTCCGCCGATCATCAGATTCTTGTGCGCGGCGCGCAGATAATCCTCATAGGTGCAGTGCTGGCCATAGATGAGCCCGACCTGAACGAAACAATCGCCCGCCGCTTCGCGCATCGCGGGCGACCAGAGGTGTTCGACGATCGACAGGATATCAATGCCGGCCGCGGACGCCGCAGCCGCTTCGTCGAGCGTTTCGACGAACAGCATCGTCGATTGCCGCCTGCCCTTGAGCTTGCGTAAATCGCCGACTGTCAACCGATTGTGTTTCGTCAGGGCCACGCCATCCCCTCCACGCGTACTGTCGGATAGCGCAAGGGCGCCGTGAAGCGCAAACGCCGCGCGCCAAGCGGGTCGGTCTTCGCGGCCTTCCTGAAGTCGATCATCGCCAGGGGGCGTGAGGTTTGGTTTGACCTCGCCGCCCATGGCGGCGACAAACCGGCATGATCCGAGGCCTTTTCATCCTCCTCGCATTTCAGCTCGTGGACGAAGTCGCGGCGCGCGGGCTTGCGCTGCCCGCGCCTGGCCCGGTGGTCGGGCTTGCGCTGCTGGTCGTTGCCCTTAGCCTTTACCAGCGGTGGCGGCCGCTCGACGAGGAGACGCTGGCTGAAAGCGACCTCGGCAAAGCTGCAAGGGGGTTGCTCGCCGCCTTGCCGCTCTTGTTCGTGCCTGCTGGCGTCGGCGTCGTGCAGTATATGGGCCTGTTGCGTGAGCAAGGATTGGCGCTGGCCGTGGCGCTCGTCGTCTCGACCGTTGCGACGCTCATCGCCACCGTCGGCGTGTTCCTCCTCGTCAAGCGCCTCACCGGCGCGAAAGGCGGGGCATGACCCCGTTCCGCCTCTGGGTTTACCTGCAGACGACGCCGCTCTTTTGGTTGACTGCGACGCTTGCCGCCTTCCTTGTCGCCGACGCGCTGGCGAAGGCCGCTGGCCGGCGACCGATCGTCAACCACGTTTTAATCGCCATCGCTCTCCTCGGCAGCCTCCTCAAGCTCACTGGCACGGATTACCAGACTTATTTCAACGGAGCCCAGTTCGTGCATTTCCTGCTCGGGCCGGCGACGGTTGCGCTCGGCGTACCGATCTATACCAACTTCGCGCTGGTCAAACGCAATATCTGGCCGCTCGCGGCGGCGCTTCTGGTTGGGGCAATCGTGGCGATCGCGTCGGCGGTGCTAGTCGCCAAGGGACTCGGCGCGCCGCGCTCGGTCCTCATCGCGCTCGCGCCGAAGTCGATCACAGCCGGCGTGGCGATGGCCGTGACTGAAGCGCTGGGTGGCGCGCCGCCGCTGACCGCCGTTCTCGTCATCGCCACCGGCATCCTCGGCGCGGTCATCGTGACCCCGCTCATGGACGCGCTTGGCGTTACCGACTACGCCGCGCGCGGCTTCGCCGTTGGCCTCACATCGCATGGCATCGGCACGGCGCGGGCGTTTGCGGTCGATCCGGTCGCCGGCGTGTTCGCCGGCCTCGCCATGGGACTCAACGCCATCGTCACCCCGCCGGTGATCCCCGTGCTACTGCCGTGGCTGATCGGCTGACGAAGGCGCCGGCCATCTCGCTATGCCGAGGAACACCGCGAGCCTTCTCTCGACTTCGGTTGCAATGCGCTACTCGGGGCAGGCCCGTATCGGACTCGACCATGCCGTTCCATGTGGCGCGGAAAATTGACCGCCCCGCGGCCCGTTTGCGCTCTGTCGACCACACGATCTTTTCCGTTGCAATCCGCGCGCCACCGCCGCAGAGGAACTCATCTGGGGTCTCATCCGACCAGTGAGCACTCCGTAGGCCTCCACCCTCTTGCTCACGGGAAAAAAGCGATGAGCGACGATATAAGTGACGGCACCAACGGCGGCGCGGCCGATGCGACCAATCCGCAGATCAAGCTCCCCCGCCCCAAGCAAAAGGGTACCGCCGCCCTCCTGATCTCGCTTCTGTCAATGTTTGTTTCGCTCATATCACTTGGCTTTACCGGATTAACTTATTGGAATCAATGGGTAGGCCATCCAAGTCTTATCGTAGATCCATCAGTCTCTACCAATATTGATTCGGCGTTTCATTTTGTTACCACCGTCGACGCCTCGAATATCGGAAACCAGACGATCGAAGTAGGGGATTTCGACCTCCTTGGACTCATTGGCACACTCTCGCAGCGGCCAAAGTGTAGTGATCAGACTGTCTTGAGACAAGTCGAAGACCAAGCCAGAAACCCAAGCAGCAAGCCACCAGAGAATAGCTACCTAGTACCGATCGGGATTAAAAACGAGGCAGGCGTTGCGCATACTCACGCTTTTGCTGTTCCTTCTAATCAAGTTTTAACACTATCTTTCGAATTTGACGCGTCCCACATTCCGTGGGAGGGAGGTGACAAAATAATAGCTTTGTGTCCAATTTTTACTTATATTGATCCGTTAGGAACAACTTCATATGCCATCTGCGATGGTTGGGAAATTTCAGTGGTCTTTACGAACGGTCATCTTATACCGCGCGTTATTAGTGGAAAAATTAAAGCAGAGACCTTGCTCCCCCAAGTCGATAAAGCGTGCGCGTACGTCAAAACTTGACACACGCGCAGATCACTTCAGAGGTCCGAAGTGGCACTAGGGTCCTATCCTCGTCGGCGCGGGCGGGCCGGCTGTATCCGGCGACGTCCGCGACCAGCATCGCGGCGCGCTTTTAGGTCTTGCTCATTGCCCCCGCCCGAAGACAAATAAGCATGAACGACAGCGCCTGTCGGCCCAGGCGATTGGCTGAGCCTCACCGCCTCGGATAGCGCTCGCTCAACAGCCCGAACAGCGCGCGCGCCGCCTGAATCTCACCGCCGGCGGGCGCGTGGGCGCGCGGCTTCGGATTCCAGGCGTACACGTCGAAATGCGCCCAGGATTTGGCTTTCTCAACGAAGCGCCGGAGGAACAGCGCCGCGGTGATCGAGCCCGCCATGCCGGCGCCTGACCCCGAATTGCTGATGTCGGCGACCGATCCTTCGATCATCGCATCGTAAGGGCGCCAGAGCGGCATACGCCATAGGGGATCGCGCACCCGCGCGGAATGACCCGCGATCTGCCCCGCAAGCGCGTCGTCGTCGGTGTAGAAGGGCGGCAGGTCTGGGCCGAGCGCGACTCTTGCCGCGCCGGTCAAGGTGGCGAAGTCGAGCATCAGCTCCGGCGCGTCCTCGTCCGCAAGCGCAAGCGCGTCGGCGAGGATCATCCGCCCTTCGGCATCGGTGTTGCCGATTTCGACGGAAATCCCCTTGCGGCTGACAACCACGTCGCCCGGACGCATCGCCGGCGCCGAGATCGCATTCTCGACGATCGGGATTACAGTCCTCATGCGCAAGTCGAGCCCGGCCTCCATGATCAGCCGCGCGAGCGTGAGCGCGGTTGCCGCTCCGCCCATGTCCTTTTTCATGATCTCCATGCCCGAGGCCGGCTTGATGTCGAGGCCGCCGGTGTCGAAGGTGACCCCTTTGCCGATTATCGCGATTTTCGGCGCGTCCTCGCGTCCCCAGGAGAAGTCGACGATCCGTGGCGCCTCGGCGCCTGCGCGCCCGACCGCATAGACAAGGGGAAAGCGAGCGGCGGCGAGTTCGTCGCCGCGCACCATGGTGACGCTGGCGTCAAAATGCTCGGCGAGCTTGACCACTTCTTGCTCGAGCGCGTCAGGACCGAGCGCGTTGGCGGGCGTGTTGACGAGATCGCGCCCGTAAGCGATAGCCTCCGCGATGCGCTGAATTCTGATGCCGTCGACCGCCTCGGGCGCGATCAGCTGGGGCTTCGGCGCTCTATCGGCCTTGAAGCGGTCGTAGCGATATAGCGCGAGCAGAAAGCCGAGCGCCGCGAGATCGGCGTCTGGCGGCGTGTTGGCGAACCGGTAGACGCCTTGGGGTAGCGACGTCGCGAGCTTGCCCGTGGCGAACGGATCGCGCGTCGGCGCGTTCGCCCCCGCAATCCCGAACAAGACGCCCGCGAGCGCGCCAGCCTCGCCAGGGAGAAGTTGCATGCGCCCCGCTTTCGGCTCAAAGCCGCAACGTTCGGCGAAGGCAGCGGCGGTCGCGCCGATCGTCGATTTGACCGACGGCCAGGTTTCCGTGTCGACCAGCCATACCGGCGCCGCATCGGGCGTTGGCGAAGCGAATGCGAGCAAGGCTCAAGCTCCATGCGATGGGACAATGTTGGAAGCGGACTTAGCCTGATTTCCTTGCCCGGCATAGGCTGCGGCTCTCCCGCCCGTGGGCGAGGCTTGACTTGCCGGCGCCCTTGCGGTCGTTAAGGCCGCGCACTCAAATTAGGCGCCGCTCGGCCAGTTTCCCGAGCGCGCGTTGAGGAGGATGAATTGTCCGAGCCAAGCGTGAACGCGAAGGCCCGCCTGCTCGGGGAGGTGGGGACAGGCGACAAGCCAACCTTCCCCCTGCCTGGCAAGTTCCCCGCGCAATCGGCCGCTCCGCCCGTTTCGATCATGCCGCCTCCGCCTGCCGCTCCCGTCCGGGCTGAACCGATCTTCCTCGGCGATTCGGCCGAGGGGGCGGACCTCCTGAATGCTGGCCAAATCGTGCAGCCGCTGGCGCATCTTTGCGTGACCCCTCAGGTCCAGACGCCGTTTATGGCGGGGATCTTAGGCCCGTCCGGCGCGGGCAAGACATTCGCGTTGAGGCGCCTCACGCAAATGATTGAACAGCTCAGCGCTTCGGCGACGGCAAGCGGACAAGCGCTTCAGCGGGTCGTGCTCGTGCGGGTCGACGCTTCGGTGGGCGTCGAGGCGCCAGTGGCGATCGCCAGCGCCGCCTATGTCGCGCTCGATCGCGAGCCCGGCGGCGTGGGCTATTCGGGCCTCCTGGATGAGGTCGGTCACGCGGGCGGCGATCCCCACCGGGCAGCGAGAGCCGCTTCGGATCGTCATGACGATCTCGTCAGGAAGCTCGAAGCCGAACGCGCGCAACGCGACGAGGTCGAGGCCAAACGCGCGCGTCTTCCCGACGCGCTGGCCTTCGACACCCCCGGCTCGCGTCTCGACGTCTTCGCGCGCGCTCATAGAGGAACGATCGAAGCGCAGTTGCGCCGTTTCGGACTGGCCGGAGCGGACGCAGACTTGAGCTACCGCAATCTGGCGCGCGACGTGTCGACGCTCGGCGCCGGCTCCCGCATCGGGGTCGTGATTCGGTCAATCTGGGCCTATGGCAGTCAGGCGCGGCTTCTCCTCTGGGGAATCATCGCCTTCGCGCTCGCCTTCATCCTTCGGGTTCTGCACGGCGACACGGCGACTTCAGCGATTGAGCATGGGAACGAATCGCTAAAGCCCGCCGGAGATTGGGTGGCGGCGCACGGCGATTGGTTCGATCGAGGCGCGCAGGTTCTATTCATCCTTGGCGCATTGGCGATCGCGCTCAACCTTTGGCGCGCGCTTGGGTTCTCGAACCTTTTGTTGCGCGGCTCCCGGCTGTTGACCCAGGAGACTCGCGAACGGCGCCAGGAGCTCGAGGCTCGCGCTGCTCGACTTAATCAGCGCGTGGCGGCGCTGACCACCGAAGCTGACGCGGCCGCCAAGCGCGCCGAAGCGGCGAGCCAGCGCGCCGGAGGGGTCACGTCCATGCGGCCCCCTGGGCCGGAATTCCTGGAATCGAGCCATGCGCCGTCGGGCGCGGCGCGCGAATTCCTCGCTGCGCTCGGAGCCAAGCTCGGACAACCGAGCGCGGCTGGACCGGCGCCAGATCGGCTCATCGTGGTCGTGGACAATCTCGACGCGCTGTCGCCGGCCGAGGCCGTCAGCTGGATCGACGCCGCCCAGGGCGTGATCGGGCCAGGTGCTATCGGTTTGTTGGCCTTCGATCCCGGCCGGCTTGCGGCAGCGCTCGAGCACCCAAGCGAGGCGCGCCGGCGTCTTGGCAAATGGCTGCAAGTCGCGGTCAACCTGCCGGCCCGCAAGGACGCCGACGGGGCGCTCTTGGTCGCGCGCCTTCTGTCGGCGGGCGAGGAGCCGGCGCCGGCGCCGGATTCGGCGATCGCCGCGAAGCTCGCCGAGCCGCTGTCGAGCGCGGAAACTACGCTGCTGGCGGCGCTTGCGCCTCTAGCGGCCCATTCGCCGCGCGACGCCAAGCGCTTCCTCAACGCCTACCGCCTTGCGCGCTGCTCAAACTCGCCGCGGCCAGTCATGGCGCTCATGCAGGCCGCGGCCTTCGCCGATGACAATGCGCAGGCGGCGCTGCGCGACCGCCTCGCCTATGGATCGGGAGAATTGACCGATGTCACCGGTCCGCCGGCGCTGATCGAAGCCCTTAGGGCCGCCCGCGCCGCCAACAGCGGTTCGATACCGATCGAGGACGCGCGCGCCGCGGCGGAAATCGCCGACCGCTATGCCCTGCCGCTCTAGGCGGCGGGCCGCACTCACTCGGCTGCGCCGGGTATCGGCGCGGGGCCGGCGCGCAGGTAATAGCGGCGCCACAGGCCCTTGAGCCACTTGCCGAAATTGTCGAGGTAAAGAAACACGACCGGGGTCGTGTACAGCGTCAGAACCTGGCTGACGATGAGCCCGCCGACGATGGTGATGCCGAGCGGATGGCGCAGCTCCGAGCCTTCGCCGGTTCCGAACGCGAGCGGCAGCGCGCCGAACAGCGCGGCGAAGGTGGTCATCATGATCGGGCGGAAGCGCAAGAGGCAGGCCTCTTCGATCGCCTCGCGCGTGTCGCGCCCCTGACGCTCCGCTTCGAGCGCGAAATCGACCATCATGATCGCGTTCTTCTTGACGATGCCGATGAGCAAGAAGACGCCGATCGCGGCGATGACGGTGAACTGGGTGTCGAACAGCCACAGCGCCAAGGCCGCGCCGACGCTGGCCGAGAACAGCGTCGAGAGGATGGTGATCGGATGGATCAGGCTCTCGTAGAGAACGCCGAGCACGATATAGATCGTCACCAGCGCGGCGCCGAACAGAAGCGGCATGCTCGACTGCGATTGCTGAAAGGTCGCGGCGGTGCCGGCGAACGCGCCCCGCACGCTCGAGGGCATGTCGATGCGCTGAATGGCGTTGTCGATCTCGGTCTTGGCTTCGCTGAGCGAGCGGCCCGGCGCAAGGTTGAACGAAATCGTCGAGGCGGCGAACTGCCCCTGGTGATTGATGCTGAGGGGGGTGTGGCCGGGCGCGTATTTGGCGAAGGCCGAGAGCGGGACCATCGTCTCGACCGCGCTTGAAACCGCGGCGCCCGACGAAGCGGCCGAATGGCCGCTCGCCGCAAGCGCGTTGGTCGCCAGGTTGCGCGCCGAATCCGCCGCGAGCGTCGCCGCCGTGCTCGCCGTCCCGGTCGAGGACGCGTAATTGCCGGCGGCGAGCCCGGTCTGCTGGACCCCGGTCGGAACGGCGCCTGACGTCGAAACGTAGATCTGCTCGAGCGTGCGTGGATCCTGCCAGTAGCGCGGCGCGACCTCCATCACGACGTGATACTGGTTGAGCGCGTTGTAGATGACCGACACTTGCCGCTGGCCGAAGGCGTCGTAGAGCGTGTTGTCGATCGCGCTCAAGGTCAGGCCGAGACGCATCGCCGTGTCGCGGTCGATCGTGAGGTCGGTCTGAAGGCCGCCGAGCTGCTGGTCGGAATTGACGTCCTTGACGATGGCGCTGCCCATCAGCGCCTCCGTCAGCCTGGGCGCCCAACCGTAGAGAGCCTTCGGGTCGTCGGAGAGCAGCGTATATTGATAGGCGGCGTTGCTCGGCCTCCCGCCGGTTCTCAAGTCCGAGGTCGCGAACATGAAGAGATGCGCGCCCGCGACCTCAGCCAGCTTGCCGCGCAGCCGCGCCACCACCTGGTCGGCGGTCACCTTGCGTTCGGCATAGGGTTTCAGCGAGACATAGACGAAGCCGGTATTGGTCGCCCGTCCTCCGGTAAAGCCGACGACGCTGTCGACCGCCGGATCCTCCTGCACGATCGTCTGCAATTGGGTGAACTTGGTCTTCATCGCCTGAAAGGAGATGCTCTGATCGCCCTGGATCGCGCCGATGATGAGGCCGGTGTCCTGGACCGGAAACAGGCCGTAGGTCATCTGATAGCGGAACATGTAGTAGTTGAGCCCGACCGTGGCCAAGAGCGACAGCGCCACGGTTCCGGGATGACGAAGCGCGACGCGCAAGGTCGATCCATAGAACGCGAGCATCGCGTCGAACACGCGCTCCGTCGCGCGATAGAGGCGCCCGTGCTCGATCCGGGGCCCGCGCGGCAGGATCAGCGCGCACATCATCGGCGTCGTCGTCAGCGAGACGACCATCGAGATCAGGACCGCGATCGTCAGCGTGAGCGCGAATTCGGTGAACAGGCGCCCGACAATGCCGCCGAAGAAGAGGAGCGGCGCAAACACCGCGATCAGCGACAGCGTGATCGAAACGACGGTGAAGCCGACCTCGCCCGCGCCGCGGATCGCCGCCTCGACGCGCGGCATGCCCTGTTCGAGATAGCGCGAGACGTTCTCGAGCACGACGATCGCGTCGTCGACGACAAAGCCGGTCGAGATCGTCAGCGCCATCAGCGACAGGTTGTTGAGGCTGAAGCCGAGCAGATACATGACGCCGAACGAGCCGATGATCGAGGTCGGCACCGCGACGCTCGGGATCGCCGCGGCGCGCACGCTGCGCAGGAAGGCGAAGACCACCAGAATGACGAGCAGGACCGCGATCACCAGCGTCTTCTCGGTGTCGTGCAGCGATTGGCGGATGGTCTTCGACCGGTCGACGGCGACGGTCAGGTCGACGTCGCCCGGCAGCGAGGCGATCAGGCGGGGCAATTCGGCGCGCACGCCGTCGACCGCCTTGATGATGTTCGCTCCCGGCTGGCGCGACAGGATCACCGCGACCCCGGGCTTGCCGTTGACGAGGCCGGCGTTGCGAAGATCCTCGACCGAATCGACAACCTCGGCGACGTCGGCGAGCCTGACCGGCGCGCCGTTGCGGTAAGCGATCACCAGGTCGCGATATTGCGCCGCATGCGACGCCTGATCGTTGGCGTAGATCTGATAGTGGTAGTGGTCGTCCTCGATCGCCCCTTTCGGACTGTTGGCGTTGGCGGAAGCGAGCGCGGCGCGGATGTCCTCAAGCCCGATGCCGTAGTGGAAGACCGCGCCCGGGTTGATCTCGACCCGCACCGCCGGGAGCGCCGCGCCGGAAATATCGACCTCGCCGATGCCCGGAAGCTGCGACAGCCGCTGCTGGAGAATGTTGGAGGCGAGGTCATAGAGCTGTCCCGCCGTATGGGTGGTCGACGACATGGCGATGACCATGATCGGCGCGTCAGCCGGATTGACCTTATGATAGGTCGGATTCTGGCGCAGGCTGGTCGGCAGATCGACGCGCGCGGCGACGATCGCCGCCTGGACGTCTCGCGCCGCGCCGTCGATATCGCGATCAAGGCCGAACTGGAGCGTGACGCGGGTCGAGCCGAGCGTGCTTTGAGACGTCATCTCGTTGACGTCGGCGATCTGACCCAAGCGCCGTTCGAGCGGCGCCGCGACCGACGCCGCCATCGTGTCCGGGCTCGCGCCTGGCATATTCGCCTGGACCGAGATGACCGGGAAGTCGACTTGCGGCAACGGCGAAACCGGGAGTTGCGAATAGCCCAATAGCCCGGCGAAGATGATGCCGATCGTGAGCAGGATCGTCGCCACCGGCCGGCGAATGAAGAGCTCGGAAAAGCGGTTGTTCACGGCGTTTCCGCAGCGAGCGTGGCCCCAGTCGCGCCCATGCCGAAGCGCTGGCCGAGCCGCTCGAAGAACAGATAGATGACCGGCGTCGTGTAAAGGGTCAGCACCTGGCTGAAGGCGAGGCCGCCGACGATGGCGAGGCCCAGCGGACGGCGAAGCTCGGAGCCGACGCCGCTTCCCAGCATCAAAGGCAGCGCGCCGAAGATCGCCGCGACCGTCGTCATCAGGATCGGGCGCAGGCGCAGGAGGCAGGCTTGATAGATCGCCTCGCGCGCCGCCAGCCCCTGCTCGCGCTGCGCGTCGAGCGCGAAGTCGATCATCATGATCGCGTTCTTCTTGACGATGCCGATGAGCAGCACGATGCCGATGACGCCGATGATGTCGAGCCCGGCGCCGGCCGCGTTCAGCGTGAAGCAGCGCGCCGATGCCCGCAGACGGAAGGGTGGTCAGGATCGTGATCGGATGGATGAAGCTCTCGTAGAGCACGCCGAGCACGATATACATGGCCGCGATCGCCGCTGCGAGCAGGAACACTTCGTTCGACAGCGCGGATTGAAACGCCAGCGCCGCGCCCTGGAAGCTGACGGCGAAGCTCGGCGGCAGATCGATGTCGGCGAGCGCCTTGCCAATCGCGTCGACCGCTTCGCCGAGCGAGGCGCCCGGCGCGAGATTGAACGAGATCGTCGTCACCGGAAACTGTTTCAGGTGCGAGATCTGCAACGGCGAGGTCTTGACGGTGAAATTGGCGACCGACGGCAGCGGCGTCTGGCCCGATGTCGTGGCCGCCGACGGCAGGTAGATCGAATTCGAGCGATTTCACCGAGGTCGCCATCGCCGGATCGACGTCAATGATGACGCGGTATTGGTTGCTCTGGGTGAAGATGGTCGAGATGATGCGCTGGCCGTAGGCGTCGTAGAGCGCGTTGTCGACGATCGCGGGGGTGATGCCGAACCGCGCCGCATTGGCGCGGTCGAGATCGACCATCACCGAGCGGCCGTCCGGCTGCAGGTCGCTCGCCACGTCGACGATCGACGGAATCTGGCTCAGGCGCTGCAACACCCTCGGCGTCCAGGTCTCGAGCGTCTTGAGATCCTGGTTCTCGAGCGTGAACTGGTACTGGGTCGCGCTGACGGCGGTGTCGATCGACAGATCCTGAACCGGCTGCATGAACAGCGATATGCCCGGAACGCCCGCGGTCTCCTTTTGCAGCCGGCGAATGACCTCGCTCGCCGTCGCCGTGCGATTGGCATGCGGCTTGAGGTTGATGAGGAAGCGGCCTGAATTGAGCGTGACGTTCGAGCCGTCGACCCCGATGAACGAGGACAGGCTTTCGACGTCCGGATCGGCGAGGATCACTTTCGCCAGCGCCTGCTGATGATCGGCCATCTGGTCGAAGGAAATTGCCTCCGCCGCCTGGGTCACGCCCTGGATAACGCCGGTGTCCTGGATCGGAAAGAACCCCTTCG
>CAVSSS010000015.1:0-24985 GCA_963730555.1 uncultured Alphaproteobacteria bacterium | reverse complement strand
AACCGGCAAGCGCTAGGCTTCGACATGTGGTTGCGTATTTTTGCCCGGGAGCACACAGACGCGTCAAATCTCTTTGAGCGCCCTGTCGTCGGCCCATTGTCGGACGACAAAATCCATTTCCGCGACATTCCCGACCACAACGGTCATGTCTTCTCCGCCAAGCGGTCGACCAATTGTTTCAGTCCCCAACCGCGGGCAAGGGCCGATGTTGAGGTCCAGGCAGGCTTCTGATCGGCCAGTGGAGGGCAGCGGCGCTGTCGCGTCCATCGTGGCGACCACTCGATAAAGCCGAAGCGTCTCCGCCTGAGTTCGAAAGCAGACCGGCGTCAAGGACGCCATCAAGCTTGCCGTATCGCCGAACCAATTGAGCGGCGCGTGTTGGCCCAACCCCGAGCGCCCCGCCCGCGCTCGTTTACCGGGCCCAGCTGTCGGTGACGACTAGCGCGTATTTGTTCGGCCCGTGCGCGGCCGCCGCCGGGTCCCTTCGACCACGCAGCTGCTCGGCCAGCTCGCGGACGCTCTTGCCCGTGACCCCGAGCCAGGAGCCCAGCTCTTCCGGCCCGATCGCCTCAGCTTCTTCCGTCACTCATCCTGGCGAGGCGAGTTTCAGGCTCGGGCGGCGGAGCTGGCGGAGGGAGTCCGCCAGCCTCTCTGCAGTGACACGCCGTCAGAGCTGATCGATGATTTCGTCGTAAAAGGCCCGCACGGCCTCGACGAAATCGGCAAGGAACTCGTCCTTACTCAGATCGTCCTCCCCGAGGCCAAGATAACCCGCGAAGTCATCGTGGCTCATCGCGTGCTCAGGATCGATCGTGTCCTTGACGGCATCATAGGTAATTTCCACCCGCGGGTCGATGGTCGGCCCGCGCGAGTGACCGAGTGACCGACATGACCGACTTCTTGGTTCTTACGCGTGAAGTTGAGGGGATATATTATTTACGCGTAAGAAGAAGGAAGTCAGTCACTCGGTCACTTGGTCACTGGGTCGCCCGAACCCACCATTTGCCACCGCCGGTTCGGACGCCGCGCTCCCAGCCTTCGCGGAGCATGACAGCGGTGATGCGGTTCTGTTCGGCGCGCCCGAGCCGGCTGGCCTCGATGCCGAGCGCCCGCTGGGCGACGTCGGCCACGCGGATCCTGACCTCGGCCGTGTTATCGAGCCAGTCGGCGATCAGCGGCTCCCACGCGTCCGCATCGCGCCGAGCCTCCTGTTCCGGCTTGATGTGCTCCGCCTCGAAGACGGGGTCGGGCCACCAATGATCGCCTCGGCGGAAGCGGACGACGGCCTCGGCGAAGAGCTGATCGCGATCGCGGGCTAACGCCTCGATGTCGGGAGAGCCGCATTTGACCGGCCAGAAGCGCCGGCCGCCGGTGTGATCGCGCAGGTAAGTTTTTTCGTTGGTCGTGCCGATAAAAAGACATTGGCGCGGCTCGGCGACGTCGTTGCGCCCGTAGGTCGGCCGGTAGCGATCGGTCTCACGGCTGATGAAACTCTTGAGCAGCGACGTTTCGGCGCGGCCGAACGCGTGCAGCTCGGCGATCTCGATGAGCCACTTGCCGCGCAGATGTTGCATCGCGTCTTTGACGTGGGTGATGTCGGGGAGCGAACTGGAGAACCATTGTCCAGCCAGGACGCTGCACGCCTTCGACTTGAGGACGCCCTGCGGGCCTTCGAGCACGAGGCAATAGTCGGCTTTGCACCCGGGCTGAAAGATGCGGGCGACCATGGCGATCAAGAACATCGGCCCGATGGCGCGGCTGTAAGTGTCGTCTGGCACGTCGAGATAGTCGGAAAGCCAGAAGTCGAGCCGCCCGTTGCCATCCCATTTGAGCCCGTCGAGATATTGACGCACCGGATGGAAGGAACAGTCGCGGGCGCGTTTCGCCATGGCGTCGTGGACTGTCTTGTCGCCAACGCCGCGCAGGGCTTTCCATTGGATCCAATGCTGGACGGCGATCTCATCCTCGTCGATCAGCGGGCGGGGCGTGAAAGGCGAAGCGTCAGCGTCTTCCTCGCCCGGCCTGGGCGGGCGGCGCATGAGGATCGGCAGCCCGAGCATTTCGTCGTAGGCGAGGAGGCCCATGAGCGCGGGCTCGGTCTCCAGAAGCACGATGGCGTTACCGACATTGGCGCAGAAGCGTTGTTTCACCGGTTTGGGTTTCATGAGACCGCCCATGGGTTCGGCGGCAGGCTCGAACGAGCGGGCTTCGCCCTCCTTCAGGGTGTACTTATTGACGCCGCGGCGCTTTGGCTTCGGCTCGTCGGGAGGGTTGCGGATAAGCTCGCCCCACTCGGCGGCCGAGAAGAAGTCCTTTGGATCAACCATGGCGGGCCTTGTCGCGGCGGCGTCGGCGGTCGATGAAGCCAAAGTTGAAGCCGGCGAAGTAGGCGTTTCGCTTCTCGGGCGGCCAGCTGTGGAAGCCTTTCGGGTATCCCCCGGGCTCGCGCTCGGGAGGAAAGACGCCGAACGCGGCGCGGACGCCGTCGCGGAAAGCCTCGGGCCAGGCGCGTTCGAGCCGGTCTCGCTCGGCTTCGGCGCTCACCCCGCGGTCTCCGCCACGTATTCGTCGCCGTGGCCATCCCAATTCTCGCGAGCTCGGCGCGCGAACAGCTCGCAATAACGCGGTGTCGGGCAGAGCCTTTCGACGAGGGCATAGAATTCCTCCGGCTTCTGCGAGTTCTTGCGCAGCGGGCCTGGGAGGAGCTCATTGGAAGCCGTACAATCGGCTTGCCGCGCACCGCGAATAAGCAATGCTCGGTTTGGCCGCGCAGCCAATCGCCGGTGCCGAAACGGTCCTTCGCCCAGGTGAGGATCGTCTTGTGTTCAAACCCCCAGGCGTCCAGGACGACGAAGGCCTCGCGCATGTGATGGTTGGTCGTCCACAGCCACAGAATGCAATCCTCGTGCGCGAGCGCTTTAACCTTCTCGCTCTCGGCGCAGATCTCGGCGATCGACATCTGCGGATAGGGATGAGTCGCGCGGTGCGAAGGATCCTTCATACGCAGTTCGTAGGGCCAGGGCGGGTCGGCGACGATGACGCGATAGGGGCCGCGGCCGGGATAGGGCGGCGGCTCGGCGCGGATCGCCTCGGCCTGGCGGGCGACCTTGAGCCGCTTGAATGGCCCGTCGACGCGCCCCGTGCGGTCCATGTCGGCGACGGGCTTGCCGAAGCGCTCGGGCTCGGCTTCGGCGGCGCACATGATGGCGAGCCGCTTTTCGATTTGCGCGTGACTTTCGCCGAACATTCTGCCGACGATTTCGGTCGGGCGCCCATTAACCTCTGCCAAAACTTTGGCAGAGGTGTCGCTCTGAGGTTCTAAATCAGTGCGGCGCCCTGGTTGATTTTGCCTGCGAAGGACTTCGAGAATTATCGCCTGCTGGGCGGCGAGCTCGGATTGCGTCAAAGACTTGCGAAAGGCGCTCTCGGAAATCTCGACGCGCAAGGCGAGCGGCAGATTCGCCAAATCGGGGAGAATATTCATCCCCGCCTCCGCCCCGATCTTCGCTGACGGCCAAGTCGCGTGGATGCGCGCGATATCTTCGGCCGTTCCACGAAAGCCGGGCAATGCTTTCGTCATGAGCGTTTCTCCTCGACGACGGTGACTGCGATTTCTGTCCAGCCCAACAGCTTGCAGGCTTCAAGGCGGCGCTGTCCCGCGAGCAAAGCGCCGTCTGCCGAAATGCTGATCGGGTGAAGCAGGCCGATGTCGCGAATGTTGTCGGCGAGTCCGGCGACGTCGCCCATCGCCTTGCGATGCCGCTCGCCGATGATGATCGAATCAATGGAGCGCGCGCCGCTCATCGCCGCGCCCTTACCGGCGCGGGCTGGCGGGCGCACGCTCGGCCCGCTTTGCGAATGCGCGTGGCTGTTTGACGAGAAGCGCCGCCGGGGTGATCCGCCGCCGGCGGCGTTTCTTTGCCCGGCCCGGCGCGGGCGCGGGAATGAGCGTTTTCCGGTCGGGAAACCGCCGCTAAGCTATTGTTTTGTAACACCCGCTTTCTCCCTTAGTCGGGAAAAAGCGTAAGCAAAATCAACGTGGCCTAGGCGATTTTGATTCCGCCATACGGAGGTTCGAATCCTCCCGCCCCAGCCAGTGAAAAGAAAACCCCCCGATTCCCAAGCAATTGCAAGGGAAACCGAGGGTGGTTGAAGGGTGTTCTAGGCCACGCTCTAGGCCAAATGCTAGGCCGGCAACGTTAATCCCAACCTGGGAGTGCGCCGGGGTGGAGTGGTTCACTCCGATCAATCCGCACGGTGTGCGCTATGCGTCCGGCTTTGTCGTGGTGGAAGAGTTGGCCCTTGGCGTCCATGATGCCGAACCGGACCAAATCCTCAACGCGGAAGTAGACGCCATTGTAGGTGGACTTGCCCGGCATTTGTGGAGAGCGTTTTCGATTTTACGCTGCCCGCCCTTCGAACTGAAGCGGGCTGATGAAGTCGAGCGCCGAATGGCGGCGGACGGGATTGTAGAAGCCGTCGATGTAACGGCCGATTGCGATCGCAGCTTCGATCCGGCTCTGGAAGATGGTGCGCCAGACGAGTTCGGCCTTGAGGGTCTTGAAGAACGTCTCGACCATGGCGTTGTCGAAGCAGTTTCCCTTGCCCGACATCGAGATCGAGATGCCGTTCTTTCTCAGCTCAGCCTGGTACTCGACGGAGCAGTATTGGCTGCCACGGTCCGCGTGGTGAATGAGCCCGACGGATGGACACCGCACGGCGACGGCCCGGCGTAGGGCCAACAACGCCAGTTCCTTATGGAGCCGGTCGCCGGCGGCCCAGCCGACGACGCGCCGAGCAAAGAGGTCAATGACGACGGCAAGGTAGAGCCAGCCCTCGCGTGTCCAGACATAGGAGATGTCGGCACCCCATTTCTGGTTCGGCCCCGCTGCGTTGAAGTCTTGATTTAAGAGGTTTGGCGCGACCGGAAAGGCGTGCAGGCTGTCGGTCGTTCGTTTGAAGCGCCGCCTCTGCCGCGCCTTCAGGGCATTCTCTCGCATCAGCCGGGCGACCCGATGACGACCGATGGTGATCCCGTCATCGCGAAGCTCGCGCGTCATGCGCGGGCTGCCGTAGGTTGCGTTCGACAGTGCAAAGGCCGAGCGAATATGGGCCAGCAGCACCATGTCCTCATGCTGTCGACGGCAGGCCGGTCGATCCTTCCTGGCAAAATAGCCGCTCTGACTGACGCCAAGAACCTTGCAGAGACGCTGGACGGGGAATTCCTTCTTCGCCGCATCGATGAGACGGAACCTCATCGACTTCCCTCCTTGGCGAAAAAAGTCGCGGCCCTCTTCAGGATCTCGCGTTCCTGTCGCAAGATCTCATTCTCGCGCCGCAACCGCTTCAGCTCAGCCGCCAGGTCCTCCTGCCGTTCGGGCGGCGGCGCCTCGATCTCGTGCTCGCGGCGCTTGTCGAGCCAGCGTCGCAGCGTCGAAAGGCCGACGCCGAGGTCCATGGCGATCTCCCTTTGCGTCCGACCACTCACCTCAACCAACCGAACGGCTTCGGCTTCAAATTCCTTCCCGAACCGTCGCTGCGGCTTGCCCATGAAATGCTCCTCTTTCCTTCAGAAGAGCTCTCCACTTTCCCAAGGCAAGTCCACCCCCAGCGGGCAGCGTCAGTGAGCCTCAGGCGAACTTCAGGGGCACTGTACGTGTCCTTTAAGCGGGTTGAGGTGGCTCAGATGCTCGGTACGCCCAACCTGACCCAGACCCGTTTAGGATTTCATTTTTGGCAGCGGGACATTTTGACCCCTTCAACCCACTGGAGCACACATCACGAATAGAGGGAGTTTCCGAGGGGTGGCAAGAGTTGATTTGCCCTTATTCCTCTAGGGACTCCGAGGATTGTGTGTGTGCTGCTAAGTCCTTGATGTTGTTGAGGGCTGACATATTCACCAAAGCGCATATCACACTTGCCCTCTCATCACGCCCGCAATTGACTTGGGGTAGCCTGGAGTGGGTTTGTGGGGCTCGCCTAGCGTGAAGCTCGCTTCGCTCTCGGCCCTCGGTGGCGTTCAGTGGCTGCCTGAGGTGACCTGGAGTGGACTGAGGCTCGTTTCCGTCTATTTTCGAGGGAGGGCCTTAGTTGATGCGCCCGCGTTTCCGTCTATCTTCGAGGGCGTGGGTTAGTTGCTGACCTGAGGACGACTTTCCTCCTTCGATGCTGCAACCTATTCACGTACAGCCGTTAACATACCAGATTTGGTGTTCTGGGTTGCGGCGGAGTTGCATCACCTTGTGGTTGAGAGGCCTAATCTTTCCCCGGTGGAGGGGACTAATCGGCGAATTTCCTGTGGTCGATAGCTCGCCCTGCGGGCTCACAGGACCCCTGAAGTGGGCTGGGGCTGGTAGATGGCCCCCAGTCCTCCTATGCCCGTCAGTGAGCTTCCCTGAGTCACCTATGGGCGTCGCCAGTGGCCAGCGCCCCGCCAGTGGACCACCGTCTCCATCCCCTTACTGATGACAAACTCCCTGTAGAGGTGGTTCCAATAGATGTCCCAGCGGCCAACCTGGAGGGACAGATAGCCGAGGCTGATATCAATGCTCATGGTGTGCTCCAGTGAGGCCCGCGCCTATCGCTCGCCCCCATCCAAGCATACCACAGCAGTGTGATGCGTCAAGCTATTTCATCAATGATATCAATTATCTACGAGCGAATTGGTTGCGCTAGTGGATAGGTATCGGAGCAAATCCGGTAACAATCCTGACACGATGAGTTGGTTAGACCCCCATGTGGTGCGATGTGGCGCTCAAACACCCTGTCGATAACTCCTAGTCCGCTAGCACCCTGTAGACGCTCCTCTCACTCATCCCCAGCCTCTCCGCGATCACCTGCCGAGTCATCCCCGCCTGAGCCATCGCCTTGACCTCCTCAGCCTTCCTCCGAGCTGTTGGTGCACGGCCCTTGTATTTGCCCTCGCTCTTGGCCTTCGCAACTCCCCTCGCGTTGCCGCTCAAGCATCACCTCACGCTCGAACTGAGCCACTGAGCCCAGGACGTTCAGCATGAGCCGCCCATTGGCCGTGGCAGTATCCAGCCCCATGCCGAGGATGCGCAGAGAGACGCCCTTGGCCTCCAGCCTATCGACGATGTTGCATAGGTCACGGATGGAGCGTGCGAGCCTATCCAAGCGGGTTACGACCAAGGCATCGCGAGCCCTACAGAAGTCCAGAGCGGCCTCTAGCTGAGCACGCTCAGCCACCGAGGACACTTGCTCAGTGAACAGCTTCTCCACCCCAACGGCCTTAAGGTCACGCTCTTGGGCCTCCAGACCGGCCTCTTGGGTGACATTGGACGTGCGTGCGTATCCTACCAGCATCATAGCCTCCTGCTTTCCACTCTGCCAATGAACCTAAGACATTGAGGCTGTATGTCAATAGGGTCTCCTGAATTTCTTTTGGCAGTCCCCGAGGTGGCCTTCGTGGCCCTGACGCATGACCCTGGTCTAATGTCAGTGAGCTGCCCCCGATCAACAGTCTTTCTACAATCGATACATGTTGACTCGTAATCGACATGTTTGTAGTGTGATCGCGGGTCGCCATAGTCTCGGGCGAAAGCCAGCCCAAACTGCACCGCATTCATTAGGGTAGGCTGTGGCGGCCCACCACACGGCCCAGCGTGCAGACATATTCAACAATCTATTCATGTTTGATTAATCAACATACACGTAGTGGCATTGCGGGTCGCCACGGTCCTCGGGTTAAAGCCAAGCCTGAAATCCCCATTCAGGTAGGGCTGTGGCGATCCACCCTCGCAAAGCTCGCGGTGCTCACGACGCTGGCTCGCGCTGCACGGTGGCTTGAGCATGCCTTGTGCCGGCTCAATGTGTGATCGACCCGGGCTCCACACGGGGCGGGGGTGTCGCCGCTTTATCAAAGGCGCTCACCACGTTGCACCAAAACATCCTGACCCTTTTCCAGAAAGCCTAAGGTCGCCTTTAGGGGAACCTAGAAGGGTCCTCAGGGGTGCGTGATGGGGCGCGTTTAGTGGAACGTTGTGGCGTTCTGCTTGGCGCGAGGATTTTGAGCCATCTCCTGCACTCTGCACCGAAGCTCGTGCACGCCTGGATCAACACCGCAAGGGCTAGGAGGAGAGCCGGGTCCAAGTGCATGCGCCGCCTGTTGGTCGAGACGGCAAGGCACTTTAACATCAATCAAGGCATTATTTAGGGCTAGCTGCCGCCTTGGCGCTCAGGGACTCCTCCCCACCCTAGACCCCCTTCAGGTGACTCCAGGGAGCCTCAATGGCCACCTAAGGGAGCCTAGGGGGCTCAAGGGCGCGACAGTTGCCGGAAGGGTCAATCATCTAGCACTGCCGCGCCCGAGGCCCCAGCCGGGGATGTGTGTAGCCGGGGCGAGGGTACATATGGGGTTGCCGGTGGCCCAAGCGAGCCCGCCAAGCGCCTCATAGGGGCGCGACAGTTGCCGGGAGGGAAAATATGGCCCACCGCCGCGCTCCAGGCCCAGCCGAGGACCCCCGTCTGGACTTGCCTTGGGAAAGTGGAGAGCTCTTCTGAAGGAAAGAGGAGCATTTCATGGGCAAGCCGCAGCGACGGTTCGGGAAGGAATTTGAAGCCGAAGCCGTTCGGTTGGTTGAGGTGAGTGGTCGGACGCAAAGGGAGATCGCCATGGACCTCGGCGTCGGCCTTTCGACGCTGCGACGCTGGCTCGACAAGCGCCGCGAGCACGAGATCGAGGCGCCGCCGCCCGAACGGCAGGAGGACCTGGCGGCTGAGCTGAAGCGGTTGCGGCGCGAGAATGAGATCTTGCGACAGGAACGCGAGATCCTGAAGAGGGCCGCGACTTTTTTCGCCAAGGAGGGAAGTCGATGAGGTTCCGTCTCATCGATGCGGCGAAGAAGGAATTCCCCGTCCAGCGTCTCTGCAAGGTTCTTGGCGTCAGTCAGAGCGGCTATTTTGCCAGGAAGGATCGACCGGCCTGCCGTCGACAGCATGAGGACATGGTGCTGCTGGCCCATATTCGCTCGGCCTTTGCACTGTCGAACGCAACCTACGGCAGCCCGCGCATGACGCGCGAGCTTCGCGATGACGGGATCACCATCGGTCGTCATCGGGTCGCCCGGCTGATGCGAGAGAATGCCCTGAAGGCGCGGCAGAGGCGGCGCTTCAAACGAACGACCGACAGCCTGCACGCCTTTCCGGTCGCGCCAAACCTCTTAAATCAAGACTTCAACGCAGCGGGGCCGAACCAGAAATGGGGTGCCGACATCTCCTATGTCTGGACACGCGAGGGCTGGCTCTACCTTGCCGTCGTCATTGACCTCTTTGCTCGGCGCGTCGTCGGCTGGGCCGCCGGCGACCGGCTCCATAAGGAACTGGCGTTGTTGGCCCTACGCCGGGCCGTCGCCGTGCGGTGTCCATCCGTCGGGCTCATTCACCACGCGGACCGTGGCAGCCAATACTGCTCCGTCGAGTACCAGGCTGAGCTGAGAAAGAACGGCATCTCGATCTCGATGTCGGGCAAGGGAAACTGCTTCGACAACGCCATGGTCGAGACGTTCTTCAAGACCCTCAAGGCCGAACTCGTCTGGCGCACCATCTTCCAGAGCCGGATCGAAGCTGCGATCGCAATCGGCCGTTACATCGACGGCTTCTACAATCCCGTCCGCCGCCATTCGGCGCTCGACTTCATCAGCCCGCTTCAGTTCGAAGGGCGGGCAGCGTAAAATCGAAAACGCTCTCCACAAATGCCGGGCAAGTCCAGTCCGGCCAGAGCGAGGCTAAAACCAAGTTGGTTGCTGGTGGGTTCCAAGTGGACACTTAAGGGAGCCTCAAGGGCGCGGCAGCAACGGGAGGTCACTCGTCATTACCGCCGCACCCGAGGCCCCAGTCTGCGGCCCTCGGCCAGCCGGAGCGAGGCTTCAACCAAGTGGATTGTTAGAGGGTTCCAACTGCGTAAGGCCGCCTCGGAAGGAAACCTTAGGCAACCCGCTAAGCGGCACTGAAGCGTTGAGGCCGCACTACCCCTCGAACCCCCTCCCAACCTGCGAGTGACCCCCGAGCGGTGGGCGCTTCATCACCACATATCTGGCGCGCTCTAGGTATCGGATCAGCCGCCTCGCCACGATGTCAGCCATGAGTTCGTCCGCGTCATGCCAGCGTTTGCGCCCTTCAAACCTCAGCGCGAAGGCGAATGCCCGTGCGAGATCCTCTGGGTCGGCGGGTGTGAGCTTTTCGTCCTGCGGGTCGGCCATCAGGTGACGATAGCCGAAGGGTGAGAACAGAACAAGAACAAAGCCTCCATCCCCACCCATTCCCTGTGGATGACCCCTTCACGACCCTCAACGGTTCCTTGACGGTGACTTAGGGTGCGCCCGAGGTGGACGTGGAGGGTGACGGTGGTCGTCCAGGCTGCGGGAGGCGTCAAGGTGCGTCGAGCTTGCCAAGAACCACTTGGATGCACTCATTTTTACATGCGATAAGATCAGGCTCAGCTTCGTCGATACGAAAACTAACAGGGCGTACATTTAGCCCGTCCAAAAGGTCCTTCAGGCGTCGTCCGCATTCATAACCGTGCCCAGACTTCGCGCCCACTGTAATCGAGATGCCGGGCCCGATGAATGCCTTGCTGATCTGAGTGAACCGCGAGCCTGCATAAAAAAGCGGTTGTTGTACCTCTCCCCATGTGTCCCAAGTTCTTTGTCCATCCGGCGACAGTGGCAATCCGGCCTGCATCATCATGCAACCGCTATCGCCTGCGTCGGTCAGAGCCTTTATGATTTGAAATCGTTTTGCGTCGTCAAGGCCAAGGATCGGGGACTTCGCCGGTAGAGCGCTAGTAGTCTTGTTCAGCTGAACCCTTAGTTCGTCAACTTCTTTTTTGGACGAGTCTAGCTGACGCCGTAACTCATCGCGGTCCTTAGCGACCTGATTGAGAGCGTCAGCTTGCCCCTCGTCAGTTCGTGCTTTCGAGGCGGAAGCTAGTTTCTTGTTCAGATCGGCCTTGTCCGCCTCCAGGGTAGCTATTCGGCTATTTAGGCTCTCGATTGTCGCCTCCATACCGGACATGGAGGCCAGCTTCTTTTCCAGATCTGCCTTCTCGGCCTCCACGGTTTCTGTTCTCGTCTTGAGGCTCTCGATTGTTGCATCTTTACCGGACAGGGAAGCGTTGTTCAGAAGCGTAGCGAAACCGAAAGTCAGGGCAACGCAAATGACCACCAACGAAAGAACTGACCACCGGGCCTTTACGACTTCGGGCCATTCTTTCTTGAAGGTGTCGATTGGCTCCAAAAATCTCTCCTGCGCGCCATTGCCCTACTCCACCTTGGGCCACGGGAAAACAAGCGTTCCCGAGCAATCCTCCCCTCCCGTCCACCTAAATCTCACCCTCAACTCTCGGGACCTTCTCCATCGCCATCGCCATGGCCTTCACGGTCACGTCCGCGTAGTTGTCCCCCGCAGTCCTCGCGCGTGCCCTTGGATGTGCGTCAGGTGGGCAGCCGTATCGCCCCGATAGCCGCTGCCTTGGCGCTCAGGGACTCCTGCCCCGCGTACATCGAAGTCATGGAGAAGCCCAAGTCCCCAACATCGTGCCCGACTATCTGAGCCACCGTCCGCATGCTGTAGCCAGTAGCTCCATCGTTCAGAGCGTCCCGCATGCTGGCGATGGCGTAACGACGCAGGCTGTGGAGGTCCACATTGGCTTGGCGGGCTCCAGCCTCCCTCTCATCAATCCCTAGGCGCTTCCTAAGCCTCCCGAAAGCCTTGGTCAGGGGCTGCCCGCGCTCCATGGCGCTGCCCTCAGGTGGGGTCGGGAGTTCGTGGAGAAGGAAGTCACCAACAGCCTTCCCCTTCACCCTCTGTAGGATGATCGGGAGGGCTTGAGAGTTGATAGGAACGTCTCGGCGTGGGCTGCGGCTGTCTTGGTCCCCCTGAGCGCCACGTAGGGCAGGGGCCCGGTCAGGTCACGTAGGTCAGAGACCTTGAGCCGTGATAGCTCCTCGGTCCTCATCCCCGACAGGGCCAAGAGGATAATAGCGTCCCGCAGCATGGGCGAGGCGTGGTTGGAGGTCAGGAGCCTAGCCACCTCTTCCCCAGTCAAGGCCCGCTTGCGAGCGCTCCCGCGCCCCGTGGGAGGGGTCTTCGAGTATCCCCCCAGCCCACGCCATGGGTTACTAGAGGCCACCCCACGACTCTCCAAATGCTTCCACAACGAGGCCAGCGCAGAGATGTCCTTAGCGGCGGTCCTAGGGTGCACCCCCAGCCGGGTTAGGGCGGCCCGATAGTCACCAGCGACTCTCTTGTCCACGGCCTCCACGGTCCCGCTGGGCAGGTGGGCGAGGAGCTTCTTGACGGCTCGGCGGTAGTCTAGGACCTGTCTGGGCTTCATCTGCCGCTCGGCTATCCACTCCTCAATAAGGGAGGTGGTAATAGGCGTTGCTCGTCCGGTTGCGATCTCCACGTAGGCGTCGGCGGTGGCTGGGCCTCGTGACTTCACCAGTTCCTCGTAGCGGGCCTCCAAGAGGGTGGGGGTGTAGTCCTCCCGCGGACTCGCGCCACTGGAGGGCCTCCTCGGTCAGGGGGTCATCAGCCGGTCGGCGCGCAGCCTCCTCGATCCGCTTCTTGAGTAGGTGTACGTGCTTGTGCTTCTCGCGATTGGCCACAGCCAGCGAGTTCGTATGGAGGGGATGGTAGAGCACGGCGCAGCCTACGGCTCCCCTCAGGCGGGCAGGGACTGCCACTTGTACGCGCCAGCTTTGCCCGTGCCATTGAAGGAAAGAACGATCAGCCATAGGCCATCTCTAGGCCACGGCTCTAGGCCACGCAAGCCCCTAAATCCCAGCTATCCCCGGCTTTCCGGGCCGTTTGGACGGCTTGGCTGTTCCTCCTCCCGCCCCAGCCATGCATTCCGCCGATGTGCAGACTTCGCGATATGCGGCGCAGAGCCCGTGAAGCACCGAGGCGCCCAAATCGAGCCCTTTTCGATAATGTCGGATTTCTTCTCGCGCTATGGTCTGTCACGCAGCCGACCGACGGCGATTTGGCAGAGCTTCCATACCTAAGGCGGCTCAAGTCCCGCTACTTTACGCTTTCCGCTGCTTCCCCCGCTTCCCCGATCCCAGCCTCATGGACGGGGAAGCATACGGCCGTGAGGGACCGTTCGAAGCCGATGATATCTTTTAGGAAATTGGAGCGGGCGAAGGGATTCGAACCCTCGACCCCAACCTTGGCAAGGTTGTGCTCTACCCCTGAGCTACACCCGCATCCATAGGCGGCGACGCCGCCGGTCGCGCTTATGACGCAATGGTAACCAGAATGCAACACCCTCGGGCTAGACCCCGGCCTAAAGAATACCCAAATCGGGACGGCCCCGCGCACGCGAGGTTGATTTGAACCAACGATTTGTCCGTGCCAAGCGTGGCGCAGAATGTGAGCGTTGGGATGAACGAAGCTCTTAGACCGGACGAAGTCGAGCAGCGCTCGGCGCCGGCGCCAGTGCAGCCGCCGACCATAGAGCCTCCGCCGCGCCAACGGCGGAATTGGCTCACGTGGATTGTCATCGTCGCGGCCCTGGCCGCGGCGGCGGCCTACGCGTGGAAGAGGTATGAGAACGCCACGCCATCCGCCAACCGCGAGGAGACATCCGGCGGTCAGCCGGCGCAGCCGCCTCAAACCGTGCGCGTGGCGCCGGTCATAACCGGCGATATGCCGCTCACCATCGACGCTTTGGGAACGGTGACGCCGTTCGAGACCGTGACCATCCGCACCCAGATCGCAGGGACGTTGCAGAGCGTCGGCTTCACTGAAGGCCAGACGGTCAAGCAAGGCGACTTTATCGCCCAGATCGATCCGCGCCCCTATGAGGCCGCGCTGGCCCAGGCGCAGGGGCAATTGGCCAAGGACCAGGCTTTATTGGGCCAGGCGCAGGGCGACCTCGCTCGCTATCAACAGCTCGCCAAGCAGGATTCGATCGCCCAGCAGCAGGTCACCGACCAGATCGCGCTGGTCGCCCAGGACAAGGCGGCGATCGCCGCCGACCAGGCGATGGTCAAGACCGCCGAGCTCAACGTCGCCTATACCCATATCGTTTCGCCGGTCACCGGCAGGGTGGGGCTCCGCCTTGTCGATCCCGGAAACTACCTCCAGCCCTCCGACGCCACCGGCATCGTCGTCATTACCCAGATCGATCCGATCAGCGTCGTCTTCACGACGCCCGAAAGCAATCTGCCGCAAATCTCGGCGCGGCTCAATTCCAAGGCGAACTTCCGGTCACCGTGCTCGACCGGGACAATGTCCATGCGCTGGCGACCGGAACGCTGACCACCTTTGACAGCCAGATCGACGTGACGACTGGCACCATCAAGATGCGGTCGACGTTCGACAATCCCAACGGCGTTCTGTTTCCCGAACAGTTCGTCAACGTCCGTCTCCTGGTCGACACGATGACCGGCGTTACGCTTGCTCCCAACCCGGCGATCCAGCTCGGCGCATCAGGCAATTTTGTCTATCTCCTCAACGACGACGCGACGGTCTCCAAGCGCGATGTCGCCATCGGGCCGACCGACGGCAAGCACACCGTGATCACCTCGGGCCTCAAGGCGGGCGACAAGGTGGTGATTGACGGCGTCGACCGGCTGCGCGACGGCGCTAAGGTCAAAGTCGTCGACATCCGCCGCGGGCGGGCAGGCGGCGCGGAGCGGGTCCGGGGTCCGGCGGCGACGGCTCCGGGGCGGGGTCCGCCCAAGAACGGCGGGACGGGCAGCATCATCGGCATCGCCACGACCAGTCGGGCGCCCCGGGGATTCTGCCCCGCCCGCAGCTCAGACCAATCCGGCGGCTGCGACCGACGCAGCTGGTCACGCGCCAGCGCAGGGCGACACGTCTTCGACCGCCCCGACGCCCGCCAGCCCGACGCCATCCGGCGTCGCGACGCAGCACCCAGCGTCGGGCGGAGCGCCGGCGCAAGGCTCAGCGAAATGACGCTCAAGGCCTTTGAGGCGGGGCGGTGAACCCGTCCCGCATCTTCATCGATCGTCCAGTCGCGACCAGTCTCCTGATGATCGCGATTCTGCTTGTCGGCATTATGGCCTTTCGTTTCCTGCCGCTCTCGGCTTTGCCCGAGGTCGACTATCCGACGATCCAGGTCCAGACCTTCTACCCAGGCGCTAGCCCGGAGGTGATGACGTCGGCGGTAACGGCGCCGCTTGAGCGGCAATTCGGGCAGATGGCGAGCCTGAACCAGATGATGTCGCAGAGCTCCGCCGGCTCCTCGATCATCACCCTGCGGTTTGGCCTCGACATCGGTCTCGACATTGCTGAACAGGAAGTCCAGCAAGCGATCAACGCCGCCGGCAATCTTTTGCCCGCCGATCTGCCCGCGCCGCCCATCTACGCCAAGGTCAATCCGGCCGACGCGCCGATCCTGACGCTCGGCGTCGCTTCGGACGCGATGAAGCTCACCGAGGTCGAAGACATCATCGAGACCCGCCTCGTCCCGAAATTGTCGGAGCTTCCGGGCGTCGGACTGGTTTCAATCTCCGGCGGCCAGCGGCCCGCCGTCCGCATCCACGTCAATCCGCTGGCGCTCTCCTCTTTGGGGATCAATCTCGACGATCTGCGTACGACGATCGCCAACCTCAACGTCAATGAGCCGAAGGGAAATTTCGACGGGCCGGCGCAGGCCTCGGCGATCAACGACAACGACCAGATCCGCGACCCCAACGATTATGCGAAATCGGTTATCGCCTACCGCAACGGCGCGCCGGTTCGGCTCTCCGATGTCGCAAATGTGGAGATCGGGCCGGAGAACGGTCGTCTCAAAGCGTGGATGAACACGACGCCGGCGCTGATCGTCAACATTCAGCGTCAGCCCGGCGCGAACGTCATCAAGGTCGTCGATAGCGTCAAAGCGCTGTTGCCGTCGCTGCGTGAGTCGTTGCCGGCGGCGATCACGCTGACCCCGTTGACCGATCGCACGATCACGATCCGCGCCTCCGTTGAAGACGTCGAATTCGAGCTTGCGCTCGCGGTCGGCCTGGTGGTGATGGTCATCTTCCTGTTCCTGCGCAACATCCCCGCGACCATTATCCCGAGCCTCTCCGTGCCGCTCTCGCTGATCGGGGCACTCGCGATCATGTATCAGGCGGGTTTCAGCCTCGATAATCTCTCACTGATGGCGCTGACCGTCGCGACCGGCTTCGTCGTCGACGACGCGATCGTGGTGATTGAGAACATCGCGCGTTTTCTCGAGCAAGGCGACAGTCCTCACCAGGCGGCGATGAAGGGCTCGGCGCAGATCGGCTTCACCATCATTTCGCTGACCGTGTCGCTGATCGCCGTTCTGATCCCGCTTCTGTTCATGGGCGACGTCGTCGGGCGACTGTTCCATGAGTTCGCGATCACGCTTTCCGCCGCCATTATCCTCTCCGCCGTGGTTTCGCTCACCCTGGTGCCGATGCTGTGCGCCAAACTTCTGCGCCCGCGGGGTCATGGCGGCGAGGCGAGCGGGGGACGATTTTTCCAGGCTCTCACGCGTTTCTACGGCGCGACGTTGCGCGTCGCGCTCGATCATCAGGGGATCATGCTTCTGGTCGCGCTCGGCACGTTCCTGCTGACCGGCTATCTCTATATGACGATCCCGAAGGGCTTCTTTCCGATCCAGGACACCGGCGTTATCCAGGGCGTGACCCAGGCGGTGGAGGCAATTTCATTCGACCAGATGGCCGACCATCAGCAGGCGCTCGCGAAAGCGATCCTGACCGATCCGGACGTCGAAAGCCTGTCCTCGTTCATTGGCGTCGACGGCTCGAACGTCACGCTCAACTCAGGCCGCTTCCTCATCAACCTTAAGCCCCATGCCAAGCGCACGGCGACGGCAAGTGAGATCATTCGGAGGCTGCAACGCGAAACCGCGAATGTCCCCGGCATATCGTTGTTCATGCAGCCGGTGCAGGACCTGTCGATCGACACGGCTGTCAGCGCCACGCAATATCAGTTCACCCTCGAGAACCAGGATCTGGCGACGCTTCAGACCTGGACGCCGAAGGTGTTGCAGCGCTTGAACCAGATTCCCTCGATTGTCGATGTGGCCAGCGATTTGCAGCCGGACGGACGTTCGGTGACCGTCGATCTCGACCGCGCCAATGCGGCGCGCTTCGGCATCACCCCCGCCATTGTCGACAACGCGCTCTACGACGCCTATGGCCAGCGCATCATTTCCACCATCTTCACCCAAAGCAATCAATACCGCGTCATTCTGGACGTCGATCCCTCCATGGCGCGCTCGACGAAGGCGCTCGACTTCGATCTATCTGCCCTCCGCCGCTTCGACGAGCGGTCAGACGCCGCTCGAATCGGTCGCCAATTTCACGGTGAAGACCTCGCCGCTGCAGATCTCGCACTTAAAACAGTTTCCTGTGACCACGATCTCGTTCAACCTCGCGCCGGGCGCGTCCCTCGGCGAGGCGGTCGACGCGATCGGGCAGGCGCTCAAGGAGATCGACCTTCCGCCGAGCTTCGCCGTCAGCTTCCAGGGCGCGGCGCAGGCGTTTCAATCGGCGCTCTCGAACGAAGTGTTCCTGCTCGCGGCGGCGATCGCGGCCATGTATATCGTGCTTGGCGTGCTCTATGAGAGCTTCATCCACCCGATCACGATCCTAACGACGCTTCCGTCCGCTGGCATCGGCGCGCTGCTGACGCTCAACGCCGCCGGCGCGGGGCTCGACATCATCGGCGTGATCGGCATCGTGCTCCTCATCGGCATCGTCAAGAAGAACGCGATCATGATGATCGACTTCGCGCTCGACGCGCAGCGCGAGCAGGGTCTGCCGGCGCGCGAAGCGATCTACCAGGCCTGTCTCCTGCGCTTGCGTCCGATTCTGATGACGACGGTCGCGGCGATCTTCGGCGCGCTGCCCTTGATGCTGGGAACGGGCGTCGGCTCCGAGCTTCGCCGTCCGCTGGGGCTCGCGATTGTCGGCGGCCTTGCCTTCAGCCAGGTGCTGACCCTCTACACGACGCCGGTCATCTATCTCTTCTTCGAGCGTCTCGGCGAACGCCTCGGAATGGGTTCGACCCACGCCACCCCGGCGACGGAAACGCCGTGAACAATCGCTTTTCCGAGCTCTTCATTCGCCGCCCTGTGGCGACGATCCTGCTCACCATCGGCATCGTGTTCGGCGGACTTCTTGGCTATTCGCAATTGCCGGTTTCGCCGTTGCCGCAGGTCGACTTTCCGGTCATTTCGGTCCAGGCGAATATGCCAGGCGCGAGCCCCGACACGATGGCGACATCGGTCGCGGCGCCGCTCGAACGGCATTTGGGTCAGATCGCCGACGTCAACGAGATGACGTCGCAGAGCACGCTGGGCTCGACCCGCATCACCCTTCAGTTCGGCCTAGACCGCAACATCGATGGCGCGGCGCGAGACGTTCAGGCGGCCATCGTCGCCGCGCGGGTCGATCTGCCGACCAGCCTGCGCCAGAACCCGACCTACCATAAGGTCAATCCGGCCGACGCGCCGATCATGGTCATCGCCATGTCGTCGACGACGCACACGGCGGGACAGCTCTATGACCTTGCCTCCAACGTCCTGCAGCAGCGGCTGTCGCAGCTTCCGGGCATCGGCGAGGTCGATATTTCGGGTGCGGCCCTGCCGGCGGTGCGCGTCGAGATCAACCCAGGCGCGATCTTCCACTACGGCATCGGGCTTGAGGACATTCGCGCCGCGCTCGCTTCCGCCAACGCCAACAGCCCCAAGGGCGCGATCGAGGACGACAACTATCATTATCAGATCTACGCCAACGATCAGGCGTCGCATGCGGCGCAATATCGCGATCTGGTGATCGCTTACCGCAACGGCGCGCCGGTCAGGCTTGCCGACGTCGCCGACGTCGTCGATTCGGTCGAGGACTTGCGGAACGCCGGCCTCGTCAATGGCAAGCCCGGTGTTGCTGTGATCCTGTCGCGGCAGCCGGGCGCCAACATCATTCAGGCCGTCGACAATGTCCGCGCCGAATTGCCCCGCCTGATCGCCTCGCTTCCGGGCGATATCGATCTGACGGTGGCTGTCGACCGGTCGCAGACGATACGGCAATCGCTGCACGACACCGAGGCCACCCTGGTGATCGCGGTCTTTCTGGTGATTCTGGTTGTCTTCGCATTCTTGCGCAGCATTCGGGCGGCAGCAATCCCGAGCATCGCCGTGCCGACTTCGATCATCGGCTCGTTCGGCGTGATGTATCTCTTGGGCTTCAGCCTCAACAACCTGTCTCTGATGGCGCTCACCATTTCGACGGGCTTTGTTGTCGATGACGCGATCGTCGTGCTCGAGAACATCTCGCGCTACATCGAGCAGGGCGTGCCGCGCGTCCAGGCCGCCATTCGCGGCGCGGGCGAAGTGGGCTTCACCGTCGTCTCGATCACGCTTTCGCTGATCGCGGTATTCGCGCCGCTCCTGCTTTTTGGTGGCATCGTCGGGCGCCTGTTCACCGAGTTCGCTCTCACGCTGTCGGTGGCCGTGCTGATTTCCATGGCGGTCTCGCTGACGACGACGCCGATGATGTGCGCTCTGATCCTGTCGCGGAATCTTGAGGCTCAGCATGGGCGCCTCTATCAAATAACCGAGCGCGTGTTCGACGCGATGCTCGCGTTTTATCGGACAACATTGCGCGTGGCGCTTCGTCATCCCGGCGCCGTGGCGCTATCGCTATTCGCGACGATCGGGCTCAACTACTACATGTTCCGCTACCACATGAGCTATGGCTTGTTTCCGGTTCAGGAATGGCCTCATCATCGGCTCGATCCAGGGCGATCAGAGCATCTCCTTCCAGGCGATGAAGACCAAGTTCACGCAACTGCAGACCATCGTGCAGGATGATCCTGCTGTCGCGAGCGTCGTCGGCTTTACCGGTGGACGGGGAACGAACGCCGGCTTCATCTATGTCTCGCTCAAACCCTATACTGAACGGGGAGTGACAGCCGACGAGGTCGTGGCGCGGCTGCGCGGCAAGCTGGCGCAGGTCGCAGGCGCGCGGCTGTTCATGTTCGCGGTCTCGGACCTGAGGACGGGGGGGCGGCAGAGCAACGCGGCCTATCAATATACGTTGCTCTCCGACGACCCGCAGGAGCTCTACGCCTGGGCGCCCAAACTCACTCAGGCGCTGATGGGGAACGAGGTCATCAAGGACGTCAATTCCGATCAGCAGCTCGGCGGCCTGCAGACCAATCTCACGATCGATCGCGACACCGCAATGCGGCTCGGCCTCACCTTGAGCGCAATCGACAACACGCTCTACGACGCCTTCGGCCAACGGCAAGTATCGACGATTTACAATCCTCTCAATCAGTACCACGTCGTGATGGAGATCGCGCCGCGCTACTGGCAGAACCCGCGCACACTGGACCAGATTTACGTTTCAACGTCCGGCGCCAACCCGACCGGCGTCCAACAGACAGGGATGGCTGCTGGCGACTATACGTCCTCGACGGGGCCAACCAGCACCGCGGCGTCGATCGCAGCGGATTCAGCGCGAAACCTCGCGACCAACTCGATCGCGGCCAGCGGGCACTCGGCCGCTTCGACGGGGGCCGCCGTCACAACCTCGCTCGAAACAATGGTTCCGCTCTCGGCTTTCGCCAAATACGAACCGGGGCACACGCCGCTCAGCGTCAACCATCAAGGGCAGTTCGCGGCGACGACGATTTCGTTTAATCTGGCGCCGGGCCGGTCGCTCAGCGAAGCGAAGACTGAGATCGACAATACGATCGAGCGTATCGGCATGCCCTCGACCGTCCGCGGCGCGTTCGCCGGAACGGCGGCGACCTTTCAGCAATCGCAATCGAGCATGCCGCTTCTCTTCGGCGCCGCGCTCGTGACGATCTATATCGTGTTGGGAATTCTCTACGAGAGCCTGATCCACCCGCTCACCATCCTCTCGACGCTGTTCTCGGCCAGCGTCGGCGCGGCGCTCGCGTTGTGGGCGTTCGACACCCAGTTCACCGTGATCGCCGCCATCGGCGTCTTGTTGCTCATCGGCATCGTCAAGAAGAACGCCATCATGATGGTCGACTTCGCTCTCGAGGCCGAGCGCGCGGGACGCGACACGCGCGAGGCGATCGAAGAGGCCTGCCTCCTACGCTTTCGCCCGATCATGATGACGACCTTCGCCGCGCTGTTCGGCGCGTTGCCGCTGGCCTTCGGCACTGGCGTAGGCTCCGAGCTGCGCCATCCGCTCGGCATCACCATCGTCGGCGGGCTTATCGTCAGTCAGGTGCTGACGCTGTACACGACCCCGGTCGTTTTCATCTACCTCGACAATTTCGGCAAATGGCTCAGAGGCCTCTGGCGCCGCTATTACCTGCGCCACGGCGCCGCGCCGATACCCGGCCCAGCCGAGTGAGTGCGGCCCGCCGCCTAGAGCGGCAGGGCATAGCGGTCGGCGATTTCCGCCGCGGCGCGCGCGTCCTCGATCGGTATCGAACCGCTGTTGGCGGCGCGGGCGGCCCTAAGGGCTTCGATCAGCGCCGGCGGACCGGTGACATCGGTCAATTCTCCCGATCCATAGGCGAGGCGGTCGCGCAGCGCGGCCTGCGCATTGTCATCGGCGAAGGCCGCGGCCTGCATGAGCGCCATGACTGGCCGCGGCGAGTTTGAGCAGCGCGCAAGGCGGTAGGCGTTGAGGAAGCGCTTGGCGTCGCGCGGCGAATGGGCCGCTAGAGGCGCAAGCGCCGCCAGCAGCGTAGTTTCCGCGCTCGACAGCGGCTCGGCGAGCTTCGCGGCGATCGCCGAATCCGGCGCCGGCGCCGGCTCCTCGCCCGCCGACAGAAGGCGCGCGACCAAGAGCGCCCCGTCGGCGTCCTTGCGGGCCGGCAGGTTGACCGCGACTTGCAGCCATTTGCCAAGACGCCGGCGCGCCTCGCTTGGGTGCTCGAGCGCTGCCGCAAGCCGGCCGGGATCGAAGGCCAACAAACCGATAGCACCTGGCCCGATCACGCCCTGGGCGGCGTCGATCCAGCTGACGGCCTCGGCCGGCGACAGCGCGTCGAGATTGTCCACGACCACGATGAGCCGATCTGGCGCGGTCCAGCCGCGCTCGGTTGTCCGAGCTTGGCTCCGAGCGCAGCGAGGAATTCGCGCGCCGCGCCCGACGGCGCATGGCTCGATTCCAGGAATTCCGGCCCAGGGGGCCGCGTGGACGTGACCCCTCCGGCGCGCTGGCTCGCCGCTTCGGCGCGCTTGGCGGCCGCGTCAGCTTCGGTGGTCAGCGCCGCCACGCGCTGATTGAGTCGAGCAGCGCGAGCCTCGAGCTCCTGGCGCCGTTCGCGAGTCTCCTGGGTCAACAGCCGGGAGCCGCGCAACAAAAGGTTCGAGAACCCAAGCGCGCGCCAAAGGTTGAGCGCGATCGCCAATGCGCCAAGGATGAATAGAACCTGCGCGCCTCGATCGAACCAATCGCCGTGCGCCGCCACCCAATCTCCGGCGGGCTTTAGCGATTCGTTCCCATGCTCAATCGCTGAAGTCGCCGTGTCGCCGTGCAGAACCCGAAGGATGAAGGCGAGCGCGAAGGCGATGATTCCCCAGAGGAGAAGCCGCGCCTGACTGCCATAGGCCCAGATTTGACCGAATCACGACCCCGATGCGGGAGCCGGCGACGAGCGTCGACACGTCGCGCGCCAGATTGGGGTAGCTCGAGTCTGCGTCCGCTCCGGCCAGTCCGAAACGGCGCAACTGCGCTTCGATCGTTCCTCTATGAGCGCGCGCGAAACGTCGAGACGCGAGCCGGGGGTGTCGAAGGCCAGCGCGTCGGGGAAGACGCGCGCGTTTGGCCTCGACCTCGTCGCGTTGCGCGCGTTCGGCTTCGAGCTTCCTGACGAGATCGTCATGACGATCCGAAGCGGCTCTCGCTGCCCGGTGGGGATCGCCGCCCGCGTGACCGACCTCATCCAGGAGGCCCGATCGCCCACGCCGAGGGGCTCGCGATCGAGCGCGACATAGGCGGCGCTGGCGATCGCCACTGGGCGCCTCGACGCCCACCGAAGCGTCGACCCCGCACGAGCACGACCCGCTGAAGCGCTTGTCCGCTTGCCGTCGCCGAAGCGCTGAGCTGTTCAATCAAGTTGGTGAGGGCGCCTCAACGCGAATGTCTTGCCCGCGCGGGACGGGCCTAAGATCCCCGCCATAAACGGCGTCTGGACCTGAGGGGTCACGCAAAGATGCGCCAGCGGCTGCACGATTTGGCCAGCATTCAGGAGGTCCGCCCCTTCGGCCGAGTCAAAGAGGAAGATCGGTTCAGCCCGGACGGGAGCGGCAGGCGGAGGCGGCATGATCGAAACGGGCGGAGCGGCCGATTGCGCGGGGAACTTGCCAGGCAGGGGGAAGGTTGGCTTGTCGCCTGTCCCCACCTCCCCGAGCAGGCGGGCCTTCGCGTTCACGCTTGGCTCGGACAATTCATCCTCCTCAACGCGCGCTCGGGAAACTGGCCGAGCGGCGCCTAATTTGAGTGCGCGGCCTTAACGACCGCAAGGGCGCCGGCAAGTCAAGCCTCGCCCACGGGCGGGAGAGCCGCAGCCTATGCCGGGCAAGGAAATCAGGCTAAGTCCGCTTCCAACATTGTCCCATCCGCATGGAGCTTGAGCCTTGCTCGCATTCGCTTCGCCAACGCCCGATGCGGCGCCGGTATGGCTGGTCGACACGGAAACCTGGCCGTCGGTCAAATCGACGATCGGCGCGACCGCCGCTGCCTTCGCCGAACGTTGCGGCTTTGAGCCGAAAGCGGGGCGCATGCAACTTCTCCCTGGCGAGGCTGGCGCGCTCGCGGGCGTCTTGTTCGGGATTGCGGGGGCGAACGCGCCGACGCGCGATCCGTTCGCCACGGGCAAGCTCGCGACGTCGCTACCCCAAGGCGTCTACCGGTTCGCCAACACGCCGCCAGACGCCGATCTCGCGGCGCTCGGCTTTCTGCTCGCGCTATATCGCTACGACCGCTTCAAGGCCGATAGAGCGCCGAAGCCCCAGCTGATCGCGCCCGAGGCGGTCGACGGCATCAGAATTCAGCGCATCGCGGAGGCTATCGCTTACGGGCGCGATCTCGTCAACACGCCCGCCAACGCGCTCGGTCCTGACGCGCTCGAGCAAGAAGTGGTCAAGCTCGCCGAGCATTTTGACGCCAGCGTCACCATGGTGCGCGGCGACGAACTCGCCGCCGCTCGCTTTCCCCTTGTCTATGCGGTCGGGCGCGCAGGCGCCGAGGCGCCACGGATCGTCGACTTCTCCTGGGGACGCGAGGACGCGCCGAAAATCGCGATAATCGGCAAAGGGGTCACCTTCGACACCGGCGGCCTCGACATCAAGCCGGCCTCGGGCATGGAGATCATGAAAAAGGACATGGGCGGAGCGGCAACCGCGCTCACGCTCGCGCGGCTGATCATGGAGGCCGGGCTCGACTTGCGCATGAGGACTGTGATCCCGATCGTCGAGAATGCGATCTCGGCGCCGGCGATGCGTCCGGGCGACGTGGTTGTCAGCCGCAAGGGGATTTCCGTCGAAATCGGCAACACCGATGCCGAAGGGCGGATGATCCTCGCCGACGCGCTTGCGCTTGCGGACGAGGACGCGCCGGAGCTGATGCTCGACTTCGCCACCTTGACCGGCGCGGCAAGAGTCGCGCTCGGCCCAGACCTGCCGCCCTTCTACACCGACGACGACGCGCTTGCGGGGCAGATCGCGGGTCATTCCGCGCGGGTGCGCGATCCCCTATGGCGTATGCCGCTCTGGCGCCCTTACGATGCGATGATCGAAGGATCGGTCGCCGACATCAGCAATTCGGGGTCAGGCGCCGGCATGGCGGGCTCGATCACCGCGGCGCTGTTCCTCCGGCGCTTCGTTGAGAAAGCCAAATCCTGGGCGCATTTCGACGTGTACGCCTGGAATCCGAAGCCGCGCGCCCACGCGCCCGCCGGCGGTGAGATTCAGGCGGCGCGCGCGCTGTTCGGGCTGTTGAGCGAGCGCTATCCGAGGCGGTGA
>CAVSSS010000014.1:0-214636 GCA_963730555.1 uncultured Alphaproteobacteria bacterium | reverse complement strand
ACCCAGAGGGCGAGAGAGCCCGACAAAAGCTCCATCGAATACCTTTGTCACTATGATATTCCGAAGAGATAGGCATAACAATCTTCGCTATTCAGCCTGAGCTGAGATAATTACCGAAAAACAACGAATTCACACTTTCCGAGTTGTGCGATGAATTCTTAGGTCGACCCTCGTCACTTCATCGAGGCGAATATTATCCCTTTGCCGAGAAAATGACCGAAAGCGAATGTTGACTGTCGGCGACCCCATCGGAACCAGCCAGCACAGATCGCGAAGCGGCGACTTCCGCGCGCTGACTCGTGGGCGTCGACGGCCACAGGGCTGGCTTAGGTGACTACAGCCCAAATCGATGAATTCGGATATTGCATCAACCCCGCCGCCGCCAACGCAATTCCATAAGGGACCCCAG
The DNA here is from genome assembly GCA_963730555.1 of uncultured Alphaproteobacteria bacterium. GTDB lineage: Bacteria > Pseudomonadota > Alphaproteobacteria > Rhizobiales > Beijerinckiaceae > Roseiarcus. The sequence continues at coordinate 214,227 of CAVSSS010000014.1, read as the reverse complement.
CGTTGGCGTTGTGCAATCGCGCAAGCCAGTCCATACGGCCAAGAACGGCGGGCAGAGGAAACATACGCGCGCCCAGAAGAATCAAAAGTGAGACCCCCGCCAAACAGGGCCGCCGCGAGACCATAGTCGAAGATCGCGGTCCATCCGAGCCACGCGGCCGTGGCCGCCGCCAGTTTGGCGTCTCCGCCGCCGATCCAGCCGAAATTGAACATGGCGAATGTAATGACTAAGATCGCCAAGGCGCATGAAACATTTAGCAGAATATCGACAGCCGGAATCCCGAGCATCGCGGCGAGGATCAAATATCCAACGGCGAGAATGATACAAAGTCGATTTGGTATCGTAAAGGTCAATAAGTCCATGGACGCTGATAGCGCCATCACGGTGGGAAAGAAGGCGAAAGCCAGAAGATGGAGGACGCTCGAAGCCATTTTCTTCAGTTTGATTTACTAGGAAGCGGATCAGAGGCCCCGCCTAAACCTTCCCTTGACTAGGAGAAGGCAAGGCCAGCGGTTCGCGCCGACGCGGTAGCGGCGCCGACGCGAAACTCTTGAGCGAGGTCGCTCTACTTGAGGGTGGCGCCGACTTCGTTGAACACTGTGCTGACCTTCGTGCCAACCGTCTGGACCGCTGTGATGATGAAGACGGCGATCAGCGAGGCGATCAGCGCATACTCGATCGCGGTGACGCCAGATTCGTCCGCCGCGAAGTTCTTCATGGATTTGAACACTTGTTTGCTCCTGCTCCGAAACCCCATTCGGCGGCAAACCCGCTTTTCCGCGCCGCCGATGGGGGTCCAAATTAGGACTGCCCGATTTCGACCCCGTTAATTTGAACGATTTCCAGTCGAGCCCGATTTCGAAGTTAAGCAATTGGTTAAGCCGCGAATAAAGTTGAACCAAGCAAACCAGACGTCAATTTGAAACAAGTTTTAACTAAAATCGAGAAGCGAAACGCCTGTCATGCCGTCGCCGATTGGCGCTTCACAACCGACGGTGCTCGCGTCAAACTGAAAAGCCTCTATCCCTCAATATGAATAAATCGCGCCACTAGCCGACACGTCCCGGTTGTCCCCGTGACAAGGGGAACCGATTTCCACGCTCCTGCGTTTCTCGAGTGATAGGGTGCCGCCTAGCGCTCAATTTGGCGGTCGGGACTGCCGATTTCGGCCAAAATTGAGCCGGGATGGAGCGCCGATTTCGCAATGCCCACGAGAAAGGAGCGTTCGATGGACGCGCACGAACGTCCGGTCGTGACCGAAGAGAACAAGGTCGCCGTGCGGGCCGGCTCGACGGGACATCATGTCCGTTACATACTCATCGGCAGTGTCGCGCTGGCCATGCTGGCCTGGATCCTGGTGGAGGTGTTTGTGAGACCGTGAGCGCTGCAGGCGACGATAGCCAGCCGAATGAGAGACTCGACAGCTTGCGTCGCGAAGCCGCGTCCTGTCGCGCTTGCCCCTTGTGGAAAAACGCGACCCAGACAGTGTTCGGAGAAGGCCCGGCCGACGCCGAGATCGTGTTTGTCGGCGAACAGCCCGGAGACAAGGAAGACCTCCAAGGCCGTCCCTTTGTCGGGCCGGCGGGCCTGCTGTTGGATAGGGCGCTCGCGGAGGCGGGCGTCGATCGCCGGCGCGTTTACGTGACCAATGCGGTTAAGCATTTTAAGTTTGAGCCGCGCGGCAAGCGACGGCTGCACAAGCGCCCCAACGCCAGCGAGATCAAAATATGCCGGCGCTGGCTATCGGAAGAAATCGAACTCATTCATCCACAGCTTATTGTCGCCCTTGGGGCGACCGCAGCCCAGGGACTCGCAGAACGGGCGATCCCCGTCCAGAGCAACCGAGGCAAGGTCCTGGACGTGGCGAACGGATTGCGCGTCTTCATCACCATCCATCCGTCCGCGTTGCTGCGCCTGCAGGATGACGAGGAGAGGCATTCTGCTTACGCAGCTTTCGTGAATGACCTGCGCGCGATTGAGCAGTTGGCCAAGGCTCCGGCAAGCCAATCAATCTTTGCCGTCCGCGCCGCCGGATAGCGCGTCGCTCCAGCGCTGGGCCGTCAGTCCTTAACGTCAGTGTCCGGCCGGTCGTCCCCGCTTTCCTCTTCCTCATGCCAACGGCCGGAGCTGTCCTCGTACTCGATTGCGCTACCTTGGCCCGGGACGCGCTGCTCCAGGGCGGCCCGCTCCGCAGCGGCATGAGCCTCCTGGCGCGTCCGAAAGGTCTCGGAAAAGACGTCCCCGACCTTATAGGCCCATCCGCCGTCGTGCTCGACGACGGTGTAGGTGACTTGGCTCATGGTCAAAGCTTCCTCTCGTTGCGTTCGCGCTGAGCCGCCCGTAGGTCCGCCCACGCCGAAGCGCTCCATCTGGCGGCTCCGGCGCCGTCTTGCAATGGCCTTAGACCGGCGCTCTTCGGGCTGCGAGCAAGAGTAGCGTCACGCCAATAAGGGCGGCCTTTTTCAGTAACTTGCTAGGACGGGGCGTTCAAGCTCACTTGCGAGTGCTCGCATATCCGCCCAGGCAAATCGTTTGTGCGCGGGTTGCCGCAACAGGAAAGCCGGATGGAGCATAGCGAGCGCGCGGATGTCGCGCCCGGTTGGGCGGGAATAAGTGAACCAAGAGCCACGCGCGCGCATAATCCCCTTCCGGACACCCAATATTGTGTGAGTCGCCGACGCGCCAAGACAAACAAGGTATTCGGGATCCGCTAGGTCGATCTGTCGCTCAATGAAAGGGAGACACATCTGCGTCTCCTGAAGAGTCGGGGTTCGGTTGCCTGGTGGTCGCCACGGAACTACATTCGCGATGTAAACCTTCTGTCGATCTAGTCCGATCGTGCTCAGCATGCGATCCAGCAGTTGCCCCGCTCTGCCCGACGAATGGGCGCCCGATTCGATCTTCACCCTCCCCAGGGGCCTCGCCGACAAACATTATCCGTGAGCCAGGGACGCCGTCCGCGAACACAAGTTGCGTCGCCGTCCGCTTGAGTCGCACAGCCGTCGAATTCCGCCATGATTGATCGCAGCATTTCCAGGTCAGTCGCCGCTTGCGCGAGCGCGCGAGCCGAACTCTCCGAGGCGTCGGGCGGCTTGGCCGCCGGCGTCTTGAGGCGCGGGGGGTCCTGTTTCTGATGCGGCGCTGCGAAGACAGGCGCATTAGCTCCGGCGCGCGCGACGCGCTGCGCTCGTCGCCGTTTCCGGTCACACTGTCGGTGAAACGATCATGCGGCAGTATCATCAAGCGTATCGGTGACGCCGACCCGAATCCACCAGTGGAGCAACTCGATTGCCTCGAGCGGACCGAGTTGAAGGTCCATGGGATCCTTTGTCGAAGCCATTTGGTCCCCGCCTGATACCCAAGCGCTTGCGCGGCCGCGCGGAGACAAACTATCATATCGAGGCTTGAACGGCGCCGCGCGAGGATTGGGCTGGTCAAGGAAAAGCGCAAAGCTGCTTGCGCGCCTCAGCCCTGATGGCGAAAGGGACAATGACCCTAGAGTCGACATTGCCCGCGCGGGAATCGATGCATTACGACGTCGTGATCGTCGGCGCGGGGCCCGCCGGCTTGGCCGCGGCCATCCGTCTCAAATCCTTGAACCCCGACATCTCTGTAGTCGTCGTGGAAAAGGGCTCGACGGTCGGGGCGCATATCCTCTCAGGAGCTGTCATCGATCCGATTGGGCTTGACCGGCTCATGCCCGAATGGCGCTCGGATCCGGAATGCCCGCTCAAAACTCAGGTAGCTATCGATCAATTCTACTATCTGACCGAGACGCGAGCGACGCCGCTGCCCAATTGGGCGATGCCGAAATTGATGAGCAATCACGGCAATTTCATCGGCTCATTGGGCGCAGTCGCGCGATGGCTTGGCGCGCGCGCAGAGGCGCTGGGGGTCGAGATCTACCCAGGCTTTGCGGCGACGGAGCTGTTGTATGGCGACAAAGGCGAGGTCGTAGGCGTTGCGACGGGCGACATGGGCGTCGACCGCGAGGGTCGCCCGAAGCCGGGGTTCACGCGAGGCATGGAGCTTTTCGGCAAATATGTGGTCCTTGCGGAGGGGGCGCGAGGGTCCCTGTCGAAACAGGCGGTCGCCCGCTATGGTCTGGATTCCGCCAGCGGGCCTCAGAAGTATGGAATCGGTCTCAAAGAGCTGTGGCAGGTCTCCGAGGACCATTTTTCGCCCGGCCTTGTTCAGCATACTTTTGGCTGGCCTTTGTCAAAAGGCGCGAGCGGTGGCTCATTTGTCTATCATTACGGCGACCGGTTAGTTTCGGTCGGATTTGTAGTCCATCTCAATTACGAGAACCCAACACTCTCCCCATTCGATGAGTTTCAGCGCTTTAAGACGCATCCGCTGATACGTGGGACTTTTGCCGGAGGCAAGCGGATAGCCTATGGGGCGCGGGTCATAGCGTCCGGAGGCTGGCAGTCGGCGCCCAAATTGGTCTTTCCCGGAGGGGCTTTGATCGGCTGCTCGGCGGGTTTTGTGAATTTTGCCCGCATAAAGGGGTCTCACAACGCGATCCTGTCGGGAATGCTGGCCGCAGAGAAAGCGCGTGAGGCGCTGGCGGCGGGTCGGGCCAACGACGAACTGAGCGACTACGAAAGCTCTTGGCGCGAACTCAGATCATCGGCCGCGATCTCTACAAGGTTCGCAATGCCAAACCACTCTGGTCGCGATTTGGTCTTCTCCTCGGCGTCAGCCTTGGCGGTTTCGATATGTGGACGAACGAATTGTTCAAGGCCTCGATTTTCGGCACGCTTAAGCACGGCAAGCCCGACAGCGACACTCTGAAGCCGATATCCGAGGTGGTCCCCATCGTCTACCCGAAGGCCAGACTCCGTATTAACGTTTGACAAACCGTCTTCCGTCTATCTTTCCAACACAAATCACGAAGAGGATCAGCCCATTCATCTTCGGCTCCAAGATCCCGACATCCCAATCCGTGACAATCTTCCCCGGTTCGGAGAACCTGCGCGCCTTTATTGCCCGGCTGGCGTTTATGAAGTCGTTTACGCGAACGAGGCAAGCCGCGCAGACCCACGCTTTGTCATCAACGCGCAGAATTGCGTCCACTGCAAAACGTGCGACATCAAGGACCCCGCCAAAAACATAGAGTGGGTCCCGCCGGAAGGCGGGGGCGGACCGAATTATCCGGATATGTAGCTCTGGCGCAAAATCGCCGTTTTCGACTGTCAGCGAGAGATCCAGGAAGGATGCTCATTTCGTTCGTCATCGAGGACAGGGCGGGTTCCTTGTCGGCGCGCAAGCTTGCTCGCTGACTAACAATTGCGGGAAATCGTAAGACATGCAGTGCCGGACTCAACATTGGACGCGACGGCTCGCCGTTTTTTTGGCTTGCCTCTTGTCAGTATCGAGCGGCGCGTTGGCCGCAGCTGTCCAGACTGACTCCGGATCGGAAAAGTTCGGGGTTGGGGATAGCCAGCCCGGAAATTATCTTTCGGCTCTTATCGCCAGCGCCGATCGGGACACGCCCGCAGCCGAAGTCTATTACCGGGAAGCCCTCCGAGCCGATCCTCGAAATCCGGATCTCCTCGAACGCGCCTTCGCTGCGGCTCTGTCGAACGGGGACGAATCGAGTGCGAGCTCGCTTGGCGAACGGCTCCTTACGCGCGATCCCAATAACAACCTCGCGCGACTGGCAATCGCGGTTCACGATATCGAACAGGGACAATTCGCGTCTGCGCGAGCCCACTTGGGCAGCGCCGACGCCATGCGCGGGCGCGATGTCACGACGGCGCTTCTCACGGCGTGGTGCTATGCGGGACAGTCCGACCTTCGCCACGCGCTGGACACGCTCGACCGCATTCACGACCCGTCCGTCTTCGCTTTTCGCGACTATCACGCGGGCCTGATTGCCGGTCTGTTGGGCAGCTCTGCAGAGGCCCAACGGCGGCTGAAGTCCGCGTACGACGATGACAAGAACAGCCTACGCTTCGCTGATGCCTACGCGCGGATTTTGTCGGCGCAGGGCGATCTGGCCGGAGCAACGAAAATATACGAGGAGTTCTCCGCCGTTATTCCTCACCATCCTCTCATTCAGCGGGCGCTGGCAGATCTAAAGGCGAATCAAACTCTCGATCCCCTAGTACACAATGCCAAGGAGGGTGCAGCGGAAGCCCTCTATGGCCTAGGAAGCGCGGGGAGCCGACAGGGAGACGAGCTTCCGGCGCTCGTTTATCTCCGGTTGTCGCTCTACCTGCGACCATCAAGCGATTTGACCGCAGTAACGCTGGCCAGTCTTTTCGAGCAGCTAAAGCAAAGTGACCAAGTCATCGCGGCCTACCAATTGGTTCCGTCGTCGTCACCGCTGAAAATGGCCGCCGATATCCAGATCGCGCTTGAACTCGAGGGCATGGGAAAAACCGACGAAGCGACGCAACGCCTCTCCGAAATCGTGGCGTCGCGACCCTACGACGTCGAAGCTTTGAGCGCATTGGCCGAGTTGCAGCGGTCTGCGAAGAAATATGCGGAGGCGGCGGCGACCTATGACAAGGCAATCGCTGCAGTGGGAATTCCGCAGCGCGACAATTGGACGCTTTTTTATTTCCGAGGGATTTGCTATGAGCGATCCAAGCAGTGGCCCAAAGCTGAAGCGGATTTCAAGAAAGCTCTTGAACTCTATCCGGACCAACCGCTCGTCCTTAACTATCTTGGCTATTCTTGGGTAGACCAGGGACTCAATTTAGAAGAGGCATTTAAAATGCTGCGCAAGGCCGTCGAATTGCGGCCGAACGACGGATATATCGTGGATAGCCTCGGATGGGCCCACTACAAGCTTGGGCAGTACCCCGAAGCGGCTGAAACGTTGGAAAAGGCGATTGACTTGAAGCCTGCCGACCCGATTCTTAATGACCATCTTGGCGATGCATACTGGCGGGTCGATCGTCGAATCGAGGCGCATTTTCAATGGAATCATGCGCGTGACATGGGCCCGGACCCTGAAGATCTGCCGGCAATCCTGAAGAAGATTGAGGATGGCCTTCCCGACCCAGCAACCCGAACCGCGACGCCAAAGGCTTCGTTGCAGAAACAGGGTGGGGGTTAAATCGCGGCCAAAGACTTAATGCGATGGGTTCGCGCGCCGGCCAAGATCAATCTCACGCTGCGCGTGGTCGGTCGCCGGGCCGATGGATATCACGAACTTGAGAGCCTCGTGGCGTTTGCCGGCCTATGCGACTGGGTTGCGTTTGAGCCCGGCGACGATCTGATCCTCGAGGTAGCTGGTCCCGGCGCTCACGACGCCGGGCCTGTTCCCGAGAATCTTGTGCTGCGCGCGGCGCGGTCGCTGGCCGAGCAGATACCCGGGTTAAGACTTGGTCGCTTTCGGCTGATCAAGCGGCTGCCGGCGGCGGCCGGGCTTGGCGGAGGTTCAGCCGACGCGGCCGCCGCTTTACGGTTGCTCGCGGACGAGGCTGGATTGTCATTTGACGATCCGCGAGTGCGCGCTTCTGCTCGGGCTGCCGGAGCGGATATCCCTGCTTGCCTCTCTCAACAAGCCCGGATCATCAGGGGTATTGGCGACGAGCTCGGTCCGGCGATTCGGTTGCCGAATATCTTCGCCGTTCTCGTCAACCCCGGGGTTCAGGCGCCGACGCCAAAGGTCTTCGCTGCGCTCGACCTGACGTCAAAATCCAACGCTGGACCATCCCCTCGATCACCCCCCGCAGCGGAATCTGACACCGCCGCGGTTTTGGATTTTAGCGCCCTCGGCTCTAACGACCTGGAAAATGCAGCGATCCGGGTAGCGCCGGCAATCGCCGCTGTGCTCAAGAGATTGTCCCAAATCCCGGGGGCCAAAGCGACCGGAATGTCGGGTTCAGGAGCAACTTGCTTTGGCTTGTTTAGCGATCGGCGCAGCGCGGCCTTCGCGCGGCAAATTGTGGCCGCTGAGCATCCGGAATGGTGGGTCGAGGCGACCGACCTTCACTAGACGGAGCGGCCTCTTCGACTTGGACGTGGTCCGGCAACGATGACTTCGGACGAGATTTGGGAATAAATCGAGTGCTGAATGCCGAACCCGGGGAAGATCGGCTCGCCCTCGCAATCCTTACTGGATTCTTCGTCGCGCGCCTTTTGTTTGCTTTCACCATCGGTCTTGGGGTCGACGAAAGCTACACAGTCGCGATTTCCCGGCGTTTGTCGCTCTCCTACTTTGATCATCCCCCATTGCATCTGTGGATCGCCCATTTCGCCGCCCGCGCACTGGGCGAAAACGGCCTCGTGCGAATCCCTTTTGTTGGGCTCTTCTTTGCAACGGGTTGGATCTACTATCGACTGGCGAGCGAGCTATTCGGTCCTCGGGCGGCTCTGATCGCACTTTTCGCCCTTAACGTTGCGCCTTTCTTCTTCGCCTCCGCCGGAAGTTGGATCGTCCCCGACGGCCCACTGCTCTTTGGGTTGGCCATGGCCGCGTGGGCGGCGGCTCGCCTGCTCTTTCAGGACTCGCTGAATGAGGCTTTGGCCTGGAGGCTTTGGCTCCTTATTGGCCTTGGGCTGGGCTTAGCGGGACTATCGAAGTACAGCGCGGTTCTGACCGCCGGCGGGTTAGCAGCGTTCATCGTCCTTTCGCACGAGCAGCGGCGCTGGCTCAAGCATCCCGCGCCCTACGTATCCGCAATTCTTGCTTTCGCGATGATAACGCCGGTCGTCTGGTGGAACGCCCGTCACGGTTGGGCATCGTTCGAATTTCAGGGCGGGCGGGGCGTACCCGCCGGGGGACTGCGCCCGGCGCAGTTCGGTGCAATGGCCCTCGGCGAAATCGCCTTTTTATCACCTTGGATATTCGCGCCGCTCGTCATAGGCTTGGCTAATGCAGTCCGTCTTTGGCGGGACGAGCGGCGCCTGTTTTTGCTGTGCCTGAGCTTGCCGCCTATCGCCCTATTCACCCTGACGCCGCTTTGGGGCGGCCGCGGCCAACCTCATTGGACGATGCCTGGTTGGTTTTTCGCTTTCGTCCTGATGGGCGCATGGATTGATGAGCTCGGCGTCTCGGTTAGCGCGCTTCGCCGATGCGCGTTCCTGGCCTCTGGGCTGCTGGCGGCGATCGCTGGAATCGCTGCCGTGCAAGCGGCGACAGGCTGGCCGTGGGTGATCTTGACCGCGGGGTCCCGCTTTGCTGATCCGATGTTGGAGGGCTTTGAGTGGCGGGATCTCAAGAATGCGCCGATCTTTGACCAAGCGCCCAACTTCGTCATCTCGACGAAATGGTCGGACGCAGGAAAAATCGCACTCGCCCTCGGACCTCAGATACCTGTTTTCGTCCTTTCGGACGACCCGCGCGGCTGGGCTTTCTTGGACGAAAGCGAAAGGTACGTCGGGCAAAACGGCGTCATTGTCGCGCCGGCCGCGGACCTCGCGCCGACCCTCGCAGTCGCCCGCTCCCTATTTGCTGAGTTAAGGCAGCCTCAGCTTTACGCGCTCGGTCGTCGCGGCCGCCATGAGATCACCCTCGCGCTCATCCCGGCCCGCGGCTTGACGCACAGGCTTCCCATGCCTTATCCGAGCGCAGCCGGCAGATAGCGTTCATCGACGCCGAACGAAATTAGCGTGGCGTGGAATGGCTACCGATGCAACGCCCGGGCCGTCGACCCCTACACTTTCGATCATCGTCCCAACCTATCAAGAATCAGCCAATATCCCGATTCTTTTCGAACGCGTGAAAGTTGCTCTGAACGGCTTGCCCTGGGAGATGATCGTCGTCGATGACGACTCGCCGGACGGAACCTCAAATGTCGCCTTTGCGCTTGCTGCGAAGGACCCTCGCCTTCGCTGCTTGAGACGTGTCAACCGCTCAGGTCTGGCGGGCGCTGTCATTGAGGGATGGATGTCGTCAAGTGCGGACTTCGTGGCAGCCATTGACGGCGATCTTCAGCACGACGAGTCCATCCTCCGTGAGATGTATGAACTCCTCGCCAAGGGGGCCGGCAATTTGGCGATCGGAACCCGACTGAGAACGGCAAATGCGGGAGACCTATCTCCGGCGCGACAGAGACTCAGCGATCTCGGCGCCTGGTTCTTCAGGCGAATCGCAGGAGCAGCGGTCACGGATCCGATGAGCGGTTTCTTCATGCTTCGACGAGAGATCGTCTCCCGTCTGGCTCCGCGCCTCTCACCGGACGGTTTCAAGATTCTAGTCGACGTGATTCTTTCGGCAGGCGGCGATCTGAATATCATCGAAGTTCCCTACCGGTTCCGTAAGCGCAACGCGGGCGAATCCAAGTTAACTCCGCTGGTCGGCGTTGATTTCCTTGGGCTGGTCGTTCATCACGCAACCGCGGGCGTCCTTCCAATACGATTTGTTTTGTTCGCAATAATTGGAGCAGGCGGTCTAATCGTCCATATTGTAACGCTTTCAGCTGTTCTTCACTGGTTTGACGCGCTGACCTTCGATTCTGGACAACTCATCGCTACCAGTGTCGCGATGGCAAGCAACTTCATCCTGAACAATGAAATTACCTATAGTTCGTATAGGTACCGTGGCCTTAGCCTAATCGAGGGGTTCGTGGGTTTTGCGCTCGGATGCGGCGTCGGGGCTGTTGCCAATATCGACATCGCGTCTTGGCTCTATAGCGACAATCAGACTTGGTGGATGGCCGGGCTTGCCGGCGCCTTGCTGAGCGTCGTTTGGAATTATGCGGTGAGCACGAATCTGATTTGGCGACCGGGTCGTAGCCGCTAATAAGACGGTTCCACAGCGTCTGCTTGCTAAACAGCAGCTGGGCGGATCGCAGAGGCCTTGCGCTTCGGCGCTCGGTTAGGAGGGCTCGCGGGACGTGACTTCGGCGCGGGCTCCGCCAGGCGTCTCTCGAGCCACGCCGGCAAGAACTCCTCAAGCCAGGCGGCAACGCGGCCATCATGCTGGAACCAACCGGCTAGGTGCTCGAGGCGGCTCAACGCACCAGGCCGCGTCAGACGCTCGGCCCCGCGATGCGTCCACCGACACATCATGTGATATGTTACCTCCGGATGGAACTGCAGGCCAACAGCATGCCGGCCATAGCGGTACGCTTGGTTGGGGAAATTCGCCCCCCCAACAGCCAAGAGCCGGCTACCTTTAGGTAGATCGAAGCCGTCGGAATGCCATTGGTAGACGGTGCGAGGGAATCGCGCAGGACAGAGAATCTCGCCAGCCGCCGTCGGCTCGATAGGGTAATAACCGATCTCGCTGCGCTTATCGTCGTAGCTGAACACCCGCGCGCCGAGCGCGCGGGCCAGCATTTGAGCTCCTAGGCATAAACCTAGTATCGGTTTGTCTTCACTGAGCGGGATCTCCAGCCAATTGATCTCGCGCCGGACCCAGTCGAGTGTATCGTTGGCGCCCATTGGGCCGCCGAACACCACCACGCCGCCGTGGTCCGCAAGCGTTTCTGGCAGCGGTTCACCCAGGCTTGGGCGGCGGATGTCTAGTCTCGCGTCCATGCGCTTAAGCGTTGAGCCTACGCGGCCCGGGGTCGAATGCTCTTGGTGCAGGACTATTAAAACGTTCGGGCGCCGGGCGAGGCTCCCCAGGGGCATAGTCACAAACTCCGTCACGCGTACCGCCGCCTTCCAATCGAAATCTTAGGCGAGCAAATTCCGCGCCACAAGCTGGATAAGACGTAAAACGCCATGCAGCAGCAAGGCGCGCTTGCCTCCTGGTCAGTTGCCATATATGATGAACCTTGGTATCCCCGGCATGGCGGCGATGCCGCTCCCATCGTCTAGCGGTCTAGGACGTCGCCCTCTCACGGCGAAAACAGGGGTTCGAGTCCCCTTGGGAGCGCCAATCAAATCAATAATTTAGTTGGACGGAAGGGAATTGGTATCCCGTTTGTGTCCCGTTCGCGTTGAAGTCCCACCGAGAACGACGGCGAACGGCTCCCTGTTGCCAGAAGTCGCGAAGGGAGCAACTCTCAATGCGAGGCACAATGGCACCCGCGCGAACTAGGTTTACTCGCGCGGTTGTCGGAACTTGTTCTCAAGCGAACTCAGCATACACAGTCTTGAAAAGTTGGTTAATATAATAACTTGACGTATAAGTATACTTATGGTATTATTGGGTTGTGGGAATCCATGGGCGCGTCACGCGTCACCTTTCCCACCCACCATCGTAGTCGCTTTCACGTCAGCCGCGTTCAGCACCCAGGACCCCAAAAGGGGTCCTTTTGATTCAAGGAGTTTCTTTCAATGACTAATCCAACCCAACCAAAACCAAATCCAGCGCCCGCCATCGCGGCGACGGCCAACCCGTTTCAGAACAAAGCATGAACATAGGGGCTGCGAGTCCAAGCTCGCCCGCATCTTCTCGTGCAACCTCGGCGGCACCGACGATCGGAAAGCCGGACAGCGCCACGGCTCGAGAGACCCTCCGCGTCGGCGCGAGGGTCCTTGCCACCTCGGCGACGAGGGAGGCCGCCGTCGGCCCAAAGAGATCGGCGATTTCTGCGTTTGTCACGCCCTGATCCTCGACCGCGTCGTGCAACAATGCGGCGATAACGGCGTCTGGATCGCCGTTAGTGGCCTCCGCAACCAGACTGGCGACCTCAATCAAATGGTTGAGGTAAGGCTCGGCCTCCCCGCCCTTCCGCCTCTGGCCAACATGTTTGTGCGCGGCGAACTCGGCCGCCTTCATGATCGCAACAATGTCATTCATTCACGACCTCGGCCCTAAACGTCCGGCTCAGTGCCGCTCACCACTCTTGGTTCATTCAATATGCGAGCGGTTGCCAAAGGCTGCGGATTCTGGGCAGAAGCGAGGCGCCATTCACGATCAGATTTCCGGCCCAGGCTTCAGAAGGGACGGCGGTCTTGCTCAGAACGAGGGTGATCCATTCGTCCTCGTCTCGGAAGTAATCCGATTTCATTTCTGTGGCGCCGATGAATCCGAGGTAGACGAGTGCAACCGGATATCCCAGTGTGCAGACTTTCCATGCCCACGCAAAGCGGTTGCTCAGCTGATAGCTATGATCTCTTGAGAGTCCCCAATCGAGGCCGGTAGCTTCAACAAGCCCCTCATTCGCATCGTCGATCGCCTGTCCAATTCGCTCATGATTCGCCGGGCTGTCACCGTTCCTAAGGGGCTTGCCTCCATCTGTGAATTCGGTCCCATGTGCTTTGGCCTCCACAAGGACCAAGCCCTGACGGCCATCGATCGTGCAAGTCGATGCGATATCCCAATTCGGAGTTTGAGAGTTTGGCCTCCTCTCCGCAAGCCACCAGTGCGTCAGCGACTGCTGATCCACGGGCGGAAGAAAATCCGCCTTGTCCAGCTCCGCCTCTTCCACCTTATCGAAGCCGACGGGCATCCAATGGTCGCTCGGCAGCACTTGCACCTTCGGGCCGGCGCCCATGCAGAGATAGGTCAGGCGGCGTGCGACTTTCGCTCGTTCGCCGTGGGTTAGAAAATGGCAACGAGCCTTGCTGCCAGTGCGACCATTTTGCTTTAGCCGAGAAAGCAGCTCCTCTAAGTCATAGATGTTTTGCAAATCTCTACCCAGTCCCAAGAGGTTTGTTCTCTACCCAGTCCCAAGAGGTTTTTGCGCTCTAGCGCAAACCCTGACATTCGAACTCGAGCGTTCGTGTTCTTCAAGGCCTATTCGTCATTGTGGCTCTTCATTGTCGCATCTGGTTGGCGTGTCGAAATCTGGCGTGACAGCCGGCTCCTAGGCGTCCAATCAAACGGTAGTATCGAGAATTGATCATCTTGTCGGTGGATAACTGACGTTCCATCATCATCCGATCCATTGCGCATTGATCTAGGTCAACTCGCCCATGCGCTTGTCGTAAGCAGACATTCAATATGACTGTCGGCGCGCTGGTTAATATGGCATATTCGTCCCGGAGTTTTTTCCTAGGGGAAGAGGGGCATTGCCTGGACGCTCGTGTGCACCATCGGACTTGTTCTCCTGCTGAGCGGTTTCCAGGAGCGGCGTCGCCTCGCTCTGGAAGCTGATAGTCTCGATTTAATGGCCCGCTTCAATCCACACCTGGACACGTCGACTATCTACCCAATCGCCCAGCAGTGGGTGGCCGACTGCTTGGTGGCCGACCGCTCCCTGTTTTCGGGCCAGTCCCTTTGGACGGCGAGCCATATTGAGGAGCTGGTCAAGGCATTTGTTCAAAATCCAATCCTCACGCCCGACATCAGCTTCCTCGAAAAGCTGGAGCGGCAGCTGTCGGCATGCGCGCCCGAAGTGAAGCGGCTCATGGCCGAGATTCTTTACGTGGTGACGCTGTTTCAGTCGAATATGCGGCCGACAACGAAACAGGAGCTAGTATCCACGGTTTGGTCGTGGTCGGGAACGGCGCTACCTGCCGATCACCCGCTTCTCGAGGCCCAAGGCGCTGGGCGGAATAGTAAATCCTGGGCTCGCCTATTTAACGCAGCGCTGGCGCGAGGTGGCATATCTGATCGAACTCGCCGCGGCCTTCAAAAAGGGAACCGCACCAGCGCCGCGAGGCACTTGCCGCCAGTCCTGACGATTTTGCCAGATGGGTTGATAGAATTCCGAGGAAAGGCTACCGGCAATTTCGCAATATCCTCGTTCATCTCGCGTTTCCGAATGAGTTCGAGCGCATCACAGTGAGCAGCCAAAAACGGCTGATCGCGCAGGCTTTCGACGCGCTGCCCGCGGCGAAGCTGAAGACCGCGACCGAATACGAGCTTGACATTGCCTTGCGCGATTTGCGTAAGAAACTCGAAACCAACAAGGGCACATCGGATATCGATTTTTACGACGATGCCCTCAAGCCGCAGTGGCAGAACGATGGCGACAAAGTCCCCCCGCCGCCATCCGCCCGCGTGTGGCTGCTAAGTTGGAATCCGCGCCCGCTGGGCCTGGACTAACTTTGCCCAAGATCGGATCGGAGCGGCGCGCGGCGACACGGTCACGCAGCCTTGGAGCTGCCGCAACGGTCATGTCAACGCAGGCGATCGCGTATTTCTGGTGCGCGCCGGGGAAGATCCCCGTGGGATGATCGCTCGCGGAACAGCCCTTTCTAAGCCGTACGAGACCAAGCATTACGATCAGACGCGGTCGGCGGCCGGCGAGACTCATGATGTGATCGCTGTTGCCTTTGACGATATCCGCGATCCGGGGAAAGACGCGTTCCTTGGTCTTGACGAGCTTAGGGAGATTTCCGGGGAACAGAGTTGGTTGCCCCAGCAATCGGGCATTGAGATACGACTCGACAGCGTTGCCGCTCTTGAAACGGCCTGGGCCGGGTTGCCAAAGCCGGCACTGAGTGAGGCGGCGACGCCGACGCCAACAGTAATGGCGCTACCTTACACGACCGAGGACATCTTCGCGGAGGGCTGCTTCCATCCCCCCACCGAAATCCAGGCGATTCTGAACAGCTGGAACGCGAAGAAGAATCTAGTTTTGCAAGGGCCGCCCGGCACGGGCAAAAGCTGGCTTGCTAAGCGCCTTGCCTACGCGCTGATCGGTTTCAGGGACGCACGACGGATTCTCACGGTGCAATTCCACCCCAACCTCTCCTATGAGGATTTCGTGCGGGGATGGCGGCCAAGCGGCGACGGCAAGCTGATGCTCGTGGATGGCGTCTTTCTTGAAGCAGTAAAGGCCGCGCAAGCCGAGCCGACGCCGTTCGTCATCGTGATCGAAGAGATCAATCGGGGCAACCCCGCTCAGATCTTCGGCGAGCTACTGACGCTGATGGAGAACAGCAAACGCGACAAGAGCGAGGCTATGCGGCTCGCCTACCCGCGCGATGCGACTGAACGGGTCCATGTGCCGAAGAATTTGTACATCATCGGCACTATGAACGTGGCCGACCGCTCGCTAGCTCTGGTTGACCTCGCGTTACGTCGGCGCTTTGCCTTCGTCGATCTTGAGCCGCGTTTCAATGATCGTTGGGAAAAGTGCCTGGTGGCCGATTGGGGCTTTGACGGCGCCCTCGTCACTCGAGCTGCGCAGCCGCATCGAAGCGCTCAATCAGCAGATTGCGAATGATGACCGGCTTGGGCCGCAGTACCGCATCGGTCATTCTTATCTGACGCCGTCGGGCGATGCTGTTGATGATGCAAAGGATGGTTTCGGGACGTGGTCGCGACGCAGATCGGACCTCTTCTGCGCGAGTATTGGTTCGACGATAAGGCCGAAAAGGCGCGAAAGGCCTGCGGGCAGCTCCTTAAGGAGCTGTGATGAACTCGGTACTTCCAGACGTCGCCGTCTGCCGGCAATTGAACCGCCCGGGCGCCGGATGGTCGGGCGCATTCCAGTTCGCAATCTCTGGCTTCTGATGTTGTACGCTTCTGGCCTTGTACGTCTGAGCGGCGAAGCATGGGTCAGGCTTGAAGAGGATCCTGAAGACCTACCGGATCTGGTTGCCGAGCTTCTTAGTCTGGATCGTTGAGCGGCGTTTGCGGCGTAATCTGAGTTCCGGCTATGCGGCCACAGAACCAGATTTTGCGACGAGTGCGTGGCCGCATCGACCTTTTGCAAACCGCATCCCATCGTTTGTTAGAGCGGGGCCAGGTCGCGTGCCGGTTCGAACAGCTCACTCTTGATACGCCCCGCAATCGCTTCGTCCGCTTTGCGCTCGAAAAGGTGGCTCTCCTCGTCTCAAGCCCACGGCGGCGGCACACGTGTTCGCGACTTTCCGCAGACTTGAACTTACTGGGAGTGGGCTCGGTGAAACCAACGCCAGTGCAGTTATCGGCCGACCGATTTGGACGCCGGGACGCCGATGACCGCCTGATGCTGGCCCTGGCGCAGCTGGCATGCGATTTGGCGCTCCCGACGGAGGAGGCGGGCGCGGCACCCATGTTTACGCCCGGACGGGAAATTGCGTGGGTTCGCCGGCTGTATGAGAAGGCCGTCGTGGGTTTCTACGCGGTGGTGCTGCCGGCGAGGGGTTGGACGGTCCAGCCGGGGCAGCAGTTGCTGTGGCCGGTAGGTTTTAAGACTCCAGGCATCCCCGACATTCTTCCCGGCATGCGGACCGATATCGTTTTGGAGCGAGCCGCGGAGAGAAGGCGGATCGTCATCGATACAAAATTCAATGCGCTTCTGACGAGCGGCTGGTATCGCGAGGAAGGACTGCGCAGCGGTTATATCTACCAGATATATGCCTATCTCCGATCGCAAGAAGGTGACCAGGTTGCAAACTCCGCCGAGGGTTTGCTGCTCCATCCCTCAGTGAGCGGGGAGATTGTCGATGAGGCGGTGCAGATCCAGGGTCACGTGGTCCGGTTCTCCACCGTCGATCTCTCTCTTCCGGCCGGCAAAATTCGCGAGAGGTTATTGGCAGTGGTCGACGAGAAAATCGACCCCGTTTCTTGACCGACCAAATAGGCGAACGAGCGTCGCACTAGGCCTGAAGACAGCCCGACGTTCAAGGTCACCTACTGATCCCGAAAACGTGTCAGCTAGCTTTTGGCCGCGGCTGGCATGGATGGGGGTCGTGTAGCGGCAATGGAGAGCCGCCGGCGATTGGATGCGATCCAATCACTCAAAGAAATCACTCGAGCAATTTCAGTCGTCGGAACTCGATCGGCTTTCGGAGCGAATATGGGCTTTGCCCGCCCCAGGAATCCCCGTGGTGCACCGAGTTCATGCGCACTAGGCGCAGGCTCCCGTCCTGCGCTATTCGCCGATGATCTTGATCAGCACGCGCTTACGGCGACCCCCGTCGAACTCGCCGTAAAAAATCTGCTCCCAGGGACCGAAGTCGAGTTTGCCCGCGGTAATCGCGACTACCACCTCGCGCCCCATGATTTGGCGCTTCAGGTGGGCGTCGGCGTTGTCCTCGCCGGTTCGGTTGTGACGGTAGGCCGAATGGGTTCATGCGGCGCGAGCCTTTCGAGCCAGGCCTCGTAATCGGAGTGCAACCCCCTCTCGTCGTCGTTGATAAAACGGAGGCTGTGATGTGCATAGCGTTGACGAGCACGAGGCCCTCTTGAACGCCGCTCTCTTTCAGGGCGGCCTCAACCTGCGCGGTGATGTTGAGGAATGCTCGTCGCCCTGGAGTCTCGAACCAAAGCTCCTTGCGATACGACTTCATCGGTTTCCCCGACCATTATGAGGGGCCTACCCCCTGGTTCGATTGCATTTCGACGCATACTGGACGAAGGCGCTTCGGAGCGGTTACACTATATCAAATATACTCCTATCTTCGTTCTCAAGTCGGACACGGCGATCCACTTGCTGATTTCCGCCAGCGGGCTGCGGTTGCATCCATCTATAGGCTCGGAGGTCGATCAGACAGTCGCAATCCAGGGGCACAGGGTGCGATTCGCGACTGTCGATCTCACCGCGTCCACTGCGAACATTCGAAAGCGGCTGCTGTATCTATGTCATCCAGTGATATTCGACACGGGGCCGGAACCGGAGCTCCTGACCGCGTCTCAATTGCCTGAGGGACAGTTAAATTCGGCGAGAGCGTGATTGAGCTGGCCGAAAGCCGGCCCACGCGGATCGCGGCCGTGACCTGACCCCCGGGCTGCTACTTCGTGATGCTGGCTGGGTATCGGGACAACGCTGGTACGGGTCGATGGGACGACATCCCCCCGGGGTTTGGTGTCGATAATGTTGATTTTTTTTTCTATTAATTATTATTGTGATGATAATTGGTTGTATAATTATATCGGAAAAATCGACATTTTTGACACCAACAATACCACCTCACGGGCTAGGGCTGCACCGTGCTGCCGGAAGAGGTCCAAGTTCTAGGAGCGCGTGCGGAAGATGAGTGACCCCTTGGCCATATTTCCCCTGCCCACTGCGCAATGGGGATTTCATTCGCGGTGCCCTTCGTGATGTCCCGTCGACGAAGGGCGTCATCCTCGAAATCGTCGCCCTGCTGAACGACGCGGTTTCCGCGCGCCGTTCGCGTACACTTGCCGAATGCGAATTGTCACATATCGCGATCTCCGCCTCGGCCGCTTCGCCAAACCGCTCGAACGACTGCGCGCGGCGCTAGCCCGCTGCGACTTCGCCGCCGCCGGGCTCAAGAAACTCGCCCCCACGCCCTATTGGCGTGCCAAACTCAGCGACGAGGCGCGCCTCCTGATGCAATTTGCACCGTACAACGGCGAAACCGTCTGCCTGTTTCTGGAGATAATCGCCGACCACGCCTACGAAAAGTCCCGCTTCCTGCGGGGCGCGCCGGTGGATCGCGACAAGATCGAGGCCGGCCCGGACGATCTGACGCCTCTGCCCGAGCCGAGCGCGCGCCTTGGCTGGGTGCTCAAGTGGCTGCCGCCGGAGGCCGTGGAATTCGATCTCATCGACAAGCCGATCGTTCTCGACGCCGCCCAAGAGGCGGTGCGCCGCCATGCGCCGCCGCTCGTCATCATCGGGCCCGCGGGCTCGGGCAAGACGGCCGTGACGCTCGCCAAGATGCGCGAAGCGACTGGAAACGTTCTTTATGTGACGCTCTCGGCCTATCTGGCGCAGACAGCGCGCCGGCTCTACAGCGCGTACGGCTACGAAAATTCTCGCCAGGACGCCGAATTCATGAGCTTTCGCGAGTTCGTCGATTTCATCGCCGTCCCCGAGGGCGAGGAGGTCCGCTTTGCCGCCTTCCGCGCCTGGTTTGAGCGCCGGCGAGGCGGCCTGAAAGGCGACCTGCGACAGGCCGACGCGCATGCGCTGTTAGAGGAATTCCGCGGCGTGCTCGGCGCGCCCGCCGCTGGGGCGCTGACCGAGACTGAATACCAGGCGCTCGGCGTGCGTCAATCCCTCTACCCGGCGGGCGACGCGCGCGCGGCTGTGCACGAATTGTTCGAAAAATACCGGGCTTGGCTGAAAGAGGAGAGGCTCGTTGATCTCAACCTCGTCTCGCACGCCTGGCGCGCGAAGGTCGAGCCGCGCTACGATTTCGTCGTCGTCGACGAAGTGCAGGATTTCACCAACGCCGGGCTCGCGCTGATCCTCGACACTCTGAAAGCCAAGGATCATTTCCTGCTGTGCGGCGATTTGCACCAGATCGTGCATCCGAACTTCTTTTCCTGGGCCTCGGTTCGCGCGCTGTTCTGGCGAACGGCGCAGGCGACCGAGGACGCTTCCGCCGCGCGCGAAATCTCCGTCCTGCAGACCAATTTCCGCAACACTCAGGCCGTCACCGGCCTCGCCAATCGTCTCCTGAAGATCAAGCAGGCGCGTTTCGGCTCGGTCGATCGCGAGAGCAATTTCCTCGTCCGGTGCGCCTCCGGCGCGGCGGGCGCGACGCAATTGCTCAAGGGCGAGGACAAGGTCTTGCGCGCGCTCAACGCCACGTCGCGCGCGTCCGTTCGCTACGCCGTCATCGTCCTGCGTGACGAGGACAAGGCGGCCGCCCGCGCCCATTTCGCAACGCCGCTCATCTTCTCCGTCCACGAGGCGAAAGGCCTCGAATATCCGAATGTCATCCTGTTCCAGATGATCTCGGCGAACCGCGCGGCCTACGCCGAGGTGTGCCGCGACGTGGCGCCGAGCGATCTCGAAGGCGAGGGGCTGGATTACCGGCGCGCCAAGGACAAGACCGACAAGTCGCTCGAGATCAACAAGTTCTACGTCAACGCGCTTTATGTCGCGATGACCCGCGCCGTCGAGGGACTGACGATCGTCGAGACCGACGTTCAGCACCCGTTGCTCCGACTGCTCGAGCTCAGGGAGATCGCGGAAATCGCGGCTATGACGGCTCCTGCGTCGAGCAAGGACGAATGGGCGCGAGAGGCCCGCAAGCTCGAACTGCAGGGCAAGCAGGAGCAGGCGCGCGCCATCCGGGAAACGTTTCTGGCCGCGCGGCCGACGCCATGGACGCCCTGGTCGCAACACGCCTTACGGGAATGGACGCCCAAGGCGCTCGATCCCAAGAATCCCTCCGCCAAGATCAAACAGGCCCTGCTCGATTATGCGCTGTGGCACGGACAGGGCGCCTACATCGAAAGGCTCGCGAACGCAAATTTCGCGCCTGCGCTGACGCTGACCCACCGCGGGCAGTTGCTGGCCCGGATTGGGCATATCTTTCATGACGGCAAGTACGTCGACCTCGGCAAGGTCCCCGGATTCTCGGAAGATCCCCGCAACCCGATGGGCCGCGCGACACGTGCGGCGGCGGCGACGCGCGCGCGGCAGTTGCGGCCGTATCTCGAACGATCCACGAAGACCGTCCTGCAGGATTGCGACCTCTACGGCGTCGACCACAAGACCTATTGCGGCGCCACGCCGCTGATGCTGGCGGCTCGCGCCGGCAACCGCGCGCTGATCGAAACCCTGCTCGCGCGCGGAGCGGATCCAGAGACCGTTGATGATTACGGCCACACCGCGTGGATGGGCGCGCTCAACCGGGCCATCGACGACCGCGCCTTCGCCCGCGCTCATATCGCGGAACTCTTCGAACGTCTGGGGTCGGAAACGCTCGACGTTCACACCGACGGGCGGCTTGTTCGGCTCGAACGCGGTCAAGGCGAATTCTGGCCGCTGGGGTTGATGTTGGCGGGCCTCAAGACCCACTGCGGCGGTCTGACCGCCCGGCCGCTAGGGCCGCACCGATATACGCAAGGCTTTTTCGCAGATGGCCTGCTCGAGACGCTCGAATGTCTACCGGAGCATCTCTGGCCGGAAACGCGCCGCAAGAAAGACTATCTCAACGGCGTGCTGGCGCGAGCGGAGATCGAATCCGGCTACCGGCCCGCCCGCAAGCTCTGGAAGCGGCACAAAGTTGGCTATTACATGCCAGCACCGGACATGAAGCTGCGTCGCAAGGCTGCGGATGGCGAAGCCTGGATCCCCATAGCCGATGCCCTCCGCCTGGAGGCGGTCAGCGACGGCGGAGAACGCAGGCTGTTCGATATTTACGCCCTGCAGCCTGCGGGCGCATCGGGCGCCGGTGGGGTAGCGGCGAAAGAATTGGCGTGAATGATCCGGTAGTTCGTCCGCGTGCGCGACGAGCGCAAGTTCGGCGACAGCTATGCGAACGGGGTGACGACCGCGCCGTAAATCTGGATCCGATCGAAGCGTTGATTAGGCGGATGGGCAGTCCCTTCCGCTCGCCTCGGCGCGGAAGATCCGATTCAGTCCAGCCTCTCGAACCGGCTACGCCAATGCAGAAGGCCTGACCTCTTGCCGCCGACGCGGACCACCTGCACAGCGCCGATGACGATCGCATGGGTATGGCGCTCGAAAATCTCCTCGACGCGGCAATCCAACGAGGCGAGCGCATCGACGAGGGCGGGAGCGCCCGTCATGAGCGGAAACCAATCGCCTTCTTCAAATCGCGCCTCGCCCTCAACGCCATTGCGGCCGGCGAAACGCGAGGCAAGCGCCCCGTGCTGGGCCGCTAGGATATTCACCGCGAAGGCACCGGCTTGCGTCAGTACAGCCAGCGTCGACGAAGAACGCTCGAGGCAGATGACGAGCGAGGGGGGCGATAGAGAGAGCGAAGCCAGCGCAGTCGCGGTGCAACCGGCGCGCTCTTTTCCGTTCGCGCATGTGACGATCGCAACACCAGAGGCGAATTCACGCATCGCGAGGCGAAAATCCGCACTGTTGGCGTCCGGATGCACTGCGCTCATCGCTTCAGCGTCACTACAGGGTCATCGTTAACTAGCGGGAGCGTCAGAATGTTCGGTCGGCGGCGCTCTTGTACCGGTCCGCTCGCGCCAGCGCAAACAAATGGGCTCTGACCGTCATGTCGGTGTCGCAGGTTATGGGGGTAACTTCCCCTCGACCCCCACGAAGGATCATCTGCGCTTGCAGTCACTCGCGGGGTGGGTCAGTATTTCACTTGAAAAGCGATCGTCCTTACGCGGCGACGGGAGGAGCACGCATGGCGGACCGGCTTCGTTTTGGCATCTTTCTCGCACCGTTCCATAAGCCAGGCATCAACCCGACGCTCGCGCTGCAGAGCGATCTTGAGCTCATCCAATGGCTCGATCGCTGCGGCTATGACGAAGCGTGGTGCGGGGAACATCATTCGGCGGGAACGGAGATCAGCGCTTCGCCTGAAATCTTCATGGGCGTGGCGGCCGAACGAACGCGCCACATTAAGCTTGGCTCCGGCGTCGTCAGCCTCTCTTACCATAATCCGCTTTGGGTCGCCGAGCGCATAGTCCTGCTCGATCATCTCACGCGCGGGCGCGTCATGCTTGGAGTCGGACCGGGCTCACTGCCGACCGATGGGGCTATGATCGGCGTCAAACAGGCCGACACAAGGCGGTTGCTCGAAGACAGCCTCAGCGTCATCATGCGACTGCTCAAGGGCGACGAGCCGGTCAATTTCAAGAACGAACGCTGGGAGTTGGTCGACGCCCGGCTGCACCTACGCCCCTACTCGAATCCGCTATTCGACGTGGCGGTCGCGGCGGTCGCCTCGCCCACAGGTCCGCGGCTCGCCGCGCGTCACGGTGTTGGTCTGCTTTCGGTCGGGGCGACCACGGCGGCCGGTTTCGATGCGCTCGCTCTGCATTGGGACGTGATGGAGGACCAGGCGAAGGTGCACAACACTCGTGTCGACCGCTCAAAATGGCGTCTCGTCGGCCTGTGTCACGTCGCCGAAACGATCGAGCAGGCCTACCGCGACGTCGAATATGGCATCGAACATTGGTTCCAGTATTTTCAGGCTGTAGCCGCCTTCCCGCAAATGGCCGTTCCCGGGAACACCGTGAAAGAGATGATCTCGTTCATCAACGATTCCGGTTTCGGCGCAATTGGCACGCCGGACATGGTCGCTGCGCAGATAGATCGGCTGATAACGCAGTCGAACGGCGGCTTCGGCGCCTATCTGATGCTGGCGCACAATTGGGCCGATCCGCGCGCCACATTGCGCAGCTACGAGTTGATCGCCCGCCACGTGATGCCGCACTTCCAGGGTCACGGGCAGCAGACCCTGGACGCCGCCGCACGCGCGCGCGCCGTGCGCTCCGACCTCGCCGCGCAACAGCAGAAAGCGGTCGAAGTCGCGACGGAGGCTTACGCCAAGGACAAGGCGAGTCGAGCGGGCTAAGACGAACCAGCGCCGGACTAGATCGGAAAGTCTGGAAAGGGCGGGACACCGCGCGCAACGACCGCTTCGGTCAAAATACCCCATTCGCTATGCCGCTGGCGAATGACTGAGGGGTTGCGCCAGATCAAGAACATACCTCGTGAATGAGATAGGTTTGGGCTGCAAAATGGCGGCCGAAGGAGCAGCGGCGAGTTTTCAGGCTAAACCTAGGTTAGACTACGAGAAATGTTCTTGATCTAGCGCAATCCCTTGCGCACAAAAGAACCGCGCTAGCAGGCTGTTCGGGCGAAGCGGCGCCACCCGAATGAGCTGCTTCAGATTTAGGACCGCCTCGCGGCTCATGCCGAATCCCCATGGTGGCTGTCCCGCCGCGGTGGCGCGGATGGATGGCGATCCCAAACGTGGCATCGAGCGAGCCCGATCTCCTTCAGGGCCGCGCAAACGTTCAGGTTTTACACGCCATATGAGACTGTTCGTTTGTCTTCATGTGCTCTATCAGCGGTTTCCCGTGTCGCGCTCGGCGTTCTCGCTCGGTTCCATCCAGAAGGCGTTTCGGAGCCGCACCCAAACCCTCTCGCTCCTTCGCGAAGAACCTTCTCGCGGACGTTCATATTTGTTGTTCCAAACTCATCGCCTTCACTTGAAGAAGATCAATGGCCTCGGCTCGTGTGTCATCGAAAACAGCGGCGGTAAGGCGACCACCGAACACCAGCGCGGTGTCGATGTTTATGCGATTGGCTCGCACGTCCGGCTTCGGGACAGGGGTGTGACCGTGCACGACATACTTTTCGTGCGGCGCCTTGTGCTTCAAAAACAAGTCGCGAATCCATAACTTGTCCGCATCGTTTTGCTCTTTCAGCCGGATGCCTGGGCGGATACCCGCGTGAACGTAATAGCGGAGCTCGTCCTCCCAGGAAGTCGGCAACGCAGCAAGCCACTTGGCATCGTCCAACAAGACTTCCCTATTCGGGTAACTCTCGACAGTGGCATCGCCGCCGTTGTTTGAGCTCACCCAGTTTTGCTTAACGCGCAGTTCACCGCCGAGGACGGCCTGAACCATCATGTCCTCATGGTTGCCCTTCAGGTTTATGATGGATTTGAAGACGGGGTAGTCGCCTGCTAAGCGATACCGGATCAGCTGCACGACACCAAAAGAGTTTGGACCACGATCGACGTAGTCGCCCAACGTAATTAACCTTGCTGGCGTACCGTCAGCGTCATCGCTGCACAGATCCAGCAGCCGCTTAAATTCACGGTAGCATCCGTGGACGTCACCGATCACATAGGTACGCTTCATGGCGACCTTCCCGCACGCAGGCAGGTCAGCGCACCAACTGGCCGCAACATGCACGGTAGGACCCGCGACGATCGGCGCCATTACTCGCCTCAAGGCCTAAGCATTTGCGACCGATGATGCTCCGCGACTTCATCGGCCATCACGATGAGTTTCATGCGAAGTTGCTGCGGCTCGATGACCCAGACGGCGGTTCCCCAAGTAAACAAATGCCAGCACATTTCTTGGAGGCCACCCGATCGGAAGCGTACGATCAGCGAACCACCGGGCTCCCGTTCGAAGCGCTGGGTCGGATGAAACATCCAGGACGCGGCGTCGTCAGCTGCTTCCGGTGCAAAGCGCAGGACCACGTCGATCGGCTCGTCTTGGAACACGCCGAAGGACTGCGCCGCGTAGGCCGCGAGATCGAAGTCCTCGCGCCGCGCAAACCCGCGATCGAGCAAATCGATGGAGACAATTCGGTCGAGTCGCCATAGCCGCATCTCAGGCATTTCTTCCCCATGCGCGACGAGCCAGCCGCGTCCGCCGTGGAGAATGCCATAGGGGCACAGGATGCGCGTTGTTGGCTCATCGACGTCTAGGCCGGCGTAGCGGGCGACGACCAGTTGCATACCGAGGATCGCCCGGCGCAAAGTCGGCAGCACGCCCGGAGCGATGGCTGGCCGTGGTCCTGGGCGCATCGCGATGCCCTCGGCCTCCATCAACGCGGCGACATCCGGCTCGGCGCGACGTAGAGCGTCCGGGCGCATCACCACCCGCAAGGTGGTCGACGCTTCCCTGAGCAGAGCCGCGCGGTCGGTTTCGCCACGCATCGCGAATTCGCGCGCCGAGGTTTCGATCGCCGCCAAAGCCTCTGGCCGAGGCTCAACGACGCCGACCAGAGCACTTCCCGGCAACCGCCAACGGCGCATCCTCTCTTCATCGTCCCAGCATTCCAATTGGGGGAAGATGTCGGCGAGGGAATCCCGTAGCCGTTCAACCGTTCTCCTTCCGACGTCCAACTCGGCGGCCATTTCGTCGAGCGTCAGACCGGTGCGGCTTGCCGCGAGGGATCGGGCTAGGCGGAACAACCGTTGCGATGGCTCGTAGCGCATCGGACGAGGGTGACAGCGTGCGGAGGCCATCGCAATCATTCTCCCGGCGGGCGTCGAACCCAATCTGTTACCGCCAGCCGACGCACAACTCGCATTGGTTGGCGAGAAGAGACTGGCGGTAGTCTTGCGGGATCCGACGCACCGTTTGGTTTCAGGATTCGAAAGGCTCGAATCTGCGGCCGTCGACGCGGAATTCGAGGAAGTCGTCATCTCGATATGTGCCGATGATGATCGACAGGGGCTCCTGAAAGTAGGGGCTCGCCGACGAACCCTCGCTGGGGTCGAAAACCGGACACGGCAGGACCGCGGTCACGATGGTGGGCTCACCGTAGTCGGGAAATTTTCTGTTCTTCAGGCCCGATTTCCATTTCACGAACTGCCCTTTGCCGAAGGCGTGAAACTGGTCGAGACGATTGGACAGCTCCGTGAGCTTGCGGCAGCATAGTTCAGCTGGCGTGTCGGCTTGGGGGTCTTCGGCCAGGCGAATTGCCGGAAAGTGCGTGACCTGATCGTCGTGCATGGGGTGGGGATGACGACAACGGGAGCTTGAATGCGCAACATTTGAACCTCTCTTCGATGAACGTGCCAAAACTTCGCCGCCGGAAAGCGGGGCGAGTTTTCAAGCGATCGAAGAGATTTGGAGCTCAGATGGGCATGTGGTCCTCGTAAGGGAAGAATGATCCAGATCAACCCGCCCGGGCTAACTCTCAGTCATAGTGGCAAGCCGTTACGTCAGAACTGGACGCAAGCAATTCCTCTGCCGCATCTTTTATTGAGGCCGACGAGGATCGTGGGTCCGGTCGGATCAAAGATTGAGAGTAAAAATTGATAACCCCACTTCCCACAAGAATTGCTCTGCATCGCGAGCGTCCAGAGGCTTGGGCATCTATATCCGGTGAAGTGCGGATCATCTCTTCTCCCGAGACGGATCGACGAGGGTGACAAGTCGCCGCACCTTCGTCGTCTACACCAATCTGTCCGGACACATGATCCGAGTCGACGCAGCCAGGAATGGCGACAGCGGCCTGCAAGTGATGACCATGGGGCAACTCGCTGGGCGTCTTGCCGGCGGTTTCCTGCAACCGATCGATCCGGAGATTCTCCAGGACGCGACGCGCATGGCTTTGGCGAGTTCGAACTTGGGCGAACTCGAAGTGATCAAGCGGCTACCCGGCATGGTGAGAGCCGCAGTCAGCACGCTCGACAAAGTCTGGCGCGCTGACATCGACCTTTCGAAGGCGATCAATCCGCGGCTTCGGGCGCTGAGCACGCTGGAAGTCGAGGTGCTGCGCCTGCTGCCGCCTTCGATGAAACGACCTAGAGACTTGGTCGAATTGGCTTGCAGCCGCGTTCGGCACGCTGCGGCCGTGATTGGCCCGGTCGAAATTCATGGGCACAGCGAGATGTCGCCCTGCTGGCGCCCGTTGTTGGCGGCTTTGACGACAGTTGTTCCCGTCACTTGGGTCGCCGGAGCGAGATCGACGCCTTCATGGCTCGACGGCATGAACATTGATGTTCGACGCAACCCCCCAAACAACCCCGAGCGCCAACTACTCTCCTGCGCGACCCCGCAACACGAAGCCCTCGAAGCGTTCCGCTGGATGCGAGAACTCCTCGCTAGCGGCAAAGCTCGTCCGGAAGAGATCGCCATCGCCGCGGCGAGTCCGACTGATTTCGACGACGCCATGTTAGCGCTGTCCAAGGACGCAAACATTCCGATCCACTTTGTCCATGGCGTCAAGGCTGTTACGACCCGAGACGGACAAACCGCCGCCGCGCTCGCCGAAGTCTTGGTGAAAGGCATCTCGCAGGAACGGGTGCGGCGTCTGTTCGCTCTCCTTCACGGCTCGTCGAAAGCCATTGCCGGTCTTCCCTGGAATTGGACGCGCGTCTTGCCGCAGGACGCGCCGCTAACGACCGTTGGAGCGATGGGAGCAAGCGTTCGCGCAGTCGGACGCCGCCGATTGGCCCGAAGGCGTCGACCGATCGAAGATCGTGCTGGACGTCCTGCGGCTGTTGGACCTCGGACCCGACGCCGCGGTTCAGGCGGGCGAAGACCTGCTTCCGAAAAGGCCGCTCGGCCTCTGGCGGCGGGCGCTTGCCGACGGACCGCCGCAGGCTTGCCAGTCACGCTCGCGCAGCTTCGCGTCCCCGACGGGCTGGAGCCGGCTGCGCACGTCATTTGGACGTCAGCCATCTCGCTCGCCTCTTCGCCGCGCCCATATGTGCGTCTGCTCGGATTCAACGCCGGCCGCTGGCCGCGTCGGATTTCGGAAGACCGACTGATCCCGAACCACATCATTCCGCTCGAAGTGCTCGATCCGCTGCCGATCGCCGATGGCGACAGACGAGACTACGCGACGATCGTCGCGAGCGCGCGGTCGGTATCCGTCTCTTTCAGCCGACGCGACGTCGAAGGTCGGCTTCTCGGGCGGTCGCCTCTCATCGGCGATCTTTCCGAGACCTACCTCAGTCGCGGCCGCATGCCGGAGCATGCCGCAAGCGAAGCCGATCGACTCTTGGCGCGACCGACCGAGTTTGGCGAGACGCCGATCGCCATATCGGGAATCGGATGCTGGGGCGATTGGTTTAAGTCGGAGATCACCGCCCACGATGGCCTGGTCGGCCACGTACACCCGCGACTACGCAAGGTCTTCGATCGGCCGATGTCCGCGACCTCCCTCAAGCTGCTCTTGCGCGATCCGATCCGTTTCGTATGGCGCTACGCGCTCGGTTGGAAACAACCCGATCCGGCGGAAGAGCCGATTACGCTCGATGCGCTCGCCTTCGGCAGCCTCGTGCATGAGGTTCTTGGAGCTGGCGGTGAATATCCTCGAAAAGAAAGGGGGCCTTGGCCGCGCCACTCAAACCGAGATCCAGGAGGCCATCGCCGAGGCTGTGTCCGCCATCGCAGACACTTGGGAAAGAGAGCAGCCGGTGCCGCCACCGATCATCTGGCGCAGCACGCAGGAACAGAGCTGAGAAAGTCGCGTCGGTTGCGCTCACTTACCCGTTGGAGCCGTTGCACGAGCAGAAGAGCTGGACCGAGATCCCATTTGGAACCCTGGATAAGACACTACGCAACGACTTGCCTTGGGATCCGAGCCGCAAGGTTGAAATCCCTGGCGCCGGCGTCTTCATTCAGGGGCATATCGATCGGCTGGATCTGTCCGGCGATGGCTCTCGCGCCCGGGTGATCGACTACAAGACCGGCCAAGCTGAAGGCGAAGATGGCCGAGGTCGTGATCGCCGGCGGCGGCGAACTCCAACGGTGCCTCTACGCTTTCGCGGTCAAGACATTGCTCGGCCCCGACGTCAAAGTCGACGCCGCGCTCCTCTATCCGGCCGCGACGGAGGGCGATCAGAAGCTGTTTCCGCTGCCAGAGGTCGAAGCGACACTCGGACATTTGGCCGCAGCGATCGATCTCGCGAGATACAACATCGAGAAGGGGCTCGCGCTGCCCGGCATCGACGCCAGCGACGCATACAATGATTTGGCCTTCGCCCTTCCGGGCTCCGCCAGCTACCTCCCGCGTAAGTTAGCCCTGGCCAAGCAGAGGCTCGGGGCCGCTGCAGACATCTGGGAAGCGAAGTGATGGCCGACGCCAGAAAGCTTCCCGACAAAGAGGCGCGTATCCGCGCGCTGACCGAGCTCGAGCGCTCCATGCTGGTTGAAGCCGGAGCCGGCTCGGGCAAGACCTCGATCATGGCCGGTCGGGTCGCGATGCTGTTCGCACGCGGCGTCGAGCCAAAGAGCGTCGCCGCCATCACTTTCACCGAGTTCGCCGCCAGCGAGTTGATGATCCGCATCAGCCGCTTCGTCAGCGAACTTGCGAACGGCGTTGTCCCCCGGGATCTGGAGATTGTCTTTCCGAAAGGCGTCTCCATCGAGCAGCAAACAAATCTCGAGCGAGCGCGAGGATCGCTCGACCAACTCGTCTGCAGCACCATCCACGGCTTCGCGCAGGCGCTGATCAAGCCTTTTCCCGTTGAGGCGGAAATTGATCCGGGCGCCGAGATCATCGACCCCTCTGAAGCAGATCTTGCCTTTGGCGAGCGTTTACGAGGCTTGGCTAAGGGACCATCTCTCCGGCCGGACCGATGACGACGTCGTCGCCGAGCTCGTATTGGCCGGCGAAGACGAGGCGCTCGGATGGCTGCGAAGCATCGCGGACTTCCGCAGGAAGAATCGTGATTCCTGCCCGGCCGCTGGGACGTGGTCGGCTGCCCAGGTCGAGAAGTTCGGGCAAACTGTCACCAGGTTCACGAAGGCGCTTGCCGGCATTAGGTTTCGCGAACCCAACACCGAAGCTGCAGCTGCGGATTTTGCCCAGCTCTCCGAAACGATGCGCGGATTGGGGCTTTGCTCCGATCGACCGACCAATCGCGCGCTGATCGAGGCGCTCAAAACACCGCAGCCTCGAACCTGCTTCACCCGAGCCGGCAGCAGGCGAATACTGCAGACCAAAGGCAAATGGAAAAGAGCGGCGGCGGCGGTCGGAAGACCCGAGGCCGCTGGCATGGAGGCGTTCGATATTGCGACCGCGCGGTATCATGCCTGTCATGACGCGTTCGAAGCGTTCATGGCGAGCGCGGCAGGGGAGCTTCTCAAACGTGTCTCCGGCGAGATGACCGGGCTGATGGCCGACTGGCGCGCATACAAACAGGCCGCCGCTCTGCTCGATTTCGACGATCTGCTCTATACGGCCCGCGATCTGCTGGCTGGACATGAAGAAGTCCGCCAGGCGCTCGCCCGTCGGTTCCGGCACGTGCTCGTCGACGAGTTCCAGGACACCGATCCGCTGCAGATCGAAATACTCTGGCAGCTTTGCGGCGAATCCTCGGGGAGCGGCAGCGTGGATCCCCTCGCTCGGGCGCTGCGTCCGAAAGCCCTGTTTCTAGTTGGCGATCCCAAACAGGCGATCTACCGATTCCGAGGCGCCGACGTGAACGCCTATATCGGCGCCCGCACAGCGATCGGCGATGCGGGGCTATTGAAGATCACCGCGAACTTCCGCTCGGTCGAGCCGATCCTCCGTTTCGTCAACGACAAGTTCGAAGCGGCTCTGTCAGCAACAGCGGGACAGCCGGGCTTCACCGAGTTGTCGCCGACCTGTGACGCGGAGCCGGGAGTGGTCTCCGTCGCGGCGCTCGATATCGCCGATGGCGACGACCCCAAGGCCGACACGATCCGTGACGCCGAAGCAAAATGCGTCGCGGATCTATGCAGCCGCCTCGTCGGCAATCGACTTGTTCGGGGACCGAACAGGGAAGATGCGGCCCTGCCGATTGGGCGATATCGCCCTCCTGGCCCCGGTGGGCACTGAGCTTTGGCGGTTTGAAGAGGCGCTGGAGGATCAGGGCATCGCGGTCTCGACGCAGGCAGGCAAGGGCTTCTTTCGTCGCCAGGAGATTCAAGACCTAATCGCTCTGTTGCGGACACTGGCCGATGGACGCGACACCTTGGCGCTCGGCGCGCTGCTTCGAGGTCCGCTGATCGGGTTGACGGAAGCCGAGTTGCTGGACATTTCGGACGCCCTTCCGCCCGACCCGGATCGTCCTGATCGATTGCCCCAACTCAATCTCTGGACCGATCCCGAGGAGATTCGCCACGAGCTTGCTCGGACCGTGGTCAGAACTCTCCAATCCCTGGCGAAGCAGGCCCGCTCGACGACGCCCTATGCTCTCCTCTCCGATGCTGTCGCCCTCCTGAACGTTCGTTCGCAGCTTCGTCAGCGCTATAGGGCCGGCGCCGACCGCGCGCTCGCCAACACGGACGTCTTTCTGGAAATGTCGCGCGCCTATGACGTTCGCGGTCTGCGGGCCTTCGCAGCCGACATGCGCGCCAATTGGGAAGAGGCGGTTCGCCAGGTGGAAGGCCGACCGGACGCCGAGGAGCAATCCGTCGCGCTCATCACCATTCATGCGGCGAAGGGCCTCGAATGGCCGATCGTCATTCCGATCAACATGACGGGCTCGCCGAAAGCCGAATCCGGCCTCATGCACGATCGCAGATCCGGCCGGTTCTCGATTCCGGTCTTCGGGGTTGAGCCGCCCGACTACGCGGGCATCAAGGGATGGAACGTCGACGAGCTTGCACGTGAGCGGGTTCGGCTCTGGTACGTCGCCGCCACCCGCGCTCGAGATCTCCTGGTCCTCCCGAGACATTCTTCCGCCCTAAAGCGTGGGGCTTACGCGAACATCGTCGATTTCGACCTGGCCTCGATCGAGGAGATCGATCCCGAGGCGCTCGGTGACCCGATGCCGACACCGCGTCGCCCTCCGGGAAAACCAACAGACAAGAGATCGATTTGCAGAGGAGGCGAACGCACATCGTTCGATCTCAGCGGAAGATCGAGTGGCGGCAACCGAGCCGCAGCGAAGCGAGTGGGACCGGTCGACGTCGAACGGGAGCCAATTTTCCGCGCTGCGGAAATCGACCGAGGAGGCCGTCGAAACTCCAGTCATTTCAGTCGCGGGCGGCGCGACAAGAGGGACCATCCTGCACAAGCTCATGGAAGAAGTGCTGAACGGCGAAACTCAGGACGGCGTCGATGCGCTCGGGGCCCGCGCCTTGGAGCTCATGGCGCAGTTGTCCATTGCGCCGTCCGATCGAGCTAGCGATGGAATCTCGCCAGACGAACTCGCACAAACGGTTGTGCGAACTTTGAGCATTCCTGAGATAGCCCGGCTACGGCCGCGGCTTGTTCCCGAGCACACGGTTTACGGAAGCCAGGTGGATGCCGACAGCGAAATCATTGTCTCCGGAATTGCCGACGCCATCGCTTATGAGGACGAAGGACGCATTGAAGCGATCATCGATTGGAAGAGCGATGTAGAATTCGACGCGGAACGGTTGCGTGCCTACCGCCGCCAGCTCGAAGCTTATCAAGGACAAACGGGCGCGCGATCGGCGCTATTGGTGATGATGACTGCTGGAAGAATTATGGCCACGTGAGACAAACGCGTCCTCCCACCAGCGCGATGTAATCCAAATCCGCAGGGACAGTCGGTCGGTTGCAGAGGTCAATTGCGGCGGTTCGTCATTCATGAATGCGGAACAAGGAGTACGAGTGCTCACGGCGCTTGTCGAGCCAGCGCCGCAGGTCGAAAGGCCGACGCCGAGGTTCATGGCGATCTCCCTTTGCGTCCGAACCCTTTCCTCAACCAACCGAACGGCCTCCGCTTCAAAATTTCTTCCCGAACCGTCACTGCGGCTTGCACCTGAAATGCTCCCCTTTCCTTGAGAAGAGCTCTCTACTTTCCCCAGGCAAGTCCGTAGGTTCCGCTAAGCTCCCGGCATTGGCCATGGCATGACGAGCAGTCCTGACGTCGAGTCACGAGCGATGGCGTCAAGGTAGTCAGCGCCCCAAGGGTCGAGCGAAAGCGACCATTCAAGCTTGGGGTGGGTTTCGCTCGGACCAAATGTTGTCGATCACCTTCGCCATGTCCTCCGATATAGAAAATGCGGTTTGACGGAATCGATATCCAGATGCCAACCGTTTGTTGATTTCCCAAGGTGGAACAGCGCGGGTACTCCAGTTTGCAGGATCATTGACCGCCCAGCTCATCTCCAATGGAATGTAATACTCTTCGTCCACGTCGCCGTCGTAATCAGCCGACTTGTACGAGGAAGTCGCTCTCCCTTTCGCGATGACCCCCACGCGATTATGGTAGAGGTAGACAATCGAGCCTCTCGTGACCCCGGTGACGGCGTATTTTCGATCATAGTATGCTGCGGCCTTGTGCCCAGAAATCATTTCTTTCCACGCGCCTTCCATATATGAATAATTTGTATTAACAATAAATATACCAGATTCAACCTCTGGGATGGCATCTTGCTCGGGGTTAAATACGTCGAAAAGAATGTAAGGTTTGTCATTTATTGAATAAAGATGATAAGTGAGACACTTAATCTGTAGTCCTTTTTTACCCCGATATTGAATTGCGGTCATAGTGTCACGATCTACGCCGTTGGTAACGACGACAAATATTTGGTCATTATTGAAGTCCGACTCCTTCAGTGCCTCAGTTAACTCAAAATGTTCCCGATGTCTCTGCCGCAGTTCCCCCTCCAGCTTTTGGTGGCGACGGGCGAGGTCCTGCAACTGGGGATATTCGTAACGGCCAAAAATTTGCCCGTACCGCAGTACTTGTAGCAAGTTCTCCGCAGCCGATTGCCAGCGCTTGATCTCAAATATATAAAGAATTCCTCTGCGGTCGAGAGCAAACAGATCGGCTTCCTCTTGCAGTTGCCGCTCTTGCCCAATAAGCATAAGTTGATCTTCCAGGATAATCTCATTGATGTGAGACCCAAAAAATTGTTCTACATGCTTCTCTAGTAACCCTAGTTGATTAGCCCTTTGGATTGCTACTCGCCGGCCGGCCGCAATCGACGCCAAGTTCAGCTCATAGAGCATGTTCATCCAACTCCGATCACGAGCGCGATAGTCTGTCTATCACCCAAATGTCCCCCGCGACCGCACGCCAAGTAGGCTCTCTCTGAGCCACCGAATAGGCAACTGATACCGAACAAATAGAGGCGATTACACAACTATGCATCGCGGTGGGTTAACGAGGTGGAACTTTACTCGCATCAGAGCCTATCTGAATTGATTTGGCGCAAAAACCTTGCGCAATTCCGTGATATTCATGTCAGGAGAAGTGGTGGCAATACGCCGTTGCGGCGGGTGGTCCAAGAGGCGCTCGACCAGCCGCGCCTTGCTCGGCCACGTCGATGTAGCTCGCGCGGGGCGCGGGTTGCATGGAGAATCGCTGTGACGCGGCGACGCTGAAGCACATAGCATAATTGAGTAACTACGGTTTGCCGTGTTTTGTGACGAGTGACGTTGGCTTCCGTAGCGCCGATCAAGCACCGCCGTGTTCAAAGAAACGGCAGCACGAGACGCGCGTCGAAGCTGTCGAGTCCAGGAACCGCCTGCTGACGAATGAGGCGCCAGCCAGACCGTCGAATGCGACTGTCGGCGACGCGATTCGCGTTTGGCTTGAAACGCGAAAGTGTACGACTTCAAGCCAACACCCAAACGACCTACGAATACAGGGCGAAGCTGCTCGACCCGCTGATGAGCGTCCGCATCGACACGCTGACCACCAGGTCGATCCGCGATTCGGCAAACAAGGTGTGATCACGGCGGGATATTCGGAACCCTGACTCTTGTGGATGGTGGCGGCATCGGCGGGGACTAGCGTGTCAAGCTCGCCGAAGCCGTAGGTCACCGACCGCCGTCGAACGTCGCGGCCAGTTCGCCCGCCTCGGGATCGACGTCGACGATATAGCCGATGTCGCCGTTGTAGACTTCCTTGTCGTAATCATTTTCGATCTGCATGACCTTATCGCCCGGAGCAAAGGTCCAGCCGAAACGCTCGACCTTGCGCTCGCCAGCGGGGTTCAAGGCCGCTTGTAGTTCAATGTTGAGCGAACGCGCGCCGACGCCACCGCGATTCATCGGGCAGAGCACCTGAACGTCGCGGATCGGGTTCAAGCCGAAACGCTTGGGGATGCGAGTCTTGACCAACTCCACGATACGCAGAACGGCGGTCTCGGGATCCTCGGCAGGCACGAAGTAGAAGTCGCTGTCGCCGGCCGGCGCGTTGAGATCGGGCATCGCGCCTTGGTTGATGCGATGGGCGTTGGTGATGATCCGGCTCGCCGCCGCCTGCCGGAACACCTCGGTGAGGCGCACCACGGGCACGACCCCCGATCCGATGATGTCGGCCAGCACCTGCCCAGGTCCGACAGAAGGCAACTGGTCGATGTCGCCCACGATCAGCAGCGCAGCGTCGTCCGGGATCGCTCTCACAAGCGCCTGCATCAGCATGACATCGACCATCGAGGCCTCGTCGACCACCAGCAGGTCGCAATCGAGAGGATTGTCGGGGTTGCGTTTGAAACCGCCGCTCCTGGGATCGACCTCCAAGAGCCGATGGATCGTGTTGGCCTCGACGCCCGTGGCCTCGGTCATCCGCTTGGCTGCGCGGCCCGTCGGGGCGCAGAGGAGTAAGCGCACGCCTTTGACGGCGAGGATCTTCAGGATCGAATTGACGATCGTCGTCTTGCCCACGCCCGGGCCGCCAGTGATCACCAGTGCCTTCGCCATCAGCGCCAAGCGGATCGCCGCCCTCTGACTGTCGGCAAGCTGCAGCCCGCTGCGCTTTTCGATCCAAGGCATCGCCTTCTCTTCGTCAATCCATGGCCAGGGCAGCCGGCCGCTGACGATGTGGATCAGCCGATCGGCGATCGCTTGCTCCGCCCTGTAGAGGCCCGCCAGGAAAGTGCAGGCGGTGTCGCCGACCTTGTCGGCGATCACCGCGCCGTCGGATCGTTCCAGCTCGAGGGCAGTGAGGATCAACTCCCTCGGCGCTTCGAGCAATGCCTCCGCAAGCGGGATCAATTGATCCGTCGGCAATCGGCAGTGACCCTCGTCCATCGCCTCGGCCAACGCGTAGGATATCCCCGCGCGCAACCGGATCATCGCGGCCTTTTCGATGCCGAGCTTCATTGCGATCGCGTCGGCGCTCTTGAAACCAATCCCTCGGATGTCTCGGGCAAGCCGATAGGGGTTCTCGGTCATGACCTGCACGGCGCCCGCGCCGTAGGTCTTGAAGATGCGCACCGCCCGGGCGGTGCCGACCCCGTTGCTGTGAAGAAAGACCATGATCTCGCGGACGATCTTCTGTTCCGCCCAGGCGTCCGTGATCCGTTTGGCTCGGACCGCACCAATCCCCGTGACCTCACGAAGACGATCGGGCTCGGCCTAGATGACGTCGAAGACCTTCTCTCCGAACGCCTTGACCATCTTCTTGGCGTAGACGGGCCCGATGCCTCGGATCATCCCGGAGCCCAGATATTTCTCGATCCCCTCGATCGAGCTCGGCGCTGAGGTCTTGAGAAACCGCGCCTTGAACTGCTGACCGTGGGCGCGATCGTTGATCCATTCGCCAGATGCAGTGATCCATTCTCCGGCAGAGATCGTCGCCGCATGGCCGACGACGGTCACCAAATCGCGGTGACCGCGCGCCTTCGCCCTGAGCACGCAGAAGCCGTTCTCCGCGTTGTGGAAGGTGACCCGCTCGACCAGGCCGGCGAGAACTTCTTGGGTCGATGATTCCGGCGTCGGCTTCATGAAGCCACTAGGATCTCCTGTCCTCTCTTCGCGCGCCACTCCGCGGATGCCCCGGGCGGCACACCCCCGATCCAGGCCATTGGCTAAATGGCGCTTATTGACGCTGCCGTCACGCCTATCAGGTCGAGGTCCATGATCTCGGCGCGCCGCTCTCACCGTGCTTGAGTTGACGCTCCAACAGGATGAGCGCGTCGGCCGTCATGTCGGCGTCAAGCAACGCGCCGTGCCGGTCGTCTCTTTCGCTGCTGTCGAGCACCAGTCGATCGCACATCGAGGTCAGCGACTTGACCGCTCCAGGAAAAAGCTGTGCGAACAGGACCTGCGTGCAAATGTACCGCTCCTCAGCGTAGGCGCTCTCGCCCCACGGAATCACTTTGGCCCGGGCGAACTCATAGTCGAGGAAATCTCGCTCGTTCTTGTACGCGTGGGCCACGATCGGCGATTCTCCAACGAAATCTCTGACTTGCGGCAAGATCGTCGGGAACCGTGGAGCGTTCTTGAGATCGGCTGGCCGAATCCCGTGGATCTTGATGGCGTCGGGGTCGATTGGCCCATCCGGGTTGACCCTGGAGCTCCAAGTCTCGCCCTTGCGCCAACCTTCTCCGTCCCGCAGCATTTCGACGAAACCGACTTCGATGATGATGCCAGGGGCTCTCCAGGCAAAGGGCTGCTTGCGAATGAACTCGGCGTCGGGTGTGCGCTTGCCGGTGGTCTCCGCGTCGAAGGCGACGAACCGGTCGAAACCATCCAGGAAACCGGGCAAGTACATTGCGGCGCTCCGTAGCAGCGTCGATTTGTACGCGTTTCGGTAATCGGCGTCACGGCGTCCGACCGAATCGCTCCCCATTTTCGAAAACCGGATTGAGGACCGAAGGGCGAGGCTGATGATTTTACGGCTAGCCAGAACCGATAGTGCACGTCTCCATCTTGCTCGGCGGTTTGGCGCTCACTTGTCGCGGATGCCAGTGGTGGCTATCTATCGGGCCTAAGACCCGAGCCGAAACGTCCGGGCGTGTCGCTCGAGGCCGGCATCGCAGGTCAATCGGGAGCGAAACACATGAAATTCCGTCCATTGCACGACCGGGTCGTCATCCGCCGCATCGAAGGAGAGGATAAGACGAAGGGCGGCATCATTATTCCCGACACTGTCATGGAGAAGCCGCAAGAGGGCGAGGTCATCGCCGTGGGGCCTGGCGCTCGGGACGAGAGCGGCAAGCTGGTCCCAATCGAACTCAAAGCGGGCGACCGTGTGCTGTTCGGCAAATGGTCCGGCACGGAGGTCAAGATCGACGGCGAGGACCTTTTGATCATGAAGGAGTCCGACGTCATGGGTGTGATCGAGGGCGCAACCGCTTCGAAGAAGAAGGCGGCCTGACGCCCGTCCGTCCCCTCATCTCCAACGATGGATTGAACACCATGGCCGCCAAAGACGTACGCTTCTCATCCGACGCCCGTGACCGCTTGTTGCGCGGGGTCGATATTCTCAACAACGCCGTCAAGGTGACGCTCGGTCCGAAGGGTCGCAACGTTATCCTCGATAAGTCTTACGGCGCGCCGCGGATCACCAAGGACGGCGTCACCGTCGCCAAGGAGATCGAACTCGAAGACAAGTTCGAGAACATGGGGGCGCAAATGGTGCGCGAGGTCGCCTCGAAGACCAATGATCTCGCCGGCGACGGCACCACCACCGCCACGGTGCTCGCCGCCTCGATCATGAAGGAGGGCCTCAAGCTGGTCGCGGCCGGTATGAACCCGATGGATTTGAAGCGCGGCATCGACATTGCCGTCACGGCGGTCGTCAAAGACATCGAACGCCGCGCCAAGAAGGTGCAGTCGTCGGATGAGATCGCGCAGATCGGAACGATCGCCGCGAATGGCGACAAGACGATCGGCAAGATGATTTCCGATGCGATGAAGAAAGTCGGCAACGAGGGCGTCATCACGGTCGAGGAGGCGAAGACCGCCGAGACCGAGCTCGACGTGGTCGAGGGGATGCAGTTCGACCGCGGCTACCTCTCGCCCTATTTCATCACCAACGCCGAGAAGATGCTGGCCGAGCTCGAGGACCCTTACATTCTCATCCACGAGAAGAAGCTCTCCTCGCTGCAGCCGATGCTGCCTCTCCTCGAGGCGGTTGTGCAAGCTGGTAAACCGCTGCTCATCATCGCCGAGGACATCGAGGGCGAGGCGCTGGCGACGCTGGTCGTCAACAAGCTGCGGGGCGGCCTCAAGGTGGCTGCGGTCAAGGCGCCGGGCTTCGGTGATCGCCGCAAAGCGATGCTCGAAGACATCGCGGTCCTTACCGCGGGCAACATGATCGCGGAGGATCTCGGCATCAAGCTCGAGAACGTGACCCTTCAGATGCTCGGCAAGGCCAAGCGGGTGCGCATCGAGAAGGAGAACACCACGATCATCAACGGTGCCGGAGCCAAGAAGGACATCGAGGGCCGCATCGCCCAGATCAAGGCGCAGATCGAGGAGACGACCTCCGACTACGACAAGGAGAAGCTGCAGGAGCGCCTCGCCAAACTGGCTGGCGGCGTCGCCATCATCCGTGTCGGCGGCTCGACCGAGGTCGAGGTTAAGGAGAAGAAGGATCGCGTCGAGGACGCCATGAACGCGACGAGGGCCGCCGTTGAGGAAGGCATCGTTTCCGGCGGCGGTGTCGCGCTGCTCCGCGCCAAAGCGGCGATCGGCAAGCTCAGCGACGAAAATGAAGATGTCCAGTCTGGGATCAACATCGTGCTTCGAGCGCTTGAAGCGCCGATCCGGCAGATCGCCGAAAACGCAGGCGTAGAGGGCTCGATCGTGGTCGGAAAGATCACCGAAAACAAGTCGCAGACCTACGGTTTCGACGCTCAGACGGAGCAATATGTTGACATGCTGAGCACCGGCATTGTCGATCCGGCGAAGGTCGTGCGGGTCGCGCTGCAGGACGCCGCGTCGATCGCCGGGCTGATGATCACGACCGAAGCCATGGTCGCGGAGACGCCGAAGAAGAAGGAAACTCCGGCCATGCCAGGCGGCGGAATGGGCGGTATGGACTATTGATCGGTTAAGATATCGAGCACGGGGCCGCCGCCATGCGGCCCCGGAGCCGACTATGCGCCGACGCGGGCCCGTTCGTCACACTTTCCACGAGTGTCTTGCAGCGTCATCCGCAAGGCTGAAATCCGCTGATCGGGTAGGCGCTAACCCGAGTGTGGGTTCAGCTTTGGAACCGCCTCATTGCTCACGCCAAGGTCCGGGCGCCGAGGGCCGTTGGTGTGTTTCTCCCAATCTACACCATCGGCGCGTCCTTACCTCAAGGACCGCCGCAGTCGGCGTTGAGTGCTCGTTGCAGACCGCGGCCGCGGAGCTCGCAGTTGGGCGGAGAGCCAACGCATCCGCAGGCGGACCGAGGAAGCCTTCGGCTGGATCAAGAAGGTCGCGGCTGTGAGCGCGTCGGATGGGCCTTCACCTTCGCAGCCGCCGCCTACAATCTTGCTCGGCTGCCGAAGCTTCTGGAGGCCTCGGCTTGAAAGCCCCGGCCAACTGCCGACTGATCGGCCGCTGGCGGATCGTCGAGGTCCGATCTCTGGGATGGAGCTCATCTCGATCTGAGCGACCCGGCGACGCTGACAATCACTGCGCAAGGCGGCGAAATCGCCTTCGGCGCCTTGGAGGGCGGCCTCGAAGTCGAATACGCCCGACACGCGGTCCGGCTTCGGCGCATGGGCGTCATCACCCGCGCCTTTCTCGACGTGTTCCGGTCGCTGCTCTGGGGTTTCCATAACGCCGAGCGCGGGCGGTGCGATCCGAGCTACAAGGGAATCGCCGAGGACGCCGGCTGTCGGACGTCGACCGTCGCGGAGGCCATCAAGGCGCTCGAGGCTTGCGGGCTCCTGACCTGGGATGGCCGCCATGAGCGCAGGCGCGTGCCCTCGCCCTGGCCCTTGCGCGGCTGGCGCACGCGCGTCCTGACGACCTCGAACGCCTACAGGTTCTTCGATCCCGGCCCGGATCCCGGTGAGCCCAAACCTACTGAATCCGATTCCCGGACAGGAACCGCGATTCAAGGTTCAGATTCTTCTCTTGCCCCGCCTGTTTTTGACGAAAAAACGGTCATGAACGCGACGTTGAGAGGTCAATGCCCCGCTTTCAGCGCCTGACCGCTCCCAAACCTGGCGCGAATCGCCCTCAGACCGCGCCAGCGGCAGGCGGAGCTTTGGCTTTGCGATGAGAAAAGCGCAAAGTTCGGGCCACTTTTGAGGAAGGGACCAACAATGGGCGATGCATCAGAGCGAGTGAAACTGCGCCGAACGCTTGCGGGAGACGTGAGCGCCATTCCTAGACAATTCCGCGACAAGTTCACTTTCGGAGAGGCTGCCGCGCTCTTGATCATCCACTCGGAAATTCAACGATCCGGCGTCTGCGATCTGCCATATCGTGAGATCGGGGAGCCGGCCGGCGTCGGTCCCTCGACGGTCTCCAAGGCCATTGCGCTGGCGGTGCGCCTTGAGCTTCTCACGACCTTACGCGAGGAGAGGCGCGAAGCTGTTCGCATCATCATCGAGCGCGGCCGTCGTTGGCCGACTCCTGGCGTGAACAGACACGAGCGGCACCCCTCCCTGTCGTCGCCCTGACGCGCCCAAACCAACCCGCCCCAACGATCAGCCGAGCGGAGCCGCACCAGCGGCAGAAAGGACGCGCGCTGACGCGCGAACATTCGACGAAAGGGGCGGGCCACTTCAATATTCGAGATGCTCCCAAATGTCGGCGAGATGCGCAACGTAGCCACCTGGGTCGGGGCATTGCGCGAGGAACGTGTGAGCTGTTTGAACATATTGCCGGACAGAAAGCTTCGCCGCGGCGATGTCGTGCCGTTCCTGTTGAGAACCAAATTCATCAGCCTGCGGGCTGGCGGGATTTAGCCAATTATTTTCAAGGTCGAGCACTTTCTCAAGGCGGTTGAGTTTTGTGCGCAGGTCTTGGCACGTTGCGGCGCGGGCAGGCGCCGTGCCGATGGTTCCGATAAGCGCGAAGGCGATGAGGATCGATTTCATTTTCAGCGCCTTGCTCATTCGTCGCAGCGTTCCAGCCACCTACACGAATCGGTCGCGCATCATCGCCGCTCGTTGCCCCGCTTAAGACGGCCGATTATATCCCGAACCATGCCGACAATTGACCTCACCGACGACGAGCTCGCCGGCGGTAACGGCGGCCATCCGGCGCACCATCGAGGACGACCGATTCCCCCACGCGCCGCGCCTTGATCCGCTGCGCGCGGCACTGGCGAGGCTAAGAAACCAGTTGCCGGTCGCAACCGGTTTTGCGGGGCTATCTGCGGTAAGGCCGCGCGATTGGTAGTCGCATAATATGTTGTCTCACGCAGTAACGCCCGCTCTCGGATAATCGCCAAAGACACCGCATTTCGTTGACACTACCGCAAATCAGCGTATCGTGTGGTATCACTCGTTATCGGCTATTAGCGGCGAGAAATGTTGTCCCGTCGTTGTCCCAAGAAGTCACGCGATGATTAGTCGGAGAGCAATATGGTTGCCAAGAGGGACTTTACCGATCGGTTTTTGAAATCCATCAGACCGACCGCGCCGGGCAAGCGAACGATCTTTTTCGACGCTCAGGTTCCCGGCTTTGGCGTTCGCGTAACTGAGCACTCAAACGATGAGTGCAAGGGCGCGTTCGTGCTCGTCACTCGGTATCCAGGAAGCCCAAACCCATCGCCACGGCGCATCGGCGACTATCCCGTCATGAGCCTTGCGGAGGCGCGAGAAATAGCTCGAGAGTGGCGCGCGGGATATTGCTCAGGGAATTGACCCTAAGGCGAAGGCCGCGGAAGCCGCCCGCGAGCAGCAGCGGCTCAGGGCGAACACGTTCGGAGCGGCTTTCGCGAACTTCGCCGAGGATCATCTGAAGACGCTGCGGACCGGCGCAGCGGTTGCAGCCGCGGTCAGAAATCATGCGTTTCCGGCGTTAGAAAATCGGCCGATGCGCGAGATCAGGCGCGCTGAAATCCTCGCGCTGATCAACCGGCTGAAGAAGAGACTCGCCGATCAGCGCGAATCGCGTCCTGGCCTACCTCAAGAAATTCTTCTCATGGGCGCTGGAAAACGAACTGGTCGACAACTCCCCCGCCGCTTCGATTAAACGACCTACGGCGGAAAAGGATCGCGAGCGCGAACGCGTTCTGTCCAATTGGGA
Source organism: uncultured Alphaproteobacteria bacterium (assembly GCA_963730555.1). Taxonomy (GTDB): domain Bacteria; phylum Pseudomonadota; class Alphaproteobacteria; order Rhizobiales; family Beijerinckiaceae; genus Roseiarcus. The sequence continues at coordinate 170,539 of CAVSSS010000014.1, read as the reverse complement.
AATCCGCGCACTTTGGCAGGCATGCGGCGACATGGGCGCCTTCGGGCGAGCCTTCAAGTTTATGCTGGTCACCGGCCAGCGCCGCTCGGAAGTCGGTGCGGCGTCATGGGCCGAGATCGATACGAATGAAGCCTTGTGGACGCTGGGAAAGGCGCGGACGAAAGCAAGACGTCTACACGCCGTTCCGCTTTCGGAGCTCGCGCTGTCGATCGTTCGCGAATCTCCCCAGTTCGGGAATTTCGTTTTCGCGTCGGGACGATCTGGCGTCGCGCGAGACGGCGAGGGCCGCGGACCTGTGGCCCTGTCGGGCTGGGGAAAGGCGAAGGAACGCCTCGACGAATTGATGCTCAAACATGCGCAGGCCTTGGCGGTCGCGGACGGCGGGAAAGAGCCGGAGGAGATCGAGGAGTTCCGATTGCATGATCTCAGGCGCACGACTGCGACGCACATGGCGCGGCTCGGAGTCGACCGCCTCGTCATCAGCAAGGTCCTTAACCACGCGGAGGCCGGAGTTACAAAGCGATACGACCGCCATCGATACGACGCGGAAAAGAGGACCGCGCTCGACCGTTGGTCGGCGCATCTGCAAGGAATTGTCGATAGGACCGGCGGGGGAAAAGTTGTGCGGCTTGCGGCGGCGAGGAGCTGACATGACGTTCGAACCTGAAAAATCTCAACGCTTGAGAGAAATCGTCGAAAACGTGGAGGCCTTGGAAGCCGCAGAGACGGCCGAAGGAAAGGCTACAACGATAAAGATCATCGGTGTTCTGCGGCGCAAGGCGCGTCTGACTTTAGACGACTGGCCGTCGCATCTGAAAAGCGACCAACGTGAGCACTTGGAGGAAGCGCTATGCGACCTGCAGGCGGCGCAAAACTGGCTTGAGGACCCGTATTGCGACGACGACTGCGACTGGTACGATTTGCTGATAAAGGTGATGTGTGCGGCCAGCATGGTCTCGGCGACTTTTGTGGCGAAGTACAAGGTGGGTGATAAACTCCGTGATGAACTCCGTGATGAACTCCGTGAAGAACAGGCGGCTCTCGCTCGGAGGGCAAAAATCAAAAAGCCAGCTAACGTAGCTCTCGCGGCCGCTATTGATCGTTTCCGAGAACCCTATGGGAGCCCTTGGAAGGAAGCTGATAGAATCCTAACAGACGTCAATGCGGACCTTGCGGAGGCTGGCTTTGCTGCCGTGAACGTCGACAAGATTTACCGCCGGCTTTCCGCGTTCTTGAAGAATGCAGATTGAGGTTTCTGCGTTCTTCAAGAATGCAGATTGCTTCTTTGAAATTTGATCCGAACTAAGTTTCAAGTTGCCTCGTGTGCGCGGCTGATACCTGACGCGTCCCCATGGTGAGGCACCGACATGAGACTCATTCGCTACCCAGATCTTAAGCAGAAAGGCGTCGTCAATTCGCGCATGACGCTCAAGCGATTGATCGACGATCACGGGTTTCCACCGGGGGTCTTAGTCACTCCGAACGCCAGAGCGATGACTGAGTTTCCACACCTCACCTCGAAGGACCTTTTGTTTCCACGCCACACCCCGCACCCCTAGAGGGGTGGTGGTGTGGAATAGAGTTTCCACGGTTCCACACCTTTCCACACCACACCCCGCCAGGTGTGGAAACACGGACGGGCGATGGACAACCCCGCCCTGGCTCGTGAGTGCCACGCGCGGGCCGACCACCCTTTTCCAAAAAAAGCCTCGGGTCCTTCCCCGCCACCCTCCCGGCAAGAGGGCGCCGCGCCATCCCTGCGATTCGCTCAAAATTGTAAAAACTTTTCGGAGGTTAAAATGAAATTGACGCGAAAAAACGAAGTCAGCGCGACGGTGCTGGCGCGCCATTTAGACGTGACGACGAAGACGATCGCGGCCTCCGCGCAGGCGGGAACGGTCGTGCGGGTGGGTCACGGTCGATACGACTTAGAAAGATCCGTCACTGCCTACATCCGGCATTTACGCGCGAGTCGCACGCCTGCGGCATCGGAAGTTGCCGCCGAGCGCGCGGCGTTGCTTCGACTGCAGCGCGAGCGCGCCGAGTTTGAATTAGCAAAGACACGGAAAGAATACTTGCCACTGGCCGAGGTGAATGCGGCGGGCGAAAGCGTAGTACGATGTTGCCGAATGGCTGTCATGACGATAGCTGACCGAATAGGCCCGGGCGTTGGGCTTAGCCGCGAAGGTTACTTTGCACTCAAGGAGGAATGTCGTATAATATTGACCGACCTTGGCAAGACTGAAATCACTTTGTTTGAAGATGATCTAGAGTTTTACAGACTTCAGGAAAGGATGAAGCATGACGAACTATCGAAATGAAGAGACACGACTTGGCGCGCTCGAGGTGCGACTTGAAGCGATCGAGGCTCGACTTGACGCGCTGGTTGCCGGGCCCCGCCCAATGACCCTGCATGCCATTGGTCAGAGACTTTTTTCGGAATGCCTGACGCCTGAGTCTCAGGAGGCCCGTGAGCGGCCAACGGCCGAAAGGGAGGCAGAATGACGTCGCCCCTGCCGGAGGCCGCCAGCGGGGCTCGTGGGGCCCGCGTAGACGACGACCGCAATGTGCTTTTGGCGCACATTGGCCGCCTCGAAGCCGAATTGGCGGCCTACCGCCCTCCGCGGCCACCTCCAGGCTGGTTGCGGGTCAAAACGGTCGCCGGCAAGCTTCGCCTGACTCCCGTAGCGATATATCGCGCGGCTCGCGAGGGAAGAATTCGCGAGCACCAAGATCGGCTGCGGTCTTTGGATTGCCCCCATTGAGACTCGGCCGGCCCGCAAAAAGTATAAACGCCGAGCTTGATTATACCTGCTCCAAATCGGACACTATCGGCATGACGCTTGAAGCGCAAATCAAGAATTTGGAACTTCGCTTGCAGATGGCGATTGCTCACGTTGTTCAAGCCCAAGCCGATCTTGACGTGGTTCGCGGGAAAGCGGGCTTACCGGCCGCAAAGCCGATGTTTACCCTTACGCCGCCGGGGACGGCACCCGACGACGCGATGGGCAGCAACGGCGTGGCTGAGATGCGGGCAAGGCGAGCCGCGAAGGCCCCCTCCGCCCGCGCCGCGGCTGAGCCTCGCGGGCTGAGTCCGGAGCTAATGGCCCATTTGGCCGAGCGAGGCCGGCGCGAGCGGGGCGAGCCTGACCCCGCGGCGCCGATCGATCCGCAGGCGACGGCAAATGCGATTGTTAGAGCCGCAGCAAAGGCAAGAGGCGAGCTAATAGAATTGCCGCCAGTTGGAAGTGAAGCCCGTGCTATACTTGAGGCAGGAGCCAAGAGACGAAGTACAGACATAGATGGAAGGCCATTATGATCTACGAGAGAACAAATCCGTTCGCGCCGTTCGCGCTACGCAAACCTATTGAGCCGCAGCGCGCCGCGCCGTCGGCGCCGCCATCCATGCCTGGCGTCGTCTCAGATCCGAAGGCGGCCGCGGCAGCGATCGTCCGCGCGGGCAAAATAGCACGCGGCGAAATTACTGAGAGCACGCTTCCGCCAAAGGACTCGGCCGCCTATGCGATCCTGGCCGCAGCGGCAAAAGCCCGCGGGGAGAAAGTGAAATGAGAATCATAACCCTGGCGCCGTCGACCGGCTACAAAGCCCCGACCAGCACGGAACTCCGCGAACTGCTTCGGATTGTACGCGCCGCGCACGAATGGCTTCCTGTTATTCCGGAAAACCAGTTTGCGAGAAGTATGTGGGCAATCGGCCACATGTTCCGCGTGGCCGAGCCGGACGCGGCGGCCTACTTCAGCGCGCACGTCAACTCCGCGAACAATCTTCTCGCTCAATTTGGACACGCCGACGACGTTGACGGGAACTCAGTTTTTGCCGCCATCGTCGGACACGCCGATATTCCCTTTCGTCTCGCGAACGGCAAGGGCCAACTCCTCGAGATTGGGTTGAACAGGTACGCCGGCGCGAAGTGCACGAACGCATGGCGTGGCCTTCTCGGCGGCGCGTCGCTTCTCGAGCCGTTGCCCCCGAAGGGGATTCCACGCCGCCCTGCCGATTCGATCCCGAGGCCGCGGTTTTATCAGGAGGGCAGCGACGGCAAGATGAGCGAGTTCAATCCCGCGCCCTTGTGGATGCGATGAATTTGCGGGAGCAATTCCGCGACGAGCCGGTCGCGCAAGGCGTTAGCCCCTTGCGCTCCGAGGGGCGGCGCGTTCGAAATCTGCGCGGACGCGCCGCCCTCCCTTTCAAGTAGATTGCGCTCATGGCCTTGGACGTCTCAATCGGGCGGATTCCGGCCGTTCGGCAATAGTGCGAGCGTGCGGCCCGGGCGGCGGCTTGAAAATCAGTGATATTGGCGCTCTCTCCATGTAGTATTGAATTGCGAGCGCAGCGCAAATGAGCGACACTAGGTCCGACTAGATCCTCGGCCACCCGAGCTCGAAAGCGCTGGGTCGAGTTCGCGGAGGGCCGTCGGAAAGCGGTGTGTGCCGGGCGGCCCGCCCGATTGTAATAGCCACTGTGATGGCAATGCTCGCGCGCATTAGCTAATAAGAAATATAAATCCCTCAGACCTTATAAAACGCGATATCGATCAGTTTCTCACAGCGATCGAACCTCTCGCTGAAGCGTATCAAAGCGACTCGTTTTCTTACATTGCTGCGAAGACCGCCGAAGGATCCGTTCTTGTTCAAGGCACATTATATCTCCACGTCAATATGCCTGTGATCCCATTCAAAACCTTCAAGTCAAAGCATGTTCTGGCGGGTCATTTTTATCTGAGAGACGCTGGTCTCTCGCGGGTCGAAGTGATTGCTGAGCTTTGTGCTGGAAAGTTGACTACTCCAGATGGACCGCTCCTCTTTCCGTCAAATGATGGTCACTATGGCGTCCAATATCAGCCGTATCACGAGATCGGCCTGCGCACACAAGCGCGACTTATGCACCTCACGATATTGGGAGCGGAGACCCGCCACTACATCGAACAGCCAACCTTTGATTGGGAATTGCGCGCGGCCGAAACTCCGTATGACGGCCTGCAGGACCTGTTAAATGAATTTCAACCCGGCCTCTTGCGCGGGGTGAACTCGGTCGAAATTCTGGCTTTTGCGGTAGTTGCCGTTGATGCTCAGTCAACTATTGCTAAAGAAGCGGCGACACTTTCTGTTCGAGCCGCTCTCACGGCAGACAAGGAAAAAATCTCTGTGGGAGTGCGAGTTATTGAACAAGGCCGAGTGGTCCGGCGTGAACGTCTAGCCGGAAATGTCTTCGAGTGGGAGGACAAGGGTGACTACCGGCTCGGCTCCAAGCAACTGGCGGTTCCGAAAGCTGCAGTCGTCCACGCTTTGGCTAGCTACAATGGCGTCGCGCTGCAACATTACTACTTTAGCGATCCGGATAGCTTTCAGAATCCGCGTCGTGCCGCATACGAGTCGTTCGATCCAAGACTTTCTATGCTCAACGATATCCTTACTAAATCTCAGGGCTCTAGGGACGCTCGCGACTTTGAAGCGGCGATGCCTTGGTTGTTTTGGATGCTTGGGTTCGCGCCTGCGCATATCGGCGGCCTTGCCAGGTCACGAGATGCGGCAGACTTTCTAGTTTCCACGCCCAGCGGCAATCTGGCCGTCGTCGAATGCACAGTTGGCTTACTCAAGGACGATAACAAGCTCCCTAAGCTTCATGATCGCGCGCAAGCCGTGCGTCGAAATCTCGACACCTCTAGCGCGCGGCATTTGCGTGTGCTGCCCGTGATAATGACTGCGAAGTCGGCCGAGGAGGTAAAGCCCGATATAGAGCAGGCGGAAAAACTCGGCATCTACGTGATAACCCGAGAGGGAATTGAACAGCTGATGCTGCAAACGCTGACGCCGGCGAATGCTGATCATCTCTACGAGCGCGCGGAGCAAGTGGCGCGCGCTGCGAAGGAGGCGCGCGAGGCACGAACATCGCTTGCGCTTGGTGGAGATTAGGCAGCGATAGTATTGCTAGATTGGCGCGGGACCATTTCTGCACGGGTCGCCCACTTCGCGTCGTGTCTCCCCCAACGGCACCGCTGCGGTTGGCTTCGAGGTATCCGCGCCCTCCGTGGCCAACAATTTCGTGATGGCGCCCCGCACGCAGCCAGACAATTCCATTAACGCCCCAGACGGTTAACACTAGAACCCCCTAACGCTATAAGGGCTATGGGCAAGTAGCCCCATTGGCTTAGCCAAGCCCAGTAGGAGACGAGCGCGCTCGTAGAGATGCCACAGAGCCAGACCACGACACTTGCATCTGAGATACGGCCCCATATCCATAAAATAAAAGTCCAGGCTCGGCGCATAGCCTCAAACCGGTAGGAGACCGTAGCTCGCGGCGCCCATCGCGTCTAGATTGACATCCCCTTGTGTCTTGCGCGCCAAAGGTATCCGTTGCGCCTCCGCGGTGGAACCGTCGCGGAGCGTGTTGGCGGCGGTGGTTCGCAGGGAGTGAGGCTCTTTCCCGCACTCGAGGCGGGGGTGTCGCAAAAGGGCGAAGGGCGGTTCCACACACCAACGGGAATGGCGAGAATGCGCAAACAGCGGACATTGACTAATCATTCTCGCTTGTCGTTCGTTCGTACCTGAGCAGATGCTCGCCTTACACCTCGAAATTGGATGCTTCGGTGTCAATCTTGACTGGATCGTTGGCCAATCCGCCTCTGCTAGAACCGACGTTGTTTCCGTTCGACAGCTAGCCATCTCAAGGGGGCTCGATGCCATTCAAGGATATTACGGGCAAGCAGGAAGCTGCTTTTTTGTCGTCGTTACGCGCAGGGCAGTACAACCTGCTTTTAGGCGCTGGTTTCTCTATGAACTCGAAGAACGTAAAGGGACCGCTGCCAAGCGGTGATGAGCTTCTAGGCGACCTTGCTAAAGCGACGAACGCAAAGAAGAGCAGTCTTCAACGGCTATATTCGCTGCTCACCCCCACTCAGGTCAAGGAACTGATCACGGACCGCTACGTGGGTGCCGTCCCCGGCGAGACCGCCAAGCTGATGGCTTCCTTCGTGTGGCGGCGAGTATTTACTTGGAACATCGATGACGTGCTGGAGAATTTGTACAAGGACAAGCAGGCCCTCCAGCGGGTTGTCCCCAAGCACTTTAACGATGTCTACACAGACCCCCAAAGTCTCGAAGAGCTCTTTATTATTCATCTCCACGGGTTCGTCGGGACGCCAGAGCGCGGTTATGTGTTCTCTCGGGACCAGTACATAAGCCAGACGATGAAGGTGAACCCGTGGATGGCGGTGCTCACGCAGCGAATGCTGTCGGAGCCCATGATCATCGCCGGCAGTACGCTGGACGAGGTCGATTTGGATCATTACTTAGAGCCTGACCCAAAAGCTTCTGGCGTTTGGGGTTAGGGCGTGATTCACCGCCTCCGGGATGGCTCGGAGGCTTTGATTCGGGATGTGGACGCAGGCGCACAGGGAGACTTACAAACAGTCTGGGCGAGGTCTGCCGAGCGATTTGACCGATGCGCAGTGGGAGCGCCTTGAACCCTTGATCCCGGCGGCGAAGCCGGGCGGGCGGCCGCGCAAGACCGACATGCGCGCGGCGATGAATGCGATCTTCTATCTTCTGCGCACAGGCTGTCCCTGGCGGTATCTGCCGTGCGGCGCATTTCCTCCGCGTTCCACGGTCTACAACATCTTCCGCCAGTTCCAGCGCGACGGCGTCTGGGAGCGCATTTGGGAAGAGCTCCACATGGGGCTGCGCGAAGCGCTCGGCCGCGAGGCCAGCCCGACCGCCGCGATCCTCGACAGCCAGTCGCTGAAAGCGGCGGAAAAGGGGGAGCCGCGAGCCGGAGTGAAAAGGACGCAGTGGGTTATGACGCCGGCAAGAAGGTGAAGGGCCGCAAAGTGCACGCCCTGGTCGACGTCGAAGGCCTGCCGCTGCGCGTGATCGTCCACTCGGCGGGTATGCAGGATCGTGACGGCGCGGCGCTGGTTCTCGACAAGATCCGCCAGCGCTTTCCCTGGCTCGAACTGGTTTGGGCTGATGGCGGCTACAACGCCCGTCAGGTCAAAGACGCCGTCGCCAGATCGCCGGGGCTCCGGCTCGAAATCGTCAAGCGTTCGGACGACACCAAAGGCTTCGTCGTGCTGCCCCGTCGCTGGGTGGTCGAGCGAACCTTCTCCTGGTTCGGCCGCAACCGCCGCATCGCCAAGGACTACGAGAACCTCGCCGAAACGCTCGCCGCCTTCATAACCTTGGCCGCCATCCAATTCGCCATCAGACGCCTTGCTCGCGCGTAGGCTTTTGGGTCAGGCTCTTAGCCCTACGTACGGGCGACAGCGCTCGAGATGATCGTGGACCATCGATACTCGTTGAAGCGGATGACCCCATCGCGACAATGCTGTGCGAGAAGCATGGCCTTCTCCACTTCGTGGGCTATTCCAAAGACTTTTTTGAGTACTGCAAGTCCGTTCTGCCGAGGCCGCCAACGCCGACAGAGCTCCTTCCCGCAGCCACGCGCCAACTCATCCCCGCCGGCGTGAGCAGATCCACGGCCATGGCCTTCAGCGCCGACTTCGAGGTGGTGCCAGGTGTTGCCGTTCCCTCGTCGAACTCCCGCTTCATGTATGGACACTTTCCCAGCTGGGGTGATCTCGAGGCCAACCGCGACATCGCTCGTCCAATGGTGTCGGAGCTCATTGTCGAAATCGAAGAGAGACTGTCAGATCCTCTCGGTCAGTCTCATGTCCTAATAGTCTCGGAGGCATCGGGCGCCGGCAAGTCGACGGCGCTACGCCGTACTGCGTACGAGTTGGCCAAGCGCGGCACCCGGACGCTGATGTGTTCTTCCCTTAGTCGGATTGCCAATACGACCGCGGATGTCATCGATCTGATCGACGGCCCAGTGGTTATCGTTATTGACAACCTCGCCGAGCAAGTCACTGCCCTCCCAGATCTTCTCGGTCGGCTAGAAAAGCGGGACGTGGTTTTCATCGGAGCCGAACGCTCCTACCGCATGAACTACCTGAAACAGGTTCTTGCGGGACGGAGGTACGACCAAACGGGGAAACTACCGATGTCCACGGTCGAGGCGCGCCGCCTGATTGACCAGTACGCCGATGCCGGCGCCATCGGCGACCCTTCTGTCTTGAGGAGACGTGGCGAGTTCGCCCAAAAAATCAAGAGCGACCCTATCGCCGTCGCCTGTTGTCGCATCCTTAACGACTTTCGACCGCTGGACCGCATCGTTGACAGCATCACGGCAGACGCAAGTGGGCCGGCGCTCGACAGATACCTCGGTGCAGCACTGGCGCAGCACTGCTTCTACGGCGGTATACGCTACGAGATCCTGATCAAGGCTTTTGGCGCGGTGGAAGCCAAGGCCCAGTTCGAGGTCAACTATCCTCTTCCGCTAGACTATTATGACCAAGCCAAGCGCTTCGTCATTCCGGAGAACTCCGCCGTATCCGAGAGGATCCTTGAGCGGTTCGCCGAAAGAGATCTTGATCGAATGCTCACGATCTTCGTCAATCTGGCCGAAGAGCTGGGTCCATGGGTTAACCGGAATACCATCATCGCACGAGCACCGGAGCCGCGGCTCTCAGGCCGGCTCTTCGATTTCGATTCCGTGGTGAGCAAATTCCTGCGCTCGAATGCGGAGGAATTCTACGATCGCGTGAAGCCGTCTTGGGAGTGGAACTCTCGGTACTGGGAGCAAGTGGCGCTGCTCAACCTTGCCCGCTACCAGAGCTCGAGCAATGTCTCGGAAGGCTTAGAGTATCTGGAGGATGCGGTGATCCGTGCAAGGCATGCGGTGGCAGTCGAACATCACCCTTTCCCGCTGACCACGCTCGGTAAGGTTCTTCTCAACCACATGGTAGCACCGGTATGCCTATGAAGGCTTCTTTCGATGAGGCATTCGAAAGTCTGTCTGAGGCCATCACGATCGAAGAACGTCGAAATCGCGTCGCTGCGCAGCCGTATGGCGTGATGTTCAACGGCGTTACTAAATACATTGCCACGAGCGGTGAGCTGACCCCTCCGCAACGGAATCGGCTGCGCGAGATACTGGACAAGGCCGCAAGCAAGCTGGCCGGGGACCAGGAGATGCGGCAGCAGATCACATCGGTGAATGACGCGCTTGGAATAGCGTGAGCTGCTGCTGGTAAGTGCACTTGGCGGTGAAATCCGAACGCCCAGTATAGGCGGGACCGGGCCTACACCCGTCGCAGGGAAAGGACTCTGTCCGCTCAACTGCGACGTACAGCGTTGCGACCTGGACTGACCGCTTCACGTCGATTTGCGACATTGATCGGTTGCGACGATCTTCCGCTTTGGTCGAACTCTACCCGTTTGCCGGAAGATCGTCTCCGCCCTTGAGGCCGCGGGGGTCGAGTTCACGAATGGCAAGCGGCCGGGTGTGCGAATGAGGCTGGTGAACCCATGATGGCCGTATGGCCACGATGGCCTTTTCCCGCGGCGGCCGGGGCGTGCGGATGAGGAAGCCATGAGGGGCTTCCACGGGCCTAGGATGTTGGGGGAAACGAAAATCCTCGATTGTTGTCCCTGAGGTTGTCCGGCCCTCCGCCTCAGGCGCCAAGTTTTCCGCTAAGTCGTTGATTTTAATGGTGCCAAGGGGTGGAATCGAACCACCGACACCGTGATTGGTAGTCACGTGCTCTGCAAAAAGGAACCGGCGCCGTTAGAGGCATTAGACGACCGACCCCTACGCTGTCCGGATGGCTTGGGTTATGAGGGCTACGGTTGCGAAGGCGGTGGCAATGGTCTTGTAAGCCAGGAAAGCCGCATGCGGATGGAGGAGCACTAGGATAGATGCTGGCAGGATCACGTAGCGTTCACCCGCCAGTGGGGGAACCTTCGTCGGACGGCGGCTTCCCCTCCCGGGCCTTCCTCTGTTGTGCCTTGTCGTTCAGATCGGACGCGATCTTGGCGGCCCCTGCTTGATAGCGAGCTTCAGAAGCCGCCGCCCTTTCTGACGTTGTTAGGTTGGCCCACATGCGGGCAACGCCGGCTTTGAGATGCCGTGCGATGGTTTCGGTGTCGTACATCAGGTCCGCCTCAGAACACGAGAGGCCGCCATCATAGGTGCTCGCCGCGAGCGCGCATTGACATGGATCATTAACGCAAGCGAGGCGGCCGGCCATGTCGCGCTCACTGGCAAGCGACACGCCGCGGCGGCGATTGCTCGCATGATCGCGAACTAAAGCAGTCGATTGACCTGCATGAACACGCGCTCTCCGCCCATGACTTATGCCGGGATGCGGTTTTCAAGGGGAAAGCCCCGATGTTCAAGATACTGATTGCCGGTTGCGCGGCGCTCGCGTTGAGCGGGTGCTTGACCGCCGAGGAGATGGCCGCCCAACGCGCCGAGTTCAAAGCGCGGGTTGCTCGTGGCGGCGATAGTCCCAGAGCTCCCGAAGGCGCCGGCGCGAGGGAGACGCCCGGGCAGCGGCAGTTCTCCTGAGTAGGAAACTTGAGAGGCGGCCATAAACCGCGTCCTGAACATCAAGTGCGGCCGCGCTGGGAAAGTTCGAGGCGGCCTCAGAGCCGAAGGTCCCGCCGCCAGCCAAAGCCGACAAGCGGGCGCGGCGATAACGGGCCCCGGCGCCAGCCGGGGCTGAACTGACGGCGCCAATTCATGCCTATGCCCCGTTGCCCTGTAGTGGTCTAATGGTCGTCGCCTGCGACCTTGAGGCCACTACGATGTTTGTTCGCTTCCGCTCGGTCCGCCATCGGCTGGTCGTCGATCTTGTCGAAAGCCGCCGCGAGGGCGGCAAGGTCAAGGGCGAGCATCTTGCGCGCCTCGGCTCTGTCGCCCTGCCCGAGCCGTTCGACTTGAGGGAGCGCTTGCGCTTCTGGCGTGAGCTGAAGGAACGCTTCCGAGACGTCGCCCACCGTCTCGCGAACCGCGTTTCATCCGACGACCGACGCAAGGCGCTCGCCGCCATTCACAAGCGAGAGGAGGAGAAACAAGGCAGGGAAGCGGCGAGCGAAAGCAGTCTGCGCTGGTGGCGCGGCTACCTCGACGCGAGTGAGGAGCAGATGACGCTGCATCGGGACCTCAAGGGGACCGTCGACAAACACCTCGCGGTCTGGACCGGAATGGCGGAGAGAGCGCGGGCCGCGATCGCGGCGGAGGAGGCGGCGGGCGCCGATCCTGAGAAACCGGCACCGATGGAGCTGACGCCGAAGGCCATGCGGCGCATATGGTATGAGGCAGGAGGAACCAAGCAGACAGCCTATCGGGCGCGCAAGCGGGCGGAGATGAGCGAGGAAGAATTCACGTCCCGCCTCGCGAAGCGCTATCCACAAAGATGACACTTCGCGCCGAAGGCGCGCCTGATCCCGATGCGATGCTGCGCGTGCGCAAAAACTTCGGGCCGCCGATGAGCCTGGCGAACATGCGCGCGAACGGCGTCCGCGCCGTCATCGCGACGTGTGAGGCTTGCGGCCGCGAGGCGGACGTGAACGTCGACGCCGTCTCCGAGACAACGCTCGTTCCCGAGGCAGGCCGCTGCCTTCGATGCAGCGCGTGCGGAGGGAAGCGGATCAATACTCGCCCCGCCTGGCACCTGGGGCGCGATAACTGGGGCCGAGATCGGCCCGCCCCTACATCCGAAACCCAGGACTTCCCCACATTGGGGCCTCGTGGTTCTCGCGGCGGCGACCTATGACGACAGCCTAGTCTTGAGGAGCGGCCTGATGATGGACGACACCGAAGCTGTCGAACCGGCGTACGCCGAAGATCGCGATCGAGCGACAGACCGCGGCCTGGCGGCTTTCCCGCGCATTACTGCGCTGCTCACCGCCAACGGCCACAGCCCGGACGAAGCCGCCGAGATCGTTCGGTTCGTGCAACGGTCTTGGTCAAAGAACCCCGCTTTTAGTAGACTGACAAGGCCCGGTGATCGGCAGCAGGGAGGAAACGGATGCATCGACTGACGGTTCTTTATCCGGCAAAGGACGGCGAAGCCTTCAACTACGATTATTATTTCGGGCCTCATCACAAGCTCGTCGTCTCCCGATTCAAGCCGGAAGGCATGGTGAGTTGCGAGTTCGACAAGGGCGTGTCGGATCCTGCCGGTGACAAGGCGCCCTATTTCGCCATCGCCTATCTCAAGTTCAAATCACTTGAGGACCTTCAAAAAACGCTCGCCAAACATGGCGCGGAGATATTGGGCGACATCCCCAATTACACGAAGATCGAACCGATCATGCAAGTGAACGAGGTGTTGGCGAGCTAATAAGGCACCACAATCAACTCATAGGCGCGCTCATGAATGAGTTCGAAAAACTCGCCGCTCTCCTGGACGTGTCTGAACGCGCTCCGCTGATCGATCGCGTCGCAGCGGCCAAATTCGCTGCCCGATGGGGGCGACCGGGTCAGCGGACTCGCAAGCAGGCGGTCGTCCCTTGGATGCAACCCCGCGACCGAGAGCGGCCCGGGCGAATAGGCGCGGATCCCGCGGGCCTCGCGTAAACACTGCTGGCTAAAATCGCCGTGGCGTCGAGGCGCGCCCACTGTGTAAATCGCTAAACGGCGGAACGTGCGTTTTGACCCAAGACGCGCGCGGATCGACGATAGCCCGCGTAGCCGAGGCCGGCGAAGCCGAGCAGCAGCATCGCCCAGGTCGAGGGTTCGGGGACGCCCCTGATGGCATGGACATCGATAAATCCCACCACCAGCCCGGCGTCATTGATGCCAGTGGCTTCACTAAATCCGAATTGGAAGCCCGGTAGGGAGGGCAGAGAGATGACCTGGCCGTCGCTCCACTCGGTGGCGACTACGACCCCATCGACAAAGCCTGTGGTTCCAACAGCCTGCCCGGCGTCGTTGAGGCTGACGGCGCCGCTTGACGTGGAGCCCGGCAGGGAGGGCAGTAAGGTGGCCTGGCCGTTGCTCCACTCGGTGGCGACTCCAAATGAGTTTGGGCTGTTGTTGCTGTATCCCACCACCTGCCCGGCGTGGTTAATGCTGCTGGCAGAGCTCCCAGAAAACCCGCCTCCCAGGTTGATGATCTGGCCGTTGCTCCACTCGGTGGCCCCGGTGGCGACTTCGCCATTGACTTCGCCATTGCTAAATCCCACCACCAGCCCGGCGTTATTGATGCCAAGGGCTTGACTGAATGGGAATGTGGCGCCCGCACTGCCCAGGTTGATGACCTCGCCGTTTCTCCACTCGGTGGCGGCCGCGCTCCCGGGGGCACTCTCATTAAATCCCACCACCAGCCCGGCGTTATTGATGCCAGTGGCTGTTCCTTGGAATGTGAAGCCCGGCAGGGAGGGCAGTAAGGCGGCCTGGCCGTGGCTCCACTCGGTGGCGACTTCGACCCCGCCGACAAAACTCCATCCCACCACCAGCCCGGCGTCATTGACGCCGGTGGCTTGACTGTGTGTGGAGCCCGGCAGGGAGGGCAGAGAGATGACCTGGCCGTGGCTCCACTCGGTGGCGACATAGACCCCGCCTCCGACACTCCATCCCACCACCTGCCCGGCGTTATTGATGCCAGTGGCTTCACTGGAAACGGTGCCCGGCAGGGACGGCAGTAAGGTGGCCTGGCCGTTGCGCCACTCGGTGGCGCATATGCCACCTATTGGCGAACATTGGGCAAATGCGGAGCCGGTCGCCTCACCCAGCAGAGAGACCAGGGCGAAAGTGGCTAGACCGAATGACTTCCAATGCGACATGAGCCCCTCCCCAATATGCAGCGGCGCAGGACCAGCCGTAGTCGCCGAACGCAGCGCCCACCGCGTCAAATTGTCAAATTGCAACTTGACCTGCGCCGTTCTGCAAATAGCGCTAGCAAATTGAAAATGGCGCGGACCTGAGGCCGGTCGGCCCCAAGGTTTCATCGCCCGAAAACCGCGCGCGAAACCTTTGCGCCCTTTCCGGCCAAAACAACAGCGGCGCTTGCGCTTGGGCCTGCCCGGTAAGCGCAGAGATTGAGCCTGGCAAAGTCTTGGCGAGCGCAAGTTTACCTTGCGCATCAGAGCGCAAGCGGCGTTTGCGTTACTTGAAAATATTTGCCGGATGGCCGCCCAACGTGGTATATCGCGGTCGATGGGGGCCTTTTGTTGGAGGACTCCCTTTATGCCGACCGCATCGCCGCCCTGGCCTAAGCCGACTATCTTCGAAAAGAAGTTCGTCGTCTCTGCGTGGGAAGCCGGTTGCATGGTCGCCGACATCCTCGGCGTTCCCCACCCACCGCGCCCCGCGGTCGACGAACTGCTCACCGCAAAAGAACTGGCCGCAAAACTGAAGTGCAGCCCCGAGACGGCCGTGCGGCGATTGCGCGCGCGTGCGGCAGCCGATTTGCCCGCCGACGCGCCAGAAGATCGGGCCGCATGACCCTCGAGGCGGCGCTGCTCATGGCCGACGACCCTCCGCCCGATTTCCTGGCTCTGAGCCAAGTGGAGCGCAACGCATGGGCCGCCGAGGGCGCTCGCCGATACCGCGAACGCCAGCGCCAGGAGGAAGAGCAACGGGCCAAGGCGCAACAGCGCCCAAACCATAACCACCCGTACGTCGAATTTCCCGCCCGCAAGCCGAACGGCGGCGAGCATGTGGACATGCCCACACCGCTTCGGATCGTTTCGCCGGCAATGCTCGAAGGCGCCCCGCCGCTGCGAAAGTGGAACGTCGAGGACTGGCTGCCGGCCGGCGTCGTCACAGGGCTTTATGGCGACGGCGGGTTGGGCAAATCGCTGCTCGCGCAGCAATTGCAGACCTCGATGGCGACCGAAAAGCCGCGGCTCGGCCTCGGCGTCATGCAGGCCCCGAGCCTCGGCGTCTATTGCGAGGACGATGACGACGAGCTCTGGCGCCGTCAGGACGCGATTTGCGCCGCCTACGAAATCGAGCGCCGCGCGACGCGGAACGTTCACTGGCTGCCTCGTCTCGGCGAAGACAATATTTTGATGACGTTCGCCCGCACCGGCGTCGGCCAGCTCACCCCGTTCCACACGCAAGTCCTCGAGGCCGCGCTCGATCTCAAGGCGAGTTTGGTCGTCGTCGACACAGCGGCCGACACCTATGGCGGCAGCGAGAACGACCGAGGGCAGGTCCGCCAGTTCGTCCAGCGCGCTCTCGGCTCGATCGCGCTCAGGATTAAGGGCTCGGTCCTATGCTGCGCCCACCCCAGCCGCGCCGGCCTCAGGAAAAACACGGATGGCGAAGCTGACGGCGATGGCGGATCGACCGGATGGTCGAACACGTTCCGGTCGCGGCTCTTCCTGACCGAGCCAGCCGCCGACAAGCAGGGTGGCGAACCGCTCGACCCGAACGCACGCATCCTTCAGCGCCGCAAGGCGAACTACGCCGCCCGCAACGATCAAATCCGGCTGCGCTGGCGCAACGGGGTCATCATGCCCGAAGCGGCGCAGGCTCCCGGCGCGACGGCGTTCGGAACGCGTAGCGCGTCCGACGTCTTCCTCGACCTTTTGCACGAACATGACTAAACAAGCCGCCGCGTCTCGTCGTCGTCCCACGCGTCAAACTACGCCCCGCGCGTCTTCAGCCGCGTTCCGCGCGAGCGGCGGCTCGACTATCGCGAGCGCGACTTCAATTTGGCGATGGACCGCCTTTTCACCGATCGCAGGATCCAAAACGTACCCTATGGCCGCAGCGGCGACGATCACCACCGCATCGCAGTGGTCCCCCCACCGGAAGCCATATGAACAGTTGCGCAGCGCCTATTGCGTCGGTTCATGCGTCGGTTCGAAGCGGGTGCTCGAAAACCCAACCACCGCACTTGCAGTCGTTTGATCTGATTAGCAAAGCGGCGGTTGCGGCGGTTCAAACGCGCGGCGGTTGCGGCGGTCCTCGGAAAGCCGCAGAAAATAAGGCTGCGGCGGTTCTGCGGCGGTTGCGCGGTAGGTCCCCCCATACCCCCCTATGCGCCTATAGGCGCGCTTTTGGGGAGCGCGCGCCTGGCGCGGAAGGGAAAAAGGGTCAGCGGCGGACCGCATCCCAACCAAAGACCGCCCCTCGAATGCCCTTCAGACCCCTTGACACGCGCGGGCGGCGCCGATGACTGACGCCACCCGCCTCGCCGAACTTTGCCGCAATCCACTTTCGCAGGCGCGGCAACACAGCGAGCCTCCCCATCCGGTTGAGCAATGCATGACCGTCGAGGTGGAAAAGACCCACGCGCCCCGCGAAATTTTAATCCGGATGCCGCCGCAGCTCTTTCATGTGATGGCCCAGATTAAGACTAGGCCAATCGCGAGGAAGGCGAGAGGCGCGGCGAAGGCGATTGCGTTGAGCAGTAACCGCATTGACGCTCCACCTTCGGCAACTGCCGCCAGCGCCTGCTTAGAAAACCCTTATGCAGGGAGGCTGGCGGCGACCGGCGATGGGTAGGAGGCCGACCGCCGGCGCTTTGCACAGATAGGAACTTCCGCCTTCTGTGGTTTGCTTTCCGCGGCCATTGATCGGCCACGACGTGCCAGTTGCCTGATGGGACCGCACAATAGACAGGCGCGTCCCGCTGATTTTTTATCCGGATGCAGTGATGCGACTTGGACTGCGCCGCCGCCCTAAGGCTGAAGGCATCCAGCAATACGGGCAGGCCTTCTCCGTGCGCCAGATTCTTTCGCGGCAGCCCGGGCAGCGGACCTTCCGGCGCATGAAGATCGCATAGACGACCGTGATCGGCGCGAGCGCGCCGAGCAGCCCGAACAACAGGAAGTTTCTTCCCTTGATGGCGGCGATCGCCGCCGAAATAAGGCCGGACGCCACCAAGACCAGCGCAAGAGTGATCGGGTCTGTCATCGACATCGCTCGAAAGACCTAGCACGGGTCGATGCTCGCCGGAGCCGGCAACCGCCGCCAGCGCCCCGCTTAGAAAACCCTTATGCAGGGAGGCTGGCGGCGACCGGCGAGTGGGTAGGAGGCCGACGCCGGCGCTCCCCTGATGCCATTCGCCGGCACGTTCGATCCCGTCTGTCCGGGCGAGGTGAAGACGTTCTCGATTGATTTCGTCAAACGACATGCCGGCTGGCGATTCCCTCCAAAGCGCGGTCTCGACGGTCGGCGTTCTGCTTGGCGCGGATGCGAACGCGAGCCAGTTGATCTCCGCTGCGCCGTCGATCTCCGGGCGATCATCCAGATGATCGGCGGCGGGCCTTTCGGCTTTCAGCCTGGAATTATTTATCGGTGGACGATCACCGCGACCACAAACGGCGGATCGACCTTGATCGGCTACGGTCACATCCCCTGCGCTGCGACCGCCTGAACCGGAGGCAACGAAATGAAACAGCAGACCTTGTTGATGGATCGCTACCCTGCCCCGCCCGATGGCAGCACCGTGATCGAGCCAGCGTATGGACCGCGCGGCCGTGCTTTTCGCCGTGCGGCGGCTCAAGGATGAGGCTGTCAGCGCCTACAAGCGGGCCGATTGCCTCAGTGCGTGGTGGAGCGCGAAGCGCCGGGCCGAAAAAGCGGCGACGGGCGGAATCGGGTAAAAACTCGGCACCCTATAGCCGTCCTCGCCGGGAGACTTAGGCGAGCGCCTGACCCTTGCCCAGACCGAGGGCCGAAGACTCTCGACGTATTGCGGCCGACACTCGAAGATCAGGCCGCCGAGGCCGTCCCGAGATTTTCCCGCGCCATATGCAGGCGCGCGCGCGCGCGGGGCCTAAGCTGCGACCAACTCTAGTTTCAGCTTTCCCCCGACCGCTTCCACGGCCTTGCGCAGCGTCGCCACGGACACGTCCTCATTATTGGGATCAAGCACACGGTCGATTTGCGACCGTGACGTGTGCAGCTCCCGGGCGAGGGCGGCCTTGGTGATGTGTTGCTGGTCCATCTTGGTCTTGAGTTGCCATGCGACGACAGCCTTGATGGCGTGCTCGGTCGCTTCCTCGAGGATCCCTTCGCCCTCAAGGAAATCTTCGAGGCTCGATCCGAAGTGAGGATTCTTGGTCATTGCATCGCCCTCATTCGCTGCTTCGCCAGTTCCAAGTCGTCCTTTGGCGTCTTCGGCGTCGTCCTGAAGAAAGCGTGGAGTCCGACGATCGTTTGCTCATGGACGCAAAACAACAATCGGGCTTTCCTCTTCGCCAACGTCACCCGCAATTCGTGCAAGCCGTCTCCCATAGGCCGACAGAGCGGCATTCCGAGAGGCCAGCCGATTTGCACCAGATGCAGAGATGCTCCTCGGCCAAAGCTTCCTGAAAAAGTTCGCCTCTTGGTCAATCGACAATCGCAACGGCCAATTGCTGCTGAGATAAGCCGTCTGCGCTTGCGTCGGCGACCCGCCATCCGTACGTCGCGACCATGCGCGCAACCGCGATGGCTGAGTTGAGTATCGCGTTCCGGCGGCCGAACCTTCGCGTCAGTACCAAAGCGCAGGCAGGGCCTCTCGGGTTTCGGGATTGCGGCGTCGCCCGCTTCGCCGCCGCCGAGGGGTTCGAGATCGCCCGGCGAGTTCGTTAAAGATCGTTGTACCTTGACCACCTCGACTGAAGATATTCCTCAAGCGAGGGCGCCTCGAACGACTCATTGACTTCGATAATGTGGACAAAGCGTGGCTCCCGCCCGCCCCAGCGATGGCCTTCCGGCACTCCGTTCCGAATCTTATTCAAATGGGCGCCCAACCTGCTTCCGATGGAAGCCCCTTGGGATGCCTTGCCAATGTAGATCAGGCGTCCATCCCCTGCATAAAGCGCATAACATCCCGCCTTCGCAATGCATGGCGCCTGCCGCCAGCTTTCATGCGTATGGGAGTGAATTGTAAACTGCGGGAAGGAGGGAGGCCGCTGGGTCGAACAATACTCCTCCACAAGCCGCAGCACCTCCCGGCTGTTAGGCGAATCCACAAGCGGATCGGACATGCCAAGCGCACTCCCAAATTGATTTCTTCCACCACCAGTCGGTCGTCAATATCGTTAAGCGGCAGGGCAGGGGCGAAACATGCCGGAGCCAAATAGTCGCTGCCGCGCTCGGCGTGCGGCTGGGCGCGTCCCTGGCCTTTAGTGCGCCTCCTCGACCTTAGTCGCGCGGGTCGTAGGCGTGGCCGGGATAGGAACCAGCGGGGTCGACATCGCCCTCCCCGTGGCCTCGGTTATCCTGAACCGGATTTGAGCAAGGTCACGAATAAGCTCGTCAATTTCCGGTCCAGTGAGACGTGCGAAAGTCCTACCCCGAGGATAGGCATTCGTTATGATCTTGGCCTTGCCTTCTTCAAGGTTGACTGAGATCGTCGAGTGCCTCTGTTGCCGGTCAAAGGCGATAGGCGATGAGGCGAAATACTTGTCTTCCGTTGCTTGGTGCACGGTCATTTGGCCCTCCTGGCGGGTGCAACCGCCGTCTCGGGGATCGGGATGATCGCCCGCGATGGCCGGACCTTTCGGGAACCGGGGGAATTCCCTGCTCGAGGCGAATTCGGTCGAACACGATAGATCTTCTTAAATTGCGATCGGCGCACGCGCATTGATGCAGGTCAATATATTGCTTAGCCACGCGCCAATCGCGTGATTGCGTGGCTGCGCGGTTCAGAAGCAGTTGGACTGATTCGCGCTCAGGCGCCCCGCCCGCGCTCACATCTCGCGCCTATGTTTGTCCCGCATCGTCCGGACTTTTCGCAGCTTTCGATGAGCGACTGCCCTTGATTCGCTCCCTGAGAGCGTTCGCGCGTGAGCCTCGCGCCTCCGGCCGAAAACAAGCTCAGCTTGACAAAACGGCTCAACGAGGGGGGCCAAAGCGCCCGTTTTGACAAGGATAGCTTGCGCCCTGACGCCCTCGCACGTGCGGATTTGCCTTAGGCCGAAAAAGCTAGGATTCTTGGGCTTGCGCGAATCAAAGCGCGCGATTCGACGGAGCTTTCAAAGGCCCAGAAAGCAAACCCGCCTAGAAAGCGGACCTCCTGGCGGGGTTTGGCGCGTCAAAGCTTGCAGGCGCTGACGGGCAAAGTCTCCGTGAAAATCTGATCCGACGCAAGCCCCCTTTGCGGGGCAACGGTTGATTTTTGTCCTGAGTGGTCCCCCGACTTGGCGGGTCTCGGAAACGGAGACCCATGCTCGAACAACAGTTACATGACGCAATTGCCGATCCCCGCTCGATCGCGGAGATCGACGAGTTCGCCCGCCAGCTTTGGGTTGCGCAACGCGAAAGCGAGTGCGTTCGGAAACTACTCACACGACGGCCTCCGCGACGGGTTGAGCGGTGTCCTCAGTGATTCTCTCCGCGAGTGCTCCATTATCCCCGGGCGCCGGTGTGGCGGAGGATCGCGTCATGATGGCGATCGGGTGCGACACCGCTGTCCCGAATCGCGCCCTGTCCTCGACCTGGAGTGGCCGCCGGGACATTTGAGAAGGACCGGTGTCTGCTGTCGCTGCAGTCTTGTATCTCCGCTGGTCGAAGTGTGAGACGGCGGATCACACTTTTCGTAGCCTCAGGTGAGATAGTGCGTTTGTCACGATGTGCACCATCAGCGACGTGATCGCTTGGAATTCGTGATCCTCGTCGGCATCCAAGATTGCACGGCGACGGAACCCTTGGTCGTGCGCCGGCTCGGTCAGGCTCTGGTTCGAAAACTCGGTGTCGCATCGACCGGCCAAGGCCGGATCGGGCGGTCGGGGTCCGTGGGAGGGTCCGGCCTTCCCACGCAGCCGTTTGTCCGATAGGCGAGTTCACTAGGCCATGTGGATGAATTTTTGCCGGTCGACGCTTTTGGGATTCCCCGCGGTGAATCAGGCATGATTCATAGGTCTCCGACCGAATCGGAGGCCGGAGCGCATGTCGACGAAGATGGATGATGACGATTGGAAGCACACGCTTGCGGTGTTCCGCGCCTGCCTGCCTCGGCGTGGACGGAAGGCCGCCGACGACCGCCGCTTCCTCGAGGCGCTTCATTTCTTCACCGTCGAGAACGTTCGCTGGCGCGCGCTGCCAGATCGCTTCGGTCCCTGGAACAGCGTGCGGAAACGCTTCGACCGGCTGAGCAAGGCCGGCGTTTTCGAAGCCTTCTTTGACGCGCTCGCCGCGATGAGTTCGTCCGCGCATCTCATCCCGATGTTCGACTCCACCGTCGTGCGCGCATCGACCTGACCGGCGGCGAAGCCTTCGATGGGCGTCACTTCGAAACCCTGCTCGATATCGGGCCCGACATTCAGCCGCGTGCCGTCATCTGCGACAAAGGCTACGCCAGCAAGGCCAATCGGGACGCCGCAAGAGCGCGCGGCATCGCTCCGGTCATCCCGCACAAGGCGAACGAAAAGAACAAGCCAGCCTTCTTCGCCCGCACCCTCTACAAAGCCCGCGCACGCATCGAGCAGGGCGTCGGACGGCTCAAGCGCTTCAAGCGCGTCGCGCTCCGCTGCGAAAAGACCGAACGAAACTTCAGATCAATCGTCAGCTTCGCCGCCGGCCTCTGCTTGATCAAATTCGTCCACATGGCCTAGATTCCGAGATAGGCTGCCTGCACCTGCTTGTTGTTTGCCAACTCCGCGCTGGGGCCGTGCATGATCACCCTGCCGCTCTCCAGCACGTAGGCCCGTTGGACGAGCGTGAGGGCACGGCCCGCGTTCTGCTCGACCAACAGGATTGCCGTGCCCATCGCGTGAATCTCGGCGATTTTCTGAAAGGTCAGATCGGTAATGACGGGAGCCAGACCTAACGACGGCTCGTCCAGCATCAGCAGGCGCGGCTTCATCATCAGACCGCGCCCCAGCGCGAGCATCTGCTGCTCGCCACCGCTCATCGTGCCGGCGAGTTGTTTCCGGCGCTCGGCCAGCACGGGGAAAATGCTGAAGACGAGGTCGAGCGTGCGGCCGCGATCGGTCCTGGCCGCGGGAATGTACGCGCCGATTTCGAGATTCTCCTTCACTGTCAGCTCGGGAAACACTTGGCGTCCCTCCGGGACGTGTGCGATTCCGAGGGCGGCGATCACATACGGCGGCAACGCGGCGATGTTAGTGCCGAGGAAGTTGATGGTGCCCGATGTCAGCCGCACGAGGCCCGAGATCGCGCGAAGGGTGGTGCTTTTACCCGCTCCGTTGGCGCCCAACAGGCCAACCGCCTCGCCCTCGCCGACGCTAATACTGACGTCGCCGATCGCCGGAACGGATCCGTAGGCGGCGCCAACACCAGAGAGCGTCAGCACGCGCCGTCTCCAGGTGTCGTCACGTGCGCATAACCGGTGCCGAGGTAGGCGCGGATGACGTCCTGGTTTGCGACGACGTCTCTGGGAGTGCCCTCGGCGATCTTCCGCCCGTGATCAAGCACCACAATGTGACGCGCCACCGTCATGATGGCACGCATCACGTGCTCAACGATGACGATGGTCAGCCCCGATTTCGAAAGCTTACCGATGAGCGCCACTGCCTGATCGATCTCGGCCGGGTTCAGCCCGGCCATGACCTCGTCGAGCAGCAGGAGGCGCGGATTTGTCGCCAGAGCGCGCGCCATCTCGAGCCGGCGCTGGTCGATAGTCGTGAGGTCGCGCGCCGCCGTGTGCTCCTTGGCCGACAATCCGACGAATTCGATCGTTTCGCGGGCGCGCTCGCGTGCGATCTCGGGCTTTCGGCTGCGCAAGAAGGCGCCGGTCATCACGTTCGCGAGGACGGTCATCCTGCCAAAGGGCCTTGCGACCTGAAATGTGCGCGCCAGCCCATGGGTGCAGACGTCGTGTGGACGCAAGCCGACGAGCTCGCGGCCGAACGCCAGGACCGAGCCGGAATCGGGGCGGTGGAAGCCGGTGATCAGGTTGAAGCTCGTCGTCTTGCCGGCGCCGTTCGGCCCGATCAGTGCGACCGTCTCGCCTTCGCCGACGGAAAAGTCGAGATCCTGGACCGCGCGCAGGCCGCCGAAGCGCTTGCTGATGTTGCGGATGACGAGTGCTTCAGCCATCGAGGGTCGCTTCGCGCGCGTGCGCCTGGCCGGCGTGCACGACGCGTTCGTACGCATCCGTGAATACGCCGAGCAAGCCGCTTGGCCGCCACAGGATCACGGTGATGAGGATCAGGCTGTAGACCGTCAGCTGCACACCCCCACGGCTGCTGCCGAACCAGCTTTGCAGCAGCGCGGAGGTCACTTCGAGCAAGACGGTGCCAACAACGGGGCCCCACAACGTGCCTATCCCGCCGACGATCGACACCAGCGCAGCCTCCACCGAGATGTTGAAGCTGAACGCCGTCTGCGGGTCGATGAAGTAAATGTACTGGACGTAGAACGTTCCTGCCATGCCGGTGAGGAAGGCACTGATCATGTAGATCTGGCGCTTGATGCGCATGGCGTTCACGCCGATCGCTTCGGCAGCGTCCTCGTCCTCGCCGACCGCGACGAGATAGTAGCCCATCCACGATCGCTCGATCGCGTAGGTGATCACGAGACCGAGCGCGAGCATGCCGAGTGCGATGTAGTAGTACGCGGATTTCGCGTCGAATTGCATCATCAGCGGCGCATTGCCGAGATTGGGTATCGTCGTGCCCTCGGCGCCCCAGGCGAAATCGCGAAATTTCAGGAACAGGAACATCAGGACCTGCGCCGTTGCGATGGTGGAGATCGCGAAATACGGACCGCGGAGGCGAAAGCAAAGGGCGCCAATCGGCAGGCTCGCCAACATTGCAACAATGCCGCCGGCAAGCATGCCGATCCAGGGTGACACGTCGAAGCGGATCAGCAGGATCGTCGAGGTGTAGGCGCCGAGCCCGAAATAGGCGGCATGACCTAGCGAGAGTTGTTTGGCGTAGCCGCCCATCAGGTTCCAGGCGACGCCGATGAAGGCGAACAGCAGCACCCGGATGAAGATGTCGATCGCGAAGTGGCTAGTCACGATCAGAGGAAGGGCGAGCACGGTCACGATGAGCCCGCCGAGCCACAGCGTCCCCCGGCGAAGACGCATCAGCGGGTCCATCCGCCGAAGAGGCCGGTAGGGCGAAACGCGAGCGTAAGCAGGAGCATCATGAACACCACGATTAACCCGGAATCGGCGCCGACGAACTGAACGCCGAGAGACTCCGCTACGCCCATCATCAGGCTGGCGATAAGCGCACCGGTGACATTGCCGAGCGTGCCGAAGACGACGGCAACGAAGGCCATCAGCACGAAGACCTGGCCGACCATCGGGTAGGCGGGATAGAACGGCATGAGCAAGCAACCGGCCGCGCCCGCCAGTGCCAGCGACACGCCGACGGCGACGCAGAACACGCGGTCGGGATTGATCCCCATCAGCATCGCCACGTCGGGGTTCTGCGCCGCGGCGCGCATGGCCTTCCCGAGATCGGTGGCGTGCAGGAAAACCCAGAGGGCTCCGCTGAGCACCATCGCGACGACGAAGGCAATGAGTTTCGCCACCGCGACGTAGACCTCACCAAGATGGATCGAGGTCTCCGTATACGATGTTTGCACCGTTCGGTAATTGGCCGTGAACAGCAGCAGGGTGACGTTTATCAGCAGCAGCGACAACGCAAAGGTGAGAAAAATCTGCGGCATGTCACCGAGGCCGAGGACGCGGCGGATCAGGAAGTGCTGCAGCAGAACGCCGACGAGGAAAAGGATCGGCATCACAACGATCAGCGATGCCAGCGGATCGACGCCGAGATAGGTCGCGAGAAAATAGCTGATGTACATGCCGATCATCACGAACTCGCCCTGGGCGAAGTTCACGATTTTCACGACGCCGAAGATCAGCGTCACACCGATGCTCACGAGGGCGTAGATTCCACCGATAAGCAAGCCGTTGACGACGGCCTGGGCCACGGTCACGAGCATCGGCGCATGATGCTATATCTTTACCAGCGAGGCCCGAGCGTCTTCCTTCGGGAACACGGTCGCGAGATCGGCGTGCTGCCACTGCACGCCGACCGGATGGGCGTAGACGTTCTTGCCGTCCGGACCGAATTTCACGCGCCCACCGGGGCACATCGCGGCATAGCCCTGCGAGGCGTCGAGAGCGGCAATGGCGTCACGCACTTTCTCCGCATCGGCTGAGCCGGCGCGTTCAAGAGCGTCCGCGATCATGAAGGTTTGGGCGACGAGGCCGCCCGCGTATTCGAAGAGGAATTCGCCGTACTGCTTCTGGAAGACGGCGTTCACCCTCTGGGCGTCGGTGTTGATGTCGTGGTTCCAGTGCGCAACACCAAGCAGGCCTTCGGCGAGATCGCCGACATTCTTGTAGAAATCGGGGATGACGAAGCCACCGGAGCCGCCATTAACTGCAATCTTGAAGTCGACCTGCTTGATCGCACGGATGATGAGGATCAGGTCGTTCAGGTAGGAGACCGGGAACAGCATGTTCGCGCCAGAGGATTTGACCTTGTTGATCAGCGGGCTGGCGTCGGTCAAGCCGGCCGAGTAGGGCTCGAACAGGACAATTTCCGCCCCCTCGCCAGCGGCCTGCTCGCGCAGCCCGTTGGAGGTGGAAGTGCCGAACGCGGTGTTCTCGAACAGCACGGCGACCTTCGGCTGTTCGCTGACCAGCTTGGCAATTTGTAGCTGCGCGTGGGCAAATTGCGATGCGCGGGCGAAGGGAGTGAACGTGTAGTGTCGGCCCTTGTTGAGTTGGTCCGAGCTCGAGCCGGTCAGGAGGGGCACTTTCGCGCGTTCAGCCACCTCGCTCGCAATCAGCGTGAGAGCACTGGCAAAGCAGCCGTGAATCGCCGAGAGCTTGTTGTCGCTGATCAGCCTGTCTGTCTCCGTGCGCGTGACAGTTGTGTCGCTCTGGACGTCGGATACGATGAGGTTGAGTTTGGCGCCGCCGAGGGATTTGATTCCGCCGGCATCGTTGACCATCTGCACTGCGAGCTTGGCGGCGTTGACGCAGCCCTGTCCAATCTGCGCGAAGCTTCCGGTTGTCGGGTAGAGCGCGCCGATGTTGACCGGCTCTGCCGCGCGGGACGCACGCGGGATGCCGAGCGCTCCTGCGGCAAGCACGGCGCTGGTTGACCTGACGAGGAAATCTCTACGGCCGCGCTGCAGCGTGAGTGCCTGACGACTGGACGCGCTCATTTTCATCTCCCCGAGATTGGTCAGACTTTTTCTTGCAGGTCGCGGCAGCGAAGTCGCCAGCGCAGCTTGGGGTCACCACACGATTTTGTTCAAAATCGTACGCTAAGCAGCTACAAACCGAACACGAAAGACACTCCGAAGGCAATGCCCCAGCTTCTACGTCGCGCCAGAGCCGCGCGACACCATCAAGGATCGAGCGTCGATCCATAATCGCCCGAAGATCATTGAAAGCCGCGGCGAGGCGCCATTGGGAGGGCGACCTCATCATCTGCAAATGCACACGGCCTGTGCTCGTCTTGCATGAGCGTAAGTCACGGGTCACGATCGCTGCGCAACTCACAGGGCAAACCGCCGCAGAAACGATCTCAGCGCTGCTGCGGTGTTGATTTCGCAATGCTTCTCGAGCGCCATTTATTTCCGTGCTCCGCCGCGTTTCTATTCCTCGTCGTCCTCACTTTGGACGATGTTCGAAATCTCAAAATCGCAGCTGACTTGGGTAACCTTAGCAGGCGACTCAGCGTGTAAAAGTTGAGCAAAGCTTGCTCAATGTGATGTTCGGCCGCGAATGCGGGATCGATTATCACCGTTCGAGAAGCACTATCGTCCATATGCTTGACTTCATTCTTCCATTCGTTGACGCTTTTCCGTGCTGCCGCGTCCGTCAGCATCGCTCCCGTTTTGGATTTGAGCGCGCAATCTCAAGCTTGCCGATTTCCGGAGTCGCAACGCATCTCCACGTTGGCCTGGAAGGCGGAGAAGGCGCCTTCCGGTCAATGGAGTGACCTCCGAGGCAGGCTCGCGGGAGTCTCCCCTTGTTGATCGCGTTGCGCCAGAGCGATCATGCGCATGATCGCAAATGGAGGAAATGTAACGGATTTGCCGACCGGACTGACAAGAAGGGCGTCCGATAAGCGAAGTTTTCCATCGTCCTTGAGTTTTTTTTCCCTAGGTGGAGCAGCTTTTAGCTCTCGTCGGGCCGCTCTCGGCCCCAGGCGTCGCGCGCCGTGTGCCCAGGCGGGGCGCGTGTTGATCCGCTTGCCTCCGCAGACGGTGCAACGAAGGCAGCGGCCTACCTTGGGGACCGCAATTGTCTCAGGCTGGGCCGATCTTGCCGGGCAGGTTCAGCTATGGTTATCGTTCACCCGCGTTGCTCGGATGGGCCGGCATATGGGAAATGCCGGATGCAACAGGACTGGCCGCGCATGCGCGAAGCACTTGGCGCGGTTCGTCCACATGGCGCCCGTCCTCGTCGGAGGAAAGCGATGTAGAAATCTACCATGTCATCGCGATTTCGAGGTTGTGATGTTCGGTCTGCCCCTCAGGTACATTATGCGTCATCCCGCGCGTGGTTTCGGCGCGGTCCTGTTGGAGCCACTCGGAACGTGGGAACGGATCTACGAAGACCATTGCTACGCCGCCGAACAGCGATTGCCACGCTATCAATATCAGGCGGACAGTGATTGGGAAGCGCGGCTCCATGCCGAATTGGTGATCGGCTTTCCGTGCGATGCGCGCTCGGAACCAACAAGCCTTTGGCCCGCGATCACGGCAACGCTGGCCGCGCGCGGCATCGAGGTTGGGCCGCTTAGCTTTTTCCATTGGAATGACGGCGACCCCGCCTTTATCCGGGCGATCTGGTGTCTGATCCGCCATCTGAAACCCGAGATAATTGTCGAGACCGGAATTGCTCATGGCGTCTCGTCCCGCTTCATCCTGGAAGCCCTGAAGCTCAACGGGACCGGTAAGCTCTGGAGCATTGACCTGCCACCCATCGAACATCACTGGCGCGAGCAAGTTGGAATCGCGGTGAGCGAGGAGTTTTATGGCCGGTGGCAGCTCATAAAAGGTTCGAGCCGTCGAAATCTTGCTCCCCTGACGAGAGAACTTGGGACCCTCGATCTCTTTATTCACGACAGTCTGCATAGCGGACGCAACGTATCGTTCGAGCTTGAAGAGGCCTGGCGGGTGTTACGGCCGGGCGGCGCGATCGTGGTCGACGACGTCGACGCGAATTCGGCCTTTCATGAGTTCGTCGCGCGAAATCCCGGGCATTTCTCGGTTGTCTGCGAAGCCGAGCCGGTTCGGCCGGACATGCGGCGCTTTAATGAAAAGGGCCTGTCGGGATCATCCTCAGGCGATCCGAAATACAGCCCTCGGTTTCCGGGACACCGAATTGAATCCTACGCCGCCTTTGCGGCCCGTTGAAGCTGCGTCTGGCGGAACGCCGCCGGGCTGATGAAGCCGTGTCGTTCGATCAGCCAGGTGTTGTTGTATGTGCCCCTGAACTCCAGCAAAGCCTGGCGCAGTTCTTCGATCGTCTCGAAGTGCCGCACCCAAAGCAGGTTCTCTTTCAGCGTGCGGATGAACCGCTCGGCGCAGCCATTGCCTTCCGGTGCCTGGACGAACGCGGGGGAGCTTTCGATGCCGAGGAACGCGATCTCCTTCTGGAAGTGGTCCGACATATACTGCGCCTCGAACCGGGTGGCCCGCGAACTCGCGTGAATGCCGACACATTCGGCGGTGAAATGATCGACGGCGATGAACACGGCGGCCTGGCCTTCACCGGTGAACGTGGCCGTCAGATCGGTGCCCCACATGGTATCGACGGTGTCGGGGATGATGGTGCCGTCGTGGTTCCGGGGGCCGCGCGGTGAGCCGACACGTCCCGGTGCCAACAGGCCGTTCTCCCGCATCAGCCGGAGCACGCGTCGCAATGATGTGCGGATGCCCGCGAAGCGCAATCGCGCCCAGACCTTCCGATGACCCTCACCATGGAACGGACTGGCGGCGAGAACGACGCGGATTTCGGCCGTCAACGCCGCATCAGACATCGGCCCCATTGGCCCGCGTCGTGCTGGCGGAGTATCGGGCGGTGGGGCCTGATGGCGATAAACGCCGGAACGAGCGAGCCGCCAGACCCGTCAAACTGACGCCAGGCCGTACGGCTTGCCGCTGATTGGCGAGACAGCCCGGCTCATGGTTTGAGCCTCCGCCGGACCAAAGGGCGGTTGGCCTCCAGGATGGCGATCCTCTCATTCAGCAGGTCGCGCTCGATCAGCTCCGTTCCGAGCCGGGCCTTCAGCCGATCGCTTTCCAGGTCTTCGCCCGTCGTGGGTTTTGTCGTGAGCGCCGCCTCACCGGCGGCGAGGAAGGCCTCACGCCACGCCATCAGGGTCGCAGCCGTCACGCCGAGGGAGCGCGAGACCAGTTCCAGTCCTTCCCTCGCAGCAACCGCAGCACCGCCGCCGTCTTCCTCTGTCGTGACATCCTGCCGCCGCGGCCGGGCGCCGCTGCGCCAAACTCGTGTGGTCGCTCCGCGTCGCCCGGCCGCGTTCCAACGTTCGCGCTCTTGTCCATGATCCACCTCTCCAGCGGAAATCGTCCGCCTACGAGATGTTCCAATCAACTGTGGGGCGGAAGACGCCATCCGCGCCCAAGTGCGGAGCTCCGCGTTCGGGATAGCAACGACGAAATTGGAAATGCTGCGGTCGGCGCCACCACTTTCCAGGAGGCAAATGGAGCAAGTGGAGCCAATTTCGTCGTCGAGGTAATGCTACTGTCGTAGCCTGTTGCGAGACTGATTGCCCGCCCAACGCAAGGCGTTTGCGGCGGAGGCGCTGGAGGAGTCCTGGCGGGAGTATCGCTCATCGCCAACGACTGGGCTAGGAAGGCGACTGATAGGCCGTCGCTGCTCTGTGTGCGCAAAGAGCCATAATGGGGCGCGTAATGCGACAGCGGCAGCTAGTGACGGCATATGCGCAAGCCGGCTTGACGGCCTGCCAGGCAGAACGCCTGACGACACGCGGCTTGACGCAAACCTCCCGCGGTGGAACTCCAAGCCCTTAACGCGATTATGCCGCGGGAAGCCCCACCGGAGTATAGCTTTTGAAAGCCTTTCGCCTGGCGCTGGCGCGCAAGATGTTCGAGCTTGGCCTGTGGAAGCTCGGGCGGTACATGCTCCGAGACGGCGACGTGCTGTTCCTCGATGCCGGCGCAACGCTTGTCTTTCCGCCATGAAGGCCGCATCGAGACCCGCAAGGGGACGGTGTCTAAGCGAACGCTGTATGCACCCGCCAGCCAATTAGGCGTCATTCAGCGCTTCAACGTCCTTTTTGATCGCAGCCAGGTCGGGATCTGATGCGATTATCTTGAGGTCGCTGCGACGAACTCCTTTGAGCCGCAATTCGCTCATTTTGGCTATTGCCTCGCCGCGGACAAAGCTGCCGAACTCGGGAATGAAGCGTCCCTCACGTCGGATGAGCAGGGTCCAAAAGCGGTTCCTGACTGCCATATTCTTTCATCGAAATTGGCGCGCCATGTTCGAGCGCGGAAACACAAGTGGCGCAAAGGGCATTGGGCGGAATAAGCCGGACGGGCCGTTCACAACGCTCGCAAGCTATCAATACGCTTTGGCGCTGTACGTGGTCAAAGAATATCCGCTCCTCCGGATTACCGATGTCCCAGAACCCAAAATTATCCTCGTAAACCAACATTTGAACGCCCCTCATGAGCGTTGGAACAACCTATTAGGTGTAAGGCGGTAAGCGGTAAAAAATCCAGGTAAATTTAAGATCTCAGCCAATCACAATTTGTATCATTCGGTACAGGATTTTGATGATCATTAATGCCGGAACAGGCGGACCGAAGCCCGAATCATGTCGCGGCGCTCGGCTTGGGTCATGGCTGCCTCTGGAAGGCGGATTATGCGAACTACTGATCGCGCAAGAATGGACGCCTCGACCTCCGTAATCAACTTGCCGACCAAGGATTGAAAGGCCAATCCGAACGCCTCGATAACCCTGTCGTCATCGAGGGGCGAACGTTTATCGAGCAGAATAATCTCTGTGGTTTCATCGGCTTCGCTCTTGTCCTGGCCTGTCAGCAACCACTCTGGCGTCGTGGAGAGGGCCGGAGCTAGGGCGTCAATCGTTCGCATCGTCACTCCGCCTTTTCCGCGGGCGACTGCCCGCCGCATATTCCGAATCGCATCTCGCCGGCCGGCGCGGCGTTCTGCCTCAAAGGAGTTGATGCCCAGGGATTCGAGTCGCTGATCAATTCTGTTAACGATTTCTTGCAGATGCATGCGCTCACTCCGTCGCCGTTAATTTTACCACAAAAGGTGACGGTACACCAGCGTCGCAAACCGCGCAGGGGCTTTTTGATCGAATGGGGAACTTCAGCCGATGTCTCACCTTCTGTGCCCATCCTTCGAGCTGCCCCATCAGGTTACGGGCGAGGCGCTCCGATGATAGTCGGGACGATGGCGGAAGGTGTTCGGAAAATGCGACTTTTCTCGTCCAAATCTGCGATCTTCTTGCGGCCACCAAGTATACTTTCTGGCATTACAAAGTAGGCAAAGTAGACTATCAATCCTCAATATCAATTCTTTGTTGCGCTACTATAGTCATGAAACCAATGAATTTCACCTGAGTGCGCAACCATAGCCCACGATCCTCGACCACAAACCGCAACAAGATGCGTGGTTGCCAGTCCTCCGCACATTCTGCCCTGCCCATTCAGGCATTAACCTCAGCGTTGAAATGTTAAAAAGCTCGTGACAAGTCGTGCAAATCGTCTATGTCAATTAGGAATGAACGAACACGACCTGTTGCTCTCGTTCCGCGCCATAAGCGGGGAATGGGCTGACCTCGCTCACGCAGAGGCTAAGGCAGTTCGCTTGGCACTCTCAGAAGGGACTGACGGCGATACGGTCGATGACCAGCGTCTGCGCCTCATTGTCGAGCATATACGGACAGCAAGCGACGGCACTCTTAAAGCTATTTCGGCGCTGCGCAACACGCATGGCGTCACCCCCGACGAGGCCGACGAGCTTCGGGCCGTGGTAGACGAGATCATCGCTTTGAACGGGGAGATGTCCGCTCTCCTTCTGACAACCAATGCCATTCTTCGAGCGGATATGAAGCGGGGCCGATGATGAAGTCCACGGCATCGCCGTCCTATGTACACCGCCCTTGGCCCGTTAGGTAGGGGGCATCGCAGCGCAACCGGGCCGATGAATTAAAGTGTATGAAAACAGCGTGCTAAACGTATGCGACGCTAGCTATACCACAGTTATTAAGTGGATGGTAACGCGGAAGCTTCGCAATATCAATCATCTACGCGCACCCAGGGATTCCCTACTAGGGCAAGTTGCAAGAATACTCCGCCATCGCCATGGTCTGCGTCAGATTATCTGTTGATGAGGCGAAGCATAAGTCTTTCTTCGGATGGTCCAGCTATCCGGCTAATTTGGCCATCGCCAATCCATCTTGGACCCTAGGCAGAGCCGGTGATCACGGTTTTTTAGCTGTTTTGACCTCATGGGTCACGCGCAACATCGTCCCAAAATGCGTCAAATTTCTGCGATTCAACGTAAATAACACACCATGCATGTGCTTAACCTTGTTGCGCCTTAGCTACCGCTCCGCTATATCAGTCGTGTGTACAATAGGAGCAACCAGTGGATACTCAAACCCACTGCTTCACATGTGGCACAACATTTCACCAATACAATCTGAAGCAAAAATATTGCAGCGCCACTTGTCGCAATAAGGCTCTTTACGCCAATCGAAAACACCAATTAGCCAAAGTTGAACAACTCTTTTCAGTAGCAGAAGAACTGGCTCGCAGCGAAGAACGTGTGAAACAGCTTGAGACACAGATCAAAGGCCTAACGCAATTGAAACAAGAGAATGAGGCGCTCCAAGGCACCCTTCAACAATTGGCTGCTCAACCCACGCCGTCCCGTTATCATATCGAATTGCGCAAAATGTCAATAACACAAGTTCTCGACCAACCTTATCGCGATTACTATCTTGATCATCGTGGTAATAAAACGATATCCACTGACACCATATATCTCAGTACGTATTCCAGCGATGGCGCGCTACTGAGCCAACAGGAAATCAAAGGCAATGATGAGCTATTATATCTGATGGAGCGCCACAACATTACAGAAATTGAACTTAGTGCTGGTCTATGAAACGATGACGGGCCAAAGTCGAGATCATTTACAGCGCAGAGCTATCTGGCGCCTCCATAGCCAATGAGACCTTAGTCGTCCCACTGGTTCCTTTTCAGCAATTCCTTCGCTTTGCTGAAAAAGTACTCCTTGATACGCGCGTCAACAAAGTTTAGTTGCCGAGCATGAATAGTCACGGCGTCAATTGATCTATTATTTGGTTCTTTAAACAGATCGTCTAGCTCAAAGTCCGCGTCATTTTCATCCTCAATCGTATTCTCAGCCACTGGGTCTATTGGCATAATTCACTCCGCCTCACTCATCATCATCGTTGCTTCGATCAAAGCCCCCTCTCTTGTCGCGCGTCGACCACGCTCCTATGATTGTGGCAGCGTCACAGCCCTATGTTGATCGCATGACCCTCTGGCACGCCTTAACGCACATCGCTGCTCACAGACCACAAACGGCCCCATCTTGTCCGGTCTGGCACGCGCATCATCCGTTGCCTGTAACTTGTGGCCCTTTACAGGTCGAGGCTTGTGCGTCGTTGAGAAGCGCCAAGGCTTCGTCAAGCCCCTCGCTCACACGAAGTCCGTCGACGAGCCGATCTGGGCGCGGCACAAAGCTTCGTCCTGGGGAGACGCGGTGATCGCTTGCCGATAGATCGCAATCGAACTCCCAAGGCGACCGCTGGACCGTGCCCGGCGGCTTCGTGCTCAGCGCGTCGGAGCAAAGCCCCTACCGGGTGCCGCACTCCAATGAAAACCACAGTTCATCGTTTAAGTGTACCACCCGCTAAGTGTCGTTGTCCGAGACGCGCCACCAGGGTACGGAGGTGACGTGTTTTGCTGCGAAAATCTGAAATACTCGGGACAATAAAAACGGGACGGGGCCGTCCCCCTTATGAGCCTACCCGAACAAGCCGCAGGTACGTCCGGAGCATGGCTGCGACCGGGCTCGCCCAGGAGGAAGTGGCGGCCGTTCTCGAAATCTCGGTCGAGACGCTCGTCAAGCATTACGCTGCTGAACTCGCGACAGCTGTCGCGGCGGCGAACGAAGCGGTCGGCAAGAGCTTGTGGCTGCATGCGGTAGGCGGCCCCCGGCGAGATTGGACCAAGGCAGTTCCGGCCGCGGGGATTTGGTGGTCGAAGTCTAGGATGCGCTGGAAAGAGCAGCCAGCCGAACACCGGCTACGCGGTCCAGGCGGCGGCCCAATTCAATCGGAGGGCGCTTCGGCGCGTGAATTTATCGAAAGCGAACTTGCTCGCCTTTCGGCCAGAGCGCGCACGAAAACGGGCGGCAACTCTGGCCCGTCTGACTTACCGACAAGCTGAACCGCGACCTCAAACGCGGCGGCGCAGGGCGTCATTGTCAGGACGGCTGCACTCGCGCACGAAATGAATGCCAAGGACCCGCGGCCCTTGGAGCGGGCACACGTCGGGCCGCAGAGGAAACGGAGTTACATCAGCTAGGGTAACGCAATTATTTGGAGCGCCTCGACATGACCAAGCAACTGGCGATGCTAGCGCAGCGCATCGGCACGCGCCTGCAAGGCGTTCGCGAAGTCAGTGATTGCGCTCGCCTTCGAGAAGATCCAGGCCGAGCTGACGAAGAACCAGCAGCGCGAACACAACCCGTTAGAGGCGGCACCCTTCCAACTGTCTTGTTTGCTGAGCAGCATCTACAGGGGATAGCCTCCCAAAAATGTGCGCAGCCTCTACCTACGAAAGCATCGTCACACGACATGGCCTCAGCGGAATTCTCGCAGGAGGTGATTGGCAAGTGACGGCGAGCGGCGGTCTTGCCATGACGCCTGACGGCAATCCGAAATCTGGCGACGACAGATACAACGCCATGCACCGGTTGGTGCTGCTCTGGCGTTCCAACACGCGAGTGCTCGAAACGCTGCTCGACCTCGTAGCGGTTGACAACCTGCGAAAGCACACTGCCGAAAGGGAGCGCGAGGCGATTGTTTGTGTCGCGTTTGTGAGCGAGTTTTCGAGCCCCGAACGGATAGAGAAGTTTCATGCGCTAGGCGAGGAATTAGAAACCGGGGAATTCGGTGGCGCTGCTTGCGCAGGTGCAATCATGGTCGTTCTGAACAATCTCCTTCAGCGATATAAAGTCGACCTAAGTGGCGTAAACCCCAAATGGGAAGGCATAGGTCCGCAATTTAACGGATACTCGCTTGGTGAGGTCGTCGAGGCTGCCTCGAACATTTTTCGGCACCATGACGAATGGGCAAGAACCCAGGAGCCGACCAAGCAACAAATGAAGTCCATTCGCGTGGTCGAAGCCGCGCTGGGTTACGCGCCTCTGTCCGGAACTCGGCCCTCGTGGCGGCGCAACGCCTGCGCCGATTTAGTTGCCGTCATCAGCGGAACTGAGTTCGAGACGCTCGAACAGCGTTTCTCGACGCTCGAACAGCGCTTTTTTGCGTTCGCAAAGGCGATGTTGGGGAACGCGAGAATGGGCGCCTAGAGCGATTTGCTTTTGGATCTGCTCATCGTTCATTCTGAGGAGCGCCGCGTTAGCGGGGCCTCGAAAAATGGTCCAGTTGGCGCCGCCGGTCCCTCCGGGACTGGAATGCGATCATCGACAAGAACTGGCCGCATGGTACAAGTCCGATGGTCGACCAAGCCGACCCGATGGGCCTCGGCGGTGTGTCGTAAGGCGAAGCCGGACTGGCTTGCTCGCCGGAAGCGCGTCCGGCGCGCGGTCGCCGCACGGGAGGGCGAACATGGCCTATAGGGATATCCTCGTCTATCTCGATCCGACGATCGAGACGGTCGAGCGGATACGTTTAGCCGTCGCGTGGGCCAAGGCGCACGGGGCGCGATTGATCGGCGTCGACGTTAGTGCGCCTCCCGCGGGCCAGGAGGCCGAGGCTGAAGCGGCGGTCAGCCGGACATATAGCGACACGACGCGCAAATCCGGACTGACTACCGTCTTCGTGCCCCCGGACAAGGCGAGCGAATTCGACAGTTTCACCCATTGCGCCGACTTGATGATCGCCCCCGGGCCCGAAAGCCTGGCGCAAGGCGTCATTCGCCGCGGCGCGCTCGACCGGGCGCTGCTCGAATCCGGCGCGCCAATGCTGATGCTGCCGCCGGAATGGACGCCCGGCAATGTGGGTGACAACATCGTTATCGCCTGGAACGCCGGGCGTGAGGCTTTGCGCGCCGTCCATGACGCCATGCCGCTGCTCGAACGGGCGAGGAAGGTGACCGTGTTCGCCTTCTCGTCGCGGCCGAGCGTTCTGCGCAAGTCAGCCCAGATGCTGGTCGATCACCTGGCGGCGCACGGCGTCAAGGCTGAGCACATCGCCGACTGGACCAACACGGGCGATCTGACCGCGGTCGAGGCCCTGTTCGCAAGCCTCGACACCCAGGACGCCGATCTCATCGTCGCCGGCGCCTTTGGCCATTCGAGGATTTACGAGGGGCTGTTCGGCGGGGTGACGCTCGACCTTATGCATCAGCAATCCTTGCCGGTCCTGATGTCGCACTAGCCGGCTTGGAAAGAGCGCCCACGCGAACACGCCGCGCGAAGCCTGCTCCGACTCGACCCAAACGCAGGACGCTCTAGCTGATGCTACATCGCGACCGTCGCCTCCTCGGCGAGGCGGACTATGGCGTCGCTGTAGCTCTCAGGCGGTTCACGGATGGCCCTGAGACGATTTAGGGTTTTCCCCCGGTCCGGCCAACGTTTGGTTCACGCAACCTTCACCTTGCCTGAGGTCGTCCCTGCCGGCCACGTCCGCGTCCACGTCTCCCCAAGGATCTGATCGGCTATCTCATCGGGGATCGGGTGAAGGCGAAACACATCGAGAGGATTGCGGTGCTTTGGCAGAGGACCCGCGAGCGTCTGCGGGAAAGAGGCATCGATCCTGAACCGCCAAGCCTGAAATATGCGGTCCCAATTCTGGAGGCGGCGGCGGACGAGGAGAACGAGGAGCTACAGGACGTTTGGTCGCATCCGTTGGCCGCCGCGATGGATCCGAATCGACGAGACGCGATGCGCCAGTCCTGCATTACCACAGTCAAGAAAATGGACCCGATAGACGCCCTCGTTCTCAAAGCGGTTCGCGATAACCGCCCCGTGCCCCGGATACCGGTTGCTCTCGATGCGATACCGAGCAAGCTCAAGTGCTCCACCGACGAGGTCGTCGTCTCGATCGAACACCTCGCCCAGTTGAGCTGCATTCCCGCGTATGCCTCCGGCGAGCGTATGAGCGGCATAGACCCCTTCCTGAAGCCCTTCGGAATTCTGCTGATGAATGTCGTGAGCGGCTAGAGCATTTTCCGATCATGTTGCATCGTATCCTGCGGCGGCGAGATAGTTTGCGCATTCTTGCGGGGTGAAGCGGCGAAGGGCGTCGGCGATGGCTTGCCAGAGGTCTGGGATTGTTCTGGCGGCGGCGGCGCGCAACAGGGCCTTGAGCTTTGCGAAGGCCATTTCGATGGGATTGAAGTCGGGGCTGTAAGGCGGCAGGTAGCGCAGGGTCGCGCCCGCGGCCTCGATCGCCTGTCTGACGCCATGAACCTTGTGAGCCGGCAGATTGATGGGGTGGACGCCCCCTGCCGGCATCGCTGTGCCAAAGTGGTGTCGTTGATCATCACTTGACGGAGGCGTCCATGTTGGAAGTTAGCACAATCGGGTTGGATCTGGCGAAGAACGTGTTCCAAGTGCATGGCGCGAATGCATCAGGAGCGGTGGTCTTCCGCAAGAAGCTTCGGCGCGATCGGGTGCTCGACTTCCTTGCCGCGCAGCCGGCTTGCACGGTTGCCATGGAGGCCTGCGCCAGCAGCCATTACTGGGGGCGAGAGATTGCGAAGCTGGGGCACGTAGTCCGGCTCATCGCGCCGGACTACGTGAAGCCGTTCGTCAAACGGCAGAAGAATGATGCGGCCGATGCGGAAGCGATCTGCGAAGCCACGCAGCGGCCGACTATGCGTTTCGTGGCGGTGAAGAGCGAGGAGCAGCAGGCTGCCGCCGTTGTGTTTCGCGCTCGTGACCTTCTGGTCCGTCAGCGGACCCAAATCATCAATGCGATCCGTGGGCATCTGACTGAGTTCGGTATGGTGGTTGCAAAGGGCCCTTTTCACGTCGCCAAGCTCGTGGCGGCGATCGAGGACAACCACGCCGGCGTTCCCGCGATGGCCCGGCCAATCCTACGCCTGCTCGCAGACCAGCTCAGGTCGCTGGACGGAAGGGTGGTTGTGCTGGACCGGGAGCTCGCACGGCGCGCCAGGGAGGATGAGGAAGCCAAGCGGCTGACGACAATTCCTGGGATAGGGCCGATCACGGCGACAGCGCTCGTTGCACTGGCGCCGGCAGCTCAGGCCTTCAAGAGAGGACGCGACTTTGCGGCCTGGCTCGGGCTCACACCTCTACAGCGCTCCACGGGCGGAAAGCAAAAGCTCGGCGAGACCTCCCGCATGGGCGAACGAACCTTGCGCCGACTGCTGATCATCGGAGCCAGCGCGACCGTACGCTGGGCAATGCGCAAGGGCTCGACCACACAGCCGTGGCTTGCGCGCATGCTGAACCGTAAGCCACCTATGCTGGTGATCGTCGCCCTCGCCAACAAGATGGCGCGCATCGCCTGGGCATTGATGGCGAGAGGCGAAACCTATCGGGCTCCGGCGATGGCGAAGTAGGTCCGCCGCCGGTCCTGAAGGTGTGAGAAGGTCAAACGGAGAGTATGGCGCAACGGTCAACGAGACGGGATCGGGAAAACCAGATCATGGATACGCGCCTTGAGCGCGCGAGATTGAATTGGACCCGCTCCGCGAACTCCCATACGGGCCGGCGGCATGTGACAAGCCGCATCAGAGGCCGGACACATGTCAGCACCCGACCACGCGCCGTGCTCTTCGAAAAAATTCTTCTTGCACCGATGGGGGCGTCCACACATGTCCATGATGACGATGTCGCCTAGCCGCAACTCCGGAACGAGCGCTTGTTCGATATAGGCGAGAAAGGCCTCGCCGTTCATCGGGCCGTCGAGGACCATCGGCGCAGCGATGCCGTCGTAACGCAGCCCGGCGGTGAAGGTGGTGGTTTTCCAATGATGGAATGGACGCCCCCAACGGCATCTGTGTGCCAGACTGGCGGGTGTTAATAGCCACCAGAGGGAGACGTCCGTGAGCGAAGTTACCACCATCGGGCTCGACTTGGCCAAGAATGTCTTTCAGGCGCACGGCGCCAGTTCATCTGGCGAGGTGGTCTTCCGAAGAAGGTTACGACGCGGACAGGTGATGAGATTTTTCGCCGATCAGCCGCGGTGCTTGGTGGCGATGGAGGCTTGCGCTAGCTCGCACTTTTGGGCGCGAGCGATTTCCGAGCTGGGGCACGATGTGCGCCTGATTCCGCCGGCCTACGTGAAGCCTTTTGTGAAGCGGCAGAAGAACGACATGGCCGACGCGGAGGCGATATGCGAGGCCGTACAGCGACCAACGATGCGATTTGTCGCCGTGAAGAGCGAGGCGAAGCAGGCTTCGGCGGTCATCTTCCGAACTCGCGATCTTCTGGTCGGGCAGAGAACCCAGATCATCAATGCGCTACGGGGCCATATGGGCGAGTTCGGCTTCATTGCTCCGCAGGGCGCCGCCAATGTGGGCCGGCTTGTTGTCGAGATCGAAGACCTCTCGGCTGCGGTCCCAGAGGCGGCTCGGACGTGCCTGCTACGGCTTGTCGAGTTGCTGCGAGGTCTTCAAACTCAGATCGAGGCTCTCGACGCCGAGATCGCCACGCGGGCCAAGCGGGATGAAGCATCTCGTAGGCTAGCATAGCCCAACGCATGAGCGGCCTGACGGAATGGTTCGCAGGGGAATTTGTCGCGGCGCGCGCGCACGTCGAACAAGCGCTTGAAATATTCGATCCCGAGCGAGATGGCGACCTCGCCGTCCGTTTGGGCCAGGATGTCGGCGTGTCGGCCATGGCCTATTCCGCCCTCACGCTTTGGGCGCGCGGTGAGGTCGATCTGGCTCGTCTCAGCGCCGAGAACATGGCGGCGCGCACAGCACAATTAGGCCACGCCGCACCTGCCGCCTATGGACTGTTGCACGCGGCCTTGTTCGAACTGATGCGTGGCGACCGAGTGCGCGCCGCACCGAACGCGTTCAAGCTTGTCCGCTTAGCGCGTGAGCATGACTTGCCCATGTGGGGCGCGTTCGGCGCATTCCTTGACGGCTGGGCGTCCGCTGCCGGCACTGCAATCGGCAGTGGGCTCGAGAACATGCGCCGCGGCGCAGAGTTGGCGCGCAAGCAGAACGTTCTGATTTTCGACGGACTCTTGAAGATCGCGCTGGCCGAGGCGGAAGCCCAGGCGGGCGATGCCGGTCGCGCCGTCGGCATCCTCGACGAGGCGCTGGCGACGTCCGACCGCACGGGCCATCGCACGTTCGAAGCCGAACTGCACCGGGGGCGCGGCCAACTCCTGTTGAAAGGCGACGCGGCCAACCCCTCGGCTGCGGAGAACGCTTTCCTGAGCGCGATCGCTGTCGCAAAGCAGCAAGGCACGCGCAGCTTCGAACTGCGCGCGGCGCTGGCGCTGGCCAAACTCTATCAATCAACCGGCCGGGCCGCCGACGCCCACGCCGTGCTTGCGCCGGCGCTCGAAGGCTTTGCGCCGACGCTAGAAATGCCGGAGATCGCCGAGGCTCAGACGCTGCTATCACGACTGACATAGGGCCGCTCCGGGTGGTGAGCACGAGTTCGCCCTGCTCACCGAATGGCCTTTCACGGGAATAGAACGGACTGTCGCCCCGTACTGCGAATGTCCCCCTTGGGTCGAGGGCGGTCGGCCGTCCCCGCGGTTCTTG
Organism: uncultured Alphaproteobacteria bacterium; assembly: GCA_963730555.1. Taxonomy (GTDB): domain Bacteria; phylum Pseudomonadota; class Alphaproteobacteria; order Rhizobiales; family Beijerinckiaceae; genus Roseiarcus. Next base: position 128,836 of record CAVSSS010000014.1, on the reverse strand, counting down.
AAGTCGGCGCCCCGATAGAAGGTGACGCTTACGCGGGCATGAGTTCGACTATGAGGCCGTCGCTCCAGCCGTACTTGGCATCAAAGAGCGCCTTCACAGTGGCCCCGAGCTGAGGCTCGCGGCCGGTGTGCACGACGCGCGCGATGGCGTTGAATTCAGCGTCGCCGACACGGACCTTGACCTGAGGCTGCGACTGGATGTTGCGCACCCAGTTGGCGCTCGCGCGCTCGGCAATAAGGTAGAAGTGCCCGCCATGCTCGATGAACCAGATCTCGATCTCACGCGGCTGACCGCTGACGCGGCCAGTGGTGGTCAGGTAGAGGTACATGTGACACGTCGGACTACCAGCAGATCAGTGCGCAATCACGCTCCTCGATTTGAGCGCCGTACTCCGGCTCGTGCCCAAAAAGTCGTCGAGTGAGTACTGGCTCGCACTCGCTGCCCCTCATCCTCACCCAATGGTGGCGAAAATCTCGTTGCGCGCGCCATCGAAAGAACGATCCGCTCTGGCGCAAGCACCTCATTCGGCCAACGCCCGCTTCTCGCGCTTCCCGCCCATTCGTACAGTCGCCCTTGAAGGGCGGCTCAGGGTCGACTTGACCCCTTCGCCGCACCGTTTGGCTATGACGCTATTTGCGCATTTGAGACGTTTGAGCGACGTCTCGAATCGGGTAGAGTAGGAGTGTGGCGCGATGGCGTTAGGTTGAGCATGTCTGTTTGCCGCCCCTTTCGTCTGGCGGTGCCTTAGTGGCTCAGCCGTAGCTCCGTTTCCACACCCCCCTCATCGAACCGGACGTGCAGATTTCCCGCATCCGGCTCTCGGACAAGACCTCACGCCTTCGTCCACGGCACGTCGTGTCCAAGCCGGCTCAGGCGTACGAGCCCGAAGTGCCCGTAGAGGTGCGAGAGTGGATAGCTCCCGCCCCCTCGTCGCCTGACTTTGTGCTTGGAGCGCAACCACCGGCGCAACCGCACCGCTGTGTAAGCGTCGAGCGCCCGATACGCCTTGCTGATGGTTCCTACTTGGAAGTAGTTCGCCCATCCGCGCAACGTGCGGTTCACTTTGCCCACCAGCGTTGTGGTCTCTTGCCATGTTCCCGCTCGGTCGGTCAGCGCGTGGACTTTCTCGACCACGCGCTCAATGCTTTTCTTTGACGGCCGGTAGCCGATGCGGGCCTCGCCGGTCCTCGCCGAAAACATTCGCCCGAACGTGTATCCCAGGAAATCGAACTCTCCTCCCGGCACTTTGCAGATCCGTGTCTTCTCCTCGTTCACCGTCAGCTTCAGCTTGCCCATGATCTCGCGCAGGCTTTGCCAGGCCGCTTCGGCCTTGCCCCTTCTGCACAGGATCACGAGGTCGTCGGCGTAGGTCACGAGCCGCGTGCCCAGCGTTCGCTCGAGCCCGAACATCTTCCATCCCAGCACGAACCGGCGCATGTAAATGTTCGCCAGCAAGGGTGAGATCGGCGAGCCCTGCGGAATGCCGCGCCGCTTGTCCCGCGCTTCAGTCATGCGCGTCTTCCCACCCCGATCATCGGTTTCTTCCACGGGGCAGTCCAGCCACATCCTGATCAGATGCAGCACGCGTCGATCGACGATCCGACGCGCTACCGACTTCAAAAGCTCGGCATGGGGAATGCTCCCGAAGTAGTCCGCGAGGTCGGCGTCCACCACTTCCGGATGGCCGCGAAACAGCAGCTCTCCCGCCGCGACCACCGCCTGTTGGGCGTTTCGCCCAGGACGGTAGGCGTAAAGTTCCGGTGGAAGGTCGGCTTCAAAGATCGGCTCCAGCACCAGCATCGCTGCCGTCATGCAGATCCGATCCCGCAAGGTTGAGATGCCCAGCGGCCTGAACTTGCCGTTGGCCTTCGGTATGTACACGCGTCTGATAGGGTCCGGTCGGTAAGTCTCCTGCCTGAGCGCAAGCGCCAGTTCGCCCAGCCATCGCTCGACCCCGTACGCCTCGACGGCCTCGAAGTCCTGACGGTCCACGCCCGGCGCGCCCTTGTTGGAGCGGCACTGAGCATAGGCGTGCGCCAGAATGTCCTCGCGGCTGATCTTGTCGTAGAGGGCGTAGAAGCGGTAGCCGGGTTCTGCCTTCGCTTTCGCGTGCAACGCCGTCTGCAGTTTCTGAACGCTGTCCGGAGTTGATAGGTTGCCCAATCTCCAGGTCCTTCACCGCGTCTTGCGTCTGCCTTGAACTGAGGCCCCTTCCCTCCCCCGGCGTTACCCGGCTTCAGCGGTACTACGAACCTCTCCGCCACCCCATAGCGCCCGGCCTCTCCCTCACGGGCGTCCGGTTGATCACCCTTGACCACGCCATGGGGCCTCCCGTGTTGCGTACGCTTTCCTTGTGTACGTGCTGCCGCCACTACCCCGGTGCAGCGGCTGGGCGTCGTCGTCGCTCATCTCACCCAGCCGTATCAGCCTTCCCCGATAACGTTGTCGGGTCGGCCTGCACATCGTCCTTTTCGAGTTTTGCTCGGCGTTCACTCGCGTTGCGGCCCGCACACTCGCGCCGTCACCTATACGTGACCTGCTACACCGAAGGCTTCAGCCATTTCGTCACCTCCATGACTGCTCCGGTTGCTTCCGGCTGGAGCGTTTCGCCGGGTGGGGCTTGCACCCACTGGAACGCGCCGCCTTGTCACGGCGCACACGTTTAGCGGACATTGGGTATTGAGCTGCGTATGTCGCTTCGGGCGGATATAGCCGACCTACAGGGGTCACGCAGGGAACAGCCGGAATCGGCCGGAGACCGGGCATTGGGCGTTACGGGGTATCGCCTCATCTCCGCCCGAAGCGGGAGTTCCGCGCTGAGCAGCATCAGACACGGAACTTTGCCGACCGCGCGGTAGGCCCGGACAGATACGGGGAGGCGGATCACATCGTGATCTCCGCGCTTTTCTGTCCTCACGCCGTCCTATGCGCTCGATCGAAACACGCCAACGAGGGGCTGCGGCCCAAGAGCGAGGCGATGGTAGGCGAGCGGTTCTCATAGCCGTGGGTGAGCGCCCACCCTGAGCCATGACGAGTGGCGTTGGCGCGGTGATTTCGCAGGGCGCGAGAGCGGAGGTCTCGTTTGGGACTGGTGGATCGAACTCGAACGGCGGTTCGACGGCGAGAAGTGAAGTGCGATTGGCCATAGCAGCTTCGGTGCGACGCGAAACCGGCTGGCGCAAGATTTGATCCGCGAGCCATCAATCACTTCTCGCCCAGCTTCGCGAGAGGGGTCCACTGTTTCCCGTCAAAACGACGCAGTTGCATTTGCTTGAGCGGTTCGTAGTCGGTCGGGCTGGTGTTTATGGTTATCCCCGGCAGAAGGTCCGGCATTCGGACGCCGTTCAAGTGGGTGGCCACGCTCATCAGATTCTCGCGGGTAAGATTGTCGCCGCAACGCCGCAGCACTTGGGCGAAGAACGCGGCGTTGGAATAGCCGATGAAAGTAAACCCGTCGTGGACGTCGCCTTGTGGATCGTCCGTGCGCATGAACTCTCGCCATGCCAGGTAGTCAGGATCATTCGCCCATTCCGAGTCGCCAATCGATTTGAACGAACCGGCCGTGATGACGCCCGCGGCTTTCTCTAGTCCGGCCGCTTCGAGCGCTTTTGGCGAGGCGGCGGCCACCTGTGCGAGGAAGCCGGGTGGGACGCCAGTCGATGTCATAGGCCTTGCGAAGAGCGAGCGCGGCGAATTTTGGCCCAGCCGCGATCAGCAATGTATCGGCGCCCGAGGAAGCAAGCCTGATGATTTGCGAGTCCACGGTCGGGTCGCTCGTTTCGTAGCTCGCGGTGGCGACGATCATGCGGTCCGCCCGATCGCCGAGCCCCTCCCTCAGCCCGTCAAGGTAGTCTCGTCCGAAGTCGTCGTTTTGATAGAGAACGGCGACGCGGGCGTCGGGCCGGTCGCTCAAAATGGCGCTGGCGTAAACCTTCGCTTCCGATCGCAACAGGTCGACGAATGGCATCGTCCAGGGGAAACGCTGCAGGGTCGTTCCACCGCGACGCGCCGGCCTGGATGAAGAGTTGCGGCACGCGCCGTTCGTTCAGATAGGTCTGGATCGCGGCGTTCGTCGGCGTGCCGAACGACCCCATGATCGCCAGGACGTTCTCCTCTTCCACCAAGCGTCTGGTCAGTTCGAAGGTTTTTGGCGGCGAGTATCCGTCGTCCAGCGAAATGAACCGCACACGCCGGCCGTTAATTCCGCCATGGGCGTTGATCATCTGGAAATAGGCGATCTCGGTCCGACCTATCACGCCAGCCGCGGAATAGGGCCCGCTATAGGGCATCGTCTGCCCGATCCGGATCTCGGAATCGCTCGCGCCGACATCGTATTTCGTGTCCGCATCCGCCGCGGAGACGTAGGGCCCGAGGCAGAGGGCGGCTGCGCCGGCAAGGACGATAGATCGGCGGTTCATGGGGCTTGCTCCGCGTCCTGGGCGCAGTCGCGGCTCGTCCAGGCGTCGATCTTGCGCGCCTGCATGATGGCGAACGGCGACCCGGTCTGCTTTCTCTCGATGAGCTCGAGGCCAGCGCCAGCGAAAAGCTCACCGTACTGCCCGGCGGTGCGCTCGCGGCCGCCGGGCATCACAAGCATGTGCAGGTCCATCATCGTGATTTCGCGATGCGCCTCACAGCACTCGATCCGCTCCGGCAGCAGACGTTCAACAATCAGGAGCACGCTGTCAGGGCGCATTGCGCGGCGACTGTTTTCTAGGATCGCCAAGGCCCTATCATCCTCCCAATCGTGCAGGACGCTCTTGAGGATGTAGGCGTCGGCGCCTTCCGGCACGCTCTTGAAGAAGTCGCCGGTGACGACCCGACACCGGCGGGCGACGCCAGCCTGTTCAAGCCGACGCATGGCGCGCTCTACTCCGGAGGGGGTGTCGAATATGGAGCCCTCTGCTCCTGGAGCAGCGACAAGGATCTCGCCTAAAAGAGCTCCGTTGCCGCCGCCGACATCGACGATGCTTCGGTAGGCGGAGAAATCGTGCGAGGCCAGGATGGCGGCGGTCGATGCGCGCGTCAGGTCCGCCATGTAGGCGTCGAAGATCGACGCGCGGTCCGGATGCAGCGAAGCGTGCTCGAAACTGGGCATGCCGAACAGGTGCTCGAAGGCGTTGTCTCCGGTGCGCACCGCGTGAAGCAGCGAGCCCCACGACCGCCACATTGTTTCGCCTCCGAGAGCCAAGGCGAGGTTGCGCAGGGACCCGGGAACACCCGCGCACAGCAACGCGCCGAAGGCGGTCAGCTTGAAACATCGGGGCTGCGGTTCTTCGACAAGTCCCCAAGCCGCGAGGGCCCCCAGAAGGCGCGCCAACGATTGATTGTGCGTTCCGGTCGCTTTCGCCAAAGCTTGAGCGCTTGCCTCTCCTGTCGCGAGCAGGTCGGCCAGGCCGAGCGTGACGGCAACAGAGATGACCTGGGACATCATGTAGCCCGCGATCATTTGCTGCATCATGATCCTGTCGTCAGGGATCGACCCGGTCATTTGACCTTCGCTCTCTGCCCTGCGCGGCAAACCCAGAAGTGACCGGCGCGAGATCACGGCGGGAGAGAGTGGCGCGATTGCGTAAATGGCGTGTCCCAGCAATGTAAACCGCACGTCAATCGCCTTCCGGCTCGGGCGTGGCGGGTAGAGCTGTTTTTGCCGATGGGCTGGAGTAGTATGCCGCCCGGCCATCGCCAGGCCTCAAGCAGGCGGGTCCCATGCGCAGCGTTGTATTGATCATTGCCGGAGACTTCTGGTGCGCGAACGACGATCAAAGGCTGGATCGCGTCGGCGGGATACGCGGTCCGGCGCCCGGACAGCGTAGAGGGAGCGCGTGAAGCTGCCGGCGCCTCCGATGCAGTGGCCGCCATTGTCCGAGTGGAGCGCGTCGACCTCGCCTTGCTCGACCTGTCGAGGTCGTTGCGGGAGACTGGCCGGAGGCTGGTCGCCATCGTCGGCACAGTCGGCGATATCGGCCGCTTCCGGCGCTTAGGCCTAGTCGCTGACGCTTATCTCGTGCCGCCTCTCAAGCAGTGTGACGTGCTTGCGGCGCTCGAACCCCTCGTGGGGCGGGTGAAGGAAGATGAGGACGCGGGGGATACGGGCGGGACGGTTGAACTGAATGGGATGAGGTTGAACATCTGCGGCCATTCGCTCATTGACGCCGCCGGGCGCGAGGTCGAGCTCACTGGCGGAGAGTTTGCCGTACTGGCGACGTTGGCGCGCCGGCGGGGTCAAGTCATGTCACGCGACCGATTGCTGGACGCCGTCAGTGGTCGAGGCGCTGGCAGCTTTGATAGGAGTATCGACAATCTGATCGCTCGGCTGCGGCGCAAGATCGAACCGGACCCGAAGAATCCGAGCGTTATCCTCACCGTTCGCGGGACCGGCTACAAGCTTTCGACCGAACGGCAAAAGTCTCACGCGCCACGCGATGCAGCGCCGAGCCGACGGTCGGTTGCCGTGCTTCCCTTCACGAATCTTGATGGCGGACTACGAGCTTTCGCAACTCGCGAACTCCGTCTCCACCCTGCTATTCACCGAAGCAAGACAGATCGTCGGAACTCAATTTCATGTGCATCACGGCAGCGATGCGGATGCGCTCGAGATCGGCCGCCAGTCAGGGGCGCGGTACATAATCCAGGGAAGCGTCCGCCGGAGCGCGGGTGAGGTCCGCGTGGACGCTCGGATGAGCGACGCGCGAACAGGCCTGCCGGTCTGGACGGACCAATTCGACGGCAAGGTCGCCGACATGTTCGCCTTCGAGCGCGATGCCTCGGCCCGCATCGCTCGCGCGATCGAGCTCGAGCTCGTCAATATCGAGGGCTTTGCAGGCTCGAACTGCGGGGATGCAGCCGACGTCCAGGATTTGGTCGTCCGCGGCTACGGCTATCTCCACCGCCCGCGTTCCGTGGAAAGTCTCGCGACGGCGCGGGCGTTTTTCGAGCGGGCGTTGCGGCAGGACGACCGCCACGCAGAAGCGCTCGCGGGGCTGGGGCAGACGCATATTTCCGACACGATGTGCCGCTGGAGCGCCGACCCGATGCGCCAAGTCGGACTTGCCGACGCAGCGGCCAATCTGGCGATCGAAATCAACCCCAGGCTGGCCTTTGCCTATCACGTCAGAGGGCTCGTCTCGCGGGTGAGACAGCAATCGGGGCGGGCAATCGCGGCGTTCGATATGGCCGTTCAGCTCAACCCAAGTCTTGCGCCCGCCCACGCGGAACTTGGCTTTTCCAAGCAGGCTCTCGCCGGTAGCCTTGAAGGATTGACTTATTCGCTCGACGGCTTCGCTCTCGCTAGGCGGATCAGTCCGCGCGAACCGGTCCTCGCGAATTGGCTCTATGGCGTCGGCGTGGGCTTTTTGAAATGCGGAGAGAATGAGACGGCCATTCGGTGGCTGAATGAATCGATCGGCCTAAACCCGTTGCCACCGGCGCTGGCTTACCTTGCCGCCGCCTATGCCTTGGACGGCGATGAAGCGCGGGCGAGGAGCGCGCTCATGGAATTCAAGCGCCGGCGGCCCCGGGAGACCCTCCGGTCATTCGGACGACGCACGTTGGCGGATCATCAGATACTCCCCGGCTCACGGGTATTCGAGGGACTGCGAAAAGCAGGCCTGCGGGAGCGGTAAAAGCTTTGTCGCACCGATAGAGATAAACAACCATTTGGCTCGTGCTCATCGACCGCAGTTGACGATTGTGCGGAACGGCGGGGGACGCGCCGTTCGGCATTGCCGAGTCCGCCCTTAAGCGACGATCTATGCCAATTAGACTGCTGCTGTTGGTCGACATCGCCGTCGAGGAAGCTTTTTCGTCGAAACCGGTCAATGCGCCGCAGATCGTCAGGCGGACGTCCGTTGTTGGCGCAAGGCTCCGTTGCGCCTTCGACCGCTTTCTGGCGCAGACCACCTGTTCATGGGACCGGCCGCGAAAGGGCGCTCAGGGTCGAGTTAACCAGTTCGCCGAGCCGCCGGTGAACGACCGGTATTTGCGCGAAGCGGACGGCGGGGATTAAGCGGACGTTGTCGCGAGCGATTAAATGTCGCGGATCGACCTTTGAGCGAGAGATTCGACGGCGGGCCGCGGGTCGGCTTTCCGTCTGAGTACGTGCCACACCTCCATATCGTCGGCGCCCTTCAGTTTGATGGTCCCGCGGGATTCGCAGTCGAATTGGTCCTTGATCAGGTCGTAGGTGCTGCGGGTGATCTGGATGGTCCCGGTCTCGCCGTGGGACTCCATACGGCTCGCCAGATTCACGGCCGCGCCCCAGAGATCATAGATGAACTTCTTGCGGCCGATGACGCCGGCCACAACTGGGCCGGAGTTGATGCCAATGCGGAAGGCGAGCTTCTGGTCCCCGAATGTCCGGCTCGCTACCGCCTCCCGCATGTCGAGCGCGAGCTGGACGAGGGCGGCCGGGTGGTCCAGTCTCTCCCGTGGCACCCCGCCGGCGACCATGTAGCAGTCGCCGATCGTCTTGATCTTCTCGAGGTCATATTTCTCCACAAGATCGTCGAAGCAGTGGAAGACGTCGTTGAGCGGCGCGATAGCGGATCGCGCCGTCCTTTGCGACGCCCTCGCGCGGCGTGGAGAACGCGCGGCGAGATTTTCGCAACTCCTTACCTCCGGGGCAGACATAGAGGTCGCGTTCGGTATCGAATGCGAAGTCGCTGCGGGAGAAAGTTCCGTCCGTGCGCTCGGACTTGTCGATCAGGTTCACGTGCGGCTCGATCCCGCGCTCGTCCACCAACCGCCCGACCATGTCGGCCGAGCCGTAGCCCCCATCGGCGACCAGGCGCGACGGAGTGAGGTCGAACTGTTCAGCCGTGCGGTCGAGCATGGTTTTGGCCGCGCCGACTTCCGCTTGGCGAATGGTTGTCGTCGCCTCGTCATCCACAATCACTGCATGCTTCAGATCGACGAGATAGTTGTCGGAGTAGGCATAACCGGCGACAGAGTTGGCCGAAGCGGTGTAACGGGCCGCCGGATCGGTTGGCGAAATCACCTTTGGCTCGACCGGCGTTGCCCCGCCGAAGGCCGCGTCATCGAGAACCGAAAGATATTCGGCGACCGCGCGGCTGGACGTCGGATCAAGGTCCTCGACCTTGGCGACGCCGCGCCTTCGATGCGCGTCGGCCACGATCATGCTGGCGTCGACCGCGAAGGCCTCGCCGCCCACGATCCCTTCCTTCATGCAGCGCGCGACCACGGTCTCAAACAGCTTGCGCAGCAGATCGCTCTCACGGAAGCGGCCGTGGCGGTTCTTCGACAACGTCGAATGGTCCGGAACGTCGCCGTCGAGCCCCAGCCGGCAAAGATGGAGTAGGCGGGCGGTCGAGCCAAGACGGCCATCCTGGCACTCTGTATGGCGCCAAGCATCAAGGAGGGAAAAATGGACTACTTCGCCGGCCTCGACGTGTCCCTGGAAACCATCAACGTTTGCATCGTGAATGGCGCAGGTGACGTCCTGCTCGAGAAGAAAATCGCAGCCGAGCCAGCAGCCATTGTTCATCTGCTGAAAAGCTTCGGTTCGCCGTTCAAGCGCATAGGGCTGGAAGCGGGGCCAACCTCGTCCTGGCTTTATGGCGAGCTGCGTGCGGCGGGGTACGGCGCGATCTGCCTTGAATGCCGTCACGTCAAGGCCGGGCTGAGCGCCATGCGGAACAAGACCGACCGCAATGACGCGCGCGGCATCGCGCAACTCGTTCGCCTCGGTTGGTTTAGGCAAGTCTATGTTAAGAGCGAGGAAGCGCAGCGGACCCGTATGCTGTTGGTCAACCGTCAGCAGCTTTTGACCAAAGCCTTGGATATCGAGAACTCAGTACGCGGATCCCTAAAGGTTTTCGGCCTGCGGGTCGGTGTCGTAGCCCGGCGAGGGTTCGAGGCCAGGGCATTGGAACTCGTTGCGGACGACCCCATTCTGCTCGCGATCACCAAGCCAATGTTGCGCGTTCGCCAAGTGCTCCTCGAAGAGTTCGAACGGCTCGATCGCCTCTGCCAACAGTTGGCGCGGCGTGATCCCGTCTGCCGCAGGCTGATGACCGTTCCCGGTGTCGGCGTGGTTGTGGCCCTCACCTATCGGACGGGCGTCGATGCGCCCGAGCGCTTTTCAAGATCGCGCGATGTTGGAGCGCATTTCGGCCTCACCCCGAAACGCTACAGTTCTGGTCAGACTGACTATGATGGCCGCATCAGTCGTTGCGGTGACGAGATGGTCCGCACAGCCTTGTATCAGGCAGCGAACGTTCTGCTGCATCATGGCCGATGGTCATCGCTCCGATCCTGGGCCATGCGGATCGCGAAGAGAGGCAGCGTGAAAGGCGCGAAGGTCGCCCTCGCACGCCGACTCGCGGTGGTCATGCACCGGATGTGGACCGACGGAACTGACTTCCGGTGGTCCGACACGAGCCGAATGGCGGCGCCGACCGCAGTTTAAGGGAGGCACACAAGCAAAAACCCCGAGTTCCGCCGACCAGGCGGAAAGAAGCGCCCGGAAGGGGGCGAGGGTTGGATGAGCCCGCATCGCTGGTTGCGACGGTTCGGCATTTGCCGGCTGGTCGCGTGGCAAAGCTAGGCCGTCCGACCCTTCTCAACCCATCCTGTCCGCCGACGCCGCGGGCGTTGAGCACGCAAAGAAGCCTGAACCCTTCCGAGCGCTTCCCACCTGGCCAGCCGAAAACAACGGAGTTGACAACCCATGCCCGCCTAAAGAAGCCCGCATCGCTGGTTGCGACGGTTCGGCATTTGCCGGCTGGTCGCGTGGCAAAACTAGGCCGTCCGACCCTTCTCAACCCATCCTGTCCGCCGACGCCGCCGGGCGTTGAGCACGCAAAGAAGCCTGAACCCTTCCGAGCGCTTCCCACCTGGCCAGCCGAAAACAACGGAGTTGACAACCCATGCCCGCCTAAAGAAACCAGCGATAAGCCAGATTGAGGTGGACCTCCTCGCACAGCCGCCGCTCCGAGCGAATGCCGAAGCAGTAGCCGACGATCAGCATCCGCATCATCAGTTCGGGATCGATCGACGGCCGTCCGACGTCGCTATAGTAGGGCCCTAGGTGCGCCCTCAGTCCCGAAAGATCGACGAAGCGGTCGATCTTCCGAACAAGGCAATCGGACGGGACATGCCGCTCGAGGCTGAAGCCATAGAACAGCGCCTCCTGCATCACCCTCCGCTCGCCCATCATCGGCCGAATCTCCTGAACCCAGGAGAAGGGAATCAGCGACAGGCGCCAGGATCAACCGGAGTTCGAAAATTAAAAAAAGGACCCCGCGCCGGAGGCTGACGCGGGGTCTGGACGGGCACCCCGATCGTGGGGGGAGATAGGCGCCCATCCGAAACAAAAAGTTTGGCGACCGAACCTTGTTCACGCGGGATGACAAGCCGACGGCGAGAAGGTCGGCGATTCAGGCCGACCTGTCGTCTCAGCGCGGGTCGGCCTCACTCGACCCTGCTTCAACTGTTCCGGCTCAAAGCGCCCGCGTCGGGCGGCGCGAACAAGCGCTGTCGCCCATCCGCCTTCGCCATAGGCCACCTCTCTCAGCATGCGGTCACGCAGGAGCGCGGGGTTGCACTCGCCCTGGGGCGCAATGGCCACAATCTTCTGCGCGATGAGCCCTCTTTCGCTTTTGGCTTCCTCGGTAAGGTGGGTGGCAGACATCACCTTCCTGCCGACGTTGGCCGGCTTTCTCTACCTCGCGGTCGTTCTCGACGCGATCAGCGAGTTGTCGTGCGGCCACACCGCCCCAGTCTGATAGTTGTATGGATTGAACGCGGGATGATCCGCCGATAGCGTCCGGATTCCCCAACCGCTCCACATGTCCTTGCCCATCAGCCGCTTCACCACGCGGCTGGCGCGCTCCGGTGCGATGATGCCAGACCATAGGCACTGCCCAACATTGGAAGCCACCGACAGCACCTTCTTCTTCTCACCATCCAGCCCGAAGGCATAGAAGCCGGACTGTTCGTCCCAGAACTCCTCGTTGAACTTTTCGAATAGCACTGCCGCCTTCTTGCGGAGCGCGTTGGCGCGGCGCTTGTTGCCGAGCCCATAGATCTCGGCCATGCGCAGCCACGCGTCGGTTCACGATCAAGTCGCGAACCTCTTTCCACATCCCTTATCCCGAATCCGTCCCTGCTGACTTCCGCCGCGCTTCGCGCGAGCGAGCCTTTGCGGTCTGGAGCGAGATTTCCAAGACTGCCGCCGCTGCCTGACTCTCGGCTCTCAGAAAATCGCCTTCTTCAGCTCAGCGCGCCCTTAACCTGACGGTGCCGGGGCGAGGCTTCCCCGCACCCGAAAGGCTTTCACCAGGTTGACGGCAAAGGAAACCGACACCCTGAAATGCGCCGCGGCCGCGGCGCGAATGACCTTCATCGACATAGCGGACAACCCGCTCACGCAGGTCAAGCGAATACGGCTTCGGCATCGCGAATCACCTCCTTTCGGATGTGAATCACGCGCCCACCAAAATCCTCCCGAATTCAAGCTGAGAGCCCTCTCTGGGGCTGGCCAGCGACGCGCCGAACGATGCCGGGGATGACGTTTGAGTGGCACGCTCCGGTACGCCTGGGGGTTCGCGTCGCTCATCGGGACAACGAAGCTTCCTAATCCCTTGCCCGTCCCCAGCACGAAAAGCCAGCCTGGTGGGCTTCGCCCCGCGTCGCCTGACCAGTCGTGCCAGGTGGAGAAACCAACGCAGTTCACAAGATAGTGAGCGCTGTAGCGTTCGCCGGCCCACCGACGAACTCCAGGCACGAGACGAGCCACCGGTATTTAGGCGCCGTACGGCGCGCCGGGAGCAGTGACAATGAACACCGGGAGACGGATAGCGATCGTTGCGGAAGCGATCTTGCTTCTTGCGACAAGAACGCAGGCCATCGCAGCCGGCCGACCGCTCGTCGTCGTGGGGTTATTCACCCGTCAAGGCCGCTCGTCGTGTCCTTCGACCAACGCCAACTTGATCAAGCCGACTGGGGCCACAGATGTGCTGACGCTCAATATGCGCGACGCGATGATCGGGGCCGCGCTGAGTGCACCGCGATCAGAAACGGCTGCATAAGAGGGAGGGAGAAGATGAGGATCATATCAGGCCAAGTCCACGCAGCTTTGGACTACGTCACTGTTGTCATATTTGCGCTTGCGCCGAGTGTCCTTGGACTCTCCAGTGCGGCGGCAATTATTTCTTACGCACTCGCCGTCGTGCATCTCGCGATGACTGTCGTGACCGACATGCCCTTCAGTCTGTTGAAGTTGGTGCCGCTCAAGCTGCATGCACTCGTGGAAGCCATCGTGGGGCCTGTGCTCGTGATCGGCGGGCTGTTCTTACCGTTTTCATCACAGTCCCGAATGTTCTTCATCGCCATGGGCGCAATCATCGTGGCTGTCTGGCTGCTCTCGAGCTACGGCTCTTCGGGCAAGCAGGGAACGATGCCCGTCTAGATCCCGGCCGATGCCCGACACGCCAGGGCGGCGCCCGATCAAACATGACTCGCCTGTTGGCGAGGATCTGCCTGCCGAGACGCCACGACTCTCAATTCGCGGCAAGGGCTCTGCGGCTGTTCGGATCGAGAAGCTCAATGGCAGGGTGTACGACCCCCTCGAGGAGCGCCCGGTCCGGGCGCACGCGAGCCAGCACGCGGATTCCGAGCAGAACGCCGAGCAGATGTCTGGCGAGTTCCTCGGCAGGCAGGGACGAGCTGATTGTCCCCCGCCTCTGTCCTTCGCTCACACATCGATTAAAGAAAGTTTCGATGCGCACCAGCACCTCGGCGACGGCACGCTGAAACCCGGGATCATGCGGCGCAACGTCAAGAGCCGCATTCACGAGCATACAGCCCTTGCGGTCCTGATCTTCAAGTGACCGCCGCACGATCTCGGCGAAGAAGGCGGAGATTGCCTCGCGGGGCGGCAGCTGTTCGCAGCGCTTCAGCCGATCAGCGACGTTGTCCTCGACATAGCGATCGAGCGCACGCTGGTAGAGCGAGCGCTTGTCGCCAAAGGCGTTGTAAAGGCTCGCACCCGTAATTCCCGTCTTCTCGACGAGATCGCGCATCGACGTTGCCGCAAAGCCGCGATTCCCAGAAACATGCGATCGCGGCGTCGAGCACGGCGTCTTCTTCAAATTCCCGCGGCCTCGCCATTCTCTCGTCCGTTTCATGCCCTCTGCATACGGCAATCTGCCATGACAGCAAGGAGAATTGCATTTTAGAACGATCGCACTAAAACCGAATGCGGGCGGACCGGGGGCCGCGCGCCCGAGAGGATCGCCGCCATGGGACTGTCAGAACAGCTCGCCGCCTTCAAGGCGGATTTCGCGCGGACAGCGCCCGCCGGGCGCCCCGCCTTGTACGAGGCCAAGATCGAGGAGTTGCGCAGCAGCTTTGCCCGTGCAGAGGCGACCGGAACCGGTGATAGGGCTGCGGAGTTTTCGCTCCCGGACGCCCGCGGCCGTCCGGTGTCCCTTTCCGATCTCCTACGGAGCGGACCGGCGGTCGTCAGCTTTTACCGGGGTGGCTGGTGTCCCTACTGCAATATCCAGCTTCGCGCTTATGAAGCGGCGTTGCCGCAGATCAAGGCGCTTGGCGCCAGTCTAGTCGCGATCTCGCCGCAACTTCCCGACCGCTCACTCAGCACGGCGGAGACGAACGCTCTCACCTTCCCGGTGTTGAGCGATGTCGGCAACCATGTCGCGCGAAGCTTCGGGCTCGTCTACGCGCTGCCCGAAGAGCTGCGCGCGGCTCTCCGGTCGAACAACAAGGCGCTCCCTGGCATCAATGGTGACGACACTTGGGAACTGCCCGTTCCAGCGACCTACGTCATTGCGGCGGACGGGCGGATCGCGCTCGCCTATATCGACGTCGATTATCGCAAGCGGCTTGAGCCGGACGCGATCCTGGCAACCTTGAGGCCGCTTCGTGCGGCCTGACCGATGGCGAGCGGCGAGGCATCGGCGATAGCGGCGACAGACCGCGATCCGACCCGACGCGGATCTCCAAGTCGCGCCTCATCGGATTCGTCCATGCGGCGCTGTCGGTCACCATCTTCTCGGGCTGGTTCGTCGTGACACGCTTCAGCGTCATGCGCGAGCTGCAGATCTGGATATCACCGCGCTGCGCTTCGGTGTCGGCGCATTGCTGCTTGCGCTGGCCGTCCTGCGCCGCGGATCGCGGATACCCGCTGCTGCGACGCGTACTCATGAGAGATTGGGCGCAATTCTTGGCAGGGCCAAAGGTCATCCAACTTTCGCGAGGTTGGTTGAATGCCGATTTTGCCGAAGCAGTCTCTCAACGGAGGTCTACTTGATCGCCACGCCAAAGGGCTCGCGAACGCGCCGCGGTGCCGTTCGGGGACTTGGTCGTCGGTGACTGCATCTGCAAAGTCGCCGACCGTATCGGGGCGAGACGCCTGGAGTTTTTCTCCGTGTTTGCCCCACAACGCTTTTAGCTTGTCGCATTCAGCAGGCGTCGGACCATCCGCTCGATCTCGTCATATTGGCCTTCGCCGGCGTGGCTGAAGACGATGTGACAATGTTGGTCGACGATATATTGGGCCGGCCAGTATTGATTGCGCCAAGCGTTCCAGGTTGCAGAATCGTTGTCCTGCCCTACCGGATAGGAGATGCCGTGCCGCTTCAGTGCGGCCTGCACATTGCCCGCCGACCGTTCGAACGGAAATTCCGGAGTGTGGATGCCGACGACGACGAGCCCCTGGTCCTTATAGGTCCCGTAGAGCTTGGTTACATAGGGGAGCGTGTTGACGCAGTTGTAGCAGCCGTAGGTCCAGAAATCGACCAGCACCACCTTGCCGCGCAAATCGCTGATTGAGAGCGGCGCCGAATTGAACCACTTGCTGATGCCGACGAAATTCGGCGCCACACTGCGGGCATCGGCGAGTTGCAGCGGAATGTTGGCATCACCGGCAAACACCGGCACTGTGACAGTCGCTGCGGCAAGACCGACGAATGCGGCGAGAAGGGCTCTGCGTGATCCAATCATACTAGCTCCTTGCATTACAGGCCGATGCGGCCTTCCGGAAAGAATTGACCAAGCCAGCCGAGCGCGATGGCGTCGTATTGTAGAAAAGCGCTGAGCGCGAACGCGATTACGATGATGCCGAAAGCCTGCTGCAGTCGCATGGTGTAAGGCGCGACGCTGCGCACGCGCGTCGAGATTGCTTGCCCGCCATAGGCGACCGCCAGCATCGGCACAGCCGCGCCCACGGTGTACGTGAGCAGCAGGAGCGCGCCCTGCGCGTGGTCCGGCGAAGTTGCGACAGCGGTCAGGATTGCTCCCAGCACCGGCCCCGCGCAGGGCGTCCAGATCAGCCCGAGCGTTGTGCCGAGCACGAAGCCGCCGAAATTGGTTTGGGCTGCCATGATGGGCTGCCAGGCGACGCCAACCCCTGCCAGACGGGCCGTAAGCCGTTCGAATGGCCTCGGCCATATCATTAGAGCGCGATCTGGTTAGACTGAAGCATATCCTGCGTTTTTGAAGTAGTTTGCGCATTCTGTCGGGGTGAAGCAGTTGAGCAGGGCGCCGATGGTTCGCCAGGTCTCGTCGATAGTTCGCGCGTCGGCCTTGCGTAACAAGGTCTTCATTTTGGCGAAGGCCTGCTCGATTGGATTGAGGTCTGGCGAGTAGGCGGGCAAGAAGAAGAGCTTGGCTTTGGCCGCGCGGATGGCGGCGCGAACGGCGCGGCCCTTATGGCTGCCGAGGTTGTCCATGACGACAATGTCGCCCGGCGCGAGGATGGGTGCGAGAACTTGCTCGACATAAGCGCGGAAGCTCACGCCATTGATCGGTCCGTCGATGACGCAGGGCGCGGTGAGCCCATCGCGACGCAGCGCCGCCAGGAAGGTGAGGGTTCGCCATCGGCCGAAAGGCGCTTTGGCGACGAGGCGTTCGCCTCTGGGGCATCGGCCATGGGCGCGCGTCATGTTGGTCTTAGCCCAGGTCTCATCGATGAAGACAAGCCGCCTCGGATCGATCCTCGCCTGACGCGCCTTCCACCGCTCACGCCGCCTGGCGACGTCCGGTCGGTCCTGTTCGGAGGCGCGAAGACTTTTTTTTGAACGTCACGCCTTCGTGCTGGAGAAAATGCCAAAGCGCATAATAGCTGACCACTAGGCCGCGGTCGGCCAGCTCTCTGAGCAAAGCGCGCAGTGTCAGGTCAGGCTTCTCAGCGATCCGCGCCAGAACCCAATCGCGCTCGCGCGCCACAAGGTAGGGCCTGTGGCCGCCCATCTTCCGCGCCGCCGGACTACCGAGCGCGCGCTGGCGCTGCGACCACTTCACAACGCTGGCGACGCTGACCATGAACGTCTTGGCCACCGAGCGGCAGGACTGTCCCGAAGTCGCCGCCGCAACCACCCGCTCCCGCAGGTCCAAAGAATAGGCTCGCGCCATCCCTGCTAGCCTCCAACCCAGCCAGCAGGTTGAATTTGACTCGCGCCCCTTTGGGAATCCCCTGATTCAGTCAAACCAGATCGCGCTCTAGCACACCGAAGATGACGAGCAGCACAAGGCCCACAGTGCGCAAGGCGTCCGGGTCGAAGTGTAAGGCTGTCGCGGTGGCATTCAACGCGAGCCCGACAAAGGCGAACGATGCGACAAAGCCTGCCGCAATGAAAGCGGGCCGCGCTCCGGCTCGGCGGCCGATCGATGCACCCAGCAAGATCGGTAGCACTGGCAGCGTGCACGGCGCGGCAATGGTCAGAATACCGGCGAACAACGCGAGCAGAAGATCAGGCATTGGCGTCGAGGGGATACGGCGGACGCAGCTCGGCGCGCGGGCGAGCCTGCCAGAGACGCCTCAGTTCTTCTTCAAGTCATCCTTCTTCATGCTGTCCTTCGACATCGAATCCTTGGACATCGTGCCTTCGGACATCGAATCCTTCGACATGCTGTCCTTTTTCATCAAGTCCTTGGACATCGAGTTTTTCGACATCGTGTCCTTCTTCATGGTGTCGTCCGCGAAGGCTGCGGGCGCCAGCGCTAGCCCGAACGACAAGGTCGCTGCCGACAGAATTAGGGCGGTGTGTTTTGTCATGGCGTGGAAATCTCCAGGCTAGGCATTTTCCGGCTTGGCAACTGATGTCACCCTCCAAGACTTCGAGCGAAGCCGTCGCTTGTTACGCACCCGGAAAAGGAATTGATCACAAGAGTGTGAATGATTTCAGGTGTGCTCGAAGCAATCTTCGGCAGATGAGCGATTTGGCGCGGCTGCTTGCCGCCAATGGTTCTAGCTACCCGTCAAAAAAAGGACCCCTTTGCCCCGACGGTCATCCAAAGCGCTCGCGCTCGAGCACACGAAGTTGTCTCACCGCAATAGTTTTCTTGTAGATCATTTCATGCGGCTGGAAACCTGCGCGTTCATAGGCCAGCCTCGCAGACCGGTTTGCCGCCAACACTCCGACCCGGACACGCCTGATGCCAGCCGAATCAAAGCGCGATGATTGCTTCAAGCAGCGGGTCGGCAATTCGCTTGCCGCGGTACTTTGAGAGGATACAAATGTCCGAGATAAATCCAAACCGGTTGGAATCCGAAGTCTCCGCCACGTTTTCCTCGTGCTCGATCCAGCCGCGAACCCGACGAACTCGCCCCGTCTTCCGCCACTACCACCAGCCCGCCGCCCTCTGCGCTGCTCAACGGAAACCTGCCCGGCCGCCGATCAGCAAACCGAGTTCTCGTGAGCGCACGCGAATCGTCGAAGCCAGCCTCGTAGGCGATCGCACTGATGGTTCGCACCGCGGGTCGTCTACTCGCGAAGCCGCTGGTCGTCGCCACTGCTTCATCACGCCGAGCTCCAGGCACGCATTCGGAGGTTCCGATGTTCGCATTTGAGGTTATGCGCCGCGCCTCTCTCGGCGTCCTCGGCGCGGGCGCTCTTGCCTGCGCCAGCGCGCCGGTTGGCGCTTTCGCGCTTACGCGCGGTGAGCGGCATAAGAGTAGACGTGGTGCCTTTGCGGGCGAACGCCGGCGACCCGACGGCGGCCTGGGTCGCGCGCGCGCTTCCCGGCGCGCTCGCTCAGGCCCTAGCCGACGTCGGGCGCGCCGGGGCTCCGATCTCAGTGCGGATCGACTATGTGATCCTTGGACCGAGCAGCGGCGGGGCGCAGTTCGGCGGCGCGCCCCCGACCAGATGATCGGTGAGGTGATCGTTGGCGGAGTTGCGCATGAGCTGCGCGGGTCGACAAGCTACTATCCGATGGCGATCGACCAGCCGGACTACGTGCAATCGAACTACGATCGGATTGCCCAGCTCTGCCAGGCCTTTGCATATTGGGCGGTGCGCGGGATGTAGCTCCGTGCGGGTATTTGGAACGTCATTTCCGGGATCGAGCGAGAGATTACGGCGTCGGCCCTCGCCGCGCTTGCGCAACAACTCAAAGACACAGATCAATGGCGATCTTGATCGTCCGGTCACCCTTTCCTATTCCTCCAGCGCGCGGGCTGCTCGAGAGGGAGAGAGGAGGCGCGCCGACTCTGCGCGCGCGAGCAAGTGGCGCGCCTGGTGCTCATATTGAGCGCGCGTTGAGAAGATTTTTTCCAGGGAATGACAGGTCACTTGTTGGAGTCTCCTTGCCATCGGGCGCGAGACGCAAATGATCGCGATATTGATCCCATGACACTGGTGCGGTCTTGTTCGTGTCAGGCCTGCTGCTGCAACCCGGCATCCAGTTCCAATTACCGGTCGTAGCTGTCGCCAACAGCGCGGATGTCCTCGATATCGTTTCCCTTTTATTTGATCGGCTCAGAAGTTAGCTGCTCGTGGCCACCTTTTGTGCGCTCCTCCACACCATTCTTTGGTCGCCCCGCCCATGCGAATTTTTCCGCGCGACAGGGAATAAACCTCAGTTCGCCCGAGTCTCCTCCCTGAACGGCGCTCTTCGCCGGACAAGGAGATGAATGATGATCGACGATCACGACGGCGGGGGTTCGACCGCCGGCAAACACTCAAATGCATGCTGTGGGCTGGAACCGGCGTGGTGCGGACGGTCGCTGGCGGCGTGCCCTCGTCGCGACTGATCGGCTCGGCGAAAGCGGCGGAGAGCGGCCTTTCCTTCATCCAGATTTCCGACAGCCACATCGGCTTCGCAAAGCCCGCCAACCCGGACGCGCGCGTTACCCTCAACGCGGCGATCGATAAGATCGTGGCGATGCCCGACAAGCCGGCGTTCATGATCCATACCGGCGACATCAGCCATTCGGCGAAGGCCAACGAATTCGACGACGCGCGGCAAATGATCGGCCGCGCCAAGCTCGACGTCCACTATGCGCCTGGCGAGCACGACATCCTCGATCCCAAGACGCGCCACGCCTATCTCGAGCGCTTCGGCAAGGGAGCGACCGGCGGCGGCTGGTATGCCTTCGATCAGGGCGGCGTACATTTCATATCGCTCAACAATGTCGTCGACCTGAAGAAGAACGGGCTTGGCTCGCTCGGCTCGGATCAGCTCGAGTGGCTGGAGGACGATCTCAAGGGCAAATCCGCTTCGACGCCCATCGTCATCTTCTCCCATCTCGTATCGGCCGCCGGTGCCGCGCGCCGCATGGTGCGCCTCATCGAGCGCCGCGAGTATTAGCTCGGAGCGGACGAGATAGTCGGCGCCTGCCTCTGTGAGAGTCGCAGCCCCGTGCGCTACGGGTCAGCAGCACGGCCCCAACCTACCTTTCGAGCGCCGCTACGATGACTTCTCAGACGCGAACGCGGGTCGCAACCGATTCGCACTTAACTCCACCCCCCGGATCTTGAACTCGGGCAGAGCACAGCGCCCCCTACGCCAGAGCATCGCGCTCTTCTGTCGGGACACGAAACGCGCGTCATTCTCTCAGCCGCAAGCTTGAGTGGCCTTGCCTCAACCATAGTCTCTCGTAGCAAACCTTGCCCACGAGCAGCGTCGCGAGGCCGACCGCAACGGGATCCACTACAAAGAACCATGCTGCATGCGACGAAATAGCGATCAGCGGCGTCGCCCCGGCGGGCGAATGCACGGTTCTCGTCAGAATCATCAGCAAAAGCGTGGTTCCGACCGCACTCGACATCACAATGATGCGGTCGCCGAGCAGATGGCCGAAGATCAGTCCGGTCATTGCGCCAATAAGATGTCCGCCGATGAGGCTGCGCGGCTGAGCCATGGGATTATCCGGCGCGCCAAAGAGGAGGACGCATGAACCGCCGAGCGAGAACAGGATGAAAGGTTCGCTCGCGAGGTGAAGAACGCTCGCGAGCGCCAGGACAGTCGTCGTCACTGTCCATGCGCCAAGCGGGTCGCGATGTTCAGCCTCAAGAAATCTGAGCATCATGGGTGTTACGTTAAACCCGCATTGAAAAACACGTTTCAGAACTTTCGCTCGGTCGCGCTCGGCGCTCGGCGCGCGGCGTCCGAAACCGGAAGGCCGATCCGACGGTTCGGCTCATCCGGCTTTTCAAGTTTCATTGTCATTCTTAGGAGCAGCAGCCGCGCTTCGGCCACTCGATTGCCGCAGGTCTGCGCACCACGACAATAGGCTTGCCAGAGGCAATCCAACTCCGAGAATCGATACCCGCTGCCAGCCGCCCACGGCATAAGCCCAGCCGCCGAACGCTGATCCGGCAGCGCCCGCTAGAAAAAAGAACGCCATGTAGAGTCCGTTCAGGCGGCTCCGATACTCGGCCTCGGCCACGAAGATCGATCTCTGCCCGAGAGTGAAATTCACTGTCATGCCGCTGTCGACCACGATCGCCGCCGCGACCAGCAGACAAAACTCAGGCGCCAAACCTTCGATCGGGACGAGCGTCAGCAGGAATCCAACCGCGACTGCAAACATCGCACAGGCGGTCGCGCCGCGCGTCCATCCTCTGTCGGCAAGCCGGCCCCCGACCGGCGCCGAGAGTATCCCCCCGCCTCCGCCGAGAAGCGCGAACAGCGCCACCTGGCCCTGGGAAAAATGAAGGGGCGGTCCCATGAGCCGCATGGGAATAGTGGTCCAGAAAACACTGAAGGCTGCATAGAGAAAACACTGATAGATCACGCGCTGCCGCAGAACGCTTGACCTCAGCGCCAGTCCGCCCATCGAGGCCAGAAGCGCGGAATACGTCAACTTTGACTCCGGCGTCCGCGGCGGCAGTAGCACGGCTAGCGCGATCGCTAAAGCGAGCATCGTCACGGCGGACGACAGAAAGACCACTCGCCAGTTCGACACCGACGCAATCCAGCTCGACGCCGGACGCGAAAGCATAACGCCCACCATGAGACCACTGGTTACGTTGCCGACCAGAGTCCCGCGCGTCTCTGAGGGTGCCAGGTGAGATGCATAGGGGATCAGGATCTGCACCGCGACCGACCCAAGTCCGACTAGTAGGACGGCGGGCAAGAACGAAATCGCGCTACTGGACCACGCCGCCGCGGCGAGCGCGGCGCACGTGACCGCGACCATGCTCGTGACTAACGGGCGATTTTCGATTAGGTCGCCCAGAGGAACGATCAAAAGGAGACCTGCGCCATAACCGATTTGAGTCAAGCGTGACGACAAGCCCGCTCGCTTCGGGAGAGAGTCCGATCGCGGGGCCGATAGAGCCCGCGAGGGGCTGGGCATAATAGACGTTCGCGGCGATTAGCCCACAGGCCGCAGCTAACAAGAGAATCAGCGAGCGCGATGCGGTTCCGGGGACCGCCCGGTCATTCCTCAGACCGAGCCCACTGGGCGCGCGGCGAAAAAGCCGCGTGCGGCACCGCGCTGTGCTCCCTGGGGCCGGGTATGCCGGCCCCCCAGAGGAGGAACGGCTCATTGGATGAAACAATGGACGGAGCGACCGCCGGCGAAGACCTCGACATGGTCGCCGGGATGAACCCGATGGATCCCGAGCGGCGTGCTGGTCAAAACGAGGTGCCCCGGCAGCAATTTGCCGCCGCGGAGCTTCAGGCTCTCTTCGAGCCATGTCACCGAGGCGGCTCCGCCGCCCGGTAAGCTCCAGAGATGCCCCTCGTCGATGAGGTCACCGTTGACCAGAACTCTAAGCCGCGGCACGCCTTCATGCCGAAAGGCTTCGTCGTCCGCCTCGACATCGGGCAACACGACGCCGGCGTTCAATCCATTGTTGACAATGAGCTCTGCGAGCGTCTTCGACTTGCCGCGAAAGACGAGATTGTGCAGCTCAATGACTGGAAACAGCGCGGTGATCTTGCCATCGTCGCCGATGCGCGCCGCCATCTCTCCTTCGATCGCGAGATTGGCGAACGACGACGCGCTCAGACGCACCCCCGAACGGCGCAACTCGCTCTCGAACAAAACCGCGTGTATCGGGCCGCGGAGGCCAAACTGCCGTTCGATCTCCACGCTCGTGCATCCAACTTTGTAGCCCGCGATCTTTTCCGCGTCTTTGACCCTCAGTCGCACGATCTCCAGCTGCACGCGATAGGCATCCTCGACGGTGAGCGGCTCGCGCCGCTCGGCGAAGAAGCTCCCGGGCGATAAACGCCGATAATCGGCGAGCTGCCGCTCCGCGAGGGCCTCGACGGCGACATCCATGTGCGCCCTCCAGCTCGCTGGAAACAGATCGTCGCGCCTGACGCCAACCCTAAGCCTTCCCGGCGACTGGTTCGGCGAGGAAGCTGAGGATGATCTTGTTGAACTCCTCAGGCCGCTCATCCGGAACCCAATGGCCACAGTGCTTAATGACCTCGCCCCGCACGTTCGAGGCGAGCCCAGCCATGCCTTGGCGTACGACGTCGCCGAGAAATCCTTCGCCGCCAATCGCCAGTACCGGCGCCGTGAGCGGCGTCTTGGAACTCTCCTTGTTGTGCTCGGCGTCGATGAAATGGGTGCGGTAGTAGTTAAGTGCCCGCAAGCCGCCCGGCACCGAGTAGCACCGCACATATTCGTCAAGATCCTCCTCAGGGACCGCTCCGGGGACGTAAGCGAAATTGTTGTGGAACCAACGCAGGTACATACGCTCGCGGCCGGAAATCAGAGCTTCGGGAATGTCTTCGGCGTCATGGAACGCCAGGTGCCAAACCTTTCGGCCCAGACCGTCGCTGACGAAGGGATGCTGCATGCACGCCTCGTAGCCGAAGCCAGGCATGATCATTTCCACGATGACGAGCTTGGAGACGAAGTCGCGATGCTCGGCGGCGAGCGCGTAGGCGACCGCGCCCCCGAAGTCATGCCCGATCACTATGGCCTTCTTCAGACCGAGGTGCTGGACCAGCTGCCAGATATCTTCAGCCATCGTGCGCTTGTCGTAGCCGCCCATCGGACGCTCGGAGTCGCCCACGCCGCGCATGTCGGGCGCAATCACGTAGTATTTCTCGGCGAGTGCGGGGATCACGCTGCGCTTCCACTCGTACCAGGTCTGCGCGAAACCGTGCAGCAGCACGACCGGCTCACCCTGGCCCGCAGTGACGTAGTGCAACAAAACTCCATTCGCGCGGTGCATCCGATGATTCATGATTGTTTCGGTCGAAGTCGGGGTAATCGCGTCCATTCTGTTCCTCCTCGGTTGTATGTTGCTTTTCGTGCTGGTCCCTACGTTTTGATCGAGACTTTGTGCGGGTCTTTACTGAAGGATCATCCCGCCATCGACTTGGATCGATTGTCCGGTCATGTAGTCGGAATCGGGAGAGGCCAGGAACGCCGCAATTCCCGCGCAATCTTCGGGCACGGACACGCGCCCAAGCAGGATGTCCCTGCTGAACTCCTCCATGCCCTGCCCGACGCGCTGAGTGCGGCCAAACTCGATCATGTCGGTGTCGAGCTTGCGCCACAGTTCCGTCGCGACGATTCCCGAACAGATTCCGTTGACCGTGATCTTGTATTGCGCCAGTTCCCTCGCCGCGGCTTGGGTCAAGGCGACGACGGCAAACTTGCTCGCGCTGTAATGTGAGACGAGCGCAAAACCCTGCTTACCCGCCACAGAGGCGGTATTGATGATCTTGCCAGCCGTCTTCTGCGCGATCATCTGCCGCGCGGCCTCCTGCATGCCGAGCAGCACGCCAAGTCCGTTGACCCGCATGACGAGATCCCAGTCCTCCTCGGTTACGTCGAGAAACGGCTTCGCCTTGGCGACCCCGGCATTGTTGAACATGACGTCGAGCTTGCCATAGCGCGCCACCGCGGAGTGGATGGCTTTCCTGACGGCGTCGCGTCTCGTCACGTCGCAATGAACTGCGAACGCCGTCCCGCCGGCTTTGGCGATCTCCACGACTGTCGCTTCGGCTGCGTCTAGATTGATGTCTGCGATGCAGACGGATGCACCTTCTGCCGCCAGGCGAACCGCCATCGCCTTTCCGATCCCCATGGCGCCGCCGGTTACGACGCAACTTGTATCTGAGAGCCTCATAACCACCTCCGCGAAACCGCTAAAGGTACTGACAGCCAATCTTGGGATTGACCGTCAGCGCGCCGCTGTCTTGAATTACGAGACTTCGAGAATGTTGGCGCCTTCATAGAGTGCCCAGATGTAGTTCTTGGTTCCGTCCTCCCTCAGATGCTTGTTGTCGTAGTTTTTTGGATGAGCCCAGAACCGGCGAACGTCTTCCTCGGTCTTGTAGGTGGCGATGATGCACCACCGCTGGCCGCCGCCAATTGTTGTCCCGGGGAACTGCACAGGCACGTCCGGGGTCCGGCGGCCCATGACCACCAGATCACCGCCGAGTTCCTGCACGATCGGTCCCGCTGTCTTGAGATACTTGCGGTAGACTGCCTCATCCTTCAAGTCGAACAAATTCAGGGCGTAAACCATCCTCTTTCCTCTCCTTCTTGATTCACCCCTTTCGGGGGTTGATTCCGTCACTCAGTGACGGAAAGCGGCGCTGCGGGCGTTCCTCCGTTGTTCTCGTCAGCGGCTCAGCCGGAACTTTGAAACGGCATCTTCGTCCCAGCGGAGGCCGACGCCGGGGCCTGGCAGCGGGCTTATGTAGCCGCTGACAGCCTGGAGTCGGCTCTGCAGAATTGGTTCGGCCCAGTCGACGAACTCGAGCCAGTGAGCCGTTGGAGTTGCGGCAAGCAGATGCGCGCTGACTTCAGGATAAAGATGGGAGGACACCTCGCGGCCCGAGGCCTCTGTGAAGCCAGTCGCGCTGCGCCATCCACTGACGCCGCCGATGCGGTCGACGTCGAGCATGAGGTAGTCGGAAGCGGTCACGGCCAGCGCCGTCGCAAGCTGGCTGAGGCTCGAAAGGTTCTCGCCAATCTGGATCGGCGTGCTAACGGAATCGGCGACAATGGCGCAGTGACGAAAGTCGTCGTGCCGGACTGGCTCCTCAATCCAATAGGCACCCTCGTCGTCAAGCGCACGGCACCGACGCATCGCCTCGGCGAAGGATAGCGCCTGGTTGAAATCAACCATCAGCAGTGCGTCTGCCGCGATCCGCTTTCGCACGGCGCGCACCACAGTGAGGTCGGCGGAGAAATCCTGCCGCCCGACCCGTAGTTTGATGGCCTTGAACTCCTCTGCCAGAAGCTGTTCGGCTTCGTCCGCCGCCGCCTCGGCGGCGATAACGCCGAGGCCGTTGCTGTTGTAGGCGGGGATCGGCTTAGGCTCCGAACCGAGGAGCGTCGAGAGCGGCAGATCGACCGACACCGCCGTGGCGTCCCAGGCCGCCATGTCGACGCCGGAGGCAACAATTGTGAGAGGCCCCGAAAAACCTGGCAGCTTAAAGAGGCTGCGCACTCGCCGATCCAGTTCCAGCGGAGCGACGGGGGAGCCCCGCAGCGCCTCGTTTAGATCTTCGATTAGGGCTTCCCCGGCGCGCGCGATCGAGGTCCGGTAACAGAATGCGTAGGCGCGCCCAACAATCCCCTCTTCGGTGGCAAGGTCGATCAGAAGCAAGGGGGCAACCTTGATGGTCTCGACGCTCGTTCCGAGAGGACGCTTCATTGGTACGGCGACCGCCCTGCCCGAGAGCGACCTTAAGGTCAGAAGCGGGTTGGCGCGCATCAGGCCCGGCCATCCGCATGGAGTGCCAAAATATCCGAGATTGCGCGGTTGAGCGGCACTGGCGTCGAAAGCGCCGCGCCGAGCTTCACGACTCCGCCGCTTAGCCACGGAACTTCGAGGCGATTGCCGCGCTCAAGATCGACAGCCATCGAGGACGTCATCGATGCGGGAACGGTGTCGCAGAACGCGAGGCGCTTCTCCGCGTAGTCCTGCGCAAGTGCGACGCCCTTGGCCCGCCCGACGGCCACTACCTCCCGCATGACGTCGAGAAGAAAGGCGCGTGTCTGCGTGTTGGAGCGGATGGGTCCAATCGGCGTGCGAATTGGAGCCGTCGTTCCAGAAAGCCCTACCAAGAAGACGAATTTCTCCCAGATCTCGCGCTCGATGTCGTCGCTGATCTCGGCATCGATCTTGCCGCGCCGGCACGCCGCCAGAAAGTCCTCGCACCGACGCGAGCGGCGCTTGTCGTATTCGCCGAACACCAGGCGTTGCATTGGCCCGCTATGCGCGATGACTCCAGGTTCGGCGATCGTGGCGGCGATGTAGCTCAGGCCGCCGATGATCGCACGATCACCGAGCACGCTGCGCAGCACCTCGTCCTTGTCGACGCCGTTCTGGAATGAAATCACCGCGGTGTCGCCAGAAACCAGCGGCTTTATCAGTCGCGCCGCCTCCTCGGTGTCCCAGAGCTTCACGCCGAAGACGACGAGATCCACGGGGCTGAGCTGCTTTGGATCGTCGGTTGCAGCGACAGAACGGAGATGAAGATCCCCGAGTTGGCTCTTAATACGCAGTCCGTCTCTTTTGAGCGCCTCGAGCATCCTTCCGCGGGCGATGAACGCCACCTCCGCGCCGCCTTCAGCGAGCCTCCCGCCGAAATAGCCACCGATGCCGCCGGTTCCCATAACCGCAATTCGCACCTGGACTGCTCCCTCTGATTTCTTTTTTTTAGATGAATACACATTCAATAATTGGCTTGTCAACCATATTTCAGACGTTGCCCGACAGAAAGCGCGGAGCCGCTGCAAATCCGCCAGAAAATGCGGGGGCGACCTTAACTTCTAGCCATGAAATTCTTAGTTATCGCCGATGCGTGACATGAGGCTAAGGCGCGGGCCGTTGACTTGTGGAACTGCCGTCCGCTATGGATCGCGGCAATCTGATTAACGGAATTTGCCCCCAAAAATGGCGCGTCCTCGACAATTCGACCCCGAACATACCCTGGACTTTGCTGTCGACACCTTTTGGGAGTGCGGATTTGAAGCCACGAGCATCGAGAAGCTCTGTCGCAACCTCAAGCTCAATCCCGGCAGCCTCTATGGCGCTTATGGCGACAAGCGGACGCTCTTCATCGCCATTCTGGACCGCTATATCGACAAGGTATCGAGCGAGGCGATCGAGCGAATCGCTGGCAACCCGTCGGGCGTAGCGGGAATCCGTGCGTATTTCGACTTTCTGATCGAAGGCTATCCTCGAGGGAAAGCGGCGATGGGGCTGCCTTCTGACCAATTCGCTCGTCGAGCTGTCGGGCCGCGAGCCGGAAGTGTCGGCCAAGGTCGCGCTCCATTTCGCTCGCCTTGAAACCGCGTTCGCGAGCGCGCTGATCCGATCCCGCGCCTCGGGCGAACTGCAATCCGGCGCTGGCCCTGAGCTCGCGCCCTATCTCGTCTGCCTCGTTCAAGGGCTCAATGTTCTGGCGCGAACGAAACCCACGCGGGCGAAGCTGGACGCGGTGGTGAAGTCCCGCGTTGCGCCTGCTCGGAGCCGAGGCCGCACTGATCGCTCGCGCCCGGCAGAGCGAGGACGCGGAGATCCAGGCGAAGCCCGGTTCCGCAGCGCCGGGCATACCGCTTACGCTGGGTTTCGAACCCGAAAAATCAACAGGAGGCATGAGCCCTGAGCCCCTTGCGAGGCCCTTACGACAAGGCCTTCATGGCGAAGCGGGGACTTGAGAGGATGGGGACGCGGCTTCTCGCTGCGGAGCCGGCGAGGACGCGGGCCATAGAGGCCTGGGCGAGAATGACGACGTCGACGAGCGGCTCGATACGCCGCAGCCCCGCTTTCACGAGCTCGTCGTGATGTTCGATGTCGCCCGCCTTCAGCGCTGTGAATGCGCCTTCGCACACATGCTCCTCGATCTTGACGCTCGCGACGCCATCGAACGTGGCGCACTAGTTCGACGGTCGGCGTCATCGTCGTGCGCAGCGTAGCGAGCACGCCGATCCTCTTTCCACTACGTAGCGCCTCGTCGACCATCGCCGCATCCACCCTCAAGATTGGCAGGGCGAGTCGCGCGCGATGCGGTCGACCGCTTGGCCCATCGACGAGCACGTCACCATGATGGCGTCCGCGCCCGACCGCGCAAGCTCCGCAATCATGTCCGGCAAGCCGTGCCTCGACCTCCGGCCTAAGTCCGCCCTTAGCTATCGCGTCCTGCAACAGGGACTCGTCGACGACATGTCTTACCTCCACGGTCCGGCAGCAGCTCCTCGGCGAACGGGCCGAATACGTCGCGCAGAATGCTGACGGTGTGGATCAGCCCGAGCCGACCGTTGGCCAGATCGAACCGGAGGCGATCGGCTGAAGGGCTGGTCATGCGTAGCTGTGGTAGACGCTTCGGATCTGGGTGTAACGCAGCACGCCGTGCTTGCCGTCCTCGCCGCCGAGGCCGGACTCCTTGTGGCCGGTGTGATGCGCCTGCACCTGTTCGCCGTTGGCGCGGTTTATGTAAAGCTCGCCGAAGTCGAGATCCTGCGCCGCCCGCATCGCGGTTTTGTAATTGGATGTGAAGACGTACGCCGAGAGGCCATAACGGCTGTCGTTGGCGATGCTAAACGCCTCATCGTAAGACGAGATCGGAGCGATCGGGATAACCGGCCCGAAGACTTCTTCCCGCATGATATCCATGCCCCGTTTGACGTCAATCACGACCGTCGGCTGCACCCAGTATGGGCCTTCGGGGAGCGATCCGGGGCAAACCTTTGCGGACAACGACACGGTCAGCGTCCATGTCGCCAATAAACGCATGACCACCCACGGATGCGTCGTGGGCGTCCTCGTATGCCAGAGCATGCGTTGGACGCGCCTCGACCGTCGGCGATGAAAAATTCGAGGCTTTGTCGAGTGAGCCGAAGAACTCCGCCGGGCGGGGGAGGGAATAGACGCCGCGCCCCAAACAAAAAAGGCGGCCCGAAAAAAGCGGTAACAAAATCAGCTACGTTCGCAAGGCCATTGGCATGAAGACAGCTGGTGTTTCGGTCGCAGTTATCGTTGGGCTAGCGTTCATCGGACTGGCCGCACTTTACTGGCTGACTCCCGCCGGCGACCTGCCCGCCTTTCTGCCGGGATTCAAGCCGGGATCCGTAAAGCCCCACTTCAACCACGGGCTCGGCGCCCTGATTATTGGACTGGCCGCGCTCGCCGTAGCTTGGTTCCGTAGCAGAGCCGACTAGGCCTGACCGGTGTCGAGTTCACGAATGTGGATCAGCCGGGAGTGTGTTAGATGGCCCTCTGATCGACGAGGGTGCCCTCGTCGCTGCAGTCCGGGCCGGAAGGATCTCTGCGTCGGCTGGTCGGCTCGGTGTAGAGCCGATTCCAGCGCGGGCGCTTGGCGGAAATCAAGCCAGGACTTCACGCCGGTCTGGAACGCATCCACATCCTTTCCAGTGAGCCGTCGCGGCCCGAATCACTTCCAGCGTGCGCAGCGAGAGCTTCGCGAGCTTCTCGAAGTCGCCGGTCAGCACCGTCTTGAACGGCTCGACCTTCGCCAGAGGGGATTCTCCTTAGTGCGGGCGCTTGCCGGTCCAGCGCTCGCGTCCTGCCCAGAACGGACAAGTCGGACAGGTGGCACCCTCGTAGTCGATGCCTTCTTCATGGGGCAGCCGATAATCCCCTCCGCCATGACAACCGACTTGGCTCCGGCCTGGGTGATGAACGCCAGCAGTTCTTCCGCCACCCGGATGTCGTCGCGGATGGCGGTCTGGTCCTTCGAAAGTCAGCATCGAAGGTCATTCGCGTCGGCGTCCTCGCCCGGCAAAATGCCGACCGTGAGTTTGGTCGCCATGGTATCGTCCGGGCCATAGAGCGCCACCGTTGCGAGCGGCCAGCCCCGGAATCCTCTCTTGGCCCTCCTGCTCAATCCCAATCAACTCCAGAAGACGCCAACGATGCCCTACAAGGACCCTGAGAAGCAGCGCGAGGCGGACCACAGGTGGCGCGAGGCCAACCTTGAGAAGGCCCGCGAGGCGAACCGTAAGTGGCGTGAGGCCAACCCCGAGAAGGCCCGCGAGGCGAACCGTAAGTGGCGTGAGGCGAACCCCCAGAAGGGCCGCGAGCAGAGCCGCAGGTGGCGTGCGGCGAACGTAGAGAAGGCCCGCGCCCGGGAGGCCGCCTACAGGGCCGCCAATCGTGAGGCCCGAAGAGCCTACATGGCCGCCTACAGGACCTCTCAGAAGGACGCTACACGCCTGCACGCCCGGGAGGCCACCTTCGTCCAGACCCCAGAAGGCCCCGGGGCTCCGCTCCACCGGGCCCACGACTATAGCGACTGAGGAGAGGGCGAGGTGGGAGGACGATTGTGCCTCAATTCACGCTCGCGCGGGTTGGGCCCTACAACGAGCCTCCGCCAACACCACAATTATGGTAATTGCAACCTCATTAACGGTCGGTGCAATCCTCTGGGATCGTGCGCGGCTCTAGACGAGCCGCCGAGTCATCGTAGGAGGTAGGATATGAATTTGTTATCGCGACGCAGCGTTCTCGCCATTGCCGCCGTTGTCGATGTCGCGTTGCACTGCGCCAAGGCTCCCGTTGCCGCCAAAGCCTTGGCTGCACGTCATAAGTTGCCTGCACGGCACCTGGAGACATTGCTCCAGGGCTTGGTGCACGCGAGGATCCTCACGGGCGTGCGCGGGCCGCGAGGGGGCTATGAGCTGGCGCGCGAGCGCCAACGCATCACCTTGGGCGAGATCGTGCGCGTCGCGATGTCGCTGAGCAGGGCCGATCCGGAAGATATGGGCGCACACTCGGTGCTCCTCGCGCGCGTAATCGATCCTCCCGTGCGCAGGGCGGGCGAAACCTTTCTCGGCAATCTCGATTCGATCACCGTCCAACAGATGTGCGAGACGGCCGAGAAGTCGCATGTGCTCGACGACGAGAAGGTCAGCGGCGATTTCGCCATCTGACACAGCTATTTGCGCCGTTCTATGGTTTGTGCGTAACAAATTCCGCCGGACCGTGCCTAATGGGCGCGAAGCTTTGAGAGAAGGATCCGTACGTCACCCTCTATGCAAACAGGTGGCGTACGGGAACGCGCGGAGCTAACTTTACGTCTGTCAATATGATAGCAAGAAAACCTTTCGCACTGACATGATGATACTTTCCACTAATACCGATCTAGACTTGGTGGTGCACCGTATTCGAGAGCTTCTGAGCACGCTTCGCATATCTTCCTATCGGGTTGCAAATGAACGTTCTGACCACAGCGCACGCACACTTTTGACACGCTGGTCAATCTCATGTAACAGAGGAACGCGAGTTCGTCTGGATCATTTCCAACACTATAGAAGCCAAAATTATCCTCATAATGTTTTCGCATGACATCAGTAATTCCTTCCCGAGTCACCGATGAATTGTCAATCGGGTTCAGAAGGCCAAGCGCATAGGAGGCATATGAAATCGAGCGTCCAATAGAATATTTGTTATCACTGTCGGTCATTTACAATCCGACCAATATGTTACCCCCGCACCTTATACGTATAATCTCTCATTACATTGCTGGCATGATGTTGTGCGGACAAATGTGTGGATGTCGGTTCGCTGATGGTTCACCGGGTGTTCTACATAGGCTGTACAGAAAAATGCCAACTGCTAGTTACCAAAGCGGGATGGCATCCTCCATTGATCAATTGGACGAAACGCAAGTCCGTTTCCAGGAAGCGCATGGAGCGCGACTCTTCCGGCAGGGAAAGCCGCGTGCGCTCCTCGAAGTCAAAAGCCCGAACATACCCTAGGGCGATCTATGAAGCGCGTTCGCGGGGTTATGACCGAACAAGCTCCAAAGAGCCCACTTCAAAGGTGCGAAGGTGAATAGTTGCCGGATCGCCGCAATGGTGGCGCATATTGATATTGTTCACCTGCAAGCCTTGTCGAAAGCCATTCAAAAACCTTCACAGCTGCCTCAAGCCGCTGCTCAAGAACCGCTTGATTATGCCCTGACGCGCGATTTCGCTCACCTTCTAAGTCGGCTATATGCGCCTTAAGTGCCTGAAAAAGCTTAGTTTGAGCTTCCTTTGCCATGGCAATGCCCTTCTTGGCTAGCGTTCCTCCGACGACCTTTTTTCGACGCGGTGAGTGCCTTAAAGCGCGACTACACCAATCGCGGTTGTGTCAGTCTGCTCGCGAATAGATTGATCCGCACTTCCCCTTATTTGGGGGTGAGGCATGGGCTTGAAACATGCCCTGGCTTGACCACGCGCCCGCCTATCTTCCATATGCGCCGCATATGTTCCATAATCATTAAAAAACACTGCCACAGTAGGAATGTATTAACGGCCACAAGTAGATGATAATGATGCGCTTCTTAGGGAAATCGTGGGACGATCAGCTGTGACATAGCTGGCGCCACACATTTAGAGCGCTGTTTTTATTAGTTTTCATTCATCGGCATGGTGACGCTTCGCTGCGCTCGTAGTTGACGGGCCAAAATCGCTATACGTAGGAGGGCAATGCGATGAACTCATCGTCGGCCCCGCCTCATAGCTGCTCGAAGAGCCGCAGTGTTTGCCAGAAGCAGGGCTGAGAACTCCGACTTTCAGACAAGCTCAGCCCGAAGGTAAGCCTCGTGCACACGAGATAGGCGAAAAGCTTTCGACTCGCGTTTGCGCCTCCGCACCATGAGCATGTTCGCCGCTCTACTTGCGCGCAGTGAAATTCTAAGCGCTAGGCGGTGTCGAGCTGCCAGACAGACAAGCTTCCGGGTGGAGGTAGGAGAAGGTCGTGGCACTGTATCGGATGTATGTCCTGACCGATGATGATCGTATTAGGGTTCCTCCCACCATCATTGACGCATTGGACGAGACGGCAGCAGTCGAGGAGGCGTCTCAGCTTCTTGATGGAAAAGTTATTGAGGTCTGGGATCAAGACCGCCTTATCGCACGTGTCGAACCTACAAAGCGGCCGTAATCAAGCGCGATTCCTGTTGGCCCAACTTCCGAGGCGGGAGACGTCAGCGCGCTCGGCGACAGGTTCCGTGAATTCGATCCGCCATGTGCGCGCATCGGTCTTAGCTCCGATCCGCAGACCGATAAGGCGCAAAGCGTGGCGCGCAGCGGCCAGCGTCTCGAAAGAGTGCTCGATCAACGTGAACGCACCGCAAAGGTGCGAGTGGTACGTGCCGGATGCCCAGTCATATTCGAGAAACATCGGGTGGTCGGTCATCAATAGAAACGACTTTACCGTCCTAAGGTTTCAAACCGGCTCCTAACACATTGGTGATCGAGCTTGGCTAGCCGCCGGAAAGCCCCCGGTGGAAGTTTAGCAAGACAGACCCGCCCGGTTTAACGCCTCCCCTTCCTGTCGCCATGGGCCAACCTCGTTTGACGGCGACCAAACCGGCGAGAAGAGGGCCGAACCCAATGTCATTCAGAGTTGCCCGGCACATCGAGATCGAGCGCGCCATTGTTGAAAGGCTCGTCAGCGACGCGCTTTTCTTCCACGGCTATACCGTCAGCCACAGCGACGGCGAGACTTCTAATCGTCGAGCGCTCGCGCGACATCGGACCCATCATGGCGCAGCTTCATTCGCACGACGAGGAGAGTCTGACGTTCCATGACGCGAACGGCCATCGCGTCGGCGCAGTTAGGCTTGTTTACGGAAACGATGGCTACGGCGTGCTCGCCGACCACACGGTCAACGACCAGATGGCCGCCCTTGTCGCCGGCGCGAGGCGGCTGGCCGGCTCGCTTAAGGCGGAAGCGGCGCCATGAGCGCCCGTAGGCCCACATGGAGACGTGTGCCGCCCGGAATGTGTGATGTTACGCGGGGCGCGTGAACGGACCTGCGGCGAGTTTCGGCCCGACAGACGACGTAGTGCCAGCCATAATGCCGCGAGGCGCGGGCACATTTAGCGAGAAGTCAGCAGTCTTCGCCGAAATGATCGAGCCTATTTCCCGAGTTTGCAGAAGATCGAGATTAACTACCAAGGTAGGCCGCGCGGCAAGGTTGGGACGCTTGAGGATTCTGCACAGCGGCTCACGTCGACTCCGGCCGTCTTCGGCGTGAGGACGATCTGATGGTGGGGATCACCACATCAGAAGCTTTCGTGGTGAGGAGGCGAGCGCAAGGATCGACGAACGCGAAATGAAGGCGCTGCCGTCAGCGCCTGCGTCAGAGAACCCGCGTCGCATGCGCTCCTCGGAGTAGCGGGCGCCCCGGACCGGCATTGAGGTCCTGCCGCCATGCAGGGGATTCCCCATGTCGATTCGCTCCCAACGACGCAGGGCTTGCCCTCAGTCTATCCTCTGGCGCGCCGGCTTCGTCGTCCATGAAGTGGCAGCCCGTCGAGGGCCCTGCGGAGCTAGAACGTGGAGTGCGTCGGCGCGTTTACGCCTTCATCGCAACCATCGCGACGTCAGTCCGATTTTTCGCGTTCATCTTCCTCATGACATTGCGCACGTGGACTTTCACCGTGCTTAAACACATATTCAAGTCGTGGGCGATGACCTTGTTCGATTTTCCTTTTTAATCGCTCGCACGACTGCGAGTTCTCGGCTGGTGAGGACATTGGGTCGTGAGAGAGTCGTCGGCGCTTGGTGGCTAACCCGGTCTGGCGCGAGCAGATGGTCGGGCGGGACATAGGTTCCGCCGGCTAGGACGAAACGCATCACCTCAATGCCAATTTCAAACCCCATCGTCACCGGAATGAATCCCTTCGCGCCATAACCGATGGCGGCGCGAGCCAAGCCCACGTCATCTGTGGAGGCAAGGGCGATGACCGGACGGCCTGAAGCAAATTCCGACAGGTCCCTCAACGCGTCCGCGCACGCCTGGCTGCTTGCTTCCAACAAGGAAAGGATGACCAGATCGGCCGACGCGCCGTTGAGCTGCGTTCCCAGTTCCGCCAATGTCGAATATGTGGCGACCGTAGCGGACAACGCCGCTTGCATGCTGCGGCAAATGCATTCCCGTAGGAACGGGCGGCTTTCAACGACCGCAACAATAGCATCAACTTTCGCGCTGTTTGCTTGATAAGCGCTATGCTCCTCAATCGCTCCGGTGATCGTCACAGCTGCCCCCTCGGATAAAACAATTGCTCGGTGCGTCAGCGCTGAACTGACAAATGCACTGTCCAGAAGTGGCGCCCCAAACCATAGGGTGGAGAATGCATCAACTAAGGTACGGTGCGATCCTGTCCTTTAAGTGACATGGGGGATGGTGTCCAGAGAAAGATGCTGGCCAAAAGTGGTAGTCTCTCGTCTCTTTTGCGAATTCCGACGCAATCCGGAAATTGATGCAGCGCAACAACTGCAGTGCGTAGATGATCTATGCATGGGCTGCCAACGCCGCAGCGTTGTTGCGCGCTAGTTGTGGAGACGGAATTGTCGAATGAGGCAGCTATGATGGGACATGCTCAATGCTGAAGGTGGGCGATACCGTCCAACTCAGTGCGTCCGATCTCGTCGGGCACCTCAACTGTCGCAATCTGACGGAACTTGACCTCGCAGTCGCCAGAGGGGCTCTGCGTAAGCCAAGAGTCTGGGACCCTCACCTCGACTTGGCGCGGGAGCGGGGACTTCGTCACGAACTGGGCTACGTCGAGCACCTCCGCAGTTCAGGCTTCGAGGTCGAAACCATTGCGGACATGGAATTCAACGAGGATGCCGTTGCTGCCACAGCGAAAGCGATGAGCGTTGGGCGACAAGTGATCGTGCAAGGCGCGTTTCTCGCCGACAATTGGGGAGGCCGCCCCGACGTCCTATTGCGAGTTGAGACTCCAAGTTCGCTGGGCGACTGGTCATACGAAGTCGTCGATACAAAGCTCTCAAGAGAGACTAAGGGCGGGACCGTTCTGCAGTTGAGCTTGTACAGCGACTTGCTCGGCAAGGCGCAGGGGCTGACGCCGCAATTGTTGCACGTGATCGCGCCCTGGTCTGAATATCGCCCCCAGACCTTTAGAGTCGCCGATTTCGCCGCCTTTTATCGGCGCGTCAGGGCAAGCCTCGAACAGGCAGTCAAGCTCGACCAAACCGTCGACATCTATCCAGACCCAAAGCCTTTTTGTGATGTGTGCCGCTGGGAGGAACGCTGCGACGCCAAGCGCCGCGCTGACGACCACTTATGTTTAGTGGCGAGCATCAGCAAGATCCAGATCACTGAACTGGGTGAACACGCGGTCACGACCTGCACCGCGCTGGCGGCGATGCCGATCCCCCTGACGTTCAAGCCGAGTCGCGGATCTGCAAGCGCCCTGGTGCGAGCCCGCGAACAGGCGCGCATCCAGGTGGAAGGTAAGGCGGCAGGCGTTATCCTCTTCGAACGGTTAGAGACGATTCCGGGGTTTGGTCTGGCGAGGACCGAATCCGCCGTCTTATCTCGGCCGTTCTTGGTACGTGCGTCGAAGATTGTCGCGAGTTGCGTTACCAACTACTGTATGGCACAGCAGCGGCCCTTAGCGCCACGAAGCATGATGCCGAAGCAGCAATATTTGTGGTGCACGAATTTGTGACGAAGTGCACGGAAGATACGAGACACAAACAGAATGCTGCGGACCTCGACAAGTGCGTATCTACCTTAAGCCCGCGTCAAAATCGGCAGGTTCATCCTGGGCGCTTGTTGGGGCCGTTCCGGGTTCCCGGCAACCAGGACATTCCAGGGAGCGTAGATTTATTTATCGGCAAGGCAACTCGGAACACTAGACCGTTGTGAACGAGGGCCCTGCAAGCGAGGACAACATTGAGACGCGGTGTTCTTTCGTTCACGGTTGAAGTCCGGCGTCGGCCAAGGCTGGCGGTTCAGCAACTGCGGCACTCCTGGCCCGTCGATGGTCGACGAGGAGATCGGGATGCCGGCGAAGCGGGAACTGAGCATGTGACAATTGCGACACCCATTGCGGCTGCGGCACGATGGGGTGAGCGCGCGCGAGATCGGGCGACATCTTGGCGTGGCGCGCTCGACGATCCAGGACAATCCGAAACGGGCGGCGATGGCCGCGCTGG
Organism: uncultured Alphaproteobacteria bacterium; assembly: GCA_963730555.1. GTDB lineage: Bacteria > Pseudomonadota > Alphaproteobacteria > Rhizobiales > Beijerinckiaceae > Roseiarcus. The sequence continues at coordinate 90,710 of CAVSSS010000014.1, read as the reverse complement.
CATGGCGCCGGGCAGAACGCGCCCGTGGCACACGTTGACGCTGTCAGATCAACCGCTCGTACATTTCCGGCCGCGCAGTTTACGACATTCCCAAAGCAAGCTTTACCCTTGGCCCGAGTTCCGCTAGCGCTCAAGCCCCTCTTCAGAGAGGAAGTTCCGGGATGGACGCGATCTTTGCGACTACTACACCGGCATGTTCACCCTTGATGACGAATCCAAGGGTGGACAGTTCATGAAGTTCGAAACTCACAAGTCGCGGGCGGCTTACCATGAGGCCGGGCACGCGGTGCTCTAATATGCGCTCGGCTTGGGCCTAAAGCGGATCTTTCTGAGGACATCATCGGATTGCTGAGCGGTGCCTCGGCGCTCGCTCTAATTGGCGGCGCTCAGGCCGCGCCGGCCCCCACCGGGCGCGCCGTCCAACCCGCAAGCTCGTTCGCCGAGCTACTGGACCCAATTCCTGACGCGGTTGAACTTCTCGACGCGGACAACCAGCGCGCGGCTTCAGATGCCGAGACCGTTGAGCGTCCGATGAAACTCGCACAGTATTCTCATCATCATCACCATCACAACTACCATCATCACCATTACCGTACTCCTTCGGCGAGGGCCGCCTAGCGAAAGCGGGGCGAGCGGCGATAGTGCGACGATGTGGACGCGTCGATCGTGTCCACTAATCGATAATGGACACTATCGCAGATGTCTGACACCGGGGTGCAAGGCGCGAATGGCGGCGAGCGCCGGCGACGGACGTGGTCGGCTGATCAGAAGCAACGGATCATCGCGGAGAGCTTTGCGCCCGGCGCATCCGTTGCGGAGGTGGCGCGCGGTTATGGCCTGAACGCCAATATTCTGTTCACCTGGCGACGGCGAGAACGGGCCGTCAATGACGTCGGCAAGACAGTGAACATTGTGCCGGTGAGGGTCGTGGAGGCTACGCCGACTGCGACCGCCACAGCTCCGGCCTCGATAGGTCGGATGGAGATCATGCTTGTCGGGGGCGAGCGGATCCTTGTCGGGGCGGACGTCGACGCGACGGCGCTGGCCCGGATCGTCAAGGCGCTCGGGCGGCGATGATTCCGATCCCGAGTGGGGCGCGCGTGTGGCTAGTGACCGGCCACACCGATATGCGCAAAGGATTCGACGGTCTGGCGCTGATCGTCCAAGAAACATTGAGGCGCGATCCGCATTCCGGCCATCTCTTCGTTTTTCGCGGCCGCCGCGAGTCTCTGATCAAGTGTCTTTGGAGCGACGGCCAGGGCTTATGCCTGTTCTCAAAGCGATTGGAGCGCGGGCGATTCCTATGGCCATCGTTGGCTGACGGAACGGTGACGATCTCGACGGCCCAGCTTTCCTATCTGCTGTCGGGCATCGATTGGCGCATGCCGCAAGAGACATGGCCTCCGACGGCGGTCGGATAGGAGAAAAATCGGCTGAAGAAACGCAAAAAGGGGCGCCTCAAACGGCCGATTTTGTGATTCCATGTGATTCGTGGACGCCGATCTTTCCTCGCTTCCGGACGACATCGACGCGTTAAAAGCGGCGCTGATTGCGGCGCGGACCGAAGCTGCGGTGGAGAAGGCGTGCGCCGTCGCGGCCGTCGCTGAACTGGCGCAGGGTCGCGCGCTGATCGCGCATCTCAATCTTGAGATCGAAAAGCTGCGGCGCACGATTTACGGACCTCGCTCCGAGCGCACGGCGCGGCTACTCGACCAATTGGAGCTTCAGCTCGAGGAGGCAGAGGCCAACGCGGCGGAAGATGAACTCGCCGCCGAACATACGAAGCCCTCCACCACGCTCAGATCCTTCGCGCGCAAGCGGCCGGCGCGAAAACCGTTCCCGGATCATCTGCCGCGTGCGCGCGTGGTGATCCCAGCGCCGCAGAGCTGCCCTTGCTGCGGCTCGGCCAAGCTGTCGAAGCTCGGCGAGGACATCACGGAGACGCTCGAGGTTGTCCCGCGTCAATGGAAGGTGATCCAGACCGTGCGCGAGCGCTTCTCATGCCGCGAATGCGAGACCATCACCCAGCCGCCGGCGCCCTTCCATGTGACGCCGCGAGGGTTCGCTGGCCCCAATCTGCTGGCGATGATCCTGTTCGAGAAGTTTGGTCAACATCAGCCGCTCAATCGCCAGAGCGAGCGCTACGCCCGAGAAGGCGTGGATCTTAGCCTATCGACGCTCGCTGACCAGGTCGGCGCCTGCGCCGCCGCCTTGCGGCCCCTGCACAGGTTGATCGAACGCCACGTTCTGTCGGCTGAGCGCCTACACGGCGATGACACCACCATTCCGATCCTGGCGAAAGGCAAGACCGAAACTGGCCGCGTCTGGACTTACGTCCGCGACGACAGGCCGTTCGGCGGCAAGGACCCGCCGGCGGCGTTGTTCTACGCCTCGCGCGATCGCCGCGGCGAGCATCCTGAGTGTCATCTGACGAACTGGAGCGGCGTCCTCCAGGCCGACGCTTTCAGCGGCTACGCCAGACTTTATCCGCCCGATCGGAAACCGGGCCCGATCGTCGAAGCGCTATGTTGGAGCCACGCCAGACGCAAGTTCTTCGAACTCGCCGACATCGCCGCCAACGCGAGGCGGGGTAAGAACGCCGCGCCGATCTCGCCGATCGCGCTGGAGGCGGTCAAACGCATCGACGCCATCTTCGAGATCGAGCGCGAGATCAACGGCGTCACGGCCGAGGCGCGGCTCGCTGCGCGCCGCTCAAGGAGCGCGGCGCTCGTCGCCGCGCTCGAAGAGTGGACGCGCTCTGAACGCGCCAAGCTCTCCCGGCACAATGCCGTCGCCAAGGCCATCGATTACATGCTCACGCGCTGGCCGCCCTTCGTGCGGTTCCTCGAAGACGGACGCATCTGCTTGACGAACAATGCGGCGGAACGAGCGCTGCGCGGCCTGGCCTTGGGCCGAAAATCATGGCTCTTCGCCGGCTCAGAGCGCGGGGCTGAGCGCGCCGCGATCATGTACACGCTGATTCAGACCGCAAGGCTCAACGACATCGATCCGCAGGCTTGGCTCGCCGACACTCTTTCCAAGATCGCCGACACGCCGCAGACCCGGCTCGGCAAACTCCTACCTTGGAACTGGATGTCCGACCGCCGCTCGCGCGCCGCCGCGTAACCGCGGCCCTCCCCGGAGGGTTACCCATTACCATCACCACCACCACAACCACCACCATTATTGATGGGAGGCCGCGCGCGATACGCATCTGATTGAGCCGCTGGTCACCCAAACGGATTGCTCATGTGGATGCCGGTGAGCGGCTGCACGCGCCTGCCTTCCCATCGTACCTTGTTTGCCGGATATCACGCGGCGGCCAATCTTGTCGGTAATCCGCTCCTCGGGCACTAACGCCAGCTTGTCGAAGCCCTCGATAATCGGCATCCCTTTTTCCTCCCTTTTCGTACGCCCGTTGAGGAAGACAGCCCGGCAGCGGATTACGGTCTCGTCGCCACTTCCCGCCGAACTTCCCGGGCCGGCTTATCGTCCCGCAGTCCGACGAAGACAGTGTGGCGAAGCAGTGGCTCGTCGGTCCATGTGCCTCGTCGCCGCTCTGGTCCTTGTGATCGTTGGCTGCGGCCGGCATCGCTGGCTCGCCGTCTACCGCTTTAGAGGTTCACCCAAAAGGTAGGCTGACGGCGGCGGGCCGCCGCTTGTACAGTCACGTTTATGCAGTTTGTTTTTTTGGGCCATTGATCTGCGCCGAGACGCCATTTTGCCTGAGGAGCGCTTAATTCCACTTGCATCTGCTGCGATTTGCCCCATCCCTGCGCATTCGACACGGACAGTCGCTCAGCGACGGGCTTGCACGGCAACCAAACCAGGACCATCGAATGACCGCCGAAATTCGTTTCCCCCACATTTATGCGCTGCTTAAGGCGGCCGGTCACGATCCGGCGAAGGCCGCTGAAATCCTGCTCGATGCGCAACGCAAGGACGCTCACGCGCGCATTTGGATCAGGACCATTGCCGCGTCGCGGCGGTCCGTCCTGCCCGCATCATTTCAGATAAGGCACGCTCTCCATTGACCCGGCTTTGGCGAATCGCCGTGACGCGCGCAGAGGGCGTGCGCTTTGTGCGCCTGTTCCTAACGTCGGCATAGGAGTACGCGACTTACCGCGCATCCCGAGCGCGGCCTCGAGGTTCGCCAGGACAGTCGCCTTATCGAAAAACGCCCGATATAGGTCCGAGCATATCTCCAGGTCCGTCGCGCCGTCTGCGGGCGTTTTCACGCTCCGGAGCACGTCGTAGGTCAGCGAAACCAGCCTTGAGCGCCGCCCATACTCGTCGCTATTCCAAGGGTCCACAACACTCTCCCGCTTGCAAAAGGCGGAGTTAGAAAGAGTCTCACGGTCACCCGCCACCCGATATGTTTGCCGGGCACATTTTGTCATATCACAATTGTGACATTTACAGCAATGCTTGCTGTATTAGCTTTGCATCACACGGCGAAATAATCAGATAAAATCTTTGCGTCTAAGCGCGTTTTGTGTGCAACCAAACGGTTGTACTAATAACGCTAGATGCTCATTTTTTCTGGAAGTTCAGCGGTTGTACTGATCGCCGGCCCAGGTGGCCGGTTGAGGCCGCTAACTGGCGAGCAGCGCGTGCAATTTGGCCTTCGCCAGCGACCTTTCAGCCTCCGGAACGGGTCGACGGGTGGGGCGTGATTTTTGGCTTGGCGACCTCCGCTTTTGGCGCGTCAGGCAAAGGAGATTCCTTAAATCTGACGCTCCACCTCTTTTTTTGACAGCGCAATGGCATTTGTGGTCCGCCGCGCGGGGCCGCCGTCGCAACCGACCGGCCATTAAGGCAATGGAGAGGCCGGGACTGCTTAGGGGGAGACACTCCCGGCCATCGAACCTCCCAGAAAGATGTGGGCCTCCTAGGCTTCTCCGTGTCCGATTGGAGCACAATACAGCAATTGTGACAGTGGCGCCGCTGGAAAGACATACGTACTTGGCGCAGTCTGCTTGCTTTTATGACAGAAAACTTGACATGGCGACCGCACTATTGCGCACCGTGATTATCGCGGTCCCTATCCTTTGGATCTTCGCCGCCCTAGCAGACCCTAACTTTGCATCTTGCGGTTGTTAAAATAAATCGTGACAAATTGACCTAGTCGCTTATGTCAATAAGCAATGGACGAAGATCGTGACCTGTTGCTCGCGTTCCGGGCAAAGAGCGAGAGATGGGCTGACCGCGCCCGCGCGGAAGCTAAGGCGGTTCGTTTGGCGCTGGCCGAAGGAAGCGAGGGCGCTGTCGCTGCTGCGGCGGCTTCTCGCCGTCTATTCCGCATCGTTGCGTTTATACGGGCGGCAAACTCCCGTACGATTGATGCTCTTCCGGCAATGATCAAACAGGATGGCGTTAATCCCGACGATGCCGATCAGTTTCAGGCCGTGGCGGACGAAATTATTGCTGTGAACGGTGAGATGTCCGCCCTGCTTCCTGGCAAACACTGCATCTCTTCGAGCCGCTATGAAGCGCGACCGACGATGAGTTCGCGGCCTTAGTATCTCCACCTTGGCCCATCAGCTTCGAGGCAGCGCAGTCCACCAGAAGAACAGTGAGGAAAACAGCGCCCTAAACGTGTGGGTAGCTAGCTATGCCACAGCTAAAGGGTGGACGATAACGTTCCCTTATAGGGCAATGCTGAAGAATAGGGGCCCTATAGACCTCGCCCTTGGCTGTTGAGGCGCAGTCTAAAGAGCCTTCGTTCACGGACGCAATCTCTTTGGACGGTGGCCATTGGTCTTAGGGCAGGGGCGAGCGGACCATGGTTTAAACCTGTTTCATTTCACTCGCTCACCGTGGACCCCGCCCAAAATCCATGAACTTTTAATCATCTGAAAATTGTCCATCAACACAACGCCCTTTACCAACCGGGCTGTCGTCTCCACTCACTAAGGTGCTATGACGGTAGGTCTATCCCCATGGGCCCTTGGCTTTGCGCGACGCGTGTCTCTTACCTATGCCAAGGACCAGCACCCGTTTCTCGGCAAAAGTTAAAGTGCCCTTGTTTCTAGCAGCTCCATCTTTGAGCCGTTGATGAATGACGGGGATATCAGAGGCAGATGTGGGCGCAGCCGCCTCGCCCAGGGTGAACGCGAGAGCGTCGGCGGTAAGAATGCGGTTCATGGTAGGTTCTCCTGAGAGGAGGTCCTAGCCTAGCCAACCGGCTCGCGTTTGCCCTTGGGGGCCAAACTGCAGCTAGTTGATGCCGCCAGCGCGCGTGAAACTACGTCCTCGTTTATTGGTCCTAAAGGAGCGACACTGGCCCAAAAACCGAGAATCATCTATGAATGCGTATATTTTAGGTTATCATCTATACTCCTTCGCCATCTTCCCCCTCTTTTTCAGGCGAAATTTCCATCATCACTACAATCTCTGGGGCGCTACCCTCACTATGTGAAACCCAATCTAAGCTCCTAAGATTATCATCATTCTCTAACCACACTCGCAACTTTTCCTTTGCCATGTCAATTGTGTCTCCCTCAACATTGGTGAGAGCTACTTCCTGGCGTATGATCCTGGCTTGAAAAGTTGGCATTCATCTTCCTCCTTTCGGCAAGGCTCGGCCAAGGTAGTGGGCCAGTTTGAATATAACGAGGTATTTGCCCTCGTGCGATTGGCTCTCAATCCCCATGTTAAGAGGATGCGCGAGCCTCACACGAAATTCGAGCCGATCCAGCTAAAGAACCATTCAGGTTGGTATGTACTAATTACCCTCCACCACGGAGTGGAGCACCGCATTAGCTCTTTCAAAACGGAAGCCGAAGCAAGATCGTGGATAGGCGACAATTCCGCCAGCTGGCTCACCACCTACAGGGACCAAGCCTTGTGGTCCGTCAACGGTCGTCTACGCTGATCGAATGACCCTCTGGCACGCATTGACGCACATCGCCGTTCACAGACCACAAACGGCCCCCATCCTGCCCTGTGTGGGTCGCTCATCATCCGTTGCCTGTGACTTGTGGCCCTTTGCAGATCGCGCCTATGACCCTTCATTGCGGCTATTGGCTGAAGGCTCCGCAGCTCCCTGTTAAATCACCACATTGCACCGTGCACCGCTAGCAATCAGCTTGCTAGACATGGATAATAGCACGTAACATATTGATATTATTGTCGCATTCTGTGACGTAATTGTCTCCACTAGGCAAATCTCAGAATAGCGCGAGTTCGATCTTCAAAACTAAACCTCATGTGGGGTTACACGAGGTTCTAGGGCGCGTCAGTAATCAATGACGCGAGCGGGACGCTTCATGTCCGCGAGCGCCTCCGTTAGCAGCTAAACGAACTACCCTTTTCGGTGGTTCCATTGAACCATGAATTGTGGTTTCGACCTGTTTCTGCTCAACAACCCAGGCGTGATGGTCCCCGAAAATGCGTCAAATTTGAAAATCCTTTTGATGAAACAACAGAACAAACGTAGACTTACTACGTTTAAGCGCAAATCCAGCGGCAAGCGCGAAACTTCCAATCGCTGGGCAGTCAGGAGGAAACCATGATTCCGCGTCTTATTACGAGCAGCGTTCTCGCCGCCATTGCAGGTGCCGCGATGGCGCTCGCCGTACCGTCCAGCCCGTCTTTCGCGTTCACTTTATCATCGCCATCTGTCACCGAGCAGGGCTTCAAGACCGACCTTCAGGAAATTTACTATTACCGGCGTTATTACTACCAACCCTATTACCATCCTTATTATCACCACTATTATCATCATTATTACTATCATCCTTACTACCATCACTACTATCGTCCGTATTACTACCATTACTATCATCCATATTACTAACATCCCTACTACTACCACCGCTATTATTACCCATTATACTAACATCACTGGCGCGGCTGCTGGTGGACCGGCTACGGACGCGTGCGCCGTTTGACCGCAGCCGTGGAGCCCGCACTTGGACGACGTACCGCTCGGTCGTCAGAAGGAGCGACCCCCCGCCGCCAGTCGCGGTCGGCATCGCTGCCGATGGGCCACCAGCCGCAACCGATGTTGCATCGCCCATCCATCTGCGGAGGTACCGCCGGTGGGGTCGGAGATTCTGCCCCGGCGAGTGCTCGCCACCCTGCTCCTCCAACCGCACCTGACGCTCCCCGTGGCCACCTGCAGGGGGTGGCGGACGCTGCGGGTCACAAAGGGCTTTTCATGCCCCTCGCTGATTCGATACCTTGGGAAGCGCAATCGTCCTTCGCATGGCGGATGCGGGTATTCGCGGGGATAGCGGCGATCCAGGAGTTGGCGATGCTGAGGGACGACAGCGGGAACGGTGGAGGTCGCCCGAGCTCGCCTCGGAATGTCCTCGGCGGCCGGCTCGACGTCTGCTCGATGGAGCCCAAGACGGGGTTCTTTCGTGACGGTTGCTGCAACACCAATGGAGAAGACATCGGCAGCCACACGGTCTGCACCGTCATGACTGCCGAGTTTCTCGAGTTTTCCAATTCTCGCGGCAATGATCTTTCGACGCCGATGCCCCAATTCGGCTTCCCGGCCTCAGGCCCGGCGACCGCTGGTGCTTGTGTGCGCCCCGCTGGCGCGAAGCACTGGAGGCGGGCTGCGCGCCCCGCGTGGTCTTGCGGGCTACTCACGAAGGCGCGCTCGACCACTGCTCGCTCGCCGATCTCAAGCGTTTCGCCCTGGACCTCGCCTGAGCTCGACCATCGCACCCGGCGCGCGCATACCCATAGAGGCGCGAGAGGGGATGAACTTGGTGGCGGGTCGTCGAGCCAAGCGCCGCGGGGTCCACGACCATCTGCCGACGGCTGGCGTCCAGCAAGCTTGCAGAGCGAGCCGACGGTATCTAATTGAAACACATGAGCGACGTAGTCGAAGTGAGGTTGATTGAGGCTTTGAAGAGCGTGGACGCGCACGGAGACGTCGCGCCCGCCCATGTCCACGATCCGATCACGATGCTGCTCCGGGAAAACGCAATCCAAGCTAACTTGATGCGCTGGGACGACGTGAGAGGTCGCTACGTGCTGACCGGCACGGGCCGCCGGCGAACTGTCGAGGGTAGTCGCGAACCTGGCACGGTAGTGTCGTTCAGAAAACGCGGTATCGTTGGCAGCGGTCCGCTGCATCGGAAATCCGCTAACACCAATCTCAAGGAATAGTCCTTCGCGCGGTTGGATCTCACTCCATGGACGGCCGAAGCTGCAGGCCACTTGAACGGAACCATTGTATCTACGGGGCGACCGGGTACACCGGCAAGCTGATCGCGAAATCGACCGTCCGCTCGGGATAGAACGCACCCGATCTCAGGCTGCTTCCTGAACTCCGGCTCTGGCGCAATCTCCCCGCTGCGCCTACTGCCGGTTCCGGTCGACACCCGAACGGTCACGGGGCGCGCCTGCCTTTTCCGGCTGCGGTGCGAACGAGTCTAAGCGTCTGCGCGCCCGGGCTCCTAGATGCAGCCGTCTCTCCGTGTAATGGTGGATCCTTCGAGAAAAATAAGGCCGCAGCCTACTCCGCGAGGGAGTCGACATGAAGTTCGGCTTCATTGCGAAGCACCGTTCCGTTTCACCGGCGGCATGGCTTTGCGAAGCGCTCGGCGTATCGAGGTCCGGCTTCTATGCCTGGCTGAAACGCGGCCTGGCACGCGCTCGCGGGAGGATGATGGGATCATGCCAGCGATGACAGAACCCCCCGGCCGGGCGCACACCCGACGAGGCATACGGAGCGAGCGAAATCGAGAGATCGGCGGGCTGACGACACCCAGAACCGAGCTCATCCCGGCCGCCAAGCTGTTCCGACGGACGGGATGATCTCAATCACTCAGGGAAGCGAGGCTGCAATGGCCATCAATGATCGTAGAACCGCGAAGCCCGGTCACAAGCGCTATGAAGAACTGGCCGAAGAGATTGCGCGCCAGATCGCCGCGAACGTGCTGCGGCCAGGCGATCGTGTGCCTTCAATAAGGCAGACCTGCAGGACGCGCCACCTGAGCCCATCAACCGTGTTCCAGGCTTACGACCTTCTCGAGAACCGAGGCCTCATTCGTGCCGCCCCGCGCTCGGGCTATTTCGTCAATCCGCCCTCCAGCGCTCAGGCTCCGGAACCCGCGATATCGACGCCACCCGAAGGCGCCCACCCAGTCGAGATCACAGACCTGGTATACGAGATCCTGAGTTCGGTGAAGTCACGCAAAATCGTTCCACTCGGGTCGGCGTTTCCCGGCCCATTGCTCTTCCCACTCGACAGCCTGCGCAAGGCGCAGTCATCCAGCACGCGCTCCCTCGGTATCTGGAGCACGTTCGACGATCTGCCGCCGGGCAACGAGCGGCTACGGCGGCAGGTCGGCAAGCGCTATTTGACCCAGGGGCTGTCGGTCGCCGCCGACGAAATTGTGCTGACGAATGGTGCTCTGGAGGCACTGAATTTTTGCCTGCAGGCGGTGGCCCGACCAGGCGACGCGGTGGTCGTGGAGTCTCCCTCCTTTTACGCCGCGCTGCAGTCGCTCGAGCGGCTTCAGCTCAAGGCCATCGAAGTGCCGACGCACCCGCGCGAGGGTGTGGACCTCTCCAGACTGGCGCACGTTCTGGAGACCCAACGGCCAAAAGCCTGCTGGTTGATGACAAATTTCCAGAACCCGCTTGGCTGCTCGCTGTCTCGAGAGAAAAAGCACGCCCTCGTCGACCTACTGTCACACAATGAGGTGCCATTGATCGAGGACGACGTGTACGGCGAACTGCACCACACCAACGAGCCGCCGTCGTCGGCCAAAACTTTCGACCAGCGCGGCCTCGTGATGCACTGCTCGTCCTTCTCCAAGACGCTGTCACCGGGATACCGAGTCGGGTGGGTCGCAGCCGGCCGGTTTGCCAACAGCGTGCGCCGGTTGAAGCTCATGACCAGTTTGTCGGGCTCCGTTCCGGCCCAGGCCACCCTGGCTGAGTATCTTCAGCATGGTGGTTATGACCGGCATCTGCGTCAGCTCCGGGCGGCATTGAAGCGGCAGAAAGAGGCGCTGATTGACTCGGTGACCCGGCATTTTCCGCGTGACGTCCGGCTCACCCGGCCGGAGGGCGGATACTTCATGTGGGTCGACCTGCCGTGGGACACGGTAGACGCACTCGCCGTCTATAGGAGAGCGCTGGCCAACCAAATCAGCATCGCACCTGGGCCGATGTTCTCCAACCACGGCGGGTTCCGCAACTGCCTGCGGCTCAATTTCGGCCATCCCTGGACGCCTCAGGCAGAACAGGCCATTGCCACGCTGGGCCGGATCGTTCGCCGACAGCCCGATCGCCTATAAGGACCCATGTGGCAGAAGCAACTCAGATCGCTGGCTGATACGGTCGTGTTTCTGCAGTCCTGATCCTGGCGCCCAGAACAGCTCTCAGGTCAAAAAGAGGCATGCTGCAAGAAATCGATCCTGCCGGGGCTTCGCTTCAGCCATGGCGCCGGTGATGATTTGTCTGAAGCATTGGTGTTAACCGTCTTCGCAGCGATTGGCGCAAATGGCCGTAAGGCGCGTCGCCAGGGAAAATGGATCATCCTCGAAGACAACCGCGCTCAGCGAGACACTAGAGCACCTCGACTTTGCAGCTGGAGAGTATTGTGAACGCTAGTTTACCTAACCACCTGTTGGCTCGGGTACAGGGCGATGGTTTTGAGCGGCGCGGGCGGATGATTTGCCTAGTCTATGAAGTGCTCCGGAGCATGGAGACGCCCGCAGACGGGGCGACTGACAGCGCGATGTTCTCGGCGCTGTCTCGGGCGTTCGCTGATAAGGCGATCGCCCTCGCGAACCTCGAGGCCGCCGCGCCCAGCCGCAAGTCGCGTACTCTAGAACACGGCTCGCTTAGGCGGAGTTGACGAGATAGTTCGCGCACTCGGCGGGGCTGAAGAGGTCGAGGAGTTGGCCGACCTTTGTCTCCCGCTCCGCCCTCTCACAAATCGTCCGCGTTTCAGCCGAATGGCTGATCAGCGCAAACCCGCTGAGGAGCACCTCAGCGAACAAGGGACCGCATTCCGCGCACTGATGGAACAGGAAATCGCCGGCATTTACATCGTCGCCGCGGACGGGACGCTCGCCTACGTCAATTCGTACCTCGCGAAGTTGGTGGGCTATGAGCGTGTCGAAGTCCTCGGCCGGCCGATGCTCGAGTTCATTGCTAACTCGGAAAAGACAGCCGTGAGCAAACGGTTTGTGGCGCAGATGACCGGCCGCGAACAGTTTTCCGCATTCAATTCGACTCTTTTGCGCAAGGACGGCGCACTGGTCGATGTCCTCGTCGACAACAATGTGGCGGCTTTCCGCGGCCAACAAGCATCGATCGGGGTGATCGTCGATATTAGCGAGCACAAACGGGAAGAAAAGCGAATCCGAGAGGAAGAGGATAAATTTCGTAGCCTCGCCGAACAGAACGTCGCCGGCATCGTCATCGTCCGCGACGACGGGACGATCGGATACTCTAACGGCTACTTCGCGCACATGATCGGGTACGCGCCTGAGGACATCGTCGGCCCCCCGCTGCTGGACTTCGTCCCTGAGGCGGAACAGCCGATCGTCGCGCAAAATCTACGTTCGCCACTCGTTGAGAAGGGCGCTCTCCTGGAGATCGCCTCGACCCTGCGGACCCGAGACGGCGGCCTCGTCGCGGTGCTGGTCAACGCCTCGAAATCGACGTTCGAAGGCGGTTCAGCCTCGATCGCCGTCGTTGTCGACGTGACCGAGCGAAACAGGGCCCAACGCGAACTGACGTCCACCGCCGCGATCCTCGCCACCGAACATGAATCCTCACCGGACGGGATTTTGGTTGTCGATTCAATGGCGCGCATCATCTCGGTCAATCGACGCTTCGGTCAGATCTTCGACGTTCCGGCCGAGTTGCTCGCAGCTGGCGACGATGAGCAAGTGCGGGCGCTTGTTTCGCAACGGGTAGCCGATGTCGAATCGTTCCAGCGCCGGGTGCAATACCTTTATGACCATCCCGAGGAATCCGGTCAGGACGAGTTGGTTCTCAAGAATGGTCACGTCCTCGATCGCTTTTCGTCGCCGTTCAAGAGCTCAGATAGCGAATATCTGGGCAGGATCTGGTTCTTTCGCGACATTACCTCGCGCAAGAAGGCCGAGGAATCGCTGCGAACCAGCGAGGAGCGCTTCCGACTGTTAGTCGAGGAGGCGCCCGACGCGATCCTGCTCTTCGATTACGACCAAGACCGCTTTGTCGCCGCGAACAAGGCCGCAGAACGCCTGTTCGACGTTCCTCAGGAGGAAATTCTCGCGCACGGACCGCAGCACTTCTACACGCAGGAACAACCCGACGCCCGGCCAGTGGCGCAGTCCTATTCAGAGCACAACGAACGCGCCTTGGCGGGCGAGGAAATCACCTATGAGCGGCGGATCCGCCAAACCTCAGGGGAAGAGCGTCTGTGCGAGGTGACCCTTGTCCGCCTTCCGTCGAGCATTCGCCTGCTGCGAGCCAGTTTCGTCGACGTCACTGAACGCAGGCGCGCCGAGTTGGCGCTTCAGCAACTCAACCGGACGCATAGGACCTTAAGCGCCGCTGGCGCGGCGGTCGTGCGCGCCACGACCGAGAAAGAATTGCTCGATGACATGTGCCGCGTTGCGGTGGAAATGGGCGGCTATCGCCTGGCCTGGATCGGCTTCGTCGAACAGGACGAGAATAAGACCGTGCGGCCGGTGGCGTGTGCCGGCGAGCACCCCGAATTTGTCGAGGCGGCGAACATCACCTGGGCGGACGCTGCACGGGGACGGGGTCCGACTGGGACCGCGGTCCGAACTGGCGAAGTACAGGTCAATCAGAACGTGGCAACCAATCCGGCCCTGGCGCCATGGCGCGTGGAGATGCTCAGATACGACCTCAAATCGAGCATCGCCCTGCCGCTCAAGAATCGATTGGAAGTGTTCGGCACTCTCACATTCTACTCTGGGGAACCGGACGCCTTTGGTCCGGAGGAGGTCGTGCTGCTGGAGCAGTTGGCCGCCGATCTTGCCTATGGAATTTGCGCTCTGCGCGATCATGCTGGGCATGAATCCGCCCTTCTCACACTCCAGGAGAACTTGAAAAGTACCGTTCAGGCGATTGCAACCGCGGTCGAAATGCGCGACGCCTACACCGCCGGCCATCAGCGTCGTGTGGCCGAACTTGCAACAGCGATTGCGCGCGAGATTGGTCTAAAGGAAGAGCAGATCGAGGGCCTCTTCCTCGCCGCCACGATCCACGACGTCGGCAAGATCAATGTGCCGGCCGAGCTCTTGAGCAAGCCCGGCAAGTTGACATCGCTCGAATATCGGATGCTCCAGACCCATGTGCAAACCGGCTATGAGATCATAAAGGGCATCCAGTTTCCCTGGCCGATCGCGCAGATCATCCTGCAGCATCACGAACGGCTCGACGGCTCAGGCTATCCGCAGGGCCTCAAGGGCGAGGCCATGCTGCCGGAGGCCAAGATCCTTGCGGTCGCAGACGTAATAGAAGCCATGCTGTCGCATCGCCCCTATCGCGCCGGCCTCGGTCTCGATGCCGCGTTGGCCGAGATCGAGGCGGGGAAGGGCCGGCTCTACGATCCAGCCGCGGTCGAAGCGTGCGTCGGCCTGTTCCGGAACAAGGGCTTCAACTTCCAATGACCCCAGCCTCAGCGAGAGGACCAGTTATGATGAGCCTCAAAGCCTTCGTTTCCGGATCACTAATTTTCGCTCTCTCCGCTGGCGCGCGCTTCATGCTGCGGACCTGCCCAACCCGCTGGCTAGGCCGAGCCCTGCTGCGGAGGCGGCCCCCGCTGGTACGTGAAGCTCGGTGCGCTAGGCGCACTCAATCAAAGTTGGTCCAGCTTGTTCGCGCAACCCGTGGTGGAGGTCGCGGGCCTGGGAATCGAACTCGTTCCCGTCGGCGGTTTCGGACCCCAGCTGTCGTTGGTCGGGCGAGGCGCGAGCTATTCGAGCATTGTTTCCGCAAGCTTCCAGGCCGGCTATTTCTTTACCCCGAACTGGTCACTTGAGGTATCGACCGCAGTTCCCCGTTGGCCTGACCATAAAGTTTACCGGGTTCTCGCCGACGCCGCCATTTTCAGGGGCCGTTCTCAGTAAGTTGTTGCCAGGCGTGGTTCCTATAACAGCCGTCTATCATTTCACGCAGTTTGGCGCGATCCAGCCTTGTCTGGGTGGCGGAATCGCGCCGAGTTTCGAACTTGCAGTTCAGGACGGTTTTAACACCGGAGGCTCGTTTGCGCCCACGGTCGGCCTCGTTGCTCAGGCCGGCTCCGATTACATGTTCAACCGGAATTGGGGTGTCTTTTTAGACGTCAAGAAGCTCTTCGTTTGGTCCACAGGAAAGTCGACCGGATTCGATCTCGGTCTGCCGGTCGGTACGATTCCAGGGGCCGCCACCATCAAGACGACTTTCCAACCGTGGCTGTTCTCCACGGGTGTCACGTATCGCTTTTGAGTTTGTCCCAAGCGGATCAGCCCAGCGCCTTCGTGGCACCGCCTCGAGGGCGATTACAGCGAAGATATCAGCACCGCCAGGGCGATCGAGGCTTCGATCGCTAAGTCCTGCGCGACGCGCTTATCAGCGAGGCCGAGGTCGCCTGCGCGGGACGTCGCCTCGAAGCGAGTAGACGCGAATCGGCTCAGCGATATTCTTGAGTTGGATCTGGTTGAGATCGCTGACCGCGCGGGCTCTAATTGGCAAAGCCGCGGGGGAAGTCGTCTTGGTGGGCATTGCGAGATCAAGATCTCTGCATCGAGCCCGGGCGTAAAGATGTTATCGAGCCATCGTGACTCCCACGATCTTTATTAAGGACTGGCTTGGAACCGTCCTGTCGCTTGCCAGATGGGCGGCAGGTACAAGGCGTCGACGACAAAGGCGAGATCGAATTCCTAACGCCCCGGGAGCCGACTACTTGACGACGCGCCGCCTCCTCGATCCTGACGAAGCGCTGCGCCGTCTGGAAACCCAACTCGGGCCGTTTCATGCACAGCTCCGTCTCGGCATGGAGCGCGAGCACGAGGCGCAGGCTTTTGGCCAGGGGCTAAGCTTCTTGCACCTCGAGAACTTGCCCCTGATGCAGGCGATGATCGAGATAGCGCTTCGCGTGACGGGGACCTATTGGCGAGGCCGAGCTAACGCACGCGAGGTGCAGGTGCGGCGCAACGTTGTGCGTCTTCCAAATCTGCCAGGCGCTTTCGATGGTTTCACGGTCCTGCATCTGAGCGACCTGCATGCGGACCTTAGCGGCCCCGCCATGCAGCGGGCGGCCGAACTCGCGCATGACCTCGCATATGATCTCTGTGTGCTGACAGGCGATTATCGCGGACGCACCCACGGCGATTGCAGGCCCTGCCTCGAGGGGGTCGCGCGCCTATGTGAAGCGCTACGCGGCGACATCTATGGGGTACTCGGCAACCACGATTCGATTGCGATGGTTCCCGACCTGGAGGCGCTGGGGATTCGCATGTTGCTGAATGAAACCGTCGCCATCGACCGCGGCGGCGCTTTAATCTATCTCGCGGGGGTCGACGACGCGCATTTTTATCGCGCTGACAACATCGAAAAAGCGGCTGCGGAGATTCCCCCGGGTTACGTCTCTGTCCTGCTCTCGCACACTCCGGAGATCTACCGGCAGGCCGCGCACGCTGGTTTCGCCCTAATGCTGAGCGGACATACGCACGGCGGGCAGATCTGCTTGCCCGGCGGCATTCCTATCCTGCTCGAAGCCGATTTGCCCCGCGCTTTCGGCGCTGGCGCATGGCGGCATGCGGGCATGGCGGGCTATACGTCAGTCGGGGCGGGGTCCTCCGTCGTCCCGGTTCGTTTCAACAATCGGCCGGAGATCACGCTGCACCGGTTTGACCGCGGAACCCCTCAGTAGGGACGATCCCGCAAGCCGACGGCGAAGAAGAGCCGCGACATCGCCAACTCCCCAACCGAGAACACAAGCACGATCAAGGCCACGTCGAGAGGACGGAGCGGCAAGTAAGCGCTGCAAGCGACCGCAGGAAACAGCGATTCAGGGACCTGATCGAGACCGAGCACTGGGCTCGAGCCCGAACCGCCGTTTGACGAAGGACGAAATCGTTCGCAACATGAGACGGCGTAGGCCTCAGTCTTTGCGATCGCACGGGCCTTGTCGCGCGCGGCTTCATGAGCAGAGCGCGCGATCTTGCGTGCGGCCGCGTTCGGGCAACACTTGCGCTTGAGCGCGCAGGCCTCGCAGTCCTGCTTGCGCGCAAAGTAGATCATCGTGCCGTCCTTCGTCAGCCCATCGCGCGGCTTGGCGAAAGCGCGGTGGTACTTCTTGAGCTCTTTGCCGCCGGGGCAGACATAAAGATTGCGCTCTGGATCGAAGGCGAAGTCGCTGCGCGAAAGCGTTCCGTCCGTGCGCTCGGACTTGTCGATCAGGTTCACGTGCGGCTCGATCCCGCGCTCGTCCACCAACCGCCCGACCATGTCGGCCGAGCCGTAGCCCCCATCGGCGACCAGGCGCGACGGAGTGAGGTCGAACTGTTCAGCCGTGCGGTCGAGCATGGTTTTGGCCGCGCCGACTTCCGCTTGGCGAATGGTTGTCGTCGCCTCGTCATCCACAATCACTGCATGCTTCAGATCGACGAGATAGTTGTCGGAGTAGGCATAACCGGCGACAGAGTTGGCCGAAGCGGTGTAACGGGCCGCCGGATCGGTTGGCGAAATCACCTTTGGCTCGACCGGCGTTGCCCCGCCGAAGGCCGCGTCATCGAGAACCGAAAGATATTCGGCGACCGCGCGGCTGGACGTCGGATCAAGGTCCTCGACCTTGGCGACGCCGCGCCTTCGATGCGCGTCGGCCACGATCATGCTGGCGTCGACCGCGAAGGCCTCGCCGCCCACGATCCCTTCCTTCATGCAGCGCGCGACCACGGTCTCAAACAGCTTGCGCAGCAGATCGCTCTCACGGAAGCGGCCGTGGCGGTTCTTCGACAACGTCGAATGGTCCGGAACGTCGCCGTCGAGCCCCAGCCGGCAAAGATGGAGTAGGCGGGCGGTCGAGCCAAGACGGCCATCCTGGCACTCTGTATGGCGCCAAGCATCAAGGAGGGAAAAATGGACTACTTCGCCGGCCTCGACGTGTCCCTGGAAACCATCAACGTTTGCATCGTGAATGGCGCAGGTGACGTCCTGCTCGAGAAGAAAATCGCAGCCGAGCCAGCAGCCATTGTTCATCTGCTGAAAAGCTTCGGTTCGCCGTTCAAGCGCATAGGGCTGGAAGCGGGGCCAACCTCGTCCTGGCTTTATGGCGAGCTGCGTGCGGCGGGGTACGGCGCGATCTGCCTTGAATGCCGTCACGTCAAGGCCGGGCTGAGCGCCATGCGGAACAAGACCGACCGCAATGACGCGCGCGGCATCGCGCAACTCGTTCGCCTCGGTTGGTTTAGGCAAGTCTATGTTAAGAGCGAGGAAGCGCAGCGGACCCGTATGCTGTTGGTCAACCGTCAGCAGCTTTTGACCAAAGCCTTGGATATCGAGAACTCAGTACGCGGATCCCTAAAGGTTTTCGGCCTGCGGGTCGGTGTCGTAGCCCGGCGAGGGTTCGAGGCCAGGGCATTGGAACTCGTTGCGGACGACCCCATTCTGCTCGCGATCACCAAGCCAATGTTGCGCGTTCGCCAAGTGCTCCTCGAAGAGTTCGAACGGCTCGATCGCCTCTGCCAACAGTTGGCGCGGCGTGATCCCGTCTGCCGCAGGCTGATGACCGTTCCCGGTGTCGGCGTGGTTGTGGCCCTCACCTATCGGACGGGCGTCGATGCGCCCGAGCGCTTTTCAAGATCGCGCGATGTTGGAGCGCATTTCGGCCTCACCCCGAAACGCTACAGTTCTGGTCAGACTGACTATGATGGCCGCATCAATCGTTGCGGTGACGAGATGGTCCGCACAGCCTTGTATCAGGCAGCGAACGTTCTGCTGCATCATGGCCGATGGTCATCGCTCCGATCCTGGGCCATGCGGATCGCGAAGAGAGGCAGCGTGAAAGGCGCGAAGGTCGCCCTCGCACGCCGACTCGCGGTGGTCATGCACCGGATGTGGACCGACGGAACTGACTTCCGGTGGTCCGACACGAGCCGAATGGCGGCGCCGACCGCAGTTTAAGGGAGGCACACAAGCAAAAACCCCGAGTTCCGCCGACCAGGCGGAAAGAAGCGCCCGGAAGGGGGCGAGGGTTGGATGAGCCCGCATCGCTGGTTGCGACGGTTCGGCATTTGCCGGCTGGTCGCGTGGCAAAGCTAGGCCGTCCGACCCTTCTCAACCCATCCTGTCCGCCGACGCCGCGGGCGTTGAGCACGCAAAGAAGCCTGAACCCTTCCGAGCGCTTCCCACCTGGCCAGCCGAAAACAACGGAGTTGACAACCCATGCCCGCCTAAAGAAGCCCGCATCGCTGGTTGCGACGGTTCGGCATTTGCCGGCTGGTCGCGTGGCAAAACTAGGCCGTCCGACCCTTCTCAACCCATCCTGTCCGCCGACGCCGCCGGGCGTTGAGCACGCAAAGAAGCCTGAACCCTTCCGAGCGCTTCCCACCTGGCCAGCCGAAAACAACGGAGTTGACAACCCATGCCCGCCTAAAGAAACCAGCGATAAGCCAGATTGAGGTGGACCTCCTCGCACAGCCGCCGCTCCGAGCGAATGCCGAAGCAGTAGCCGACGATCAGCATCCGCATCATCAGTTCGGGATCGATCGACGGCCGTCCGACGTCGCTATAGTAGGGCCCTAGGTGCGCCCTCAGTCCCGAAAGATCGACGAAGCGGTCGATCTTGCGCAGAAGGTGATCGTCCGGGACATGCCGCTCGAGGCTGAAGCCGTAGAACAGCGCCTCCTGCATCACCCTCCGCTCGCCCATCATCGGCCGAATCTCCTGAACCCAGGAGAAGGGAATCAGCGACAGGCGCCAGGATCAAGCGGAGTTTTTCAACGCGATACATCGATTTCAGCCGTCCGGTGAGCGTAGAGTAGGAGAGTGGCGCGGTGGCTTTAGGTTGAGCATGTCCGTTTGCCGCCCCTTTTCGTCTGGCGGTGCCTTAGTGGCTCAGCCATGGCTCCGTTTCCACACTCCCCTCATCGAACCAGACATGCAGATTTCCTGCATCCGGCTCTCGGACAAGACTTCACGCCTTCGTCCACGGCACGTCGCGCCCAAGCCGGCTCAGGCGTACGAGCCCGAAGTGCCCGTAGAGGTGCGAGAGTGGGTAGCTCCCGCCCCGCCTGACTTTGTGCTTGAGGCGCAACCACCGGCGCAACCGCACCGCCGCGTAGGCGTCAAGCGCCCGATACGCCTTGCTGAAAGCGCCTACCGAAAAGTAGTTCGCCCATCCGCGCAGCATGCGGTTCACTTTGCCCACCAGCGTCGTGGTCTCTTGCCATGTGCACGATCGCCCGGTCAGCGCGTGGATTTTCTCGACCGCGCGCTGAATGCTCTTCTTTGACGGCCGGTAGCCGATACGGGCTTGGCCGGTCCTCGCCGAATACATCCGCCCGAACGTGTAGCCCAGAAAGTCGAACTCACCCTCCGGCACTTTGCAGACGCGCGTCTTCTCCTCGTTCACCGTCAGCCTCAGCTTGCTCATGATCTCCCGCAGTCGTTGCAAGGCTTCTTCGCCCTTGCCCCTTTTGCACAGGATCACGAGGTCGTCGGCGTAGGTCACGAGCCGCGTGCCCAAGGTTCGCTCGAGCCCAAGCATCTTCCATCCCAGCACGAACCGGCGCATGTAAATGTTCGCCAGCAAGGGTGAGATCGGCGAGCCCTGCGGAATGCCGCGCCGCTTGTCCCGGGCTTCAGTCATGCGCGTCTTCCGACCCCGATCGTCGGTTTCTTCAACAGGGCAATCCAGCCACATCCTGATCAGATGCAGCACGCGCCGATCGACGATCCTGCGCGCTACCGACTTGAGCAGGTCGGCATGGGGAATGCTCTCGAAGTAGTCCGCGAGGTCGGCGTCCACCACGTCCGGATGGCCGCGAAACAGCAGTTCCTCCACCTCGACCACCGCCTGCCGAGCGTTCCGCCCGGGGCGGTAGGCATAGAGTTCCGATGGAAGGTCGGCCTCGAAGATCGGTTCCAGCACCAGCATCGCTGCTGTCATGCAGACCCGATCCCGCAAGGTTGAGATGCCCAGCGGCCTGAGTTTGCCGTTGGCCTTCGGTATGTATACGCGTCTGATTGGATCCGGTCGGTAAGTCTCCTGCCTGAGCGCAAGCGCCAGTTCGCCCAGCCATCGCTCGACCCCATACGCCTCGACGGCCTCGAAGTCCTGACGGTCCACGCCCGGCGCGCCCTTGTTGGAGCGGCACTGGGCATAGGCATGCGCCAGAATGTCTTCGTGGCTGATCTTGTCGTAGAGGGCATAGAAGCGATAGCCGGGTTCTGCCTTCGCTTTCGCGTGCAACGCCGTCTGCAGTTTCTGAACGCTGTCCGGAGTTGATAGGTTGCCCAATCTCCAGGTCCTTCACCACGTCTTGCGTCTGTCCTGAACTGAGGCCCCTTCCCTCCCCCGGCGTTACCCGGCTTCAGCGGTACTACGAACCTCTCCGCCACCCATGAGCGCCCGGCCTGTCCCTCGCGGGCGTCCGGTTGATCATCCCTGACCACGCCCATGGGCTTCCCGTGTTGCGTACGCTTTCCTTGTGTACGTGCTGCCGCCAGTACCCCGGTGCAGCGACTGGGCGTCGTCTTCGCTCATCTCGCCCGGCCGTATCAGCCTTCCCCGAAATTGCGGTCGGGTCGGCCTGCACATCGTCCTTTTCGAGGCTTGCTCAGCGTTCACTCGCGTTGCGGCCCGCACACTCGCGCCGTCACCTATATGTGACCAGCTACCCGAAGGCTTCAGCCATTTCGTCACCTCCATGACTGCTCCGGTTGCTTCCGGCTGGAGCGTTCGCCGGGTGGGACTTGCACCCACTGGAAAGCGCCGCCTTCTCACGGCGCACGCAAATAGCGGCCGTTGTGCGACGGCGGCTCGGCGAAATCTGCGATCCGCGACTTTGTCGGGCGGGTGACAAAGGAGGGCGGCCCGGAGTTTGCGCCGCCAGCCCGCATCGCCACATTCGACAACGACGGAACCTCTGCTGCGAGCAGCCGCTTCAGACCCAGTTCTATTTCCCCTTTGGCCGCGTGAAGGAAATTTGGCGGCCAAAGATCCGACGATGGCCGAGCGGCAGCCCTTCAGCCGCGGTGGGAAACCTTCCTTGAAACAGTTTTACGACCTGACCTTGGCACCCAGGCGCGGATGTCAGCCGTGCCGCCCTGGTTGATCTTCTCCCCGAGGGATCCCCGCATCGCCCGTCTTCCCGCCGGTTGCGACCAAAGACCGACCGCGGCCAAAAGAGAACGCTCCCGCGATCTTGCCTGCCAGGATCGTGGCTTGTCCCCGGCCGCAGCGTTTGCCAGAAATCGCGAGCGGCGTACGGTTTGAGCCAACTCCGGTTCTGGCCCATCGCGTCATTTAGCTGTGCTGCGGAATTCGGTCGCCATTGGGCACAGCGCACTCTGGCAAGCCCACCGACCTGCAGATTTATGGGTTCACGGCCTAAGGTGCTTGGCCGCGAGCATTCGCGCAGTCGCTTCCGCTGGGATCGGTTTGCTGAAATGATAACCCTGAATTTCGTCACAATTATTTTCGCGCAAGAATGCGATCTGCTCGTCTAACTCGACGCCTTCGGCGACAACCCTCAGGTTCAGTTTTTGACCCAGCGATATCAGCGCACTGACGATGGCCTTGTCATTCTCATTGCCTTGAAGACCTCGAATGAACGACCTGTCGATCTTCAGCCGGGTAACCGGAAATGTCTTGAGCGTGCTGAGGCCGGAATAGCCGGTGCCGAAGTCGCCAATCGACAGCTGAACACCGAGGTCTTGCAGCTGTTTCATGGTCGTGATCGCTCGCGTCAGATCCTGCATGATCAGGCTTTCCGTCAATTCAAGCTCAAGATACTTGGGCTCCAAGCCGCTTTCCTGCAACGCGTTGACGACCTTGGCGGACAGGCTCTTGTCGCTGAATTGCCGCGCTGACACATTTACCGCAACACTGATGAACGGCAGACCTGCGTCCTGCCAAACCTTGTTCTGTCGGCACGCTTCGCCCAGCACCCACTCGCCGATCGTCACGATCAATCCCGTTTCCTCGGCTAACGGGATGAATTCCATCGGCGGCAGCATACCCAGGTTTGGATGATTCCACCGTATCAACGCTTCGACCCCGAAGATGTGCTCCAGCCGCAGATCGATCTGCGGCTGATAGAACAGGACGAACTCAGAACGCGCCACGGCGTCTCGCAATTGCTTCTGCAGCAAGAATTTCTCTTGGGCCCTGGTGTTCAGTTCCGCTGTGTAAAACTGAAAATTGCCGCGGCCAGATTTCTTGGCGCGGTACATCGCCGCATCGGCGTTGGCCATCAGCGTGGCGGCGTCAGTACCGTCATCGGGATAGTTCGCGATCCCCATGCTGGTGGATATTCTAAGTTCATGTCCTTCGAGATTGATTGGCTTGCCGATGGCAGAGGCTAATTTTTGAACGGTCGCGGAGATGGCTTCGATGCCCTTGGGTTGATTGGGAAGGAGGACTACAAATTCATCGCCGCCGAGACGCGCCACAGTATCTGTCGCCCTCACGCAATCGACCAAGCGGCTGGCGACAATCTTCAGAAGGCCATCCCCAGTTTTATGACCCAGGCTGTCGTTGACGATTTTGAGATTGTCGAAATCGATGAAGACCACCGTCACCCAACGGTCGTATCGTTGCGCGTATAACAAGGCTTGCGAAAGCCGGTCCTTGAGCAACGTGCGATTTGGGAGCCCGGTAAGAGCATCGTGATTCGCCATGAAATGAATGCGGTCTTCGGCCCGCTTTCGTTAAATCGCAATGCTGGCGATGCGAGTCGCGACGTCAACAAGTCTTGTCTCGGCCTCGCTTGGCGCACCCTCGTTTGCGGAATAGAGCGCGAATGTCCCGAGAACCGCGCCCTCGTGCGACACGATCGAGGTCGACCGGCAGCACGGATATCCTTGCGCAGCGGCCAAGCCGCAATATTTCTCCCAAAGAGGGTCTTGCATCATCTCCGCGGCAATAACGGCCTCTCGGCGGAAAGCGTCTGGACCGACGTGGGTACCGTCGATGGCTTTTGCATAGGCATCGGCGAGGCTCGGAGCCATCCCGCTCAAACGGGACTCCTTGTAGTCTTGCAGCAAGACGACGCCGCAGGCGCCAATCAATTGGGAGTCGACGAGATTAATGAGACGCCCCAGCACATGCTCGAGCGGCGCGCTCGTCGCGATCATCTCAAGGATTTGCGCCAGCCCCTCGCGCATGGCGTCTGCGAGCTTGCGTGCGGTAATGTCGCGCGAAATGCCCGCCACCGCGAAGATTTCATTCTGATCGTTGCGCAACGGCACTTTCGTCGTCTGGATCCATGTCTTCTCTCCCGAAGCGCCGAATACGCATTCCTCCATGTCGACCATCGGGCGCCCGGTCCGAACGATCGTTTGCTCGTCGGCGAAGAACTTCTCGGCGATGTCCGGCGACAACAGTTCCAGGTCCGACTTGCCGATCAAGTCGTCGGGGGCCTCATAGCTCATTCGGGACGCCGTGACTTTGTTGCAAATGACGAAACGGCTGTTGACGTCTTTGACCCAAAGGTTGTCGGGGAGAAAGTCGATCAGGGCCTGGAATGTGACGCGCTCGTTCGCCACAGTGCGCGTGCCCTTGAGCTCGGTTATGTCCCGAGAGATGCCGACCAGACCGATGATTTCGTTGAGATCGTTGCGCAACGGCACTTTCGTCGTCAAGAGCCACTTCTTGGCGCCGGATGAATTGACGATCAACTCTTCGCGGTCGATCATCGGCTGTCCGCTGCGCAGGATATCCTCCTCCATCGCGTGAAACTTCCGGGCGGCTTCCGAGGCATGGATATCGAAGTCGGTCAGGCCGATCATGTCACACGTATTTGCCCGACCGCTATCGGAGGTGATGGCTTTGTTCGCAACGACAAAGCGACTCGTGGCATCCTTGACCCACAGGTAATCGGGCACCCAATCAATCAGGGTTTGGAGCGAGAGGCGCTCATTCGCCACAGTGCGCGTGGCCTTGAGTTCGGTTATGTCCTCATGGGTCGCCACCCACCCGCCGTCTGGCGCCGGCCGATAATGGACTTGAATAGCCCGCCCGTCCGTGAGTTCATTGATCCAGGTTCCTGGAAGATCGCTCGATTGGATTGCGCGAGCATTTGCGAGATAGGCGTCAGTGTCCATTGTAGTTGTGCCCGCAGCTGCCCGGAGTTCGAGGATCTCCGTCGCCGTGGCGCCTGGACGTATGTCCCTGGGTTCGAGGCGATAGATCTCCGCGTAACGGCGATTGCTCAGGATGAGCCGCTCCTCGGCGTCGAAATAGCAAACGCCGTGCGACAGATTGTCGATCACGGTCTCAAGGCGCCGCACCCGCACCCCGAGCGTCGCGATCGTGACGACAGGTTCGCACTCCATGATTTCAGCTGAGACCGCCGCCCGCTTGCTAGGCGCGACCAGCTTACTCCCATCGAGGGCCGCGGTCGCTTCCCTCCCTGTTTGCGGACGCAAAAACAGCCCCTCCGCTAAACTACCGGAACAAGGATAATATTTTGAGCCATTGTTTCCCTGGTCGGCGGCGAGGTTTGAAAAGGCGCGCGGCCTCGCGATCATAAAGCCTTCGGGTTTAAATGACTTGATTTGGATCAATTCAGGCTTCAGCCGGGAACAGATGCGGGAGGCGGAGACGGCCGCTCGGCCGCGGGCCGGGCACCACATGGGAGCGGCTCCGGGCGCGTGCGTTAGCCTCACGCCGGAGGAGCGATGTCGCGCCTCCCGTTGAAAGGCAGAGGTGAATGGCCGGAATCGGCGCATCTTCCTCCTAGCTGCCCATCCCGGCGAAGGTCGCGTCACCCAACGACAACGGCCATTCGGCTTCGGCGGCGAGAACCGGTCTCATGCCGCATTGTAGCCTTCCCACTGTATCGAACCCGCGTAGTTCGCTGGACTCGTCTTCTTATCGTTAATTCATTTGAACGAACATAATTCTAGCAAATGTTGATCTTCATCAATTTGATTACTCAAACTGTTTGACATAACTAATACAGATCTTTTTTGTCGGTCGGTTATTCAGGAAGTATCAGGCCTATGCGCAACGCTTCATCCGACGAACGGGAAATCGCGAGCATCGGCACGTCGCTGACGAAAATGACCCCATGGGACTTGAAGGGGGCGTTAGCGCAGAACGCGGCCAAATCAGCGGCGACCGAAACCAAACCCAGCAATGTCGAAGCTGCGCCCGGTGACATGCTCAGCCTACCCGACCAGCCTTCCGTCGCCGTTTTGCCATTCCTGAACCTGAGCGGCGATCCGGACCAGGACTATTTCGCTGACGGTGTGGTCGAGGACATCATCAGTGCGTTATCGCGAATGCGCTGGCTGTTCGTTATCGCGCGCAATTCGAGCTTCACCTACAAAGGCCGTGCGGTCGACGTGAAGCAGGTCGGACGTGAGTTGGGCGTGCGCTATGTTCTCGAGGGCAGCGTCCGCAAGTCGGGGAACCGGGTGCGCGTCACTGGCCAGCTCATCGATGCGACGGCCGGCGCGCATCTCTGGGCGGAGCGGTTCGATCGCACCTTGGAAGACATCTTCGATCTGCATGATGAACTCGCGACAAGCGTCGTGGGCGCAATCGCTCCGCAGCTGGAACGCGCGGAGATCCAACGCGCGAAGCATAAGCCGACCGAGCAGCTCGATGCCTACGACTTTTACTTGCGCGGCATGGCGAGCTTTCACCGGGGAGATGGCGAGGGCATGAATGAGGCGCTGCCCTTATTTTATGAGGCGATTGAGCGCGATCCTGATTTCGCGTCGGCGTACGCGATGGCCGCCGCGTGCCTTTTCTGGAGCAAATTCAATGGTTGGGTCGCTGATCGCTCACAAGTGATGTCTGAAGGCGCGAGATTAGCCCATCGCGCTATCGAGCTCGGAAAGGATGATGCTGTCGCGCTCGCCCGGGCCGGACACGCGCTGGCGAATTTCGTCGGTGACCTCGATAGCGGCATCGCCCTCATCGACAAGGCGTTGCTCCTCAATCCAAATCTGGCAGCGGCATGGTTCCTTGGCGGCTTTGTGAAAATCATGGCGGGCGAACCCGACGATGCGATCAAGCGCCTCTCTTACGCGATGCGTTTGAGCCCACTCGATTCCGAGATGTATCGAATGCAATGCGGAACGGCGCTGGCGCACTTGTTCGCCGGCCGCTTCGATGAGGCGGCACCTTGGGCCGAGAAGGCGCTGAGAGACTTGCCGAGCTTTCTTATCGCTCTCTGCATCATTGCCGCGAGTTATGCGCTGGCTGGGCGAATGGACGAAGCGCGGCGAGCAACGCGTGATCTACGCCGGCTCGATCCGGCGTTTCGCCTTTCCAATCTCAAGAATTGGCTCCTGTTCCACCGGCCCAAATATCTCGCTGTCTTATCGGACGGTTTGCGACAAGCCGGACTGCCGGAATGAGCGCAACCAGTCTTCTGCGGTACACCTATATCAATTCTAGGCTGTCCGCTTAACGTCAACTCCAGTCGGCCGGAATGCGCAAAAGCGGCAGAGACGTGGGTATGAGTGAAATCGCCCCTTCACGGTCACTCGTTTCGTCACAATTCAGCAAGGCTGCCTGAACTCAGCCAAAAAATAACCGTCTCTTGCAGAACTTGACGCATAGAACCTAGCGCCATTTCGCATTTGGACGCGCTCGGCAGAGGTCCCTTTGACAATTTTTCTTATTGTATTACTAATGTAAAAGTCCGTCGGTTTCTTGGGCGGCGGGCCGCGGCGTTCATCCCCAAGTGCATTCGGATGATACAAAAGGGAGGAGTTCATGCGCTTAATTAAGTGGCTGGGCGGCGCTGCCGTCAGCTTGGGCCTTGTAGTCGCCGGCTCATCGGCATTCGCGGTCACAATCGGCTTTTCGCAAGTGGGCGACGAGGGCGACTGGCGGCCAGCCTTTTCCAAGGACATGCAGGAGGAGGCGAAGAAGGAGGGGATCGACCTCAAATTCGCCGACGCCCAGGGGAAGGAAGAAGAGCAGCTCAAGGCCGTCCGTTCGTTCATCGCCCAGAAAGTCGACGCGATCATCATCGCACCGGTGGTCGTCACCGGTTGGGATCAGGTGCTTACCGAAGCCAAGAAAGCGGGCATTCCCGTTTTCCTCGCCGATCGGGACGTCGACACGGCAGATAAATCCCTCTTCGTCACCCGCATTTCGGCCGACTTCAACCTCGAGGGCCGGCTCGCCGGCGCTTGGCTCGCCCAGGCGAGCAAGGGGAACTGCAACATCGTCGAGTTGCAGGGCACTACCGGGGCGGCGCCGGCGATCGAACGCAAGAAAGGCTTCGAGGCCGTCATCTCCAACTTCCCCAACATGAAAATCGTGAAAACGCAGAGCGGCAACTTCACCACCGACGGTGGAAAGCAGGTGATGGAGGCCTTCATCAAAGCCACCGATAACCTCAAGGGCATTTGCGGCGTGTTCGCGCATAACGACAATATGATGCTCGGCGCGATCCAGGCGATGAAGGAAGCCGGCCTCAAGCCCGGCAAGGACTTCCTGATGGTGTCGGTCGACTATGTGCCGGCGGAGAAGGAAGCGCTCGCGGCCGGTGACGCGAATGCGTCGGTGGAGCTGCGATCAGCGATCGGCAAGTACATCTACCCGGTCGTGCTCGGCTATCTGAAGGACAAGAAAGAGCTGCCGAAGTGGATCGTGATCCCGTCCGATCTGCACACTGCGGCGACGCCGGGCGGCTGACGCCAACCGGGCCGAAAGATCAACTGCTGGGCGGCGTCTCGCTGACGGCGAGGCGCGGCCCACGCCCCCGAATGAGCCGCTTGTATGAACGCGCAGCGCGGGGCACTCTCTGCTCAATGTGATAGGGTAGCGCGCGTGGCGGAGACCTTGACGGCGCGGATCGAGATGCTGGGTGTCTCAAAGTCGTTTCCCGGCGTGCGGGCGCTCGATCATGTCGATTTCAGCGTTAAGCCCGGCGAAGTGCATGCGCTCATGGGCGAAAACGGGGCCGGCAAGTCCACCCTGATCAAGATCATGACTGGCGCGGTCGGCCGCGACGAGGGCGAGATTCGGATCGAGGGACAGCCGGTCGAGTTTGGTTCGCCAGGCGAAGCGCGGGCGTCGGGCGTCAGCGCGGTCTACCAGGAAGTCAATCTGATCCCAACCATGTCGGTGACCAAGAACCTGACGCTTGGCCGCCAGCAGCGCCGGTTCGGACTGGTCTCCTGGCGGGCGGCGCGCAGCGTCGCGCGCGAGCGACTTAAGCGACTCAAGATCGATATCGACGTCGAGCGGCCGCTCGGATCGTACTCGCTGGCGGTTCAGCAACTGGTCGCAATTGCGCGCGCTCTTGAAGACGACACGCGGGTGCTGGTGCTCGACGAGCCGACCGCCAGTCTCGACGCGAACGAGGTCGAGCTCCTGTTCCAGATCCTGCGCGACCTGAAGGACCGCGGCATCGCGATCGTGTTCATCACCCATTTCCTCGACCAGGTTTACAAGATCGCTGATCGGATCTCGGTGCTGCGCAACGGCCGGCTGGTCGGGACGGCCACGGCCGCGGAGCTGCCGCGGCTGAAGCTCATTTCGATGATGCTCGGACGCGAGCTCGAGGAGACCGAGGAGCGGCTCGAAGCCGGTCCGCATGGAGCGAAAGGCGAGCCGATCCTCGTGGCGGAAGGGCTGGGGCGGCGCCGAGTCATGGCGCCGTTCGATCTTTCGCTTAGTGCAGGCGAGGTCGTGGGGCTCGCCGGTCTTCTGGGATCCGGACGAACGGAAGTCGCCAAGCTCGTCTTCGGCGCTATAAGGGCTGATTCCGGACACCTCGAAGTCGGTGGCGCGCCAATGGCGACGCATTCGCCGGCGCAGTCGCTGCGCCAGGGGATGGCCTTCTGTCCTGAGAACCGCAAGGCGGAGGGCATATTCGCCGAACTCACCGTTCGCGAGAACATCATTCTTGGATTGCAGACCAAGCGCGGGTGGCTCGCCCGCCTCTCGCGCGCCGAGCAGGACCGGCTTGCGCAAGAGATGATCGAGGCCTTGGGCATCGTGACGCCGGACGCGGACAAGCCGGTCGGCCAATTGTCGGGCGGCAATCAGCAGAAGGTGGTGCTGGCGCGGTCGCTGGTGTCAGGCCCAAGCATTCTCATTCTCGACGAGCCCACGCGCGGCATCGATGTGGGCGCGCACGCAGAAATCATCGCGCTGATTCGCAAGCTTTGCGCCGACGGCCTGGCGCTGCTGGTGGCGTCGTCCGAATTGGACGAGCTCGTTGCCGTCAGCGACCGCATCGCGGTGTTGCGCGATCGACGAAAGATCGGCGAGATCGCCGGCGGCGACATCAGCCGCGAGACCGTCATACGCACTATTGCGGGCGCCCGCTCGTGACGCCGCGCGCCAACCTGGAGACGGAAGTTTATCTGCGCCCAGGTGCGCTTGTATGGCTGCGGGCGCTCGCCCGCCATCGCGCGATTTGGCCGCTTTTGGCGCTGGCGCTCATCCTGGCGGCTGACGGCTTGATTTCGCCCGGCTTCTTCACCATCCGCATCGTCGAGGGGCGGTTGTTCGGCAACCTCATCGATATTCTTTACCGCGCTATGCCGACCACGGTCGTCGCCTTGGGGATGGCAGTGGTCATTGGCACGAAGGGAATCGATCTCTCGGTCGGTTCGGTCATCGCCATCGTTGGCGCGGTCATCACCTGGCGAATCCATGCGGGCGATCCGCACTTCGTCGTTCTGCTGTTTGCCCTTGGGGTGGGCGTTCTGTGCGGCGTGTGGAACGGGTTCCTGGTCGCCATGCTCGACATCCAGCCGATAATCGCCACCCTGATCTTGATGGTGTCGGGGCGCGGCATAGGCCTGATGATCAACCTCCTTTACGGCGGCACCAACCCGAGCTTCACGAGCCCGCTGCTGCAGGGCTTGAGCGTCGGCCATATCGGGCTCATTCCAACGCGGTTGATCTTGGGCGCTGCGATCTTCGGGGCCCTTTGGCTGTTGCTGCGTCGCACTGCGCTCGGACTGTTTCTCGAATCGGTCGGCGGCAATTCGGCCGCGGCCGATCTCGCCGGGATCAACGCGCGGCTCATCAAATACGCCGCCTATCTCATCTCGGGATTGTGCGCCGGCTGTGCGGGCGTAGTGCTGGCCGGCGACACGCACACCTCGGATCCAGTGAGCGTCGGCCTTTACATCGAGCTCGACGCAATTCTCGCCGTGGTGATCGGCGGCGGCTCGCTGTCGGGCGGCCGCATCTATCTCGGCATGACGCTTCTTGGCGCGCTTGTCATTCAGACGCTGACCACGTCGATTCTCACGAGCGGCCTGCCGCCAGAATATAATCTGGTGGTGAAGGCGATCGTGGTCATCGTCGTCCTCTTGCTGCAATCGGACAATCTGCGCCGGGCCATGTCCAAAAGCCTCGGCTGGGGCGCGCGATGAGCGAGAGATACCTGCCGCTTCTTGCCACGATCGTCGTGTTTTTGGCTCTGTTCATCACCGGAGGCCTTCTCTACAACAACTTCCTGTCGACGCTGGTCCTCGGCGACATCCTGGCCGACAACGCCTTCGTTATCATCGCCGCCATTGGCACCACATTCGTCATTCTCAGCGGCGGCATCGATCTGTCGATCGGATCGATGATCGGTTTCGTCGGCGTGGTGATGGCCAATCTCGACCCGCTCGGCTGGCATCCACTCGCCTCGGGCGCAATGATGGTAGGCTTCGGCTTGGCCTTCGGCGCGTTGCAGGGGCTGATCGTCGATTTTTGCGAGATTCAGCCGTTCATCGTCACGCTCGCCGGCCTGTTTCTGTTGCGCGGCGGCTGCTTCATGATCAACCTGGATTCGGTGCCGCTCCGGCATCCGTTTGTCGCCTGGTTCTCGGGCTTAAGCATTCCGCTGCCCGGAGATGGCGAGTTGAGGAGCTCGGCGATCGTGATGCTCACCTCGCTCGCGGTCGCGATCGTCCTCGCCCATTTCACCCGCTTCGGCACCAACATCTACGCCATCGGCGGCGATCGCGTCTCGGCGGCGCTGATGGGCGTTTCGATGCGGCGCACGACGATCGCGATCTATGCGCTCGGCGGGTTTTACAGCGCGCTCGGCGGCGTGATCTATGCGCTCTATACGTCTTCGGGCTATCCTTTGGCGGGCACGGGCAACGAGCTCACAGCAATCGCCGCGGTGGTGCTTGGAGGCACGGTGCTGACAGGGGGTATCGGCATGGTCGCGGGCACGCTGTTTGGCGGCATGATTCTCGGTTTGATCGCGACGCTCATCAATTTCAACGGCTCGTTGAATGGAGCGTGGATCATGATCAGCGGCGGGGTTCTCCTCTTTCTGTTCATTGTTATGCAGCGCTCTCTGCTGTCGTCCTTCCGGTTCAGAGGCGTCGCTTGAAACTTGCTCGAGGTCCATGGCGCGCGTTTCCAAACCTCTGACGTCGGCGCCTCAGCGCGGCGTCGCGGTTTCGGTCCGGCGCGACCGCAGGGCCCAAGCGTTCGAGCGTAACATCCACGCTTCGCTCGCCGGCAGGCTCGGACGGGAGATCGTGAGCGGGGTCCATCCGCCGGGCTCGCTTCTGCCCAACGCTGTCGAGATGTGCGCGAGGTTCAAGGTGTCCCGAACCGCGTTGCGAGAGGCGTATAGCGTGCTCACCGCCAAGGCGATGATCGTCGCCCGGCCGAAGATCGGCACCCGCGTGCGGCCCAAGGCGGACTGGAACATGCTCGATCCGGAGGTGCTGTCCTGGCACTTGGAATCGACGCCGACGGAAAACTTCGTCGCCGAGTTGTTCGTGCTGCGCCAGATGGTCGAGCCCGAGGCGGCAGCTCTAGCTGCAAGAGCGCATTCGCGCGCGACGATCGAGCGGATCGCGGACGCCTATGGCCGCATGAACCAATTCAAGGATGGGGCGGGGGATCTCATCGGCGCTGATCTCGACTTCCACATGAGCATTCTCGAGGGAACCGGAAATCATTTCCTCACCGCGCTCGGCGGTCTCATCCGCACCTCGCTCGAGTGCACGTTTGAGCTGAGCTGGGAGGGCGCGTCGAAAATCCAGGACGATCGCTTGTATCAGCACCGGGGCATTCTCGAGGCCATTCGCGATGGCTTCCCGGAGCTGGCCAAGACCCGCATGACCGAACTGCTCAGGGATTCGATCCACGACGTTCGGCAATATCTGAAGCAGCGCGACGCGGCAGGAGAGCCGGCAGCCACGCGCTGAGACGGACCGGTGTTCATGCGTCCCTTCACTCTCGCGCACGCAAGCTTTCGCCGGGCCGAGTAGCCAAGCCATGAGTTCGATGAACACGCTCTTGCCGTTCACTCCAAGGCCGTAGAGAAACGCGAAGAACTGCTCATCGACGCTGCCCGCTAGGCAGTAGCCCATGAACCGTCGAAGAAAACCGCGAACGTCTTTGTCGGCCTGCACCTCCTCGAGAAATTGCCTGAAGCGCGGGCAATCCGCCTTTGGATCGTATGGTCCGTACCATCCTAGCCTTTTTCATGCGCAAGGCGTTGCCTGGGTTAGGTCGGTTTGCGTTAAAGGGGACTGTCCTCGACGGCCAATAATCCTTTGCTCGCTTCGATGAGTTGATCGAAATGCGAGATCACTCGGTCCGCTCCAAGCTCCGCCACGGGCACGTCGGTATAGCCGAAGTCGACCGCGATCATGCGCACGTTCGCCGCGCGGGCCGTCAGGATGTCCGTGCCTGAATCCCCGACCATGATCGCGCGTTGGCTCGCGCCGCCCGCGGCGGCGACGGTCTCAAGCAGCGGCATGGGGTCCGGCTTGCCAATTCCGAATGTGTCCTGGCCGCAGACGAAGGCGAAGCGCTCGGCGATCCCGAGCTTTGTGATCAACAGCCTGGCCGAGCTTTCGATCTTGTTGGTGCAGACAGCCTGCCGCCAGCCGGCGCGCGCGAAGGCATGAAGCGCCTTATCGACGCCGGGATAAAGCCGGCTGCGAACGACAATATGGGCGTTGTAATGCTCGAGAAAATCGACGAACAACGTCTCGAGCGTCCGAGGTTCGAGCGTCTTGCCCGAAGCGGCGAAGCCGCGCTTGATGAGCGCCCGCGCGCCTGCCCCTACCAGAGAGCTGGCGCTTTCAACCGGCAACGGCGCAAGTCGCTCTCTCGCCAACAGCCAATTGAGCGTGGCCACCAGGTCCTCGGCCGTGTCGGCGAGCGTGCCGTCGAGGTCATAGACGATGGTTGGTGCCGGCATCGCCGTCAGGCCCAGAAATCGGGCGAGGCGGGCTCGAGAAGACCGCCGATCCTGACCGGCGCGATGGCTTTGGTCAGGCCATCGGGGCCGATCTCGGCGGCGATGGCGCACAAAGTCGCCGGCCCCAGCGCAGGCTCGAAGCGGCCGGAGGGAATGCGGAGCGTGAACCGGCGCAACGGCTCGTCCTTCTCCATGCCGATCACCGAATCGTAGTCGCCGGTCATGCCGACGTCGGTGATGAACCCTGTGCCTCCGGAGAGGATGCGATGATCGGCGCTGGGCACGTGGGTGTGGGTGCCGACGATGAGGCTCGTTTTGCCGTCGGCGAAATGAGCGAACGCCCATTTCTCGCTCGACGCTTCGGCGTGGAAGTCGACGAGCGATGCGTCGCACGCTTCCCCGAGCGGACAGGCGCCGAGCTCGCGCTTGACGGCGGCGAAAGGATCGTCGAGCGCGTCCATGAAGATGCGGCCCATCACATTGACGATGAGCAGCCGCGCGCCGCTCTCGCTCTCGACCAAAGTCGCGCCACGCCCCGGCGTGCCCGTGGGAAAATTGACCGGACGGATCAGACGCGGCTGCCGCTCGATGAACACCAGCGCCTCGCGCTGATCGAAGGCGTGATTGCCAAGCGTCACCGCGTCGACGCCGACGTCGAGGAAGTCTTCGAAAATCGCTTCGGTGAGGCCGAAGCCGCCTGCGGCGTTCTCGCCGTTGACGATGACGAAATCGAGCTTCCAGCGGTCCCGCAGAAGCGGAACCTGCTCCAGCAGCGCGGCGCGCCCTGACCGCCCGACGACGTCGCCAATGAACAGGAGACGAATCATCGCGCGTTGAAAAGAATGGTTTCCTGATCGGTCACGACGGCGTCCAGACTCTGGTCATGCGTTTCATACGGCACCACGGCGACTTCGCATACCCCATAGGCCACGCCGGCCGCGTGAATGGGCTTCATGGCGCGCAAGCCGGCAAGGGTCCGGTCGTAGAAGCCAGCGCCATAGCCGATGCGATTGCCCCACCGGTCGAAGCAGGCGAGCGGCACGAACAGGAGATCCGGATCGACGGCGGGCGCTGCGGCGAGGGGCTCACGAATCGCCATTGCGCCGGAGCGGGTTGGCTCCCCCGGCCGCCAGAGGCGAAAGGCGAGCGGCGACCCGGGGCCCAGAACCAAAGGCAGGGCGGTCGCAAATCCCTTCTCGCGGCGAGCGCCGTCAAAAGCGGAAGAGTGTCCGGCTCGTCGCGCAGCGGGTGAAACGCCGAGACAATTTGAGGGCGCCAGAGGCGCGCCAGGCGCAATCCCTCCTCGGCGAGGCGATGGCCGAAAGCGGCGCGCGCGGCAGGTTCGATCGTCTCGCGCCGGGCGAGAGCGTCACGGCGCAGGGCTGTCTTCGGATCGGTGTCGGTCGAGTTCAAAGGCGGCGTCGCCGATCCGAAAAAGGCGTCAAAGCATAAGCGCGGAGCCGAGACGGTCGTTGGACGGTGATCCCGGGCGCCTACGTAAGTAGGTGGGCGCCGTGTGCCGAAGCCCACGAGCCTCGGTAGGGACAGCTCCCATAGGGATCGTACGGCCCCGAGGAATGTTGTCCTGACGCGCCACCCAGCTCCGCACGAGCTATTTAGGCGCTTCAAGGGGAAATGGCTAGCGGCCGGCGGGGGCTAAAAGATTTTATCGCCGGGCCGCGGGCTGCCCCTATGATCGCGAACCATGACAGAGCTTGCTCGATCCCCGGCCGCCAAGCCGGCGCCGCTCCGATATTCCGACTTGTTCAAGAGCGAGGCCGAGCGCCGGGCGGAGCTCCGCCGAATCCGCATGATCGCCACGATGCTGCTCGTTCTGATGGCGGCGATCTATCTCGCGATGCGACGAGCGCCAGCGACTTGGGTCTGGGCGCCCTATCTCGCCGCGTTCGCAGAAGCGGGCATGGTGGGGGCCTGCGCCGACTGGTTCGCGGTGGTCGCGCTTTTTCGCCGTCCCCTCGGGCTGCCGATTCCCCATACCGCGGTCGTTCCGGAAAACAAGCGACGCATCGGCGCGGCGATGGGGCGCTTCATCACCAACAACTTTCTCAGCCCTCGCGTTGCCATCGCGCGGCTTGCGTCGGTCGACTTTGTCGGTCTCGCGGCGCGATGGCTCGAGGACGAGCGTAACGCGCGGGCGGTCGCGTCCACCGCCGGACGCGCCATCCCGTACGCGCTCGACGTCGTGCCGAAGGCGGCGATCGACGAATGGATGGCTCTTGCCGCGCGCCGCGGGATCGAGGCTGTCCCCGCAGCGCCGCTCGCCTCGCGGGGCCTATCGATCCTATGGGCGCAGGGAGCAGGCCAGACGCTGCTCGACCAGGGCCTCGATTTCGTCGAGACGACGCTCGATAGCCATAAGGCCACGATCGTCGAGCATGTGTCGCAAAGAACCTGGCGCTGGATCCCCAAATGGGTCGACGACATGATCGCCGCCAAGGTGGTCAACGGGCTCTCGGGCACGTTAAGGGAAATGCGCGACCCCGACCATCCGTGGCGCGAGCAGGCCAACGCGCTGGTCCAAAGATTGATCGACGACCTCGCGCACGACCCCGAGATGCGCGCGCAAGGCGAGGCCTTGAAGCAGGAAATTCTCGCCAATCCGGTGTTCGCCGAGCAGGCGCGGGCGCTATGGGAAGAACTGGAGACGGCGCTTAGGGATGATCTGCCTCGCCACCGCGAGGCGATTGTCCAGTGGCTTGTGGCCTCGGCCAGCGCCCTCGGCCGATGGCTCGAAGAGAACGCCCCGCGCCGGGCGAGGATCAACCGGCGGGTGAGACTCCTGGCGCTGCGCACGGTCCTGCCGCGCCGGGCGGCAATCGGCGGCTATATCGCCGCTGTGGTCGACAATTGGGACACCGCCACCCTCGTCACCCGCCTCGAGCTGCAGGTCGGTAAGGACCTGCAATATATCCGCATCAATGGCACGCTGGTCGGGGGGCTGGTCGGCCTCCTGATTTTCACACTGTCGCGCGCGTTTGGCGCCTGACGGTCAGGCTCATCGTCGCGCGACCGCCAGGATCGCATAGCCGCGAAACCAGCTTTCGACCTCGCATGTCATGCCGCGCTCGGCGGCAAGCGCCGTAAGCGCACCGCTGAGATCGTCGCGCGGGATCACGTCAAAAGCTGCCAGCCAGCCGCGCAATCCGGCCTTGAACGGACCAGGCAAGCCGGCGCAATCGCCGAAATCGACGATCTCCAGCGATCCGCCCGGCGCGACAACGTCAAGGGCCCGGCCAAGCGCCTCGCGCCAGGGCGGAATCATCGACAAGGCGTATGAGATCACAACGCGCTCGAAACTTGCGCAACCGAACAGCGCTTGCGGGTCGAACGCCGTCGCGTCCGCCTGGGCCAAGGCGATGCGCGAGGCAAGCTCGGCGCGCGCGGTTGAAGAGGCCGCGGTCGCCAGCATTTCCCGCGAGACATCGAGGCCGAACAGCCGAGCCGCAGGATAGGCCTGCGCCAGTTTGACGAGGTTGCGCCCGGTGCCGCAGGCGATTTCCAGCACCCTGTCGCCCGGAGCCGGGCGAAGGCGGGCGATCGCCTCGTCGCGGCCGAGGAGATAGAATTTGCGGCTCAGGTCATAGATGTGGCGCTGACGCCGATACATGCCGTCCATCAGCGCCGCGGCGTCGGTCATGGCTTAGGCGTCTTCGAGCGTGTAAAGGTGGAAGGCGCCGTAGATCGACGACCGATCCTGACACGTAAGCTCGCGGCTCATCTCCTCTTCATAACGCCATGCGGCAAGCACGTCATCCGGAACGCGCCCCGGCAACAACCGCTCGGCCGCGGCGGTGCGGAAGATCACCCTTGCGCCTGGCCGCGCGGTGCGGGTGATCTCGGTCCAGAGCGCGGTGAGCTCCGCGTCGTTCATCCAGTCTTGCGCGTCGAGCAGCGCATAGCGATCGAAGCTCGTCGCCGGCGAATCGCGCAAAATGTCGGTGAACGACAGCTGGACGTACCGGACGCGGCTCGAGCGGCTGCGGACGGCCTCGAAATTCTGCCGCTGCAGATAGGGCGGGAGCGCGGGGTTCGGCCCGGGCGCGTAACGCCGACCAAACGCCTGCCAGGCGAAATAATTGTCGGAGATGTCGAAGCCGCAGGCCAGCCGCTCGAGCCGTTCGCTCAAGACCGCGCCAATTCCTAGCGGCGAATCCGCAGCCAGCGCCTTGTACTGGGCTGGCGGAATGCCAAGGCCGTAAAGCGAAACCGGCTGCTTCATCATCCACCGGACGAGCGGCTTGTCGAAGATGGGCGCGAGGCGCTTCTTATAGAGCGCGCGCTGCTCGTCGAGCGTCCGCGCTTTCAGCACGATCGAAGGATCGAGGCCGTGCAGGCGCGCCAGCGCGTGGCCTGCGCCAAGAAAGCGCCCGAGGACGCCATGGCGGTAGAAATTGCGAGCGAAAAGGTGGATGCGACGATGGCCGAACGCGGTCCGCTTGTCCCAGTAGGCGCGCGCGGCCGGATCGAGCTTGGTGCGCAAGCGGCGGTCGTAAGCCGCGACATTCGCGCGCGCATCGGCGCGACCGAAGAAGCGGAAGAAGCTCTCGTAATTCGGCAAGTTCTGAGCCGCGCAAATCTTGAGCCGGCCGAGCGCGATATGCGCCCCATTGAGGTCGACCGCGGTGACGCCAGCGGGATCAGCCGTCAGATACGACAGCACGTTGCATCCGCCGGAGGCAATTGCAATCACCTCGTGCCCCGGGCCGATGTCGAGCGCCTTCATGTCGACGACCGGATCCTCCCAGATCTGAGGATAGACCAAGCGCTTGAATGCGAGCGTAAACAGGCGCTCGAGCACGCCGGCGCGCGACAGCGGCTTCGAGCGATGGACCGCAGCCTTGAGGCCCGCGCTGGTCACACGACGTACCGTGTTGGTCGATTGTCGCACGTAATCTTCTCCTGTCGAAGATCAGTCGAAGCGCGCTAATCGAGTCGCATGACGAGGGCGTGACGGGGCGGGTCCGAGACACGCGTCATTTGGCGCAAGATTGTGGCCTGACCGTTTGAGGTAGGCATTGACGGCGCCGCGCAGGACGCGGGGAATCTCGGATATGCCGATAAAGGTCTCGCCCTCAAGATTGCGAGGATCGAAGGTTTTGCTCGCCGCGAGTCGATGATCGGCGGGCAAGATGGCGACAAGCGGCTCCTTCAAAACCAGCTTGAACACGAGTTCCGGGTCCGGTTCTTGACGCAGGAAGGCGATGTCGACCCTTCCCTGCTTGAGGTCCTCGGCGAGCGTGACCGAGAAACCGCTCGACACCCTGATCTCGATATTGGGCAATTCGTCGCTGAGGATCCGAGTTCGCGGGGGCAAGCCATGCAAATTCCTGTCCGGTCAGGAAGCCGATGGCGAAAATCGCCTTCGCGGGATGCGCGGCGCGGCGCGCGGCCTCCGCGGCGGCTTCCACCTGCATCAACGCCAGGCGGGCGTGATCCAGAAAGGCGCGGCCAGCCGCCGTCAATTCGACGCCGCGCACGCTGCGGACAAGAAGCGCAACGCCAGCGTTGACGACGTCGCGGCCTTGGTGGCGTTCGTCGCTGGCCCAGAAGCCTCCTACATCACGGGCGCGAGCCTGACGGTCGACGGGGCACGAACGATTGACGCGCGGGGGCGGCTCCGCTCCTACCCCAGCCACCCCTGCAGCGCGAGGCCGACGAACAGAATCAATCCGGCGTCGCGGTTGGAGCGAAAGAGGCTCAGCGCCGTTGCGGGGCTCGCACCCTCGACTCGCGACGCCTGCCAGCCAAGATGGGCAGTATACGCAAGCCAGCCGATCAACGCGACCCAGCCCCCGCCAACGGCTTCGATCGCGGCGAACGCCAGCGCCGCGGTCGCGGCATAGAACGCACCGACGCCGAGCTTGACGCGCGAGCCGAACAGGCGGGCGGTCGAGCGGATGCCGACAATCGCGTCGTCACGCGCGTCCTGCAGCGCGTAGATCGTGTCATAGCCGATCGTCCATGTGAAGGCGGAGGCGTAAAGCAGGATTGGCGCCAGCGCCAAGCTCGCGAAAGTCGTGCTCCAGCCCATCAGTGCGCCCCACGAGAAGGCGAGGCCGAGCGCCGCCTGCGGCCAGGAGGTTACGCGCTTCATCAGCGGGTAGATGGCGACGACGCCGAGCGAGGCGATCCCGAGCCAAATCGAGAACCGGTTGAAGCACAGGAGCACCGCAAGGCCGATCAGCGCCTGAGCGACGAGGAACGCCAGTGCGGCGCGAATCGTGGCTCGCCCCGACGGCAACGGGCGATTGCGGGTGCGCTCGACCTGAGCGTCGAGCTTGCGGTCGAGAACGTCGTTATAAGTGCAGCCGGCGCCGCGCATGGCGATCGCGCCGATCAGAAAGAGAACAAGATGCCAGAGGTTGGCTCCTCGATGCAGTGCTAGGCCGGCGAGCGCCGTCGACTGCCAACACGGGGCTAGCAACAACTGCCACCCGGCGGGCCGGTCGAGACGCGCGAGCTGAACGAAGGGGAGCGCGAAATCCGGAGTGAGCCGCAACACCAAGCTCGCCGGCCGGGCATCCGGCAGGCTGGTCGCTGGTTGCGGTGCGGCGGTCAAAGCGGGCCGGTCGGCAGCGGCTGGACCTGCGGACCGCCGCCCTGCGCCGCCTGCTCTTTCATCTTCTTCATCTGCGCGGCGACAGTGCAGGCTTTATTGCTGAACTGCGTGTTCTTGGCGTGGTGTTCCTTGAGCTGGCTGATCGCCTCGTCCGGGAACGAGCACCAGTCCTTGTTCTTCTCCATATACGCGATCAGCGCACTCTCAGCTCGAACGAGACCCGACGATTTCCCGCAGAACCCCTCGGGATCCATCGGCTTGCCGTGAAAAGACTTGGCGTAGTTGTTGACGATCTCCAGTTGCGTGTTGCGCGCCTCAGCAAGCTTTTGCATGTCTGAGCCGCAATCCGCATAGGCTGATCCTGTCAGCCCAATGGCCAAACAGAGTCCTGCAATCAATGCGCTTAGTCGCATTTTTGTCACCCGCATGAACCTCGAGTCGCGTGCTCCCGATTCGCCCGGACAGAGCTCAGAAAAAAGGCAAAAGCACGGCTACACCCCTCTCCACCTGCTAGACCCATGCGCGGGATGCATACTCGATGCCGTAGCGGTCTGGCGCGGAGGCGATCGCCGCCATTCCGACCAGCACGGCGTCCTCCCGTGTGACGAGCCGGGTCGGAATGCGCTTGGCGAGACCGTCGACGGGCGCCTTGGCCTCGAAGGCTTGGCGAAACGCGGCCTCATCGAGAAAATCCACCACCCTCGGCAGGACGCCGCCGGAAAGCGTAACGCCGCCGGTCGCCACGAAGGTCACCGCCATATCGCCGGCGAAGCGCGCGACGATATGCCAATAGAGCCGGAGGCTCTCCGCCTCTTCGCCTTTGGGATTAGCGACCGCCGCCGCGGTGACAGCTGGCGGCCCGGCGTGCGGATCAGGCGCTCCCTTAGCCATCATGCGCGCGCGATGGACGCGCGCGAGGCCCGCGCCGGAAATGACGCTCTCGCTGGTGATGCGCCCGTGCGCGCGTTCTAGATACGGCCAGAGTGTGTATTCATCCGCAGAGATCGGGCCGAAATCGATGTGGCAGGCCTCCGACGACACAGGAGTAAAGCGCCCATCGGCCTCGACCAGCGCGGCGACGCCAAGCCCGGTGCCTGGCCCAAGGATCACTTGCGGACCCTCTGACCCGAACTTGAGCGGGCCGATGCGCCGCTCCCAAACCTCTGGAATGGTGGGCAACGACAGCGCCTGCGCCTCGAAATCATTGAGCAGCAGTCCCTGTTCCAGACCGGTGCGGCGCGCAGCCTCCGAGCCGTCCATAACCCACGGGGCGTTGGTGAGCTTGAGCGTCCGGCCAACGACCGGCCCTGCCCCGCAGGCGATCATCGAGCGGGGCCTCGTCCCAAGCTTGGGCACGGCGGCCTCGATCGCCTCCGCCAGCCCCGGATAATCGCCCGTGCGCAAGTGGACGATCTCGCTCAGCCCAGCTCCGGCCTCGTTGACCAGCGCGAAGCGCACATTGGTGCCGCCGGTGTCGCAGACGAGGGCGGGAAACGGGAACGTGAATTCGGTCATGAGCGACCATAACGCGAACGCTGAGCCGACGGTCAAGCAGTAGAACGTCCTTGTCTTGCCGAAATCAAGTTAGCCTCGGACATTCCATAATGATTGCCGGCTGGCGACGCCCGGCTTCTACGACTTCTTCTGCGGTTCTTCCACGGCGCCCGCTGGACTTG
This sequence comes from uncultured Alphaproteobacteria bacterium, assembly GCA_963730555.1. Lineage (GTDB taxonomy): Bacteria > Pseudomonadota > Alphaproteobacteria > Rhizobiales > Beijerinckiaceae > Roseiarcus. The sequence goes on along the minus strand of CAVSSS010000014.1, from coordinate 48,147 downwards.
GACCGGGATGGCGGTGCCTATTCGGGCACGATTTCGATTCGCGCAAGGGCGGGGGCTACGCCGCCATTTGGGGAGCGAGTAGCCCTCGGCCCCGGGCGGCGGCTAGAGTCGGCAGTTCCTCATTGTCGTCGAGAGCAACGAGACCCGAACGCGACTGATGGCCCACACGAGGCGGCGCGGCTCGTGGGGCTACCAGACTGGTATGATCTGCAGCAGCGACCGACGCCTTCCCTCTTGTCGGCGATGGCGACGCCACGCAGGATCGCCTTCGTGGCGATGACAGACCAAAGGCAGAAAGAACTTCTTGCTCAAGACCACGCAACTGGCGCTCCGGGCGAAAAGCACGTGACCTACGACCGCTCGGCGGTCATGCGCGCGGTCAAATCGCGCGATACGAGCCCGGAGCGTGCAGTGCGAGCGCTTCTGCGTCCAATCGCGCCGGGCTACCGGCTTCATCGCGCCGATCTGCCCGGGAAGCCGGACGTCGTTTACGCCTCCCGCAAGCTCGTGATTTTCGTCCATGGTTGCTTCTGGCATGGGCACAATTGCGTGCGCGGCGCGCGCATGCCGAAAACCAACGCCGACTACTGGCGCGCCAAGATCGCCCGCAACCGGGATCGCGATGTCAGGACCCTCGCCGCTTATTCCGCGATGGGCTGGCGGGCGCTTGTCGTCTACGAGTGCGAACTCAAGGACAAGGCCTCCCTCGGCGCCCGCTTCGCCGAGGCCCTGCGCCCGCAGTAAGCGGCCTCGAAAACGCGCAAATAGCGGCCATATCTGCCTATATTTCGGCCTTGCACCCAATTCTGCCGCAGTGCAGCATCCTCAAAACTTTCGGCAACGGATGCGCCCCGATGGCCATGACCGCCAAAATCCAGAAGCTGACCCCCCGCACTTCGGACGACAAGGATGTCCCCCTGCGCGAGGACATCCGCCTGCTCGGCCGAATCCTCGGCGACACGGTGCGCGAGCAGGAGGGCGAAGAGGTTTTCGAACTGGTCGAGCAGATCCGGCGAGCTTCGATCCGCTTCCATCGCGACAACGAGGCGGCCGCGCGGCGCGAGCTCGAGGCGACGCTCGACAGCTTGAGCGCCGACCAGACGCTCGCGATCGTGCGCGCCTATAGCTATTTCTCGCACCTCGCCAATATCGCCGAAGACCAGCATCATATCCGGCGCAACCGCGCCCATGCGATCGCCGGCTCAGCCCCGCGTCCCGGCTCGCTGGCTTACGCCTTTCAGCGCACGCGTGAGATGGGCGTCGAGCCCGCCGCGCTCGCCGATTTCTTCGATCGCGCGCTGGTGAGCCCCGTCTTGACCGCCCATCCGACGGAAGTGAGGCGCAAGAGCACGCTTACGCGCGAACTCGAAATCGCGAAATTGCTGGACGAGCGCGCGCGGCTCGTCGGCAACGAGGCCGAACTCGCGCTGAACGAAGAACGCCTGAGGCGCGCCGTGCTCATCCTCTGGCGCACCAATATGCTGCGGCAGACGCGGCTCAAGGTCATCGACGAGGTGGCCAACGCCCTGTCGTTCTACGATTACACGTTCTTCCACGAATTGCCCCGCCTCTATGGCGCGATCGAGGACAAGCTCGACGCCACTTCCGGCGAATCTCGGAGGAAGCCGATCGGTTCGTTCCTGCGCGTCGGCTCATGGATCGGCGGCGACCGCGACGGCAATCCGTTCGTTACCGCCGAGGTGCTCAACGAGTCGATTCGACTGCAGAGCGCCCGGGCGATCAGCTATTATCTCGACGAACTGCATGAGCTTGGCGCCGAGCTGTCGCTCGCCTCCAATCTCGCCTCGATGAGTCCGGAGCTTGCCAGGCTCGCGGACACTTCCGACGATTCCGCCGCCGCCCGGCGCAAGGAGCCCTACCGGCGGGCCATCACGGGCATGTATTCGCGCCTAGCCAAGACCGCGAGCGAGCTTGACCATGTCATCGCGCTGCGCCAGCCGATCGTCGACCGGGCGCCCTATGCGTCGGCGCCGGAATTCAGCGCCGACCTCGCGATCATTGCGCTTTCGCTCAGGCAGACGAACGCCGGCATCGTGGCGGGCGGACGGCTGCGCGCCTTGCAGCGCGCCGTGGATGTTTTCGGCTTCCATCTTGCGCCGATCGATCTCAGGCAGAATTCGGACGTGCACGAGCGGACGATCGCCGAACTGTTCGCAGCGGCGAACCCTGGTTTCGACTACAAGGGCTTAAGCGAAACGGAGCGGGTCGGGCTCCTGCGTCGCGAACTTGTTTCCCCGCGTCCGCTTTTCTCGCCTTTCATCGCTTATGGCGAGGAGACGACCGGCGAACTCGCCCTGTTTCGCGCCGCCGCCGATATTCGGCGCAAGTATGGCCCCGGCGCGATCCAGACCTCGATCATCTCAAAGACGGACAGCGTCTCCGACATGCTGGAGTTGGCGCTGATCCTCAAGGAAGTGGGGCTGGTAACCGCCGATGGATCATCGGCGCTCGCGCTCGTTCCGCTGTTCGAGACCATCGAGGACCTGCGCAATTGCGTCGGCGTGATGGACCGACTCCTTTCGCTTCCAGAATACCGCAAACTCGTCGATTCGCTCGGCCGCGAGCAGGAAGTGATGCTCGGCTATTCAGAACTCCAATAAGGATGGCGGCTTCGTCACCTCGGGCTGGGAGCTGTACAAGGCGGAGATCGGGCTCGTCGAGGTGTTCCACCGCCACGGCGTGCGCATCCGCCTGTTCCATGGCCGGGGTGGCTCGGTGGGGCGTGGCGGCGGGCCGAGTTATGACGCGATCCTCGCGCAGCCGGGCGGCGCTGTGCAGGGACAGATCCGCATCACCGAGCAGGGCGAGATCATTTCGAGCAAGTACTCCAATCCCGAGGTCGGGCGGCGAAACCTGGAGACGCTCGCCTCGGCGACGCTCGAGGCGACGCTCTTGCAGGACGAAAGCCCCGCGCCCGACCCCGCATTTCTGGAGACGATGGAGGAATTGTCGGCGAGTGCCTATAGCGCCTATCGCGGTCTAGTCTACGAGACGGAGGGTTTCGAGCGTTATTTCTGGTCGTCGACGGTCATTACCGAAATTGCCGGCCTCAACATCGGCTCGAGGCCCGCCTCGCGCAAGAAGACGACCGCGATCAGCGACCTGCGCGCGATTCCCTGGGTGTTCTCATGGGCGCAATGCCGGCTCATGCTGCCCGGCTGGTTCGGGTTCGGTTCGGCGGTCAAGGCCTACGTCGACTCCCATCTCAAGGACGGCCATCAGTCGCTCAAGGAAATGTATGTCCGCTGGCCGTTCTTCCGCACGCTGCTCTCCAACATGGATATGGTGCTGGCGAAATCGAGCCTCGCCATCGCCTCGCGCTATGCACGGCTGGTCGACGACGTCGCGTTGCGGGAAAAGATCTTCAGCCGCATTTCGCGCGAGTGGGGCGATTCGGTCGACGCCCTCAACGCGATCATGGAGCAGTCGAAGCTGCTCGAGAGCAATCCGCTGCTCGACCGCTCGATCCGCAACCGTTTTCCTTATCTCGATCCGCTCAATCATGTGCAGGTCGAGCTTCTCAAGCTCCATCGCTCGCGCGCGGCGGCGAGCGAGAAGGTGCTGACGGGGATCCAGCTTACCATCAACGGCGTATCGGCCGGTTTGCGAAACAGCGGGTGAATAGGCTGCTTTGGGGGCAGCCGCAAGGGCCGTCTCGACGGCCTTCTGCGGCCCGTCCGCATGGTGCGCGAGTAGCGGCTTATCTCAACGCATCCGGCGAGGCGTCGCCCTGCTCTCTGGCATAAACATTCCGCCCGAACAACTTCGGCTCGCGAACCACCTCTGACGGGGCGCTAGTCTAAATCGAAGCAAAAAGAATGCGGGGCATCCGGGGGTCACGGGGTCGCTGCCTCTCAAGGTGCAAGCGGCCCTCGCTACCAACAGAAGGGAGCGCTAGGAGCGGTCCAACGAGCGGCAGGGAAATCAATGAGAGCCGCGGGGTCACCCGATCCTAGTCTAGCGGCCCAAAATACTATCATGCTCTGGTTAGCCGGTATTTTCGCCGCCTTCTGGGCGCTCATCAACGGGCTGGTCCACGTTTTCTACAAAATGAGTGAATTTACCTCTCCCGTTGCGCCCGCCACGACGAGTCCGGCCTGAGAGTCTCGGCTGTCTCAGCGTGCGCCCCCTCACCCCCCACCCAGCACTCCCTTCATGGCCAGATTGGTCTCCTGCGCGTAGCGGCGCGCGGCATAGGCCTCGCCGAGCGTGCCCAACACCTGATCGGTTCCGCGCGCGGTGACCGCGAGCGTATCCGCGTGGGCCGCCTCGAAGGCTTCGAGCGCGACTCCAATATCCTGGTCCATATGCAACACCGTCGCCGGGGCATGAGCGACGGCGCTGACTGGACCGCCGTCATCGCCGTTCTCGAGGGGCAGCGCATGCGCTTCGGCGACGTGGATCAACCCTTTGTACCGCCCGTCTTCGCCGATCGCGACGACCACATTGGCGCTGCCGACTGGATAAGCTTCGCGGAACGCCCGAAGCGACTGATCAGCGGAAAACACCGAAGGCGATCGAACCATCATGCGCTCCACGGTCAGATCGCGCAGCCAGCCGACGTCCTGGCCGCCGCGAATCGTCTCGCCCCGCAAATGCAGGCGCCAAGTGGTGAACGAATAGCCGAAGGTCGCCCTCACCGCGAGCGTGGTCGCGATCGAAGCCGCAAGAGCGCCACCGGCGACGCCAAGGTTTCCTGTGCTCTCGAGCACCAGAAAAGTCATGGTCAAGGGACCGCCGACAATCGCCGCGCTTAGCGCGCTCATGCCGACCAGCACGCAAGCGGTGGTCTCCAGTCCCATAGACGGCGCGAGAATGTCGACGCCGATCGAATAGAGCTTGCCCAGCAGCGAACCGATGAACAACGAAGCGAAAAACAATCCGCCACGGAAACCGGACGCCAACGAAACAAGGCATGCGAGCAGTTTGAGCGCAATGAGGATTGCGAGGTCCTTTGCGCTTAAAGGCCAGTAGAAGTCGAGCCTGAGCGCGCCGTGGCCGGCGCCAAGCACCTGCGGGGTGTAGAGCGCCATCGAGCCGACCATCAGCCCGCCAACGATAGGGCGAATGAGACGCCATCGGATCGCCCCGCGGAACGCGCGTTCAATCAGCGCCGCCACCCGCATCGCGCCGACGCCGACCGCAGCCGCGACCAGGCCGAGCCCGATCAGAGCCCCAAAATCCGGAAACGTCAGCGGGGCGACCGCGGGCGCAGTAATGTCGTAGGGCGCGCCAATGATCGCCTGAGTAGTGAGCGACGCCGCGAGGGTGGCGGCGAAGACAGGAATTGCGTTCGCAAGCGAATAGGCGCCGATAATGAGCTCGAAAGCGTAAAAGGCGCCCGTCAGCGGAGCGCCGAACGCCGCCGCGATCGCACCACCCGCTCCGCACCCGACCAGCATGCGGAGATCCTGCCGGCGCAGGCGCGATCTCACTCCCAGGTAGGAGGCGAGGCCCGCCCCGATCTGCGCATAGCCCGCCTCGAGCCCGACGGACGCGCCAGCGCCATTCGAGATCACCGTCTGCATCGCCACGAGTAGGCTCTGGCGGAGCGACATGCGTCCGCCGCGCAAGGCGTTCGCCTCAACCGGATCGACTGCGGGCGGCGCTTTTCTCCGCGCGAGCCAGACGTCAATCGCGCCGAGCAAGAGGCCACCGAGCATCGGCGCACCAAACGCGGCGAACGGAGAGACACGCTCGGCAGCGCTGAGCCGAACGTCGAAAGGAATGCCGTAAATCCGCACATGGGCGGCGTTGACGACGCTGGTCATCACCGCAACGCATAAGCCAGCGAGGACACCGACGCCGATCGCAAGCGCCGTCATGCCGAATTCGCTAGCGCGCAACCGCGCACGGACCATCGCGAGCACGATCAGCGCCGGGCGCGGCAGGGAGATCAGCCGGACGCGGCGTCGGAGGAGTGAGCCCATGTGCGGACTTATGCGCGGCGGCGCCTGCGCTGCCAAGGGCGCAGGGCCGACGCCTGCGCTAGCCTCAGCGTCCTGAGAGCGCCATGTCGTCGCGATGAATCATCTCAGCGCGCCCGGCCGTTCCCAGAATATGCGCTATGTCGCGCGAATTACGGCCACGGATGCGCTCAGCGTGCCGCGCATCGTAGGCGATAAGTCCTCGCCCGATCTCGACCCCTCGCTCGTCACGGATCGCAACGCAGTCGCCGCGCTCGAATGCGCCTTCAACGCGCGTGATTCCGGCCGGCAACAGGCTTTTGCCGCGGCTCAACGCGGCGACGGTGCCGGCGTCAACAAACACTGCGCCCTTGAGTTCGAGCGAACCGCCGATCCACACCTTCCGTGCCGCCATCGGGTTCGAAGGCGTCAGGAACCAGGTGCAGTCGCCACCGTCCGCGATGCGCGCGATCGGATGGATGACGCGCCCGTCGGCGATTACCATATGCGCCCCTGCTGAGGTCGCGATGCGCCCGGCCTCGATCTTGGTGCGCATACCGCCGCGCGAAAGCTCGGACGCCGCGCCGCCGGCCATCGCTTCGATCTCAGGCGTGATACGCTCGACAACGGGTAGCAGCCGCGCATGCGCATTGCGATGAGGGGGCGAATCATAGAGCCCGGCGACGTCGGAAAGCAGAATCAAAAGATCCGCGCTTGTCATGGTCGCAACGCGCGCCGCGAGGCGGTCGTTGTCGCCATAGCGGATCTCGCTGGTCGCGACCGTGTCGTTCTCGTTGATGATCGGAATCGCGCGCATGGTGAAGAGACGGCCGAGAGTCGCGCGCGCGTTGAGATAGCGGCGGCGCTCTTCCGTGTCCTGCAAAGTCAAGAGCACCTGGCCCGCGACGATCTTATGTTCAGCAAGCACGCGCGACCACTCGCTGGCGAGCGCAATCTGCCCGATCGCCGCGGATGCTTGGCTGTCTTCGAGCTTGAGAGCCCGCTTGGGCAGCTTGGCGACGGTGCGGCCAAGCATAATCGCGCCAGACGATACGACAACCACGCTTGCGCCGCGCTCATGCAGGGTCGCAATGTCAGAAGCAAGCGCATCAAGCCACGCGCGCCGAACGGCGCCAAGCTCACCGTCGACCAGAAGCGATGAGCCTACTTTGACGACGATGCGGTTAAATCGGTCGAGAGAGGGAAGCTTAACCACAATCGTCGGGGCGCGAAGGAAAAGCTTGAAAGCTGGGTAACCGGGGACTGACCAGCTTTTTTGCTATACTTCAGCAAGGCCAGGATGGCAAGGGACCGATTAGGGGCTCGATCGCTTTGCGCGACGGTAATAATTCGGGTTCATAGGAATACCGATCGACAATACGGCGCGAAACGAATCCCTTTCAAGATCTTCGGCTTCGAGGACTATCACGGCAAACTCGAGAATATTTGATTAGAGACTGATTGAGAACGAGACGATGGCGCCGATCGGGCACATGTGGGCGCCAAGCGCAATGACTGTTCAAGCTGGGCGCCTCAATTCCGGATTTTTCGCGCTGGCGGCGATAGGTGGAAGGTCAGACATCGAAGAACTTAACTGCAAAACCTGGGACCAAACAGGTGGGCGGCCCCGTTCCGAGTTGGAAGCTAATATACATTATCATATGGGTTATAGCCTCCGCCGGGCGATTATCCAAGCGACTTGCGCATCACGACAGCCGTGGCGCGCGTCCGGTCGGCGCGGGGATAGTATCCGGGGCGCTCTCCGACTTTGACGAACTCGAAGCGGTCATACAAAGCCAAAGCGGGCGCGTTGTCCTTGGCCACCTCGAGAAACATTGTCTTTGCTCCCGCGTTTGCGGCCTGACGCAAATTCTCGCTGAGAAGCGCCCGCCCGACCCCCCTGCCCTGGTACGCAGCGTCGACGGCAATGGTCAGAATCTCCGCTTCATCCGCCGCCAGACGCGAGAGGACGAAGCCGCGCAAGCGGCCGCTTATTGGATCGAGCGCCGCGGCGCCGACGGTCGACGAACTGGCGATGAGCTGAACCATCTCCTCCGGCGACCAGGGGTGAGCGAAGCCCTCGGCATGCAGGCGCGCGCAGGCCTGCGCCCGGTCCGGCCGAAGAAGACGGATGACGGGCGGCGGAGATCGGCTGAGGCCGAAGATCATGGTCTCGATCAGGCGCTCAGGCCGGCGCCCTGGCGATGGGCTCGGCCGCATTGGGCCGCGCGTCCGGCGGCTTTATGTAAACCGGGCGCGCGTGGCTTTTCGCGGCGTCGACGGCGAGACCCATCCGCGCGAGGGCGACAATGTCAGGCGCCATTCTCGCGGCGTCGAGTTCGTAAGGCAGTCCGGCGCGCTGGGCTTCGCTGGCGACCAGCGCGGCGGCGTCGCCAGCGAACCACGCTGGCCCAGCGCCGATCGCACGCACACACTCCCGGAGCGTATCGTAACGAGGCGGCCCCAGCGGACGGCCGGACGCCTCGAACAATTGAAAATAGACCGAGCCGTGACGAGCATCGATTGTCGCGGCGATGATTCCGCCTCTTGGCTCGCTGAGGAGCGGCGCAGCGAAGGCGGCCAGAGTCGAAACGCCGACCACTGGAATTGCGAGCGCCATCCCCATGGCGCGCGCCATGGCGAGGCCGACGCGGATGCCGGTGAAGGAGCCTGGCCCGGTTGCGACCGCGATGCGCGCGAGCGAGGAAAAGCCGCCCTCGACGCCGCGCATGGCCTCCTCGACCATCAGTGGCAGAGCGTCAGCGTGGCCGCGCGCCATCGGCCGGCTGATCACCGCCAGGGGCCCCGCCCGACCGCCTTCGACCACCGCGACCGACGCTGCTCCACAGGACGTGTCGATCGCCAGAATACGCATGTCTGCCGCCCTGAAGGCTCTCCCTATCGGGTAATGAGCGTGCCTGCGCCATAGTCGGTCAGGAGCTCGATCAGCACGGCATGGGGAACCTTGCCGTCCAGGATCACGACGCCTTCGACGCCCCTCTCCAGCGCATAGATGCAGGTCTCGACCTTGGGGATCATGCCGCCGGTGATCGTGCCGTCGGCGATGAGAGCCCGAATGTCGTCGATGCGCAATTCCTTGATAAGCCCCCTGTTCTTGTCGAGCACACCCGGAACGTCGGTCAGGAACAAGAGGCGCTTGGCTCCGAGCGCGCCGGCGACGGCGCCGGCGAACGTATCGGCGTTGACATTGTAGGTTTGGCCGTCCTGGCCTTGCGCGACCGGCGCCAGGACCGGGATCAGCTCCCGGCCAAGAATTTGCTCGAGCACTGTCGCGTCCACCTTGTCGGGCTCGCCGACAAAGCCGAGATCGACGACGTCTTCGCCAAGACCATGCGGGCGATGGACCTTGCGCGCGGTGACCATGTTGCCGTCCTTGCCGCACAAGCCGACCGCGCGCCCGCCTTCGGCGTTGATCGAGCCAACGATCTGCTTGTTGATCGATCCGGCGAGGACCATTTCGACGATTTCCATCGTCGGCTTGTCGGTGACCCTTAAGCCCCCGGAGAAGTGCGACTCGATGCCGAGCTTCTTCAGCATCGTGCCGATCTGCGGCCCGCCGCCATGCACGACCACCGGATTGATGCCGGACTGCTCCAGAAGCACCATGTCCTTGGCGAAGTCGCGCGCCTTGTCCTCATCCCCCATCGCGTGGCCGCCGTACTTCACCACGACGATCGCATCGTCGTAGCGCAGCATGTGCGGCAGCGCCTGCATCAGGATTTCGGACTGCTGCTGGGGCGTAGGGTTGAGGGGCTCGGCCATTGGGGCTCCCAAGGAGGGGATCGCGTCCGCTTCTAGCTGCTCGCGACGGCAACCTCAAACGGTTTGGCCATTAGGTGACGGCCGCAAATTATTGGATTTGACCGCAGTTCTCCCCCCGCCGATACTCTCGGCTAAGCTTGGTCGGGTGCGGAGGTCGACCGCACAATTAAGGGAGAGGATGATGAGGCTTTCAGCAATACTGACACTATCAGGCGTGATCGCGCTGGCTGGTTCGGGCGCGGCTTTCGCCGGCGATCCGGAAAGCTGCAAGACCGTGAAATTTTCGGACGTGGGCTGGACCGACATCACCTCGACGACCGCGATCGCCGGCGAAATCCTCAAGGGTCTCGGCTACACACCCAAGATCACGGTCCTCTCGGTGCCGGTGACCTACGCTTCGATGAAGAACAAGGACATCGATGTATTTCTGGGCAATTGGCAGCCGTCGATGGAGAACGATCGCAAGCCGTATGTCGAGGACAAATCGGTCGTCGTGACCGGCGCCAACCTGCCTGTGGGAGCGAAATATACGCTCGCCGTTCCGCAATACACCTATGACAAGGGCCTCAAGGACTTCGGCGACATCGAGAAATTCAAGGATTTGCTCAAAGGCAAAATCTTCGGCATCGAGCCCGGCAACGACGGCAATCGCCTCGTCCTCGACCTGATCAAGGGCGACAAGTTCGGCTTGAAAAACTTCCAGCTCGTTGAATTGAGCGAGCAAGGCATGCTGGCCGAAGTCCAACGGGCGACCAGCCACAAGGAAGATGTCGTCTTCCTCGGCTGGGCGCCTCACCCGATGAACGTCAATTTCAAGATTGATTACCTGACTGGCGGCGACGACAGCTTTGGCCCGAACTTCGGCGGCGCGGTCGTCTACACCAACGAGCGCGCTGGCTGGGCCGAGCAATGCCCGAATGCGGCCAAGCTCATCAAAAATCTTGTCTTCACCGTCGATATCGAGAACCTTGTGATGAACAAGATTCTTACCGACGGCGAGGAGGGACCTAAGGCGGCCCAGGAATGGCTAAAGACCAACCCGCCGCAACTCGCCGCTTGGCTCGACGGCGTGACGACGTTCGACGGCAAGCCGGGCCTTGACGCGGTCAAGAAGAGCCTCGGGCTTTAAGCGATCGACTCCTGAGCGAGCCCTTCCCGTCCGCGCGACGCGCGGACGGCCGTCCTGACGGGCCCGCTCGTATCCTTGCTGGAGGGACAGCGTTGGAGAGTTGGTTCACCGAGCCCAAAGTGCCGCTCGGACGCTGGGTTAAAATCGGGATCACCTGGCTACAGGACAATGCAGCGGGATTCTTCGATGCGGTGACGGCGCTGATCGACTTTCTGGTCGATGGCTTTACCACGATTCTGCTCCATATTCCGTTTCTCGTCGTCGTTTTCGCGCTCGCGGGCCTCGCCTATTGGATGCATCGATCGTGGCGTCTGGCGGCGTTCGTGATCATCGCGTTCATCGCCATCGCCAACCTCGGATATTGGCAAGCGACGGTCGAAACGATTTCGCTGGTCGGGTTCGCGACTATTGTGAGCGTCGTGATCGGCGTGCCTCTCGGCATCGCCTCGGCCCATCGGCCGTGGCTCTACGCTTTATTGCGGCCGCTGCTCGACCTGATGCAGACGCTTCCGACCTTCGTCTACCTGATCCCGACGCTGGTCCTGTTTCATCTCGGTTCGGCGCCGGGCTTGATCTCCACTGTCATCTTCTCCATCGCCGCGCCGGTGCGCCTGACCTATCTCGGCATCGCCTCGGCTCCGGTTCCGCTGAAGGAAGCAGGCGAAGCCTTTGGGGCGACGAAGCGACAATTGCTGTGGAAGGTGGAGTTGCCCTACGCGCTGCCCACCATCATGGCAGGCGTCACCCAGTGCATCATGTTGAGCTTGTCGATGGTCGTCATCGCTGCTCTCGTTGGCGCGGCGGGACTCGGCGTACCGGTGGTGCGCGCGTTGGGAACAGTCAACATTCCGATGGGCATCGAGGCTGGCGTGTCGATCGTGCTCCTGGCGATCGTGCTCGATCGCGTCTTCCGCAACCCTGAGCGAAAAGGAAGCGCGTAAGATGTCCGCGGTCGTCTTCGAGAATGTCGACATCGTATTCGGCGACAAGCAGGCCGAAGCGCTCGCAATGGTCGATCGCGGTGCGACGCGCGACGAGATCCTCAAATCGACCGGAGTTGTTCTTGGCGCAGCCGGCGTCAATCTCTCGATTGAGCCCAGCGAAATCTGCGTGCTGATGGGCCTCTCGGGATCGGGCAAGTCGACTATCCTGCGCGCGGTCAACGGCCTCAACAAGGTCGCGCGCGGAAAGGTTATGGTCCGCAATGGCAACGGAGCGATCGACGTCGCCCATTGCAGCGCCGACCAACTCAGGATGTTACGCACGAGCCGCATCGCCATGGTGTTCCAGCAATTCGCTCTATTGCCGTGGCGCACGGTCAAGGAGAATGTCGCCTTCGGACTCGAGCTGCGCCGCACGCCAAAAACGCAGATCGATAAGATCGTCGCCGACAAGCTCGCCATGGTGGGCCTGACGCAATGGGCCGGCAAATTCGGCCATGAGCTGTCCGGCGGCATGCAGCAGCGCGTGGGTCTCGCGCGCGCCTTCGCCACCGACGCCGACATTCTTCTCATGGACGAGCCGTTCTCGGCGCTCGATCCGCTGATCCGCGACAAGCTGCAGGACGAGTTGCTCTTGCTCCAAAAGGACCTGAAGAAGACGATCATTTTCGTCAGCCACGATCTCGATGAAGCGCTGAAGATCGGCAACCGGATCGCCATTCTAGAGGGCGGCCGGATCGTTCAATGCGGGACGGCGGAGGACATCCTCTTGCGCCCGGCCGACGCGTATGTCGCGGAATTCGTGAAGCACATGAATCCGCTGAACGTGCTACGCGGTGGGTCGCTGATGACGCCGGCGGCGTTGCTGCGCCGGCGTGAGAACGAAGTGATGCTCGACCCGGGCGGCCGGGTTTGCGTGCAGCTCGACTCCGAAGATAGGCCGATCGGAGTCACTCTCGATGGAAACGTCGGCGCCATCGCGGTCGCCGACCGCGCTACAGGCGAGGTGGCGGCGCGGCCTGAGGACGTCGATATTGTCATTGCGCCGATCGATTTGAAGATGCGCTCAGCGATCGCGCTGCGCAGGCTTTCAGGCAACCCGATCGTGCTGGTCGACGACCTCGGCCGCATGGCGGGATTGTGCGGCGACGACGAAATCTACCGCGCATTACTCCAGCAGCGCCGCGCCGCGGGGGAAGCCTAGCGTCCGATTTGCGTCCGTGCGCTAGCTTCGCAACGCCGCGTTTTTCGGATCATAGGGACTGTTGGGCATGACAATCGCGCGTCGCATCTCGCCCAAAATGCGCACGTCCACCTCGCCGCCGAGCTGCGAGAATTCGGGCTTTACCATCGCGAGCGCCAGAGATTTGCCTGTTCGCCATCCATAGCCGCCGGACGTCGTGCGGCCGATCATGGCGCCATTCTTCATCACTGGTTCAGAGCCGCGCGCGTCGGCGTCGGTCACGTCATGGACCTCGAGCGTGACCAGCTTGTTCTGAAAGCGCTTACCTTTCCACCCGACGAGCGCGTCGCGGCCGAGAAACGGGCCTTTGTCGAAATCGACGAACCGTTCGAGGCCTGATTCCGGCGCGGCGTACTCGATCGACAACTCTCGCCCGACGAGTTTGTAGGACTTTTCCAGCCGCAGCGAATCCATCGCGCGAATCCCGAAAGGCTTGATGCCGAACGGCGCACCCGCCGCCATCAGAGCGTCGAAGATAGTGTTCTGCGTCTCGATCGGATGGTGCAGCTCATAGCCGAGCTCGCCCACGAAATTGACCCGCATCGCGATGAGGCTCGCCGCTTTGATCGACAGGTGCCGGGCGGTCAACCATGGGAACGCTTCGTTGGAGACGTCAATGTCGGCGACCTTAGCCAACACCTCGCGCGAGCGGGGACCTGCGAGCACCAGAACGCCACGCTGCGTCGTCACCTTGTCGATGCGCGCGCTATTGTCAGCGGGAAGGAGTTTTTCCAGCACGTCAAAGTCATGCGTTTCGAGCGATCCGGCGGAGATGAGATAGAATTGGTCAGGCCCGACGCGGGTCAGCGTAAACTCCGCGCGCACGCCGCCCCGCTTGGTCAGGAGATAGGTGAGCGCGACGCGCCCAATCGCCTTCGGCGCGCTGTTGGCGAGAATAGAATTGAGCCAGCTTTCGGCGCCAGCGCCCGAAACCTCGCATTTTGCGAAGGCCGACATGTCCAGGAGGCCGACATTGTCGTGCACGTTTCGGCACTCCTCGCCGACAAACTGAAAATAGCTCGAACGCCGGAAGCTCCATTTCTCGCGCGGTCGCTGTCCCTCTGCGACCGCGGGATGGTTCTCATTCAATAGGACCTCCGGCTTGGCGAGATCCGCGTCGCTCAGCCCGTAACCTTGCGGCGCGAACCAATTCGGCCGCTCCCAACCGTAGACGGAGCCAAACACGGCGCCGAGATCCTTCATCCGCCCATAGCAAGGCGTCTGACGGAGCGGGCGCGCGGCCACGCGCTCCTCGTCGGGATAGTGCACGGTGAAGACCTTGGCGTAGGCTTCCTCGTTCTTCTCGATGAGATAGCCTTTGTCCGCGTAGGGGCCGAAGCGGCGCGGATCGACGCCGAGCATGTCGATGCTCGGCTCGCCTTCGACGATCCATTCGGCCAGCTGCCAGCCGGCGCCGCCCGCCGCAGTGACGCCGAATGAATGGCCTTCGTTGAACCAGAAATTTCTCAACCCCGGCGCAGGGCCTACAATCGGCGAACCGTCAGGCGTGTACGCGATGGCGCCGTTGTAGACCTTCTTGACCCCGACCTCGCCGAAGGCGGGAACACGCGCGATCGCGGTTTCGATGTGCGGCGCAAGACGATCGAGATCCTCGGGAAAGAGCTCGTATTCGCTGTCCGCGGACGGCCCGTCGATATAGCAGGCCGGCGCGCCTTTTTCGTAAGGCCCAAGCAGCAGGCCGCCAGCTTCCTCGCGCATATACCAGGAGGAATCCAATTCGCGTAAGACCCCCATTTCCGGGAGGCCTTGCGCTTTGCGCTTGAGAATCTCGGGATGCGCTTCAGTGACGATATATTGGTGCTCGACCGGGATCACCGGCACGTTGACGCCGACCATGCGGCCGGTTTGTCGCGCAAAATTGCCGGTCGCCGAAACGACATGCTCGCAAGTTACGTCGCCTTTGTCGGTCGAGACTTTCCATTCGCCGCTCGGCAGCCGCGCGATGGCGGTGACCGTCGTTTGGCGGTTGATCTCAGCCCCACGGTCGCGAGCGCCGCGCGCGAGCGCCTGCGTCAGGTCTGCGGGCTGGATATATCCGTCCTCTGGATGCTGGATGGCGCCGATGATCCCGTCGATATTGCAAAGCGGCCAGATCTCCTTGACCTGATTTGGCGTCAGGAAGTTCACCTTGACGCCGATCGTCTCGGCGACGCCTGCGTAATAGTTGTACTCGTCCATGCGGTCGCGGGTGCGCGCGAGGCGAATGTTCGATACCTGGCGAAGACCGGGGTCGAGCCCGGTCTCTTTCTCGAGCGTTTGGTAGAGTGCGACAGAGTACTTATGGATTTGCCCGACTGAATAGCTGAGGTTGAACAGCGGCAGCAGACCCGCCGCATGCCAGGTGGACCCCGAAGTCAGTTCCTTGCGCTCGATGAGAACGCTGTCGGTCCAGCCCTTCTTGGCGAGATGATAAAGCGTCGAGACGCCGACCACGCCCCCGCCAATGACCACTGCCCGCGCGTGCGTTCTCATTCACATCCTCTTGAACTGCGAGCTTCCCAGCCAATCGATGTTGACACCCGGACTCCCCCTCCTACTGATAGCATCACAACCAAGGGGGAACGCCAATGATGGACACGTTGAGGGTCACGGCTGTCTCTTGCCTCGTGATCGTGGGCGCGGCGCATGCGGACTGCCTGAAAGGAAACGCAGGTATTCCGCCGGGAGCGAACACCACCGACCCATCGGCGCCGTTCTACATCGACACGTCGGGCCTCGATTTCAAAACCCTGCCGCCGACGCGCGACCCGAAGAATCCGAGCTATCCGCCCGCAACTGAACTGCCTGACGGAACGCTTCCACCGAGCAAGGCGGAAGGCAATTTCATCATCGGGCCGACACATTCCCCCGCGCCGGAACTCACCGCTCAGAATGGCGCGCCGACGGGCAAGATTTATTCCTTCACGATGTCGTCGAACGACAGCACCGTCTTCGATCCCGGCATGATCCGGGATGATCCGGACAATTGCCTCAATGCGTCGGTCTACACCGGGCAGACGGCGCCCGGCGACAAGTCGAACCTTCTTGTTCCGACGGCCCACGCGGGAATCTGGACCCGCTCCGTCGAGGTTTATGTTCCGGCTAGCTACGCAGCCGGAAGCGAAGCTCCGTTCATCGTCGTTGGCGACAGCGGCTACCCCGTCGGAAAGCAGTTCTTCACCGTCCTCGACAATCTGATCCACGAGCGTCGCATCCCGCCAATCGTCGCAATCTTGATCGGCGCCGGAGGGCAGGACGCGCAGGGAAGCGAACGGGGATTCGAGTACGACGCGGTCAATGGCGCTTATGCGGAATTCGTCGAGAACGAAGTGCTGCCACTGGCCGAGAGCCACGCTAACATCAAGCTCACCAAGAATCCCGAAGGCCGGGCGACCATGGGCATCAGCTCGAGCGGATCGGCGGCCTTCACGATGGCCTGGTTCCACCCCGAGCTCTACCATCGGATGCTGACTTATTCGCCGACGGTGGTGAACCAGCAGTGGCCGCATAACCCGGCCCTGCCGGGCGGCGCCTGGGAATATCACAGCGCCTGGGCAGGTCCGCCGGTCCCCAATCTCAGCGTCGAAGGCGCCAAGGTTGCGAAGAGCGACACGCGTTTCGGTTCGCCGCTGATTCCCAACAGTCCGACGAAGCCCATCCGCATCTGGTTCGAGACTGGAGACCACGATCTCTTTTACCCGGTCACTCCGGTGGCGGACGGCATGCACGATTGGGTTCTGGCGGACGAGCGTTTCGCCAAAGTGCTCGTGGACAAGGGCTACCACTACCAATTCCTCTTCGCCCGCAATGCCAAGCATGTCGATAAAGCGACCGTCGCTCAAACGTTGCCGGCGGCGCTCGAATGGCTGTGGCAGGGCTATCCCGCGCAATAGTCGGTCCGACCTAGTAATTCGCGTCCGGCATCGACGCCTTGCGCTTGTCGATGAATTCGCGGATCGCCTCGTCCTTCCCCTGGTCGAGCGGAGGCGCTGCGTACTCGGCCAGCATTGACTTCCACAGCGCGTTGGCGCGGTTGGCGGCGTCCTTCGAGCCTTCCTCGCGCCATTGCTCGACCGAATTGTTGTCGGCGATGTTGGAGCGATAAAAAGCAGTCTCGAAATTCGCCTGGGTGTGGGCGCAACCCAGGAAATGGCCACCCGGCTCGACCTGATGGAAGGCCTCCATCGCCTGGCCATTGTCACTAAAGTCGACGCCCTTGGCGAGCACATGCATCGCGCCCAGCTGATCGAAGTCGAGCACGAACTTCTCATAGGACGCGGTAAGGCCGCCTTCGAGCCAGCCGGCGGCATGCAATACAAAATTCGCGCCCGCCAGCACCGTCGGCAGAAGCGTCTGCGCGCTCTCATAAGCCGCCTGCGCGTCCGGGACCTTCGAGGCGCAGAGCGACCCGCCGGTGCGGAACGGCATGTTCATGCGCCTCGCGAGCTGACCGGCGCCGAAGATCGCGAGCGCCGCCTCGGGGGTGCCGAAGGTCGGGGCGCCGGACTGCATCGACAGCGTCGAGACGAATGTTCCGAACACGACCGGCGCGCCGGGACGGGTGAGCTGGCAGAACGCTGTCCCAGCCAGCACCTCGGCCAGCACCTGGGTCAGCGTCCCGGCGACCGACACCGGGCTCATCGCGCCGGACAGAATGAACGGGGTGATGATGCAGGCCTGATTTGAGCGCGCATAGACTTCCGCCGCGCCGAGCATGCTCGAATCCCAGACCAGAGGAGAATTGGCGTTGATGAGGCTCGTCATTACCGTATTCTCGCGCACGAACTCTTCACCAAACAGAAGCTCGCAGATGCGCACGCTGTCCTCGGCGCGCTCAGGCTTCGTCACCGAGCCCATGAACGGCTTGTCCGAATATTTGAGGTGCGCGTACGCCATCTCGAAGTGCCGCTTGTTGACTGGCAGATCGACCGGCTCGCACACCGTGCCGCCGGAATGATGGATATACGGGACTCATATACGCGAGCTTGACGAAATTCTGGAAGTCTTCGAGCATGCCGTAGCGGCGCCCCTTGTCGAGGTCATGGACGAAGGGCGAACCGTAATTGGGGGCGAACACCATGGCGTCGCCGCCGATCAGCACATTGCGCTCGGGGTTGCGCGCGTGCTGCACATATTGCGCGGGCGTCGTGGCGCAGAGGCGGCGCGCAAGGCCGCGGGGAAAACGCACCCGCTCGCGCTTGATGTCGCAGCCGGCGTTGCGAAAGAGCGCGAGCGCCCGGGGAAAGTCGCGGAATTCGATCCCGACCTCCTCAAGCAGCGTCTCGGCGTTGCGCTCGATCGTCGCAAGCCCCTCCTCGCTCACGAGCTCGGTCAGCGGAATCTTGCGGGTAATATAGGGAACGGAGGCGAGCGAGGCTTTCGCGCGCGCCGTTCGGCGCGCTTCGCGGCCGCGGCGAGGCTCTCTGGCGGCGGCCGGCGCGATGTCCGTCATGGCGTTCCCGCTCTCCCGAAGCTCGTATTGCCCGTCCGACCCGAAGCTTGCGCCAGGTCAGCGCGAAATTGAACCCGAAAAATGAGGCCCTGGCATGCGCCGCGCTATCGCTGCTTCGTCTCCCAGTCCGGCGCGACATAATACGGCGCGTTGGAGGCAGGTAGAGGGTCGAGACCGCGGATCATGTCGGCCGCTTTTTCAGCTAGCATAATCGTCGGCGCGTTCAGGTTGCCGTTGGTGATCGAAGGCATCATCGACGAGTCGACGACACGCAGCGCCTCGACCCCGATCACCCTGGTTTCTGGATCGACCACGGCGAAGGGGTCTGCCGGCGATCCCATCTTGCAGGTGCAGGAGGGGTGATACGCAGTATCGATATGGTCGCGCACAAAGGCGTCGATCGCCTCGTCGCTGACACACTCGGCGCCTGGCTTGATCTCTCGGCCCCGATAGGGGTCGAAGGCGGCTTGAGCGAAGATCTCGCGCGTCAATCGCACGCAAGCGCGCATCTCGATCCAGTCCTCGGGATGGCTCATGTAGTTGAACTGGATCCGCGGCGGTTCAGTCGGATCGGCAGACTTCAACCGCACCGAGCCCCGGCTTTTTGACCGCATCGGACCGACGTGCGCTTGAAAGCCATGTTCCTTGGCCAGCGTCGAGCCGTCGTAGGCGACGGCCATCGGCAGGAAATGGAACTGAATGTCCGGATAGCGAACGCCTGCGCGTGAGCGAATAAAGCCGCCAGCTTCAAAATGATTGGAGGCTCCGAGACCGCGCCCGCGCATGAGCCATTCAGTCGCCGATCAACGCGCGCTTGATGAAGCTCGTATGCGAAAAGAGTGTGATCGGTTGCTTCGAGGCGACTTGAAAGGTGAATTCCAGATGGTCCTGCAGGTTCTCCCCGACTCCCGGCCGGTCCACTACGACGTCGATGCCCAGCGAGCGCAGTTCGGCGGCCCGGCCCCACGCCCGAAAGCTTCAAGAGTTGCGGTGAATTGATCGGCCCGCCGCTCAGAATGACTTCGCGCCGCGCGCGCGCCTTTTGCTCACGTCCGCGACAACGGTAATGGACGCCGACCGCGCGTCGCCCTTCGAAGGCGATTTGGGTCGCGAGCGCATAGGTGACCACCCTAAGGTTGGGGCGTTTCATTGCAGGCTTGAGATAGGCATTAGCGGTGGACGAACGCACGCCATCTCCTCACCGTCATACCGAGCGCGCCAAATCCTTCCTGCCGCTCGCCGTTAAGGTCGGCGCTGACCCCGTAACCAGCCTGCCGGCCTGCATCGATGAAGGCGTCGTAGAGAGGATTGCTTTTGCGTCCATGCGCGGTTGCTAGCGGTCCGGCGTCTCCGCGGTACGCGTCCGCAGACCCTTGAAAGCTCTCCGCGCGACGGAAGTAGGGCAGCACGTTTCGATACCCCCAACCCTTCGCGCCTTCCTCTTCCCAGCGCTCGAAATCGAGCGGATGTCCACGGACATAGACCATGCCGTTGATCGAAGACGAGCCGCCCAGAACCTTGCCGCGCGGACAGGCGATGCGCCGGCCGCCAAGATGCGGCTCGGGCTCGCTCTCATAGCCCCAATTGTAGGTCTTGGAGTTCATCGGGATCGACAGCGCCGCCGGCATCTGAATGAAAATGGAGCGGTCGGACCCGCCATATTCAAGCAGGAGCACGCTCGAGCGGCCGTCCTCGGTTAGCCGATCGGCGAGCACGCAGCCCGCCGAACCGGCGCCGACAATGATGTAATCGAACGCCTCATCATCCATTCGAGAATACGCTCACTAAAGCCTGTCGCTTCAGTTCGGAATAGGCCTCGGCGCCGGACGATGCGACAAGATTTTATGCTTGAGCCAACGCAAAGATTGCGGCCGGCAGCAGGCTGGAAATCTCGGATGACAGCGATGCGACGCTATTGCGGCGTCCGCTCGCCGCTGTTGAGATTTCTCGCAACGAACGCCATGCGCATGAGGTGGGAAATGTTGCGCGCTTGCATCTTCTGAATAACGGCGGCTCTGTGATGCTCCGCCGTCCTCGAGCTGATGCGCAACTGATGCGCGATGAGCTTGGTCGGCAATCCCTCCAGCAAAAGGGTGAGGACCTCCCGCTCCCGCTGTGTGAGCAGCGCCTGCCGGGCCTTGAATCCCTTCATCTCGAGCGGGGCTTCGCCAGGTTCGTCGCTGCGAGACAACGCTTCCTCGACAGTGGCCAGCAGCGCCTCGGCGTCGAACGGCTTCTGGACAAAATGGAAGGCGCCCGCCTTCATCGCCAAGACGGCCGTCGGCACGTCGCCGTACGCCGTTATCATAATGATAGTCGAATCTTTGGTCGCCGCGACGATACGTCTCAGAAGTTCGATGCCGCTCATCCCCGGAAGCTGGTTATCGAGGAGAATGCAAGCCGGATCTTTCAGGGGATTTGAGGTCAGGTATTCTTCGGCCGAGCCATACGATCTCGAACTCGATCTGGGCGGTCGACAGAAGCAGGGTCAACGCATCCCGCACCTTGGCTTCATCATCGACGATGTGCACGCAACGTTCATGCAGCATTGTGTCCGCATCCATTGGTCGGCAACTCGACTACGAACCTCGCGCCCCCCGTTGTGAGCGGCTCCCACCAGAGGCGGCCTGCGTGTCTCTGAACGATCCGTCGGCTTAAGTGTAAGCCGAGCCCCATCCCCCGTGGTTTCGTGGTCTGGTAGGCGTCAAAAATGTTGTCCGCCAGTTCCGGAGCCACTCCTCTGCCATTGTCCTCGACCCTGAGCATGATTGCGTCGCTGTTCGCGGTGACCCGCATGATCACGCGCCCGCGGGCGTCCGACCTCTCTGCGGCGGCGTCGATCGCATTGGCGACGAGATTGATCAGAACCTGCTCAATCTGGACCCCGTCGGCGTTTACCAGAGGGACGAGACCCATATTTTCGACCTCCACCAGAACACCGCGCGCAGCTGCTTCCTCCCGACAAAGCTCACCGATCTTCTCGGCGAGAGCGGACACATCGACCGCCGTCAAGTTCAAGTTGCCATTCGACACGAAATCACGAATCCGTTCCAGAACCTCGCGCGCTCGCTGAGCCTCGGCCTCCGCCTTGATCAGCGCGTCCATGACTGGCGCGCTCGCGACGCTCGCCTGCAGCAATCGCCGTGCGGCATGCAGATAAGTCGCAACCGTTGACAGCGGCTGGCTGACTTCGTGAGCGAGCGCCATCCCCATCGCGCCAGCCCGGGCGTTGGACACCATCCGCGCCAGCTCCCTCTTTTGTTCGCGCAGGCGCAGACCGGCGTCCTGGCGCTCCGTCGTGACCGCGCCGAGCAGCAGCCCGGTGATCGACAGCACCAGCATCAGCAATTGGAGTATGGCGAAATCCGTCGTATTGTAACCGACGAACGCCGTAAGCACGGCGAGGGTCAGCTGGATCGTTACCAACGCAAGCGCGACGCCTGCGTATCCTTCCCGCATCGCCACCCAGATGACCGGCAAGAAAAGCAGATTAAACAGATAGTATAGTTTGTCGCCGACCCCGACGAGCGCCGCGAATCCAAGACCGATTCCCAGCGCGAAGATGAAGATAGTGAAGGCCGTATAGCCGGACCACCGCCACGGCGGCGACGCGTATGTGAAGACGGCTGTCATCGCGGGAATGACCGTGACTATCCCGAGCGCGCTGCCGATCCAGCAATGGACCATTGCGACAAAAACCTTGTCCGACGACAATTCCCCGCCCAGATACAGCACTCCACAATATATGAACGCGGATAGAGCAGCGCCTGCCGGAATGAGAAGCAAGAACGCCACGACGTCTGGCAGTCTGAACTGCCTGATATCGAATTTCAGCGCGCTCTTCATAACAAAAGCGAGGCCAACATAGGCCATGGTCAGACAGAGCTCTGCCGCCACGGACATTCCGATGCTGCGGTGAATCCCAGCGATCAACGAATCGACCAGAACGGCGCCCAAGAAAACGAACGGCGCAAAGGCGACATTTTCGAGGAGCAGCGCGAGACTCAAACCGTCGTCCGGACTCCACAACGTGATCCCAAGGCGATCATATTCGTGCCACTCTGTCAGGAGATTAAGCGCGAAATAAATGATGATGAATGCGGCGCCTATCCCCCAAAACCTAGGGCCAACCGGGGCCACACGGGAAGGCCGGTGAACCCGGAGCGTCACGTCATGCGAATTCATGAGGGCCATTTCCATCCCCGGCTGCAGAAGAACGATATGGCGCTTTGTCTTAGATTCAAATGCACTCGATATAGGTATTATTACTTATCGTCATCCTCTCTAACCTAACTGTATCGTAGCCTGTCGAGCGCGTCCACGCCATGGCGAGCGGTCCGCGACCGGTGACGCCGAGCGCATCCCGCAGACCGTAGCGCTCGGAGTCGCCCTCCTGGATAGGGGGAACGGACCGCCGTCCGCGCGGGCTTTCCTCGGCGCTGAGGTGCTTCAACCACACCTGTTGACCAGTCCCGCTGCTTTCGGCGAAGTCCCGCCACGAGCTGATTCGGGAGACGGCGACATGGCCGAGAGACTACGCGTCGCATTGCTGTTCGGCGGCCGCTCGGCCGAGCACGACGTCTCCGTCATGTCCGCCCGCAACGTGTTCCGCGCCCTCGACCCAGCGCGCTACGACACGATTCCGATCGGCATTACGCGGTCCGGCGTCTGGCGCCTTTGCGTGCTTGAAAGCGGGGCGTTCCCGAAAGCGGTTCCCGAAAGCGGACCGTGCGTCGCTCTCATTCCCGGCGGCGCGGGGCGGCTCGCGATCCTGTCCGAGTCCGATGGGGCTACGCCCGACTTGTCGCGCTCGGTCGACGTCGTGTTCCCGGTTCTGCATGGCCCCTTTGGCGAGGATGGAACGGTCCAGGGCGCGGCTGAGATTGCGGGCGTGCCCTATGTCGGTTCCGGCGTCCTCGGCTCGGCCGCTGCGATGGACAAGGATGTCGCCAAACGTCTGATGCGCGACGGCGGCCTGCCCATTGCGCGCTTTTTGAGCTTCACCCAGGGGGACACACCCGCCTTTGAGGCGGTCGTCGCCGAGCTTGGCCGTCCGGTCTTCGTCAAGCCGGCGCGCCTCGGCTCGTCCGTCGGCATTAGCAAGGCGGCTAGGGAGCAAGAGTTCGTGCAAGCGGTCGCCAAGGCGTTCCGGCATGACCGCAAGATCCTGGTCGAGGAATACGTTCGCGGCCGTGAGATAGAGTGTGGCGTTCTCGAGAACGAGGACGGCTCGCTGACCGCTTCGCTGCCCGGCGAGATCGTGCCAAGCAACCGGCACGGCTTCTACACCTATGAGGCCAAATATCTCGACGAGGAAGGCGCCGCGATCAAGGTCCCGGCCGACATCGTCCCCGAAGTCAGCGATAAGGTTCGTAAGCTCTCGATCGAAGCCTTCCGCGCGCTCGGCTGCGACGGTCTGGCCCGCATCGACTTTTTTCTGCGCGAGGACGGTAAGCTCATCATCAATGAGGTGAACACCCTGCCGGGCTTCACCAACATCAGCATGTACCCGAAAGTCATGGAGACGCTCGGGATCATCTATCCGGAGCTGGTCGACCGCCTCATTCGCCACGCGCTCAAGCGGGCGAACTCAGGGACGCGATAGGCGCGAAACCTCATGCCGTCCGAATGGCGCGGCCCGCGGCGCTGGAGCTTGCCATCACCACCACCATCAGAAAGACGCCCCGCACCACCGACCGCCAATAGGCGCTGAGGCTGATCCAGCCAAGGCCGTTCTCGAAGTTGAGCACGTTGAAGGTGAGGCCGATCAGGAGCATCCCGGCGAGCGTCGTCGCGACGGATCCCGCGCCGCCGGTGAGCAGCGTCCCGCCGACCACGACGGCGGCGGTCGAGAACAATTCCCACCCACCCCTTCCGCCAGCTACCCCGCGCCGAACTGCGCCGAGGGGGTCACGCACGGAAGCCCCGCGCACACGCCCGACTGCACGTAGGTCAAGAACTTCACCCGATCGACCGGCAGGCCCATGAGGCGCGCGGCCTCCTCATTGCCGCCGATCGAAAGCACGTAGCGCATGAACTGAAACGCTGGGTTCTTGAATGCTGAGTTCTTGAACGCCTGCAGATTGCTGTTGGTCAGCACCTGCCCGATGCCGCGGCCGGCGATGAACATGGCCAACGTGCCGACGATCGACTGGACCCGGAACCGAGTGATGAACCATCCGTTGAAGAAGCCGAACAGGCCAGCGACGCCGATCGGAACGATAAAGGCGAGCATGCCGCCGAGCGGCCCCTCTCCGGCTACGAAGCCGCGCGCGACCTCATGAACCTCAAGCGTCCTCCGACCGCGATCTTCTGCGCCAATGACCTAATGGCGGTCGGATGCTATGAGGCGCTGCATGAGCTCGGCTTGACGATTCCGGACGATGTCGCGGTGATGAGCTAGACGATCGCGAGATCGCCCAGCATCTGCATCCGCCCCAGCCGACGGTCCTCTTGCCCCATTTCGAGATGGGCTCGATCGCAGCCGAGCTTCTGCTCGACGCGTCCTCAGGCTCGACGGGCCGCCCCCGACAGATCAAGGTCGAGTGCCCGATCGTGAAGCGCGGGTCTGTTTGGGTGAGGGACCCGCGAGGAGGAACCCATGACCGAAAGCCTAGCCCAATTGTCGAAAGGCGCGTTGAGCGATCTTTCCGGCGCGTTCGCCACCATGCCGGACAATGCGCTCGACGAACTCATCGAGGCCATTGTGGCCGCCAAGCGCATTGTTGTCTTCGGGCTCGGACGCGAGGGTTTGCAGATGCGCGGCTTCGCCATGCGACTCTTTCACATGGGCCGCGATGTCGCGGTTTGGGGCGACATGACCACGCCGGCGCTGGGACCGGGCGATCTGGCGACCGCGCGCACGCTCGTCGACATTGCGCATAAGGCCGGCGCGCGGACCGCGCTCATCACCGCCCAGCCCGCAGGCGGGCTCGCTAGCCATGTCCACGTCGTGACCGTCATTCCTGCCCAGACGATGGCGAACGATCAGGGTGGCAAGCTCTCCGTCCTCCCAATGGGATCGCTGTTCGAGACCGCGCAGATGATCGCCTTCGAACTGGCGATCCTGAAGCTCAGGCCCCACTTCAGCGAAACCTCGGAGACGATGCGCGCGCGGCATACCAATCTGGAATGAGCAGACCTCACCCCAACCCTCTACCAGAGGGCGTTCGGATGAACGTCCGTCCTTCCGGACGCGCTATGGCGCCGGATGAGGACCCACGCGCCTAGTCCGCTTCCTTCCAAGCCCTCACAAACGTCCGCGCGGCGCGCGCGACATCCTCGACGCTCGCGCCAGGCTTATAGAGCGCCGAGCCAATGCCGAAGCCGTTCGCGCCGGCGCGTCGATACGGAGCTATACGCTCGAGCGTGACACCGCCGACCGGATAGAGTTGTGCTTCTTTAGGCAAAACGGCGCGCCAGGCCTTCACGATATCTGGGCCAAGCGCTTCGCCGGGGAAGAGCTTCAGCGCCGACGCGCCCGCCTTGAGCGCCGCAAACGCTTCGGTCGGGGTGGCGACGCCCGGCACGGCGAGGAGGCCTAGCTTCGCGGCCCGCTCGATGACGGAGTGATCGGCATTGGGCGCGACCACGAGTCTCGCCCCCGTTTCCGCGACCTCGTCGACCTCGCGCGCCTCCAGCACCGTTCCGGCGCCGACCAGAACCGTGTCGCCGAACAGCCGCGCAATGAGTTCAATGCTCGCCAAGGGATCGGGTGAATTGAGCGGCACTTCGATGGCGCCGAAACCCGCCTCAACAATGACTGCGGCGATCGAATCCGCTTCGTCCGGCGTGACGCCGCGCAGGATGGCGACGAGCGGGGTCGGAGCAAGTTCAAGCGTCACAGGAGCCCTCCGTCGCGAGCGATGCGAAAGAGCCCGCGCGCCGCAGCCCGCGGCGGCGCGGCCCGAGCGGAAACGTCGAGCGCCGCGCACGCCTTCAGGTAGCGCGCAACCAGCGTCTGAGCCCCCGCAAGATGCGGCTCCTCGCCGGGAAAGAGCCGCCGCGCCTCGCCAATTTCCGTTCCAATCAGGAGACCGGATAGATACTCACCCGCATCGTCCTCCGGGAGCGCTCCCATTAGCGGCAGAGATCGCGCGCCGAACAGGAGGCCGAGCAAGCCGGACTTGCCTTGGCGAGCCGCTGCGGCGGCGCCGCGTCGGACTCCCAGCGCGAAAGCCTCTCCCGGGCTCTTCGCGGGCGCAGTTCTGGCGAAAGCGCCAGCGATAGTGTGGTCCCGCAGCGCTGCGAAGAGTTCACCGGTCACGAAGGTCTTGAACGCCGCAATTTGCTCGCCATCGACTCGAGCCCATTTCGAATGCGAGCCAGGCAGCACGATCAGGCGAGCGCCCTCGTGGGCAATACCAAAGATCTCAGTCTCCTCGCCCCGTATCACGTCCGGCGACCCAGCCTCGTCCATATAGGATAGGCCCGGCGCGAGCACGACGCGCCGACCGTCGGCTTCGACCTCCATCAGACGCGCCGCGACATCAGAAGGCCCGGCGGGGCATTTGACATAAGCTGCCTCGCGCCAACCGTTCCGGCTGCCGACCATGCCCGAAGCGATGACCGGCAAAGACGGATAGGCCTCGAGCCATCGCCCTATCAGGCGCTTGAGCGTCGCTGGATAGGCGCCTGTCGCCACGCTCCCAATTCCGTCCCCCGAGACAACCTCATCGAGGACCTCGCCAACGGGAGATAGGAGATAGGCGCGAAAGCTCGACGATCCCCAATCGATGGCGATGAGCACAGGCGACATAAGGTCCGATTGACCATGCGCGACGGGCGCGGTCAATCATCCGCCGCGTTCCGCCGGCGGCTTCGCTTGCGCACACTCTCTGGTTATTCTGCTGCGTCGAGCGCCGCGCGAGCGCTGGGAGGCCAAGGATGGGTGAAAGTCTCAACAACAAGACGATGATCGTGACCGGGGCCAGCTCCGGCATTGGCCGGGCGGTCGCGAGACGATTTGCGGCGGAGAGTGTCAAGCTCGCGCTTGTCGCGCGCTCGGCGGAAAGATTGAAGGCGTTGGCGGACGAACTCGGCCCCGACTGCATCGCTCTCCCATTGGATCTCACGAAACCAGCCGACGTCGCGACCATGGTCGAGGCGACAACAGAACGGTTCGGTCGCATCGACATTCTCTTCGCCAATGCGGGAAGCTATGTCGCAGGTAAAGTCGCTGAGGGCGATCCCGAGGAATGGGACCGGGTCGTCGACATCAATGTGAAGAGCGTGTTTCGCGCAGTTCGCGCAGTGCTCCCAGATATGATCGAGCGCCGCTCGGGCGACATTGTTGTCACCTCGTCGATCTCCGGCCATCAGGCGATCCCCTGGGAGCCCGTCTATTCAGCGACGAAGCACGCGGTGCAATCGTTCGTTCATGGCGTGCGCCGGCAGGTCGCCAAGCACAACGTGCGCATAGGCTCGCTGGCGCCGGGGATGGTTTTGAACGAGCTTTGGGGCCTGACCGAACCGGAAGAGATCGAACGTCGGATCGCGGCGCATAGCGGCTTGCGCAACGACGACGTCGTTGACGCGCTTTTTTTCATGCTGACCCGCCCGCCGCATGTTGCGATTCGCGACCTCGTGATTTTGCCGCAGGGCCAGGAGCTTTGAAACGACGCCCTTGGCAGCGGTCCGTCGATCACACGGCCGCAATTGTTGACAATGCGAGCCGTCCGCTTCCGTTCGCGAATCGTTGCTGGTTGGGGACGCTCCGCGGACCGGCTCACAAACGGCGAGTTCAACTGGTATCCTGACCGCTCCGAGACTGGTGCGGTTATCGTGATCGTCTCGCTTCCCGACCAGCGATTGTATGTCTATCGCGACGGGGTGCGTATGGCGGCCTCAACGTGCTCGACCGGCAAACTCGGCCATCGAACGCCGGGCGGCGCGTTCAAGATCCTGCAGAAGGACAAGAACCATCACTCCTCGACCTATAACAATGCGCCGATGCCCTACATGAACCGGCTAACCTGGTCTGGAATCGCGCTGCACGCGGGGCAGGTGCCCGGCTACCCCGCGTCGCGTGCATGCGTGCGCCGGCCGAAGGAATTGGCCGAACTCCTGTTTGGCGACACCCAACTTGCATGACGGTGGTCATTGCTGACGACAAGTCGTAGCCGGAAGCGGTGACCCATCCCGGCATGGTGCTCGGCGAATACGCCGCGCGCGAGTTCAACGCTGTCGATACCGCGATCAAGGCGACCGAATATTCGAAGGACGCGACCCTGCGCCGAAATCGCCGAGCGTCGTCGTCAGCAGCGGCGACAAGTCAATTCAGGGTTCGACAATGACGCGCTGGCCGCCTCCGGCACGGTCGAGATTCATGACCCCGAGAAGCCGCTCGGCGAGCGCGTCTTCACGCTGAGCGGCGCGGACGAAGAGTCTGGCCTTTTGACGTGGCAAGCCCGCCGGCGTCGGCGCGACGTCAACGACGACCGGCGAGGACTCCGGCCCGGCTCTGCGTCGCATTAAGGCGGACCCGTCGACGCGCGAGGCAGTCCGCAAGCGGCTCAAATTCGGCATGACGCTCGTCACGACCGATCAATCGGCGGACGCTAAGGCCCGGTCAGGCGACGGGTTCGTCGTCCTCAATTCCCAGAGTTGACGCAAGACGAAACGAACGCCAATAACTCGTCACCGTGAGCTTTAGCAAAGCGATCCAGGGATGAAGGGCGCAAGCGGTGATCCTGGATCGCCGCGTGGCCATAGCCCGTCGAAAGACGGGCGTCTTTCGACACCCTATCGCTCCTCGCGATGACGTTTGCGGCACGGCTCAGCCGGTCCCGTACTCTGCTCCTGCTCACGAAGCTTGAAGCGCTGGATCTTGCCGGTCGCGGTCTTCGGCAGTTCGGCGATGAAGGCGATTGAGCGCGGATACTTGTACGGCGCGAGGCGATCCTTGACGAAGCCCTTAAGCTCCGCCTCGTCGGCGGCTGCTCCCTGTTTCAGCACCACGAACGCCTTCGTCTTGATTAGGCCGTCAGCGTCGGGAGCGCCGATCACCGCGGCTTCGAGGACAGAGGGGTGCTGCACCAGCGTCGCCTCGACCTCGAACGGGCTGACCCAGACGCCGCCGACTTTGAGCATGTCGTCCGAGCGGCCGGCATAAGTGAAGGTTCCGTCGGCATTGCGGATGTATTTGTCGCCACTCTTGGTCCAGCGGCCCTCAAACGTCTCGCGCGTCTTGGCGCGATTGCCCCAGTACATCAGCGCCGCCGACGGCCCATGGATGTAAAGGTCGCCGGGCTCGCCGTCGGGAATCGCGCGTCCGCCGTCGCCGCGGAGTTCAATGTCGTAGCCTGGCACCGGCCAGCCCGTCGAGCCGTACCGCACCTTGTCCGGCCGATTGGAGATGAAGATATGCAGCATCTCGGTGGAGCCGATGCCGTCGACGATATCGACGCCGAAGTGGCGCTTGAACCGCTCGCCGATCTCGGCCGGCAGCGCTTCCCCGGCGGACGACACGAGCCTTAAGCCGACGTCTTCGCGTTTCGGCAGCAGGTTCGACGCGAGCAAGCCGGCGAAGCCGGTCGGCGCGCCATAGAACACGGTCGGCTTAACACCCCCGACGCCGCCGCGCCAACGCTTGAAGACCGCCTCCGGCGTCGGCCGCTCGGCCATGAGCAGCGCGGTCGCGCCGACCGCGAGCGGAAAGGTCAGCGCGTTGCCGAGCCCATAGGCGAAAAAGAGTTTGGCGGCGGAGAAGCATACGTCGCTCTCCTTGAGCCCAAGGATCGCCTTGCCATAGAGCTCGGTCGTCCAATAAGGGTTGGCGTGCGAATGCACTGTCCCCTTCGGCCGCCCCGTCGAGCCCGACGAATAAAGCCAGAAGGCGGGATCGTCGGCATGCGTGCGCGCGGGCTTTGTCAGCGGCGACGCTCTGGCGAGGAAGTCGGTGAACTCGATTTCGCCGGCTTCGAGCGGTTGTGAAGGACGCGAGACGACGACAGTGTGAACCTCGTGATCCGATTTGGCGAGCGCGGCTTTCAGCGCCGGCTTGACCGCGCCGCTCACGAGCGCGGCCTGGGCGCGCGAATGCTCGAGCATGTAGGCGAGGTCGTCGGCGGTGAGCAGCGTGTTGACCGAGACCGGAACGACGCCGGCCAGCATTGCGCCTAGGAAGGCGACCGCCCAGTCGGCGCCGTCCTGCATCAGGATCATGGCGCGCTCCTCGCGCTTGACGCCTCGCTCTTTGAGCGCAGCGGCGAACCGCCGCGCGCGATCGTCGAGCTCGCCGTAAGTCACCGCGTCAAGGTCGTCGATGAACGCCGTCCTGTTCGTGCGCCCGGCATTGGCGAGAAGCAGATGCACCGCGAAGTTGAACGCTACGGGCGGCGGTTCAACCGAGTTCACGGTCATCGGCGTCTCCTTGGCCCCGTCCAAACCGCACGGTCGGACGGCGTCCCCTGAAGAGGCGACGCGCAGCCGGAGCGCTTCAGTCGCACGACGGTTGTCCGCGTCGGCATTATGCAATATTGTGCTTTATTCTTCTCTAGGAGGGCGCCCGGATCTTGTCAAATAATGCGCCATTCTCGTCGACCGTGACGCCAATCCAGGCGCGCGACGCCGCAGGCGAAAGCCCGAACGAGGCGGCCCAGCGTGCCGACGTGCTTGCGCGGGCCGAGACCTCCGACGGACGGCAGGAGCTGTTCTTGGCCGCGCTTGGCCAACGCGCTAAGGCTCTGCGTGTGCGCCGCGGTTTGACCCGCAAAGCGCTCGCCCGCTTGGCTGGCGTTTCCGAGCGACATCTGGCCAATCTCGAATATGGCGTCGGCAACGCCTCGATCCTGGTGCTCTTGCAGGTCGCCGAGGCGCTGCAATGCTCGCTCGCCGAGCTTGTGGGCGATTTGACCACGCAATCGCCAGAATGGCTCATGCTGCGCGAGGCGCTCGGGGCCTGCGGCGAGGCGATGTTGCGGCGGGTGCGCCTGGCAGCCATAGAACTTGTCGGCGGCGGAGCGCCGCGCAATGACGAGGCGCCCGTCCGCTCGTCGCGGATTGCACTGATCGGCCTGCGTGGGGCGGGTAAATCGACCCTTGGCCGCATGCTGGCGGAGGATCTCGACTTTCCCTTTGTTGAGATCAGTCGCGAGATCGAAAAGCTCGCCGGCTGCAGCATCAGTGAAGTTCTTGGCCTTTATGGCCAGAACGCCTACCGTCGGTATGAGCGCCGCGCCCTCGAGGACGCGGTCGACGCCTATCCGCAAGCCGTGATCGCCACCGCGGGCGGACTGGTCAGCGATCTCGTGAGCTTCAACCTTCTGTTGCGCCGCTGCGCCACCGTCTGGCTCATGGCCGATCCCCAAGACCACATGAGCCGCGTCATGGCCCAGGGCGACTTGCGTCCGATGGCCGCGAGCCGTGAAGCGATGGACGACCTGAAATCGATTCTGGCCGGCCGGGCGGCGTTCTATTCGAAGGCCGACATGCGCCTGGACACCAGCGCTCAGCCGCTCATGGAAACTTTCCAGATCCTGCGGGCGCAGGCGCGCAAGGCGATCGGCTTGCCCGTCGAATGACCCGGCAAGCCGGCCTTGCCTGAGAATAGATAGCGCATTATGATGCAGGACTTGCATTAAACTGCCTACCAGCGGGAGCGCCATGGACCGGGTCGACTACCAAACCGAGCCGTCCCGCTACAAACACTGGAAGCTCAAGTTCGAGGGGCGAGTGGCGACGCTTCTTGCCGACTTCGACGAAAACGCCGGCTTGCGTCCTGGTTACAAGCTTAAGCTCAATAGCTATGACCTCGGCGTCGATATCGAGCTTCACGACGCTATCAACCGCATCCGGTTTGAACGTCCGGAAGTGCGCGTGGTGATCATCATGAGCGCGCGCGATCGGGTGTTCTGCTCCGGCGCCAACATCTTTATGCTCGGCGTCTCCAACCACGCCTGGAAAGTCAACTTCTGCAAATTCACCAACGAGACCCGCAACGGCCTCGAGGATTCTTCCAAGCATGACGGCTTGAAATTCATAGCCGCCGTCAACGGCTCATGCGCCGGCGGCGGCTATGAGCTCGCTTTGGCGTGTGACGAGATCATCCTCATCGATGACCGCTCGAGCGCCGTCAGCCTGCCCGAAGTCCCGCTGCTCGGCGTGCTGCCCGGAACCGGCGGTCTCACGCGGCTGACCGACAAGCGCCACGTTCGGCACGACCTTGCGGATGTCTTCTGCACTACGAGCGAAGGCGTGCGCGGCGAGAAGGCCATCGCCTGGCGTCTCGTCGACGCGATCGCCAAGCCCGCGCAATTCGAGGCCAAAGTGAAAGAACGCGCTCTCGCACTTGCCGCGACCAGCCCGCCTTCGTCGGCCAAGGGCGTCGCGCTGACGCCGATCGAACGCTTTATCGAAACCGATGCGCTCCGCTACCCGCATTTAACGGTGACGATCGACCGTGGCGCACGCGCCGCACATTTCGTCATCAAAGGCCCGAGCGGCCCTCAGCCGCAGGACATCGAGGCGATCGAGGCGGAGGGCGCGCATTGGTATCCGCTGGCGCTCGCCCGCGAGCTCGACGATGCGATCTTATCGATGCGGACCAACGAGCTCGACATCGGCGTGTGGCTCATGAAGACGGAAGGTGAGCTTGAGTGCGTTCTCGCGACGGATGCGACGCTCCACGCGCTTCGAGAGCATTGGTTCGTGCGCGAGACGATCGGCTATTTGCGCCGAACGTTGAGCCGCCTCGACGTCACCTCGCGCAGCCTGTTCGCGCTCGTCGACGAGGGCTCCTGCTTCGCCGGCACACTGCTCGAGATCGCGCTTGCTTGCGACCGAATCTATCATCTGGCTCTGCCGAGCAACAAAGCACCCAACATCGCGCTCAGTGCAGCGAACTTCGGCGACTATCCGATGGCGAGCGGGCAGAGCCGTCTCGGACGCCGCTTCTACGACGAGGCGCGTACGCTCGAACAGCTCAAAGCGAGCATCGGCCGGCCCCACGACGCTGATGCCTCTTTCGCCCATGGCCTCGCCACCAGCATTCCCGACGATATCGACTGGGCGGACGAGATCCGCATCGCGGTGGAAGAGCGCGCATCAATGAGCCCCGACGCCCTGACCGCGATGGAGGCGAATCTGCGATTCGACGGGCCCGAGACTCTCGCCACGCGCGTCTTCGGCCGTCTCACCGCCTGGCAGAACTGGATCTTCCAGCGCCCCAATGCGGTCGGCGATAAGGGCGCGCTCAAGGTCTATGGCAAGGGCGAAAAGGCGACGTTCGACTGGAACCGGGTGTAGCGATGCCGCGTGCCGTCATTGCGAGGAGCGTAGCGACGAAGCAATCCAGGAAGCGAAGGGCGCCCCACGTTCCTGACGCTCGCAATGACGTCTCAATACGACTGGACGCGAGGCGCGCTAGCATGTTCGCCGCAGGGATAGGCGTGTGATGGAAGCGTCCGAGGACGAGGTCATCAGGCAGCACCTGATCGACCCCGAAATCTGCATCCGTTGCAACACCTGCGAGTTGACCTGCCCGGTCGGCGCAATCACGCATGACGCGCGCAACTATGTCGTCGACGCGAACATCTGCAATCTCTGTATGGCCTGCGTTCCGCCCTGCCCGACCGGCAGCATCGACAATTGGCGGCAGATGCCGCGTTCGCGGGCCTACAGCGTCGAAGCGCAGTTCGAATGGGATTCTTTGCCCACGGAACTCAACCCCGAGGAGCTGGGTGTGGTCAGCGCTTCCGGAGAGTTGCTCGCGGCCGCATCATCGCCGCAAAACAATCCCAGCGGAACAAGCGAAGAAACCGCGTTCGAGGTCGGCGCCTATGCCGCCGTGATCCCGCCTTGGTCGGCCGCCAGTCCTTACGCCAACCTCTATGGCCCCAAGGCGGCGGCGCGGTCGGTCGTCGCCACAGTCGCCGGCAATGTCCGGGTGACGGAAGTCGGCAAGGATTACGACACGCACCACATCGTGCTCGACTTCGGCGCGATGCCGTTTCCGGTGCTCGAAGGGCAGTCGATCGGGATCATCCCTCCCGGGGTCGACGAGGACGGCAGACCGCATCATCCGCGGCAATATTCGATCGCGAGCCCGCGCAACGGCGAGCGGCCTGGCTATAACAACGTCTCGCTCACCGTGAAGCGGGTGCTGGAGGATCGCCAAGGCAGGCCGGCGCGTGGAATTGTCAGCAACTATCTTTGCGATCTCAACGTCGGCGACAAAGCCGAGGTAACCGGGCCGTTCGGCGTGAGCTTCCTTATGCCGAACCATCCGAAGAGCGCGATCGTCATGATCTGCACCGGCACGGGAAGCGCGCCGATGCGGGCGATGACCGAGTGGCGGCGGCGCTTGCGCAAGTCGGGCAAGTTTGAGGGCGGTAAGCTCATGCTGTTCTTCGGCGCCCGCACCAAAGAAGAGCTGCCGTATTTCGGGCCGCTCGCCAATCTGCCGAAGGATTTCATCGACATCAACTTCGCCTTCAGCCGCACGGCCGGGCAACCCAAGCGATACGTCCAGGACGCAATGCGCGAGCGCGCCGCCGACCTTGCGCCGCTGATCGCCGATGCGGACTCTTATTTCTATGTTTGCGGCCTCAAGGCGATGGAGGAAGGCGTGGTGCTCGCGCTGCGCGACATTGCGATCAATGCCGGGCTCGATTGGAAGACAATCGGGCCATCGCTCAAACGACACGGACGGCTGCATCTGGAAACTTACTAGACGGGAGGAACCCATGAGCGCGGAAGACATTGTTAGCGACGCCGCCGGCGCCATCTCCGCCGACCGCTTCGTGGAGATCTCTTACGACGAAGTCATTCCCAACAATGTCGCGCTGGGCTCAGACAAGCAGCTTCAGCGCGCGCTCGAGGGCTGGCGGCCGAAATATCTCGACTGGTGGAGCGGTATGGGGCCGGTCGGGTACCAGCAGTCCGAGGTTTACTTGCGCACCGCGGTCGGCGTCGATCCGGCGGGCTGGGCCAAGTTCGGCTATGTGAAGATGCCATCCTATCGCTGGGGCATTCTGGTCGCCCCCAAGGTCGAGGGACGCACGATTCCGTTCGGCCGCCACAAGGGCGAGCCGGCGTGGCAGGAAGTGCCAGGCGAGCACCGCGCGCTTCTCCGCAGGCTAATCGTGGTGCAGGGCGACACCGAGCCCGCTTCGATCGAGCAGCAGCGCTTCTTGGGCGCGACCGCACCAAGCCTCTACGACATGCGCAACCTGTTCCAGGTCAATGTCGAGGAAGGCCGCCACTTGTGGGCGATGGTCTATCTCTTGGTCAAATATTTCGGCAAGGACGGCCGCGAGGAGGCGCAGGCGCTGCTCGAGCGCCAAAGCGGGCAAATGGACAACCCGCGCATCCTCGGCGCCTTCAACGAGCGCACGCCCGACTGGCTGTCGTTCTTCATGTTCACTTTCTTCACCGATCGCGACGGCAAGATGCAGCTCGCGGCGCTGGCGGAGAGCGGCTTCGATCCGCTGTCACGCACCTGCCGGTTCATGCTCACGGAAGAAGCCCATCACATGTTCGTCGGCGAGACCGGCGTGCAGCGCGCGATCGAGGCGACCTGCGCGGCGATGGTCAAAGCTGGCATAAAGGATCCCCACGATGTCGAAGCTGTGCGCAAGCTTAGCGTTGTCGACCTGCCGTTGCTCCAGCGTAAAGCGAATTTCCACGCCTCGGTGACACGCGACCTATTCGGCAGCGAAATCTCTAGCAATGCCGCCGAGGCGTTCGGTTCCGGCATCAAGGGGCGCTTCAACGAAGCGAACCTCAAGGGCGACGATCATGTGCTGCAGGACGCGACCTATCCCGTCACCCGGGTGGTTGACGGCAAGCTCGTCATCGAACAGGCGCCGGCTTTGCGCGCTCTCAACGCGCGGCTGCTCGACGATTTCATCGTCGATTGCCAGGGCGGGATCGACCGCTGGAACAAGTCCATTGAAAAGGCCGGCGTCGACTTCAAGTTCGTTCAGCCGCACAAGGGCTTCAACCGCCGGATCGGCGAGTTCGGGGGCAAACGCGTCAGCCCGATCGGCGAAGTCCTGACGGAAGACGAGTGGAAGGCGAAGAGCGGCGACTGGCTACCTAACGACAACGACATGCATTTCATCAGCTCGCTAATGAAGCCGTGCCACGGACCTGGCCAATATGCGAGCTGGATCGCCCCGCCGCGCGTCGGCGTCAACAATCAGCCGGGCGATTTCGAATATGTGAAGATCGCTTGACGCCGCGCGGCGCGAGACCCCGAGCGGAACGTTAGGCGCGAAAGCTCGGCGACCCAAACGATCTAACAAGCGTAACGCAGGCAAAGGCGCAAAAGCGCACTGCCTGCGTCCGGCGCTTCCGCCTCGCGAGCCGCGTGGGGCTTGCTGAGCCTGTTATCGGACCGGCGGAGGCCGCACCCATTGGCTTAGAGCGCGATCTGGTTTGACTGAATCGAGGGGATTCCCAAAGGGGCGCGAGTTAGATTTCAACCTGCTGGCTGGGTTGGAGGCTAGCAGGGATGGCGCGAGCCTATTCTTTGGACCTGCGGGAGCGGGTGGTTGCGGCGGCGACTTCGGGACAGTCCTGCCGCTCGGTGGCCAAGACGTTCATGGTCAGCGTCGCCAGCGTTGTGAAGTGGTCGCAGCGCCAGCGCGCGCTCGGTAGTCCGGCGGCGCGGAAGATGGGCGGCCACAGGCCCTACCTTGTGGCGCGCGAGCGCGATTGGGTTCTGGCGCGGATCGCTGAGAAGCCTGACCTGACACTGCGCGCTTTGCTCAGAGAGCTGGCCGACCGCGGCCTAGTGGTCAGCTATTATGCGCTTTGGCATTTTCTCCAGCACGAAGGCGTGACGTTCAAAAAAAAGTCTTCGCGCCTCCGAACAGGACCGACCGGACGTCGCCAGGCGGCGTGAGCGGTGGAAGGCGCGTCAGGCGAGGATCGATCCGAGGCGGCTTGTCTTCATCGATGAGACCTGGGCTAAGACCAACATGACGCGCGCCCATGGCCGATGCCCCAGAGGCGAACGCCTCGTCGCCAAAGCGCCTTTCGGCCGATGGCGAACCCTCACCTTCCTGGCGGCGCTGCGTCGCGATGGGCTCACCGCGCCCTGCGTCATCGACGGACCGATCAATGGCGTGAGCTTCCGCGCTTATGTCGAGCAAGTTCTCGCACCCATCCTCGCGCCGGGCGACATTGTCGTCATGGACAACCTCGGCAGCCATAAGGGCCGCGCCGTTCGCGCCGCCATCCGCGCGGCCAAAGCCAAGCTCTTCTTCTTGCCCGCCTACTCGCCAGACCTCAATCCAATCGAGCAGGCCTTCGCCAAAATGAAGACCTTGTTACGCAAGGCCGACGCGCGAACTATCGACGAGACCTGGCGAACCATCGGCGCCCTGCTCAACTGCTTCACCCCGACAGAATGCGCAAACTACTTCAAAAACGCAGGATATGCTTCAGTCTAACCAGATCGCGCTCTAGCTCGCCCTACGATGTTCTGTTGCTGTGCAAAAGAATATACGATCCACCGCGGGCTAGTAGCGAGTTAGGCGCCCCCGCATATCTGTATCTCGCAGGCGTGGCGCACGCAGGCCCAATGCGCACATGCAGATTCGCCATTGCCGCATCTCATGCAGATCTGGGGCAATGGGCCGTGGCACTGCCGGGCCGTCTCGCACCGCTCGGCCGCCTGCGCCGGAGCGCCGAGGAGCGCGCTCCATGCGATCACGGCCGCAAGCAACACTGAACTGGATGTCAATGACCTGATCATGATTCCCTCCGGTGCGAAAAATCAACAATGGCCCCTCGGTTCGAGGCCGAAACAACGTCCGAATGAGGCGGCAACCGCCCGACCTGAAGACAATGTTCACTCACCAGCGAAGGCGAACACAATTGTTGCTGAAGCGCTGTGATGCGGATCACACATCTGGAAGTTTCTCGCTGTTCGCGAGACAGCGCGATCATCAATTGCGCCGTTGGCTCATGCCGTGTTCGACGCCCCGTGAGCGGCATTCGCCCGCGCAACTATAACGCCACGATCCGCCCGCGTCGTTCAAGCTCCTTGACGACCCGATCGGCCAAAGCTTCGGCAGACTCCCCCGCGGAATTGAGGGTCAGCTCCGGCGCCTCAGGCGCTTCATAGGGCTGATCGACGCCGGTAAAATTCTTGATCTCGCCGGCCAGCGCTCGCTTGTACAAGCCCTTCGGGTCGCGGGCGATCGCCGTTTCGAGCGGCGTATCGACGAAGATTTCCAAAAACTCGCTCTCCGCCGCTGTGTCGCGAACGAGCCGCCGTTCGGCCCTGAACGGCGAGATAAACGAGCAGAGCACGATGAGCCCCGCGTCGGTCATCAGCCTCGCCACTTCCCCGACGCGCCTGATGTTCTCGACGCGGTCCGCGGCAGTGAAGCCCAAGTCTTTGTTGAGGCCGTGACGGACATTGTCGCCGTCGAGCAGCGCCGTGTGCACGCCGCGCGCGTGAAGCTTGGCCTCCACCAGATTGGCGATCGTGGATTTCCCTGCGCCTGACAGCCCCGTAAACCAAAGGATCGCGGGCTTCTGGTGCTTGAGCGCGGCGTGGGCTTCGCGATCCACTGTCGCGCCATGCCGATGCACATTGGTCGCGCGCCTGAGCCCATGCGCGATCATGCCCGCCGCGGCCGTCTCGTTCGTGGCGCGATCGATCAGGATGAAGCCGCCGGTGTCGCGATTGTCGGCATAAGGGTCGAAGGCCACGGCCATGGTGGTCGCGATGTTGCAGAAGCCGACTTCATTGAGATCGAGCTGCCTCGCCGCCAGCTTGTCGAAATTGTTGACGTCTAGACGATGCTTGAGTTCGGTGACCGAAGCGGGCGTCGTCCGCCCGCCGATCTTGAGTAGGTAGGAGCGCCCGGGGAGCATCGGTTCCGCGCTCATCCATAAGACATGCGCCGCGAACTGATCGGCGACCTCCGGGCGGGTCTCTGGGCTCGACAACACGTCGCCACGCGCGATGTCGATCTCATCGGCAAGCGTCAGCGTGACGGCGTCGCCCGCCTCGGCTGTCTCGACCTCCCGGTCGGCGACCAAAAGCCTGGCGACCGCACTCTCGCGTCCCGAGTCCGCGGCGACGACGCGATCGCCTCGCGCGATGCGTCCGGCGGGAATCGTGCCGGCAAAGCCGCGAAAATCCTGATGCGGCCGGTTGACCGATTGCACGGGCAGGCGAAAGGGTGCGCTCCGGCGATCCTCTTCGACTTCGACGCTCTCCAGATAATCGAGCAGATGCGGGCCTGCGTACCAGGGCGTGCGCGCGCTCAACGACGAGACATTGTCGCCATGGCGGGCGGAGATAGGCAGCGCGATCAGCGAGCGAAAGCCGAGCGTTTCGGCGAATTTCCGATAATCGGCTTCGATCTGGCGAAACACGCTCTCGCTGTAGTCGACGAGGTCGATCTTGTTCACCGCAAGCACAACGTGGCGGACGCCGAGCAGCGAAACGATGATCGAATGCCGATGGGTCTGGGTGAGCAGCCCTTTGCGCGCATCGACCAGGACGATCGCGAGGTCGGCATTGGACGCGCCAGTCGCCATGTTACGCGTGAATTGCTCATGGCCCGGCGTGTCGGCGACGATGAATGAGCGCTTTTCGGTGGCGAAGTAGCGATAGGCGACGTCGATCGTGATGCCCTGTTCGCGTTCCGCCTCGAGCCCATCGACCAGGAGCGCATAGTCGATCGCCTCGCCGGTCGTGCCGAACTTCTTCGAGTCGCGCTCGAGCGTCGAGAGCTGGTCGTCGAAGATAAGCTTCTTCTCGTACAGCATCCGGCCGATGAGCGTGGACTTGCCGTCGTCGACCGAGCCGCAGGTCAGAAGACGAAGCGTCGGGAGGACCGCGAGATCAAGCGCAACGTTCATCAGAAGTAGCCCTCGCGCTTTTTCTTTTCCATCGAGGAGGCTTCGTCCGAGTCGATCAGGCGCCCCTGCCGCTCGGAGGTGGTGGCCTTGCGCATCTCGGCGACGATGTCGTGGAGGGTGTCAGCTTCGGACTCAATCGCCCCCGTCAGCGGATAGCAACCAAGCGTGCGGAAGCGAACGCGCCGCATTGTCGGCTGCTCGCCGGGATTAAGCGGCAGCCGGTCGTCGTCGACCATGATGAGCGCGCCGGAGCGCTCGACGACGGCACGCAGCTTGGAGAAATAGAGCGGCACGACCGGAATGTTCTCGGCGAGCACGTATTCCCAAACGTCGAGTTCGGTCCAGTTGGACAGCGGGAAGACGCGCATCGATTCGCCTTCGCGAATGCGCGTGTTGAAGAGGCGCCAGAGTTCGGGGCGCTGGTTGCGCGGATCCCACGCATGCGCGGCCGAGCGATGCGAAAAAATGCGCTCTTTCGCCCGGCTCTTCTCCTCATCTCGCCGCGCGCCCCCGAAGGCGGCGTCAAAGCCGCCCTTGTCCAGCGCCTGCCTAAGCGACTCGGTCTTCATCACCTGGGTATGGAGCTGCGAACCCGAGGCGACCGGCGAGATGCCGCGCTTCACCCCGTCCTGGTTGATATGGACGATCAGATTGAGGCCAAGCCGGCGCGCGGTTTCGTCGCGGAAGGCGATCATCTCGCGGAATTTCCAGGTCGTGTCGACATGCAGCAGCGG
Organism: uncultured Alphaproteobacteria bacterium; assembly: GCA_963730555.1. GTDB lineage: Bacteria > Pseudomonadota > Alphaproteobacteria > Rhizobiales > Beijerinckiaceae > Roseiarcus. Next base: position 7,107 of record CAVSSS010000014.1, on the reverse strand, counting down.
GAAAGGCGGCTTGGCCGGATAGAAGGCCTTCATCGCCACATGAAGCATGACGCTCGAAATCCTTGCCGATCGAATACAGCATCACCGGATTGCGCATCTCAGCGACAACTTCCCGCATGATGTGAATGGACTCGGCCTCCAGCCGCTTGAGGTGGGCTGGCAATACGCTCGCCATCGAGGGTTCCCTTGAGAAGGCGCGCTACATAGGCGGCTTAGCGCGAGAACGCAACGATTTAAGCTATATGATTAAGTTGTTATTTTGTACGAACCGATCCCGATTGTTATTTCAATGCGAGCGCCGGCGCATTGACTCTCCGCTGGACGGCGACCATCGATAGCGCCGCGTTCGACCGGCCGTAACAAGAGGAGATCGGCGCGTGACCAATCCCGTGATCATGGCGCCGTCAATTCTGTCGGCGGATTTCGCCAAGCTCGGCGAAGAGGTCCGCGCGGTCGCTGCAGCGGGCGCGGACTGGATCCATCTCGATGTGATGGATGGACATTTCGTCCCCAACATCACCTTCGGGCCGCCTGTTATCGCGGCGTTGCGGCCGCTCACGGACAAGCCCTTCGACTGCCACCTCATGATCGAGCCCTGCGACCCCTATCTCGAAGCCTTCGCCAAGGCGGGCGCCGATCACATCACAGTTCACGCCGAGGCGACCCGGCATCTCGACCGCTCGCTGCAGGAGATCCGCGCGCTCGGCAAGAAGGCGGGCGCGGCGATCAATCCTGCGACGCCGGAGAGCGCGATCGAATATGTGCTCGACCAACTCGACCTGATCCTGGTCATGACCGTCAATCCGGGCTTCGGCGGCCAGGCGTTCATTCCCGCCATGCTCGACAAGGTCGCGCGGGTGAAGCGCATGATCGGGACACGCAAAATTCACATCGAGGTCGACGGCGGCGTCGCGCCTGAGACCGCGCCGCTTCTGGCGCGCGCCGGCGCAAACGTCTTTGTCGCCGGCTCGAAGGTGTTCGAGGGCGATCCGAAAGCCTACGCCGAGAACATCCGGGAAATCCGCGCGGCGGCTTAAGGCGAACTGGGTTTGGGGTCGCGGCGGCCGAAAGAAAGAGGCTCGCATGACAACCGATTGCCGAAAATCAGAATTTACGGTAAGCTTGCTGCATGAGCACTCTCCTGCCTTCCACAGGCCAGTGGTCGCCCGCACCTCGTTTCGTACGAGAGAATCCAAGGAAATCCAAACAAATCCAAGGCTCAAAATCTGGGTTTTCCAAGCGGAGAGGCCACAAGTCAAGAAAATCCAAACGGACCAGCCCCGGCCGGCCGCCGAGCCGGCGCTCGCCTAATCGCCTCACCGCCCCATGCAGGCGTCGGCGAGCCGCTTGAGCTCGTCCCGGCGCTCGGGGGCGAGCGACTCCAGCCGGTCGGCGTCGCCGGAATGGTCGACCGCATCGGCGACGCAGCGGCAGCCGGTCTCGCATTCGGCGGCCGGGCGCCCTCTCGCGACGCAGGCGCGCTGGCAGGAGGCGAGGAAGGCGTTCATGTCCGCCTTCGGCGCAAGCGGCCCCCAGGCGGTCAGCACGGCGAGGAGCCCGATGAGGATCGGCTGATGCACGAGATAGATCGGCAGGCTGTGGCGGCCGGCGAAACAGATCGCCCGCGACGGCGCCGACCCTGCCCGCCACCGCGTGGGCGACGTCAGCCCCTCGATGAATTCCGGGCAGCCGCGCGACCCCGAGGCCGAGGAAGACAACTCCGGCCCATGGCAGAAGCGGGCGCCAGTCGAGGGTGTTCGGCAGCGCCTCGCCGAGGCCGAGCCACAAAAGCCAGGGCGGATCGAACAAGGCCGAGCGGCCGAGCCACGGCGCGGCGATCGCCGCGAAGCCCATCGCGAGGCTGGCCCAGGCCGGCGCCTTGACGAACGGCCAAGCGAGAAGGCTCGCGGCTGCGATGCAATGAAGAATGCCGAAGGTGATGGGCTCGCTCGGCGCGAAGACGAAGCTGCCGGCGGTCACCAGCGCCGCGGCGCCGGCGACGACCGCAAAGCGCCGCCAGAAGGCGCGCGGCTTCAGCCCCTTGCGATGGGCGAGCGCGAGCGACACCCCCACCAGGACGAGGAATGCGCTCGCCACGACATGCGAGAAGAGCCGCATCTGCGGCGTGAACGGCAGCGCCGGCGAGGCCAGCCGAAATTCCGCGAAGTCCCAGCTCAGGTGGTAGACGGCCATGCCGGCGAGCGCCAGACCGCGGGCGCAATCAATAGCGTCGACGCGGCCCGAGCGCTCGCTCGCGCTGTCGTCGGCGCCCGCGTCGGTGATCACGGCGCCGCGGCTCCGAACAAGGCCTCGTCGAGAATGAACGCGCCCTCGTACTCGACCGGGCCGGTCATCAACACGTGGTCGTCCGAGCCGCGCCACTCAATGATGAGCTCGCCGCCCGGCAGGCGCACCGTCCCCTTGCGCTCCATGAGACCAAGGCGGACCGCCGCGACCAGGGTTGCACAGGCGGCCGAGCCGCAAGCGAGCGTGAGACCAACGCCGCGTTCCCAGACCCGCGCTCGCACCGTGTCGCGTGCGAGGACTTCGGCGAAGGTGACGTTGGCCTTCTCAGGGAACAACGGATCGACCTCGACCTGTGACCCAACTCCCGCCGCGTCGATACGCTCAAGGTTGGGCACGAAAAACACCGCGTGCGGGTTGCCCATGTTGACGACTGAGGCGGGCCGCAGCTGGGCCGGGCCTTCGCCCTCGCGCCACAATTGGACCCGCCGCGTGTCGGGCACAGCATGCCGAAGCGGAATGGCGTCCCACTTGAGGCGCGGCCTGCCCATATCCACCCGGTAGGACCAGGGTCCAAGCCGCTCGCACGCGATCTCGCCTGCCTCGGTCGTGATCATTACGGCGCTCGCCCCAAGCTCGCGGCACAGCCGGTCGGCGACGCAACGTGTGCCATTGCCGCAAGCGCCGGCGAGCGTGCCATCGTTGTTATAGATGAGCACGTCGGCCGCGGTCCCTGCCGTCGCCGGATCGCTCATGACCATCATCTGGTCGTAACTGAGGCCCGGCGCGCGATGGATGGCGCGCGCGTCTTCCGCCGTCGGGCGGTCGCGCGAGCCGCGCATGTCGAGCACGAGGATGGCGTTGCCGGCCCCGTTCATGCGGTGGATCTCATGGCCAGCGAGCGGATGGCGGGGAAACAAGCGCTAACCTCGCTCTGGGCTTCGGGCGTCCGCCGCTTGCGCCAAGCGGGCCGACCTGTCGATCGCCCGTGCGCCGAGCCGCGTGACGGCGTCGCGCAACGCGTCGTCGACAATCGGCGAGGCCGCGGCGCGGGCGGCAGCTTCCGCTCCATCGGAAGGGATCGGCGCAGGGCGACGCTTGTCCTTGGATGGCGGCAGCGGACCCTGGCGGAAAGCGATCTTGTCGACGCATCGCCAGCCGAGATGCGCGTTCGCCCGAGCCACGATCACCGAGGCGCTGTGCTGCGCCTCAAGCGCGAAAGCGCTTTCGACCCTCAGCACCAAAGTCGCGGGAGCGATCGGGGCGTCGGGATCGCGTTTGGCGGCCCGCGGCGGCCATTGCAACTCGATCGGCCGGGCGTGACGCGCGAGCCTTTCGCCGACAATGGCCGGCCAGTTGGCGATCAGGCTTGCCTCGCCCAAGCCGCGCGCGGCGAGCGCCTCGGCGATCAGCCCGGGGGTGAATTCAGCCAACGGCTTGGCGCCGCCTCGGCTAGGCTTCATCATCGCTTCGACACGGACGGCGAGGACGCGGGAGATGGGGTCAACGGCATGAGCGCCAATGTAAGCGCGCTCGCCTCCGAGGCAAAGCGAAAGGCGATCGTTGCGCGGACGCTTCAATGGTGGGACCCCGGCCGCCGCGCGCTCGCCTGGCGTGCAGAGCCGGGCGAAACGCCCGATCCCTACCGGGTCTGGCTCTCCGAAGTGCTGCTGCAGCAGACAACCGCCCAAGCGGCGACGCCTTATTATCAGGCCTTCATTGCAAAATGGCCGGCGGTCGAGGACTTGGCCGCCGCCCCAGTCGACGCAGTCATGAGCGCTTTCGCCGGTCTCGGATACTATTCGCGGGCGCGGAACCTGCACGCCTGCGCGAAGGAAATCGCCCGGCGCGGCGGCCGCTTTCCTAGCGAGGAAGCCGACTTGCGCGCGCTTCCCGGCGTCGGCGCATACACCGCCGCGGCGGTCGCGGCGATCGCCTTCAACCGCCAAACGGGGCCGGTCGACGGCAATATCGCTCGCGTTCTAGCCCGGCTCATCGCTCTGGAAGAGCCGATCGCTCGCGCGCGAGGAGAAATCGCGGCTGCGGCGCGGGCGCTGGCCCCCAGCGACAGGGCTGGCGATTTCGCTCAGGCCCTCATGGATATCGGCGCGACCCTATGCCGTCCCCGCAATCCTGCTTGCGCCTCGTGCCCGCTCGCCCAAGATTGCGCGGCTTTCCGCGCCGGAATTCCCGAGGCCTATCCCCAGCGCGCCGAGGCGAAGAGGAGACCGCGGCGGCAGGGCGCGGTCTTCTTCGCCCGCCGTCCCGATGGCGCCTTTCTCGCACGCCGCCGCCCGCCTCGCGGCCTTCTCGCCTCGACCATTGAGCTGCCCGGCACGCCTTGGACGAGCAAAGATACGAATAGCGCTCTCACCGGGGCCGCGCCGGTCGTCGCGCTTTGGCGCCGGCTGCCGGGCGAAGTCGAGCAGGCTTTCACCCATTTTGCGCTAAGCCTCACGGTCTACGCTGCGGAGTTTGACGGCGGCGCGCCTACCGGATGTTTTTGGGTCGCGCCTGACGCCATTCGCGCCGTTGGGTTCTCGAGCATGATGCGGAAGACCGTCGAGCACGCTTTGGCGAAAACGTGACGCGAGCAAATCAATTGTTATATAAAGGTCAAGTTGTCGCCGCTAATCTCGGCGACAGTCGAGCAACGACGGAAACGGAATTTTGCCGCGAAAAACTGGTATAAGCTCATGGCGCCTCTAATCGCGCCCGCGGCGTTTCGCCTTCCGTCCGACGAGACGTTGCGCACTCGCTTTGCTCACGTCACAACCTGGGTCTTCGACCTGGACAACACCCTCTACCCTTCAGACAGCGGCATTTGGCCGAAGATTGACGAGCGCATCACGCTGTTTCTCGTCGAACTTTTCGGCATAGACGGTCAGTCGGCTCGCGCCTTGCACAAGCATTATTATTCTCGCCACGGCACGACCTTAAGCGGGCTGGTGCAGGAACACCTTGACCTGACCGAGCGCTTTCTGGACTTTGTCCATGATATCGACCGCTCCAGTCTCAAGCCGGACCCCGTTCTTGCGCATGAAATCGGGAGGTTGCCGGGGCGGAAGCTCATCTTCACGAACGGGTCTCGAAGCCACGCGATCTTGACAGCGAGGCAACTCGGCCTCGACGGGCTGTTTGAAGAAGCTTTCGACATTGTCGCGGCGGGCCTCACGCCAAAACCCGCGGAGGGCGCTTACGATGTCTTTTTCGAGCGATGCGGGGTTGATCCGCGAGCGGCCGCGATGTTTGAGGACGTGACGAGGAATTCTCGCTGTGCCCAAGGCGAAAGGCATGACGACGACACTGGTGACCACCAAAGCCGGGCGCTTGGATCATCGCGAGCCGCATGACCAGGCAATTTCGGATGCGGCCAACGTCGCGGATTTCGTGACGGACGATCTCTCGGAATTTCTTGCGCGACTGAACGCCCACCTCAGCGGCTAACTCAGCCCGCGATCAGCGCTCCGGCCCGTCCAACCGGCGAACCTTCGCGCAGCCCGTTACGTTTGGTCTGGCCGTGGCCAGCCTCGAGTTGCCAGACGACATGGCCGCTGAGCTTGCTGTGACCCCCGAGATTTCCTCGACGTGAAGCTAGAGTCCGATCCGAAGGAAGGACCGGACGATGAAGGGATCGAGGTTTAGGGAAGAGCAGATCATTGGGGTTTTGCGCGAGCAGGAGGCGGGCATTTCGACCGGCGAGGTCTGCCGCAAGCATGGGATCAGCAGCGCAACCTTCTATGGTTGGAAGGGGAAGTTCGGTGGGCTGGAGGTCTCTGACGCCAAGCGGCTGAGGCAGCTTGAGGATGAGAACGCGAAGCTGAACCGGCTTCTGGCCGACGCCATGCTCGACGCTGCCGCGCTCAAGGATTTGCGGTCAAAACAATGGTGACGCCGCCGCCAAGCGCGAGGCTGTCGCTCATCTCGTCGAGACTTACGAGGTGAGCGAGCGCCGGGCATCTCGCCTGACCGAAGAGCTTCGGCGTCGCTTGCGAGAGCTGGCGGCCGAGCCGCGTCGGTTCGGCTATCGCCGTCTGCATGTCCTGCTGCGCGGCGAAGGCCATTTGGTGAACCGCAAGAAGACCCAACGGCTCTATCGCGAGGAAGGCCTGACGGTGCGAAAGCGCAAGGGACGGAAGCGCGCCGTAGGGTCTCGAGCGCCGATCCTAATCGAGGTGCGCCCGAACGCGCGCTGGTCGGTCGACTTCGTTCACGACCATGGAACCGAGTTCACTTCGAACGCAAGGCTTGCCTGGTCGCAGGAGCGCCGGATCGCCTGGCATTTCATCGCGCCTGGCATTTCATCGCGCCGGGCAAGCCGATGCAGAACGGGATCTTCGAAGCGTTCAATGGCAGTATGCGCGACCATGAGACGATCTTCTACGATCTCGGCCACGCCCGAGATATCCTGGCGCGTTGGAGCACGGGCTACAACCAAAAGCGCCCGCATTCCGCGCTCGGCTATTTGACCCCCGTCGCCTACGCTCGAACCTTCACCGCAACCCTCGATCAGCTTCGCAACCCGGACCAGCTACGCCGATCGCCGTTGCTCCGCCGGCGCCCATGCGCCAATCTCAGCCCGACTCTGGCTCCAAATCAATGAACGTCGGGGGTCACAGCACCGACAGGCAACGTTCGCTTTCGGTCATTTTCTCGACAAAGTGGACGATATTCGTCCCGACGAAGTGACGAGGGCCAATCTAAGAATTCATCGCAGCATCTAGGGAAGTTTGGTTTCACTATTTTCGGCAATTATCTCAGTTCAGGCTACAATAGCCAAGATTATTATGCCTTTCTCATCGGAATATCATGGTGACAACGGTATTCAATGGAACGTTTGCCCAGCTCTCTTTCCCCTGGGAT
>CAVSSS010000013.1:0-653352 GCA_963730555.1 uncultured Alphaproteobacteria bacterium | reverse complement strand
CGGCGAGCGGCTGGGCGCACGCCACAGCCGCTCGCGATCCTGCCATGACGCCAGGCTCTCGCATTGGATTGAGGGCTTCGGCCGCGCCGTCGCCCTGCCTAGACGTCGGGACGCCTAAAAGCAGCCGCCCCGTTCGCGTGGGGCTCGCCTTCAGCGGCGAATGCCCAGGCGCTCGATGAGGGTCTTGTAGCGCCCCTCGTTCTGCTTCTTGACATAGTCGAGCAGCGTTCGCCGCTGCGACACCATCTTGAGCAGGCCGCGGCGGGAATGGTTGTCTTTGACATGAAGTTTCGAAGTGATTGGTCAGGTTGGTGATGCGCTCGGTGAGAATCGCAACCTGAACCTCGGGCGATCCCGTATCGCCCACTTTCAAACCATATTGATTGATGAGCGCGGTTTTGCGCTCGGCGGTGATCGACATCGGCTTTTCCTTGATGTGGAGCGCAAAACTGCGCATTCAATGAGCGGCCGAACCGGGATGTCGTCCAGGTCGGTCGCGACGCTGATCCGAAGGCGCTAACCGGCCCGCGGATTGCGCGCTTATACAGATTTCATGGCCGCGCGCCAGCATTTTCTCTTGATTGAGCGAGAGTGACCGGAAGAACGGCCTTGACAAAATTCCTCCGTGACGCTGGCGGACGGGCCCTTCTTGCGCGCACGTTTGTAAATCACAAACCGCGAGTGGTGAGCGTCGTCACAGAGCGAGGATGGAATTCCAGTCATGGTGTCCCGGGACCGCGCTCCTCAATTAGCAATACGTCTTTGAAGATAACATGCGGTTCTCGGCCGCGCAGCGTGCGTTCGCTCTTTTCAGCTTTCGACTCAATTCACACCCGTTCGATCCATATTTTGAAAGGAATATTCTCATGGCAGACCGCGATCATCTCGAAAACGCCTTTTCCATGCCGAAGGGCTTCAAGATTCATGAGGTTCGTCCAAGGGCGCGCCAGATCCTCGAGAGCCTTACCCCGCTTGCGGCGCCGCCGGCTCCCCCTCCGCTGGGGCCCCTCGCCGCCTTCGTCGGCACTTGGAACGGCATGGGCTTCAACACCATTTTCCGCCCGCAGCACCAGACTTTCCCACTGCCGACCCCCGCGCCGGGCGATAACCTGCTGGAACTCAATCTCACGTCGGAGACGCTGTCGTTCAACGCCAGCCTCGGCTCCATCCCCAATCGCGGGATGCTTCAGGACGACCTCTTCATGAACGGCGTTCCTTACGTTCAATCGATCAATGACGTGACCAATCCGGCGCCGCCCACCGGCATCCACTTCGAGCCAGGCATTTGGCTTAGCGTTCCGGCGACCACTGATCCACAGGAGCCGATCTCGGTTGCGCGCATGGCGTCAATCCCGCACGGGACGACGATCATCGCACAGGGGATTGTCCTCCCCACGGCCGATGGACCGCCCAATATCCAGCCGGTCGACATCACGCCCTTCCCGATCGGCGGCGGCTCGCCAATCCGCTTCCCGAGCCAGACTGCCGCCACTCAGGGGACCGCGCGTATCCCGCAGGACCTGACCCCGTGGCTCGACGCTGGCACGATCACCCAGGGACTCTTGGACGACCCGAATCAGATGCTGAGAAAGGCGATTTCGGTTCAGAAAATTCTGTCCACGACAACGATGATCGTGAGTACAAATCCGAAATCGCCGCTGTTCGGTGGGGGAACGAGCAATATCGCCTTTCTGCTCGGCAACGCGGCGGGTAACCCGGCGAACGCCAACGCGATTCAGATGGACGCGATCTTCTGGATCGAGACGGTCGAGCATCAGCTTCACATTGACTTTCCGAACGGGAGCGCGCCGACGACCGTCCAGCCCCGCGGCGCGCCGTTTGGACTTCCCGTCCCGACGTTTTTGCTCGATCCGCCCGTTCAAGTGACCGGTTCGAAGATCATCAAGGTGACGTCGACGCAGATCCAGTACAGCCAGAAGGTTATTCTCAACTTCAACGGCTTGTCATGGCCGCATGTCTCCGTCGCGACGCTTGTTCCTGCCGACCCGCTTCCGATCCCGGACTCTGCCTGGCAATGACAGACTTGAAAAAGACGCGCGGAGCGCGAAGCCGATTCGGCTGACCGCGGCCGGGAACCCCCGGCGCGGCGCGGGCTCCGTCCCGATATCGGGGCGGAGCCTTCGAGCGAGGGGGCCCATTCGCTATTGGAAGCGCCGCAGATTTTCATCCGCGCGGGCGAGTTTCTCGTCGAGCGTGACAAGTTCCGCGTCAAGCGCGCGGGCGAGCCAAAGGTAGCTCGCGTCAGAAAGGCTGAGCTTCGTCTGCTCAGCAAGCACGATCGCGGCCCTGGGATCGACCGGCTCCAGAGTGACTGAAAGCGCGTCGAAAAAGGAAAAAGCTTCGAGCAACGTCTCCCGCTGGTCGGGCGCGGCTCGGATTTTCTTCAAGCACGCGTTCGCGACTTCGAATCCCATCAGGTTTGGAGCCCGGAGCGTCGCGTGCCGCAGTCGCGGAAGAATCTCGTCGCTCGTCAGCTCATTGAAAAGCAACGCGACAATTGCGGACGCGTCGACAACCTTATCGGTCACGGTCTTCGCGGATCAGCCGCGCCGCTTCGTCCCGCCGCATGAGACCGAGCCTGTTCACTCTCGCGACGACTTCGTCCAAGGGGAGCTGGCGCGGCGTTCCGGTCGCCTCGTCGATCAACGTCCTCAATTCGCCCTGCAGCGACCGATGGTTGGCTTTGGCGCGTTCGCGCAGCCGCCTCACTTGGTCCTCCGGGACGCCTTTGATCGAAAGGTCCACAAGCACGCTCCAAAATGGTTCATCTATGGAGCATATTTGGAGCAGAAATGCAACCGTAAGCCTCGCTGAGTTTGAGAGGGCCCGGTCACCGTCGCATCCGGTTGCCGCCCACGTTAGAAGCAGCTACCAAGTCGCGATCCTGCCCGTCCGCTTCTAATGCCCGCTTCCCCAGACGACCTCCTTGCCTATCTCGCTGCGCTCGGCGTCGAGACCGAGACCGTCGACCATCCGCCGCTGTTCACGGTCGAGGACTCGCGGGCTTTGCGCGGCGAAATCCCCGGCGGCCACACCAAGAACCTGTTCGTCAAGGACAAGAAGGGCCGCCTGTTCCTGCTCGTGCTCGGGGAGGAGACCGCGGTCGACCTCAAGCGCGCGCACGAGAAGATCGGCGCGCAGGGGCGGGTCTCCTTCGGCTCGGCCGAACTCTTGGAAGAGGTTTGGGGCGTTAAGCCTGGCGCGGTCACGCCGTTTGGCGCCATCAACGACAAAGCCGGCAAGGTTTCCGTCGTGCTGGACGAAAACATGATGCGCCACGAACAGCTCAACTTTCATCCGCTGGTCAACACCCGCAGCACTGGGCTTAAGAGCGCCGACCTGGTCAAATTCCTGCGAGCCACCGGACATGAGCCGCTCGTCGTGGGCCTGGGCCTGGATCAAGCGCCGGTTGAATAAAATGCCGAACGCCTCCATTTAGGGCGCTAAAGCGGACGGGCCGGGGCCCGCCCGCTCGCTCGGCTGGAGATGATGGGACATGGCGAATGTGAGCGGCGCGGTCGCGCCTCAAACCAAACCGGGTTCGGTCAAGGAGGTCACGACGGCCTCGTTCCGCGCCGACGTGCTCACGGCCTCGACGCGCCAGCCCGTCCTGGTCGACTTCTGGGCGCCGTGGTGCGGACCCTGCAAACAGCTTGCGCCGGCGCTGGAGAAGGCCGTCGCCAACTCGGGCGGCAAGGTTGCGCTGGTCAAGATGAACATCGACGAGCATCCCCAGATCGCGGGCCAGCTCGGCATCCAGTCGATTCCGGCCGTCATCGCCTTCGACAAGGGCCAGCCGGTGGATGGATTTGTCGGCGCGCTGCCGGAAAGCCAGATCCGCGGCTTCATCGAGCGGCTCGTCGGGCCGCTGCAGAACGAGTTGGCCGCGCTTTTGGCGGAGGCCGAGGACGCGGCCGCCAAAGGCGACGCGGCCGGGGCGGCGGCCATCTATTCCGAGATTTTGGCCGACGACCCGGGCGAGGCCAAGGCGATCGGCGGTCTCGCCAAACTCCATGTCGCGGCCGGACGCCTTCAAGAAGCGAAGGCCTTATTGGAGACGGCGCCGGCCGCGCCCGCAGGCAAGGAGCAGGACCCGGCGGTCGTCGCAGCTCATGCGGCGCTGCGGCTGGCGGAGCAAGCCTCGAATGTCGGCGAACTCGCGCCGCTTGAGCAGGCGATAACCGCCAACCCGGACAACCACCAGGCGCGCTTCGACCTTGCGGTCGCGCTGTCGGCGAAGGGCGACCGCGACGGCGCCGCCGACCAACTGCTCGAAATCATCCGCCGCGACCGCAGCTGGAACGACCAGGCGGCGCGCAAACAATTGTTGCAGCTGTTCGAGGCCTGGGGTCTGATGGACCCGGCGTCGGTCGCCGCGCGGCGCAAGCTGTCGGCGCTCTGGTTTTGACAACAAGCCGCCGTCCAAGACGCCCGAAGAACGGGACGAGGACCATGAAACTCAACCGGACTTTCGCTTGCCCGGCCGAGATGCCGGCAACGATCCCGCTGTTTCCGCTGACGGGCGCGCTGCTCTTGCCGCGCCGGCCGATCCAGCTCACGGTGTTCGAGCGCCGCTATCTCGAAATGCTAGACGATGCGCTCTCCGGCGAACGCCTGATCGGCGTCATTCAGCCATCCTCGGAGGAGGAGACGTCCGATTCGGCGCCGGAACTCTATCCGCTCGGCTGCGCGGGCCGAATCGTCCAATATGCTGAGATCGGCGACGGCCGCTGCTTTTTGACATTGATGGGGGTGGCGCGGTTCCGCCTGACCGGCGAAACGCCGAGCGACCATCCCTATCGGATCGCCATTCCCGATTATTCGCCGTTCGCCGAGGACTTTACCGAAGGCGCCGGCGAAGCGGCGGTCGATCGCGAGGATCTGATCGCAGCCTTGAAGCGCTTCGCCGAGGTCAACGAGATCAAGGTCGTGTGGAGCGACATCAAGAAGGCGTCCAATGAGGCCCTGGTAAACGGCCTGTCGATGATGAGCCCGTGCGGCCCCAGGGAAAAGCAGGCCTTGCTCGAGGCGCCCGATCTCAAGTCGCGCGCCGAGATGCTGGTGGCGATCACCACCATCGAGCTTGCGCGCGGCCAGGACGCCGCGACGCAGATTCACTAGGCCCCGCTCTCTTGGACAGAGGCTTTAGAACATATTTTATGTGTTATTGGTGCCTAAAGCCCGCTCCCCTCGATTGACTGCGAGAAAAGTTGCGCGAAAGCGCACTTAAGCCGCCGAAATCATTCACCCGTGTAAACTTGTGCGCGGGACCCTGCCCGGTCGCCCATCGGGCGCCTCGGAAGCCTCTATTCCGCCGCCTGGCGTAGCGCCGCGTAGCGGGTGAGCTGCGCCCTCAACGGCGCGGGCTTGAGCGGCTTGTTCATCACGACAATATCATCGCGCTCGGCTTCGTCGCGTACTTCCGGGCTTCGGTCGGCGGTGGCGAGGATCGCGGGCGTGCCGCGGCCAAAGCGCTCGCGCAAGCCCCGGATCGCGGCGACGCCGTCGCCGGAATCGAGGTGGTAGTCGGCGATGATGACGTCCGGCGCGCCGAACGCGTCGAGCGCCGTCCTCGCCTCGTCGAGGCCATGGGCGGTCGCGACCACGCAGCCCCAACGTTGCAGGAGGACGGTGAGGCCCTCCAGCACGCGCGGCTCGTTGTCGATGGCGAGGACCTTCAGCCCGTCGAGCGGCTCGCCCGTTGCCACCGGCTCGGGCGCGCCAGGCTCCGCGCGGACCTGAAGCGGCGCGCGTCCGAGCGGCGCGGTGACAAAGAACACCGAGCCCTTGCCCGGGCGCGAGCGTAAGCCCACGGCATGTTCGAGCACGCGTCCCAGGCGCTCGACGATCGACAAGCCGAGTCCCAAGCCGCTCGCCACCCGCGCGCCCTGGTCGAGCCGCTTGAACTCGGCGAAGACCGCGCGCTCATGCTCAGGCGGAATGCCAAGACCGGTGTCCCAGACCTCGATGCGGACTGCGCCCGGAACGCGGCGGCAACCGACGAGCACCCGGCCGCTCAGCGTATATTTGAGCGCGTTCGAAATGAGGTTCTGCATGAGGCGCCGCATGAGACGCCGATCGGTGCGAATGGCGAGGCTGGTGGACACGAAAACGAGATCGAGCCCCTTCGCCCGGGCGAAGGCTGCAAACTCGATCTCAAGCAGCCGCATCAAATCACCGACCGAAACGTCGGAAATCTCCGGCCGCGTCGCGCCGGCGTCGAGGCGCGAAATGTCGAGGAGCGCGCCGATGATCTCCTCGACCGCCTCGAGCGAGACGTCGACATTGCGCGCGAGATTTTTGCGCTCCTCGGGGTTGATCTGATTGACGCCTTCGGTCAGCGAACTCGCATAAAGCCGCGCGGCGTTGAGCGGCTGCAAAATATCGTGGCTGGCCGCGGCGAGGAAACGCGTCTTGGAGAGGTTGGCGGCGTCGGCCTCGTTCTTCGCCCGCTCAAGCTCGGCGTTGAGCCGCTGCAATTCCGCCGTGCGCTCATCGACGCGCCGCTCGAGCATCTCGTTGGAGGCGGCAAGCGCCTCTTCGGCCTGAACGCTTTGCGTGACATCGGTATAGGTGGTGACGATCCCGCCATCCGGAAGCCGAGCCGAGCGCACCTCAATGACGCGGTTGGTCGAGAGCACGCGCAGCCGGTTCGGCTGATCGTCAAAGAGCAGGCGGGCGACCCGCTCGGCCACGAAGTCCTCCGAATCCCCGGGCCCATAGACGCCGCGGCCCGCGTTGAAGCGCACGATCTCGTCAAGCCCCACACCCTGACGCAGGATAGCGGGCGGCAGACCGAAAAGGTCGGCGAATTCCCAATTCCAGGCGGTCAGCGCCAGATTGGCGTCAAAGACGGTGATGCCCTGCTTCGCGTGGTCGAGCGCGTGCTGCAACTGATCGCGGCTCGACTGGATCGCCGCCGAGGCCTCGTCGATGAGCTTGAGCGCCGATTGGCCCGAGACGGTTCTCGGCCTCAAGAGCAGCGACAGCACCTGGCGCGAGGTCGAGGCGCCGATCGCGGGCGAGAGCAGAAACTCCGCATGGCGAATGAGTTGCGCGCCGGCCTCGAGCGCGGGGTCGTAAACCAGGCCGTGCTCGCGCATGAAGGTTAGGAACGCCCGCTGCGCCCGCCCGGCCCCGAGATAGCGCGCGACCGCCGCCTCGAGCTCGCCCGCCGTCGTCGACGAACGCCAGAGGCGGAACGCCTGCGGCTTGCCGCCGACGCCTGCCCCGGCAAAGGCGCTCGCCTGTGCGCGCTCGAGCGCGCTCGGCTGGCGGGTCAGCGAAAAGGCGACAAACGCCGCGACATTCGCAGCTAGCGACAGGACCACCCCGCCCACGAGCGCGTTCGGCGCAAAGGCGACGAGCGCCGCCGGACTGAGCCACGCGATCGCCATGGGTCCGTGCGTGAGAAGGCTTGAAAGCGCTTGGTCCGGCCGGATCGACGGCAACAGCAGAAGGTAAAACCAGATCAGCGAGCCTGCGATCATGCCGGCAATCGCACCTCGCGCGGTCCCCCGGCGCCAGAAGAGGCCGCCAAGAAAGGCCGGCGCGATCTGCGCCACCGCCGCGAACGAGAGCAGGCCGATCGAGACCAGGCCCGTTTTCCCGGTCATGCGCTCGTAGGCGAAGCCCAGCGCGAGGACGCCGACGATGGCGATCCGCCGCACCCATAAGACCAGCGCGCCGATGTCGCCTTCGGCGGCGGACGCCGGCGCCCCTCGGCGCCGGAGCAGGAGCGGCATTACGAGGTCGTTGGAAATGGTGATGGCGAGCGCGACGCTTTCCACCACCACCATTCCCGTCGCCGCCGAGAGGCCGCCCACCATCGTGAGTAGCGCCACGCCATGCGCGCCGGCGCTGAGCGGCAGCGCCAGAACCGTCAGGTCGCGATTGATCGATCCGTCCGGGAAAATCTCGAGGCCGGCGATGGCGAGGGGCGCAACGAACAGATTGATCAGCACCAGATAAGTCGGGAACAGCCAGGCGGCGGTGCGTATGTCGCGCTGGTCATGGTTCTCGACCACCGCGACGTGAAACTGGCGCGGCAGAAGCACGATCGCGAACGCCGACAACAGCGTCGTCACAACCCAAACCGCCGGATTGGGAGGCGTCTGGATCACCGAGGCGATTCTGGGATCGGACCCGGCGATCTCGGTCAGCGCGACGAGCCCGTTGTTGAGCCCCCAAACGACGAAAGCGCCGACGGCGAGAAACGCAACGAGCTTGACGATCAATTCGACCGCGATGGCGAGAATGAGGCCGTCCTGATGCTCCTTGGGGTTGATGCGCCTGGTGCCGAATGCCATCGTGAAGAGCGCGAGCAGCAAGGACACGGCGAGATAGAACGAAGCCGAGGGCGCGCCCGGCGTGAGGCGGCCGCTATCGAACGAATCAACCACCATGAGCACGGTTGGCGCGACCGCCTTGAGCTGTAGCGCCACATAGGGCGCCGACCCAATCAGCGCGATGAGCGCGGCGACTGCGGCCACGGCTTGAGATTTCCCGTACCGCGCCGACACGAAATCGGCGACCGTAGTCACGTTCTGAGCGCGAGCGAGATTGGCGATGCGGGCGATGAATCGTGCTCCGAGGCCAATGACGAGAATGGGCCCGATATAGATCGGCAGGAAATCAAGCCCGTGCTCGGAAGCGAGCCCGACCGAGCCGTAATAGGTCCAGGACGTGCAATAGACGGCGAGGCTCAGCGCATAGACGACAGCTCGCGAGCGGCCCGCTGCAAAGCGGCGCCCGGCGCTGTCGCCCCACCAAGCGATGAGGAACAGGAACGAGACATAACCGATGGCGGTCAGAAAAACTGTCGTGCCGTTCATCAGAGCCGAGCATTCGCCCCTTGCTGAGTGGAGGGGACATTAGGGCATGACGGCGGTTCGTGGAATCAACCACGTTTGCCTAGATGGAGTCTGCGGTCGAAGCTCGATCAGCTGGACAGGTCTCGAGCCGGGGCGCACGTAGCGTGCTGAGCAGAAAATCAAGCAGACCGGTGAAGCTGACCGAGGAAGATCGCGATTTTTACAACGACGTTGCTCGCCAACACTGATATTACGGTTGCCGAGGTCGCGACGCTGTACCAGTGTCCTCTGCCGCGCTGTTTAGTCCCGGCATTTGCTAGAGCGGGTTCAGTGTGAATTGTTCAGGCTCGGTTGTCCATTGTTTGCAGACGAACTCGTAGGGGGTGAGGCCTGAAGGGTCTTCAGTCGCCGGGCGAAGTTGTAGGCGGCGAGGAAGTCGGCGAGATGGCGAACGAGTTGATCGTGAGATTCGTAGTGATATCGCTTGACGGTCGCGTCCTGAATTGTCCGGTTCATCCGCTCGGCCTTTCCGTTGGTCCAAGGATGATTGGGTTTGGTCAGTCGATGTTCGATCCCGTGTTCCCGACAGGCGCGATCGAAAGGATGGCCGCAGAGCTTGGCGGTTGGGCGTGATCGGTTCTTTGGCGGGTCGGCGAATTGGATGCCGTTGTCGGTGAGCACGATCTCGATCCTGTAAGGCACGGCGGCGACAAGGGCCTCCAAGAAGGCGGATGGTCTTCGGATTGACGCCGTAGGCCTGGACAGCGCC
Organism: uncultured Alphaproteobacteria bacterium; assembly: GCA_963730555.1. Classification (GTDB taxonomy): domain Bacteria; phylum Pseudomonadota; class Alphaproteobacteria; order Rhizobiales; family Beijerinckiaceae; genus Roseiarcus. Next base: position 643,749 of record CAVSSS010000013.1, on the reverse strand, counting down.
CCTCAAGCTCTCTTGATTACGCTGTATCGCTCGACGGACCGCCTGTCTCGTCGTGGCGCTCCCATGTAGAACTTGGCCCAAGCGCATCCTTCGAATCACTCGATAAGGATGTTCCATCAAAAGCTGGTACCAAACGCCTAGCGCGATGAACAGATCGCCTGCTCTGCGGTATGGCGACTGGCCGCCGCGGTCGGATGCGTGGCTCCTACCCTTGGACACGCTCCCATGGACTGAGTCGGGTCAGGAAGCGTTGCGCGAATCCGGCGCATGCGATGAGGGGTGCGGTCATCAGAATGATCGCCGCGGATAAGCGCGCCCATTCCTCGGCGTCGGAGCCGGCCTGCTGCTCCCGGACAGACATTTGCGCAGCAAGGAAGGGCGGCATCGTCATCGCATGATTGTCCGCGAGATAGACCGAAAAGAGATATTCGTTCCAGCACAGGACGAAAATCAAAAGGCCCGCCGCCGCAATGCCTGCCGCCCCCGGCGGCCCCACGACCTGAAACAGAATCCTAAAGTGCGAAGCCTGTCGAACTGAGCCGCCTCCTCCAGGTCCGTCGCGGCGCTCCCCAAAACCGGCAGCAACAACCACGCGGCGGCGGGAAGGTTCGTCGCAGTATAGGTCAGGATGAGGATCAAGCGCGTATCGAGCGCGCGTATGCGCTGCGCCATCACATAGAGCGGCAGCACGAGCGGCTGCCAGAAGGGCCAGAACGGAGATCACCGCGAGCGAGGATCGAAGCATCTAGCCGGAAGCCACGACAGTTGCAGCGCGGTGGAGGACATCCCGACGACTGCGGAATTGAAAACGCGGAGCAGGGGATTGTCGTTGGAGTCAAAGAGCACATACCTCCATGCGTCCAACGACGGCGCGTAGTCGAAGAAGGGCGCGTAGAACGGCCGCCGCCGATTTCCAGCGACCCTTTGAGGGACGACGCCGCCGTCCAATAAAGCGGAAACAGGCATACCCAAGCCCAGCAGCCGAGAATGGCGTAGGTCAGGGTCAGGCCCAGCTTGGAGGTTCTGCTCGAAGGCGCCTGCACAGCGCCGGCGGGGTCGATCGGCGTCATTACCTCCCCAGGCGCGGAGCCGCCTCTCGCACCCTACGCTGGCGCGTCGCCTACCTCAGTTCGGCGGTGAACTTCTGAATTTTCTTGCACGCCTTCTCAAGCTGCTCGAGCGAGGTTGCATAAGAGACGCGGAAGTTCGGGCCCTGGCCGAAGGCGGTTCCGTGCACGACGGCCACGCCCTCCTGGTCCAGAAGCTCGGTGACGAAATCCTCGTCCGTCTCGATCACCTTGCCCGACGGCGCTTTCTTGCCAATCGTGCCAGCGCAGGACGGATAGACATAGAACGCGCCCTCGGGCTTTGGGCACTGCAAATGCTTGGCCTGACCCAGCATCGACACGACGAGATCGCGCCGCTCCTCGAACGCCTTGCGGCGCACGGGGATGAAGTCCTGGGTACCGTTCAAGGCCTCGACCGAGGCCCATTGCGCGATCGTGCAAGCGCCAGAGGTCTGCTGCCCCTGCACCATGTCCATTGCCTTGATGAGCTCGGTAGGCCCAGCGGCGTAGCCAATGCGCCAGCCGGTCATGGCGTAGGATTTCGAGACGCCGTTCATGGTGAGCGTGCGCGGCTTCAAGGCGGGCTCGACCTGCGCTGGCGTCGTGAACACGAAGTCGCCGTAGACCAGATGCTCGTACATGTCGTCGGTCAGCACCCACACATGCGGGTGGCGCATCAGCACGTCAGTGAGCCCCTTCAGCTCGCTCTCCGTATAGGCGGCGCCCGACGGGTTCGAGGGCGAGTTGAGCACGAGCCACTTGGTGCGAGGCGTGATCGCCCGCTCGAGGTCCGCCGCCTGCAGCTTGAACCCGTTGTCGATCGTCGTCGGGACGATGACCGGCGTGCCGCGGTTGATCGCCACCATCTCCGGATAGCTCACCCAATAGGGGGCCGGGATGATGACCTCGTCGCCCTCGTTCATCGTGACGAGGAAGGCGTTGTAGAGGATCTGTTTTCCCCCGGTCGCGACGATCGTGTCGGTTGCCTTATAGTCGAGGCCGTTTTCGCGCTTGAACTTGGCCGCGATCGCCTCGCGCAACGGCGGAATGCCGAGCACGGGCGGGTACTTGGTCTCGCCGCGCTCGATCGCCTTGATCGCCGCCTGCTTGATGTTGTCGGGCGTGTCGAAATCGGGCTCCCCGACCGAAAGCGAGATCACCTCCCGCCCTTTGGCTTTGAGGTCGCGCGCCTTCTGCGTCATCGCGATGGTCGCGGATGGCTTAACGCGAGAGAGGACGTCGGCGAGGAAGGCCATTGGGGTACTGGCGCCTTTCGGTTGCGGCAAAGAAAATTGAGCGGCGCACCTATAGTGAGGCGAGCGCCGCGCGGCAACCCCGTCTCGACTTCGGGCGGTTCACGCGCCGGCAGACTCACGGATCACGGCGAGAAAGGCTCTACCATATTTTTCCAGCTTGACTGCACCGACGCCGTGAACGCCGGCTAGGTCCTCGAGGCTGCGGGGCCGCCTTTTCGCCATTTCGATCAACGTCCGATCGGGGAAAATGACGTAGGCCGGCTGCTTCTGCGCCGCCGCGATCGCGCCTCGCAGGGCCTTGAGCGCGGCGAGGAGGGCGGTGTCCGCATCGCCCGCAGCGCCATCGTCTGCAGGGCGGCGCCGGCGCGGGTTCACCACATCCTCTCGCAAGGCGAAGGGGGCCTCGCCGCGCAGCACTCGCCGGCCCTCTCTCGTGAGGATCAGCCGGTCGCGGTCGTTCCCGTCGCGCTCGATCAGGCCGCCCGATTGCAATTGCCTGAGCACGCCGCGCCACTCGGCGGGCGTGCGATCCTTGCCCGCCCCGAAGGTCTTGAGCGCGTCATGGCCGTGCCGCTGGACTGCCTCGGTCGCCTTGCCGGACAGGATATTCGCCAGATGGCCGAAGAAGAACAGGCCCGAAGTACGCAGGAGGGCCGACATCGCCTTTTGCGCTTCGACCCGCCCGTCGATCAGCCGAACTGCTCCCTGGCAGACGTCACAATGCCCGCATGGGGCGGACTCCTCGCCGAACATGCCAAGAAGCGTCTGGCGGCGGCAGCGCGCCGTCTCGCAAAGCGCGACAAGGTCGTCGAGCTTCATCATCTCGACGCGCTTGCGCTCGTCGGGCGCGGCGCTGTCGAGAATCTGGCGCCGCCTGAGCTCGATGTCGCCCGCGCCGTAAAGCGTGAAAGTGTCGGCGGGCAGGCCGTCGCGGCCGGCTCGACCGATCTCCTGATAATAGGCTTCGATCGACGAGGGCATGTCGGCGTGAAAGACGAAGCGGACGTCAGGCTTGTCGATCCCCATGCCGAAGGCGACGGTCGCGCAGACGATGCAATCGTCCTCGCGCAGAAAGGCGTCTTGGTTGCGGGCGCGCACCGCATGATCGAGCCCAGCGTGATAGGAGAGAGCGCGCCGGCCGGCGTTCCCAAGTTCGGCCGCGAGTTCCTCCGTGCGGCGCCGTGACGCGCAATAGATGATGCCCGCTTCGCCCTTGTGCGCCTCGAGTCTCGCGATGAGCTGGCGCGTCGCGTCCGCTTTCGGCCGCATGGCCAAGAACAGGTTCGGACGATCGAACGAGCGCACGAAAACCCGCGGGCCGCGGACGAACAGCTTCTCGGCGATTTCGCCCCGTGTCGGCTTGTCGGCGGTCGCGGTCACCGCGATCGTCTGGACATTGGCGAGCGCTTCCGCGACCTCGCGCAGGCGCAGATATTCGGGGCGGAAATCGTGGCCCCATTGCGAGACGCAATGGGCTTCGTCAATGGCGAGACAGATCGACCTTGGCCTTGTACAAGGCGGCGACCATGTCGTCGCGCATGAGACGCTCGGGAGCGACATAGAGAAGCCGCAGCGAACGCTCCTCGAGGCCGCGCGCGACCCTGCGGCGTTCGTCGGGATCGGAGGAGGAATTGAGGCTCGCCGCCTCGACGCCTGCCTCACGCAATTGTGCGACCTGGTCGCGCATCAGCGCGATCAGCGGCGAAACCACGAGGGTCAAGCCCCCGCGGACGATCGCCGGGAGCTGGAAGAGAAGCGACTTGCCGCTGCCGGTCGGCATGACGGCGAGCACGTCCTCGCCCGCGAATGTGGCAGCGAGAACATCCTCCTGTCCGGGACGAAAGTCCGAGAAGCCGAAGACGGTCGACAGCGCCAAGCGCGCTTTCGCCATGAGCGGGGAATCCAGCGCCATCAGCCGGCGCGCCCGTTGCCGCGACAGGCGCCCGGCCGAAGCCAGGCGCTGCGCCGGTTCCGTCCGCCATTGGGGCCGCCTCGGCGACCGCGCGCCCGCAGCGCCCCGATGAGATAGAGCGAGCCGGTGATGAGCAGCCAGGCGTTGGCTCGGGCCGCCAGTTCGAGGCCGCGCTTGAGCGCATGGCTTCGCGTCCGGCTCGACCTCGCTCGCAAGCCCAAGAGAAGTTGCGAGCGCGTGCAATTCGGCCGGCGAGCGGCCCCGGCTCGATCCCGGCAAATCGGTGAACAGCATGGTCGAGGCGCGGCCGCCGAGTTCGGCCACGAAACCCTGAGCATCCTTGTCCGCGGCGAGGGCGACGATCGCCACGCAGCTGCCGGAAAGATCAGCGCTGAGGGCGAGATCGCGCAAGACCGCCCCGATGTTGAATGGCACATGCGCCCCGTCCATGACGACCGGGAGGCGTCTCGGCCCAATTTGAATGTCAAAGCGCTCCATGCGCCCGGGTAGACGGGCGGCGGCGCGCGCTTCGCCGTCGAGCAGCGCCGCACCGACCGGCTCGCCGGAGCGCCCGCTCACCCCTTTGCGGCGAAGTTCGCCGAGGACGGCGGCCGCGAGCGCGAGGTTGATCTGTTCGATCGGCGCAGAGAGGTCTACCCGCGTGCGCTTCACTCGCGAGCCGAGCTTGTCGGCTCGGCTCTGCAGCACGCGCCCGGCTTCGTCATCCGGGCCGAGCGTCGTGATGAGCACGGCCCTGGGTTTAAGTATCCCGACCTTCTCGCCCGCGATCGCCGCGCGGGTCTTGCCGAGAATTTCTGTGTGCTCGAGCTCGATGTTGGTAACGACGTGCGATCTCGCCATCAACGATGTTGGTTGAATCGAGCCGCCCGCCCAATCCCACCTCGATCACCGCCCACTCGACGCCGGCTTCGCGGAAGATGAGAAAGGCGGCGGCGGTGAGGAGGTCGAACCAGGTCGCGTTCGCCGCGGGCGTGCCGGCCGTGCGCGCGGCCTCATAGGCGTCGAGCGCCGGATTCAAGGCTCGCGCGAGCGTAGCGTCGTCGACATCATGTCCCTGAACGCTGATCCGCTCGGTTATTCGCTCGACATGAGGCGAGCCATAGCGGCCGACACGAAGATGCAACGCGCCCGAGCGCCGCCTCGATGAGCGCCGAGACTGACCCTTTGCCCTTGGTCCCAGCGACGTGGACCGCGCGAAAGACTTTTCCGGATGACCTAGCCGCGCCGCTAGATCTTGCATCGGCTCGAGGCCGACCCGCATCTTGGTCCGCGGCCGACGCTCCCAATCCGTCAGCGCGTCGAGCCGGGCCATCGCTTGCTTGAGATCATGATTCTCGGCCATCGCGCGGTGATACCCGAATCCTACGCCTTCCCGAAACCGGGGCCCTGACCTGGCCGCGCCCGCAACAATCCAGCGAATCATGCCTTGCCCTCGCGGATATCCGGCAAAGGCGAGGGTAGTATTTTCGTTTTCAATTCGAGGGCCTTGCCTTAAGGATACCTGCGGGCAGGCTCAGAATCGTCAGACACTGGCGACAGGCGCGGGCAGGGGCAATTCGTGGATAACTACGCCGCGCGGACAGTCCCCTCGCCTTCGGGGCGCGGCGGTTGTCGAAACAATCGTTCTCCGTTTTGGCAATTGTGTTTCTCGCCTTCTCCCTCGTCGCTTGCGCCTCACGGCCGGAGAGCGGTTTCCTCAGCGCCGTGGCCTTTAGCCCTCCCTGGCGCCGCCGACCATACCCTGCTTGTCGCGACGACCCGGCAACGGGACGATCGGCCGGGCACGCTTTTCAACGGCGACAGAGCGAGCGCCATCGACTACGCCGAGCTCACGGTCTCGATCCCGCCGAACCACAAGCAAAACGAAATCGAATGGGCGACCACGCCGCCCGGCGATCCGAATGTCAATTTCGTGGTGCACAACGAAAAATACCTCGACGGCGACAAGGCGTTCGTTCAGGCGCTGAACGCTCAACTCGCGCTCTGGCCACCCGGCAGTCGCAATGTTTTTCTGTTCGTTCATGGGTTCAATACGATGTTCGCCGAAGCGGTCTACCGCGGGGCGCAGCTCGCTCATGATTCGAAGGCGCCCGGCGTCCCTGTGCTGTTCACCTGGGCGTCGCGCGGACAAGCGACCGCCTATGTCTATGACCTCAACAGCGCAACCGCCGCCCGCGACGGCCTCGAGCACACCCTGCGTCTCCTGCTTCGCAGCAACGCCGAAAAGGTCAATGTGCTGGCCCATTCCATGGGCAATTGGGTCACCGTCGAGGCGTTCCGCCAGATCAGGATTTCGGGCGACCTACCGCCGGCCAACAAGATTGGCATAATCGTACTCGCCGCGCCCGATATCGACATCGATGTGTTCAAAGCTCAGCTGCGCCGCTTCGGCAAGCCGCAAAAGCCTTTCTATGTTGTACTCTCCCAGGACGATCGAGCGCTCTTTCTCTCCAGAACGATCGCGGGTGGCGTAACCCGAGTGGGGGACGCCAGCGATACCGAGGAGCTCGCGGCGTTGGGGGCGACGGTCATCGATCTTACCGACGTGAAGGCCGACGACGCCACAAATCACGATAAATTCGTCCAGCTCGCTTCCGTCGCGCCGCAGCTGCGCGGCATTCTCGCCCGGGGTATAAACGCAAATCATGGAGCAACCGACGCGAGCGAAAGGGCTGTGAGCGGGGTCGGCTCGGTCGTTGCGTTGCCTCTCACGCTACTCGGCGCGCCGATCAGGATCATCGCCAACCAGTAGGCCAGAGACAAACGGACCGAGTCGTTATTGCGAGCGAAGCGACGTAATCCAGGGGAACGTCGGGCGTCCGGCAACTCTTGGATCGCCGCCTCGCTTCGCTCCTCGCGATGACGGACGAACCTGATCACAAATTGCTTTGGCTCGTTTGCGTCGAGACGCGCCTTCGTCTTCGTCCGCCCTCCCCGCTCGGTTCCTTGCGCGGGGGTAATTCGACCCGCTGGGCCAGGTTCGGGAACGCGTCCTCCTTGTTGGGAAAAGCCATCGCGGCGACGAAATGACGCTGGAAGTCAGGCTCGATCGCCGTCTCGATCTTATCGATGCGCCTGACGACGCTCTCGATCTCCGCCCGCGCCGCAAGGTTGAGAAGTGCGATCCGCGCGCCTGTTCCGGCCGCGTTGCCGGCGCTCGCCACTTTGGCGAGATCGCAGTCCGGGATGAGGCCTAGCGTCATCGCATAGAGCGGATCGATGTGGCTGCCGAAAGCGCCGGCGAGCGTGACTCGCTCAGGCGCGGAGCCGGCGCGCTCCATGAGCAGCTTCGCGCCGGCGTAGAGGGCGGCCTTCGCGAGCTGGATCGCGCGCACGTCGGTTTGATAGATGAGAAGCCGCGGCGCGCCTTCATGCAGGACATAAGCGAAGGTGCGGCCGACCTGTTCGATCCGTGGGGTTCGGCTCGCGAGTTCGCCGTCGATCACGCCGTCTTCCGAGACGATCCCGGCCAGGAACATCTCAGCGATCACCTCGATAATTCCCGAACCGCAAACACCTGTGGCGCCGATCGTCGCGGACGCCTCGGCGAAGCCCGGCTCGTCGGACCAGTGATCGCAGCCGATCACCTTGAACTTGGGCTCAAGCGTCACGCGGTCGATCCGCACCCGCTCGATTGCGCCTGGCGCCGCGCGCTGGCCGCAAGAGATCTGGGCGCCCTCGAACGCGGGGCCCGTCGGCGATGAGCAGGCGAACAACCGCTCACGATTGCCGAACACGATCTCGGCGTTGGTGCCGACATCGACCAGAAGGGTCAGTTCGTCCTTGAGATGGGGGCCTTCGGCGAGTACGACCCCGGCCGTGTCGGCGCCGACATGGCCGGCGATGCAAGGCAGCGCATAAACAAACGCGCCGGGCGCAACGTCAAGGCCGAGTTCGCGCGCGCGGGCTTCATAAGCCTCGTCGAGGGTCAACGGGAACGGCGCTCCGCCGAGTTCCGTCGGATCGAGGCCAAGCACGAGATGATGCATGATCGGGTTGCCGACCAGCGTGACTTCCAGGATCTCGCCGCGCTTGACGTCGGCCTCGCTTGCGGCTTCTCCGATCAGCGCGTCCACCGCCTTGCGCACCGCGCGCGTCAGCTCCTTGTCCCCGCCTGGGTTCATCATCACATAGGACACGCGGCTCATTAGGTCTTCGCCGAAGCGGATCTGCGGGTTCATCGCCCCGACTGCGGCGACGACCTCGCCGCTCGAGAGGTCGGTCAGGTGGGCGGCGATGGTGGTCGAGCCGACGTCGATCGCAACGCCGAAGGCGCGCTCGGCGAAGCCTGGCATGATGGACACAATGTCACGGCCTTTGCGCACGGCGACAGTCGTCTTCCACTCCCCCGCGCGCAACTTCTTCTGAAGGCAAGCGAGGGTCGCGATATCGGCGGTCGTCTCAGCGAGTCCCCACTGCCCGCGCAAAGCCCGCTGCAGACGCCTGAGATCGCTCGACGGCTCGTGCATGTCCGGCTCGGCGACCTCGACGTAATAGAGGCGGACGACCGGATCGATCTCGATCGGATGCGTCTCGGCGCGCTTGCGCACGACTTGTCGGTGAACCTGACTTTCGGGCGGGACGTCGACGACAAGATCGCCGCATATCCTGGCTTGGCAGCCGAGCCGCCGGGCGGGCGGAAAGGCCCCGCGCTTCGAGGCATAGCGCGCCTCGACCGTTCCCCGTGGCGTCACATGATCGGCTCTCGAATGAATAGCGTGTTTGGCGAAATCGCTCTCTGCGACATCGACCTGACAGCGGCCACAAATGCCGCGCCCGCCACAGACCGAGTCGAGATCGACGCCGAGTGCGCGCGCGGCTTCCAAGAGGCTTAAGCCTTCGGCGAACTCGCCCCGTTTTCCGGAAGGCGTGAAGACGACGCGGTGCAAGCTCAACGGTAAAGGCCTTGCCCCGGCGCTCTTCGCGGAAATTTGGTCAAGGCCCTTCGCGTCCATCGTGCTTGGCGAGAACAGCCAGGCGATGCGTATCGTATACTGTCTCCAGCCGCTCGGCGGCAGCCTCAGCTTCGCTTTCCAGGTCGTCGCCACAAGGGACCGGTTCGCCCCGCCGCCACTCGGCGAGATAAGCATCGTCGCTCTTCGCGCCGGCGTGCATCGCCGCCGCGTCGATCGCGCGAATGAACCGCTCCGACAATTGGCGTTTGGCCGAGGACCGTCCGGCTTTCACGATGACCTGGCTCGGAATGTCTCGCCAGTAAAGAATGGTCAGGCTCGCCACGACGCCTCCTTCTCTTGCGTCGCGCCCTCGAGAAATGAGCGAACGCCGCCGAGCCCGGTGAAGCGGCGCTCATAGACGAGGCCGAGCCTTTCGGCGGCCGCCCTGGCCTTCGTCTCCATATCGGGATCGTCGAACTGCGCCAGATGGACCACCTCGTCGGTAGTTGCCGAAGTAATCGTCGCGCAGCTCAGGAAAGCGGTCGAGGCCGAGGCCCCGAATGACGAGCGCGTCGAAATGGCGGACTAGAAAATCGGTTAGGTAAAACGTGCCCGGCTCTTCCTCGACGAGAGCGGCGAAAACCTCCTCGCCGGCGTAGAACGCATAGCAATGCGCACCGTCGATGCGGCTCACCCGCTCTTCGGCGAGCACACGATCGAGTTCCCCGCCGGTTCCGCAATCGCCGTAGAGGCAGAGGATCTCGTCGTAGGCGCCGCGATTTGCCCGAATCTTGGCCCTCATCGCGTCCGGGATTCGCTTAGGGTCGTTGTGAAGTTGCGCCGGCAGGCAGGCGACATCCATGTGATCGAGCTTGAGCGCGAGCACTTCGCGCGCCAAGGCGCCGCAGGCGATAACCAGAATTTTGTGCGGGGCTTCCCTGTGACGGGGGTAGCTCGCTTCGGCATCGACATTCTCTACGGTTTCCGGTGTAGGCGCCCCTTCTCCCTGAGGGAGAAGGGGGCGCGAAGCGCCCGATGAGGGACCGCGCAGAATGCGCGGGGCCCGCGCCACGCGACCGCCCTCTCCCCCAACCCATCTCCCCGAGGGAGAGGGGGGTCTCGCGCGCAATCGCGCCCGGGTCACGCCTCCGCTCCCGCCTGCTCTTTCGCCTCCAGGGTCCCCTGTCTCTGGGCGAGCAGCGTCCTGGCGGTTTCGACTGTAACCGCAGCGTCGCGGCAATAGGCGTCGGCGCCGATCGCCTCGGCGAAGGACTCGTTGAGGGGCGCGCCGCCGACCAGCACGATATGGTCGTTGCGGATGCCCTTCTCCTTCAGCGTATCGATGATGACTTTCATGTAGGGCATCGTCGTCGTTAGCAGCGCCGACATGCCGATAATTTCCGGCTGATGCTTCTCGATCGCCTCGAGATATTTGTCGACGCCGTTGTTGACGCCAAGGTCGAACACCTCGAAGCCGGCGCCCTCCATCATCATGCAGACGAGGTTCTTGCCGATGTCGTGGATGTCGCCCTTGACGGTGCCGATCACCATCTTGCCCATTTTCGGCGCGCCGGTCGCCGCGAGGAGGGGACGCAGGATCGCCATGCCGGCCTTCATCGCGTTGGCCGACATCAGCACTTCCGGAACGAACAAAATACCGTCACGGAAGTCGATGCCGACGATGCGCATGCCTTCGACCAGAGCTTCGGTCAGGACCTTGTAGGGCTCCCAGCCACGGTCGAGCAGAATGCGCACACCGTCCTCGATCTCCTCCTTGAGGCCGTCGTAAAGGTCATCGTGCATCTGCTTGACGAGCTCGTCGTCGTCGAGGGTTTTGAGGTCGAGTTCGTCTTCGGCCATTAACGCTCAGTCCGATGGTGCGGTATTAGGGTTGGAAAGCTAATATTTACAACGACGGACTGAGGGGGAAAGCACAATAAACAATCGCGCGCCCATCATTTTGCGTTTGACCTTGGACCCGCGGCTTGGCGTGGAACATTAACCTTGTGCTCCGCCACCGGAATCATCGCGCGCACTTTCTTGACCCTGGCCGGGTCGATCCGGGCGGAGATGATGCCGACCCCATCTGAGGCCTTGGCGATCACATGACCCCACGGGTCGGCGACCAGCGAATGGCCGTAAGTCATCCGCTGCTCGTTGCCGACGGTGAACGATCCGGTCTGAGCGCTGGCGCAGACATAGGTTTCTGTCTCGATCGCGCGGGCGCGCAGCAGCACCTCCCAATGGTCCTTGCCCGTCTGCATGGTGAAAGCGGCCGGCATCGCAATCATCTCCGCGCCCTTTTCCATGAGCGCCTGGAAGAGGTCGGGGAACCGCAGATCGTAGCAGATCGAACAACCGACGGTGAGCCCTTCGCAGTCGTAAGTGACTACCTGATCGCCCGCCTTCACCGTCGCGCTCTCCTTGTACGCCGTTCCATCGGGAGTCATCACGTCGAACAGGTGGATCTTGCGATAGCGAGCGATCTCCTCCCCCTCGCGATTAAAGACGACTGACGTATTGTGGTAGCGGTCCTCGCCGTCGATCTTTTCCATGATCGAGCCGGCGTGGACGAAGATGCGGTGCTTGATCGCTTGCGCCCGCGCCATTTCATAAGCCGGACCGCCGGGCAGGCGCTCGCCGGCGGCGAGCTTTTCTGCGCGCGAGCCGCCCGCCCAATCGAACTGTTCCGGCAGCAGCACCCAATCGGGACTCTCTTCCGCGACGGCGCGCTCGATCAGAGCCTCAGCCGCAGCGATGTTGGCGGCCTTGTCGTTGATCGAATTCATTTGGATGAGCGAGACTTTCATGGTCCTTCCTTTGAGGCAAACCCGCTACGCATCAACAACAAGTGGCGCCGCCATCGATCGGAAGCGAGACGCCAGTAATCATCGAAGCGCCGTCTCCCATGAGAAATACGATCGGCGCGGCGATCTCATCCTCCGTCGCCCAGCGGCCAAGCGGCATCCGTCTGAGAAATGGGTCGCCGATTTCGGGCCGGCCCCAGTAGAACGCGGACATGTCCGTCATCACGACGGTCGGGTTCACACTGTTCACGCGGATATTGTACTTGCCCAGTTCGAGCGCGGAAACCCGGGTGATGTTGTCCAACGCGGCCTTCGACGACCCGTAGGAAATATGGCCGGCAAGGCCGATGAGAGCCGCTTGGCTCGACACGTTGACGATCGAGCCCCCCTTGCCAAGACGGATCATGGACTGTGCGGCATATTTGATGACCAGCAAGGCGCCTCTCGCGTTGACGCTGATGACCTTATCGAAGACCGATATGTCCGTGGCCATCGGGGTCGCGATCTCGCCGCCGAACCCGCCGCAATTGACGACTCCCCAGAGGTCGAGGTCCGCAAGAGCCCTCTGGACGCCATCCTCCGAGGCCAAGTCGAACGGCAGGGTGCGGCATCCGGTTTTCGCCGCCAGATTGTCCAGAGCCTCCGCGCTGCGGCCGCTCGCGATGACGTCTGCTCCTGCGGCCACAAGTTGACGAACCGTCGCCCCGCCGATTCCGCCGCTAGCGCCCGTGACGAGGACCGGCCGTCCCTCAAGACCCCACATCTCCGTCAGTCCGACGCATGCCGAACCATCTCTCAGCCCCGCGCAAAGTCGGCGAAAGCCTTGAGCTGGTCGGCAATGAAGCTGCGCGTCGCCGGATCCGTCAATTCGCCGGTCGCGGCGTCGATTTTCGTGTTGACCTGAGGGATGATGACCTCCGGTTTGTTGAGGACGCGCCCATCGAGGTAGACGAACATATGGCGCAGATGAAGTTGCGCTCTCAAGCCGCCGAACAGGCTCGGCGAACTGGTCTCGAGCGCGATTGGTTTTCCGGCGAAGGGCTGATTGGGCAAGCGTGAGATCCAGTCGATGGCGTTTTTCAGCACGCCGGGAATCGAATGATTGTATTCAGGCGTGACGACGATCACCCCGTCCGCCTTGCGGATCGCCTCCGCTGTGGTGGTGACGATCGGCGGGAATCCTTTGTCCTGCACGTCATGATTGTAGAGCGGAAACTCGCCGACTGAGGGCAGAGGCTCGATCGTCACCCTTTTCGGTGCGAGCGCAGGAAGAGCGCGGGCGATCGCCGCGTTGAAGGAACTCTTGCGCAGGCTCCCCACCACGACGACGAAATTCAGCGGCTGTTCTTCGGCCATTGACTATCCCTCTGAAAGCCAAACACGCGGCGAGCGGGGCCGCAGTTTTGGCGTTTGTCGCAGAATTGCTATGGTCCTTAGCAAAACGGGACCAACGGGGGGAGCCGTGATCGCTGCAAACGAACTTTTTTCCGTCCGGGGCCGCACGGCGCTGATCACCGGCGGGGCGACGGGTCTCGGCCGGATTTGCGCCGAGGCGCTGCTCAGCGCAGGCGCGCGTGTGCTGATCGCCTCGCGCAAGGCGGAGGCTTGCGAAGCGGCGGCGCAGGAACTTTCCACGCTGGGCGAATGCGAAGGCTTCGGCGGCACGGTCGCCAATGAAGCCGGCGTTGCCGCGCTGGCCGCCGAGACGCGGAAGCGGACCGACAAGCTGCATATCCTGATCAACAACGCCGGGGCGAACTGGGGCGAACCGTTCGAGACCTTCCCGTGGAAGGCGTGGGACCGCGTGCTCAGCGTCAATGTGACCGGGCTTTTCACGCTAACGCGCGATCTCGCTCCGATGCTGATCGCGTCGGCTACGCGCGACTGGCCTTCGACCGTGGTCAATATGGGTTCGGTCATGGGGTATGTGACGCAGTCGGAAACCGCATGGGCCTATTCCGCCTCGAAGGCCGCCGTGCATCACCTGACCCGCATTCTCGCGGCGGAGCTTGCGGAGAAGCAGGTGACTGTGAACGCGTTCGCGCCCGGACCGTTTCCGACCAACATGACGAAATTCGCCCTCGGCGACGAGGAGGGGCAGGCGCGCAGCGCCAAGTCCGTGCCGATGGGGCGCCTCGGGCGGCCCGAGGACATCGCCGGCCCGCTCCTCTTCCTCGCCGGGCGCGGCGGCGCTTACACGACCGGGGCGATTCTGCCTGTCGACGGCGGGATCGGCGTCACGGCGCCGCCGGCGATGTTCGGAGGCGAGACATGAACGACTGGGCGGACGTCAAGCGAGTTCCCGCGGCCGAGCTCGCCGCGATGGTCGGGCGCGATTTCGTCTCCCGCTGGCTCACCGTCGATCAGGCGCGGATCGACGCCTTCGCCAAGATCACTGAGGACGAGCAGTTCATCCACGTCGATCCCGAGCGAGCGGCCGAGACCGCATTTGGGGGAACCATCGCCCATGGCTTCCTCACCCTCTCGCTGCTCTCGGCCATGGCTTATAGCGCACTGCCCAGAATTGAGGGCGCGGCCCACGGCGTGAACTATGGCTTCGACCGCGTGCGCTTTGTCAGGCCTGTCCCTTCGGGAAGCCAGGTGCGCGGGCGTTTCACGCTGCGCGCCGTCACGCCGCGCTCGGCGCGCGAATGGCGATTGACCTACGACGTCAGCGTCGAAATCGAAGGGGGCGAAAAGCCCGCGCTGGCGGCGACCTGGCTCACGATGCAGGTGATGGGGTAGAGTCGCTTTGTTGTAGCGCCACCAAATGAAGGTCTGCGCCGTCGCTTCCTCACCCGAACCGAACCGCCTCTCCGGAAGACAGCGTCGTGACGTCGCCTTCCCACGTTACGCGGTTTCCGCGTACGATGGTCCCGATCGGCCAGCCCGTCACCGTCCGGCCGTCGTAGGGAGTCCAGCGCGAGCGGGACGCGATCCACGAATCGCGGATCGTCGCGCGGCGCTTCATGTCGACGATGGTGAAGTCGGCATCATAGCCGACTGCGATTCGGCCTTTGCCGACGATGCCGAATAGGCGCTTCGGTCCGGCGCTGGTGAGGTCGACAAAGCGCTGAAGACTGAGCCGCCCTGCGTTCACGTGATCGAGCATGATCGGAACCAGCGTCTGCACGCCGGTCATGCCGGACGGGCTCTCGGGATAGAGCTTGGCCTTCTCCTCGAGCGTGTGTGGAGCATGGTCGGAGCCCAGCACATCGACGACACCCTGTTCGAAGTCCGCGCCAGATCGCGTCGCGATGTTCGGGGCCCCGAACCGGCGGATTCATCTGCATTTTCGTGCTCAAGCGCGGGTAGTCCTCGGCGCTCAGAGTCAGATGATGCGGTGTCGCCTCGCAGCTTGCGACATGCTTGGCGCTCGCGAGAAACTCCATCTCCTCACGCGTCGAGATATGCAGCACATGCACTTGCGCGCGCGCCTCACGCGCGAGGCGAATGAGCCGCTCGGTCGAACGCAGAGCCGCGACTTCGTCGCGCCAGACGGGATGCGAGGACGGATCGCCCGCCACGCGCAGGGGCTTGCGCTCATTCAAGCGCGCCTCGTCTTCGCTATGGAAGGCCGCCCGGCGGCGGATCGCCTTCAGGACCGCCAGCACGCCCTCATCGTCAGCGATCAGGAGGCGCCCGGTCGAGGAGCCCATGAACACCTTGATCCCCGCCACGCCCGGCAGCCGCTCGAGTTCGGGGATGTCGGCGACATTGTCATGCGTCCCGCCGACCCAAAATGCGAAGTCGCAATGCATGCGGCCTTTCGCGCGCGCGAGTTTGTCGGCGAGCGCATCTGCACTCACCGTTAGTGGATCGGTGTTGGGCATCTCGAACACGGCGGTCACGCCGCCGAGAACAGCCGCGCGCGACCCGGTCTCCAGATCCTCTTTATGAACGAACCCCGGCTCGCGAAAATGCACCTGGGTGTCGATCACGCCGGGAAGAATGTGAAGGCCGCTGCAATCGAGACGCTCGCCCGCCGCAGCGCCGCTCAAGGCGCCGATCTCCGCGATACGCCCGTTAAGAACGCCAATATCGCGCGCGCCGATCCCGTCCTGGTTGACGACGGTTCCGTTGATCAGGACGCAATCGAAGCTCGGCGTCATGTCGGTTCTTTCTTGCAGTGGCGCAAAAGCGGCCTATTTGACAGTCTTCGCCCTTGCAAGTGCGATCGGAGCCGCCTCATGCACAAGAAAGCCGCCATGCTTGAGGATCGCGGCGTCCTTTCCGTGAGCGGCGCGGACGCAACCGGCTTTTTGCAGGGCCTGCTGACCAACGATGTAGAGCGCCTAGAGCCGAGCGAGGCGCGCTATGCGGCTCTGCTCACACCACAAGGCAAGATCCTGTTCGACATGATCGTCGTGCGCGCGCCGGGCGACGAGCCATCCTATCTCATCGATTGCGCGGCGGCGCAGGCGGCCGGTCTCGCCAAGCGGCTTGGCTTCTACAAGCTGCGCGCCAAGGTCGCGATCGCTGACGTGAGCGCCGATCGCGCGGTCGCCGCCTTCTGGGGCCACGAGCGGCCTAACATCGACGGCCTTCTCTACGCCGATCCGCGCGATCCGCGCTTAGGGTCGCGCGCGATCCTGCCCCGCTCGATCGCCGCTGCGGTCGGGTCAGAGCACGTGGGTCAATACGAAAGCCTCCGCATCGCCGTCGGGGCCCCCAAGGGCGGTCTCGATTTCGGCTATGCCGACGCCTTCCCACACGACGCCAATTTCGATCTTCTCCATGGCGTCGATTTCGACAAGGGCTGCTATGTCGGCCAGGAAGTCGTCTCGCGCATGAAGCATCGCGGAACCGCGCGCAAGCGCGTCGCACGCGTCAAACTGGCCGGCCCGGCGCCGGCGCCGGGGACGCCGGTCATGGATGGCGAACTTTCGGTCGGCGCGCTCGGCTCCTCCTCGGGACGCGAGGCGCTCGCGCTCTTGAACTCGACCGCACCGAAGAGGCGATGGCGGCGGGCCGGACGTTGAGCGCCGGCGGCGTCGGCGTGGCGCTAGCGCAGTCGATCAACGTTTAAACGCCCGCTCGCGCCGCCACCAATCGAGAGCGCACGGGTTGCATGAGATGCGCAACCATCACCAATCGGGTCGCCGGCAGTCGCTCCCAATTGCCCAGTTTGTAAGCTTGACCCCGTCCTAACCGCTCTTTAGGACACTCCTGCATTGGGCCGCCAAGAGGCTCGAATTACGGTGCGTCTGACGGCGTTGCTGCGGACGAGACGGGAGGAATCGCATGAAAAGGCTTCTGATATCCGGCGCGATGCTTGGCGCCCTGCTTGCGTTTGTCGGGGCGGCGCAAGCCGCGGACAAGAAGACGCTGGTGTTCGTCGTGAATGGCGCGTCGGACTTCTGGAAGGCCGCTGAGGCCGGCGTCAAGAAGGCGCAGGGCGAACTGCCGAATTACAAGCTCGACTTCAAATATCCCGAACAATCGTCTGCGGCGATCCAGACGCGGTTGATGGACGACCTCGTCGCGGCGGGCGTCTCGGGCATCATGGTCAGCGCGGTCGATCCGAAGACCATGGGCGACGCTCTGGACCGTATCGGCAAGCAGGTGGCGTTGTTCACCACCGACAGCGACGCGCCCAAGAGCAGTCGCGTCGCCTATATCGGCTCGAGCAACGTCGACGCCGGCAAGCAGGCCGGCGAGATCGCGCTGAAGGCGCTGCCGAACGGCGGCAAGTGCATGGGCTTCGTCGGTCTTCCCGGCGCCGACAACGCGCGTGAGCGCATCGAGGGCTTCAAGGACACGATCAAGGGCTCCAAGATCGAGCTCGTCGACGTACGCGCCGACGACATCGACAGGACCCGTTCGAAGCGCAACGTCGAGGACACGCTGACCGCTCATCCCGAGATCAACTGCATGGTCGGCTATTATTCTTACAATACGCCGGACATCTACGAGGCGCTGAAGGAGGCCGGCAAGCTCGGCCAAATCACAGTTATCGGCTTTGACGAGGATCCGATCACGCTTGGCGGCGTCAAGGAAGGCACCATCGCCTCCACCGTTGTCCAGCAGCCCTATGAGTGGGGCTATCAGGGCATGAAGGACATGGCGAAGTATCTTGAAGGAGATAAATCGTTCATACCCGCCAACGGCCTCATCATCATCCCGACCAAGATCATCAGCAAAGACAACGTCGACGCCTTCTGGGCCGAGCTGAAAGAGCGCCAGGGCAAGAAATAAACGGGACGAGCGGACGCGAAAGCAGCGTTCGCTTGGCTTCCGGGTTGGGGCGCCGCGCTCACGCGCGGCGCCGTCTTTTCCTTAAGGACCGCATTTGGCCGATCCCCTCCTTCGGCTGATCGACATCAGCAAGGGCTATCCCGGCGTCCGCGCCCTTTCCCGTGTCAGCCTGACGATGAACCGGGGCGAGGTTCTCGCCCTGATCGGCGAGAATGGCGCGGGCAAGTCGACGCTGATGAAAATTCTTGGCGGAGTCGTGAAACCCGACCAGGGAACGATCGAAATCGAGGGTGCCGCACACGGCTCGCTTACGGTCTCCGAATCCCTGAGTTCGGGAATCGCCTTCGTTCATCAGGAACTGAATCTTTTCGACAATCTCGACGTCGGCGCGAATGTGCTGATCGGACGGGAGCCGCTGTCGGCCGGCCCCCTCAAGCTCGTCGACCGCAAGACGACGAAACGCATCGTGGCACCGTTGCTGAAGCGACTGGATGTCGACTTCGAGGTCGACGATCTGGTTTCGGACCTCTCCCTTGCGCAGCGTCAGCTGTTGGAGATCGCCAAGGCGCTTTCGCTCAACGCCCGCGTAGTCATTATGGATGAGCCGACTTCCAGCCTGACATCCACCGAGACCGATCGGCTGATGCGGGTCATCGGCGAGCTTAAGGCCGATGGTGTGTCGATCATCTTTATCACCCACCGGCTGAACGAGGTCGAAACCTGCGCCGACCGCGTGGTCGTCCTTCGTGACGGCTCGGTCGTTGGCGAGCTTGCCCGTGATCAGATCCATCGCGACGCCATGATCCGCCTCATGATCGGGCGTGACCTCAAGTCGCTCTACATCCCGCCCAAATCACCGCCCGGCGCGATCGTTCTAGAGGTCGCGGGCCTACGGACGCTTTCTCATCCCGGGCACGCCGTAAGCCTTTCGCTGAGGGCGGGCGAGATCCTAGGGATGGCCGGATTGATCGGAGCGGGACGGACCGAGCTTGCGCGCGGTGTGTTCGGCATTGATCCCGTACTAGGAGGCGAAATTCGTCTCAACGGCGCGCTCGTCACCATCCGTTCGGCCAAGGACGCAATCGCGCAAGGAATCTACCTCGCGCCGGAGGATCGCAAACGCAGCGGTCTCGTGCTTGAGGAGTCGGTGAGTGAGAACATCTCGCTGCCTAGTCTTTTGTCTTTCGCCAAATATTTCCTCGTCAACCCGGCGGCGGAGCGCAAAAACGCGGAGCGGCAGCGCCAATCCCTCAACATCAAGACAGGCGCCGTCGAAGCGGTGGTCGGCACGCTCTCGGGAGGCAACCAGCAGAAGGTGGTTCTCGCCAAATGGCTGTCAATGAAGCCTAAGGTGATGATCTTCGACGAGCCGACGCGTGGCATTGATGTCGGGTCAAAATCCGAAATCTATTCACTGATGCGGGGGCTGGCCGACGCCGGCGTGGCGATCTTGATGATTTCTTCCGACATGGAGGAGGTGATCGGAGTCAGCGACCGCATCGCGGTGATGCAAGAAGGCGCAATCAGCGGAACGCTGAACCGCGACCAGTTCAGCGAGGAGAACGTGATGCGGCTCGCCGTCGTTCGCGGAGGGGAGCAGAGTGCGGCGTGATGCTGAAGAAAGATCTCGGACTTTTCCTGCTCATCGTCATCGTTGGCGCGGTGGTGGCGTTTCTCAATCCGCGCTTCATCTCGCCGATCAATCTGGAGAATACCGCCAATCTCGTCGGGCTGTTCGGTCTGTTCTCCATCGGCGAAGGTTTCGTCATCATCACGGGCGGCATCGACCTTTCGATCG
The DNA here is from genome assembly GCA_963730555.1 of uncultured Alphaproteobacteria bacterium. Classification (GTDB taxonomy): domain Bacteria; phylum Pseudomonadota; class Alphaproteobacteria; order Rhizobiales; family Beijerinckiaceae; genus Roseiarcus. The sequence goes on along the minus strand of CAVSSS010000013.1, from coordinate 623,795 downwards.
GCTCGGAGTTCGCCCTCTTTGGCGTCGTCTTCGTCGATCTGCTCGTGAACTATCACGTGCCGTGGCTCCTTGCCGTTCTCATCATCATCGGTTTCGGTGTCATCCTTGGCTGGGTGCATGGGTTTCTCGTCACGCGAATAAATCTGCAGCCCTTCGTCGTGACGCTTTGCGGGCTCTTGATCTATCGCGGCGTCGCGCGTTGGTACACCGACGACGGGACGGCCGGATTTGAGTTCGGCCAGAGCTTTCCGGCGCTCGAATGGATCACCACCGGACGCACCTACGGCATCCCGCATACCTTCGTCATCTTCCTTATCGTTGCGGCGATCATGGGGGTGCTGCTGCACCGCTCGGTCTTCGGGCGCTACCTGTTCGCCATCGGCAAGAACGAAGAGGCGGCGCGTTTCTCCGGCATTGCGACCAAGAAGATCATTGTCGCCGCCTATGTCATCTGCGGCGCGCTTGCCGGCGTTTCGTCGATTTTCCTCACGATGTACACGCGTTCGATCTCTCCCGCCTCGCACGGCAATTTCTACGAACTTTACGGAATTGCGGCTGCGGTTCTCGGCGGCTGTTCGCTGCGTGGCGGCGAGGGCTCGATCCTGGGCATCGTGCTCGGCGCCATTCTGCTTCAGGTTCTGCAGAACCTGGTCAATCTGCTCGGCATTCCGAGCTCGCTCAATTTCGCCGTCATGGGGACGGTCATCCTGATCGGCGTGCTCGCCGACCAGCAATTGGTGCGGCTAAGGCAGGGCCGCGCCGACCGGGCGAAGGACAATCTCCGCGCAACCACTGCGCCGCTCGCTAGGTAACGACGGTCGGGACGCTGGGCGTCACGTCGGCGTCAGCGATAGACCAGCACCGGAACGGTCGAGTGCGTCAGCACCTTTACTGTCTCGCTGCCGAGCAATAGCGCCGAGATGCCGCGCCGCCCATGCGAGGCCATGACGATAAGGTCGCAGCCAAGCGCGTGCGCGGCGTCGATGATGGCGCGATAGGGCTGGTCGTGGACCTCACGGATCGTCTCGCAGGACACGCCCGCGGCCTCGGCCGCCATTTTCACGTGCTCCATCGCCTTCTCTGACAGGAGGCGCGACTGCTCCTCGTAGTCCCCCTCGTCGACGGGAATGAGGACGGCGTCCATGGTCGCGACGTGATAGGGCTCAGCGACCGTCAGCCCGGTCACCTTCGCTCCGGCCTCCTTGGCGAGTTGCACGCCATAAAGGATCGCCTTGCGCGACAGGTCCGAACCGTCGGTCGGAATCAAAATGTGCTTGAACATGGATCCTCCTCGGCTACCGGTCGCCTCCCCATCCGCTCGCTCCGACCGAGCGCAAAACAACCAGTAGAATGACCGCGCCGATCGCCGCCTCGATGATCATGCCCGTAAGACCGTTCCATAAATGGAAGTTGAGGCGCGGCAGGAGCCAGTCGCCGATCAGCGCTCCGACGACGCCAACCGCGGCGTCACCGACAAGTCCGAAACCATTGCCGCGCAGGACCTTGCCGATCAGCCATCCAGCAACGGCGCCGACAAGCAGGATAACGATCATGCGCTCATTCGAAAAATGCACCGAGATCCCCTCCACGGAACCTAACTCAATACACCTCAGTTAATGGATGGCTAAAGCGGCGGAGCGACGCGCAGTTGCGGCCGGCGCGGTGGGCGGCTAAAACTTGGCCTCCCGAGAGACGTTCTTCACCGGGTTGCAAATTCCCTAACCTCCCAAGGAGCCTCCCATGGCCTTTACGCTGCCCGATCTGCCCTACCCGCACGACGCGCTAAAGCCTTACATGTCGGCGGAGACCCTCGAATTCCATCATGACAAGCATCATCTCGCTTACGTCAACAACGGCAACAATGCACTGAAGGGGACGGAGTGGGAGGGCAAGCCGCTCGAGGAGATCGTCAAGGGTTCGTTCGGCAAGAACCCCGCCGTATTCAACAACGCCGGCCAGCACTATAACCACATCCATTTCTGGAAATGGATGAAGCCGAACGCGAGCAACAAGATTCCAGGCGAGGTCGAAAAGGCGCTGAAGGATTCGTTCGGCTCGATCGACAAGGCCAAGGAAGACTTCGTACAGGGCGGCGTGACGCAGTTCGGCTCGGGCTGGTCGTGGCTTGCAGTCAAGGATGGCAAGGTCCAGGTGATGAAGACGCCGAACGGCGAAAACCCACTCGTGCATGGCGGCAAACCGATCCTCGGCGTCGACGTCTGGGAACACTCCTATTACATCGACTATCGCAATCGTCGGCCCGACTATCTGAAGGCGTGGGTCGATCATCTCATCAATTGGGAATATGTCGCCGAGCTGTTCGGCCAGAAGTAACCGACGTCGTCATTGCGAGCGAAGCGAAAGAATCCAGGAGTCGTCGAACGCCCTACGGCTCCTGGATTGCCACGTCGCCATAGCCCGTCGAAAGACGGGCGTCCTTCGACGCCCTCTGGCTCCTCGCGATGACGATACGTCCGAAACGTCATGCCCTCAGTCCGTCAGGTTGAGCGTCTTTTGCTCGCAGACATTGACGTCGGATGCATCCATCGACTGACCATCGCTGAAGGCTCCGTGCAAGTCGACCCGGCAGTTGAAGGGATGTGGCAATTGAGCCGGCGCGTGACTGCCGGACTTTAGCGGCCCAAGCACTTTCTTCCAGCTCACCGAGCCGCTTTCAGCTGCCTGGAGCTGGACGAGATCAGCCTTGCGCGAGTTGGTCACCATCACCGTGACGGTGGCTTCGCCCGACGGCGTCTTCGGCCGGAGCTTCGTGGGAGGAGCCGCGTTCTGCGCCAGCGCCGGCGCGAAGACGACACCGCAGAGCGCAACGGCCAAGATCAGTTTCATCATTGATCGTCTCCCGCCGATTGCGCGCAAGTCTGTCCTTGTGAGGATCGCGATAAAACGCCCTCGCGGCTCATTGCCATCACATCTTGCGAGGAGAACCGACGGCCTGCGGTTCACGCTCGGCCGTCCTGCGCTCCGCAGCGGCGCGCAGCATCGGCAGCACGTCCTCTATTCTCTCCGCCACCAGATAGCGCGCCTCGAAGCCCTCGCGAATAAAGCCTTCGATGTGCATGTGGGCGAGCAGCGCGAGCAGGGGGCGCCAGAAGCCGCCGATATCGGCGATGAGAATCGGCTTCATGTGGCGATTGAGCTGCGCCCAGGTCAGCTGCTCGACCAGCTCCTCCAGCGTGCCGATCCCGCCCGGCAAGGCGATGAAGGCGTCAGCGCGATCGAACATCGCCTGCTTGCGCTCATGCATGCTGTCGACGACAAGCATTTCCTGCGCGGTAGTGAGCGGGTGCTCCTTGCGAACGAGGAAGGTCGGGATGATCCCGGTCACGTAGCCGCCGGCGTCGAGCGTCGCCCGCGCCAGGCGACCCATGAGCCCTTCGCCGCCACCGCCGTATACCAGGCCAATTCCATCGGCAGCGAGCGCCCGTCCAAGCTCTTCCGCGGCGTCGCCGAACCGCGCGTCGTCGCCGTTGCTCGATCCGCAATAGACGCAGACGTTTCGAATCGCGCTCATACGCCGATTTGCCGCCCGCGCTCGAGCGCCGTCAAGCCGCGCAGTCAATCCTCCTCAAGCCCGATTTCGCGCAAGACCTCTGTCTGATGCTCGCCGAGTCTGGGTGAGCGGCGGTCAAGCGCAAGGGGGTTGTCGCTCATCATGATGGGACTCCGAAGGCCGGGCGTTCCCTGCGGCTCGATCCTCATGCCCCGCGCCTTGAATTGCGGATCGGCGAACAGGTCGGCGATCGTGTTGATCGGTCCGGCGGGCACGACTGCCTTTTCGAGTGCGGCGAGGAGATCGTCGCGCTTCCATAAGGCGGTTTTCTCGACGAGCGCGCGCTCCATTTCGACGCGGTTCGTGACCCGCGCGGGATTCGTCGAAAAGAGCGGGTCGCGCGCCATTCCCTCCAAGCCCAGCGCCGCGCAGAGCCGCGCGAACTGTCCGTCATTGCCGACCGCAACGATCAGCCAGCCGTCCGCCACCGGAAGCGTCTGGTAGGGCGCGAGATTGACATGGGCGTTGCCCATGCGCTTCGGCGACCGGCCGGACGCCAAGAAATTCATTGCCTGATTGGCGAGCATCGCGCTCATCGAGTCGAACAACGCAAGGTCGATATATTGCCCGCGCCCCGTCCGCTCGCGCGCGATCAAAGCCGCTTCGATCGCGACGACGCCGTAAAGGCCGGTGAACAGATCGCTGATCGCGACGCCCGCCTTCTGCGGCGAGCCGTCCGGCTCGCCGGTGATGCTCATCATTCCCGACATGCCCTGGATGAGGAAGTCGTAGCCGGCGCGCTTCGCGTAAGGCCCCGTCTGCCCGAAGCCCGTCACGGAGCAATAGATGAGGCGGGGATTGAGCGCTTTCAGGCTCTCGTAGTCGAGGCCGAACTTCTGCAAGCCGCCGACCTTGAAATTCTCGATAAGCGCGTCGGATCGCGCCGCAAGGCGGCGCACGATCTCGCGTCCGCGCTCGGTCGCGAAATCGGCGACGATCGAGCGTTTGCCGCGGTTGCAGGAATGGAAATAGGCGGCCGATTTCTCGCCATCCGTCTCGATGAACGGCGGTCCCCAGGCGCGCGTCTCGTCGCCGTCCGGGCTCTCGACCTTGATGACGTCGGCGCCAAGATCGGCCAGCGTTTGCCCGGTCGTCGGGCCGGCCAGCACGCGCGCAAGCTCGAGCACGCGCAGGCCGGCCAGCGCTGCCGCGCTCAAAAGAACGCCTGCAGGCCGGTTTGCGCGCGGCCCAGAATCAGCGCGTGAACGTCGTGCGTGCCTTCGTAGGTGTTGACCGTCTCGAGGTTGGCGAGGTGGCGCATCACCTTGAACTCGATCTGGATGCCGTTGCCGCCGTGCATGTCGCGCGCGGCGCGCGCGATATCGAGCGCATCGCCGCAATTCGAGCGCTTGACGAGCGAGATCATCTCTGGCGCCGCCTTGCCCTCGTCCATCAGCCGCCCGACTCTCAGCGAGGCCTGCAGTCCCAGCGCGATCCGCGTTTGCATGTCGGCGAGCTTCTTCTGGAAGAGCTGCGTCTGAGCGAGAGGCCGGCCGAATTGCCTGCGGTCAAGCCCGTATTGGCGGGCGGCGAGCCAGCAATCCTCCGCCGCCCCCATCGCGCCCCAGGATATGCCATAGCGCGCGCGGTTCAGGCAGCCGAAGGGCCCTTTCAAGCCGGCGACGTTCGGCAGCAGCGCGCTCTCCGGCGCCTCGACATTGTCGAGCACGATCTCGCCGGTGACCGAGGCGCGCAGAGAAAGCTTGCCCTCGATCTTCGGGGCGGAGAGCCCTTTCATGCCTTTTTCGAGGATGAAGCCGCGAATCTGATCGTTATGCGCGCGCGATCTCGCCCAAACGACGAAGACGTCGGCGATCGGCGCGTTGCTGATCCACATTTTCGAGCCGATGAGCCGGTAGCCGCCGTCGATCTTCTCGGCCCGCGTGGTCATGCCGCCGGGATCGGAGCCGGCGTTCGGTTCGGTGAGGCCGAAGCAGCCGATGAGTTCGCCCCGCGCGAGGCCGGGCAGATATTTGCGGCGCTGATCGGGGTCGCCATAGGCGTGGATCGGGTACATCACGAGCGAGCTTTGCACGCTCATCATCGAGCGGAAGCCCGAAGTCGACGCGCTCGACCTCGCGCGCAACAAGGCCGTAGGAGACATAGCCCGCGCCCGCGCAGCCGAATTCCTGCGGCAGCGTCACCCCGAGCAGGCCCGCTTCGCCCATCAGCCGGAAGAGCTTCGGGTCCGTCTTTTCCTCAAGATAGGCCTGCTGGACGCGGGGCGCGAGTTCCTTCGAAGCGAAGTCTCGCGCCGCGTCGCGGATCATCCGCTCATCTTCGGTGAGCTGGCCTTCGATGAGGAGCGGATCATCCCACTGAAAGGGGCCGAGATCCGGTCCGTGAAAGGAGCTCATCGCAACACCCTCTTGGCCCATGTCCGACCGATCCGGCGGAACTCGACCTCGTTTCTATTCGGCGTTGGGAGCGGCGTCGAGACGCGCTGTGGCGTTTCCCTCAGCCCGGCGAAATCGAGGCGAGTTTGAATGATGAGGGGGGCCGCGGCGCCTCCAAAGGCGTTAGCAGTTGATCGGCCTTTCCTCGGGATTCGCCTGAGCCCCGGGGCGTCACGGCGTGGTTTGTCGTGGTTCCATGCGGCCATCCGGCGAAAGTCGGGCATCAAGCCTTGAGGCCAGCCGCGGTCACTGGATTCGCGCGGGATATTGAACATCAAAACGTCTGTGGAAATGCGCGGCGGAACAGCGGGAATAACCTGACAAGTACGACTATAATCGAATAATGAAAGTAGGCGAAGTGCGTTAGTGCAGTAAGTTCGCGTGATGCCCTGCTGCCTCTTTGAGCATAAGCGAGTTGGAGTCCTCAAAAGACCTCCACGTGTTTCGGGACAATGAAATGGCAAAGCGCGTTCGAACCCAACCCCGCAAGGCTCGCGAATCAACTGCCAGCGCCCGCGCAAAATATCCTCGGCACAGTGTCGAAAAAGCTGTCCGTATCCCGAAAGCTATATTAGAACAAAACGCGGGAAAGCCATGCACCCCGCACAAGGCAGCCGAACTTCTAGGGCTAACGACAGCTAAAGGTCCATTTGGTGTTGAGATCGCGTCGGCAACTAAATATGGTTTGCTCGACCGAAACGCAGGCACGATTAGTCCTTCCGATCTCGCTAGGCGTATACTGCGGCCCACCAGTACAGAAGACGTGATCAAAGGCTATCAAGAAGCTGTATTAAAGGCTCCAGAGATATCCGAAGTCTACGAGCATTACAGAGGCGAAAACTTACCCGATGAAGATACGTTCTTCCGCAACATCGTCGTTGACACGTATCATGTCCCCGAAGAAGATTATCAGGACTTCAAAACTATATTCCAAGAATTGTTGGAGAAAGCGCATCTGCTCGAAAAGCACGGAGACAAGACTCTGGGTTCTGGACGTTACCGGAGAAATCGAAGCACCAGAGGTTAAATCTGCACGGATTCAGAAATTAGGATCCGAGGTCTCCGTAAAGCAGGGGGACTCTTGCTTCGTCGTGCAGCCCTTCGCGAAACCTCATGGGGATTACTACGAGAAGATTTTTAGACCAGCGATAGAAAAGACAGGTTTGAATCCGGTTCGCGCCGATAACGACATATTTGCTACCGGGAAGATCATTGACCAAATTTTGCGCGGAATCACGCAGGCGAAAGTTCTCGTGGCCGAGCTGACCACACGAAACAAAAATGTATTTTATGAGCTTGGCATTGCCCATGCCTGTCGTTATGATTTCAGGTAACGAAGCCGATGTGCCGTTTGATTTGCATCATATTCGAATTATATACTATGATGTTACCGATCCATTTTGGGGTAGTAAGTTAATCGACAAGGTTGCTGAGAATATAATTTCTGCTCTAAAGAATCCAGAAGAGGCGATTTTGAGGATTTCTTCAGCACCCTGAGGCTGGCGCGCAAGCGCGGACGCGGGAAGCTATGTTCTATGAGGTTCGGAAATGCTGTCTGGTGGCACGGTTGCGGACCGGCGACGCGGATGCGGACGAACAGGATCGTGCTGAGAGTTCTGAAAACTCGACATTGTCTGGCAAAAAGCCGAACCTAGTGCTATATCTTTTCCTTCTCGGAATGAGCCCGTTGTGAAAGGCCGCCAGCCTGTGAATTAAATTTACTAGCGTTTAGGTGCGTTTACTGGCGTTTACGGGCGTTAATTTTGCCGCCGAAGTCCGCCTGGCCCGTGAGGCCGGGAGGCGGCGGAAGGCGGACGACGCCGGCGACTTGAACACGCCAAGCGCTCCTGCGACCATAAGCCCATGAGAAACGATCCGCTCTCGCACGGGCTTTGGGAAATCACCGCTCCCCCCGCGCCGCCGACTTCGCCGCTCAGGGCTGAGATTTCGGGCCGACGCAGCCATTATCGGCTGCGGCTATACCGGGCTTTCGACGGCGCTCAATCTCGCGGAGGCGGGGGCGAAGGTGGTCGCGCTCGAGGCGGTCGAAATCGGCTTCGGCGGGGCCGGGCGGAACGTCGGGCTGGTCAATGCCGGCATGTGGCTCGCCCCCGAGGAGATTGTGAAGAGACTCGGCGCCGACTATGGCGAGCGGCTGCTCAAGCTGCTCGGCAATGGGCCCTCCGAGGTCGAGGCGCGCGTCAACAAGCACGGGATCGACTGCGAATTCGTGCGCAACGGCACGCTGCATTGCGCGACCGGGCCGTCTGGCCTCGCCAAGATCGAAGAGCGCCGGGCACAATGGGGCGCGCGCGGGGCGAAGGTCGAACTCCTCAGCCGCGAGGAGACGGCGCGGCGGATCGGGGTCGACCTTTACGCGGGCTCGCTCCTCGACATGCGCGCCGGCACCATCCAGCCGCTCGCTTACGCGCGCGGGCTCGCGAGCGCGGCGCTTGCCGCCGGCGCAGTCATTCATACGCAAAGCCCGGTGCGTTCGGCCGAGCGAACGGGCAAGGTCTGGCGTCTCAAGACCGATGCCGGAACCGTCGCGGCGGACTGGGTCGTCGTCGCAACCGACGCCTATGCCGAAGGCGGCCTCTGGCCGCAGGGCAAGCGGGAGCAGATCCGCGTGCCCTATTTCAATTTCGCAACAAAGCCGCTCGCGCCTGAACTCAGGGCCTCGATCCTACCCGGCCGCGAGGGTTGCTGGGACACGCAGTTCATCATGAACTCGTTCCGCTTCGACAAAGCCGGACGGCTTCTGTTCGGCAGCATCGGCGCCCTGCGCCTCGCTGGCCTCGAGGTCCACGGCGCCTGGGCGAAGCGCGCGCTCAAGAAGACGTTTCCACAAGTGGGCACCGTCGAGTTCGAGGCGCAATGGTACGGAATGATGGGCATGACCGGAAACGCGCTGCCGCGGTTCCATCGCCTGGCCATGAATGTCGTGACCTTCTGCGGCTACAATGGCCGCGGCATCGGCACGGGCACGGTGTTCGGACGCCTGCTCGCCGATCACGTCCTGGGCAAGCTTAGCGAACAAGACCTGCCGCTGCCGGTCACCGAGCCGGACGCCCCCGTTTTGCCGGCTTTGAGAGAGGCGTATTACGAGGCTGGATCACAATTTGCCCATGCCGTCGGCGCGCGGCTGTAAACGTGTTTTTGCCCATGCGGGGGCTGGAGATGTTGGCCCGAAAGGCCGCTGTGTCCGCGACCCATGAACTCAGCCAGATCACGAGCGGGTGTCTTGATTTCAACACCTTGTCTGGATATGGGCGTTCATCGATGTTCGACTGACGACTCGACATCGCGTCTTGCGGCGCGACGAGGAAGCCTTCCGCACCGATAGCGGACTGGCGACATCAGGCCGCTCCTCTCAACTTGATCTACAGGACTTCTTCTATGGCTACGGGAACCGTCAAATGGTTCAACGCAACGAAAGGTTTTGGTTTCATCCAGCCTGACGACGGCGGCAAGGACGTGTTTGTTCATATCAGCGCCGTCGAGCGCGCGGGGCTGCGCGACCTCAACGAAGGGCAGAAGGTCGCCTACGAGATTGTCGCCGACAAGCGCACCGGACGCTCGTCAGCGGGCAACTTGAAGGTCGCCTGATTTCCAATCTGCTAGACGCTTAAGCCCCGGCGACAAGGCCGGGGCTTTTTGTTTATGGTGGCCGCCTTAAAGGGAGGGGGCGATGGCTGAGCGGGCAAGAGAGACATTTCTGGGGCTCGACATCGGCACCTCCTCGGTGAAGGCGCTGCTTGTCGACGCCGGGCAGCGGGTCATCGCCGAAGGGTCTGCCCCGCTTGACGTATCGCGGCCTCACGCCCTGTGGAGCGAGCAGGACCCTTCCGATTGGATCGAGGGAGTCGAGACGGCGGTCGCGGCGATCCGCCGCGACGCGCCATCCGACTTTGCCGCGCTGTCGGGCGTCGGCCTCTCGGGCCAGATGCATGGCGCAACCCTGCTCGACGCTGAGGACAAACCGCTAAGACCGGCGATTCTTTGGAACGACGGGCGCTCGTTCGCCGAATGCGCCGAGCTCAAACGCCGCGTGCCCGATCTCGAAGAGCGCACCGGCAATCTCGCCATGCCAGGCTTCACCGCGCCGAAAATGCTCTGGGTCGCCGCGCACGAGCCCGAAATCGCCAAGGCGACGAAGCGCGTGCTGTTGCCGAAGGACTATGTGCGCCTGCGCCTTTCGGGTGAGGCGGTGTCCGAGATGTCCGACGCCTCCGGCACGCTCTGGCTCGATGTCGGGCGGCGGCGATGGGACGACATCCTGCTTCAGGCGACCGGTCTCACCGAAAAGGCCATGCCGAGTCTAGTCGAGGGTTCGGGGGTTTCGGCTCATCTCGCGCCAGAAGTCGCCGCCGCCTGGGATCTTGCGGGGCGCAAAGTTCCGATCGCCGGCGGGGGCGCCGACAACGCCGCCTCGGCAATTGGTGTGGGCGCGACGGCGCCGGGGGCGGGCTTCGTCTCGCTCGGCACGTCGGGCGTCATCTTTTCGGTCACCGACAGTTTCGTTCGCCTCCCGGAGCGGACGCTGCACGCATTTTGCCATGCACTGCCGCATCGCTGGCACGGCATGGCGGTGACGCTCTCCGCCGCTTCCTCGCTCGCCTGGATCGCCTCCATCCTTGGCCGGGAAGGCGATATCGGCGGATTGATCGCCGCCGCGGCCTCCTTCGCGCACTCGGCGAGCGCCGTCGCTTCCGCGCCCATCTTCCTCCCCTACCTCAGCGGCGAGCGCACGCCCCACAACGACGCGGAGGCGACGGGCATGTTCGCAGGCCTCCGCGCCGCGCATGGGCCCGACGCGCTGGTCTTTGCCGTCATGGAGGGCGTCGCCTTCTCGTTCGCCGACGGGGTCGACGTTCTGGACGCGGCCGGCGCGCGGCCGGTCCGGCCGTTGCTTGTCGGCGGCGGCGCCCGGTCGGAATTCTGGGGGCAGATGATCGCCGACGTGACCGGCCTGACGATCGATCTCGCTTCCGGCGCGGAAGCTGGCGCGGCGCTCGGCGCGGCGAGGCTCGGCATGCTTGCCGCAGGCGCAGGAAGCCTCAAGGCGATCTGTCCGCGCCCGCCTATCCAGCGCGAATTCAAGCCCGATCCGGATCGCGCCGCGGCTTACGCCCCGCGCCTCGAGCGCTATCGCGCCCTTTACCTGGCCGAAAAGGCGACGCGGACTGCCCCGAAAATTCCCGGAGGCGCGTAACCGGAACCGTCGTCGAGGCGAACCACAGGCTATGGATTTCACCTCCCTTTTTCGCAGGTTCGCCATCTCCGCTTCCCGTACCGGCAAACTGGCACGCCTTGCCGCTTCGGTTGATTCTCGGTTTCGGCTTCGTCGAACATGGTTACGCAAAGCTTTCCCGCGGCGCCGATGGGTTCATCGCGATTCTACACGCCATCGGAATGCCGTTTGCCGACCTTCTCGGGTGGGCGACCATCGTCGTTGAGATCTTCGGCGGACTGCTGATCCTCGCGGGCGCCTTTATACCCATGGCGGCGGCTCCGATGATCGTGGTGCTCCTAGTTGCTATTTTCTCCGTCCATCTTCCCAACGGATTCAGCTCGATCAAACTCATCTCGTACGATGCGGCTGGCGCGCACTTCGGTCAGCCAGGTTATGAGACCGACTTGCTTTATATCGCAGGGGTCCTCGCGCTCTGTATCGGAGGCCCGGGGCCGCTCTCAGTGGATGGCTATTTGAAGGGTCTCGGGGGCCCCAATTTGGCGGAGCCGACTGGAGGGCGGGACGACCGTCCCTTGCGGACTCGGCGCCAAACGATCGGGTTTGCCGCGGCGGGGCGGCGTTAGACGGCGCGCCACTTGACCGCGAGGTCGCCGATCGCGGTCACCAGGATTTGCACGCCGATGCACATGAGAAGGAACGCCGTCAGCCGCACGATAACCTGCCGGGCGGTGGGTCCAATGAGCCCGGTCAGGCGATCGGCGAAGCGATAGGCGATCCATACGATTGCGGCGTTGGCGAGCGCCGCGAGGCTCGCGCCTAGGAAGAAGGCTACGAATCCAACGCCGTTCGACGGCCGCTCTGCGCCAATCGTGATCGCGACAGCGATGGTGCCGGGTCCGGTGGTGAACGGCAAGGTCAGCGGAAAGAACGCGAGCTGCATCGGGTCGTCGTCGCTGCTGGGCGCCGCTTCCCGCTCGTGCCGCTTCTGGTCCGGATGCGAATTGCTCGTGGTCAAAAGCTGGAAACCGCTGAGCGCGATCACCATCCCACCCGCGATGCGCAAGGCGTCGATCGAGACGCCGAAGAAGGACAGGATATAGGTCCCGAACCATAACGCTCCGAACATGATCAGGAGCGAATAGAAGCCGACGCGCGCCGCGACCCTCACCCGGTCTAAGGAGCTGAAGTCCTTGGTGAAGCCATAAAAGATGAGCGCGCCGCCGATCGGGTTGATGATCGAGAACAGGGAGGAGAAGGCGAGGAGAAAGGCGGAATTCGCGGTCGTGGCGAAGCTGCGCCAGTCCACTCCAACTATATGTTCCATCCCGACCGCCGAACTGAGGATCTAGGTCTGTTCTAAGGCGAAAGGCCGCCCGAGTTAATGTGCAGGACGCCCTCTCTCCGCCTGGGGCATTTCACCGATGCTGCGCTGCAGCGAAAGCGGTGGTATGCTCGTCGCCTGAGGTGGAGGGGCTTGCGATGTCGATTGGACATAATCTGCCGATTCCAGACGATTCGCTTCGGTTGTTCGAACCGCCAAAGCCGCTTGTCGAAAACGCCGTTCGCGCCTTCCGCGGCTTCAATACGCTTCTCGACTCTATCTTCTATGACGTTCCGACCCTGACCAGCGCACTCCGCGAGAAAGACAAGGCCGTCAGCGCCAGCGGCGAGAGACCATCCCGAATCATCGATTTTGAGGCTCTGAGCGATCCTGAAGGCTCACTTTTGCTCATTGACGCACAGACGCCTCCTTATGTGCGCAAGTACAAAGACGTGCGCTTCTACCTGGAGTCTTCGGAACACGAGACCCGCGATGTCGCCGTTGCGACGATCACCGGCGTGGGCAGTTCCGCGTTGGGAAGCGCGGCGCTTGCTTGGGACATCTCGGTCGCCTTGCGCCAGTCCGTGCTCGCCATCGTGCCAGGTTACGGCCTCGCCGATGTCGTCATGCAGGGGCTCGGCGGCTGGTTTGGGTTCGGTTTTTACAACTTCGTGAACGCCAAGAGCTTGGTCCAGGACAGCCTGACGATGACTGCGCCGCACATTGCAAGCATTGGGCGCCAGCTTTCCGGTTCCACGCCCGACGCGAAGACCAACAATGGCGCCCCCGTCTTCCGCTTTGGCTCCGGCTCGTCGGATGTGCTGCACGCGCTGCTCGAATATCGCGAGCCACGCTTTTTGCTTCTGGTTGGGCACAGCAAGGGAGCGTTGCAGATCGGCAACGCGATCCAGTTCCTTCCAGCTGAGCGGACGGAGGGACTGAAGGTCGTGACGCTCGGCTGCCCGATCGCTGAAAATGTGAAGGGCGTCCGCTATTCCCAGTATTTGGGCCTGTTCGATGCGCTGGGACAACTCAACGCGTGGGGAAACCTGCCGGAGCACTGGCCCGCAACATGGCATAGCACCAACCCGACGCTGCCGCCCGCGATGGCCGCCGGGCGGCTGACCGAGGAGTCGGTCTCGCCAGACGTTTGATCGAGCCCCCTGTTGGAGCGGAGCAGCGCCTCGGAGACGCGATCGAGCCAATCCGTGAGACTGACTTAACCCTTCCGGAAGCGCCGGTCGCTAAACTCGTTGGGAGGTGCAACAAGCGACGCGACGTAAGTGCCGAGCTTCCCCTTTATCGCGGCCGCATTCGAGCGGGCTCTCCGAGATACGTTCAGCCCGGCGTCGGCCTATGGCGCGCCGGCGCTCATCGGCGCGCTCGCCTTCTGCGCGCTCTATTATGTCGGCCGCCGCCGAGCGGGCGGCCGGCGCGTCAACGCGCGGGCTTTCCTTCGCTCGATCTTCCCGAGGCGCGTTCTGCTCCATCCGTCATCGCTGATCGACATGCGCCTGTGGGCGTTGAATGCGATCGTGTTCGCCTCGGCCTACGGCATGCTGAGCTTTGGCCTCTTTTTCTGGCGCGACGCGATCGTCGCCTGGCTGAGCCACGAATTTGGGCGCCGCGCGCCGCTCCCCTGGCCACCCTGGACCGTCCTGACGCTTGCGACGGTGCTGCAGATCCTGGCCTACGAGCTCGCCTATTGGTCCGCCCACTACGCCTTTCACAAGATCCCGGCCTTATGGGAGTTCCACAAGGTCCACCATTCCGCCGAGGTGATGACGACCTTGACCGAGTTGCGCCAGCATCCGGTCGAGATCATCGCGTTCATGAATTGGATCGGGCTCGCGACCGGAACCGTGTTCGGCGTCATGACCTATAGCTTCGGCCCGGGTGTGCGCCCGTTCACACTTCTGAACGGCAACATCCTCACGATGATGTTCCTCCTGACGTACGGGCATCTCAGGCACAGCAACCTGTGGATCGCGTTTACCGGCGCCGCCGGCCGCATCCTGCAGAGTCCGGCCCATCACCAGCTGCATCATTCCGCCAACCCTGCGCATTTCGACAAGAACCTCGGCTTTGCGCTCGCCCTTTGGGATTGGGCGTTCGGCACGCTCGCCATTCCCGCCAGGACGCGCGAACCCATCGTTTTCGGCGTCGGCGACGAGGGGGCGCCGTTCCGCTCGACGCTTTCCGCCCTCGTCGCCCCCTGCGCGCGGCTTCCGGGCCATGCGCTCAAGCTCGTCCAAAGGATCGCTGGGGCGCGAGACGTCCGCGCCGCCGCCCAAACGCCGCCGCTCTGACGGCGGGTTCCCCTTAGGCCCGAATTCTCCTATTGTCCGACGCGACCCTGATCGATGAGGAGAGTTTTCTGTGCCGGGCGACACGTCCGCGCGCCGGCGCGGCGTGCTGCTGGTCCTCGTCGCCACAGTCTTGTGGAGTCTCGCGGGCTTGTTTGCCCGTCTTCTCTCCCATCTCGACGTCTGGACGGTGATGGGCTGGCGGGCGTTGCTCGGCGCGGCCTCGATCGCGGCTGTCGGCCTGATCGAATGGCGAAACGGGCGCCTCGACAACCCGCTCGGCTTCGGCGCGCTGTCGCCGCTTGTCGCCCTGCTCGCGATGATCGCGATTTCCGCCTACACCGCCTCGGTGATGACAACGACCATCGCCGACGTCATGGTGATCTACGCCACGATGCCTTTCGTTGGGGCGGCGATGGGTTTCCTCATCAATGGCGAGCGCGTCTCGGCGCGCACACTCTTCGCCTCGGGCCTGGCGCTCATCGGCATCGTCGTCATGGTCGCGAGCGGCCTCGGCTCGGGCCGTCTCCTGGGGCAGGCTTTGTCCATGCTGATGACGCTCGCCTTCGCCGGCATGATCGTTTTGCAGCGTCGCCAGCCGGGCGCATCGATTATCATCGTCAATTGCCTCGGCACCGTCGGTTCCGGAATCTTCGGCCTGGCCAATTCGCCGCTCGAGCCCATCAGCCTACAAAATTTCGCGATCCTGTTCGTATTCGGGCTGACGACCATCGGCCTTGCCTTCGTGCTCTTCATGGAGGGGGCCAAGTTCATTCCGTCCGCCGAAGCTGGCCTCATCAGCCTCCTCGATGTTGTGCTCGGGCCCTTATGGGTGTTTATCGCCTTCGGTGAGAACCCAGGCCTGGCGACCATCATTGGCGGGGCGATCGTCCTTGCGGCCGCCGTCTGCCGAATGGCGCCGGAGTTGAGGCAGGAACGGCTTTTGTAAGGGTTAACGGAGGAATCATGGACGGCGAGCGTTTTGCCCTGGTGACGGGCGCGGGTTCGGGGATCGGCAAGGCGTCGGCTTTGGCGTTGGCGCGGAACGGTTGGCATGTCGCGTTGGCAGGCCGGCGCGCGGATGCGCTCGAGGAGACGGCGCGCGAAATCAAGGCGCTCGGCCGCCGCGCTTTGCCCTTGCCGACGAATGTCGCTGACCCCGATGCGGTCAAGGCTCTGTTCGCCAAAATCGAGCGCGAGTTCGGCCGGCTTGACCTCCTGTTCAACAACGCGGGCCAGAACGCGCCCCCGGTTCCGATCGATGAACTCAGTTTCGACCAGTGGAAGGCGGTGGTCGACGTCAATCTGAACGGCATGTTCCTCTGCGCACAGGGCGCCTTTGGGCTCATGAAGCGCCAAAAGCCGCAGGGCGGGCGGATCATCAACAACGGCTCGATCTCGGCCCATACGCCCCGGCCCCTCTCCATCCCCTATAACGCGACCAAGCACGCGGTCAGCGGGATGACCAAGTCGATCGCGCTCGACGGGCGCGCCCATGACATTGCCTGCGGGCAGATCGACGTCGGCAATGCGCTGACCGAAATGGCCCGCAAGCAGACCCAAGGCGTGCGCCAGGCCGACGGCCGCATCGCGCCGGAGCCGATGATGGATGTGGATGAGGTTGGCGCGGCGGTCGCGCACATGGCGAGCCTCCCGCTCTCGACCAACATCCTGACCATGACCATCATGGCGACCAAGATGCCCTATGTCGGCCGGGGGTAGCCTGCAACCTGCGGTCCCGAAGCGAAGCATCTTGACGGCTCGTCGCGGAGCTCGTCCGGGCCACCCACTGGGCCCTATGAGCAATGCTGTTCCTACATCCAGCCGCGTCGTTAACTGTATTTCACCGTCCCGTTTTTGATGAATTGGCCTCGCGCCCTTGATTAACCAATTCTTAGGGAACGGCCCAATAACCATTGGCACTATTGGGTCAGCGGTCACGAGTGTGACCGCGCTCACCGCGCATTTGAACGGCGTGCACCACAACCTCGCCTTGACAGAGGCGCGGGTCAGGCGCTTTTGGCGGGCGCAGAGTTGGCAGGGGACGGCCGGTTGGGGGCGATGCAATATCTTCTGATTCTTCTTGTCGCCGTCACCATGGCTTGCGGGGCGGCAGCCACCGTGACTATCGCGCTCGCGCCCGCTTATGCGGACGGCGGCGCCAAGGGTTATTATAGCGAGGCCAATCCTTAACGAGCCCTCCGGGCCTCGGCTCGCGCGTCCCCCTCTCCTCTCATTCCGAGCTTGGTGAGGGGCGGGAGAGGGGTTGGGGTGAGTGTTCGCTTGAAGCAAGCCCTAGCTGCTGTGACCCCCTTCGGAACGATCCAGCAGGAGATCGCGAGACCGCGTGATTTCCCGCGCGCCGATCGTGGGCGTCGGCGCCGGAGGGCCGGCTTAGGTGACTGCGGCCCAGATCGATGAATTCGGATATTGCATCAACCCCGCCGCCGCCAACGCAATTCCATAAGGGACCCCCGCGTTGGCGCTGTGCAATCGCACAAGCCAATCCATACGGCCAAGGACGGGGGGCAGAGGAAACATACGTGCGCCTAGAAGAATTAAAGTGAGACCCCCGCCAAACAGCGCCACCGCGAGGCCATAGTCGAAGATCGTGGTCCATCCGAGCCATGCGGCCGTGGCCGCCGCCAGTTTTGCGTCCCCTCCGCCGATCCAGCCGAAATTGAACATGGCGAATGTAATGACCAAGATCGCCACGGCGCATGAAACATTAAGCAGAATATCTACAGCCGAAACCCCAAGCATCGCGGCGAAGATCAAATACCCGACGGCGAGAGTGAGACAAAGCCGATTGGGTATTGTAAAGGTCAATAGGTCCATGGACGCTGATAGCGCCATTACGGTGGGAAAGAAGGCGAAAGCCAGAAGATGGAGGACGCTCGAAGCCATTTTCTCAATTGAATTACGAGGAAGCGGGTCCAAGGCCCCCGCCTACGGCTTTCCCTTGACTAAGTGCAGCCAAGGCCAACGGTTCGCGCCGACGCGGGTGGCGGCGCCGACGCGAAGCTCTTGGGCGAAATCGCTCTACTTGAGGGTGTTGCCGACTTCGTTGAACACCGTGCTGACCTTGGTGCCAACCGTCTGGACTGCTGTGATGATGAAGACGGCGATGAGCGAGGCGATCAGCGCATACTCGATCGCGGTGACGCCAGATTCGTCGGCCGCGAAGTTCTTCATGGATTTGAACACCTGTTTGCTCCTGCTCCGAAACCCCATTTCGGCGGCAAACCCGCTTTTCCGCGCCGCCGATGGGGTCCAAATTAGGACCGGCCGATTTCGACCGCGTTAATTTGAACGATTTCCATTCAAGCCCGATGTCGAAGTTAAGCAATTGGTTAAGCCACGAATAAGTTTGAACCAAGCAAACCAGACGTCGATTTGAAACAAGTTTTAACTAAAGTCCAGATTCATAGCTTCGCTGCTCTATTTTTGACTGCGTCTGCTTTCCGCTGCTTGCTTTGACGCCGCGAAGCTTGGCTAGCAAAGCGTCAACTTAAGGCGCGAGATCGAGCCAGGCGCCCGCCGCGCCGTCCTCGACCTCGACGATCCAAAGGTCGGAGTCAAACGCAATTTCCCGCTTGAGCCGCTCCTCCGCCTCATTGGAATCGATCGACGGCTCCTTGTGCGCACGGGCGAAAAGCCTTTCGACCCCTGGCGGCGCGTCGCCTGCGAGGGACTGCGGCGCAGGCTCATAAAGCGTTGCGCTTCCATCGAGGTGGTCGACTTTGACGAAAATCGCGCCAGCTTCCGCAGCGCCTCTCCGGCGCAAGACGGCGCTTGCCCCCTCCACTCCGCATCGACGCAAATACGCAGCGACCCAGATGTCGGAGCGCAAGCGCACTGCGGTCAGTGTCCTCCCGCGCGCGCGGCCGCGGTCAACTGTTTGACAAGTCGTTCGGTTATTTCGGCACCGGAAGGCAAGCCGTGGGTCTTCTCGAACTCCCGCAGCGCCTGCTCAGTGGCGGCCCCCTCTTTCCCGTCTGGCTTGACTGGATAGCCAAGCTTGGCCAACGCGGTTTGGGCGGCCAGAACCAAATGCGATCCGTCATTGTGGGCCTCCCCGGCCAACAGTTCAGCGATTGGATCGGACGCCGGCGGAGCGCTCTGCGCGGCCTCTGCCGGCCGCGTCGGCGGAAGTGCCGCGGGCGACGGGGCTGACGAAGCGCTATTTTCCGCGTTGACGGGCTTCGGTGGGGGAGCCTGAACTGGCGCTGGAGCGGCGGGTGAGGGTTTCGGCGGCGAGAACCCGAATAACGGAGCGGGATGACGCTCGCGCTGCAAGACAAGCGCATTCACGGTGACGCCAACAAGAGCCAGCAACAGGGCCGCTCCCAGATAATAGCGCAGGTGCGCGACCTTCAGGCGCCCCGCTATCCTTCGCCGCAACGTTTCGTGGGATGAACGTTGGACGGGCCCGCGGAGTTGGCCCAGGTTACTTTTTATGCGGGCAAGCGCTAATTCCAAGTGTTCACTCCTGAAAGCACGGCGCCGTTCGATTCCGTTTCGTGTTTGAAAGAGCAGTCAACGAAATGACGGGCCGGACGGGCTGGCTTTTGACGGCGGGTCGCAGCGTAACGATCGGCCGACATAGCTTGGCCCAGCGGAACGGCGGAAGGATGCGGACGAATCACTTGCAGGCGCTTGAGACCGTCGCGCGTTTCCCTAAAATCGCAGCCGCTGATTAAATCACTGTTAAGTCTAGCGGCTCGACGCTTACCCAATTGCCGCCAATCTCATGGTCCTTCCGCTATGGTTTACCCTTTATTACAACGGTCTTCCGAGGCCTTGTTTACACGAGAATTTTGGCCGGGGGCGCTGGTCGGCCCCCTGGTAAAGACCCATATAAGGCCATAGACGATACAACGAGGCTAGCGCATCCTTTGTCGGCGATCGACATCATCCGCGATGATTTCGTCTCTCTCGACGAGTGGGAGGACCGGTATCGCTATGTCATTGAACTCGGCCATTCGCTCGAGCCGCTGAGCGCCGCGGCGCATAATGACGCCACCAAAGTGCGGGGCTGCGTCAGCCAAGTTTGGCTCGAGTGCGAGGTGAAAACGAACGCCGAAGGCGAAAAAATCCTGCATTACCGCGGCGATAGCGATTCTCACCTCGTGCGCGGCCTGATCGCGATCGCAATTGCGCTTTTTTCGGACCGAACCCCCGAGCAGGTGCTGGCCGTAGATGCGCACGCCGCTTTTCGCGCCCTCGGCCTTGAGCAACACCTCACGCCTCAACGCTCAAATGGCGTGCGCGCCATGGTTGACCGCATTCGGACGGACGCTGCCGGGCTTAGGCTCGGGGCCGTCTAGCCAACATCGAACCTGAGGCAAAGCCTGCCGGCGGCGACGGCGCAGCCCACGTCCAAAATCGCGACGATCCTCTCAAGCTTTTCAATTTTGCCAGGACCGCTGCGTGACGGTCAACAATTCGTTAATCCCATTCGCGGAGACTAGAATAAATGCTTCGTCAGCCGCGGATGTTAATCAATGGGCGAATTCGGGATTGCAAACGTCGGCCACGAGCCGCAGGCGCCTAGCTCCTCGCGTGACCTCATTCTTGTTGTCGAGCCTTCGGACGCCAAACCGGAGGCTCAGCAGCGGCCTCCGGCTGCCGGCAGACTTTTCTTGTCTCGATTCCATTTCGCCGCAGCCGCGGCGCTCGCGATCGTTGTCGCCGTCGCGGGCGCCTTGTTTTTGGAGGACCGCCTGCAGGCCAAGGCCCTCGCTGAGCAGGCAAGCGAGAATGCGGCTCTGGCTCACACTCTCAAGTCGTTGAAGGTTCGCCTCGACGCCATCGACAGCGCGATGTCAAACGCGGGCCTTGCGGACCTCCGTCAGTCGGTTGGGGAGATCAGGTCAAACCTTGTTTCGGCGCGGGAGTTCAGCGGGGCCTTGGCCCAACTGTCGCAACGCGTCGACAAATTGGACCATGAAGCAAGCGCCAAGGTCGACAAACTTACGGGAGCGAGTTCGATCGCGAAGCGACTGCTCTGACAGCCGGTCTTTCCACTCGCATGGACAAGCTCGAGCAGAAAATCGCCGCGCCACCCCCAGCGCCGCCGCAAGTCACACAGGCCAAGCAATCCCCGGCTCGTCCGAAATTCGACAACGTCGCGATGGACAGGACGAGTTCAATCGAACGACCGAGACCTCTTCTTCGCGGATATGTCGTGCTCGACGCTCGCGATGACATGGCGCTCGTCGGGGGGCGCTATGGCGAACGCGAAGTCCGGCAGGGCGATTATCTGCCGGGCGCGGGGCGCGTCGAGCGTATCGAGCTCGGAGGCAACGGGTGGGTTGTCACGACGAGCGAGGGCCTCATCGCCTCCGCTGATTTTCCGCGCTACTGAACGTTTTTCCCCCCCCGGCAGCCGCGTCCCTCCGCCTTCCGCTCCAGGGCGTCAACCTGAGCTCAACGCGGAACGCTTTCGGTAAGCAAACGCCTGTGTTACCACGCCGCCTTGAGGCTTCCGCGCTGGGCGCGCGGTCCCGGGGACAAACCGCGCGCATGAGTGAACGGCGCACCAGTTTCGATTATGAGGATCTCATCGCCTGCGGTCGTGGCGAGTTGTTCGGAGAGGGCAATGCGCAACTGCCCTTGCCGCCGCTGCTGATGTTCGACCGGATCAGCGAGATTTCCGAAACCGGCGGCGTGAACGGCAAGGGAGAAGTCCGCGCCGAGTTCGACATCAATCCCGATCTCTGGTTTTTTTCTTGTCATTTCAAGGGCGATCCGGTGATGCCGGGATGCCTCGGCCTGGACGCGCTTTGGCAATTGACCGGCTTCTTTCTCGGTTGGCTCGGCCTGCCTGGACGTGGCCGCGCCCTCGGCGTCGGGGAGGTGAAGTTCGCCGATCAGGTCCTGCCGACAATAAAAAAGGTCGTCTACGGCGTGGACATGAAGCGTGTCTTCAAGGGGAAACTGATCCTCGGCGTTGCGGACGGATGGCTCGAGGGCGACGGTAGACGCATGTATGAGGTCCAGAATATCCGCGTTGGCTTGTTCAGTTCCTCGACCGCGACCCCGGCCTGACCTGCTCGCAATCGGGAGGGCAAGAAAATGAGGCGCGTTGTCGTCACCGGCATGGGCATCGTATCCTCGATCGGCAACAACACGCAGGAAGTGACCGCCAGCCTTCACGCAGGCAGGTCAGGGATCACGCGCGCCGACCGGATGGCCGAGCTTGGCTTTCGCTCGCAAGTCCAGGGAGCGCCGACGCTCCGCGCCGAAGAAGTGGTTGATCGAAGGGCGATGCGCTTCCATGGCGGCGGAACGGCCTGGTGCCATGTCGCGATGGATCAGGCGATCGTGGACAGCGGTCTTGCGCCCGACGAGGTCTCGCATGAGCGGACCGGCATCATCATGGGTTCGGGCGGTCCTTCGACGCGCGCCATTGTCGAGGCCGCCGACATCGCCCGCTCCAAAGGCCCCAAACGCGTCGGCCCGTTCGCGGTGCCGAAATCCATGTCCTCGACAGCGTCGGCGACTCTGTCGACCTGGTTCAAGATCAAGGGCTTGAGCTATTCGATTTCCTCGGCATGCGCCACGTCCAATCATTGTATCGGCGCAGCCTACGAGCAAATCCTCACCCATCGGCAGGATGTGATGTTCGCTGGCGGCTGCGAGGAACTGGATTGGACGTTATCGGTGCTGTTCGACGCGATGGGCGCGCTTGTCCACCGACCTATAACGAGACGCCTTCGCGCGCGTCGCGCGCCTACGACAAGAACCGGGACGGGTTCGTCATCTCGGCTGGCGCAGGCGTGCTGGTGCTTGAAGAATACGAGCGGGCCAAGGCGCGAGGGGCCAAGATTTACGGCGAGATCGCCGGCTATGGCGCGACTTCGGACGGTCACGACATGGTCGCCCCTTCGGGCGAAGGCGCCGCGCGATGCATGCGTCAGGCTCTGGCCGGGGTCAAGCTCCCGATCGACTATATCAATCCTCATGCGACTTCGACCCCGATCGGCGATCTCAAGGAGATCGAGGCGGTGCGCGAGGTATTTGGCTCCGGCGATAAGTGCCCGCCGATATCAGCGACGAAGTCGCTGACCGGGCATTCCCAAGGCGCGACCGGCGCGCACGAGGCCATCTATTCGTTGCTGATGATGCAGAATGGCTTCATCTGCGAAAGCGCCCATATCGACGAACTTGACCCAGCTTTCTCGGATATGCCAATCGTGCGCTCGCGCCGGGACAACGTGAAACTGAGGGCGGCGCTGTCAAATTCTTTCGGCTTTGGCGGGACAAACGCGACGCTCGTGTTCAAGCGCGTGGACGCTTGAGCCCACACAATCTCCGACCGCCGCGACGAAGACGAAATGACTGATTCCCTGCCCGTCTCCGACACTCCCGAGGACCTGATTGACGAGCGCCCCAATGAAATCCGGCTTGATGAGCGGCAAACGTGGCCTGGTGATGGGTGTCGCCAACGATCATTCGATAGCCTGGGGCATAGCCAAGGCTTTGGCAGCCGAAGGCGCGGAGCTGGCGTTTACCTTCCAGAATGAAGCTTTGGGCAAACGGGTCGCGCCGCTCGCCGAAGAGTTGGGCTCGGCGAAGCGTCTCTATCGCTGCGATGTCGAAGACTTACGTTCGGTCGAGACTATGTTCTCCGCGCTCGGGGCGGTTTGGAGCAGACTTGACTTTTTTGTTCACTGCATCGGTTTCTCCGATCGCAATGAACTGAAGGGACGATACGCCGACACCAGCCGCGAGAATTTCATTCGGACGATGGTCATCTCCGCGTTTTCATTCACCGAGCTCGCCAAGCGGGCGGCGCCGATGATGTCTTCGGGCGGCGCGATGCTCACGCTTACTTTCGGCGGCTCCACGCGCGTCGTGCCAAACTACAACGTCATGGGCGTCGCCAAAGCCGCCTTGGAGGCGAGCGTGCGGTATTTGGCAGTCGACTTCGGGCCCGAAAATATTCGCGTCAACGCCATTTCAGCCGGACCTATCCGCACATTGGCCGGGGCGGGCATTAGCGACGCGCGTTTCATGTTCAATTTCCACCGCGCCCATTCGCCGCTGCGGCACACAGTCACGATCGAGAATGTCGGCGGCGCCGCCGTTTATTTGCTCTCAGGGCTCTCGGAAGGAGTGACGGGCGAGGTGCATTTCGTCGACGCGGGCTACAACATCATCTCCATGCCGCGTCCCGACGAAATCAACGGTTGACCGTCGATATTCACGATCGGCCTCTAAACAGGCGGTTGCGTTTTTCTCGGTTTGGCGCAGTTACTAAACTAGACCTTTTCTGGTACGGCCCGAGGCATGGCCAGAATCGACTGTAAACAACGGATACGCCCCTGTCTGGGCGCAAGTCTCGCCATCCTGGGCGCCCTCGTTGTCGCGCTCGGGTTGTCAGGCGCCGCATTTTCCGCGAGCGTCGGCAGCAAACCCGTCCGGCCTCATCCGCAAACTTTCCGCGAGTTCATTGACGCGCTTCGGCCGCTTGCCGAGGAGCGTGGCGTCTCGCGCGCCACTTTCGATAGCGCCTTTGCCAGTGTTGCGTTTGATCCCAAGGTTGTGGCTAGCGCGCGATCGCAACCGGAGTTCGTGCGTCCCATTTGGGACTATGTCGCAAGCGCGGTGACGCCCGAACGCATCGAGCGGGGTCGCGACAGAGCGCGTTCAGAAAGCTTCTGGCTCGCTGCAGCCAAGGAGGCCTTTGGCGTCGACGACGCTGTGCTCTTGGGCGTCTGGGGCCTGGAGACCGATTTTGGCGGTTTTGTCGGGTCGAACAATGTCATTCAGGCTCTTGCGAGCCTCGCCTATATCCGCTTCCAGGGCGACTATTTCCGCGACGAATTGCTCGCGGCCCTTGTCATCCTCGACGAGGGCGACATCGCTCCTTCCCTTATGCATGGCTCCTGGGCGGGAGCGATGGGACAGACGCAGTTCATGCCGTCGAGCTATCTTGCCTACGCCGTGGCGTTTCAACGGCACGACCGGCGCGACATCTGGACGAGCGAAGCGGACGCGATCGGTTCAACCGCGAATTATCTGGCGAAACACGATTGGACCAAAGGCCTGCCCTGGGGTTTCGAAGTTCGCCTGCCGCCCGAATTCGCGTTGACGGCCGCCGATTCTTCATCACCCGCGCCGTTCTCGTCCTTCGCCGCTCGCGGCGTCACGAGAGCCGATGGTTCGCCCTGGCCGCAATCGGGCGAGGGACGGCTCTTGATCCCTGCTGGGCTCGATGGACCGGTGTTTCTGATCACCAGCAACTTCGACGTCATCAAATCCTATAACAATTCCACCTCATACGCGCTCGCCGTAGGCCTGCTCGGCGACGCCGTGAAGGGCGGCCCCGGTCTCCTCGCCCAGTGGCCGACCCATGACCACACGCTCACCGCGACGCAAATCCAAAGACTGCAAGTCAAACTGAAGAAAATGGGCTATGAAGTGGGCGAGATCGACGGAAAAATCGGCGATGCGCTCCGTTCGGCAGTGAGGGCCTATCAGGAGCGCAATGGTCTAAAGCCCGACGGCTACGCCAATCAGGCGTTGTTCGGTCGGGTCAGCGCGTTGCGATAATCAAGGGCGACCGTTCCCGCGCTTGTTTGGACATTGGCGCCATGCTAGGCGACCGGCCCGAGATTTAAGGTCTAAGCGATCGCCAAGAGGCGCTCGAAGTCGCGTTCAAGGAGCAGTTGACGATGGCTGAACAGAACGGCAATGGCGCTGGCGCGCCGCAAGCCGGAGCCGGTCCAAAATTTTCGGTTCTCGCTCAGTACACCAAGGACTTCTCCTTTGAGAACCCCAACGCCCCGCGCACCTTGGGCCCGCAGCAACCGCCTCCCAATATCTCCATCCAGATCAATGTGAACGCCCGCCAGCTTGCACAGTCGGATTACGAGGTAAGCCTCATGCTTGAAGGCGGCGCCGGCCAAGGCGCTGATACGATGTTCAAGTTCGAACTCAACTATGCTGGCGTGTTCCGGGTGGAGAACTTTCCAGCCGAGCAAGTTCAGCCGGTGGTCATGATTGAAGGCCCGCGAATCCTGTTCCCATTCGCGCGCCAAATTGTTGCCGACGCGGTCCGCGGCGGCTCGTATCCCGCCGCTCTTTATTGATCCAATTGATTTCCAGGCGTTGTATCTTGCAAAGATTGGCTGCCGCGGGCGGTCAACCGCAGCAACAGACAGCCTGACCGTTCGTCCCCAAACGAACTCAGGCGGGCTGAACCAGATAGCGGAACCAGATCGCTTCCCGGCCCAAACTTTCAATATAATCGAAAATGAGCGCTTATTTCTGAGTGCTCGAGGGGAAATGTCCTTGCGGGCCTCGGACCAGAGCGAGAAATAGCGGCGACGACGGGCGACACAGCGCCCTCGAGCGCGCCTCCAAATGAGAGCGACCGCTGACGGCCTCCAGTCAGCTCGCAATAGACCTCGACGAGGATCTCCGCATCCAGCAAGGCGCCGTGCCGAACCCGCCGCGAACGGTCGATGCGGTAGCGGTCGCAGAGAGCATCCAGGCTGTTTGGCGCTCCGGGGTGCTTCTTTCGCGCAAGCGTTAGCGTGTCGACGACGCGATCCATGCCGATCGTGGCCAGCCCGAGCCTCGCCAACTCCGCATTCACAAAGCGCACGTCAAAGTCCGCGTTGTGGATGATGAGCTTCGAGTCGCCAATAAAGGCCAGAAAATCGTCGACCACGCTTGCGAAGACCGGTTTGTCCTTGAGCGCCGCAAAATTGTGCCCGTGAACGCGCACCGCCTCCTGGGGAACGTCGCGCTCCGGATTGATGAGCGTGTGAAAGACCTTGCCCGTGAGGCTTTG
Organism: uncultured Alphaproteobacteria bacterium; assembly: GCA_963730555.1. Lineage (GTDB taxonomy): Bacteria > Pseudomonadota > Alphaproteobacteria > Rhizobiales > Beijerinckiaceae > Roseiarcus. The sequence goes on along the minus strand of CAVSSS010000013.1, from coordinate 597,195 downwards.
GTGCACGATCTCGACGGCGCCGATCTCGAGCACCCGATGTCCCTCGGCGGGATCGAGGCCGGTCGTTTCGGTGTCGAGCACCACTTCACGCATTGCGCGTTCGCCCTCCCGCTCATCGCCCCGACTGAGCGCATGAATTGACCGACGACAGCAGAGGTCAACTCAAGCCTGCCTCGGGTATCGATTATGAAATGAGCCCGGCGCCTCTTTTCCCCGTCGGGCATTTGCCGCGAAAGAATGGCGTCGAGTTTCGCCTCGGTCATGCCCGCTCGCGCCAAAACGCGCTGCACGCTGGATCGATTCTGGCGCGCTCACCACGATTACGAGACCGACGTTCGCTTCCCCGCCGGTTTCGAACAAGCAGCGGCACGTCGATGATGACGAACCGCCGTCCCTGCCGCCGCCGCGCGCTCGACGAACTGAACGCGCGACTGGGCGACTGCAGGATGCACAAGTCCCTCGAGGCGCTGCAACGCCTCTGCATCGCCCAGCACCCGCGCGCCGAGGCGCTCGCGATCGACTTGGCCCGAAACCATTACGCCCGGGAACGCCGCCTCGACCCCTTTTGCGCCATCTCCGGAGTAGAAGTCGCGCACGGCGTCATCGGAGTCGAATACCGGAACCCCCAGTTCGCCGAACATGCCAGCGACGGTCGACTTCCCCATCGCGATGGAGCCCGTCAGCCCGGCCACGATCACCGCGCCGCCTCATAGGTCGCCATCACTTCGGCTTCGACCAGCGCGCGCAACGCCGGCGTCACCGCGGGCTTTCTGCCGAACCAGCGCGCGAAAGCCGGCGCGGCCTGGTGAAGCAGCATACCGAGCCCCTCGACTGTACGCAGTCCAGCGGGCGCTAGCAGCTTCGATGAGGGGCGTCCGCAAAGGAACATAAACTATGTCGGCGACGACCGCGCGCTCCGGTAGGGCGCTGACGTCCACCGCGAGCGGCGGCTGTCCGACCATGCCAAGCGAACTCGAATTGACGAGCAAGTCCGCTTCAGCCAAGTTCTTCGATAGATCCGCCCAAGCCATCGCTGTTGTCGAGCGGCCGAAATGCGCGGCCAGCGTTTCGGCTCGCTCTGGCGTCCGGTTGACGATCGCAATGCGCCCGAAGCCGCGCGATATCAATGCATAGACGACCGCCCGTGCCGCCCCGCCGGCGCCGATGACGAATGGCCAATTTCGGCTGTTCCGCCCAGCCAGGCGCAGCCTCGTCCATACTGGCCAGAAAGCCTGCGACGTCCGTGTTGTCGCCCATGAGACGCCCGTCTTGACGCCATAGCGTGTTCACCGCTCCGAGCTCTTCGGCCACCGGCGTTCGCTCATCGCAAGCGCTGAAGGCAGCTTCCTTGTGGGGTACAGTGACATTGGAGCCAATGAGTTCGCCCCCACGAATTCTAGATGCGAACTGGCGAAATTCTTCTGGTCGAACGGCGAATTTCTCGTAGCTTCCCGGTATCCCTAGCTCCTTGAGCCAGTAGCCATGAATCATCGGCGACCGCGAGTGCTCGACTGGCCAACCGACCACGCCGGCGCGCAACCCGCTTGTTTCGGTCACAACGAGATCAGATTTTCGCGACGCATCCACGCAAGAAGACCCAACATCGGCAGTCCGAGAACAACGGAATGATCCCCTTCAATATGCTCGAACAGATGAACTCCAAGACCCTCGCCCTGATACACGCCAACGGAGGCCAACACGCTTGGGCCCACGCGTTCGAGATAGCGCGAAATCTCGTCGGGAGCGAGAGCTCGCATTCGCAGGTCCGCATGATCTCTGTGGACGACGAGCGGATAGCCCGCGCGCGCGACGCAGAATGCTGAGGTCAAGCGATGCATCTTGCCGGACAGCGCCGCCAGCGTTTGCGCCCCTTCGACGAGATCGCGGGACTTGTGGAAGATCCTGCCGTCCAGCGTGAGCGTCTGATCGGCGCCGATGCAGTAAGCGTCGGGACGTTTCGCGCTGACTGCGAGAGCCTTCGCCCGCGCCAATTCGATCGCGACATCTTCAAGCGCGCCGCCCTCGGCGAGATACCGATCTTCGAGCGCGCGCTCGTCAACCTCAGCCGCGATCGTTTCAGCGTCCAGTCCCGCGGCTGACAGAAGCGCGCGGCGGCTTTCGCTCCTCGACGCCAGGACCAATGGTCCGGCGCTGCGCCAGAGTGACGGCAAGGCGGCAGGCTGCATGAGAGTCAACCGTTGGCGATAAATTTGAGCCGGTGCTCGCGATAGAGATCGAGCACCGCCGCCGCCGTCTCCTCGATCGACCGTCGCGTCACATCGATTGCGGGCCAGCCGCGCTCGGCGAAGAGGCGCCGGGACGCGGCGATTTCCTCGGCGACCGCGATGCGGTCGACATAGTCGGTCTGCGAGTCGGCATTGAGCGAAAGGAGGCGGTTTTGCCGGATCTGAACAATTCGGTCAGCCGAAGCAATAAGGCCGACAACCAACGGACGGCGAAGATGGTCGATGGCTCCTGGCAAGGGCAAACGCGGCACAATGGGCACGTTGGCGGTCTTATATCCGCGATTGGCGAGGTAGATGCTGGTCGGGGTCTTCGACGTGCGACTCACCCCAAGGAGAACGATATCGGCATGCTCCAGATTCTCCGGCGCCTGGCCGTCGTCGCTGATCATGCTGAAATTGAGAGCGTCGATCCTCTTGAAGTAATCGGCGTTCAGCATGTGTTGCGCGCCGGCTCGCGGCGTATAATTCTGTCCAAGGTACGATTTAAACAGGGTCAGTATTGGTTCGAGGACGGACAAGCACGGCGAGCCTGAAGCCTCGCAGCCTGTCTGGAGCCGCTTCGAAAGGTCGAAATCGACCAGTGTGAAGAGCACGATCCCGGGCGCGTTCTCGATCTCGGCAATCACGCGATCGAGCTGCGAGGGCGTGCGCACCAGCGGATAGACGTGCTCGATCGACGCGACGCCCTGATATTGCGCCGCAGCGGCGCGAGAGGCGGCGATCAGCGTTTCGCCCGTCGAGTCCGAGACCAGATGAAGGTGGAAATAGCTGCGGCCCAATGCCGTCCCCAGGGTCAGTCGCAGATTGTTTATAGCCAGCGGCGCCGCTTGTGGACAGGCGTGGAGAAAGGGGAGCGGCTAACTCGAGTCCTGAGGCGCCCAGGGCGAGGCGGGTTCGATAGCTCACAACCGTCGCGAACGGGAAAAAATTAGAGGTCCTGGCGAAGATGCATAGGAATTGCGGGGATAATTTGAACGACATTCATATGGTGTTTGGCGAGGCCCGCTTTTCTTAACGAAACGTTAACCACTCCGTCCGCCCGCCAGGAGAGCCTCGACCCTTACGTCAATTGTGACTGTTCGGCTCTCTGGATTGAATTGAATTTGCGCAAACGGGGCCCCTAAGAAGAAGAATCAGTCTAGAATCTTAATTGTATGTTTCGTCCTCGCCCCGCCTTGCGCGAGCGGAATCCAGCGCCTAATGCCGTCAACCATTCGAGCGGGTGAGCGAACCGCTTGGCGGCGGCAAATTTGCATGATTCTCTGGGTCAAGGCTCTGCACGTCATCGCCATCATCGCGTGGATGGCGGGAATGCTCTATCTGCCGAGGCTGTTCGTCTATCACGCCGACGCGCCGAAGGGCTCCGACGTTTCCGAAACCTTCAAGGTGATGGAACGGCGGCTTCTCAAAGCCATCGTCACGCCTTCGATGATCCTCGTCTTTTTGACCGGATTCACGCTTGTCTATCTTACCGAAGATTGGCGAGAGGGCTGGTGGCAAGCGAAATTCATCCTGGTTCTTGGCCTTGCCGGACTGCATGGCTATTTCGCTCGCTGTGTGAGAGCTTTCGTCGAGGACGCCAATGAGCGACCGGCCCGTTTCTATCGAGCCTTGAACGAGGCTCCGACCGTGCTCATGATCGCTATTGTTGTGTTGGCCGTGGTAAAGCCATTTTGAAGCCATTCGACGACGAACCGGACGATGCTCGCAAATGGCAGTTGAAAAATTCCGCAAAGGCGACTATGGACCGGCGCCCGCGGTTATGAACGTGGGTTCTTACTAGCGGCGCTGGATCGCCCGGTCCAATTTTCGTCGCGCGGCGCTGACACGATCAACTCCGCCTCGAATTGTCAGCGCCATCACCCATCCAGTCTAACGACTTTGCAGGTCTGCAGGACCGCAAGTCCAAGGTAAGGTCCGCCAATGCGGGAAATGAAACTCAAAGAATTAAAGCAGAAATCACCAACCGAGCTCCTAGCGTTCGCTGAGGAGAACGACGTCGAAAACGCGTCGGCGATGCGCAAGCAGGAGCTGATGTTCGCCATCCTCAAGCAACTCGCCAGCGTCGATGTCCAGATCATCGGGGAGGGAGTGGTCGAAATTTTGCAGGACGGGTTCGCCTTCCTGCGGTCAGCCGACGCCAACTATCTCCCAGGGCCGGACGACATTTACGTTTCCCCGTCGCAGATCAGGCGGTTGGGACTAAGGACCGGCGATACGGTCGAGGGGGTCATCCGCAGCCCCAAGGAGGGGGAACGCTATTTCGCGCTGCTCAAGTGCAACGCGATCAATTTCGAGGATCCGGAAAAGACCCGGCACAAGGTCCATTTCGATAACCTCACGCCGCTCTATCCCAATGAGCGACTCAAGCTCGAGGTTGAGGATCCGACCCGAAAGGATCTGTCGGCGCGCGTCATCGATATTGTTGCGCCAATCGGCAAGGGGCAGCGCGCCCTGATTGTCGCGCCGCCGCGGACGGGCAAGACGGTGCTCTTGCAGAATATCGCCCAGTCCGTCACCGCCAACCATCCGGAATGCTATTTGATCGTGCTTCTGATCGATGAGCGGCCAGAAGAAGTGACCGATATGCAGCGCTCGGTGAAGGGCGAGGTCGTGTCGTCTACCTTCGACGAACCCGCCGTACGGCACGTCCAGGTCGCCGAGATGGTGATCGAGAAGGCCAAGCGTCTGGTCGAGCACGGACGCGACGTCGTCATCCTGCTCGATTCGATCACCCGGCTGGGACGCGCTTACAACACTGTTGTGCCATCGTCAGGCAAGGTGCTGACCGGCGGCGTCGACGCCAATGCGCTGCAACGCCCGAAGCGCTTCTTCGGCGCGGCCAGAAACATCGAAGAGGGCGGCTCGATGACGATCATCGCCACCGCGCTGATCGACACCGGCTCTCGCATGGACGAAGTCATTTTCGAAGAGTTCAAAGGAACCGGCAACTCGGAAATTATCCTCGACCGAAAGGTAGCCGACAAGCGCACCTTCCCGTCGATGGACATCACTCGGTCGGGAACCCGGAAGGAAGAGCTGCTCGTGCCGCCGGACATTCTAAAAAAGATGTATGTGCTGCGGCGCATTCTCAATCCCATGGGCACGGTCGACGCGATCGAGTTCCTGCTCGGCAAGTTGCGTGAAACGAAGACCAACGCGGGCTTCTTCGAATTGATGAACACCTGAGCCGCTTCCGAGTTGCTCTCGAAGAAAATCGGATCACACGTTAGTCCCTCGAAAGGAGAGGGCCGCCCGTTGTCTCAATCCACGAAACCCACTCTCGCCGACCTCAGGGTGGAGATCGATCGTATCGACGCTGCAATGCATGAGCTGCTCATGGAGCGAGGCCGCGTCATTGATCGTTTGATCGAGATCAAGACGCGCCAGGGAGGAGGTTCGGCGTTCCGTCCCGCCCGCGAGGCCTCCATGATGCGCGCGCTTGTCGAGCGGCATCGGGGTCTTTTGCCGCTCGACACCGTCGAAGGCATCTGGCGGGTCATCATTTCGACTTTCACCTATGTGCAGGTGCCGTACAGCGTCCACGTCGACGTGTCGGGCGGCGACGCCGCAATGCGAGACTCGGCGCGTTTTCATTTCGGCTTCACGACTCCCTGCGCACCGCACTTCGGGGCTGGCGAGGTGATCCGCGCGGTCGCAGATTTGGTCGGCGATCTCGGCATGTTCGCCGTCGACGGTGGGCCGGGGGCCGGCGCCTGGTGGACGAAGCTGGCTCCGCCCGAAGCGCCGAAGATCATCGCCCGCTTGCCGTTCGTCGAGCGCGCCGATCATCCCGCCGGCATGCCTGTATTCGTAATCTCGAAGCCATTGGTCGACGGGATGGCTCGCGACGTGGTGCTGGAATTTGTCACGCTCGACCGGTGGCGAGCCGAGGTCCCGCATGCCTTGCGCGCCATCGGAGCCGAAACGATCGGCTCAGCCGCCAGCGGAATGGGGCTTGCGCTGCTTGTCGCGCGACCGGGCGACGCCGCCTCGAACGCAGTAAGCGAGGCCCTGCGGTCGGTCGGCGGCGCCGACGTCCGCGCTTCGGAGATCGGCGCGCATGCGGACCGATTTGACGCCTCGACATTGCGCAAGCGCGCAAATTGAGGCTAATCGGACGCTCATGACCTCCGCCGCTCCCGTCCGTCCTCAGCCCAGGGCGGCCATCCTCGAAATCGATCCCTACGTGCCGGGCAAAAGCCACGTGCCGGGCGTGGAGAAGGTTCATAAGCTCTCGTCCAACGAATTGCCGCTTGGACCGTCGCCGAAGGCGGTTCAAGCGGTGCGCGCGCTGGCCGACAGGCTGGAACTCTACCCTGACGGCGCTTCGACGGCGCTGCGCGGGGCGATTGCTCGCAGGTACGGCCTCGAGCCTTCCCGGATCATCTGCGGCAATGGCTCCGATGAGCTGCTGGCCCTCTTGGCGCATGTCTTTCTGCACCCTGGCGAGGAAGGCCTCTATAGCCAGTACGGTTTTCTGACCTACCCGATCTGCATACGAGCCGCGGGCGGGATTCCGATTGTCGCCGAGGAGAGCGACAGAACGGCGAGCGTGGACGCAATTCTCGCGAAAGTGAGCGCGCGGACCAAAATCGTCTACCTCGCCAATCCGAACAACCCGACCGGCACCTACATTGCTTATTCCGAGGTGAAGCGTCTGCACGCGGGTCTGCCCCCGCACACGCTTCTGGTGATCGACGCGGCTTACGCTGAATACGTCACCCGCAACGATTATGCGGCGGGCCTCGAATTGGCCGCGACGGCGGACAACGTCGTCATGACCCGGACCTTCTCCAAGATTCACGGCCTTGCGAGCTTGCGTATCGGCTGGGGCTACGGCTCGGCGCATGTCATCGATGCGCTGAATCGGGTTCGCGGACCCTTCAACCTCAATGGAGCGGCGCAGGCCGCAGGCGTCGCGAGCCTTGGCGATGCGGGGCATATCGAAGGCGCAATCGCCCATAACGCGCGCTGGCTCCCTTGGCTCGCTGAAGCGATCGCCGAGTTGGGCGTCGAAGTGACGCCGAGCGTCGGAAACTTTCTGCTCCTGACCTTTCCCGGGCAACCCGGCCGAACCGCTGCGGAGGCGGACGCATTCTTGAGCGCGCGCGGGTACATCCTCCGGGCGGTCGCGGCCTATGGCCTGCCGGACTCGCTGCGTTTGACCGTTGGCGGCGAGGAGGCCAATAAAGGCGTGGTCGCTTCGCTGACCGCGTTCATGCGAGGCGAAGGTGGTTGACCGGCTCGGGGAGCCGCTCGCCGAGCCGATCTTTGAAGAGCTTGCAATCATCGGCGTCGGACTGATCGGCTCGTCGATCGCGCGCGCCGCGCGCCGGCGCCATGCCGCGCGGCGTATCGTTCTTGCCGACCATTCAGTCGCGGTGTTGGAGCGCGCGAAGGCGCTCTCGCTTGGCGATGTCGTCACCGACGATCTGGCTCGTGTGGTCAGCCACGCGGATTGCGTGATCCTCTGCGCGCCGGTCGGTGCCAATGAGGCGATCGCGCGCGTGATCGCGCCGGCGCTTAAGCCTGGGGCGATCGTATCCGACGTCGGTTCGGTCAAGGGCGCCGTCATCGCGGCGCTGAGGCCGGCGCTGCCCGCTCATGCTCGCTTGGTGCCGGCCCATCCCGTCGCGGGCACGGAATATTCAGGGCCGGACGCAGGCTTCGCGACCCTGTTCATCAACCGCTGGTGCATTCTCACTCCGCCCGAGGGGACGGACGAAGCGGCGGTCGAGAAGGTGCGGGCCTTTTGGGAATCCTTCGGATCGCACGTTGAAACCATGAGCGCTGGGCACCACGATCTCGTACTGGCAATCACCAGCCATGTGCCGCATCTCATCGCCTATAACCTTGTTGGCGCCGCAGCCGACCTTGAGGAAGTGACCCAGTCCGAGGTCATCAAGTTCTCGGCCGGCGGGTTTCGCGATTCCACCCGCATCGCCGCGTCCGACCCGACCATGTGGCGCGACGTCTTCCTGCACAACAAGGACGCGGTGCTGGAGATGCTCGGCCGGTTCAACGAGGACCTGACGGCGCTGCAGAGAATGATCCGGCGCGGGGACGGCGACGGGCTGTCCGCCCTGTTCACCCGCACGCGAGCGATCCGGCTCGGAATCGTCGCCGAGGGCCAGGACACCGCAGCGCCGGACTTTGGCCGGCATGCGACGGAGACCGACGAGCCGGCACCGTGACAGCTTCAGATCTGGTCGCGCCTGCTGCAGACGGTAATCTGTGGGTGTTCGGGTACGGGTCGCTGATGTGGCGGCCGGGATTTGCCTACGCGCGACGCTGCAAGGCGCTCCTTCGCGGCTGGCGCAGAAGCCTTTGCATCTACTCGCATGTGCACCGCGGTACGCCTGAGCGGCCTGGGCTCGTGCTTGGCCTCGATCGCGGCGGCGCCTGTCCGGGGGTGGCCTTCGAGGTCGACGCGGCGCTGCGCGAAGCGACGACCCGCTACCTTAGGGAACGCGAGCAAGTGACCTCTGTCTATCTCGAACGGATTGCGCCGGTGACGCTCGAATGCGGCGACCGCGTTCTTGCTCTGACTTATGTCGCCGACCGCCTCCACGACCAATATGCGGGACGTCTCGACCGCGACGCGATGCTCGAATATGTGCGCGCCGGCAAAGGGCGGTTCGGCCGCAATACCGAATATGTCCTTGAGACCTATGATCACCTGCAGGAGATCGGCGTGCGCGACCGCGATCTCGAGTGGCTGAGCGCCAAACTGAGAGCCAGCCAATGACACGGAGTTCGCTTGCTCGATTCTTCTTCCGAGCGACAGCGGACCGGCGGATGGCCGTTTCCGAGTCCGTTTCTCGCGTTTTCAATGGCTTGCGGCGCCATTTCCGGGTCGTTCCGTACCGGCGACGCCAAGCGATTTCATCACTGAATCCGGTCAAGGCGTGGGCGGCCATCGGGCCTCGGCGATCGCCAGATCTGCGACGGTCGCAACGCGCTCCACGGACGACGCAGCCAACAGATGGAGGTGGAGCTCAAGGCCGGAGCCGAACGCGCTGAGCTCGCGCCGCACCCTGGCGAGGACAGGCTCGGGAAAGGCGCCCGTGTCGCGCACCGAAACGACGCAGCGCCGCCCAGTCATGTCGCGAACGACGGCCATGAGAACGGCGTTGGGAAACGCCGGACACTCCGACGCGGGGTAGACGGAGAAGACGTAGCGCCGCCCCGACTGCCCGATCCATGAGCAGAATCGGGACGCGATCGGCATGCCGGCCAGCGCCTTGAGCGAGGCTCCTTGCATCTTGTCCTGGCGGCCGCTCATCGGAGCGATCCATTGCGGCGCGGGCGATTCCGAGAGGCCCGTAGAAGTCTCATTCTCGTATGTCAGCGTCATCGCCCCGACCCGGATTGTTACGAGAACGTTAATAGAACAAAACAAGACTACCGTCAAGACGAACGCAACGTTTCCTCATCGCTTTTCGCGCCTTCCGCAATGACCGCCGCGAGCGAAGGGTCCTTTTTGACCGCCTCTGCGTTGAGGCGGTCGCAAGCCGATTCGATCGCAAACTGCAGGCGCTTATTGAATTCAACGCGGTCAAGCCCCGGCGGGATGACCGGCTGATATTCGATCACTGCGAGGCCCGGTCGGCGCAAGAAGCCGCGCCGCCGCCAGAACAAACCTGTGTTGACGGCGACCGGCAGACAGGCGACGCCGGTCTCCATGTAAAGGGCGGTGACGCCTTGCTTGTATTTCGGCGGCGCGCCGGGGAGGCGGCGCGTTCCCTCCGGGTAAATGAACACTTGCCGCCTCGCGGCGAACACCGGCTTCGCGGCGCCCGCGATTTGCTGCAACGCCCGCCGGCCCCGGGCGCGGTCAATCGCGATCTGCTTCGAGACAATGAGATAGAGGCCGAACAGCGGAACGTATGTAAGCTGGCGCTTGAGGATGATGGCGAAGTCAGGGGCATATTTGAGCAGGGCGAAGGTCTCGAGAAACGACTGGTGCTTGGCAGCGATCAGCACTGCGCCGGGGGGAATATTCTCGACCCCGCGATATTCCAGCCGAAGACCACAGATCGTCTCCAGAAGCCAGACGGAGATCGCGCCCCATAGTCGGGCGAGCGCAAACACGGCTTTCCTTCCCATGAGCATGGTGGGCAAGCCGAAGATCATCAGGGCGACCATGTTCAGGTAAAACAGCGCGTTGAAGAGGAGCGATCGTGCTGCGAGCATGGAGGCCGTCGGGGTTCGCGTAAGAAAAGTCGCCGCGCGTGTCTATTGCAACGATTGCAAATGGCGCATGACAATCTCGCGCGAGAGAAGACCGGTGAGCAGGGTAACCGCCGCACACACCACCACAAGCGCGAGATAGCCCGAGGGACGGAGCGCAAACGAGCCGAACATCGCCGCGATTTCCTCGCCGCCTGGCGAATGCGCCCACCAGAAGGACAGAAGCGAAGCGACGGCGAAGAACACTATGGCCGCAGATCCGCCGATCATCGCGCCGCGAAACCCCAAACGACGGAAATGGGTCTGGAACTCCCCGGCGATGAACCCGTTGGACGCGCCGACGAGATGGAGCACTTCCACGATTTCTCGGTTTGCAGCCACCGCGCCGCGCGTGGCGAACCCGATCGCCGTGGCCATCGCCACAATCATCAGCACGAAAAGAGCGGCCGCAAGAATGACGACGGCGTCGGCCATCGCGCCGAGTTGCGCCGCCCAGACCCGATGGTCATCGAGATCAGCCTGTGGAACCGCCGAGGCGAGCGCCGAGCGCAGCGTCGCAAGGTCTTCCGGGCGTTGCTCGCCAAGCCTCACGACAATCACCCGGGGAACGGGCAATTGGCTCAGGTCAAACCCGGCGCCGAGCCATGGCTCGAGAAGCTTCTCCGATTCGGCCTTTGAATAAGCGCGAGCGGATTCGACGTCGGGCGCCTTTGTTGCGATGGCAAGCGCTTTGGCGACAAGGCTTTCAACATCGTCGCCAGCGCGGGGCTTTACCTGGATCGTAGCATCACGCAACACATCCGAGCGCCACGCTTGGGAAGCGTGGGCGACCAATAGTGCTGCGCCCGCGGTCAGGCATGCTAGAAAGGTCATGATCGCGATGACAACGACCAGCGCGCGTCCCGCGACGGAGTTACGCGGTATCAGCGGCGCATTGGTGTTGAACGCCGACTGCGTCTCAACCGCAAGAATTGGCTCGACGATCGGTTCGTTCATGACGGCGACCCGTCAAAAATCGTCAGTTTGCCGTCGCCGACGACCAGCCGGCGGGCGAAGCCGAATTGGTCCATCAGATGGAGATCATGCGTGGCGATCACAACCGCCGTCCCAAGCCGGTGAAGCTCGACAAACAGCCGCAGGAGACGGCGCGCGAGGCCCGGATCGACATTTCCGGTCGGCTCGTCGGCCAGCAACAATTCCGGGCGAACGATCAGCGCGCGGGCGATCGCCGCGCGCTGCTTTTCGCCGCCGGAAAGGACAGGCGGGGAAGCGTTCATCCGATCGCCGAGACCGACCCAGCGCAGAAGCTCGACCACTTCAGCCCGATAGCCCGATTCCTCCCGTCCCATCGCCCGCAACGGCAGCGCCACGTTCTCATAAGTCGTGAGGTGGTCCAAGAGACGAAAGTCCTGAAAGACGGCGCCGATCCGCCTTCTGACCGTCGTCAAATCGTTCTTGCTCAGCGCCGCGGAGTTCTGACCAAAGACGCCGATCGTTCCCCGTGTCGGCCGGAGCGAAAGCAACATCAGCCGCATGAGGGTTGTCTTGCCGGCGCCGGACGGGCCGGTAAGGAACTGAAAGCTTTGCGGCTCGACAGAAAAATTGAGATCGCCGAGCACCTCCGGCCCCATGCCGTAGCGCAAACCGACGTTTTCGAACCGTAGCAACGCGTTTTCCCTTGACGGCGCGGGTTAGCCGCTTAACGCGCCTTTAACCGTGTTTCCAACCAAATACCATCTTCGGCCACCCCATCGGAACAACAAGGTCAGACGTCATGACGCGAGACCACAGGTTCGGCGCAGATTGCGATCAGGGCTTCTACCAAAGGACCGGGCGCGCGTCTCGGCGACCTTGGCGGACCGAGGGCGCCTTGGCCCCAGCTTTTGTCCTCGCCGGCCTAGTGATCGCAACCATGACGGCGGTCGCAGCGCGGGCGACGATCGTCTCGATCGCGCCGGCGACGGCAACCATTTATGCCAGCGTTGGATTGCCGGTGAACCTTCTCGGCCTGTCGATTGCCAAGGTTCATGCGACGATTGCGCAGCAAATAGATCGCCCGGGCGAGCTCCTGATCTCAGGCGAGATTGAGAATTTGCGTGGCGCCAAGACGTCTGCGCCGAATCTGCGTCTGGCGCTGCGCGGCAAGGATGGGCGCGAGATTTATGTCTGGACAGCGAAGGGGCCGAAAACCAGCCTCAACGCTCATGAGCGCGTCGCATTTCGAGCCCGATTGGCTGCGCCTCCCGCCGGGGTTCGCGACGTTCTAGTAAAATTCGCCGAGCCGGGCAATAAAGGGGCGTTCACAGAGACCCCTTCATGAGCGGCGAGAGACAGGTCAAGGTTCTCTTCGACGAGCACACGATTGCCGAACGAACGGAGGCGCTGGCGCGGGAGATCGCCGCGGCGAAGCCGAAGGACCTGCTTGTCGTCGCCATCCTCAAAGGCTCCTTCATGTTCGCGGCGGACCTGCTGCGCGCCCTGCACCGGGTGGGGCTTGAGCCGCAGGTCGAGTTCTTTCATCTCTCAAGCTATTTGAGCGGGACGGTGTCCAGCGGGACGGTGAAGATCCTCCGCGACATTGAATCCTCGGTCCGCGACCGGGACGTTGTGCTCGTCGACGATATTCTTGAATCGGGCCGGACGTTGGCCTTCGCCAAGGATCTTCTGATCGCGCGCGGCGCGCGGCGGGTTCTGGTCTGCACAATGTTGGAGAAGCCGGGCAAAAGGGTGGTTGATATCAAAGCCGATTTCGTCGGCTTTGTCTGCCCGGATGTTTTTGTGGTCGGATACGGCATGGATGTCGCTCATTCCTATCGCGAATTGCCGTTCATCGGCCGTGTCGTGACCTCTCAGGACGCCGGCGACGCGGCGCCATCGGAAACTGTCGCGCGTGTTTGAGAGTCGTTTTCAATCGTTCGTCGCCTTGGGGGATCCTTCGCATGGGCGCGCTCGGGTCAGCCAATTGCGCGCCGAATTGGAGAAGGCGGGACTAGCAGGGTTCATCGTTCCGCGCGCAGACGAGCACCAGAACGAATATGTGCCGGCCAATTCCGAGCGGCTCAGGTGGCTCACGGGATTCGCCGGCTCGGCGGGAATCGCGGTGGTGCTGAAGGACGCCGCGGCGTTGTTCGTCGACGGCCGATACACCGAGCAGGTGAAGAACGAGGCGGACGCTTCCGTTTTCGAGTTCCGTCCTGTCATGGAGGACCCGCCGAGCGAATGGATCGCGCGTCATCTCAAAGCTGGCGACAAGCTCGGCTACGACCCGCGGCTTCACACGCCCGACGCGGTTGCGCGTTATACGGTGGCTTCTGAGAAGGCTGGGGCCGCGCTGGTTGCGGTCGACTTGAACCCGATCGACGCGATCTGGCTTGACCGGCCGCCCGCGCCGGTCGGCGCGATCACGACGCAGAAGCTGCGCTTCGCCGGTGAAAGCACGGCGGCGAAGATTGCCCGCGTGCGGAAAGCGATCGGATCTTCGCAAGGCCTTTTGATCAGCGATCCGCACAATCTGGCGTGGCTGTTCAATATTCGCGGTTCCGACGTCTCCTACACGCCGCTGCCGCTCGGCTGGGCCTATCTGCCGCTCGAGGGGCGTCCGGTCGTGTTTCTCGACCGAAGAAAACTCACGGCAGCGGGCGGCAATAGCCTCAGCCGCCAAGCGGACGTGCTCGAGCCCGATGCCCTGCTCAACTTCGTCGAGGACTTGGGCCGGCAAGGTGCGCGCGTCGCCTTCGACGCCGCGACCGTCCCGGCCTGCTTGACCCAGGCGATCGAGCGGGCGGGCGGCAAAGCCGACATCGGCGCCGATCCGATCACGCTCATGAAGGCGAAGAAAAATCCGGCCGAGCTCGCCGGCGCGCGCGCCGCGCAGGAGCGGGACGGCGCGGCGATGACGAATTTCCTCGCCTGGTTCGCCGCCGAGGCGCCGCGAGGGCGCCTGACCGAAATCGACGCCGTCGAGGCCTTGGAGACATTCCGACGGGCGAGCCCGGCGCTCAAAGACCTCTCGTTCCCGACCATCGCCGGCGCCGGACCGAACTCCGCCATCCCTCACTATCGCGTCAGCGAGGAGTCCAGTCGGAAGATCCAACGTGGGATTTTCCTCATCGACAGCGGCGCGCAATACGAGGACGGGACGACCGACATCACCCGCACGATCGCCGTTGGGCGGCCGAGCCCGCTCATGCGAGACCGGTTCACCCGGGTGCTCAAGGGGCACATCGCAGTCGCCCGCGCGGTCTTTCCGGCGGGAACGAACGGCGCGCAGATCGACGCGCTGGCCCGAGCCGCCCTTTGGCGAGCCGGCCTCGATTTCGACCACGGCACCGGACACGGCATCGGCTCGTATCTTTCGGTGCATGAAGGCCCGCAGCGTCTCGCCAAGACCGGAATGACCGCGCTCGCGCCCGGCATGATCGTGTCGAATGAGCCGGGCTATTACGCCGCCGGCGCATTCGGAATCCGGATCGAGAACCTGCTTGCGGTCGAGGCGCGGCCCATTCCCGGAGGGGAACGCCCGATGCTGGGCTTCGAGACGCTGACGTTTGCGCCGATCGATCTCAGCCTGGTCGAGCTGAAACTCATGGACGCTGAGGAAATCGCCTGGCTGAACGATTACCACGCCCGCGTGCGCAAGGTTCTCTCGCCGCGGGTCGATTCCTCAACCCGCGCTTGGTTGGCCAAGGCGACGCGGCGTCTCGCAGCGGCCAAGCGCCCAGCTTCGTCCTAAGCCGGCGCCTGCGCGCCCGCGTCGAAGGGCTCCTTTGACGCCCTCTGCTCTGGGAGAGGGGTCGGAGTGAGGGTGCCGGGCCCTCATCCGGCGAACTGACGGCTATCCGCTCTGGACTTCAGCGAGCGCGGCTACAAATCTCTCAGCCGCTCGCAGGTTCGCCGCGTAGCTCGCGCAGATGCGTGACTAGCCCAGCCGTCGACGAGTCCAAGTCTGAAATGGCCGCAGCCGCGTCGCTGACGATCGGCACCAGGCTCAAGGCCAGCTCCTTGCCCAGTTCGACGCCCCATTGGTCGAACGAGTTGATGTCCCAAACGACGCCTTCGGTGAACACTTTGTGCTCATAAAGGGCGATGAGACGTCCGAGCGTGCGCGGATCGAGGCGGCGGTAGAGGAACGTGCTCGTCGGGCGGCTGCCGGAAAAGCTCTTGTGCGGCGCGAGCCTACGAGCTTCGGCCTCGCTCGCCCCCTGCTTGTGCGTGATCGCCTCGGCCTCCTCCGGGGTGCGGCCGTGCATCAAAGCTTGGCCCTGCGCGAGGCAGTTGGCGACCAGAAGATCGTGATGATGCCCGTCAGCATCGGTCGGCGTGGCCGCGACAAGGAGATCGAGGGGAATGATCTCCGTGCCCTGATGGATGAGCTGGAAGAAGGCATGCTGCCCATTGGTGCCGGGCTCGCCCCACACCACTGGGCCGGTCGCCGTGTTGGTGGGGGAACCGTCGAGCTGGACATGCTTGCCATTGCTCTCCATCTGCAACTGCTGGAGATAGGCGGGGAAGCGGCCGAGTCGCTGGTCGTAGGGGATCACGCCGTGCGTTGCGTGGCCGAGAATGTTGCGGTTCCAGCAGCTGAGAAGCCCCATCAGGATTGGGATGTTCCGCTCGATCGGCGCCTCCCGGAAGTGCTCGTCGATCTCGTAGCCGCCGCGCAGGAATTCGTTGAAGCGGTCGGGTCCGATCGCGATCGCGAGCGGCAGTCCGATGCTTGACCAGACCGAATATCGGCCGCCGACCCAGTCCCAGAAGCCGAACACCCGCGTCGGCTGGATGCCGAACTGCGCCACCTTGTCGAGCTGAGTCGAGACGGCAGCGAAATGGTCGCCGACTGCCGCCTCCCCGACGCCTTGGGCGATCCAGGCGCGGGCGGTCGCCGCGTTGGTCATCGTCTCCACCGTGGTGAAGGTCTTCGACGAGACGATGAACAGGGTCCGCGACGGATCGAGCCCGCGCAACGTATCGCCGATGTCGGCGCCGTCGACATTGGAGACGAAATGGCTGCGCAATTGCGGCGGCGCGAAGGGCGAGAGCGCGCGCGCAGCCATTGCAGGGCCGAGGTCGGACCCGCCAATGCCGATATTGATGACGTCAGTCATCGGCTGGCCAAGCGCGCCCCGCACCCGGCCCTCGCGCACATCGGCGGCGAAGGTCAGCATCTTTTCCCTCGTGCCGATCACCTCCGGCATGACATCTTGGCCGTCGACCAGGACCGGGCTTGCCCAGAGAAATTGCGCAAGGCGGTGTGCAGGACGGCGCGCTTCTCGGTGACGTTGATCTTCTCGCCGGCGAACATCGCCGCGCGCTTGGCCTCGACCCCGGATGCTTTCGCGAGCTCGACGAGCGCGCTTAAGACAGCGGCGTCGATGCGCTGCTTGGAATAGTCAAATAGGAGATCGTCGAGGGTGACGCTGAACTGCTTTAAATCGCGCCGGATCGTCGGCGAAATCTTTTCTCGCCGTTCGCGCGAGCGTGGCCTCGCGCAAGCCTGTCAATTTCGCCAATGCCGCTAGAGTAGCCTTCGTCGCCATGGGCCTTTTCCTTAAAGCAACTTGCCGTTAGCGTGACGCCCGCCCGCGTCCGGACCTATTCATATGCCGCCCCTCCTACAATTGCGAGACACTGGCCTGACGCTGGGCGGCGCGCCGCTTTTGGACGGCGCGGAATTGTCGATTTCCGTTGGCGACCGCATCGCCGTCGTCGGGCGCAATGGGTCGGGCAAATCCACGCTATTCCGCATCGCGGCGGGGCAGACGCACGCCGATCATGGATCGCGCTTCGTCCAACCCTCGGCGCGTCTGGCTTATCTGCCGCAGGAGCCGGACATGACCGGCTTCGCCACTACTCTCGACTATGTGCTGGCGGGTCTTGGCGAATTCGATGATCCGTATGCGGCGAGGGCGATGATGGCCGAGCTCGGGGTCGATCCGGCCGCCGATCCTGCCCAGCTTTCCGGCGGCGAGGCGCGGCGGGCCGCGCTGGTCAGGACCTTGAGCCGGGAGCCCGACATCGTGCTCTTGGACGAGCCAACCAATCACCTCGATCTCATAGCGATCGAGTGGCTGGAGGCGCGCCTTGCCGCCAGCCGCTCGGCGCTGGCGCTCATCAGCCACGACAAGCGCCTGCTCGCCGACTTGACGCGCTCAACGATCTGGCTCGATCGCGGCCGCACGCGCCGCCTTGACCAGGGGTTTGGCGCGTTCGAGGCCTGGCGCGACCAGAAGCTCGAGGAGGAGGAGCTAGAGCGCCATAAGCTCGATCGCAAGATCGTTAACGAAGAACATTGGATGCGTTACGGCGTGACCGCGCGCCGCAAGCGCAACATGCGGCGCGTGGGCGAGCTTGCCGATCTCAGGCGCGAGCGGCGCGAGGCGCTGCGATCGGTTGGCGTCGCCGCCATGGTTGCACAGAACGTCAAAGCTTCCGGCGCGCTGGTGATCGAGGCCGAGCGGATCAGCAAGGCCTATGGCGATCGCCCAGTCGTGCGCGATTTCTCGCTCCGAGTGATGCGCCGCGACAGGATCGGCATCGTCGGCGCCAATGGCGCCGGCAAGACGACGCTGATCAACCTTTTAACCGGCGCTCTCGCGCCTGACTCTGGCTCGGTGCGTCTCGGCGCAAACGTCACGATGGCCTCTCTCGATCAAGGGCGCGCGTCGCTCGAGCCGGCGACGACCCTCGTCGACGCGCTGACCGGCGGCGGCAGCGATTATGTGACGATCAACGGCGAACGGCGCCATGTCATGGGCTACATGCGCGACTTCCTGTTCCCGCCCGAGCAGGCGGGCACGCCGATCGGAAAATTGTCGGGCGGCGAGCGCGGCCGGCTCATGCTGGCGATGGCCTTGGCGAAGCCGTCCAATCTGATGGTTCTGGACGAGCCGACCAATGACCTCGATATCGAGACGCTCGATCTCCTTCAGGAGCTGCTCGGCGACTATGCCGGGACGATGCTGCTCGTCAGCCACGACCGCGATTTTCTCGATCGCGTCGCGACGTCGGTCATTGTCGGCGACGGGGATGGGCGGTGGGTCGAATATGCCGGCGGCTATTCCGACATGGTCGCCCAGCGGGGGTACGGCTTGGCCGGCCCGCTCGCCGCGCCGGCGGCGACGCCGGTAAAGGCCGACAAAGCGCCCGCGCCGGAAAGGGGCGCTCCAAAACGCAAGCTCGGCTTCAACGAGAAGCGAGCGCTGGAGACGCTGCCGGGAAAGATCGAAAAGTTTCGGGCGGATCTTGATGTGTTGGAGCGCAAGTTGGCGGACGCCGACCTGTCCGCTCGGGAGCCAGCCGCGTTCATGGCCGCGACGAAAGCCTACGGAGACCTGCGCGACGCGCTGGCCAGCGCCGAGGACGAATGGCTCGGGCTGGAGATCCTGCGAGAGGAACTGGAGCAGCCGTAGGGCGTAGTCTCCCTTTTCCCTCCGGGAGAAAGTGACGCGAAGCGCGGGATGAGGGTAGGCGATAGAGTAAAAGCTGAGAGAGAAAAAGATGCAAGACGCGATCTTATTCAGCGCAAAGCTTAGCATGGTTGATATAGACGACGCCGAACGTCATCTTGAAGAAAATCCAGAATTGTATTGGTCGGTAATGTTTCAGATCGATGCGAGCAAATTTTCTTTTCCTATTCTAGGATTTATCCATATTAGTGCAAAACAAGTTGCATATCGCGCTTTGATTGATCGAATTATTCCGTTTTCTGCCGAGATATTCAAGAGTCCATTGGCGGAAAAGGTTAAGCCGCTATCCTTTCGGCAACTTTGGGAGAATGATCCGAGGGAGCGCGCGCGACCTTGGAAAAATGACCTTGTCTTGACCGAGATTTCGCCGTTCTCGTTCGACACCCTCAAGTTCGAGAAGTATCCGAGCGGAAGTGGATTGGTGACCCTTCCGCCACGAAACTATATTCGTGTGATTCCTCCCAACCATCCGGCTGAACAGAATTCGACGCCGGAAATGACTCCGTCAATATCGCGGTCTCCGCGACCCGCTTGGCCACCAGCGGTCACGATTGCGGAGAGGAATCTGGAAGACTTCGTCATTGCCCCAACTAGATCGGATCGAAGGGGGTCTGCGGCTTGAGGGGAGGCAAGTCCATACTCCAGCAGGCCGTCTTGATCTCCTTTGTCGTGATCGACACGGAAACTACGTGGTAGTTGAGCTCAAGAGGATGAGGGGAAGCGATCAAGTCATCGGGCAAATCATACGCTATATGGGTCGGGTGAAGGAAGCTTATCCTAACAGCAACGTCCGAGGGATTGTTATAGTTCAACATCGGGACGCCGCACTGGACTATGCGATCCGGGCGGTACCCGCAATTCAGGTAAGGGAATTTTCCTTATCAATCGTATAGCCTTCAGTAACAGAAGCCTGCGGGTTCGCCGCTGCTCAAATCACAGGAGCAAATATGGCAAGGATGGAGGTCTGAAAAGTTTCGTGCTATCCACAATCCACAATATGTGATGCGCGTGAGGCCCAAACCGCTCGAGACGTTCGATCGCATCCCGCGGCGAGAGGACGGCATCGGACCGACGATTGATTGCGGAAAAGCAGAAAACGGTTAAGCTTGCCTCATGAACAATCCAGCCCTTCCTCATGGCCTCGACCGTGGGCTCCTCGTCGCCGCACCTCTCAACGCCAGGAATAGGCGCGAGAAAAATTATTCCAGGAAAATGCCGCGTAACCCATTGATAAGTCGCGATTCGGACGAGAGAATCAAAGGACATCCAAGAGAATCCAATAGGGATAACCGGGGGCTTTCACGGCAAAACAGGGAGCCGACAAGAAAACCCAAGCCGATACGGATATTGTACACGGCTAGCGTGTCCAAGATCCGACGCCCGAGCGCCTGGATCAGCGTCTCGCCCCGCGCCGCCGCGCCGCCAGTGTCCACAAAGCGCGCGTCGCCAGAACGTCGGCGAGCTGCGTTTCGGCTCGAACCCGCGCGCTCGCTTGCCGGATTGCGGGCAGGCGCTCAGCGATCGAGTCCGTGGTCCAGCGCTCCGCCTGTTTGGCCAACGCGCGACGCGCTGACGTCGGCAGCTTCACGAATAGAGCCTGACACGCGGCTTCGAACGGGCTGCCCTGATCCATTTCCAACCGGAGCCGGTGCAACAGGGTCAATCGCGCGACGAGCCGGATCATCAGATAGTCCGCTTCGCCCCCCTCGTGGAAGAACCGGGAAAGCGACGCCTCGACCGCAGGCAAGTCGCCGAGCAGGGCGTCGTCGATGACCTGGTCGAGATTGGACGGAGCGGCGTCCGCGACAATCGCCTCCACGTCTTCGACAGTAATTTGCGAACGCCCTCTCGCATAAAGCATGAGCTTGGCGACCTCTCCACGCGTCGTTCGTCGATCGGCTCCGACCATGTGCACCAGCGCTGCGCGCGCGTCCGGCGTGATGACAAGGCCCGCAGCCCGGGCTTCAGCATCTATGAGAGATTCAAGGGCGCTCGTATCGTCGGGATAGCACTCGATCGATGCGCGCGCCGCGGAACTTTCGAACGCGGCCCGCAAGCCGGTTCCCTTTTTGAGTTGTCCCGCCTTGATGATAATCGTGCAGTCGGTCAGCGGACGGGCGAATAGAGGCTCGAGCGCCGGCATGAGATCGCGCCCCTGCGCGTCGATCCAGATCACTCTCTCGCCACCGAACATCGAAATTGCGTAGGCTTCATCGGCGAGCGCGCCCGGATCACGCGCGACAGCATCGCCCTCGAGACGCACGAGCCGCATCGGGTCCGAATCGTCGCCGATCCGGCTGCGAATGATGGCCTTCACGCGCTCGTGCGCGAGGCCCTCGTCGAGCCCGTGGATTAGGTAGAAGCGGATCTCCTTCGGCAATCGCTGAATGAAGCCGTCGGCGGCGGCGCTGCTTACTATGCTCATGGCCTCGCCAAACGCGCAGGGCGCTTCCTATTCGTCGGTGTCGGCCCGATTGAGGCGAATCCAGGCTTTCGCGCCAACACGAAATCGTCTAGCACACCACCCCGCTTCCTACTGACGCGACGTAACGGAACATGGCGACCTTTAAGCTCCTTCTCTTTCCTGGCGATGGCATCGGCCCCGAGGTTATGGCCGAACTCGAGAAGATTATCGATCATTTCAATAGCGAGGGCGTCGCCAAATTCGAGATCGAAAAAGGATTGGTTGGTGGGGGCGCGTATGACGCGCATGGAAAGGCGATCAACGACGCGGACATGGCGCTCGCCGACGCGGCCGACGCGGTCTTTTTGGCCGCCGTCGGCGGTCCGAAATGGGACGGTGTTCCCTATGACGTCCGCCCGGAAGCAGGGCTCTTGCGCCTGCGCAAGGAGCTCGGCCTTTACGCCAATTTGCGTCCGGCGATCTGCTACCCAGCGCTCGCTTCCGCTTCGTCGCTCAAGCCTGAGGTTGTCGAAGGCCTCGACATCATGATTGTTCGCGAGCTCACCGGCGGCGTCTATTTCGGCGAGCCGAAGCAAATCGTTGATCTCGGCAACGGTCAGCGGCGAGCGATCGACACTCAGGTCTACGACACCTACGAAATCGAACGGATCGGACGGACCGCCTTCGAGCTCGCACGCAACCGCGGCAATACGGTCACCTCGGCTGAGAAGCGGAACGTGATGAAGTCCGGCGTGCTGTGGAACGAGGTGATGACGGCGTTGCACAAGCGGGAATATCCGGACGTCAAGCTCGAGCATCAACTCGCCGACGCCCTTGGCATGCAACTAGTCCGCTGGCCCAAGCAATTCGACGTCATCGTCACCGACAACCTGTTCGGCGATATGCTGTCCGATGTCGCAGCCATGTTGACCGGCTCGCTTGGCATGCTGCCCTCCGCCTCGCTCGGCGACGCCGATCCGAAGAGCGGCCGGCGCAAGGCGCTCTACGAGCCAGTTCATGGATCGGCGCCGGACATCGCAGGAAAGGGAGTCGCCAACCCGATCGCGATGATCGGTTCGTTCGGCATGGCGTTGCGCTATTCGTTCGGGCTTCATGAGGCTGCCGACCGGCTCGACGCTGCGATTGCCGCGATGCTTGTCGCCGGATACCGAACCGCGGACATCAAAGGCGAAGACGGCGCGGCGGTGTCGACAAGCGAAATGGGCGACGCGATCCTCAAGGAGCTCGCGCAAAATTCCGCCAGACCCTAACGGGATCCTGACAAAGCCGCGGCTCGCGCCGCAGTCCGTTCCGCGCGATGGACGCGGAGCTTGCATCTTGCGCGCCTCCTGTATAACAAACGGTCTGTTCGGCAAAGAGAACAGACCGACCGTCATTGGATGTGTGGAAGGCCATAGAGTTGGGGGACCTAGGAGCGCTTCTGAACGGCGCGGTGGCGCAATCCGTTTCACCGGATAGCCTTACGCTGCGCTTGAGCTCCAACTCCCCGCTGCGGATGGATTCGGGGGCTGCGTTGGCGCCGCTGACCGTCGCCTACCAGACATATGGCGTTCTCAACGCGGCGAAATCCAACGCTATTCTCCTTTGCCACGCTCTGACCGGCGACCAGCACGTCGCGAATCGGCACCCGGTCACCGGCCGACCAGGCTGGTGGGAGACGATGGTGGGCCCTGGCCTGCCGTTCGATACGAACCGCTTTTTCGTGATTTGCTCGAATGTCCTTGGCGGATGCATGGGCTCGACGGGCCCCGCGTCCGTCAATCCGGAGACGGACGAGCCCTACGGCCTCGATTTTCCGATCGTGACGATCGCAGACATGGTGCGAGCGCAGGCGCTCCTGATCGACCATCTCGGCATAGACACGCTGCTCTGCGTGGCCGGCGGTTCGATGGGCGGCATGCAGGTCCTGCAATGGGCGGCGACCTATCCCGATCGCGTCTTCGCCGCTCTTCCGATCGCGACGGCGGCGCGCCATTCCTCGCAGAACATCGCCTTTCACGAAGTCGGCCGGCAGGCGATCATGGCAGACCCCGATTGGCGACACGGTCGCTATCTCGTCGAGGGCACCAGGCCGGCCAAAGGCCTCGGCGTCGCGCGGATGGCGGCCCATATCACCTATCTCTCCGAGAGCGCGCTGCATCGCAAGTTTGGCCGCAATCTCCAGGACCGCTCGGCGCGGACCTTCTCTTTCGACGCGGATTTCCAGGTTGAATCCTACCTGCGTCACCAGGGCGCGATCTTCGTCGAGCGGTTCGACCCCAATTCCTATCTCTATATGACGCGGGCAATGGACTATTTCGACCTTGCCGCGGACTATGGCGGATCACTTGCGAGCGCCTTCAAAGGCTCGCGCACGCGCTTCTGCGTGGTCTCCTTCACCTCCGACTGGCTCTTTCCCACGAGCGACTCGCGAGCGACCGTTCGGGCGCTCAACGCCGGCGGCGCCTCGGTGTCCTTCGTCGAGATCGAGACCGATCGCGGGCATGACGCTTTTCTCCTCGACGTGCCGGAGCTCATCGACACCACGCGAGGCTTCATCGAGGCGGCGGCCCGCGCCAGGGGCGTTGATTGAGCCTTGACCGAACGCAAGCTCCGGCGCGCGTCGACCTGTTGCGCGTGGCGGAGCTCGTCGCGCCCGGCTCTCGCGTTCTCGACGTCGGCTGCGGCGACGGGGAATTGCTGCGGCTTCTGGCCGAAGAGCGTAACGTCGACGGGCGGGGCATCGAGATCTCCCAGCACGGCGTAAACGATTGCGTCGCCAAGGGACTGTCGGTGATCCAGGGCGACGCCGACGCGGATCTCGTCGATTACCCGGACGACGGATTCGACTATGTCATTCTGTCGCAGACGTTGCAGGCCACGCGCCAACCTCGCGTTGTGCTTGAGCACATGCTGCGCATTGGCCGGCGGGCCATTGTTTCGGTGCCGAACTTCGGCCATTGGCGCATCCGGGCCCAGGTCGCGTTCCTTGGCCGCATGCCGGTGACGAAAAACCTTTCGCATGCCTGGTACGACACGCCAAACATCCATTTCTGCACCATCGCCGATTTTATCGCGCTGGCGCGCGAGGTTGGCGCAACGATCGACAAGAGCGTCGCGCTTGACTTGCATGGGCGGCCGCTCAGCCCAATCTTTTCGCAATGGGCCTGGAATCTCATGGGCGATCAGGCGATTTTTCTCCTTCATCGCAAGCGCTGAACGCGCGCGCGTTGACAGCGCCTTGCGCGCGGCGGCAACCTGTGGGCTGTTTGCAAGGATCCCGTTCCGATGCCGATCAGCTCCGCCATCAACGACCTCGTTCCCGAAGTTCGAACCTGGCGCCGAGAACTGCATCAGAAGCCCGAAGTCATGTACGACGTCGAGGAGACGGCGAAATTCGTCGCTGAGCGCCTTCGCGCCTTTGGCTGCGACGAGGTCAAGACGGCGATCGGCCGCACCGGAGTCGTCGGCGTCATCCGCGGCGCCAAGGGATCGAGCTCGCGTTCGATCGGACTACGCGCGGACATGGACGCGCTGCCGATCGAGGAAGAGACCAACCTCCCCTACCGGTCCAAGACCCCTGGCAAGATGCACGCCTGCGGCCATGACGGCCATACCGCGATGCTGCTCGGCGCGGCGCGGCGCCTCGCCGACACACGCGATTTTGCAGGCAATGCAATCGTCATCTTCCAACCGGCCGAGGAAGGTGGCGCGGGCGCGATGGCGATGATCGACGACGGGCTCCTGGACCAATTCGGCGTGGAGCAAGTCTATGGCATGCACAATTGGCCGGGCTCGCCGGTCGGCGGCTTCAGCCTTCGCAAGGGCCCGCTGATGGCGGCGGCGGATGAGATCACGATCACGATCGAAGGCAAGGGCGGGCATGGAGCGATGCCGCATTTCTGCATCGATCCCGTCTTGGTGGGCGCGCAGATCGTCACCGCCCTGCAGACGATCACGTCGCGTAATGTCGATCCCCTGGACTCGAGCGTCATCTCGATCACGCGCTTTGAGGCCGGGACGGCCAACAACATCATCCCGCAAACGGCCTGGTTGAACGGCACGGTCCGCACGCTCAAGCCCGCGACCCGCGATGCGGTCGAAAAGCGAATCCATGAGATCGCCGCCGGTCTCGCCGAAGCGAGCGGGGCGAGCGCCCGCGTCGAGTACCGGCGCGGCTATCCGCCGACCATCAATCATGGCCCTGAGACCGACTTTGCGGCCAGCATCGCGCGCAAGGTCGCGGGCGAGTCGCGTGTCGATGTCGATGCGCCCCCGACCATGGGCTCGGAGGATTTCTCCTTCATGCTCGAGGCGCGGCCCGGCGCCTTCATCTTCATCGGCAACGGCGACAGCGCCACGCTCCATCACCCCTCGTACGACTTCAATGACGAGGTCCTGCCCTATGGCATGAGCTACTGGGTCGAGTTGGTCGAGACGGCCCTCGCGCCCTAGTGCGCTCCCTTCTCCCCCGGGAGAAGGTGGCGCGCGCCGGATGCGGGTAGCAGCGCTCGGCGCCGAACCCTCACCCCGACCCTCTCCCGTTGGAGAGGGGAACGGATCCGTCCGGCCGCTCCGGCCTGGGTACATACAACCGAGCGGCGAGTGAGGGCCAAATGAGCCCTAGTAAAACCAAATAAATCCAAGGAAAAAAAGCTGGCATTTCGGGGGGGAAGGGGGGCGTACGGGACGCAAAGCGTGTTTCTAAAAAACAAAAGGGCCCTTTCTGCTCGGAGCCGGGAATGAGATGCCGATGCTGCAGCCAGCACGTAAAGCCCGTGACGATCCAACAATCCCGTTGCTGCGGCTTGTAACAGCTATTACGCCTTACTGCACATCAAGATTTAATCAAAACGATTAAGTCGGCGGCTATATTTTCTCGGGTTATCAAAGCAGGCGTATGCTCTTCTGGGATCCCTTCCAACAATAGCGCAGTCCTCCCCTGCTGGAAAGCATCTTTGACAGAGCGTCCAAACCCTATAGCTCGGTAGAACGAGGCCGCAAACGTGATGGCGGCACGATCACCGATCGCTCGGGTCATGCCAATCGCACAATCGATCTCTTCCGTGATTGCCTCTGCTTGCGGTCGTGAAAAACACGCGTTCAGAAGAACAACGCGAATGTTATCCTTAAGGGTGTGGAACAGACTGGTTAGCGCTTCCTTGCTTACAGGCTTGGGATTACCCGCCCAGTCGAGCAAGATAATCTCTTCGGTCGGACTGCCATGCCCGCTGAAATGCACGACATGCGGCATGTGTTGGTTGAGATACTGCAGCAGGTCATCTGGACGAACCGCCCATTTAGTGATGAGTTGCAAGGATTCACGATGTTTAGAAGCACGGATCTTTGCCTCGATTTCGTGTACCTCTTCGTCCAGTCTTAGGGCGGGCGTGCTGGCCGGATTAGCGGACACGAACAAGATTCGAATTGTTTCCATGGCTTGCTCTCCGCGGACCGAAGGCACTGGAGTGATTTCGTTCATAACAAACGCAGACCTTAGATAGCCAAGAACTTCGCCTAACTCTTTCACCGATCTAACCTGCAGTGTCCAGCCACCCGGTAAAGAAATATAGATATTCTGCTTCTTTAGTTCCAACCATTTAACCAAAATGTCCTTACCTGAATTGATTAGAACAACTATCGGGGCAGAAACGGCAGAAAACGCAACTATGTGTCCAAAATAATAGCCAGCTGTACTCTTTTGATAAGTGCCTCCACTTAAGTACTCAACAGAGAGCGCCTTGGCCAACTCTGAGAACGCTAAAGAGAAATCACGCTCGGCTTTCAAGTCATCGGGTTTGCCTGAAAAGGCCAGAGTGATGCCGAACGGCTTGTCGTCGGGAGGACCCGACCTCCGCAGTCTGATCGTCCCTTGCGGCCCGGTCTGACTGACTGGGTGTACCTCTCCCAGTTCGGGCAGGCGGGGGGCGAGCGCGGCCAGGGCGTCAGCCCGATCATTGTCGTCGGAGATCGCATTGGCGGCGGCGAGAGCGTCTGGCAGCAGCGCCTCGGGCAGGCGGGGAGCGAGCGCGACCAAAGCCTGGGCACGAGCATAGCCTCTAGAGATAGCCACGGCAGCGGCGAGGGCGTCAGGCAGCAGCGCCTCGGGCAGGCGCGGGTAGAGCGCGACCAAAGCCTGGGCACGATCATAATCGCTAGAGATAGCCATGGCGGCGGCGAGCGCGTCAGGCAGCAGCGACTCGGGCAAGTACGGGGCGAGCCCTGCCAAGGCCGCGGCGCGATCATAGTCGTGATAGCCGTCGGAGATAGCCACGGCGACGGCTAAGGCTTCAGGCAGCGTCTCGGGCAGGCGCGGGGCGAGCGCGACCAAAGCCCTGGCACGAGCACTTTCGTCCATGATCGCCTTGGCGGCGGCAAGGCCTTCGCGCAGTGCGGGCTCGGGCAAGTACGGGGCGAGCCCGGCTAAGGCCTCGGCGCGATCATGTTCGCCTGAAATCGCCTCGGCGGCGGCGAAGGCCTCCGGCAGCAACGGCTCGGGTAGGCGGGGGGCAAGCCCGGCTAAGGCCTTGGCGCGATCATGTTCGTCTGAGATCGCTTTGGCGGCGGCGAGGGCGTCGAGTAGCAGCGCCTCTGGTAGGCACGGGGCAAGCGCAACCAAAACGTTGGCGCGATCATGTTCGTCTGAGATCGCCTTGGCGGCCGCGAGCGCGTCAGGCAGCAGCGGCTCGGGCAGGTGCGGCGCGAGCGCGGCCAAGGCGTCAGCGCGGGCAGCTCCGTCTGAGATCGCCGCGGCGGCGGCGAGGGCGTCCGGCAGAAGCGTCTCGGGAAGGCGCGGGGCGAGCGCGATCAAGGCATTGGCGCGGGCAGCTCCGAATTGGATCGCCGTAGCAGCGGCGAGGGCTTCGCGCAGCAGCGTCTCGGGAAGGCGCGGGGCAAGCCAGCCAAGCGCGTCGGCACGAGCAATTTCGCGTGAGATCGCAGTGGCGGCGGCGAGCGCGTCAGGCAGAAGCGTTTCGGGCAGGTGCGGGGCGAGCGCGGCCAAGACGACGTTAGCGCGGGTATAGTCGTCTGAGATCCCCTTGGCGGCGGCGAGGGCGTCGAGCTGCAGCGACCCGGCCAGATGCGGGGCGAGCGCGGCCAAGGCGTGGGCACGAGCATAATCGTCAGAGATCGCCGTGGCGGCGGCAAAGGCCTCAGGCAGCGTCTCCGGCATGCGCGGCGCGAGCGCGGCCAACGCGTTAGCACGAGCAATTTCGTCTGAGATCGCCGCGGCTACGGTATGTGCGTCAGGCAGCAGCGCCTCAGGCAGGCGCGGGGCAAGCGCGGCCAACGCGTTACTGCGATTATAATCGTCTGAGATCGCCATGGCGGAGGCGAGGGCGTCGGGCGCGCCATTTTGCTGTTCAATGTCCGGTCCATGCGGGGTCGCTTCACCCCTTGTTCCCCGTCCCGATGCAGTCTTGGGAGAAGTGGCCATCTGCTTGCAATCCTGTGGACGACGGCCGCCACCCACCTGGGTGCACTCCAGCCGCGCATGCTATTTCAGCGCCCTGTCTCGCGTCGAGGGCTCTCGAAGGGCCGGTTTGCAACTTCCGCTTCGGGTCGATTCCACTCGTTTCAATAGCACTCGCGAGAGGGAGACGCCATGAACTCCGCCCCTCGGTCTCTCCGCTTCGCCCTCCCGCCTGGGGTTGGCATGGAAATGCAGATGCGTGACGGTCCGAGCGCCGTCATTTGACGGAAGTTAAATCCAGTCATTGCTCCGGGGTCATCGTTACCTTCGTGTCGTAGGCGTCGAACTCTGGTTGCCAGCGCCACCAACGCGTCTCGCCGCAATCGAGCAAACCGCCAACCCTGCCACGCACCATTCGTCGGAATCGTTGAGCGTCCGAGCGATCTTAGAAAGGGCCGTGCTTAGTGCAGGATCCACCTCCGGCGGAAGGAACTCGCCGCCCCGCGCCCCGCAATCGGCCATCGCGAGTACGAACTGATAAAACCGGCGCCCTTTCAGAAGGTCGCCTTCACCTATCGTCGCAAGAGCTTCCAATCCACTTTTCTCGATTTCATCCGGGTTCCCGAACAGCCCTGCCGTGGCAACG
Organism: uncultured Alphaproteobacteria bacterium; assembly: GCA_963730555.1. GTDB lineage: Bacteria > Pseudomonadota > Alphaproteobacteria > Rhizobiales > Beijerinckiaceae > Roseiarcus. Next base: position 567,824 of record CAVSSS010000013.1, on the reverse strand, counting down.
TAGGGTTCGAGCCCGCGCAGAAATTCTGACAGAACCTCCCGACCCTTTTCAGAGGCGAACGGCGAAACATGCGTTTCTAACGACGCCAGGAGCTGCGTAGGGCCTTCTGAGCCCCAAACCAATTCTGAAGCAACGTTTAGCAGGTCGTCGGAGGGCGGCACGAGCCCCGCGGCCGCCAAGTCCGGGTCGATTGAACCCGCCCTTTGCAGTTCCGCTTGAATCTCGCGTTCGGAATACTCTTCGTCGAAGTGCGCGTCGTAGCGAAACGGATTGCGGAAGAAACCTCTGCGCAAAAGTCGGTCGAACTCTGACCTCAGGTCCTCGGTGATTCGATCCATCGGGACATTAAAATCGAGCAGCCAAAGGCGTAGGCGAAGTACGGCGTTTCGCCGCGTGCCTGATGCCTTGAGCCTTACGACTTCGAGGGCGGCCGCCAGAGCGGCGGAGCTATAACGCCTTTCCGAGCCCAATCCCCGTCCAAGCCCCCTCTCTGTTGGCCCGGGAAAGAGGTTTTCAACGATCCAGTCCCTCAGCATCCGATCCGTGATCGTCGGCGAACTCAATGAGCGCGCTTCTGTGTTCAGGACCTCTAGAAGCGTCTCCCGGCGCATTATCGACCCGTTACAACTGCCACCCGTTTTGCATGACAACTCAGAAGAGACTCGGAATCAATCCCGTCAGATGAGGACGGGTATCCGATGTCGCACAGAGTCTTCGAAAGTGAAATTTGTCGTCGTAAAGAGCGAGGCCTGCCCCTGGCGGTCACGCCTCCGGCTGAAGGGTCGGATACCCCGATTGGCGCCGGGGCCACGTCATGACCGCCCGGCGTTCCCTTTTCGCGAAGATCCGCGCCGACGTGCTCGCCCTTGGCCGATCCAAGCGTACCGCGGCCCGTAAGGCTCGTCTCCTGTCGAGCACGTCGTATGCAAACTTCATTCGGCTGACGCCGGAGCAAAACGTCAAGCTCGGTCTCTCGCGGAAGGCTCGCCATTACGCTCTCAAAGGCGTGCGCATCACGAGGGCAACGCCAACTATCAGCGCACGCCAGCTGGAGACAAAGCGCGCCAGCGAGCTGTTCGGCCTCGCTCCTGAGAGGGCGACGCAAGCAAGGCGGCACGGCGCCGTTTCGTATGTTTCCGCCGACCGGCGCGAGCGCGTCGCCAAAGCTGCGATTACCCGTGAGGAGAATAAAGTCGTCGCAGCCATTAAGAAGATGCGCGCATCGGGCGAGACGGTACCGAGCAATTCGCCAGACAGGCGACGACACGGAACGTTCCATTCGGTCTCTGAACACGCCGAGGGCCGCTACCGCGCCATCAGACGTCGCAAGCTCGCGGGCGAACATATTCCTGATGGCGAATGGCAGTGGTTCATCGACTACGCCCGCCTCCTGAAGGATCCGCAATATGAGCTTCTACGCGGTTCGCCGGCGGCGTTCGGCTTCAGCCTGACCGTCTAAACCTTTCGGAGCTTCAAAGTGAGCACTCCGCCCGATCACCTGGGCGGGGAACGGTCTCCTATTGTCTCGACCTTCCCCAACCCAATCGAGTTACGGTCGGATGCAATCAGGCCGGCTGTTGGGTCTGACCAGCTCCCGACTGGACCAAACTCGGACGCGCGACAAAAGCGGCTGCGGAGCAAGGCCGCCTATCGCGCGCGACGCTCTGACGACGAAACATTTCGTGAGGCTGAACGTCATCGGGTCAAAGAATGGCGTCGCAAACGCCCAGACAAAGTCAAAGCCCAAAAGAAAAAGGCGCGGGCAGAGAATTATCACCGCCCGTTCGTCGCGCTAGATGCCGAGGGGCAAAACTATCTAGGCGCGGACATCCTTTACGATGGTGTCCGGTATCCCCGTCACGATACCTACCTATGGGGCGCCGCGTCGGATGACGGCCGTCCTCCTTCTTGGCTTATGGCGCCACAGACGCTCGGGACTGACAAGCGCCCTCTCGACGCAATTCAGATCTTGGACTGGCTTCTCAGCCTGCCGGAGCAGTTCGGTCTGACCGTGTGGGTGATGTTCTCGTTTGGCTACGACATTACCCAAATTCTGAAGCACCTTCCTTACGAGAAGGCGTGGCAGATCGAGAAACGGGAGACCTACCCGGATCACAACGGCAAGCGGAGGCGCATCGCCCATTCCCCGGTGCTGTGGAAGGGCTACGCGATCAGTTATGTCAAAGGGAAATCCTTTGACGTGTGGCGGCTCGCCGACCCCGAGAAGCCGTACCGTGGGAAGAAGCTGCACACCTCCGCGCACATCAAGATTTACGACGTGTTCGGCTTCTTTCGGTCCTCATTCAGCGCCGTCGTCAAGAGCATGGTCGATAGCGGGCGCGCGACCAAGGAGGAAGCTGATTTCATCGCGGAGATGAAGGAAAAGCGCGACCGATTTGCTGACGAACATATCGAACAAATCAAAGCCTACACGACCCTAGAATTGCGTCTCCTGGCGCGGATGATGGGCGATCTCCGGTCCGGCTTTGAGGACATGGGACTGCATCTACGCCACTGGCACGGCGCGGGCGCGGCAGCATCGGCTTTGATTGAAAGCCGAAAGCTCAAAATGCACTACGGCCCGAATATTACCGCGTCGAATATCTCGCCTCAGCAAACGGCCGCGCACCACGCCTACTACGGCGGGCGGATTGAGCTGCTGAGGCAGGGTTACGTCGAAGATCGCGCCCTGCACGTCCTCGACGTAGCCGCGGCCTATCCTTCGGCAATGGTCGAGTTTCCCAGCCTCGCCGGTGGCGAGTGGGCCAGCAAACCTGGAACCGAATTTCGAAAAGGTTCTCTCAGCGAATTGCGTGCCGCAGTAGAAGTCGCGTCCTGCCTGTCGATGTTCAAGATCCGATTTCAGTTCCCAACATATGAGAGATATCATTCCGACGCCCGCAAGGCGGTGTTCATCCCCTTCTATCCACTGCCATATCGCGAAAAGCGCGGCGGCATCCTGTTCCCCGCAAGCGGCTACGGCTGGTACGCACGGGACGACGTTCTCGCGGCGGTCGCTTGGCTTGAGCGCTTCGTCCCCGACTACCCACAGCCGCGGAACAAACACAACCAAATGACGGCCTTCGAGATCGAAGAGTCTTGGATTTTTGAGCCAGGGCAGGAGAGGCGAGCCAATCGGGGACCATTCGAGTTTGTGCGCGATCTTTTCGTACAGCGACGAACCATCAAGGAAGAGGCGGATCGCGCCGGCAGATACGATATTCTGTTGATTTCCACTGAGAACTGACCCGGGCGCCACGGGTTTTTCCACCGAGAACTGACCCATGTTCGAACCTCGCCCCCTTGGCCTTGGCAGGGGGCATCGGAGTGATCGACATGGAGTTACTGAGCGTCATCCGGCGCTGGCACTACCGAGATTATTTCTCGATCCGAGAGATATCGCGGCGCACGGGGCTGTCGAGGAACACAGTCCGCAAATACCTGCGCTCGGACACCGTTGAACCGAAGTTCAACATCCCTGACCGTCCGAGCAAGCTGGACCCTTACGCCGACAAGCTATCGCAGATGCTGCGGCAGGAGGCCGGGAAGTCCCGCAAGCAGAAGCGGACGACCAAGCAATTGCACGCCGATCTGGCCGCCCTCGGCTACGACGGCTCCTACAATCGCGTGGCGGCCTTCGCTCGCGACTGGAAGGCTGCTCGGCAACAAGAACAGAGGACGTGCGGCCGCGGCGTGTTCGTGCCGCTTGCGTTTCTGCCGGGCGAGGCGTTCCAGTTCGACTGGTCGGAAGATTGGGCGATCATCGCCGGCGAGCGGACCAAGTTGCAGGTCGCTCACGTCAAGCTCTCCTACAGCCGCGCCTTCATTCTCCGCGCCTATCCGCAGCAGACCCACGAGATGCTGTTCGACGCCCACAACCACGCCTTCCGCGTCTTGGGGGGCGTGCCGCGGCGGGGCATTTACGACAATATGCGAACTGCCGTCGACAAGGTCGGCTGTGGAAAGGAGCGCCAAGTCAACGCGCGCTTCTCAGCCATGGTCAGCCACTTCCTGTTCGAGGCGGAGTTCTGCAATCCGGCTTCCGGCTGGGAGAAGGGGCAGATCGAGAAAAACGTCCAGGACGCGCGCCATCGGCTCTGGCAGCCCATGCCGCACTTCCCTTCTCTAGACGCGCTGAACGACTGGCTGGAGACGCGATGCCGAGAGCTTTGGGCATTGACGCCGCACGGCTCGCAAGCTGGCACGGTCGCCGATGCCTGGGCGGAAGAAGCGCAGCACTTGATGTCGCTTTCCAGGACGTTCGACGGCTTTGTCGAATACGCCAAGCGCGTGTCGCCGACGTGCCTGGTCCATCTGGACCGCAATCGCTACAGCGTGCCGGCCTCCTTCGCCAATCGTCCAGTCAGCGTACGAGTTTATCCCCAACGCATCGTTGTCGCCGCCGAGGGACAAGTCGTCTGCGAACATCGCCGCGTTTTTGCCCGCTCCCACCAACGCAAGAGTACGACCACCGTTTTCGACTGGCGGCACTATCTGGCGGTCATTCAGCGCAAGCCGGGAGCCCTGCGTAACGGCGCGCCGTTCGCCGAACTCCCGCCTGCCTTCCGGGCCTTACAACAGCGTATGCTCAAGACGCCGGGCGGCGACCGCGAGATGGTCGAGATCCTCGCCCTGGTTCTCCAGCACGACGAGCAAGCCGTGCTCGCCGCCGTCGAACTGGCGCTGGAGGCCGGCGCGCCAACGAAGACGCATATTCTGAACCTGCTGCACCGCTTGGTCGACGGAAAGCCGATGGACACGCCTCCGATAAAGGCGCCGCAGGCTCTGACTTTGACGAACGAACCGCAGGCTAACGTCGAGCGCTACGACGCGCTGCGCAAAGCCCGGGAGGCGCGTCATGCGTCATAACCCTGCCGCCGGCGCCGTCGTCATCATGCTGCGCACCCTCAAAATGCACGGCATGGCTCAGGCGGTCGGCGAGCTGACCGAGCAAGGCTCTCCGGCCTTTGAGGCGGCGCTGCCCATCCTATCGCAGCTCCTGAAGGCGGAGACAGCCGACAGGGAGGTGAGATCGACGGCCTATCAACTCAAGGCCGCTCGCTTTCCGAACTATCGCGATCTTGCCGGCTTCGACTTCGCCAGCAGTGAGGTCAACGAGGCGCTCGCGCGTCAACTACACCGCTGCGAGTTCCTCGAAGACGCCCACAATGTCGTCCTGGTCGGCGGACCTGGCACAGGCAAGACGCATCTCGCCACTGCGATCGGCGTCCAGGCCATCGAACATCATCGTAAGCGCGTCCGCTTCTTCTCCACCGTCGAACTCGTCAACGCTCTCGAACAGGAGAAGCTTCAGGGCAAATCCGGCCAGATCGCGGCGCGACTTGCCCACTCCGATCTCGTCATCCTCGACGAGCTGGGCTACCTGCCGTTCAGCGCCTCCGGCGGAGCGTTGCTCTTCCATCTGCTGAGCAAGCTCTACGAGCGCGCCAGCGTCATCATCACGACTAATCTCAGCTTCGGCGAATGGGCAACCGTGTTCGGCGACCCAAAGATGACGACCGCGTTGCTCGACCGCCTCACTCATCGCTGTCACATTCTTGAAACCGGAAACGACAGCTTCCGCTTCAAGAACAGCTCCGCGAAAGCCGCCAAACCCGCAAAGGAGAAACCTCGAAACTTGACGAACGCCTGACCCCGAAACCATCATCAAGCCGGGTCAGTTCTCAATGGAAATTCCGGGTCAAATCTCAGCGGAAATCGACACGTCTGGGACACGACGACCGGCAACGCGATCGGTGAGCCGCTCATAGGCCATGAAGGTACCGTGTATAGTGCGGCGTTCAGCCCGGACGCAAGACGGATCGTCACCGCGTCCGCTGATAAGACCGCCCGGCTCTGGGAGGCAGCGACCGGCAAACCGATCGGCAAGCCCCTGATAGGCCATGACGACGTAGTCCTAAACGCGGGGTTCAGCCCCGACGGTCAACGCGTCGTCACCGCATCCAAGGACAAGACGGTGCTTGTCTGGGACGCGTCGACGGATCAGCCGATTGGCCGACCGCTCATAGGCCATGATGGGCCGGTCAACAGAGCGGCATTCAGCCTCGACGGGAAACATATCGTTACCGCGTCTGATGACAAGACGGCGCGCATTTGGGACGTCGCAACCGGCCAGCTCGTCGGCGAGCTTAAGGGCCATGAGGATCGGGTCACTGACGCTGCGTTCAGCCCAGACGGGACACGTATCGTTACCGCATCTGATGACAAGACAGCGCGCATCTGGGACGCCGCAACCGGCCAGCCGCTCGGCGAGCTTAGGGGCCATGAGGAACAGGTCACTGACGCGACGTTCAGCCCAGACGGGAAGCGGGTCTTAACCGGGTCTGGCGACGGGACGCAGCGGATCTGGGACGTTGCGACCGGGAAGGAGATCAGCGCGCCGTTCGGGGGCCAGCGCGGCGCAAGGTTCAGCCCCGACGAAAGTTCTATCGTCACCGTGTCAGGGGATGGGACGGTGCGCATTTGGAAGGTCTTTCCCGATATACAGTCGTTGGTGTCGGCGGCGAAGACCGCCGTCCCACGCTGCCTGACGCCCGCACAGCGCGAAGGTTTCATCTTGTCTCCCGAGCCGCCGCCGTGGTGCATCGAGATGGAGAAGTGGCCTTATGACGCCCCCGCATGGAAACAATGGCTCGCTGACAAGCGCGCCGGCAACAATCCGCCGCTCCCCGCCGCACAATAATCTGTTGACACGATTTCATTGCCTCGCCGCGGCGCATTGATCTGCCGATTCCCTCAATGGTTAGCCGAAGTCCCTGAAGGACTCTAGCGATGCCACCCCTTCACGATCCCATTCCCTACGACCGCGTAGCCGACCTGATCGCGGACGCGAAGCCTCCCCAACAGTCAGCCGTCCTTCACGACGCCTGGCGCGAGTACACGGCCAACGCCGTGCGTCCCTATGCTTGGAAGACGTTCGCGCTGTATGCGCGCCGGCATCTCATGCAGACTGGCGATTGGTCGCGTGAGCGCGGGAAAGAGAAACTAACACCCTGGCAGGATGGCGCTCGTGCTTCACCCCGCGTTCTCGTTCTCGGCGCTTATGCGGCTTTGCGCGTCCGCGGCGGCGTCCTCGAAATCGTGCACGGGCCGCACGACGACCGCCGGACGATCCGCATTGATATCGACGCAGAGCCCAAGCCGCGCGCGATCCTTTTCGACAGCCATGGGGAATTTATGACCGGCGAAGCGATCCGCTGGTGCGCCCGATATTCGATCAATCTCGCATTGCCGGGCGGACCGGGCCGATTGATCACAATGGTAGAAAGCGCGTTAGAGACGAAGACAAACACGATGACGCGAATGCGCGACATCGATCCCTCAATCATTCGCGCGCAGTGTGCGGCCGATCCGGTCAAAGTGGCGCGGGAGATCGTGAGGGCGAAGATAGGCGCGGAATTGAAAGCAACCGTTCTCGACCTCGAGGTGCGGAAGCGCGAATTGGAGGAATGGGACATCAAATTGAATTCTGCCCGAAGCGTCGCCGAGATCATGATTGTAGAAAGCAGGGCCGCGGCCGCCTATTGGCGGGCATTCCGCGACGTCGGATTACGGGAGCGAAAGAACGGCAATCTGCCGCGCTTGTGGCTGCGCTTCGCTCAGAGGAATAAAGGCGCTGCCTTCCTCGGAAACAAGCACGCCTCGCACCCGATCAATGCAATGCTGAACTATGCCTACATCGTTGAGGCCGGGCGGCTCGCGAAGGCGCTTGCGGCGAACGGCTTATGCCTTTCAATCGGCCACCTCCACAGCGACAAGAAGGGCGGCAACTCGCTTGTATGGGACGCGATCGAGCCTCTGCGCCCCATCATTGATGCTAGGGTCTTCGCGTTCGTCGAGGCACATGAGTTTGCGCGGTCCGATTTTTCCCAATCGGGTTACAACGTGCATCGCCTATCGCGCGACGTGACGCAGCTGCTGTTGCATAAGGCCTCGCTGCCGGCGCGTGAGATCGAAGAGGCGGCGGACTGGATGGTGCAGACGATATTGTACTATCGGGAACAGCGCGCGTGGAGATTGCCGATGTCTCACGGAGGACCGTGAAGCCGCTGTGCCGCCTCGCGCTCGCGTCTCCCATTAGCCGCGACGGCGATGCCCCTTCCAAAGGATTCCAATGGTTGACTGACCGCTCCGCAGAGACTGTTTTCCTTTCTGGGTCGCGGACGGTGGACACTGGCATTTGTTGCGCCCAGCGTTCAAAGTGCGAGTCGTGCTTGACGAATCGTCAGATCGAGTGCCCATCCGCGGGAAATGTCGAATGAGTAGCGAGCGGCAGGCCGTTAATGAACGGAGGGTTGGGCCATCGGCAGCAGCAGCTTGATCACCCACGCAAGACCCAGCGATGGGCTTCCAATGGGGCATGAACTAAACGCGATTTGTCCGTACTTCACAATGTTTCCGCTCCAGTTCCCGCTCCAAATTTTGCAGCGCCACTCGAAGCGGCTGGAGCGTGTGCTCGATCCGTTCTGTGGGCGAGGGACAACCAACTTGGCCGCTAGGCTAACGGGCCTCTATTCAGTTGGGGTCGACGTTAGCCCCGTTGCGCACGCAATAACGGCGGCAAAGCTCGCTTCGCCCACGGCCAAAGGAATTGAGAAGGAACTCGTGGCTATTCTTGAGAGCGCGCCATCCGTCGCCGCGCCGGCGGGTGAGTTCTGGACACTGGCCTTCCATCCCGCAGTGCTATCCAACCTCTGCAAGTTGCGCTCAACGCTAAGTATTGACTGTCGCAGTCAAGAGCGCGTGGCGCTACGAGCCCTAATCCTGGGTGCTTTGCATGGCCCCTCTCAGCGCACACCAGGCTATCTGTCCAATCAATCTCCGCGCACCTACGCGCCTAAACCAGGCTACGCCGTTCGGTTCTGGTCGGAGCGCAATCTTCTGCCGACAGAAATTGATCTCTCCGCTGTGGTCTTACGCCGCGCTCAGCGCTTCTACGGTCATCGGCGACCCGCAGTCGGTTACGCCGAGTTGGCGGATAGCCGTAGTGAGATTACTTTTCGTAGCCCAAAATTTGACGCTCCGTTTTCTTGGGTTATCACCTCACCTCCGTACTACGGAATGAAAACCTACATTGCTGATCAATGGCTCCGATATTGGTTTCTTGGTGGGCCCGAGATTGTCGACTACGGCGCTAACGGTCAAGTCACTCATCGAAGTCCGGATCAATTTGTAGCCGACCTTCGCACAGTATGGTCAAACGCCAGGTCAGTGTGCCATGATGGCGCGAGAATGGTGGTTCGCTTTGGCGGTATCCGGGACCGAAGTGCCGAGCCGATCGACCTTGTTAAAGAGTTGTTCCAGGCGAGTGGATGGAGTATCTCAACCGTCAGGCTTGCCGGCGATGCCAAGGCGGGCAGGCGGCAAGCAGATACGTTTCTCAGTCGGCGTAGTAAACCATTGATCGAATACGACGTGTGGGCCCGCGCAGCATGAGACTGCGTTTTCGGTTTCCGACAATTTGCCGCTAATGACTGTGCTGCCGAATGGGCGAGGGATACAGTAATGGCCAAACGCACCATTACGGAAAGCGCTTCAGAGCAGGGGCCTGCGGACCCGACAACCCCGTATGAACTGCTGCCAGGAGAACATTTTGGACCGACGGATCGAGATTATCAAAAACAAGTTTCCGATGAGGAATTGAATAGCCGGTACGCAAAAGGTGATGTCCGAATAGTGACAGAATCGGCAAGATATTCGTTAGCCGGTATACTCTCGATGCTGCAAGAAGACATAGGTATCGAAGGTGATCCAAAAGGAACAAAAGAGAAGAGATATAAGCTGGATCCCGAATACCAGAGGCGTCATCGGTGGACAAATCAACGTAAATCGCGACTTATTGAGTCATTTCTTATGAATATTCCTGTACCCCCTGTGTTTCTGTACGAGCGCGATTTGGCCAGGTTTGAGGTAATGGATGGACGGCAAAGGCTCACTGCTCTTGCAGAGTTTTACGGTAACAAGTTCGCGCTACAGGGCCTGGAATATTGGCCGGAATTGGATGGAAGAACATATAATCAGCTTCCTTCGAAAATTAGAGACGGTATTGATCGCCGGTACATTCATCGATTATTCTTCTGAAAGAAACTGCTTCTGACGAAACTCAGGCATCTTTTCTGAAGAAGATAGTTTTCGAAAGATTGAATTCTGGCGGCGTAAAACTTAGCGCGCAGGAGACGCGGAACGCTGTATACGGCGGTCCTTTAAATCAACTTTGCATCAGGCTATCAGACAACGACCAGTTCCGTCGAATGTGGGGTATCCCGAACCTCATAGAGGAGGCACCGCCTACGGATGAGGAGACTGACGATGTCCTTGATGAGAGTGAGACGAGCGTTACCACCCGCACCGGCGAGCGAATGTTCGAGAGAATGGAGGATGTAGAGCTGGTATTGCGTTTCTTTGCTTACGGACATATTCAGAAATCAAAAACAGGGCTTAACAGAATAAGCGACTTCCTTGACAATTTCCTCCGCGAGGGGAATAAATTCTCCGATTTAACTCTGTCATCGTACGAAATATTGTTCACACAGACAATGGATTTTCTATTCGAGTGTTTAGGCACTGACGCTTTTGCAGTTATCTCCGAGGACAGGCAGGCGAGGCCAACCAAGATTGTCTACGACTCGATTATGTTCGTATCGAACTACGCAGACGTGGTTAACGCTCGTAAGAAAATACTAGCGAAGAAGTCGGTGCTCAAGGATGCTCTGATCTTAATGTACGCCGAGGATCGCAAAAAACCTCATCCGTCGTTTGCAGGTCGTCGTACAAACAGCTCGGATATATCAAGCCGCAATAGAGCGATCCGGAGCGCGTTCGAAAGCGTGCTTCGAAAAATTTAAGGGCTGGGCGCGAAGGTGCGGTCGACTTTCGATGAACTGGCACGCGATATCGAGGAGATGCGGACGATGGCGTCAACCATCACGCCCGCCAGCAAGATCTTGTCAGAATCCGCGGACCTGAACGTGAAAGCTTACCTCTCGGTTCGGCGTCGCTTTGACTATTCCGCTCTCGTTGTTGCTCTTTACGCCTCGTTCGAGAGATTTGTCGAGGATATCCTCGTTTCATATATTAAGATAATTGCAAATGAGCAGAAATATCAAGCGTTACCTCCTCCTCTTGTGAATAAACACCTAAAAAAGACCGCCGAGTTATTGAGTAAAAGTGAGATTGACCAGGCTAGCTATCCGGGAGTTACCACGCTTCAACTGATAGAGAATTTGTACTGTTGTCTTTCAGATAAATCAACTTACGAACTTAACCACGCTGCAATCACTGCCCATGATAAAAATATTCGCTATGACGAACTTGGTTCCTTGCTAAAGCTCGTCGAGCTTTCGCATGAATGCGTGCGCCAAGCAGAACCTCTTATAAACTGGTACTACAAAGATCAGGAGAGGACCGGCCCGCAACCCGTCTCAGTGCCAGCACTTGTTGTGAAACAGCGTCTCGATAACTTAGTAGAGCGCAGAAATGATGTGGCGCACAGAGGAGGGAACCCCTCGGAACGGCTCGGCGCAGACGAGATGTTGAGTTTCGTTGAGTTCGTATCTGCTCTAGCCAATTCCATATTCACGCTTTTCGTTTCGGATTACCTACGACGGCGTCACGTTGGAGCAAACGACTGTGAACGGCTTACTCTCCTCAAGGGCCCGTATAAGAAAAACACATTTGGGTTGTTACGCGACCGCCATCCCGCTTACACATCAACCAACCGGCATTCGCGCTTTCTTCGGTTTTTCTGGCTCGCTGGGGGCGTGTGCAAAATCTCCAAATCGGTGGGAAGAACATCGATCTGGCAGACCCCGATTCGATTGAGCCAGTCGGAGTCCAGCTTGACTTCCCTGCTCCCAGCAGCGCGGAAGTCTACGTCCTTAGCGCAGAGGACGAGACGATCTGGCCAGCCCTTGGAACAAATGGGGCTGGCTAACTTTCACGCGATTTGCGACGAACAACTACTCGCGCTGTCACCTTCAGAAGTTACCGATTGCGGGCTACAAGGGCGTTCCGTCCCGTACGCCCCCCTTTCCCCCCCCAAAGCTGGCATTTCCTTGGTTTTCCTTGGCCGAATCCGGACTTTTCAAAGGGTTGCGGCGAATCCAAATGAAAATTTTCTGGTCGGCTTTAACTCGCTTTCTAGGTTGTGGGTCAGCGCCTCGCGCGTACCGTTGCTCCATATTCCGCCGCCGCAGGACCGCCAGCGGAGTGGGTCTCCATCGACGACTGATAAGATCTTAGCATTTATTGTGGTTTTCGAAAAGCTTTTGCCGCTCTTATAGCGTTAGCTGTTGGACGGCTGATTGGCGCGACAAATCACCCTTGCCGTCATGGCCGGGCTTGTCCAGGCCATCCACGCGAGCCGCCGCCAAGGCCGCCTCAATTTCAGACAATGGCAGCTATTTCATAGCTTTACGTGCAGAGGACCGATCTGCGCAGGTCTTTTTGCAGCCGCGCTTCGTGGATGGCTGGGACAAGCCCGGCCATGACGTTGCTTCCTTCGCCGTGAAACAACAGCCAACGCTATAAGAGCCGTTTTGCCACTTTTTGTCCACAACCTGATTGAACCGAGCTACGCCGGGTCAATCGCTCTAATGGTGTTGTCCAGGCGGCAACCGTCGCACACTCCAGCTTTAGAACTCGCCAAAAGGCGGTTGGCCAGCGGCGGCGGCCGGCAAGCGTCCGAGCCGGCGCTTGTACAGCCACTTTGTCCGGGGCAATCCGCTGCGTGTCGATCACGATTTCGCCAGCCTGCGTTTCCCACGCATTTACGCCATGCTCAAGGCGGCTGGCCGTAAGGACGCTCACGCGCGAATTTGGATCAAAGACGCTTGCCGCCGCGCGCCGGTCCGTCCTGCAATGACCCCTGGAGCTCCTACTCCGGTTTAGAGTACATACTACCCGGTCACTTTGGGGGCCGTCTTGGGCCAGACGGCTCACCGTCGAGGAGATCGACCTCTTGATCAGAGAACGCCCGAGATATGGCCGCGCACAACTCCATGTCCGTCGCCACCTCTGCGGGTGTTTCTATTTTCCGGAGCACCTCTAGATCAGCGAAATCAACCGCGATCGCTGATCAGAATCGTTAAGGGATGGCGACCTCACATTGCGAATTGACAGCAATGATTTCTGGCAATTATGCCCAGCATTGCCACGCGGTCAATTTTCCGCCTAAATGGCGCCTTATTGCAACCGGTTGGTTGCATTGTTCAGACCCCTTGGGGCGGACTTGGTGGCGATTTGAGGGTTGCACTGGTCCTCGATTGTGGGGGGCAGTGAATAATCGATCGTGAAGGGGTGAGTAATGGTGTCCAGGATCGTGATTGAGCTCGAAGGATCTGGCAATGCTCCGACAGCGTGTCGTTTGAGGGTTGACAGGCAGCTCATTGCAGAAAACCTGACACCAGAAGAGACTGGGCGTCTTATCGTCGAAATCATGGATCGCATTCCCGACGTTCTGGACGCTGGGGAAAACGCTCAAGAGCATTTTGCGACAGACTTCGCGCGGATGCGCCGTCATTGAGGAGTTGGCCTCGCAGCTCGACGCTTGCCGTGGCAAAGATATCTTCACAAGCCTGATATTACAGTCGCGGCCGTTGTCGACCGCATCCGCATAACGCCGAATGTCTACCATATCTCCCGGCCCCTCGAACAGCATGGCTGCTCCGTCGGCGCCAGGATTCAGGCTGACCGTAAAGCGTCACCGAGGCGACACGGGCTGATTTCGACCCGCCTCGCTGCGTTGGCGGCCGCCCGGACGAGCGCAAGGGCATTCGGTTTTCGCCGGACGTTCCTACGTCGGTGTAGAGTAAAGTTTCCGTTGGCGACTTGACGTGCGCCTGGGCGCGGCGGCCTCGAGGTCCGGCGAGGCGATCGCCTTGTCAGCGAATGCCTTGGCCAAGGCTGAGCACATCGCCTCCTTCGTCGCTCCGTCAGTCGGCAATTCCATGTTCCGGAGCACCTCATAGACTAGCGATATCAGCCGCGAACGCTGATCAAAATCGTCAGGGGAACCGGCTCTCACAATTCTCTCCCGTTGCAAAGGCGCGAGTTCGAAAGAGTCTCTCTGTCACCCGGCGATATGTTGATCGGGGACACTTTGGCGATAACATAATTGTGGAGTGACAGCAATACTGTCGGAAAAAACATCAAAAGCTGCGCTAGTCGACGAGGTAGCCAGGAATCCAAACATAAATCCTCGACCGAAATGATTTTGGACCCAACAGGTGATGGTGCTGCGAAACAAAAGAGGCGGATTATTGTGACATTTCCACAGTTGTCTGACCAAACGTGGTGGGAGGAGGGGCAGTAAACATGGTGTCCGTGATCGTGATTTAAGTCAAATGACTTGGCGGTATGCGCCAGCGTTGCGTCTGGGCGTTGACAGGCACAGGATGGCAGAGAACCTGACACCAGAAGAGACGCGAAATCTTATTGTCTGAATTCTGGATCGCCTTGCCGTCTCCGAGGTTGGGAATTGGGTGGAGCCGCTTGTGCCGGCTCGCGGCGCTGGCGATCGCTGTGACCCTTGGGCGAGGGATCCGGTCTTCGACTGGAGCTCCTACTCCGGTTTAGAGTACATACTACCCGGTCACTTTGGGGGCCGTCTTGGGCCAGACGGCTCACGGTCGAGGAGATCGACCTCTTGATCAGAGAACGCCCGAGATATGGCCGCGCACATCTCCATGTCGGTCGCCACCTGCGGGTGTTTCCATTTTCCGGAGCACCTCTAGACCAGCAAAATCAACCGCGATCGCTGATCCCGGGGAAACGGGTCTTCATGATAACCCCCCTATGCAAAGGCGGGAGCTCGAAAGAGCCTCTTGTCACCGACGCCCGATATGTAGGCCGAGCATAATACTCCTAACACAATTGCGAATTGACAGCACGACTGTATGTAAAATATATCCCGCCTTGCATCATCGCTCTGTAATAGTCAGGAATACACACGCGATCAATCCTCCTAAATAAAGTTACGCTGCAACCGCCTGGTTGTACTGATAACCGCGGAGGTTGAACTGCAGGCAATATAAGGGTGCACTGATCAATCGATCGCGAAAGAGCGGTGAAAAATCGATAGGGGGGCGAGTAATGGGTTCCAGGATCGTGATTGAGGTCGAAGGATCTGGCGATTTTGAGACAGCGTGTCGTCTGAGGGTTGACAGGCACCTCATCGCAGAGAACCTGACGCCGGAAGAGACTGGCGTCTTCTCGTCGAAATCCTGGATCGCATTCCCAACCTCCTCGACGCTACGGAAAACGCGAGAGAGCCTTGGGCGGCAGAGTTCGCGCGGACTTGTCGGCGTTGAGGAGTTGGACTTGCAGCGTTGGCTTGTCGACCGCATCGGGATAACGCCGGAATGTGTACCATATCTCCCGGCCGCGCGAACGGCATGGCTGCTCCGTCGGCGCCAGGATTCAGGCTGACCGTAAAGCGTCACCGAGGCGCACACTGTGCCGCCTACTGGCAAAGCCGGCGGCAGAAGTCGTCGAGCTGGTCGAAGTCGCGGAAGGCGATGCGGATCTCGCCGCTCTCCCCGGCGTGCCGGATCGTCACTTTTGTGCCCAGCGCCAGCGCAAGCTTGTCCTGAAGGGCCTTGGTGTCAGCGTCGACCGGCGCGGTCCCCTTGCGTGGCCGCGCCGTCTTGCCGGAATTCTCGGCCAGGCGCTCGATGTCTCTGACCGTCAGGCCCTCGGCGACGATGCGGTTGGCGAGCGCGTCCGGGTCGGCGACCGCGAGCAGCGCCCGCGCATGTCCGGCCGAAATCTTTCCGCCCGCCAGCAGGCCCCGCGTGTGCTCGGGGAGGTTGGTCAGGCGAAGCGTGTTGGCGACATGGCTCCGGCTCTTGCTGACGACGCGGGCGATGTCGCTGTGCGAATAGCCGTGATCGGCGCCGAGCTGGGCGTAGCCAGCGGCCTCTTCGAGCGCGTTCAGGTCCGCTCGCTGGACGTTCTCGACGATGGCGATTTCGAGCGCCTCGCGGTCGCCGGCCTCAACCACGATCACCGGGATCTCGTGCAGCCCGGCCCGCTGCGCCGCCCGCCAGCGCCGCTCGCCGGCGATGATCTCATAGGCGTCCGCGACGCCCGAGATGGCGCGGACGATCACCGGCTGGATGATCCCGCGCTCCTTGATCGAGGCGGCCAGTTCGTCGAGCTCGGCGGCGTCGAAAAGCTTTCGCGGATTGCGCGGATTGGGCCGCAGGAATTCGATGGGCGTCTGGCCCGGCCCACGCGCGGCCTCGGCCTGTTGCGGGTTTGCCCCGCCGAGCAAGGCCGCGAGGCCGCGGCCCAGGCGAGGCCGGTTCTCGATCACGCGGCTACCATCTTCGGCCATGGATACTTGTCTCCAGGTTCACTCGCCTTAAGCGGCGCGCCAGCGCCCCTCGCGCCGAATGACTTCGGACGCGAGCTTCAGATACGCCTGGCTGCCGGCGCATTTGAGATCGTAAAGCAGCGCCGGCTTGCCGTGCGACGGCGCTTCGGAGAGGCGCACATTGCGGGGAATGACAGTCTCGTAGACTGTGTCGCCCATGTAGGCGCGCACGTCCGCGACCACTTGGCCGGCGAGGCTGTTGCGGGGGTCGAACATGGTCAGCACCACCCCATGAATGGTCAGCGATGGGTTAAGCGTGCTGCGAACCTGCTCGACCGTGGTCAGGAGCTGAGACAGGCCCTCGAGCGCGAAGAATTCGCATTGCAGCGGGACGACGACCGCATCGGCGGCGGCGAGCGCGTTGATGGTGAGAAGGTTGAGCGAGGGGGGACAATCCACCAGCACATAGGTCGCCTGTTCCGGGTCTTCCGCGGTCGAGGCGGCGTAGCCGCGAAGCGCGTCGCGCAATTTATAGGAGCGGTTGGCGTGGCCGGCGATTTCTAGCTCGACGCCAAGAAGATCCATGGTCGAGGGCGCGATGACGAGGCGAGGCACCGAAGTCGGAATGACGACGTCGCGCAGGGGCTTCTCGCCGATCAGCATCTCATAGCTCGATGTTGTTCGAGCGTTCCGGTTGATGCCGAGCCCGGTCGAGGCGTTGCCCTGAGGATCGAGATCGATGATGAGCACCCGCTCGCCGATCGCGGCCAGCGCAGTCCCGAGGTTGATGGCGGTGGTCGTCTTGCCGACGCCGCCCTTTTGGTTCGCCAGCGCGAAAACGCGCGGACCGGCGAAGGCTTGCGGCTCGCGAACGAGGGGCTCGGTCTCGGTCTCGATCATCGGCTTGAAGTCTCAGCCTTGGCGGATGCGCAGGATCGCGGCCTTCGGGTTGACGACGCTCGGAAGCGTTTCGATTGCATAGACCCTTGCCTCAGGCAGCGCCGCGATTTGGTCTCTAGCTGATTCGCCGCGCGGAAACACGGCAATAGCCCCGCGCTCCATCCACGGTCTGGCCAATTTGAGCGTCAGCGGCAAGGGGGCGAAGGCGCGCGCCGTGATGGCGTCCACAGGTCCGAGGCTCCCGGGGGCGACCGCTTCGACGCGGACGGCATGAATCTGAGCCGCCGCGCCGGTTGCGCGCGCGGCCTCACGGAGGAAGGCGCATTTCCGGCCGTCGCTTTCGACGCAATGGACGATCGCCGCGGGAACGTCCGCGAGCTGGATCGCGATTACAAGGCCGGGCAAGCCGGCGCCGGAGCCCATGTCGAGCCAACGCTTGGCGTCTGGGGCAAGCGCGAGCAATTGGGCGGAATCGGCGATATGGCGGGTCCAGACGGACGGGAACGTCGAGTTGGCGATGAGGTTGGTCTTGCCTCGCCAGCGGTCGAGCAGGTCGACGAAGACGGCGAGGCGCTCCTCTGTTTCACGTGAAACAGGGACGAGGCGCAAGGCCGCCCGGCGATCGTCCGCGAGTTGATCCGCAAAAGCGCCGGTTGACGGCCGGCTCACGTCCTGGCCAGGGGCCGATCGCGACCGGAAGAGCGCTCCGCGCGCCTGGCGTGTGCGGCGAGGAGCGCCAGAGCCGCGGGGGTGACTCCCTCGATGCGCCGGGCCTGGCCCAGGCTCGCCGGGCGGACGGCGATGAACTTCTGCTTGATTTCGTTGGAGAGGCCGGAGAGACGACCATAGTCGAGATCGGCCGGCAGGACCGCGGAATTGTCGCGGCGATAGCGCGCGACGTCTTCGGCCTGGCGGTCAAGATAAACGGAGTATTTTGCGTCGGCTTCGAGCCTGGGAACAAGAGAAACGGGAATATCGGCAAATTGTGGCCAGATGCGCGCAAGATGAGCGATCGGGAACTGGGATTGCGCGGCGAGCTCGAAGGCCGAGCGTCGAGCCCCATCGCGATTGACGAGGAGGCCGTGCGCCTCGAGCTCCCGCGGCGTAGCGGTCGCGCCCTTGAGCATCGCCCGGGCCTGCTCGAGCTCGGCGAGCGCTTGGCGGAAGGCGCGCGCCCGCTCAGACCCAACGCAGCCGAGCGCAATCCCCTTCGCGGTCAAGCGCTCATCGGCATTGTCGGCTCTGAGCGACAGCCGAAACTCGGCGCGCGAGGTGAACATGCGATAGGGCTCGGTCACGCCATGGGTGGTGAGATCGTCGATCATCACGCCGAGGTACGACTCGGCGCGGTCGAAGGTTGCGAGCGCCCGGCCGCCAGCCTTGCGCGCCGCGTTGATCCCCGCGACGATCCCCTGCGCTCCCGCCTCTTCATAGCCAGTCGTGCCGTTGATCTGGCCGGCCAGGAACAGGCCGGAGAGGCGGCGCGCCTCGAGCGTCGGATCGAGACCGCGCGGGTCGATATAGTCGTATTCGATCGCGTAGCCCGGACGGAGGATACGGGCATTCTGGAGGCCCGGAATTGAGGCGACGAGCGCGGCTTGCGTCTCGGGCGGCAGCGAGGTGGAAATGCCGTTCGGATAGATTGTCGGGTCGTCGACGCCTTCGGGCTCAAGAAAGATCTGGTGGCTGTCACGGTCGGCGAAGCGGATCACCTTGTCCTCGATCGACGGACAATAGCGTGGGCCGCGCCCTGAGATCGCGCCGGAATAGACGGCGGAGCGATGCGCGTCGGCTCGGATGATGCGATGCGTCTCGGCAGTGGTGCGGGTGATGTGGCAGGGAAGCTGCGGCGCCGTGACCCCTGTCGTCAGCGAAGAGAAGAATTCCGGCTCGGGATCGCCGTGCTGGATCTCCAACGGCTCCCAATCGATAGTTGAGCCGTCGAGCCGAGGCGGCGTCCCGGTCTTGAGCCGTCCCAGCGCGAACCCGGCGCCGTCGAGGCTTTGGGCGAGCGAGACCGAGGGCGGATCGCCAAAGCGGCCGGCCGGGGTCCGCTGGTCGCCAAGATGGATCATTCCGCGCAGGAAGGTGCCGGTGGTGAGCACCACCGCGCGGCAGGCGATAGCGCGGCCGTCCGCAAGTTCGACGGCCGTCACGGCCCCGGCGTCCGACGCGATCCGAGCGGCCTCCCCTTCGACGATTGTCAGGCTCGGCGTTTCGCCGACGAGCGCTTGCATGGCGCGGCGGTAGAGCTTGCGGTCGGCCTGGGCGCGCGGCCCTTGCACGGCGGGCCCCTTGCGGCGATTGAGAACCCGGAATTGGATGCCGGCCGCGTCGGCGGCGCGGGCCATAACCCCGTCCAGCGCGTCGATCTCGCGCACCAGATGGCCCTTGCCGAGGCCGCCGATCGCCGGATTGCACGACATCTCGCCGATTGTCGCAAAGCGATGGGTGACGAGCGCGGTCGCGGCGCCGGAGCGCGCGGCCGCGGTCGCGGCTTCGCAGCCGGCATGCCCCCCGCCGATGACCACGACGTCAAATTTCATTGGCGTGCGCCTGTTTCACGTGAAACACGCAACGAAACGCCGCGTTGATGGCCGGGTCAAGCCCGGCCATGACAATAGAGGTCCGCGGCGACTCCAAGAGAGCAACATCTCCACCTACTTCCCGACACATAATCGGGCAAAAATCTCGCCGAGCACATCTTCGACCCCGATCCGCCCGACAATCTGGTCCATTGCGGAGGCCGCCCGTCGGAGATCCTCGGCGATCAATTCGGGCTCCGCCGCCCCCGGCTTGAGCGCGGAGGCCAGCGCCTGGCGGGCGTCCTGAAAACCACGCCGATGCCTTTCAAGCGTCAACAAAGCCGGCTCACGCGAAGACATGCGCTCTTCCGCCAATTCCGCAATGACGTCAAGCAGCCGGTCTATCCCAGCCCCTGTTTTCGCCGATATGGAAAGCTTTGCCGTCCCCGCCGACGAGGAGTGGGGTCCCTTGAGGTCGATCTTGGTCCGCACCCCCAATGTCGGAGATCTGAGGCTCGCCGCCGGGGCGCCGCCCCCATCATCGAGCCACAAGGCGAGGTCGGCGCTCTCGGCCCGGCGGCGCGCTCTCGCGACCCCTTCCTGTTCGATCGGATCCTGACTTTCGCGGATGCCCGCGGTGTCGACGAGAATGACCGGATAGCCGCGCAGATCGAGAAAGACCTCGATCAGATCGCGGGTCGTTCCCGCGATCGGCGATGTGATCGCGACGTCCCGGCCAGCCAGCGCATTCATCAGCGTCGATTTGCCGACATTGGGAGGGCCTGCGATCACGACGGTAAAACCCTCTCGGAGGTGCTGGGCCGCGTCTGCAGTCAAGAGCGCCCGGTCGATCCGCTCGAGCGCGGCCCGCGCCTCGCTCCTCACCGAAACGAGGGTGAAATCCGTCGCGTCCTCGACGTCGGTGAAATCGATCTGCGTCTCGACCGCCGCCATGGCTTCAAGGAGCTTCGATCGGATCGCCTCGCACTCACGGCTCAGCGCTCCCCCGGCGATATTTTGCGCCTGGCGGCGCTGCGCCTCGGTCTCCGCCTCGACCAGATCGGCGAGCCCTTCCACCTCGGAGAGATCGATCTTTCCGTTCATGAAGGCCCGCCAAGCAAACTCGCCCGGCTCGGCCGGCCGCAGTCCGGGAATGAGCGCCAGCGCCCGGACGACCGCGGACGTGACCCCCCGCCCGCCCGTGACGCTAAGTTCCGCCATCTCCTCGCCGGTGAAGCTGCGGGGCGCTTGAAAGCGGGTGATCAGGGCCCGATCGAGCGGTTCATGAGATTGAGGATGGCGCAGGGTTCGCAAGACAACGCGCCGGTCCGGAAAGTCAGCCTCAGGCGCGATTGCTTTCAGCGCAGCCGAGCAGCCTGATCCTGAAATTCGCAAGACCGCGATGGCCGCCCGGCCTGCTCCGGTCGCCGGCGCGAAGATCGTGTCGTGATCGTTGGCGAACATGGGCCGCGCTAGGTCAGGCTGCGTTGGGACGGGATCCTCATCGGGAGGCCCGCGCCCCGGGCCTCTCGTTCGGCGCCCTTCGTTCCCCCCGATTGCTCACATGGGGAAGGGTTCGGTCAAGGGGATCGGGATGGTGAGGATAAGGCCCGCGTCCGCTCTCCCCGGACTTGATCCGGATCGGATGACGCTCGTGGCCAGTCGCCGGGGTCGCTTGCCGAACCGGGCGTCTTATTTCCCGGCTATTCCCGAGGCGACCGCAGCGTAACCGTTGCGGGTCGACATCTGTTCGCCTGCGTCCTTGAAGGTCTTGTCGTCGTCGCCGAGTTGAACCGTTGGCATGCACGCTTGATTGCAGGAGTAGGAAATCCTGGAGCTTCCATTCTGCAACACCAACACTGTTTTCGCCGGCAGGACCTGGACTTGCCTCTCCTCGATGAGCGATCCGGCGGCGTCGATCGCGATCAGGTTCGTCTGGCCGAAGCCCTTGCCAGTGATGATCATCGTATTGTTGTTCTTGAGCATGGTCACGTCCGCGATCATCGGGTTTCCGACGATGAGCGTCGTCGTGCCCTTAGGCAGCTGGGCGATCCTGGCCTGGTCGAGAGTGACAGCGATCGCGCTTGTTTCGGCGCGCGCCGGCGACGCGCCAGAGGCGAGAACGAATGCGGCGGCAAGCCAGAGGCGCGACGACATCATAGCCCTCTTGGTCGGGAGACGACGGGCTATTTCGCTCGCCAATGACGAAGAAAGCTTCAACGTCCTGAGCGGTTCCGCGCGTCACGCGGCGGGGAAAATCGCTGCGCCCTCGTCAGCCGAGCTGACTGCGCCGCGAAAGACTCCGAACAATTCGCGCCCGACGCCGACATGGGACTGGGAGAGGTCGGCTTCGGCATGTGGCCTGTGGGCCCAGACGTCTTCCGCGACCAGGACGTCGAGCCGGCCAGCCGGCGCGTCCAGGCGAATGACGTCGCCGTTCCGGATCTTGCCGATCGCTCCGCCCGCCGCCGCCTCCGGCGTCACATGGATCGCCGACGGCACCTTGCCCGAGGCGCCTGACAGCCGCCCGTCAGTGACGAGCGCCACCCGATGTCCGCGGTCCTGCAGCACCCCGAGAGGGGGCATCAGCTTATGCAGTTCCGGCATGCCGATGGCCTTCGGTCCTTGGAATCTCAAGACCGCCACGAAGTCCCGGTTGAGTTCGCCGTTGCGGAACGCAACGTGCAATTCCTCCTGGCTGTGAAACACCCGGGCCGGCGCCTCGATCGTATGACGGTCGGGGGCGACGGCCGAAGTCTTGATGACCGCGCGGCCGAGCGGTCCTTCCAGCACGCGCAAGCCGCCGTTGGGCTGAAACGGCTCGCCCGCCTCGCGCAAGACGCTGCGATCACCGGACTCGGCGGCGGCCGGCGCCCAGGCGACCGCGCCATCCGCGTCGAGGCGCGGCTCAACCGCGTAGGCGTCGAGCTCGCCCCAGACGGTCTGGGCGTCGCCGTGCACGAGCCCCGCCCCGAGAAGTTCCCGGATCAATAGGCCCATGCCGCCGGCGGCGTGGAAGTGATTCACGTCGGCCTTCCCGTTTGGATAGATCCGCGTCAGAAGCGGCGTCACTTCCGCCAGATCGGCGAAATCCTCCCATCTGAGCGCGATGCCAGCAGCGGCGGCCATCGCCACCAAGTGAATGGTGAGATTGGTCGAGCCGCCCGTCGCATGAAGCCCGACGACGCCATTGACGATCGCTCGCTCGTCGATCACGCGCCCGATCGGCGTGAATTGATTGCCGAGCGCCGTGATCTCAAGCGCCCGCTTGACGCCGAGCATGGTGAGGGCGTCCCGCAGCGGTGTATTGGGATTGACGAAGGACGCGCCCGGGAGATGCAGGCCCATGATCTCCATCAGCATCTGGTTGGTGTTGGCTGTACCGTAAAAGGTGCAGGTGCCGGGGGCGTGATAGGCCTCGGCCTCCGCCGCCAGCAAATCGGCGCGGCTCGCCTTGCCCTCGGCGAAGAGCTGGCGGACTTTCGACTTCTCGGTGTTGCCGAGGCCCGAGGGCATGGGTCCCGCGGGCAGGAACACCGCCGGCAAATGGCCAAAAGCCAGCGCGCCGATGATGAGGCCCGGCACAATCTTGTCGCAGATGCCAAGATAGACCGCCGCGTCGAACATGTCATGGGAAAGGGCGACCGCAGTCGACAGCGCGATGACGTCGCGCGAGAACAGGGAAAGCTCCATTCCTTTCTCGCCCTGGGTGACGCCGTCGCACATCGCCGGAACGCCGCCCGCGACCTGGGCTGTCCCGCCGACCGCGCGCGCGGCCTCCTTGATGAGGTCGGGGAAGCGCGCATAAGGCTGGTGGGCCGAGAGCATGTCGTTATAGGCGGTGACGATCGCGAGATTGGCTCCCGTCCCCTCCCGCAGCGCCTCTTTGTCGTCGGCCGCGCAGGCGGCGAAGCCGTGGGCGAAATTGGCGCAGCCGAGGCGCTTGCGAGTTGGGCCCTTGGCGACCGCGGAATCGATCCGCGCCAGGTAGGCTTGGCGCGACGGGCGGCTCCGCTCGACGATGCGGTGGGTCACTTCGCCAACGCGAGCATTGAGTTGGGTCGTCATGCAATTCATGCCTCCTTGATCCGGCAGGCGGGCCGTGACCCGTTTCTGGCGGAAAGACACGCAAGAATAAGGCCGAGCCGATAAAGACGTCAGAAACGACCGCCGCCGGCCACGGCTTTAGCGTTAAAAGCCGGCGAGTTCGTGGACCATCTTGGTGAAGCGGCGCCGCTCGTCGTCGGTCAGATTGGCCGTGGCGACATCGAGGCCGTCGTCTTTAAGTCCGCCGGCCTTGGCGAAACTGTTCCAGGCGGCGGCCTTGGCCATATCACGTGGCAGCGCTTCGCCGCTGAGGTAAAGATGAGCGACGCGGTTCTGGGCGATCGGGTTGCCGCGTGAGGCGGCGGTGAGGAGGATCTTGGCCGCCTCGGCTTCGTCCTTCTTCACGCCCTCGCCATTGAACAGCATGATCGCATATTCGACTTGGCCCGCGATGATGCCGTCGTCGGCGGCGCGCTTGAGCCAGCGAGCCGCCTCGCCGATATTTTGGGGCGCTCCTTTGCCGTCGCGCAGCATCACGCCGTATGAATAGGCCGCGTCGTCGTCGCCCGCGTTCGCAGCGCGGAGGAAATATTGCGCCGCTTGGTTATAATCCGGCGCCTTGCCGTCCAAGCCTTGGAGCGCCATGACTCCAAGATTGTAAAGCGCCCCCGGATGATTCTTGGCCGCGGCGCGCTCAAATTGCGCCTTGGCGGCAGCCGGATCTTTCGTCACTCCGTTCTCGCCCTGAATCAACATCGCTCCGAGTTCGTAAGCCGCCCCGGGATCGCCGAGATTACTGGCGAGTCGGAGCCAGCGCGAAGCCTCTTGATCGCTGCGGCCGACCGCCGCGCCATCGCGATAAATTTCGCCGATCAGCGTCATTGCCGCCGCGTCCTTCGGATTGGCGTCGAGGCGCCGCTCAGCCTCCAGCAGGGCGTAAAGGAAGTTGCCGCGCTGATAGGCGCCGAAGGCCAGATCTGCCGGCACTCCGTCCGCTCGCGGCGGCAGTGGAGGCGGCGGCGTCGTTATTGGAGCGAGGTTCGAAGGGCTGGCCAGCGGCGAGCTGACGCCGGGGGCCGGCGTCTGTGCGAAGGTGGCGCTGGCCGGGATCAGCGCCAACGCAAAGGCGAGCGCGATCCGCCTCATGAGGCGCCGACGCCCACGCCGGCGACCAAGGCCTGCGCCTCGCGCACAGCCGCCGCCGCCGAAGACCTGTCCCAGATGGCGTCGCTGAGCGCAACGAAATCGGCGCCGGCCCCGGCCAGCGCTCCCACGGCGTCGATCGAGTCGGCATACGCGACGCATGGCGTTTCGAAAATTTCCGCCCACCAGGCGACCCGATCGGTGAGCGACACCAGCGACGCCAGGCCCCTCGTTTGTGCGCCTCCATGCGGCTCCCCGAACATCACGTAGTCCGCCCCCATTTCGCCTGCAGTCATCGCCTCATCGCGCGTGCGCAAAGATCCCGCGCCGACGATCCGTTCCGGTTTCAGGCTCTTGATTGCCCCGACAAGATCCTCCCCGGCGCCCGCGACATGGACGCCATCCGCGCCAAGTCGGACCGCCATCCGAGCGTTGTTCTCGATCAACAGCGCACAGTCCGCGTCCCTGGCGGGACGAAGGAGGGGCGCCACGATCGCTTTCGCGTGGGCCTCGGAGCCGGGCGCGAAGCGGACGAGCGCGCAAGCGATCGGCGCGGCCTCGAGCGCGCCGGCGAAAATCTCGCCAAAGGCGTTGGCGTCGGTAGCCGACAGGAGGGGAGTGACGAGATAGAGCGAGCAGCGGGGCGATGTTTGAGGAATGAGCGGCATGAGCGGCAAGGGGAACGGAAACAGAGATGTCACCGACCATTGCGGCCAAATCGCGGTCGAGGCAAGGCTTTTGGAGACGCATCATCGCCCAAAGCGCGTCCAATCAGGACCCTGGCTGAGCGAAAGGCTCTTGGACGGCAATTTGTGAAAACGCGGCGCGAAGGCGCTCGACCTGCGAGGCGACCTCAGATCGCGCTTTCACAGGTTCACACGAATGCGCGACCACCAGGCCCTTATCAAGATGCATCACCCGCTCCTGAATGCGCATCGAGCGGTAACTGAGGCTCCGCAGGGTTGGCGGCAATTGTTCAAAGAGCTCAGGCTTGCAGCCATAGTCCTCGCGGGAAAGCTTGACGCGCACGCGTTCGGCCTGGGCTTGGCGCGAGGTCAATTCGCCTTCATTGACGGCGCGTCGGAGCAAAAGCCAGGAGGCGACCTGCATCAGACGGGTGGTCAAGCGCATGCTTTCGGTCGAGTAGGCGAGAGCGGCCGGGCGAGGAAGTACGCGCGACTGTTCTCGGCCCGGACCGTCGAGGTAGGATGCAGCCTCTTCGACGAGCGTCATTCCTTCTCGAAAGAGATCTTTGAATGCGGCGGACGACGCAAGACGGTGAATGAATGGAATCGCAGGCGAAGGCGACAAGGTCGCGGCAAAACTGCGCTTCGGTCCTTCGTACTGGTGACCCATACGCTCTCACTCCCACCCACTGAGGCCCGGCCGCTGAGATGGCCCCCCGCTTTCATGGAGCCCGAGCCACCATAGCTCCCGCGCGGTCCCTTCTGGTCATTTACCATTGAGCAAGGTTAACCGGAAAGTCCGCGTTCTCCATGCGGATAAAAAAAGCCGCCCTGAGTGGCGGCTTTAAGGTGGGGTATGGGAGGGTTCACTGAGGAGTAGGCGCCCGTTCAGACTGCTGTTGGGCTAAGCGATTCATAAACAATAAGGATTAAGGGCTTCTTAACGTGCTCAGAAGAACCGCGACGGCTCAGATTTTGAAGACCGAGTTGGCCGCCGCCCGCGTCGCTTGACGCGCCTCAATCGCCTTCTCCAGCCGGTCGATCTCTGAGCGCAACAGAGCGATGCGCTCCCTAAGCTCGGGCGCTGACAAGTCGTCAATGTTCTGGCCTATCTCATGGGCGAGGGTGGGTTTGGGCTTCGCCCGAAAGACCGATTCGTCATCGAGTGCAGCCATGCGCTCTACCGGTCTCCATCCTCAGGCGGGGACGATGAACCCGCCCCCAAGCACCCGCGCGTGCGGGTCGACGGAATCGTAAAAGACGCAGGCCTGGCCCGGCGAGACGCCGCTCTCGGGCTCAACGAACTCAATCTCGCCCGAGGGCATGAGCAGAGCGGGAGCCGGCGGACGCGTGGAGCGGACCCGCGCGGCAATCGACAGTCCGCCGCGGCGGCAAGGCGTTGATTGCGCCCGGACCGATCCAATTGACATCGCGCAACTTGAGCCGCGTCACCGCGAGAGAGGCGCGCGGGCCGACGATGACGCGCGCATTGGCCGCATCGAGTCCGACGACATAGAGCGGCTCGGCGGCCGCAACGCCGATGCCGCGCCGCTGGCCAATGGTAAAGTGAACCACGCCGCCGTGCCGACCAAGAACGCGACCGTCCACATGAACGATCTCGCCGGGAACGGAAGCGCCCGGGATCAAGCGCTCGATCATTTGAGTGTAATGTCCCGACGGCACGAAGCAGATGTCCTGGCTGTCGGCCTTCTCGGCATTGGTCAAGCCAAACTCGCGCGCCAATTCGCGCACGCGCGCCTTCGGCATGCCGCCCAGCGGGAAGCGCAGGCGCGCGAGTTGCGCGCGCGTGGTGGCGAACAGGAAATAGCTTTGATCACGATCGGGGTCGGCTGCGCGGTACAAAGCTCGTCCGCCGCGCCCGTCGTCGCGGCTGACGACATAGTGGCCGGTGGCCAACAAATCGGCGCCGAGATCATTGGCTGCGTCGAAGAGATCCGCGAATTTCAGATACTGGTTGCAGGCGACGCACGGAACGGGAGTTTCGCCCGCAACATAAGATCGGGCGAACGGCTCGATCACCTTCTCGCGAAAGCGCTCCTCGTAATCGAGCACATAATGGGGAACGCCGAGCCGCGCCGCGATGTCGCGCGCGTCGTGGATATCCTGTCCGGCGCAGCATGCGCCCTTGCGGTGCGTCGCTTCGCCATGGTCATAGAGCTGCATCGTGACGCCGACCACGTCATAGCCTTCGGCGGTGAGCAACGCCGTGGTGACCGACGAGTCCACACCTCCCGACATCGCGACGACGACGCGGGTTTCCGCTGGGGGCTTGTCGAGCCCTAAACTGTTCAGTGCGCCGTCTAAAGTCGGCGCGAGAGATGGCGCGAGCATGTCGACCTATTGCCGGCGAAAACGCCCGGACAAACGGTTTATGTTGGGCTTCAAGCCGGATCTGGCAAGGCCATAGCCCAAATTGGCCATCCCCGCCATAAGAGATCTGGTCCAAGCGGCAGATTAGAATTTATCCAAGACGATAGGACGAGAGCCGGCGGCGCGCCCTATTCTTTCTCAGCCAGCTTGTCGGCGAACAGCGCGACCGTCTTGGCGTAGACGGGGGACGAGTTCCATTGCAGTAACGCGTTGAAATTTGGCTGACCTTCATCCCAGCCCGCGCCCGGGCTCCAGCCCTTCGAGCGAAGGAAATTCGCGGTCGACGCCAGCGCGTCCGCCGGGCTCGAAATGATATCGCCTCCGCCTCCGCCTTGCGCGTTGACCGCGTATTTCAGGTAGGCCGACGGCATGAACTGGGTCTGGCCGATCTCGCCCGCCCATGCGCCCCGCTGTGACGGGCGCAGAAGGCCGCGCTGGACGAGCATGAGCGCGTCGATGAGCTCGGCGCGATAGATTTGCGCCCGGCGGCAATCGTAGGCGAGCGTCGCCAGCGCGCTGAAAGTTGAGTAGCCGCCCAAACCGGAGCCGTAGTCGGTTTCAAGACCCCAGATCGCCACGAGGACAGGCCCGGGCACGCCATAACGCTGTTCGATTCTCTCCAGCGGTTCGGCATAGGCAAGCATCATCGTCTTGCCCTTTTTGACGCGGGGAGGCGTGATATGCCGCGCGGCGAAGGCGGCGGAATTCGTTCCGAAGTTCTGGCCGCGATCGTGCGCGGCGACGGAAGGATCGAACGTGACGCCGTTCAGGGCCGAATTGACCGCTTGCTGGGAAACGCCGTTGCGAACCGCCACTTGCTTGAAGGAGGCGAGCCATTCGTTGAAGCCGTCCGCGCTCTCTCCGCAATCTGCGGCGCGCGCTGACGCGACGCCGATCACCGCGGCCGCGGCGATCAAAACCACCGCCGTCTTCAAAGCCCTTACTCGCATTTCCCGCGCTCCATCATCGTGGATTTGGAAACCCCTAAACGCAAACCGCGGTTGAAAGTTGGCGGCATCCTTCGATCTTTATCGACTTCGCGAGCGGGCGTCGTCCCCGCTCCCTTGCAGATCCCCACACAATTCTGGTTATGCATTGGTATATTTTTGCAGCGGTGGCTTAGGCAAATCTTAAATCGCTTCGTCTATTGTCACAGGAGTTGTGTGACATGCGTCTGAGTGAGAGTCCAATGAGTGAAACGCTGCGACCGAGAGTAAAATACGTCATCGGTCCGGACGGCAGTCCCCTGACAATCGCCGACCTGCCGCCGCCCAGCACCCGGCGCTGGGTCATTCGCCGCAAGGCCGAAGTGGTCGCTGCGGTTCGCGGCGGATTGCTGTCGCTGGAAGACGCATGTTCGCGTTACACGCTGACTGTCGATGAATTCCTGAGCTGGCAAGTCTCGATCGACAGTCACGGTTTGGCAGGACTCCGAACGACCCGCATCCAGCAATATCGGCACTAGGCGAGCCCAATCGGCAGAGCGCCTGAGCGGCCGCGCCGACTGGCTTAGAGGTCAGCGCCTTACGGCATGAGCTGGCCGCCATTGACCTCGATAATCTGCCCAACGATATAGGCGCTGAGCGCCTCCGAGGCGAGGAACAGGTAAGCGCCGACGCAGTCCTCGGCGGTCCCTAGTCGCGCTATCGGAATCGTCTTGCGAATGGCCTCCAACGCCTCGGGAGTCGTATAGCGCTCGTGAAATGGCGTCGTTATGACACCGGGCGCCACGCCGTTGACGCGAATCTTTTTATCGATCAGCTCCTTGGCGTGGCCTTTGGTGATCGTCGACACGAAGCCCTTGGCGGCGGCGTAGATGATTGCGCCGCCGGCTGCCGCCGTTTCGAGCCGCGATTGAGGTCGTATTGATGATGAAGCCGCCCTGACGCTCGAGCCAAGGCATAGCGGCGCGGGTCACCCAGATAATGGAACGCGAGTTGAGATCGATCACCGCTTGGACGTGCTCGTCGCTCGCCTCAAGCGAATGCACCCGCCCGAGCATCAGGCCCGCATTGTTGATGAGACCATCGAGACCGCCGAATTGGCTCGCCGTTTCGGCGACGATTTCGGCGCAGGCTTTTGGATCGGAGACGTCGCCCTTGACCGCGACCGCCTCGCCGCCTGCGGCCTTGATCTCGCTCACAAGTGCGTGAGCCTTCTCCGCGCTCGAATGGTAGCCGATGGCGACGCGCGACCCTTGTTCGGCAAAACCGCGCGCGACGGCCGCGCCAATGCCGGTCGAACCGCCGGTAATCAAAACAGTTTTTCCGGCGAGATCGGGAATAACAAGACGGGATGCGGTCATTGGGCGCCTTCTCGAGGTTCGGAGCGATCTTGTCCTTGGCGTGGCACGTTAGGTGCGCGATCCGCTGTCAACGCCCACGCTTCGCCCATTGTGGGACGGCGAGTTCGCGCTCCCGGGCGAAACGTTGAGCGGCAACGTTGAGCAGAGTTTTCCTAGCGCCAGCTTCTCCGATGCGCAAATCCTGGATAGTCCCAGCCGCGACCCTATATAGGGCCGCGAAGCGGCGGAGAGTCGAATCCCATGACTGAAGAGCGCAAGCTGGCGGCGATTCTCGTGACGGACATCGTCGGCTTCTCGCGGCTCGCGGGCGCTGACGAAGATCGGATCTTGGCGCGTTTGCGGACGCTGAGGAGCGATCTGATCGAGCCGACGATCTCCGTGCATCGCGGGAGGGTGGTCAAGCGCACGGGCGACGGGGCCATCGTAGAATTTCGCAGCGTCGTTGACGCCGTCCGTTGCGCCATCGAATTGCAGCATGGCCTGGCTGGAGCGCAACGCTGGCCTGCCGACCGAGCGCC
The DNA here is from genome assembly GCA_963730555.1 of uncultured Alphaproteobacteria bacterium. GTDB lineage: Bacteria > Pseudomonadota > Alphaproteobacteria > Rhizobiales > Beijerinckiaceae > Roseiarcus. The sequence continues at coordinate 536,973 of CAVSSS010000013.1, read as the reverse complement.
GCATCGAGTTCCGCGTCGGCATCCATCTCGGCGACGTGGTCGAAGAGAGCGATGGCGATCTCATGGGCGACGGCGTCAATATCGCCGCGCGTCTTGAAGGCATCGCCAAGCCCGGAGCGATCTGCCTGTCGGAGGACGCATATAGGCAGGTCAAGGGACGCCTCGATCTCATGGTCAACGACCTTGGCCAAACCGAGCTCAAGAACATCGCCGAACCGATCCGGGTCTATTCGCTCGAGATTGGTCCTGCCGCTCAAATCACGTTCCGCGCCCGTCGCCGTCGCAGCCGAGAAACCCGCGCCGCCACGCCTGTCGATCGTGGTGCTGCCATTCACCAGCCTCGGCGTCGATCTGGAGCACGAGATGTTTGTCGACGGCGTGACGGAGAGCCTGACGACCGACCTTTCCCGCATCAACAATGCGGTTGTGGTCTCACGCAACACCGCCTTCACTTACAAAGGCAAGTCGGTCGACGCCAAGCAGATCGGCCGCGAGCTCAACGTGCGCTACGTCCTTGAGGGAAGCATTCAGCGCGGGGGCGCCCGGATGCGTGTCAATGTCCAGCTCATCGACGCCATCACCGGAAACCACCTATGGGCGGATCGGTTCGACAAGACGATGGCCGACCCGTTCGACATGCAGGATGAAATTGTTTCTCAACTCGCGAACCAATTACGCCCGGAGCTGCTCGCCGCCGAAGCCCGGCGCGCCGAGAGTGAGGAAAACCCGGATTCCATGGATCTCTATTTCCAAGGGGTTCAGTGGTTCAACAAAGGCGGGCCCGCCAACATCGAGCGCGCACGCGAAATTTTCGAACGCGCCGTGGCGCTCGATCCAACCAATGTTGACGCGCTTGTCGGCGCCGCGCGGGCCGACGTGCTGGTTGGGGCGATTTACACCACCGACCATCGGGCCGAGCGCCTGGCCGCCGCCGAGGCGCTGCTGATCAAGGGCGTCTCGATTGCGCCGCGCAACTATTGGGCGCATCTCTGGCTGGGCTTTATCCAGATCCAAACGAACCGCGCTTCGAGAGCGATCGGCGAATTGGAGCAGGCGTTGAGGCTCAACCGAAATCTCGGCGCCGCGCATGCATGGATCGGGCAGGCGAAAATAACCATGGGCCGGGCCGAAGAGGCGGAGGACCACGTCAACGAGGCGTTCCGGCTTATCGCCCGGCGACGCGGTTGGCTTCATGTGGACCCATATCCGGGGCCTCGCCAAACTCCACCTCGGAGCCGACGAGGAAGCGGCCGCGCTCTTTCGCCGCTCAGTCGACGCCAGCCGCAACTATCCGCTGACCCATTTCTATATGGCCGCCGCGCTCGCGCATCTCGGTCGTCTCGATGAGGCGCGGGCCGAGGTCGAAGCTGGCCGCGCGCTCGCGCCGAATTACTCGATCGCGCGTTTCCTGAGCATGGCGGAGAGCGACAACCCAACGTACCTCAAGCAGCGCGAGCGCATCCTCGAAGGGCTTCGCAAGGCTGGCGTTCCGGAGAAATTACCATTGGCGGCGACGAACTGAGCTCGTTTGCCACCCGGGTCGGCGAGTAGCGGTCGCTTGCCCGATCCGCAGACTTGGGCCAAGGCTGACGAGTGGCCCGGCGGCGCTCTCCTATCCGTCTCCTCGCGCGCGGAATCGTCTGGGCGGGGCTTGCGCTCCTCGCGCTCTTCGTCAGCCTCGTTGCTCTTTACGCCGTCGCGCGCCCTGTCTCGACGCTGATGCTCGCGCGCACGATCGAAGGCAAGGGCTATCAGCGCATTTATGCGCCGCTGAAGACGATCGCGCCGACCGCGCTCGCAACGGTGATCGCATCCGAGGACGCGAGCTTCTGCGACAATGACGGCGTCGATTGGGGCGCGCTGCGCGAGGTCGTGAGCGGCGCCGGCGAGCATGGGCCGAGCCGAGGCGCCTCGACCATCACCATGCAGACCGCGAAGAACTTGTTTTTGTGGCCCGGCCGTTCCGTCATCCGCAAAGGCGTTGAGATCCCCATGGCGCTCGTCCTGGGCAAGGCCTGGCCGAAGGCGCGCACCCTCGAGATTTATCTCAACATCGCCGAATGGGGCGACGGGCTCTACGGGATCGAGGCTGCGGCTGAGCGCTATTTCCATAAGAGCGCAAGCCAGCTCAATCCACACGAGGCCGCGCTCCTGGCGACTTCGCTGCCGAACCCGATTGAACGCAACCCCGCGCACCCCACGCCGCTCCAGCGCCGCCTCGCCGCCAGCCTGGAAGCGAAGACGCGCGAAAATTCCGATTTGCTCAATTGCCTGCCCCGCTAGCAGTGTTACGGGCGGGTCCGATGCGGGAGTCGGTCAGCGAAATAGACAATAGAGGCCGCGTCGTCATTGGCGGGAGCACGAAAGGCCCTTATCTCTCATCCCATGCAAACGACAGCGAGCAAACTGATCATGGCGATGTTGCGCCCGGCCGCCCTTCTTGCCGCATTCGTGGCCATGTCGCCGGCGCAGGCCGATTCGCAGGACCCCGATCTGATCTTTCGCGAATTGACGACGTTCAAACTACTGACGCCGAACGACAAACTCGCGGTCTATGGCATTGACGACCCGATCGTCCAAGGAATCGCCTGTCACTACACCGTTCCGGAAAAAGGAGGCCTTTCAGGAGCCCTGGGCCTCGCCGAACAGACGTCCGACATTTCCCTCGCCTGTCGTCAGTACGGACCCATCAAGTTCAAGGACAAGTTCTCCCAGGGCGATGTCGTGTTCAGTGAGAAGCGGTCGCTTTTCTTCAAGAAGATGCAGATTGTCCGGGGTTGCGATACAAAACGGAATATACTGGTGTATATGACCTATAGCGATAAGCTCGTCGAAGGCTCGCCAAAGAATTCCACCTCAAGCGTTCCCATTGAACCTTGGGGCCCTGGCGCGAGCGACGTTCAGAAGTGCGCCGATTTTCTTCGCTGATAGGGGAGGGCGGCGGTTGCTGCCGGGAAATATTCAAGGCGGCAATATCATAGGCGATGCGCTAGGACCAGCTTGAACTCTGACCCTTGAAAAGCAGCCCCCACGCGACGAGGCCTACGGCGACGGCTAAGGCTGCTTCCAATAGGATCACCAGAACTCCCGGACCACCGCCCGTCGACCATGTTGCGCCGTAAAACAGACGGTTTCCTATGGGAAATATGATGACCCCGGCGACGCCGAGACACAGCATCCGTGCCAAGTCGGGGGAATTTTTCATCCGCGAAATCTCGCTTGCGCCGCACCCAGCGTCAGTCTGAACCAGCTATCCCTTTGCTCTACCTTGCGAAGCTATTCCTCGCTTCGGAAGCCTGGCGACCCGCCCTCGCCAAGGCCGCCAATATGCGCTTGAGTGTAAAGCTCCAGGCCAATCCTCTTTATGAGATCGATTTGGGTCTCGAGAAAGTCGACATGACCTTCCTCATCGTTCATGAGCGCCTTGAACAGATCGCGGCTCGGATAATCCTTCACGCCGAGACAATATTCGGCCGCTTCCTGGTAAAGCGCGCGGGCCGATAGTTCAATGGCGAGATCCGCGTCCATGATCTCGGTTATGTTCTGCCCAATCCGCAGCGGGTTCAGCAATTGCAAATTCGGAAAGCCGCCGAGGAAAATGATCCGATCGATAAATCGATCGGCGTGACGCATTTCCTCTATCAATTCTTCACGCCATTTCTTCGCGAGAGCGTTTAGGCCCCAATTATCGAGCAAACGATAATGGAGCCAAAATTGGCTGACCGCGGTAAGCTCGCTGCGCAGGCCACTATTGAGATATTCGATGGCTCTAACGTCACCCTGCATGACCCCTCCAGGCCGGTCAGCGGCTGTTTGTGAACGTCAACGAGGCGAGGCGTCAGCCCCTGCGAAGCCGTCCTCTTTTGCTTTTATTCGGCGGCGATCGGAAGAATTACAGGCTCTTCCTCACCCTCATCGGCTCCATTCGGCAAATTGCTAGGACATTTCTGACAAGAAGCCTCGCAATTGGCAATATGCGCCTCGGCAAGCAGGGCGCGAATCGTCGGCACACAGCGTCCGCAGCGCGGGGCGCAACCGAGTCCTCGATACGCCCCAGCGGGTGAACAGGGGCGCGCGGGATCGTGGCCTTGGAGCGCAGCAAGGATTTGGATGTCCGAGAGGACATTGCAGGAGCAGACGATCACAGGGAGCCCGCACTTTAGAAACGTTCTAAACTGTCACTGTTCCAACTAGTTATATACACATTGCGGCGATGAACGCGGTTCGCCGGCTGGCGGGCGACGCCAGGCTTGGACGAGCGGTCGTTCTCGCCCGACGCGCGGCGCCTCAGCGTGTGGTCGAAGACGCGCACTTCGCTCGCGCCGGTCACGCGCTTCAAGAGGTCGATCGGATTCGGGATAGTATACGCGCTTGATTTCGTCCTCGTCCCAGAAATTCTTGACTGCGCTTGCGTAGGTCAGGAACTGGAAACCGACGTCGTCGAGCAACAATTCCGACGCGGCGGGACGAAGGTTGTGGATGACCGTCGTGTGCTCGTCAGCCTCGGCAGTCGACCATGGAACCCCCGGCGGCGGCTGATAGGCGTAAGTGACCGGCTTCGCGCTCATCGTGGCGAGATAATTCAACGCCGCCTGGATGTGGGGCAGCGAGACAGGTGCGATCTGAACCATGGCAACGTCCTGATTTAAAGTCTATAGAATTTATCTGGTGTCGGCTCGGAGGTTGTCAACTCCCTCCCCAAGGACCGCACGGCCCGATTGACGTGCCTGCCCTTCTCGTCGCCGAGGAAATGCAGGATGGCGAAATTGAACTGGTCGGGATCATGCAGAAGGCGAAATGGCTCACGTTCGGCGGGATCAGGAGGCCGGCGTGCGGAATCGTCGCCGCAATATATTCGGTGTGCGCGCGCTTGATCGCCTCGTCATGGTCGCCATCGACGACGAGGACCGGCGTATCGATCGCCTTGAGCTGATCGTCTGTCCAGTTCGGCGGGTCCGCCACAGCTTGCTGACCTGGTCGAGGAATGCGTCGTATTCCTTGGGCGTCGCCGAATGCTCGGAATATTCATGGCCGGCTTGCTCTATAAAGGCGGCGAAGCGACCACGCCGGACGTCACGGTGTTGGCGGCGAAAGCGAACACCTTGCCGACACGGTCCTTGTGGCGGAGCGCAAGGTCGATGCCGAGAATGCCGCCGTCGCTCCAGCCTACGACTTCGGCCTTCGGGATCTTGAGCGCGTCGGGCAAGGCGACGACGTCGTCGGCCATCAGGTCGAAACTATAGGGCCGCCGGTCGCGGGTCGAGCGGCCATCGCTGCGGCTGTCCATCAAGATCACTGTGTGATGCGCCGCCACGGCTGGAACCTGTTTGCCCCAGTAATCGACGTTGGCGAGCCCGCCATGGAGGAAGATCACAGGCGAACCCTGGCCGTATATGGCGTAGTGGATCTTGATCCCATTGACCTCGGCGTCGCCGCTGCGGTCGGTGGCGACCGGCGCCGGCGTCGGCGGCAAAGTCTCCCATCGCTCAGCAGGGACAGTCGGCACGGCGCCGAAAGCGAGAAAAGCGGCGAGGACGAACCGGCGCTCCCACGAAAAGTATATCAGAATTGTCTACTACCGGACATCCGACTCGTTCTCGACGACGGCCCCATCCGTTGCGAGGTCCGGGTCGTTCTCCTGCTGGTCAAGCCACAAAGCGAGACGTGGCCGGAGATCGAGGAGCGGGCGGCTCAGTGGGTTGCTTCTGAGAGGGCCATGGCCCTGATCAAGGACTGGGAACTCAAGCTCCTTATCGCGGCTCTCATGAAACGCATCGCGCTTGGCCCAGGGCAAATCGACGCCGTAAGCTGCCTCGATCTTGAGCGCCGGCAGAGGACGCCCGATGCTTAGTCAGATGCTCTTCGCAGAACCGATCGGGCAAAGTTGGATGCAGCTCAGCGAGCTTGCTCTCGCCTTCGTTTTGTCCGCGCTCATCGGGCTTGAGCGCGAGATACGCCAGAAAAGCGCGGGCCTCAGGACCTATACGCTCGTTGGGTTCTCGTCCGCGCTGATCATGATCGTCTCCAAATATGGTTTCACCAATATTCTCGAGTCCGGTCGAGTGGTCCTCGATCCTTCACGAATGGCGGCTCAGATCGTATCGGGCATCGGGTTCATCGGCGGCGGCGTCATTTTTGTGCGGAAAGACATTGTTCGTGGACTTACAACGGCCTCTATAGTCTGGCTCACGGCCGCCGTGGGCATGGCGGCCGGCGCGGGCCTTCCCATTCTCGCCGTGGCGGTGACCTTCGGCCATTTCGTCGTGATCTTTCTGTTCCCGGCGATCGAGCGGCATTTGCCGAAGTCGCGCTGGGCTCCAACGTCGATGCACATCTCCTATGAAGAACGCCGCGGCGCCCTGCGCGAAATCCTTGCCTCCTGCACCAGTCAGGAGTTTTCGGTGAGCCGCGTACAGATAGAGCGCCAGCCGTCGGCCGGCGCGGGCTGGGAGGATCATTCGCGGGAGGTCGAGGAAGCGCCACTGGGCGATCTGCCGAGACAGGGGATCGTCACGCTCATGATCGAAGTTCGTGGCGCGAAATCTGTGCCTAAGCTTGCGTCGCGGTTGAGTGAGATCGGGGGCGTCACGTCAGTTCGTATCGGGGACGGCGATCCGGGTTTGGATTGAGGATTTCCCCGGCATTAAAGGGGGCTTGAAAGCCTACCCCTTGCCTGTCGTTAATCGCCACGCGCCCTTCATCGTCAATTATAACGGTCAGGAAACGTTAATAACCGAAGGCCGCGTTCCTTCCGATTTCGAGTGCTCTTTGGCTCGCATCTTCATCAAAATTTCGCATCGGGGATAAGACCGAAGTAAGGCCTTGGCGCGCAGCATTCGCCGTCAAAACAAGGTTGCGGCGACGATGCGGCGCATGGGCAAATTCTTCGCTAAAGTGCGCCGCCTGGCGCGCAGACTGGCGAGCGACGAGGCTGGTTCGCCAGCGGTCGAATTCGCTCTCGTCTCTCCCATTTTCATCGCCGTCGTGCTTGCCACTCTGCAGGCGGGGACGATCTTTCTGGTCAAGGCGTTCTTCGAATCCTCGGCGGAGGAAGCCGCGAGGGTCGTTCTCACCAATCAGACCGACTCGTCGACGTTCACCGCGGCGCAATTCCAGACGGAACTCTGCAATCAGCTGACCGTCCTCTTCAACTGCGGCGAAGTGGTCGTCGAACTTGAGCCTCTGCCGGCCGGCACGACAAATCTCATGCACTCTGCTGCCGACGTCCGACTCCAACGGAAATCTCGTCGGCACGCCGACGGTCGACGTCGGCTCCAACGCCGCCGTCCCGGGCACCGACATGCTGCTGGTGGTGATGTATCCATGGCCGGTCCATGGCGGCCCGCTTGGCCTCAATTTCGCGAACATGGGCAATGGGAAAATGCTGATGACCTCGACCCAGGTGTTCCGCATCGAGCCTACAGCTCCCCCAGGATGACCAGGACAACCCGCATTCCGCGCCTGATTTCATCGTCGCACACCCGCCTTCCTCGCCGACGCCAAAGGCCTGGCGGCCGTCGAGATGGCGCTGATCCTGCCAGTCGCCCTTATGCTGATGAGCTTGGTCGTCTATGGCGGCCAAGCCTATAGGGTGCAGCGCAGAGTGACCCTGGCCGCGACCACGGTCGCCAATATTTTCGCCCAGGCCAACAACAACAACCAATCCACCATCACCGCAGCCGAGCTCAACCAGATTCTCGCCTATCCGAACCTAATCCTCTACCCTTACGACGCCAGCACCGCCGCGTCGTGGTGTCGCAATTGCAGGTCACCGTCTACGAACGGGACCGCGACCGGCACGGTCGGAACTTGCCCGATCACCGGCAGCCCTTCGGCCCCCTCAACTGGCCAATGGCAACTGCACGCCGCTCACGGCCGGCACGCAATTGTCGATCGATCCTTCGGTCGCTTCCGCCTTTTCCGGCCGGGGCCAATGACAATCCCGCTTGCGGCAGTATCCCCGCCAATACCGTCCCTACCAATTACGTCGTTCTCGGAGAAGTGAGCTATCCGTTCCAGCCGACCGGAATCTGGTTCTCAGTCGGCTCGATCACCCTGCACGACTCGATCATCATGATCCCGCGCGTCGCGAGTCCGATCACCGTGCAGTGACCCAAGGGCGGCGTTTCAGCAGAAGCGGCGCGTCCGCACTGAGGCGCCCTCCGATCGCCTCGTTCAATCTGGCCTGCAGCGATATCGGACGGTGCGCCTCGCCCATTGGTAGCGTCGCGCGCGCGCGTCCGGGGAGTCCTAGCTGGGCTTACCGACCCCGTATCTCTCTAGCCATTTTGCTGAACTCGGCGCCGATCCACTCCCGCGCTTCTGTTTCGGTTTTGAAATCGCCGATCTGCTGCGGCAACATAGCGGGGCGCGTCAAGCGCACATACCATCCGCTTCCATCCTTCATCTCGATGGCTTCGAATGTCGCGTCATGGTCGGGATCGGCCATAGCGACCATATGGGCGCGGCCGGCAAATAGCGCTACCGGAAATTCCGGCCGCCACATTCTCAAAGTGGCCACTCGAAACAATCAATTGCTGAAAATCAGAATTATGGGTATGATTTGTCTCTAAATTAGCAAAACGCGAGCGCTCATGTCGGACGAAGTGAAGCCAATCTCCAAAAGAGCGCGCAAGCGGGCAGCCGGCAAAATCCTCCGCAAGGGATTGATCAAGCGGCGCGAGACCTATTTCGACCTGCTCGTATCGGGCTACAGCACCGAGCAGATCGCGAGCCACACGAAGAAGAGTATGTCAGCAGTCCGGCGCGCTGTCGGTCAGGCCTTGGCGACGCGGCGGCTCGATGCGCCTGAGGACTACGCCCGTATCCAGGTGGCGCGGCTGACCAAGGCGCTGCGCTGCGCCAACTTTTTGCTCGAGGAGGGAGACCCGAAGGCGATTGCGCCGTTCGTGAAAGTGGTGCGGGACAGAACCTTTATCACGGCGTCCATGCCTGCCCAGCTCGGCTCGCTCCGCCGGCGCCGCCGCTGGACATCGCGCCCACATCGCCGCCGCTTGCGCTCACGCATTCGTGGCGTTGCGGGTCACGGAATTGTTCGATGACGAAAAAAGTTGCAAAGTTGCGCGAGCGCCCTGTAATACCAAAGGCCCCGTGGGCTGACTTACGTGGGGATTCCCAAGGCGGGAATTTTCTGACTCTTTTGGCGCGGGGAGATTTGCGCCATGCCATCAGCGGTCAGATTGCGAGAGGACTATTCGGCTAAGGAGCTTCGGACGCTTGCGCGGTGCTCCAAGGACGTCAACCAGAGCCGGCGGCTTCTGTCGCTGGCGGCGGTTCGCGACGGGATGGATCGCGGCTCGGCGGCGAAGATCGGCGGCATGGACCGGCAGACGCTGCGCGACTGGGTCCATCGCTTCAACGCGGCTGGTCCGAAGGGCCTCATCGACAACTTGACCGAAGGTCCAAAGCCGCGCCTGTCGGCGGAGCAACTGGCTCAGTTGGCGCAGATCGTCGAGGCGGGTCCGAATCGTGAGAGGGACGGCGTCGTGCGCTGGCGGCGGATCGACCTCAAGGGCGTCATCGCCGAAAGGTTCGGCGTCGATTTTCATCCGCGCTATGTCGGAAAGCTTCTGAAGAAGCTTGGCTTCTCGCACATCAGCGCCCGGCCGCGTCATCCGGCCCAGGACGAGCGGATCGTCGAAGGATTTAAAAAAACTTCCCGCGCGCGCTGAAGGCCCATCTCGAAGGGCTGCCGGAGACGACGCCGGTCGAAATCTGGTTCCAGGATGAAGCCCGGATCGGCCAGAAGAACGGCCTCGTCCGCCAATGGGCACGGCGTGGAACGCGGCCAACACAGCCCGCCGATCAGCGCTATGACAACGCCTATCTGTTCGGCGCGATCTGTCCGGCCCGCGGCGTCGGAGCGGCTTTGGCGCTTCCTTCATGCCGACACCCACATGATGCAGCTTCATCTCGACGAAATCTCGCGCAATGTCGCCGACGGCGCCCATGCCGTGCTGCTGCTCGACCGCGCCGGATGGCACATCACGGGAAAGCTCGACGTGCCCGAAAACATCACGCCGATCTTCCTGCCCTCCCGCGCGCCGGAACTGAACCCGGTCGAGAACGTCTGGCAGTATCTTCGCCAGAACTGGCTCGCAAACACCGTCTTCGAAAACTACGACGCCATCATCGACGCCGCCTGCGACGCTTGGCGAAAGCTCACCGCAGACCCAGACAGGATCACATCCATAGGGATGCGGGACTGGGCCCACGTCGGTCAGTCGCTATGACCTTTGGTATAAGTCGCTGAAATCATTCGCGCGCGTAAACTTATGCGCGCGCCCCCGGCTCATCCCGAGCAGTCAAATCCAAGCATTTCTGCTTGGATTTGGATTAGAGAATTCGGTGCTGCGGACCCTATTGGGTCAGGTAGCCGGACTGCGACGCGGCGTTGAACAGCTTGACCAGATCCGCGCCGAGATTCGAGGAGTCCAATCCCGCGTCATAGAACAGGCCGGGCGTGGCGCACGCTTGGAGGGCCGGGCCAATGTCCGACTGGATGGGCGCGATCCAGCTCTCATACCAGCTGTTGGCCGGCACCGCCAGATAATCGGTGTAGAGGATCGCGATCTTGATCCCTCGATTCTTGATCGTTGTGCACCAGTTCGTGCTGGAGGAATTGCCGCCGGGCGCGCTGCCGAGATCATTGATCGCCTGCTGCAGCCGGCCGCCGCTCTGTTCGTCCTCGACGCCGTCGGTGACGATGAACAGCACTTCCTGTGGGGTATCCCCGGGCTGGTTGGTGCCGTTGCCAGGGTTGGGGATGTAGCTCGTCTGGCTGAGCTTGCCGAGCGAATTGTCGTAGTTGGTGGCGACGTCGCCGCCCGGGGTGGTCGTGCCCGACGAGCACGCCGAGTTGGCGCAATCGTTGTTATTCGAATACATCTCCATCACGCCGAAATTCGCTGAGGCGCTGGTCCAGCCGGAGGTATAGTTGGAGGTCAAGGCCATGAGCGGGTTGAGGCCGATCTGCCACAGGCTATCCATTGAATAGATCGAAAAGCGATACTTCGGCGGGGTCGCGAACAGCGTCGATTGGGAGGTCGTCGATGCGGTCTGGAGCAACGTCGAAACGCCGCTGTTCAGTTCGTCCAGACGGAGCGTGATGCTGTTCTTGCGCGCAAGCGCATAGTTGTCGATCTGCGTGCCATGCTTCGTTGCACAATAATTGCTGCCTGTCGTCGTCGATGGCGGAGGAGCGTTAAGGGTCGGCGTCGTTCCGTCGGTACAGGGGTTGCCTTCTGTATCGGAGTTCGTGTTCGTGCTGGCCTGATGGCAGGCGAAGGCGCAGCCTCCGGTAATCTCCTTCGTCGTCAGGTTCTGCATCTGGGTGATGCCGGCCGGTGTCGAGGGCAGCGCCATCGAGGGCGAATTGTCGAGCAGGACGTAGAAGTCGATATTGGGCGGCGCCTGCGCGCTCGCCTCCGAGACGCCCGAAACCGCCAATGTGGGTGTGTGGAGCACTTGGGCGAAGATAGTGTCGACCGAGCTCGAGTAGCTGACTGAGACATTACGCGTGAGCGTAGTGGCGCCGGCCGTGACAGTGACCGTCACCTGCATCGCGTTGGCGGTCAGGCCCGGGATGTTTTCGGTCAGGCCGTTGAACATGTTCTCGGCGGCGGTCTGGGCCACGGCCGAGCTTTGCTGCAGCATCGCTGGCGTCAGCGCGGCGAGCGCGGCGGCGTCTGCTGCGGCGTTCAGTTTCGTGTGAATTTGCGCGGCCCGGCCATAATCGACCGCGGCCCCGCCGGCGAACACAAGGATCGGCGCGACGAGCGCGTACATCATGGAGACATTGCCACGCCGGTTGCCCAACAGGCGATCCAAACCGAATGTCGACACGGGGAGGCCCCCATTGTTGTCGAAGCCCGCAGGTCCGCGTAAGACCCGTGCGCCTCGAATGAATACTGGGGGCATCAAACAACCAGCAGGTTTATGTAGTTTTAATGGACCCCAAACGATTTGCCGGAATGCTAAAGTTTTTCTGAGCGGCGCTGCGGCTTTTTTGGCCCTTCGGGGGCGTCCAACCAGAACTCGGGCGCGTGCTCCATGAGCGCCGCCGCCAACAGTAGATCCGCCTCTCACGCGCGGTTTCGACCCGCGAAAAGCAATGAAACCCCAGGGTTTCCGGGCCCGAGAACGGGGGAAGCGCCCGCTGAAGATCTCCTTGAGGGTACGCCTAAGCCGCGGATGTCGGGCGGACCTTGGGCGAGCAATGGCGGCGCGTCACGGCCTCTGCCATTCGGGAAGTAACGTTGACAAGCGGCCGGTCCGAGCGAGCGCAAGGCCCCGAGGCAGCCTCCTCGCGGAGCCTGGGGCGCACCGCTCGACAGGCGAATTGCGGCCAAAACGAAATCGCCCTATGCGTTGGACGAGACTGTGTAGGACAAGACCCGCCCGCTCATGAAAGCCCCCCGTCGGTATTTCGATCCGCTGGCGATCGGGGCCCCGCCTCCGCTGCATGAGCTTCCCTCGCGGCTTGAGCGCATGATTCATTTCATACCGCCGCACAATGAAAAGGTGCGCGCGAAGGCGGCCGAGCTCGTGGGCCAGGTCGACGTTGTCCTCGGCAATCTCGAGGACGCGATTCCAATCGACGCCAAAGAGGCGGCTCGGGACGGCTTGATTGCGATGGGGAAGGCGATCGACTTCGGCTCGACCGGACTTTGGGCCCGCGTCAATGCACTCAATTCGCCCTGGTTCATTGACGATATGGCCCGGCTCGTTGGCGAGATTGGCGACAAGCTCGACGTGGTGATGGTCCCCAAGGTCGAAGGCGACTGGGACATTCATTTCCTCGACCAGTACCTTGCGCTGCTCGAGGCGCGCAACGGTCTCAAGCGCCCCATTCTCGTGCACGCGATCTTGGAGACGGCCCAGGGCGTCAACAATGTCGAGTTGATCGCGGCCGCTTCGCCCCGCATGCAGGGCATGAGCCTTGGCCCGGCGGACCTCGCGGCCTCGCGCGCGATGAAGACGACGCGAGTCGGCGGCGGCCATCCGGACTATCGCGTGCTTGCCGACGCGGCCGAAGGCGCCGCCGGGCGCGCCAGCTTTCAACAAGACCCTTGGCACTACACCATTGCGCGTATGGTGGACGCCTGCGCGGCGAACGGGATCAAGCCGTTCTACGGACCGTTTGGCGATTTTTCCGATGCCGCTGCCTGCGAGGTGCAATTCCGCAACGCCTTTCTTCTCGGCTGCGCAGGCGCCTGGACCCTGCATCCGAGCCAGATCGCGATCGCAAAAAAGGTGTTCTCGCCCGATCCTGCCGAAGTCGCATTCGCGCGGAAGATCTTGGCGGCCATGCCTGACGGATCGGGCGCCGTAATGATCGACGGCAAGATGCAGGACGATGCGACTTGGAAGCAGGCGCGGGTCATCGTCGATCTCGCTCGGCAGGTGGCGGCGAAGGACGCCGACTATGCGGCGCTCTATCAGTTTTGACCGCTCCGCCCGCGCCTTAGAGCGCGATCTGGTTAGACTGAAGCATATCCTGCGTTTTTGAAGTAGTTTGCGCATTCTGTCGGGGTGAAGCAGTTGAGCAGGGCGCCGATGGTTCGCCAGGTCTCGTCGATAGTTCGCGCGTCGGCCTTGCGTAACAAGGTCTTCATTTTGGCGAAGGCCTGCTCGATTGGATTGAGGTCTGGCGAGTAGGCGGGCAAGAAGAAGAGCTTGGCTTTGGCCGCGCGGATGGCGGCGCGAACGGCGCGGCCCTTATGGCTGCCGAGGTTGTCCATGACGACAATGTCGCCCGGCGCGAGGATGGGTGCGAGAACTTGCTCGACATAAGCGCGGAAGCTCACGCCATTGATCGGTCCGTCGATGACGCAGGGCGCGGTGAGCCCATCGCGACGCAGCGCCGCCAGGAAGGTGAGGGTTCGCCATCGGCCGAAAGGCGCTTTGGCGACGAGGCGTTCGCCTCTGGGGCATCGGCCATGGGCGCGCGTCATGTTGGTCTTAGCCCAGGTCTCATCGATGAAGACAAGCCGCCTCGGATCGATCCTCGCCTGACGCGCCTTCCACCGCTCACGCCGCCTGGCGACGTCCGGTCGGTCCTGTTCGGAGGCGCGAAGACTTTTTTTTGAACGTCACGCCTTCGTGCTGGAGAAAATGCCAAAGCGCATAATAGCTGACCACTAGGCCGCGGTCGGCCAGCTCTCTGAGCAAAGCGCGCAGTGTCAGGTCAGGCTTCTCAGCGATCCGCGCCAGAACCCAATCGCGCTCGCGCGCCACAAGGTAGGGCCTGTGGCCGCCCATCTTCCGCGCCGCCGGACTACCGAGCGCGCGCTGGCGCTGCGACCACTTCACAACGCTGGCGACGCTGACCATGAACGTCTTGGCCACCGAGCGGCAGGACTGTCCCGAAGTCGCCGCCGCAACCACCCGCTCCCGCAGGTCCAAAGAATAGGCTCGCGCCATCCCTGCTAGCCTCCAACCCAGCCAGCAGGTTAAATTTGACTCGCGCCCCTTTGGGAATCCCCTCGATTCAGTCAAACCAGATCGCGCTCTAGGCGCACACGGCCCAAAAATTGCTTTTCGAGGGGAAGCCCCAGTTTCAGATCGCCGATCTGTGGGCAAGTCAGGAGATGGGGTCGACGCGCGGTTCCTGTTTTGGCGCAATGCGCTATAACGGAATGACCGTGGGGAAGGAGATCGGAGGCTATGCAAAGTCGCAATGCGAAATTCGGGATTGGACAGATCGTCAAACACCGGTTCTACCCATTCCGGGGGGTGATCTTCGATGTCGATCCAGTTTTCGCCAATACCGAGGAATGGTGGCGTTCGATACCCGCTGAGGTGCGTCCGGCCAAGGAACAGCCCTTCTATCACCTCTACGCCGAGAACGAGGACAGCCAGTACGTCGCCTATGTGTCTGAGCAGAATCTGGTGTCAGACGAATCCGGAGAGCCGATCCGGCATCCGCAGGTGAGCGAGACCTTCGAACGGACGGAGGACGGCAAGTATTACGCCCGCGGTCGGTCGCGCCTGAGCTGACGCCGCCGCCGCGGCCTTAACGCAAGCTTTCGAACAAGACTGAAGCGCGATTGCACTTGCCTGCCCAAGCCTCCCGCCGTCGCGAGAGGCCCGGAACGGCGGCGTTACTTCGCCGGAGCGGCCGGAGCTGGCGCTGCCGGAGCCGGTGGCGCGGCGACACCCTGCTGCTGCTCAAGCATCTTACGCTGCTCTTCCGCCTTCTTTTGCAACTGCTGCTGCAACGCCTGGCGCTGCTGTTCCAGAACCTTGGGGTCCGTCGGCTTGCCGTCGAACGCCGGACCCAAATCCTTGAGCGGAATGTTGAACGTCAGTTCGCGCCCCGAAACGTCGCCACCGGGCACGCGCATGACGACGGCCATGTTCTGCCCCTTTTTCAAAGTCTCGAGCGTCTTTGCGCCGATGTCGATTTCCGCCGAGCAGGCGTTCTGGAAGCACATATCGTACTTGCCCTCGATCGGCTCGTTCTTGTCGATTACCACCCGGAAACCAGGCTTCAACAACATGCCGATCGGCAGGATCAGAAAGCGCAGCTTGCGCCTCTCCTCGCCGGCCACGTCGAACAGGTTGACGCTGATCATCGGCGGCTGATCGGCCGAGGTCGAGAAGTCGCGCATCGTCGCGCAAGCCTCCTTGCCGTTGGTCGGCTGTTTGGCGCAAAATTTGGCCCATTGTGGCTCTGGCGATACGAGGTCGACCTTCGATGGCGGAGCTGGCTGCGGCTGGCCCTGCGGCGCCGCCTGACCCGGCGCTGCGGGCGTTCCCGGAGCAGGCTGGGCGGGTTGTGCCTGCTGGGCAAAGGCGCCCCCAACGAGCGCGACGCTCAATGCGAGCGCTGCTGCGGCCAAGCGCATCACTTGAAATCTCATCAATCGTCCTTTCGAACTGTTAAGCGGAATCGTGCTGCGCTTGCCATGCGCCAGAAAAACGCCAATCGGCGCCCGCAATTGGCGTCGGCGAGCCTCCGGGCGACCTCATGACGCAAGGTGGGGAGCGCCCTGCGGGTTGCGCCCTCTTTCCACATTCGACGCGACATTCCAATAGCAATTTCGTCCTTTCAGCCACGCGCTCGCCGCAAAAATAACGGCCAAATCGGGCGGCCACGGGCCAGTATGAGACCTCCATTGGGAATTCGCCGACCGCCGATGATAGAATCGCCGCCATGATCGGCCGGGCGATTCGCTCCCTCCTCGGCGCGGCGCTTGCAATCGCGCTCACGGGCCCATCCGCGATCGCGGGCGGCGTCGGTCCGCCGTCGATTGCGATGCATGGCGAGCCGGCCTTGCCGCGCGACTTCGACCATTTGCCCTACGTGAACCCGCAAGCGCCCAAGGGCGGGACCCTTAATCTCGCTTATCTCGGCGCCTTCGACAGCTTGAACCCTTACAACGTCAAGGCCTTGTCGACGGCCCAGGGCCTCATCGGCAACGTCTATCAGTCGCTGATGACGCGCTCGGCCGACGAGCCGTTCACCCTTTACGGCCTCATCGCCAAGAGCATCGAGACCAATCCCGCGCGCGATCATGTCGTCTTCCATCTCGACCCGGCCGCCAAATTCTCGGACGGAACGCCGATCACCTCGGCCGATGTCGTGTTCACTTTCAACCTGCTCAAAGCCAAGGGGCGCCCCCAGCAGCGCGCCGCTTTTTCGCTGGTCAAAAGCATCGACGCCCCGGATGACTGGACCGTGGCTTATGACCTCTCCGGCGCCAACGACCGTGAGCTGCCGCTGACGCTCGCGATCATGCCGGTCCTGCCGCGCGCCCATACCGACGCCGAGCATTTCGAGGACCAGACGCTGCAGATTCCGGTTGGCTCAGGCCCCTACCGCGTCGCGGAGGTCAAGCCCGGGCAGGGCCTGGTGCTGGAGCGCGACCCCAGTTATTGGGCGAAGGACCGGCCAATCTCGCGCGGCGTCTACAACTTCGATCGGATTCGCATCGATTACTACCGCGACGCCACGGCGATGTTGGAAGCTTTCAAGGCGGGGCTCATCGACTATCGGGTCGAGGACGATCCGAACCGATGGCGCAACGAATACAATTTTCCCGCCGCCAAAGACGGGCGCGTCATCAAGGCGGCCATCTCGAGCGGGCTGCCCAAAGGCGTGTCCGGCTTCGCCTTCAACACCCGTCGCCCTGTCTTCGCCGACCGCCATGTGCGCGAGGCGCTGGCCTCCATGTTCGACTTCGAGTGGATCAACGCCAATCTCTACGACGGCGCGTACAAGCGGTCGGAAGGGTTCTTCGACGACAGCGAGCTGTCGTCGATCGGCCGGCCGGCCTCGGAGCGCGAGCAGGCCCTGCTCAAGCCTTATCCTGGCGCGGTGCGCGACGACGTCATGGCAGGCGCGTGGCGCGCTCCCGTCTCGGACGGTTCGGGCCGCGACCGCGCCATCGCCAAGAACGCGCTCGGCGAGCTTGCCGCCGCCGGCTATTCGTTGCGCGACGGGCGGCTCGTTGACCCGCACGGCGCGCCGCTCGCCTTCGAGATCCTGGTCAGGAACCGCGAAGAGGAGCGCCTTGCGCTCGCTTACGCGCGCAATCTCGCCCGCATAGGGGTGGCGGCGAACGTGCGGCTCGTGGACGAAGTCCAGTTTCAGCGCCGGCGCACCAGCTTCGACTTCGACATGATGATCGGCGCCTGGATCGCTTCGCCCTCGCCTGGCAACGAGCAGAGGGGCCGGTGGAGTTCGGCGGCCGCCGACGCTGAGGGCGCCTATAACATCGCGGGCGTCCGCTCGCCTGCGGTCGACGCGATGATCGCCGCGATTCTGGCGGCCAATACAAATGAGGACTTCGTGGCTGCGGTCAGGGCGCTCGACCGGCTGCTCATCTCGGGCTTCTATATCGTGCCTTTGTATTATGCGCCGGAACAGTGGATCGCATATTCGGCCAAGCTGGGCCGTCCGGACAGGACGCCGCTGTTCGGCGTCGAGCTCCCGACCTGGTGGCGCCGCGAGCCCTGAGGGTCGAGCGCAATCGTCGCCGCGGGCGACCGACAAAGGGCCTCGGACGCGCTCCTAGAGCGCGATCTGGTTTGACTGAATCGAGGGGATTCCCAAAGGGGCGCGAGTGAATTCAACCTGCTGGCTGGGTTGGAGGCTAGCAGGGATGGCGCGAGCCTATTCTTTGGACCTGCGGGAGCGGGTGGTTGCGGCGGCGACTTCGGGACAGTCCTGCCGCTCGGTGGCCAAGACGTTCATGGTCAGCGTCGCCAGCGTTGTGAAGTGGTCGCAGCGCCAGCGCGCGCTCGGTAGTCCGGCGGCGCGGAAGATGGGCGGCCACAGGCCCTACCTTGTGGCGCGCGAGCGCGATTGGGTTCTGGCGCGGATCGCTGAGAAGCCTGACCTGACACTGCGCGCTTTGCTCAGAGAGCTGGCCGACCGCGGCCTAGTGGTCAGCTATTATGCGCTTTGGCATTTTCTCCAGCACGAAGGCGTGACGTTCAAAAAAAAGTCTTCGCGCCTCCGAACAGGACCGACCGGACGTCGCCAGGCGGCGTGAGCGGTGGAAGGCGCGTCAGGCGAGGATCGATCCGAGGCGGCTTGTCTTCATCGATGAGACCTGGGCTAAGACCAACATGACGCGCGCCCATGGCCGATGCCCCAGAGGCGAACGCCTCGTCGCCAAAGCGCCTTTCGGCCGATGGCGAACCCTCACCTTCCTGGCGGCGCTGCGTCGCGATGGGCTCACCGCGCCCTGCGTCATCGACGGACCGATCAATGGCGTGAGCTTCCGCGCTTATGTCGAGCAAGTTCTCGCACCCCATCCTCGCGCCGGGCGACATTGTCGTCATGGACAACCTCGGCAGCCATAAGGGCCGCGCCGTTCGCGCCGCCATCCGCGCGGCCAAAGCCAAGCTCTTCTTCTTGCCCGCCTACTCGCCAGACCTCAATCCAATCGAGCAGGCCTTCGCCAAAATGAAGACCTTGTTACGCAAGGCCGACGCGCGAACTATCGACGAGACCTGGCGAACCATCGGCGCCCTGCTCAACTGCTTCACCCCGACAGAATGCGCAAACTACTTCAAAAACGCAGGATATGCTTCAGTCTAACCAGATCGCGCTCTAAGTGCAACCAGGACGGGAACGGCGGCGAAGCAAATGCAGATAAATGCGAATAAGAAGCGCCTAAACGCTAGTAAAATAGCTGGCATTTACTAGCGTTTATTTAGCGACATTACACTTGACATAGTAAGCCCTCTATGGCAGAGTCAAGGCCATAGGAGATACCGCCGTGGCCAAGTCCGCTTTTGATGACGCCCACTTTAACGATGAAGCCGCTGCTTTCGCGTTTGTCGAGGGCAAGCTTTGGCCAGATGGGCCGGTTTGCCCGCATTGCGGCAATGTCGACGCCAAGCGGATTCGTAAGATGGCAGGCAAGACTACCCGGCTTGGCCTTTACAATTGCAATGAGTGCAGAAAGCCCTTCACCGTTCGACATGGAACTATCTTTGAGAGTTCTCACCTGCCGTTGCGCCTTTGGCTTCAGGTTATCCATCTCATGTGCGCCAGCAAGAAGGGCGTCTCGACCAATCAGGTTCAACGTATGCTTTCTTGCAGCATGAAAACTGCTTGGTTTCTTACTCACCGCATCCGGGAGGCAATGCGCGATGGTGTTTTTTCGCCTATGGGTGGCGCTGGCGGCGTTGTCGAGATCGACGAGACTTATATCGGGCGTAAAGACGGCTTCGAGGTTAAGCGCGGCTCTGGCCATAAGAACTCGGTTCTTACCCTTGTAGAGCGCAATGGGAAGGCCCGTTCCTTCCATGTCGAGAAGGCCACTAAGGACGTAATTATCCCTCTCGTTCGCGAGAACATTGACCGGGAAAGCCACGTCATGACCGATGAAGCTCCGATCTACTCGAAGCTTGCCGGTGATTTCTCCAAGCATGGCGCTGTTGAACACTCGCGCGGCGAATACGGCTATCGTGACCGTGAAAGCGGCGAAAACATCAACACCAATACTGTCGAAGGTTATTATTCGATTTTCAAGCGCGGCATGGTTGGCGTCTATCAGCATTGCAGCGAGCAGCATCTGCACCGCTATTTAGCCGAGTTCGATTTCCGCTACAGCAACCGTGTGCGGCTAGGCACTAACGATGCGGCTCGCGTCGACCAAGCGTTGCGGGGCGTTAAGGGAAAGAGGTTGACTTACGAAACGACTGCGCAAAACTAAGTCTCCCAATCGTAGGAATTGGGAGGAGGGCTAATCTGGTGGTCGGAGAAGTGTTTGCGGGGATCGGGGCCCTCAAAGCGGCTTTTGATATGTCTAAGGCGATTGTGGACATATCCGACGCCGCCAAGCGGGATCGGCTGTCCATAAATTTGCAAAAAGAGATACTCTCCGCACAGTCTGCGCAAGCGGATCTGATTGAAGAAGTACGCGAGCTCAAAGAAAAATTGGCTGGCTTTGAAAAATGGGAAACTGAGAAGGAGCGCTACCAGCTTTGCAGTCCCGCCAAAGGCTTCGTTGTCTACGCTTTGAAGAAAACAAGCGCTAATGGCGAACCACCGCATTGGCTTTGTACAGACTGCTACGAGAACAGAAAGAAAGCGTTTCTCAAGGCTGCTGGTCCAGCGGGGCCATTTGGAGAGGAACAACAAAAGACGCTGTGGAAATGTCATGTTTGCGACAGTTCAATTCGGGCTGTGTATAACATCCAACCATCTTTCGTGGAGGATACCATTGAGTTCAAAAGAGTAGCCGATCAGCAAAGCTAACCTCCGACGAGCGTCACAAGCGATTGTCGAGACGGCTAAGAAAGTGGGCGCATCCGACAAGCCGGAGGACTTCGATATGGCATTCAATAGTTTGCACATTAGACAAGTATCCAAACACGCAAAACTCACCAAACCTCCTGAGTGATTTCTTTCTCGCTTATTTTTTCGGAAATTCGACAAAAGAAACTTCTAACGTGCTCCATCAGAGATAGCGTCTCCGGATCACTGTATTAACGGCCAGCATCAGATGATATACTACTGCATTATTTCTTCCAGACACCCAACAATTACCCGCTTCTTTAATATCAAAAACCGCACTTGGAAACGCAATATAAACCTGCTCTCCAAATAGATGTTCATTCTGCCAGTATTTCTCTCGACCGTTTTTAACTATCAGTATAATACGCTCGTTCAATTCAGATAACATTTGTTCCCTTAGAGCAAGCAGCCGCTCAGAAAGAGCTCTCCCGTCTTTATTCTGGTCGATTGCTAACGTAAGCCTGTCACAAGCCTGTCTAGAGCCAGATAATCCGGCTCTATCGCAGAGAGCTATGACTCCGGGAATTAAGAAAGTTTTAATTTTTTCTAGTGTATCTTTCGAAACGCGCCGCGGGTAGGTGTGGAGAAGCATCTCCGCCTTTGTTAGCTGGGCGAATGCCCCGCAAAACAGTTCCGATGCAATTTTATCCATCAACTCACGAAGGCTCACAACGAAAGGAGCGCGATCCCACAATGAGGTCACGACCTTGCTAGATGATCTCATGGTAGCGCCTCCCACGCGAGATTGCTATGGGAAGTGTAATGTCGCCGTTTATTTTTCCGGATCGAGACTTTTCAATGAGTTACGGCGCGTTGAAATTAGAAAAATCGCTGCACGGTAGCCGCTCGCGGCCCGGGTTGTGGATTCAGCATCTCAAACAGCCTGCCGACTTCTCCGTCCACGCCCCCCCCGCTGACGCCAACCGCGGACGATTCTGCCAGCGCCAATAAAAGTAACATACCATTCTGGTTTTTGCAATCAGAATCGCGGCTCTTATAACCTTAGCTGTTGAACGGACCCTGCGGCGGCTGCGCCTTGGACGCTCCATGGTCATGGCCGGGCTTGTCCTGGCTTCTCCCAGCCATCCGCGCCGGGCCGGCTCAATGACGAGTCCGACATCGCTCCACAGGCAGCAAAGGCTTATGGAAACAGAGCTTTTCGTTCCGCCGCCGGCTTCAACCCGCCAAACACGTGGATGGACAAGTCCGGCCATGACGATCGAGCGCCTCAGGCGCGCCGGCAATAGAATCGTTCGCCCACCAGGGGCGACAGATGTCCAAGGCGCTCGGGGGGCAGGCGGATTACTTGCCCGTCGAAACCCGGCCGCAGAACCAGGTACGCGTTGCTTCTTGCTCAGTTTCGGCCGACTTCGCCCGACTTTTCCAATGGTCGCGGTCACGGTGCAAATCGTGCAATTCCTGCCGCAGATTCTCGCGGCTCGCTTGAACTTCGGCGAGAAGTTGGCGCAGGTCCAGGATCTCCGCCTTCAATATCGAGACTTTCAGCGCCGCTTCGTCAGTCGCGTCATTCGCCGATTTCATTGTTCCGCCGGGGCTTTCGGAAACTGCCTCACCGCGCCGCCAGCTGGAAGCTGGCGTCGATTGGGGAGGAGCCGATCTTCGGAGTGGCCGACCGTACATCAGATGAGCGCTCCTTCGCGCACCAAGGTTGAGAACCGCCCATTCCTCGAGGCCCGATAGCGGGCGAAGGTGACGGCAACGAGGCCGATGAGTGTCATCACCCAGCTCGAGGGTTCAGGCATGGTCGGCGGTTCCGCCGCGAGGTCAAAAGAAAACGAAGAGCCTTCGAACCGGTAGAGGTTCCCCGGCAGCCAAGACGCGTCCACCGGAGGGCCGGACACGAGGGACCATGAATAGGCGCCATTGTCGTCCAAAGCTCGTTCCGACACGACGACCCAATCCATGAGCGAGCCGGAACCGTTCGAACTCCAGGCGCTCGATCACGACTATGCCGCCCACGCCCATCGGATGCACGCTTGCGTCGGCCGTCTTCCTCGGCGAGAGGTCCGCCGTATTCGAGGTCAATAGGTCGCTTCGCCGAACGACGAACGTTCCAAAAGCCGGGCCGCAATTGACGAAGCATCCAGGGGACCAACCGGCAACCAGCGGCGACAGGGTCGTTGAACCCCCGAGCCCATCGTTGGTCAAAAGCGAATCGGCAAAGCTGTAGGACGAATCGCTGATCTCGCGCGCGCTTGCGTCAGCTTGCGTCACGGATGCGGCGAGAGCCGCCGCGGCCGCGAAGACAAGCGCTATCGCCGAAGGAAAGATGCTGCGGCGGGCGGCGCTGACACGCACGCGGCCGAGATTGTCAAAGCTTTGGCTCATCTCGATTGAAAACTACCACGAATTTTATTAGAATGCAACTCAAAGTTGTCCACACTCATTAAGGCTCGAGTTGGTTGTGCTCCTTTGCGCCCAATTCCGGCGCTGTACTGCTTTCGCCGCGATGACGGGAACCCGCCGTTATAACGAGCTGATCCCGAGAACACCCGCTTCGGCTCGCCGACCACCTCGCTTCCGCGGCCTCGCACAAAGCCGCGCTGGATCGCCGCGGTATTCGTCAGCCAGCCGTTCTCGATTTCAAAGCAAAAAACGGAGTTCTTGCTCGAGGCGCACCTGTCAATTTCCCGTCTTCACACGACGGAGAGACCAAAAAAATGAATGCCCCCCATGTCGTCTGCGAGCCATCCATCCTCTATTTCGGCACGCCGGTCGTGGTGATCAGCAGTGAAAACGAGGATGGCTCGGCCAATCTCGCCCCCATTTCGTCGGCGTTCTGGCTGGGCTGGCGCTCCATCCTCGGTTTGAGTGCGCTCTCCAAGACCACGTTGAACATGATCCGCACCGGACAATGCGTTCTGAACCTGCCATCGGTGGACAATGTCGCGGCGGTTAATCGCTTGGCGCGCCTCACCGGCAGCAATCCGGTTCCGCCCGCGAAGCTGGCCAGGGGCTATACCTACGAAAAGCACAAGTTTGAGACGGCCGGGCTGACGCCCGCCCCCTCACTGACGGTGGTGCCGCCGCGCGTCCTCGAATGCCCGGTCCAGATGGAAGCCGTCGTCGCCGCGAAACATGATCTGATGGAAGACGATGATGTCGCCCGCGGCAAGATCGTCACCTTCGAAGTCCGCGTGACGCGCGTTCACGCGCATCCGAATATCATGATGGATGGTTTGCCCAACCGGATCGACCCCGACAAGTGGCGGCCGCTGATCATGAGCTTCCAGCGATATTACGGCGTCGGCGATGAAGTTCATAAATCGACCCTCGCGAGGATCCCCGAGGAAGCTTATCGGATGCCCGACATCGCCAGGTCCCGTACCGCCGAGTTAGTTAATTCGTGACCAGTCGGGCGGCGATGGCGAAGCGACGAAGCAATCAAGGTATCGTAGAGCATCGAGCTTTATCTCTTAGATCGCAAGGCCATCTCTTCAGGTTGATCAGGCGGTCGACAGCGCGTGGACGCCGTAGTAAACTTTTACGAGGTGAGATGAGTGGTTGCCGTATAGACGCCTAGCTTTGACCCTGTTGCTGCTCGCAGCCACGGCGGCGCCGGCTGAGGCGGTGGTGTGCGCTAGAGGCGTTTACCGTGCCGGGTGCACGGGGCCGCGTGGCGCCGCAGTCGTGCATCGGCCTTACGGAGCGGCTACCGCTCGTCCCTACGCGCATCCATACGCGCGATACGGCGCTCCGGTCTGCCGATGGATAAACGGCGTGCGCGTCTGCCGCTGAATAAGTGTAGCCGCCTTCGACCAGTCGCGCTGGAGAGTGTCCGCTGATCGGCTCTCTGCGCACAGCCAAAGACAGATGGAATGACAATAGCCCTGTACGGTCTAGTTGCATTCGCATTCGTATGCGCTGGGGGATTGCGTTTGCTCCTAGAACGGTTCCTTCCGGATGCATCTCGATGATTCGACTGCTTCCCTCTCGCGCGTAACCAAGATAACGCAAATGGAATCTCATACTTCGCGACGGCTCGCTGTCCTGTCCGATATTCGCGTCGATCCTCGGCATCGCGCGCGGCATATGGCAGACGCAGCATGGGCGGCGTGGTGAGCCGCGATGTAATCTTGATTGTCGATCACAACGGCAGCAAACTTAGGAGTGCAAAAAGTCCAGGTGAGCCTGTCGCGAGGATATGGCGGCCGCACTCAGTTCGCTCGGACGGCGATGGCGCGGCTGGCCGCGCAAGGAGAGATCGCATGAAAGATCTCGCCATGGTCCGCTATGCTCATGAGGGGAGCGCCGAGGCGGTCAAAAGCCCGCTTAACCGCTACTTTCACAGCGGAGCGAGAGCCGCTTACGTCTTCGCACTGTCTATCGCGATTTGGTTGATCCCGCGCGTTGGGATCGCTTCAGAGGTCCTCGAACAAAAATTCGATGGCGTCGTCGTGCCGCGTCAATGGGTCCAGGTCGTGCCCCAGGTAAGCGGTGTCGCAAGTCGGATCTTGTTTGCGCCCGGGCAACGCGTTTCGAAAGGGGAGATCCTATTCGAGATGGACGCCGATGACTTCGCGATCGATGTACGCATAGCACAATCGGAACTCGACGAAGCGCGCGCTCGTCTGAGTTTGGCTCAGGATGCAGCCGCACGTCAGGCGCAATTGTTAAGGCAAAATGCGACCGTCCAACAGCTTGCGCGACAGACCGAAATCGAGGTCGAAATTGCGCGCGCTAATGTTGCCCACAAGGAGGGCACGCTTGCCAAAGCCCAGTTAGCCCTGTCGCGGACGCGCGTCGTCGCCCCCCTCTCGGGAACTATCGGCCGGCCCCACGTAGCTCCTGGCGCTTTCGTCGAAGCGATAAAAGGCATGGTCTTGGCTGAAATCGCTCAGCTCGATCCAATGGAAGTCTATTTCCATGTGCCTTATGTCGACCGGTAGCGGGCTCTCGACAAAGCGGGGACGTCCGACGCGGACGAAGTATTCGATAAATCCACACTCTCTTTAGAGCGCGATCTGGTTTGACTGAATCGAGGGGATTCCCAAAGGGGCGCGAGTCAAATTCAACCTGCTGGCTGGGTTGGAGGCTAGCAGGGATGGCGCGAGCCTATTCTTTGGACCTGCGGGAGCGGGTGGTTGCGGCGGCGACTTCGGGACAGTCCTGCCGCTCGGTGGCCAAGACGTTCATGGTCAGCGTCGCCAGCGTTGTGAAGTGGTCGCAGCGCCAGCGCGCGCTCGGTAGTCCGGCGGCGCGGAAGATGGGCGGCCACAGGCCCTACCTTGTGGCGCGCGAGCGCGATTGGGTTCTGGCGCGGATCGCTGAGAAGCCTGACCTGACACTGCGCGCTTTGCTCAGAGAGCTGGCCGACCGCGGCCTAGTGGTCAGCTATTATGCGCTTTGGCATTTTCTCCAGCACGAAGGCGTGACGTTCAAAAAAAAGTCTTCGCGCCTCCGAACAGGACCGACCGGACGTCGCCAGGCGGCGTGAGCGGTGGAAGGCGCGTCAGGCGAGGATCGATCCGAGGCGGCTTGTCTTCATCGATGAGACCTGGGCTAAGACCAACATGACGCGCGCCCATGGCCGATGCCCCAGAGGCGAACGCCTCGTCGCCAAAGCGCCTTTCGGCCGATGGCGAACCCTCACCTTCCTGGCGGCGCTGCGTCGCGATGGGCTCACCGCGCCCTGCGTCATCGACGGACCGATCAATGGCGTGAGCTTCCGCGCTTATGTCGAGCAAGTTCTCGCACCCATCCTCGCGCCGGGCGACATTGTCGTCATGGACAACCTCGGCAGCCATAAGGGCCGCGCCGTTCGCGCCGCCATCCGCGCGGCCAAAGCCAAGCTCTTCTTCTTGCCCGCCTACTCGCCAGACCTCAATCCAATCGAGCAGGCCTTCGCCAAAATGAAGACCTTGTTACGCAAGGCCGACGCGCGAACTATCGACGAGACCTGGCGAACCATCGGCGCCCTGCTCAACTGCTTCACCCCGACAGAATGCGCAAACTACTTCAAAAACGCAGGATATGCTTCAGTCTAACCAGATCGCGCTCTAGAGCTGCCGTCTGAGCGCACATACGAACTTTCTGGCAAACCAGAACCCCACGGGGAGGAAATTGATCAGTCGACCGATGTGATGACGGTATGGGCCTTGTTCCCCAATCCACACAACGTGCTCGTCCTAGGCCTCAAGGTTCATGTTATATCTCACCTTGACGACCAGACGCGTTAGGCGTCCCGGCGCGTTGATGCGATCGACGGTCTGGATGCCCGGAAGGGCGTAGCGGACCTTACGCCGGAATCCTCACCGGCAGTTCGCTGATCCCGTGGATGAAGGACGAGAACACCCGCTTCGGCTCGCCCACCACCTCGATCCCCGGCAGGCGATCGAGGATCTCCTCCCACAGAATCTTCAATTGCATTTCGGCCAGGTTCTTGCCGACGCAGCGGTGAATGCCGAAGCCGAACGACAGATGCTGGCGCGGGCGGGCCCGGTCGATGATGAAGCGGTCGGGCTCCTCGATCGCTTCCTCGTCGCGGTTGCCCGAGATGTACCACATCGCGACCTTGTCGCCCTTGCGGATGAGCCTAGCCCCGAATTCGACGTCTTCGAGCGCGGTGCGGCGCATGTAGATGATCGGCGTTTGGTAGCGGATGATCTCCGGCGCCATCGATTCGACGAGTTCAGGCTTGGCGCGCAGCTTGGCGAACTCATCCGGATTCTGGCTCAGGAACAGGAGCCCCCCGCTCATCGAGTTGCGCGTCGTGTCGTTGCCGCCGACGATGAGCAGAATGACATTGCCTAGATATTCGCGCGCGCTCATGTTCCGCGTGGCTTCGCCATGCGCAAGCATGGAAATGAGATCGGGGCGCGGCTCGGAATTGACGCGCTCATTCCACAAATTCATGAAATAGCCGAGGCATTCGCGAAACACCGCCTCGCGCTGCTCTTCGCTTTCGACAAGCCCTCCCGCGTAGGGAAGCGCGGTCGAGACGTCGGACCAGTAGGTGAGCTTGCGCCGGTCCGCGAAGGGAAAGTCGAACAGGGTAGCCAGCATCTGGCAGGTGAGTTCCACCGAAACCTTGTCCACCCAGTTGAAGGTTTCGCCGCGCGGAAGGCCGTCGAGCGTGTCGCGCACGCGGGAGCGGATCAGGCCTTCGAAATTGGCGAGGTTCTCGGGCGAGACGATCGGCTGCACCACCTTGCGCTGCACGTCATGCTTTGGCGGGTCCATGGCGATAAACATCGGCAGTTCGAGGTCGGCGGGACGGTCGCGCAAGGTGATGCCGCCGAGCGTCGAACTCGACGAGAATCTTCTGTGGTCCACTTCGAGCGCGATAATGTCCTTGTGCTTGGTCAACGACCAATAGGGCCCGACGGGGCTCTCTTTGCAATATTGGACAGGCGCCTCTCGTCGCAGGCGACGGAAGTAAGGCTGCCACACGTCCTCTTGATACAAAGCGGGGTCGCTGACGTCGATTTCATCGAGCGGCGTCGACTCCGCGAGCGCCGCGTGATCTTTCGCCTCGGGCGCCTTCATGACCGATACGAACGTCATTGCCGACCTCCCTTCACTGCGCGTGCGCGCCCCGTGCGAACAGCCGAGCAGCTAGTTCGCATAGGCCTTCGCCCGACTCATTGGACATGATTCCAATGGGTAACACGGACGCGAGGAGACCGTCCAACAAAAGGCGGGCGGAATAAGGGCCTAATGTGGGGATGCCGCAGGGTCGCAAGCTCCAAACAGACGATCCTCAAGGCGCGTCGACGCGCCGCAAGGCATGGGGTCGCCTGGCCATGGCTTTCCCATAAGGACGGGCGCCTTTCGGCGTCAGACCTAGTGGATTTCCGGGTCCGGCGTCGGCCCACTCCGCTCGAGAAAATCGAAGTCGCACCCCTCGTTCGCCTGACTCACATGTTCCGAGAACAGCCGCCCATAGCCACGGCCGTAGCGCGGCGGCGGCTTGCGCCACGCCACGCGGCGGCGCTCAAGCTCCTCGTTGCTCACCTGCAAGGAGAGGCGGCGGCCGGGGATGTCGAGTTCAATGACGTCGCCGTCGTGCACGAGCGCCAGCGGGCCGCCGACAAAGGATTCCGGCGCGACATGCAGGACGCAGGCGCCGTAGCTCGTGCCGCTCATGCGCGCGTCGGAGACGCGAACCATGTCGCGCACGCCTTTGGCGAGCACCTTTTTCGGGATCGGCAATTGTCCCCATTCCGGCATGCCCGGCGCTCCGATCGGCCCGGCGTTCTTGAGGACCAGGACCGAATTCTCGTCCACGTCGAGATCGGGGTCATCGATGCGGGCCGCCATGTCGTTATAATCTTCGAACACGACCGCCTTTCCCGCATGCTTGTGCAGCCGAGATTCGGCGGCGGGCGGCTTGATGATCGCGCCGTCGGGCGCAAGGTTGCCGCGCAACACGGCAAGGCTGTCGGACGAGACGAGCGGATTGTTCAGCGGGCGAATGACATCTTCATTGTAGATCGTCGCCTGATCGACATTCGCGCCGATCGTCGCTCCATTCACTGTCCGCGCCTTCGTCTTCAGTCGGCCTCCGATAGCTAATTGCTTGAGCACCGCGGGCAGGCCGCCGGCGTAGAAAAAATCTTCCATGAGATAGGCGCCGGAGGGACGAATGTTGGCGAGCAGCGGCGTCTCCCGCGCTTGTCTGTCGAAAGCCTCCATGTCGAGCTTAAGGCCCGCGCGGCGCGCGAGTGCGATCAGATGCACGACGGCGTTGGTCGAGCCGCCGATCGCAAGCACCGCGGACACGGCGTTGTGGATCGAATCCGCTGTGATGAGGTCTGATGGCTTCAGATCGTCCCAGACCATGTCGACGATGCGTTTTCCCGTCCGCGTCGCCATCACGGCGTGGCGCGAGTTCGGCCGCGGGGATCGAGGCCGCGCCCGGCAATGTCATACCGAGCGCCTCGGCGGCGCTGGTCATCGTCGAGGCGGTCCCCATCGTCATGCAGTGACCGGGAGAGCGGGCGATGCCGTGCTCGATCTCTTCCCAATCATTCTCAGTGATCGTGCCGGCGCGCAGTTCCGCCCAATACTTCCAGACGTCGCTGCCGGACCCCAAGGCGTTGCCGCGCCATGAGCCCCGCAGCATCGGGCCCGCCGGCATGAAGATGGCCGGGAGATTCATCGAGATCGCGCCCATGAGCAGCGCGGGCGTGGTCTTGTCGCAGCCACCCATCAGCACCGCGCCGTCGGCCGGATAGGAACGCAAAGCCTCCTCCGCCTCCATCGCCAGAAAATTGCGATACATCATGGTCGTTGGCTTCTGAAACGGCTCGGACAACGTCATCGCCGGCAATTCGACCGGGAAGCCGCCCGCTTCCCACACGCCGCGCTTCACCTCCTCGACCCGCTGCTTGAAATGGGTGTGGCAGGCGTTGATGTCGCTCCAGGTGTTGATGATGCCGATCACCGGCTTGCCGGCGTAATCGGAACGGTCATAGCCCATCTGCGCCGTACGCGAGCGATGGCCGAAAGCGCGCAGATCGTTCACGCCATACCAGCGATGACTGCGTAGGTCTTCCGGGCGCTTGCGGGCCATGGTCGAATTGTCCTTTCTCAAGATTGCTGGGAGCTATCCTACATCAAGCTTGGCAGGAAAAGCGCAATGGAGGGAAACGCGATCAGGATGACGAGCCGCAGGATGTCGGTCGCGATGAACGGCAGGACGCCTTTGAAGATTGTGGCGAAGCTGATGTCCTTGACCGCGGTCTTGATGACGAAGACGTTCATGCCGACGGGCGGATGGATCAAGCCCAGCTCGACCGTCATGACGATGATGATGCCGAACCAGACCGGATCGAAGCCGAGCGCCGTCACGACGGGGAAGACGATCGGCACGGTCAGAATGATCATCGCCATTGTGTCCATGAGACAGCCGAGCGCGAGATACATCAGCATGATGAGCGCGAGCACGCCGTAGCGGCCGACGCCGAGGCCGGTCATGAATTCGGTCAGCTTTTGCGGGACTTCGGTGACGGTGAGAAAATAACCGAACAAGAGCGCGCCCATGAGAATTGTGAACACCGCGGCCGCGGTGCGCGTCGCCTGCAGAAGCGCCGCAAGGATCCCGGCGGGCTTGAGCTTTCCTCGCGCAACCGAGATCAGGAACGCGCCGCACGCGCCCACTCCACCCGCCTCGGTCGGCGTGAACAATCCGCCGTAAAGTCCGCCGATCACGAACCCGAACAAAGCCAAGGCGGCCCAGACGTGGCGAAGCGATCGGAGCCGCTCGCTCCAGTTGCTGCGCGGGCCGGCGGGCAGAAAGCCAGGCTTGAGGAGGCCGATGGCGGCGATCGTCAGCATGTACATCGAGACGGCGAGCAGGCCAGGAAGGATGCCGGCGATGAACAATTTCCCGATGTCCTGCTGGGTGATGAGGCCATAGACGGCGAGCACGGTCGAGGGCGGAAAGATCGCGCCCAGCGTGCCGCCAGCCGCGATCACGCCGGCGGCGAAGGATTGCGGATAATCGTATCGCCGCATCTCCGGATAGGCGACGGTCGCGAAGGTGGCGGCGGTCGCGACGGACGAACCGCTGATAGCGGCGAAGCCGGCGCAGGCGGCGATCGTCGCCAGACCCAACCCGCCCCGCCAGTGCCCGACGAAACTGTTGGCGGCTCGGAACAATTCGCGACTCATGCCGGACGCCGACACGAAGGCGCCCATGAGCAGGAACATCGGGATGACGCCGAACGTGTAGTCGGTGACCGTGCGCATCGAGGTCTGCCCGACCATCTTCAGCGCCGGCTCGAGTCCGACGATCGAGGCGTAGCCGGTCACGCCGACCAGCCCCATCGCCATTCCGACAGGAACGCGGAGCAGAATCAGCCCGAACAAAGCGACGAAGCCGAGCGCGGCCGCCGCATCGGAACTCATCGCGTCAACCTCATTCCAGCGCCTTGGCGATCGGGTCGGGGTTGAGCTCTTCGGGGTGGAAAATCAGCCGATAGGTGCGAACGGCGATGAGGATGACGGCGGACACGTCGCCGGCCCAGGCGACGGCGAAGAAGGGCCAGGTCGGCAGGTGAAGATCGTAGGTGAGGACATGGTCGGTCCGCGTCGAGCGCACTTTGTCGAACAGCATTGCGGTCTGAACGGCGACGACGAACAGGAGCACCAGCGTGGCGAAGATGTCGATCAGGCGCTTGCCGCGCGGGCGGGCCGCCGCCCAGACAAGGTCGACCGTGATGTGGCCGCCGCGATAGCTGGTTGCCGCAATGCCCCAGAAGATGAGGATGCCGAGCAGCAGGCGGCCGAAATCGTAGGAGTCGGGAATGGACGTGTTGAAGAGGTAACGGAGCAGGACGGAGACGAAAATGTCGATCGCGACAATGCCGATGAACGCCGCCGCGGCAAGCTCGATGCCGTCGATGAACCGATCCATCGCATTGGCGGCGACGCCCGCGCCCTGCCGGCGCCCGGACAAGGTCATGGACCGGCGCCGTATTTGGCGATTGCCGCCTTGAGTTCGGCGAGCGCGGCGTCCGGATCAGCGCCAGCCTGCTTCACCGCTGCGGCCCAGCTCGCCTCGAGCGGCTTGACTGTCGCCTGCCAAGCGGCCGTCTGGTCGGGAGTAAGCTTGTAGACGTCGTGATGAGCGGGATCGGCTCTCATCTTGTCGCGGCCTGCGGCTTCGAAATCGCCCCAGGGGCCGGCGATCTTCACCGCCCAGTCGGTCGTGCAGTGGCCGTCCATGACCTTCTTCTGCGCCGAGCTGAGCGATTCATATTTGTCCTTGTTCATCGAGAAGGTGAACACAGTGGTGTAGAGCGGCGCGTCGATATGGTATTTGACGACCTTGTCGATGCCGAACAGATAAAGCGAGCCCCAGGGGAACGTGATGGCGTCGGCGACGCCGCGCTCGAGAACCTCGCGCGCTTCCGGCGCCGAGGCCTGAACATTCGTGCCGCCGAGCCGCGTCACGAGCTCCGCGATCGTGCTTTGCGCCGGACGCACCTTCACCCCGCGCAGGTCCTCCGGCATGACGATCTTCTTGCGGGCAGAATGAAGGGCGCCAGGATCGTGAATGAAGGCGAAGCAGAAATGCGTGTCCTTCATCTCCGTGGGCGCATATTTGCGGTACCATGAGTTCGAGGGCGGCGGTTCCCTTGCGCGCGTCGCCGAACATGAACGGCATCTGGCCTATCGCGATAATCGGGAAACGGCCCGGCTGATAGCCGGGGTTGACGTAAGTGATGTCGGCAATGTCGTCGCGCGCCATGTCGTAGTTGTCGAACGCCTTGCCGAGCTGCTCAGAGGGAAAGACGGTGATCTTGATCGTGCCGTTGGAGTCCTTGGCGATATCCTCCGCCCACGCCTTGGCGGCCCCGGTCAGCGGGTGCGCGGGCGGGACCCAGAGCGAGAGCCTGAGGTCGACCTCCTTATCCGCAGCGAAGGCGGGCGCCGCGATTCCAAGCAGCAGAGCGAAGGCTGACGCGGCGCTGATTCCGCACGCGGCCAACAGTCGGCGCCGGATCGCGCCGGGCTCGATCAATCTCGGCATGTCTCCTCCCTGGACCTTCGTCGTCTGAATGTCAGATCATCTGGCAGGCGCGGGCGCAAATCGTCAAGCGCGGGCGGCCGGCGGCACAGGGCTCGTTTCAGATCTTCCGGTTCTTCGCGTCCCAATTGCGCTCGAGATTGGCGATCAGCGCGGGGCTGAAGTGGCAATAGGCCTGCTCGCGCGCATAGACCGACGCGTATCGCCGGAAAAGGTCGAGCGACTCCTGGCCCACCCGGAAGGCGCGACGGTTGCCGATCGCGCTGACCGCGCCGGCGCTGGTGAGCCCTTCGACGACGCGGTCGACCGCCGCATCCATCTCACCCGAGGGCGCGATCTCGTCGCAGATGAGACGGCCCTCCGGACTGTCGCACTCCAGTTTGCGCTCGTAGAAGATGGCTTGTCGCGCGATACGATCGCCGACGAAGCGCGGGAGGCGCAAATTCGCGAATCCGGGAATGATCCCTTCCTTGCGCGCCGGCAACGTCAGGAAAGCATCCGACGCGGCCAGAACATAGTCCATGCATAAAACCGCCTGGCAATGGCCGCCAATGGCGAATGTGTCCACCGCGGCGATCCAAAGCTTTTCGACCCCGTGGCCGTTAACGTCGTCGGGGACGCTTTCCGGCTTGGCGACGCCGCGGATGAGCTTGTGCACATAGCCGAGGTCGCGGATCAGGAACCAGAGGTAAGGAATCTTGCCGCGATAGAGATGGGTGAGGTTGATGCCCGCGCCAAAAATGCGCTTGCCCCGGTATTTCTCGTTGTCGACCGCGCCGCCGCGCATGACGGCGATCTCGGTCGTCTGATCGAGAGTTGCGATGTCGACGGCGAGTTCGGTCTCAGCAAGCGTCGTGTCATCCTCGGCGTTGAGGAAGCGCGGATTGATCATGTCGAGATGGACGGCCTTGCCCCGTCGGGTGAGGCGCGCCGCGCCGAGATCGAGCGAGCCGCGCGTGGCGAACTCTTCGGAGAGCGTGGCGATTTCTGGCCGCGGCAGCAACATCGCATGGCAAAGATGCTGGCCGATGCGGGGGCGCGAAAGCACGTGCGCGAAGAACAGACCCTGGTCGATCTCGACGCCGTCCTTGTCGCGCTGCGGATGAGCCGCCTCGGCGCGGACTTCCTTCTGTGTCGGGACCAGCCCGGGAACGGACGCCGCCGCGGCGTAGACGAGGTCGTCGAGACGCCGGAAGATCGAACCGCGTTCGGTCAGGCGATCGTAGACCGGCTCGACATGAGCGGCGAGGAACGATTCGCGAGATGCGCGCGCGTCCGACAACAGCGCATCTGCAGCCGCCTGTTCGGCTCTGTTGCGGAGCGGTTTTAGCGGCAGCTTGCGGAGGAGCGCTGTCGAGAGGCGCCAAAAGGCGCTGGAATCCCGAGCGTCGGGCTCAAACTCTCCTGTCGCGACGGGGAAGGACTCGGACCATTCCCGCAGGTCGTGCTCAGGCAGACCGGCGGTCCGCATGGAGGCAAGCGCGGACTCGATCGCCGAAGTCATGTTTTGGGCCTCTTGTCGATGACGCGCTTCGCCTTGCCGAGCGACCGTTCGATCTGACCCGGCGCGACCACGCTGACCTTCACGGATATCCCAATATGCGCTTTCACCGCATGCATGAGCGCGCCGGCGGCGTGATTGCGCGCCTCGCCCGGATCGGACGGCGTTCGAGCCTCGACCTGAACCTCGAGATCATCCAGCCGGCCCGTCCGGGTCAGAATGAGCTGATAGTGCGGCGAGAGACCGGAGACGCCAAGGATCAATTCCTCGATCTGGGTTGGAAACACATTGACCCCGCGCACGATCATCATGTCGTCCGTTCGGCCCGAGACCTTTTCCATCCGTCGCATCGAGCGCGCGGTGCCAGGCAAGAGGCGCGTGAGATCGCCAGTGCGATAGCGGACGACCGGCATGGCTTCCTTGGTCAGCGAGGTAAAGACGATTTCTCCGAACGCGCCGTCGGGCAAGACGGCGCCGGTAACGGGATCGACGATCTCGGGATAGAAATGATCCTCCCAGATGTGGAGGCCGTCCTTGGTCTCCACGCATTCTCCGGCGACGCCGGGTCCGATCACTTCGGAGAGGCCGTAGCTGTCGAGCGCGTCCATGCCGAACGCGTCCTCGAGCTCGGCGCGCATGGCGTTCGTCCAGGGCTCGGCGCCGAAGCTGCCAAGCTTGAACGGCGAGCGGCGCGGGTCGAGCCCCTGGGCGCGAAACTCATCGACAAGGCACAAGGCGTAGGACGGGGTCGAGAAAAGGATGTCGGGGGTAAAATCATTGATCAGCTGAACCTGCCTTTCCGTCATTCCCCCCGAGATAGGCACGAGCGTGCAGCCTAGCCGCTCGGCGCCATAGTGATAACCAAGGCCGCCGGTGAAGAGACCGTAGCCATAGGCGTTGTGCGCCATCATGCCTTTGCGCCCGCCGGCGGCGCGGATCGTCCGCGCCATGACGTCGCCCCACATCGCAAGATCGTTGCGGGTATAGCCGACCACAGTAGGTTTCCCCGTCGTGCCGGAGGACGCATGAATCCGTGCGAGCTCTTGTTTGGACACGGCGAAAAGACCGAAGGGATAATTGGCCCTCAGGTCCGACTTCACAGTGAATGGAAACCGCTTGAGATCCTGAACGCTACGGAAATCATCGGGATGAACGCCATGCTGATCGAACTTGGCGCGGATTGCCTGGATAGCGTCGTAAGAACGCCGCAGCGTGGCGGCGAGTTGGCGCGTCTGCAGCCCGATGATTTCATCACGGGACGCCGTCTCGATCGGATCGAGCAAGCTCTTGTCTGGCGCTTCGCCAAGCCTCATGAGGATGGCCTCACGTCAGCCCAAGCAGCAGCGCCGCCGCGACGCTCCGCCGATGCGGGCATATCTCCTCCCTGGCGCGCAAATCGCTTTGCGCGGCCCCATCTCACAGGCGCGGCCGTCGATCGTCAAGCCAAAGCAGCGCGAAGCCCGATCATGCGGTGACGTCCGACCTCAACCGCGAACCAGTTAATGGGCGAGAAAGTCCAGGAGCGTCCCATTGAAGGGTTGCGTCGCCTCGAGATGCCCGAGATGGCCGACGCCGTCGAAAACCTTGACTTTCGCGTTCGCCATCCGAGCCGCGAGCGCTTGGGCGAGAGCCGCGTTCTGCCCCATCTTAGGACGCAATTCTGGCGGCGCGTAGGGGCGTCCGGGGGCATTGTGGTCGTTGGCGCCCATGATGAACAGAGTCGGCCGGTCGATGAGCGGGATCTCGTGCACGACTGGCTGGGCATAGATCATTTGGTAGGACGCCACGAACGACTTCAGCCAGCGCGGATATTCGCCGCTCTCCTTGATCTCTTCGCGCAACTGGACGAAGGGCTCGATCGCGCTCGATGGCAGACTCAAACCATAGTTCGTCATCAGCTGTTTGCGATAGCCGTCCGCGCTGAGCTCGCGTTCCCGCTTGGCGAGCTCCTCGTCCGTCACCGGTGGGACATAGAAGCGATAATCTTCAAGCCCGATCGGCGAATAAAGGACGAGGTGCTCGATGCGGGCCCCGTAGGCGCGCGCCAGCCGGACCGCAAGCATGCCCCCCATCGAATGGCCGACGAGGTCGAAGTGGTCGACGTGAAGGCTATCGATGAGCGCGATGGTGGCACGCGCCATATCGTCGAAATTGTAGGCGAAAGTCGGTTTGGACGACTTGCCGAAGCCGATCTGGTCCGGAGCAATGACCCGATAACCGGCCTCGGTCAGCGCCTTGATGGTCGGCTCCCAATAGCTCGAGGGGAAATTCCGCCCGTGCAGCAGGACGACCGTCCGCCCGTTTGACGCACCGACCGGGGCTACGTCCATGTAGGCCAGACGCAAATCCTCGCCTTGAAGCGTGAGCGGCATGAAATGGACCGGATAGGGGTAGGCAAATCCCTCGAGCGCGATGCCAATCGCTCCGGCGCGCGCCTGGGGTGCAGCGAACGCGGCGAACAGGACCGCCGCGAGGATCAGACAACGGGCGAGGGCGCGGCCAAGCGTCATGGGCGAACCTCCGAGAACAAGGGGGACGTCGTTTGCCTCTGATCGCCTACTCCCCGAACGACGACGACATCAAGGTGATCGCGCGCCCACGGACGCAAGTTGGGAACGAGCGGAGATTTTTTTTCGCCGTAACCCTTTGAAAAGTCCAAACTCGAAAAAGTAAATGAGAACAGATGAAAGCGAGTTTTACCTGTTTTTATTTTCATTTATCTCCATTTGCTTTCGCGAAACTCGCGCGACGGTTGCATTCCGTCGATAACAGAAGCCATCGGTCTACGGGGCGATCCGCCTCAAGAGCCGCGACGGCGAGCCGGCCCGGGGGCGGCGATTCCGCGCCTCGCTGTTTGAGTTTGTTTGGAGTATTGGGGCGGCCATGCTCGAAGGCCTGCCGCCGAACAACGCCGCCCACATGCTGCGGCTCGTCAGCGACGAGCGCCGCGCCCGCGCCGTCGCTGACCTCATCTTCGAGAGCTTCGAGCCGGCCGAGGCCGCCTCGACTGTGTTCGAGACCGATGATTCCTGGCCGGGCGGCGGTAGGGCCTGGCTCATGGAGGCCTATTTCGCCCAGGCGCCTGACGAGGCGGCGCTCCGGGCGCTGATCGCGGTCGCTTCTGACGATACGACCGCCGGCGCGGCGACCTTTGGCTTGACTGAGAAGCGTGACTGGGTCGCCAACTCCCTCGCCGGCCTCAAACCCGTTCGGGCCGGCCGCTTTCTCGTTCACGGCAGCCACGATCGGGCGCGGGTCAAGGCGAATGACGTCGCAATCGAGATCGAGGCCGGGCTCGCCTTCGGCACCGGCCATCACGGCACGACCCGCGGGTGTCTTATGCATTTCGACCGTATGCTCAAGCGCCGCAGGCCGAGCCGCGTGCTCGACGTCGGCTGCGGCGCGGGCGTCCTGGCCATCGCCGCCGCCAAAGTCCTGCGCCGCAGGATCTCGCTCGGCGACATCGATTCCGTCGCGGTCGCCGTCGCCAACGCCAATGCGCGCCTGAACGGGGTCGGCGCTTTCTGCCGGCCGGTCGTCTCGCGCGGGGTCGAAAACGCGGCGCTTCGCGAGGGCGCGCCTTACGACCTCGTATTCGCCAACATCCTGGCGAAGCCGTTGCGGCTGCTCGCGCCGTCGCTCGCGGCGGTCATGCGCGCAGACGGCGAGGCCATCGTCTCCGGCCTGCTTCTTGCTGACGTTGCGGGCGTGCTAGCGTCCTGGCGGGCGCAGGGGCTTCACCTCGTAGAGAGGATCGAGCTCGAAGGGTGGGCAAGCCTCAGATTGCGGCGGTGAAATCGCCGGCCCGCCGGCATCAAGACCTGTCGCGTTTCTGTCAAGCGGACGCGACAGAGTGGCGGCGAACGTGCGGCTTTAGGGGCGAGGGCGGGAGAACGGAATGGCGAGAATACCTGTCGGGGTCGGCCCCAAAATGCCTCAGATCGTGGTCTTGTTCGGCGCGACCGGCGATCTCGCTCATAAGAAGCTGTTGCCTGGCCTCTTTCATCTCGCCTCCGCCGGCTTCATTTCGAAATGCCGGATCATTGGCGTATCGCTCGACGCCATCGACGCGGAGGGCTTCCGCGCCCTCACCCGCGACGCCGTGTTCGGGCAACACGAGCACAGACCCAAGAAGGATGCCTGGCCGGCGTTCGAGGCAACGCTCGACTACGTGTCCATCGCCGCTGGCGCCGGAGCTCTCAAGGAAGCGGTGGAGAAGGCGGAGAAGTCCTTCAACGAGGAGGTCCAGCTTGTCAATTATCTGAGCGTGCCGCCGAACGCCGCGCTGTCGGCCATCAAAATGCTGAGCGAAGCCGATCTCGCCCGCGGATCGCGGGTCATTATGGAAAAACCGTTCGGCACCGATCTTGAGACCGCAATCGCGCTCAACGATGCGCTGCACAAGGTGTTCGCCGAAGACCAGATCTTCCGCATCGACCATTTCCTCGGCAAGGAGCCGGCGCAGAACATCCTCGCTTTCCGTTTCGGCAACGGCCTGTTCGAACCGATCTGGAATCGCAATTTCATCGATCATGTGCAGATCGACGTGCCGGAGACCCTCGACATCGGCAATCGGATCGCCTTCTACGAGCAGACCGGCGCCTTTCGTGACATGATCGTCACCCATCTGTTTCAGATTCTTGGCTTCATGGCCATGGAGCCGCCGACCGCCCTCGCGCCCGGGCCGATCAGCGAAGAGAAGAACAAGGTGTTTCGATCGCTGACGGCGATCGATCCGGCCGATGTCGTGCGCGGTCAGTTCATAGGCTACCGCAGGGAGCCGGGCGTCGATCCGGAATCGGACACCGAAACCTTCATCGCGCTCAAATGCTTCATCGACAATTGGCGCTGGGCCGGCGTGCCATTCTTCCTGCGCACCGGAAAGCGCATGGCCGAGGGTCAGCGGATCATCTCGATCGCCTTCCGCGAGCCGCCGAAGAGCATGTTCCCAAGCGATTCCGGCATCGGCACGCAGGGGCCCGATCACCTGACCTTCGATCTCGCCGATGAGTCCAGGGTGTCGCTGTCGTTTTATGGCAAACGGCCTGGACCCGGAATGCGGCTCAACAAACAGAGCTTGCAGTTCGCAATGCACGAAACCGGCCTGGGCGGCGACGTTCTAGAGGCCTACGAGCGGCTCATCCTCGACGCGATGCGCGGCGATCATACGCTGTTCTGTTCGGCCGAGGGCATCGAGCGGCTGTGGGAGGTCTCTCAGCCACTTCTCGACGCTCCGCCGCCGGTGAAGGTGTATGCGCCGGGCTCCTGGGGGCCGCAGTCGATCTATCAGCTCGTCGCGCCGCACGCGTGGCGTTTGCCCTTCGAGCGAGCTTGGCGCGATCCCAATGTTGTCGGAGCGTGACTGGCGCGAGGCCAAGTTCCCCCGCTTCGCGTCAGCATGCTAAAGCCGCGGGATGCACGACCTTTCTCTCATTCTGGAGCCGGCGACGGAGGACGACGCCGAGCCGATCGAGCGCCTCAACGAACGGGTGTTCGGCCCTGGTCGCTTCGCGCGCACCGCCTATCGCATTCGCGAGACGACCGACGCCGATCCGACGTTGAGCTTCGTCGCCAAGGTCGGCACTCTCCTGGTCGGCGCCTCGGCGATGACGCCGATCGCGATCGGCGACGCCCCGGCCCTGCTGCTTGGACCCTTGATTGTCGAACCCGTGTTCCGCAGCCAGGGGATCGGCGAAGCGCTCGTGATGACTTCGCTTGAGGCCGCGAAAGCCGCGGGATGGAAGCTGGTGATCCTGGTCGGCGATGAGCCGTACTATGCGCGCATGGGGTTTCAGCGCGCGCCGAAGGACAGGATATCGCTGCCGGGACCGGTCGATCCCGAACGACTCCTTTATTGCGAACTCGAGCCCGGCGCGCTGGCCGTAGCGAAGGGAGCGGCGCGGGGGGCCTAACGTTCCGAAGCGCCCGCGTGGCCGCAAGGGGCACGGCGCCGTTCCGTTTGCCGGATCGCTCAACCAAAGCTTGATGAAAACAATGCGCGGCTCGCCTAGACTAGGGCCAATATCCCGGGCTTCATCAACCTACGCGCGAACCCCCGCAACAACCGATGGGAATAAAAATTTCCCTCCCCGCTTCCTCCTTCGCGCGGCGGTTGTGGTCGAGCCAGCCTTTCCCCTTTTCAAACAGCCGCGGCGACATGATTCCGAGTAAGAACATATAGAGAACCTAGTTGCTCTCGTGAAGGAAAAGTCACCCCTCCCCGACCGAGTCCGCCGGCGAGCCCCCGCCCACGCGCGCTTGGTTGGACCCGAGAGCGCGAGGGCCTGAAATGGAGCGAATGGGGCTCGGCGCGCCGCTTCTCAAGGCGAGTCTTTCTGCGATTCCTCCGAAACGCCAGAGGGCTCTGGGCGGTCTGGATGCCCGCTTTCGCGACAGGGAAGGCCGTTCGCGGGCGCCCGACCCGCGCTCACGTCTCGGCGATGCCGCCGAGATCGCCAGCCTGAGATCCGCTCTCGCGGCCGTGCGGCAGCGCGAGATAGTCGGCCGAGCGCATTTCGTGGAGACGGGACGCCGTGCGCCTGAATTCGAACGCCTCGGCGCCGTCGGCGCCAGAATAGAGCGTCTCCGGTTCGCCGGCCGCCGAAGCGACCAGTTTGACCCGCATGTCGTAGAGGGCGTCGATCAGGATGATGAAGCGCTTCGCCTCATTGCGCTCGGCGGCGCCGATCAGCGGGATGTGGTCAAGGACCAGAGTGTGAAATCGCTGGGCAAGCTTGAGATAGTCGGCGGCGCCAAGCGGGCGGCGACAGAGCGCGTCGAAATCGAAACGCGCGACGCCATCGATCGCCTGCGGCACGTCGAGATAACGCCCCATGAGTTCAATGCGGGTCGGATCGCCGCGCTCATGCCCAGTCAGCGTCAGGAACGCTGCATCGAGCGCGGTGTCCGCCTTCGGGGTAAGCGGCGTGTAGTAGACCGGCGCGCGCTTGAGCTTCTCGAGTCGGTAGTCGGTCCGGGCGTCGAGTTCGACCATTTCGAGCCGCTCATGCAACAGCGCGATGAACGGGAGGAACAAAGCTCGATTGAGCCCGTCCCGGTAGAGGTCGTCGGGCGCGACATTCGAGGTCGCGACCACCACCACGCCCGCGGCGAACAGCGCCGTAAACAAACGGCTCAAGATCATCGCATCTGCGATGTCGCGCACGGAAAACTCGTCGAAGCAAAGAAGCGAAGCCCCGCGCGCCAGATCAACCGCAACCGGACCGATCGGATCCTCGCCCTCGACTTCGCCGCGCTTCCGCGACTGTCGCCATTGATTCAGGCGAGCATGCACGTCGGCCATGAAGGCGTGGAAGTGCGCGCGGCGTTTGCGTGGCGTCGGGGCGGCGTCGAAAAACATGTCCATCAGCATCGTCTTGCCGCGGCCGACTGGCCCATAGATGTAGAGGCCGCGCGGCGGCTCGGCGGATTTCATGCCGAACAGTCGGGAGAAGGCGTTCGGCTTTCCCTCGGCCTTGTAGCCCTTCAATTTGGCGGCGAGTGCATCGAGCTTGCGGACAAGATCCGCTTGCGCCGGATCGGACTCGAACCCACGCTCGGCAACGAGCGCGCGGTAGCGGTCGGCGATGGGGGTCATGCAAAGCCGTGATTGCGAGGAGCGGAGCGACGAAGCAATCCAAAGATCATAGGGCGGGGTGCGGCCCCTGAATTGCTTCGCTTCGCTCGTAATGACGGACAATGGACCGAGAACGTCCTGACACCCTAATGCGCCTCCTCCCAGTTCTGCGCGGCGTGGGCGTCGACTTTCAGGGGCGCGTGCAGTTTGACCGCGGGCTCCGGCGCCTCGACCATCACCTTGGCCACCACCGGCAGCGTCGCCTCGACTTCATTGTCGGGCGCCTCGAACACCAATTCGTCGTGGACGGTGAGCAGCATCTGCGCGCTCAGGCCCGCCTTGGCCAGCGCGTCGTCCATGCGGACCATCGCGCGGCGGATGATGTCGGCCGCCGAACCCTGCAGCGGCGCATTGATGGCGGCGCGCTCGTTGAACGCGCGCTCCGAAGGGTTCGACGCATTGATGCGCGGATAATGGCACTTGCGGCCGAACAGAGTGGTCACGTAGCCGTTGGCGCGGGCCGTCTTCTTTGTCGCCTCCATATAGTCGCGGATGCCGGGAAAGCGCTCGAAATATTTCCGGATATAGGCGCCCGCCTCGTCGCGCGCGATGCCGAGCTGATTGGCGAGGCCGAAGGCCGAGATGCCGTAGATGATGCCGAAATTGATCGCCTTCGCGCGGCGCCGCACTTCGCTCGGCATGCCCGCGATCGGCACGCCGAACATTTCGGAGGCTGTCATGGCATGAATGTCCAGTTCGTCCGCGAACGCCTTCTTGAGCGCCGGAATGTCCGCGAGATGGGCGAGGAGCCTGAGTTCGATCTGGCTATAGTCGGCTGAGATAAGCTTGCGTCCCTCTGCCGCCACGAAGGCGCGCCGGATCTTGCGCCCCTCCTCGGTGCGGATTGGAATGTTCTGCAGATTGGGTTCCGACGACGACAGCCGCCCGGTCGTCGTCGAGGCGAGCGCATAGGCTGTATGAACGCGGCCGGTCGACGGATTGACGAAGCCCGGCAACGCGTCGGTGTAGGTGGACTTGAGCTTAGAGATCTGCCGCCATTCGAGCACGCGGGCGGGCAATTGATGACCCTCGGCGGCGAGGTCCTCGAGCACGCTCGCGGTCGTGGACCATGCGCCCGTCGCGGTCTTCTTACCGCCTGGCAGGCCCATCTGGCCGAACAGAATGTCGCCGAGCTGCTTCGGCGAGCCGGGATTGAAGGGCGCGCCGACAATTTCGTTGATCTCTGCCTCGAGCCCGGCCATCCGCTGGGAGAACTCGCCCGTCATTCGCGACAGGATGTTGCGGTCGATCGCGATCCCGCGGCGCTCCATACGCGCCAGAACCTCGACGAGCGGGCGCTCGAGCCGCTCGTACACCGTCGTCATCTTCTCGGCCATGAGGCGCGGCTGCAAAACGCGCCTGAGACGGAGCGCGATATCCGCCTTCTCCGCTCCGTATTCACACGCCTTTTCGATCGTCGCGCGCGCGAACCCAAGGAAATTGCGGCCCGAGCCCGCGACTTCGCTGAGAGGAACCGGTTTGTGACCGAGAAAGCGTTCGGACAGCGTAACGAGGCTGTGGTCGTCGCCAGTCGCGCCCGCGTCGAGCGTGTAAGAAAGCAGCATGGCGTCGTCGATCGGCGCAATGCGAACGCCGCGCAAGCCGAACACATGCATATCGAACTTGATGTCGTGGCCGATCTTGAGAACGCCCGGCGCCTCAAGCAGCGGCTTCAGAAGCGCGACCGCCTCTGCTTCCGCTATCTGGTCGGGCGCAAGTCCGGCGCCATCAAAGAGATCGTCGGCGGCAGTCCGATGGCCAACCGGGATGTAGCAGGCTTCTCCTGGGCGAACCGCCAACGATAGGCCAATGAGCTCTGCTTGCAGCGGGTCGGGCGACGAGGTCTGGGCCGCGATGGCGACGACGCCCTCGTCTAGCGCGCGGGCGATCCATGCGATGAGCTCGACCCCGGCCCGTACAATCTTGTAGGCTGTGCGGTCGATTGGAGCGCGCGCCTCCTTTGCCCGCGCGGCCGCGAGATCAGCGGGCGCAGCGCCCTGGGGCGTCGCCTTCCGTGGAGGGGCCGGAGCAGGAGCGTGGGCCAGGGGAGCGGCAGCGTCGCCTTCCGCCGGCGCTTCTCCTTCGCGTTCCAAAAGGGCGACGCCCTGGCCCCCCGGCCAAGCCGCCCGGCCGACGAAGCGCGGGTCGGGCTCGACCGAGGCCGCGTCAATACCGCAAATCTCAGCGGCGC
Source organism: uncultured Alphaproteobacteria bacterium (assembly GCA_963730555.1). Classification (GTDB taxonomy): domain Bacteria; phylum Pseudomonadota; class Alphaproteobacteria; order Rhizobiales; family Beijerinckiaceae; genus Roseiarcus. Next base: position 492,364 of record CAVSSS010000013.1, on the reverse strand, counting down.
GGCGGGTGAGGGTGGTGAGTTCCATCGCCTTGCAAAAGGCGATGAGCCGCCTGCCGTCGAGCGTCGGCGTCGCCAGCGCCTCGAGCGGCGTCTCGACCGGCACGTTGCGATCCAATGTCACGAGCTGTTTCGAGATGAGGATGCGCTTGACGTTTTCGGGATCGGTCAGCGCCTCGCGCCGCTTCGGCTGCTTGATCTCGCCCGCACGGGAGAGCAGCGTCTCGAGGTCGCCATATTCGAGAATGAGCTGCGCCGCGGTCTTGAGCCCGATGCCGGGCGCGCCTGGCACATTGTCGGTCGAGTCGCCCGCGAGCGCCTGGACGTCGATGACCTTGTCGGGCCCGACTCCCTCGAAATATTTGACCACTTCCTCGACGCCGAAGCGCCGTTCCTCGCGAGAGCCTGCGACACCGGCTTGGCCGGAAGCCGGGTCGTACATCGACACACAGGGCTCGACGAGCTGCATGAGGTCCTTGTCCGCGGAGACGATGAGGACGTCGGCGCCGGCCTCACGCGCCTGGCGCGCATAAGTCGCGATAATGTCGTCGGCCTCGTATCGGCCCTGTTCGATCGGGACCATGCCGAAGGCCGAGACCGTGGCGCGCATCAGCGGAAACTGCGGCTTGAGTTCGTCCGGAGGGTCCTTCCGGTGAGCCTTATAGGCCGGGTAGATGTCGCGCCGGAATGAGTTCTCCGTCTTGTCGAAGATGATGGCGAGATGGGTCGGCTTGAAGCCCGCGGCGCCGTCGCGAATGAACTGCAGCACCTTGGTGGCGAAGAGCCTGACCGCGCCGGTCGGCAGCCGATCGGTTCGATAGTTGTACTTCTGGTCCTGCCGGATCGACTGATAATAGGCGCGAAAGACGAAGGACGAGCCGTCGATGAGAAAAACATGGTCGCCGGGGCCGACCGGTCGATGGGGCTGGGTCATGGCCATCACATAAGCGATGCGCCTTCCGAGCGCCATCGCGGCGCGGCGCGACTGTGGATTCGGCCGCGCCGTTCATCGAACAGTCATCGTCGCGGTTGCAGTTTCGTTCGTCGGATTGCGCCGAGTCGTCATTTGGTCGGCGGGCTCGATGGAAAAGGGCAGGGAATGGCTTTTCGCAACGGCTTGGCCGCAGCCGCGGCGATCGCGATCGCGGTTGGCGCCGGTTCCGGGCTGCGCGGGGCGCGGTCGTTCACCGTTCCGGACGCTTGTGTGCTCGGCGCGGCGGATTGCGCCGAAGTTTGTCGCAGCCTCGACGATCAGCGCCGCGCGCCCGGCGACTTTCTCGCGCTTGCCGCCTACCAGCTCGGACCCGAGCGCCCGATCCTTCTGCCGCCCGCCAACCTTTCGATGCCGGCGCCGGTCGATCCGCACAATGTCTACGCTGGCGAAGCGGCCGGCATGTTCAGCCCCGCTGTCGCCGGGCAGCCGTCGCGGGTCTATTCGCCGAATCTCGTGACCGGCAAGGTCGACGTCATCGATCCGGACACGTTCAAGGTCATCGACAGCCTGACCGCGATGCCGAGCCCGGAGCATATCGTTCCGTCATGGGATCTGCAGACCCTCTGGGTTTCGGCGGACGTGAGCGCGCGCGGCGGCCACGGCGGCGTCGCGCCCATCGATCCGAAGACAGGCAAGGTCGGCAAAGCGGTCGACGTGCCTGAATTCCTACAACATCTATTTCACGCCCGACGGCAAATCGGCGATCGTCGTCGCCGAGGCGATGCGGCGGCTCGAGTTCCGCGACCCGCATACGATGGCGCTGCAGGGCTATATCGCGACGCCCCAATGCGCGGGCATCAACCACGCCGACTTTGCGCCCGACGGCTCGTACGCAATCTTCACCTGCGAGTTCAACGACTCGCTCGCGAAGATCGATCTCGTCAACCACAAGCTTGTGGAGACGCTGCCGCTAACTCCCGGCCACATGCCGCAGGACATCCGGGTGGCGCCGGACGGCAAGATCTTCTTCATCGCCGACCTCATCGGCGACGGCGTCATGGTGATCGACGGCGATTCGTTCGGGCAGCTCGATTTCATCAAGACAGGCGTCGGCGCGCATGGGCTCTATCCCAGTCGCGACGGAACCAAGCTCTACGTCTCCAATCGCGGCACGCACAGTCTCGGCGGCGCGCGAAGGGGCCCCGGCAGCGTCTCGGTGATCGATTTTAAGACGCGCAAAGTCGTCGCCAACTGGACGATTCCGGGCGGCGGCAGCCCGGACATGGGAAACTTGAGCGCCGACGGCAAATGGCTTTGGCTGTCGGGCCGCTACGACGGCGCGATCTACGCCTTCAACACCGACGACGGCTCGGTGAAGTCCATTCCCGTGGGCGGCATGCCGCATGGGCTCACCGTCTGGCCGCAACCTGGGCGCTATTCGCTCGGCCACACGGGGAACATGCGCTGACAGGGCTCCCTCGGCCGGGCCTTAAGCCCATTTGGATGGAGCCGGTTCGGCTGCCTTCCCAGCGGCGGACCGGATGCTCATCCGGCCGACTTGGGTTTCCTGGGCCATTGCGCTGCGAATGCCCCCGCTCGGACGTGTGGGATTTCTCTTGGATTCTCTTGTCTGAATCTAGACTTTTCAATGGGTTACGCGGCTTTGAAGTGGGAAAGAATTTTTCTCGCGCATTGTCCGTGGCGTCGGCAACGCGGAACGGGGGAGCCCTCGGTCTTGGGCCATGCGAAAGCGCAGGATTGGTCATGGAGCAAACTTCCCTGATTTCTGATTTTCTGCAATAAATTGTCGCTCAAGCCGTAGCGTTGAACCAGTCGGAGGGGCACGCCCGAGTCGGCGGCTGGACGCATCCCTCTCGCTAGAGCCGCGCCGCAAGCGCCGCATAGGCCGCCAGCACAGCGCTGGCTAAAACATTCCAACCCGCGAGCGACAGCCCGGCGATGCGCAACTGGACTTCGTCGCAGCGCACGACCTTCACCGAATCCAGCGCCTTCGCCAGGTCGTTGACGTCAATCGACCCCGGTCCGCCGGTGCATGCGGTCGGTCCCTGCCACCAATGGTATTCGACCCCGACATGATAAGCGGCGAGCGCGGCGTTGGCCGCGAACACGAGAGCGAGAAGCGCCAGGCCGGCGCGCGCCCAGCCATGCGCCGAACGGCTTATGAGCGCGGTTAGAGCGGCAAGCGGAACGGCGGCGTAGAAGGCGTAGCGCTGCGTGAGGCAGAGTTCGCAGGGGGCATAGCCGAAGAACTGAAAGATCCACACCGCCGCGAGGATGGCGACCGAGGCGGCGGCGATCCAAAGCGCCCTTACGCCTTGCGAGGGCGCCAGCACGATCTCGGTAGGCGTCATCAAAACACTCTGATCGCGATCACAAATCCGGCGACGACCAGGGCGACGAATGCGCCCAGAACTGCGGCGAAATTACGCTCCATCGCCGTGCGCAACGGCTCGCCGAACCAATGCAGCGCGCCGGCGACAAGAAAGAACCGCGCCCCACGTGTCACGGCCGACAACGCGACGAACAGCGGAAAATTATAGCCGAGCAGGCCGCTCGTGATCGTCACCAGCTTATAGGGGATCGGCGTTACGCCCTTAACGAGGATCACCAACCAGCCCCATTGGGCGTAGGTGTCTTTCAGCGCGTCCATCTTCGCGCCATAGCCGTAGAGATCGATGAGCCAATGTCCGAGGGTCCCGTAGAGCAAGGCGCCGATGGCGTAGCCGAGCATGCCGCCAAGCACCGAAGCGATGGTCGCGATAAGCGCGTAGCGCCACGCGCGCTTTGGATTGGCGAGCGCCATCGGGGCGAGCAGCACATCGGGCGGGATTGGGAAGAACGAGCTTTCCGCGAATGCGACGGCGGCCAGCGCGCGCTCCGCGTGCGGCCCCTCCGCAAGCGCTTGGACGCGGGGGTAGAGCGAACTGTTCATACAGGTCCTTGGCAGTGCAGCGGCCTTTTACGCGCATGCGGCACCGCCGTCCACGCACGGGGCTTTCGCGAAGGTTGAGCGCATTGACCCTGCGGCTTTACACGTTCTATATCGGCGCCGTCCGTCTCGTCGCGGGCCCCTATGGCGGAACTGGTAGACGCGTCCGACTCGAAAATCGGATTCCGCAAGGAGTGCTGGTTCGATTCCGGCTAGGGGCACCAACGAGTTTAACAATATCAATAGCTTACCGATTGGTACAGCGACCACCCCCACACTAAGCCCCACAGTCCGCGCGCGTTTAGGCCGGTTCGCTTTAACCTTGATGCCCACGACCTAGCGCCAGCGACGCCGCCGATCGGCGGCGCTCATGACCGCGAAGCCGGCACGCTCAAGATGCTCAACAAAGCGCTTGGCGGCGATCTCGGCCATTATCTCGTCGGCGTCATGCTTCCGCTTGCCGGCCCTCGAAGCGAAGCGCGAAGGCGAGCGCGTCGGCGAGGTCATCAGGCGACGCTCGCGCGAGGCGTTCGGCGGGCGCTGTCACCGGTTCGCTGTCAATCTGGCATGAGAGGATGTTAGCCTCGAGAGGCCCGCCTCGCAGCCGTAAACCCCTGCGATCGGACAGTCGCGATCGGGGCTGCTGGTTAATTCAAACTAAGGATTGCCCAACGAAGGCTGCTGCCAGCGTGCCTCTACAGCCGACTTGCGGGGCTGTTGCTCTGCAAGCTCCAAGGCGCGTCGACAGGGCGAGCCCTGGTTCTGCATCGCGGGCATCTGACGACGTCGGCGAGGCTTTCACCATGCTGACGATTTGCGCTCCGTGTCGATCAGACGGCGGCGTCCGGCCTGTCGCGCCTTCGGGCCGAATATCCGGACGAAGCGGATGAATTGCTTCGCCATCGCGTCGCCATCGTCAATCTGTGGCGGCCGATCAAATCGCCAGTGCTCGACGCGCCGCTCGCCGTCTGCGACGCGCGCAGCGTCAAGCCGCAGGACCTGATAGCCTCCGATCTTGTCTATCGGGATCGGCTCGGCGAGACTTACAATCTCATCTACAATCCGGGCCAACGCTGGTTCTACGCGCCGGAAATGCGCGCCGACGAAGCCCTGCTGCTCAAGTGTTACGACTTACGCGATGACGGGGCGGTGGCGCGGTTCGCGCCGCATACGGCGTTCATCGATCCGACCGCGCCTCAAGACGCTCCGCCGCGCGAGAGCATCGAGTTGCGCACCTTCGTTATTTTCGGAGAGGATGAGAAGAGCCGGCATTGACGCCGAAGGACCTCCTGGTCTTTTCCGCCCATAACTCCAGCTACAAGCAGATCCCATGTGATGAGCCTCGGCCGCTGCTAACGCAGCCGAGGCGACCGTCGCGCTGTCGCGCGCGTCCAAGTCGGAGATTGAACTCAATGCCCACCTTGTTCGACCCCCTGAAGATCGGCGACCTTGAGGTTCCCAACCGCATCTTCCTGGCTCCGTTGACCCGCAACCGGTCGACCGGTCCGGGGCGGGTTCCGAACGCGTCGATGCGCGGCTATTACGTTCAGCGCGCCTCGGCCGGCCTCATCATTTCCGAGGCGACCTCGGTCACGCCGGCAGGGGTCGGCTATCCGCACACCCCGGGCTTATGGTCCGACGAGCAGGTCGAGGGCTGGCGCAAGATCGTGGACGGCGTGCATGCGGCCGGCGGGCGCATTTTCCTCCAACTCTGGCATGTCGGGCGCATCTCCGACCCCGTCTATCATGATGGCGCGCTTCCGGTCGCGCCTAGCGCAATCGCGCCCAAGGGCAACGTGAGCCTGCTGCGCCCGCAGCGCGCTTACGTCATGCCGCGCGCGCTCGAGACCAGCGAAATTCCTGGGGTCATCGAGGCTTATCGGCGCGGCGCCGAGAACGCCAAGAGGGCCGGCTTCGACGGCGTCGAGATCCACGGCGCCAATGGCTACCTTCTCGATCAATTCCTGCAGGACAGCAGCAACAAGCGCGACGACGGCTACGGCGGGGGAATCGAAAATCGCGCCCGGCTCATGCTCGATGTGACCGACGCCGTCGTCTCCGTCTGGGGCGCTGGCCGGGTCGGCGTGCATCTTGCGCCGCGCGGCGACGCGCATGACATGGGCGACAGCGACCTGCCCGCGACTTTCGGCTATGTCGCGCGCGAGCTTGGCAAGCGCAAGATTGCCTTCCTCTGCGCCCGCGAATTGACCAAGGCGCCGCGGCTCGGGCCCGATCTCAAGGCGGCGTTCGGCGGCGTCTATGTCGCGAACGAAGGCTTTTCGCGCGACGACGGCGAGGCGCTGATCGAGTTGGGCGAAGCGGACGCGGTCGCCTTCGGCAAGCTTTTCATCGCCAATCCCGACCTGCCGCGGCGCTTCTCTCTGGGCGCGCCTCTCAACTCGTGGAACGCCGAGACTTTCTATACCGATGGGCCCATCGGCTACACCGACTATCCGGCGCTCGAGGAAAAGGCGGCGGCCGAGTAGGCGGCGAGCGCGCCGGCCTCACCCTTTCAGATGCTCGATCTCCATGAAGGCGAAGTCGAACGGGTTGGCGTTGACCACATTGTGCTCGACGCCCTCGCGGCGCGCGTAAGGGACGTGACGCTTGAGTGTCGTGGTGCGTGAGCCGCCGTCCGGCTCCTCGAGCATGAGGTCGCCGTCCAGCAGGGGCACGACGACATAGTCGGCCTCGTGCCGGTGCCATCCCGTTTCGGCGCCCGGGGCGAAGCGCCATTCGGTGACCCGCACATGCGGCTCCGAGATGTGGACATGGGGGGTGGCTTGGGGTCTCGAAGGCATGGGCTCTTCCTTTGGAGGGCGAGCCGCCACTAAACGCCAGGCGCCGTGCGGTTAGCAAGGGCGCGGCGGCCGGATGCAACCCACGCGCGATTTCCGGCCAAGAAAACCAAGGCAAATGCAAGGAAAATTGCTTTGATTTCTTTTGTTTTCTTTGGCCGAATTGGGACTTTTCAGTGAGTTACGAGCGGAAAAAATAAATAAATCGCGTCCCACTCAGCTCGCGTCCAAGGTTGTGTTCGAAGCCCTCTTAGGCGCATCGGTTATGCCCTTCATCGTTCAGCGCCACCGAGCCCTGGGCTTGATCGGCCAGCATTTAATAGCATAGCAGAGATTTCCCTTTTTGCCAATAGACGAGTCTAATTTCTGCTGCCCAATATTCTATCTGAAGCCGCGGGCGGCCTAAGCGCCGTGAGGCTGAGGCGCTTGGCGGCCGCCCGCGAAACTCGTATAAACTTAAGTCGAGAGCCGCCGGCAGGACGGCCAGCGACGCCTGCCGGGAAGTGCTCGGGCGGGGGTGAGACGATGCCCATTCGCGCACGCGTCGGCCGGCACACGCGATCCGGAGGCGGCCATTGCCAGAACTGGGCCGATGACCAGAAGGTCATCATCGACCTCCTGAACCGCATTCCGCGGACGAGCGGGGGAACGCAAGGCAGCCTCAATCCGCGCATCGTCGCGGGGATTTGCAGCAACGAACTCTATGCCGCGATCTCCGCTTTTGAGGACAAGTATTGGCCCGGACAGCGCAGCGGCTACATTGATCCCGGGGGCCACCTCTATCAAAAGCTCGCGCTATTGGCCGCTCCCGTAGCGGCGCCCCCGCCAGCCCCCGCAGCCGCGCCGCCTCCGCCGCCCGCACCGGCGCCTCCGGAGACAGATGGCCCAATTCCCCGCCTCCTGACGCCCGGGGAGAAAGCGCTGCTTCGTCCGATTTTCGGCGATACGCTTGATTACGATCACCAGATCGTCGCTAGGAATGATGGTGAAGTCGGCGGTCCTTCCAATAGCTATACGCCCGGCTATTTCCCGAACATGGCGGTGAAGCTATGGAGCAAGGATTACAGCGTTAGGAGCGACCATACCGCCTCCATATTCGTCCATGAGATGGTGCATGTCTGGCAGTCGGGCCACGGCAGCCACAATGCCCTGAGAGGCATCTATCTCTGGATCCGGTACGACCACTTCATCGGGGACTACGATAATTCCTATGATTACGATCTCGATTCATCGAGTTCGCTCAGCTATTTCAATATGGAGCAGCAGGCCCAGATTGTTCAGGATTATTACCTGGTGTCCAAGGGTTGGTCGCCAGAAAAGAACGTCGGGACGCGGAAGAGTTTGAGCGATTACCTGCCTTATGTGGACCAACTCAAATCAGCGGGATCGTTCGAGGGGGTCGGCGCGGGAAGATGGGAAGATGGCGAAGAGGCTCGCGAGCGCATAATGCGGCATGCCTATGGACGGAACGCGCCCTGAGAATGGGCGGCTTAGACCTATACAGGTCCGCTCCCGGCAGCAGGCCGCCTCATGGCGGTGCTTTCGGCGCCGGACGTGAACCGCCAGGCGTCACCACCTCGAGACGAGCATTGATAAACTGGAAATCGCCGCAATAATCTGTATTGCTAACCGTTGAGTCTCCTGAAAGGAGCCGGACGGTAAAAAGTAATCCTGGGGAAAGCCTACAATGGGCGAAGAGCTGCTGCGAGAGATTCAAAACTGGAAGCTTGAAGCAAAACTGGAAGATAGTGAAAGGTATTTTTTTGAGGTCACCGAGGTCGAACTCGATCCGTAGCGGCCACAAATCGTATGTAATTGGCCGAAAGGGAACTGGCAAAACGGCAATTGGGGAACGATTTCTAGTCAGGGAGCATAAAGACAACGCTCACTCCACTAAATTGAGTTTCAAGAATTTTCCGTTTAACGAACTATATAACAACAAGGATACAATATTTACTAGACTCAATCAATTTATAACTATTTGGAAATACATCATTTATATGACTATCTGTAGACTAATGCGTGACAATCCCAGGGTCAACTACAGCGCTCGCGCCTACTGCGAGAAATTGATACCCGCAAACGACATGACAAGTATTGCACGGTTGATACCCCGTTGGGTAGGAAAAGATTTTGAACTAAAAATATTTGGAAGTGGAGGAAAGTTGGCTGTTGATAAAAAACAGTCATCGATCCAACAAATTGGGGCGCTAAGGTAGATATCCTTGAAAATTTCATCCTGACTGAGATTGATAAATCAAGTTATTTTGTTTTTTGACGAACTTGACGAAGATTACAAAGACGTTATTGAGAAATATCAATCCAATGAATATATAGACTTAATCACAAGTTTATTCAAGGCAGGATATTAGATCAGTATTCAAAACCACGAGCCATAGCATTTTCCCTGTTGTATTTATTAGGGACGACATATATGAATTGATTCAAGATTCTGACAAAAATAAATGGAACGATCTTACGGTAGATTTGAATTGGGATGAAGCAAAAATTAAGAATCTACTTGCGTTTAGAATTTCAAAAGCCAATAATTCATCCGGGCCAATACTTTCATTTAAAGATGCTTGGAATTAGTTATTTCGACAAGGCGGTGTTCCAGTTGGGATAGACAAAAGGAGCGAATGGAGATTTTTGACTATATTGCACGAAGTACGCTCCTGCGACCGAGGGATTTCGTCCGATATCTTCAGGTTGTGGCAACAGCTGAAGTGGGAAAACGGCAAAATCTAATTGCACCTATCACCGTTAGAGCGGTCGACAAAGCCTTCTCAAATTACCTGCGAGATGAATTCGTCGATGAAATCCACGCTGTGCTTCCCGACATCAACGCGATACTGGATATTTTGTCACAACTTCGTATGCAGACTCTATCCATTGATGAATTTAAGCGGGCGTATAAAAATAAATTAGCCGAAGGACAGCTAAAACTAGCGGACGCCGACCTGGTTTTGTGAATACTGTTTCATTTTAGCATAATTGGTAACGTAGGAAATAAAGTGATGTTTTTTCGCTATTTAAATCGTGACGCGACGCTAAACGTAAGTGAAAGGATTGCTATTCATAGAGGACTTTTTAAATCACTTCAGATCATCTAGCAGGTGCGGTCAAGCTAGTAGAACTGACGCAACTCAACCAGCCGACGGCCCGGTTAAGCAAGCGTCGTCTCAATCAGAGTGGGTTCACCTTAAAACAAAAAGTACCGCTGGGCCATCGGCAGCTTGTCGGCCGGCTCGCAGACCAGAAGTTCGCCGTCCGCCCTCACGTCGTAGGTCTCGGGGTCGATCTCAATCTTCGGCGTCGCGCCATTATGGATCATGCTCTTCTTGCCAATTCTGCCGCGCGTGTTCTCGACCGCGACCAGGCTGCGCTGCACCTTGAGCTTGCGCGCGAGGCCGCCCGCGAGTGCGGCTTCTGAGACAAATGTGTAAGACGAGCCGTGCAGCGCCTTCCCGTGCGAGCGGAACATCGGGCGGTAGTGGATGGGCTGGGGCGTCGGGATTGAGGCGTTGGGGTCGCCCATCAGCGCGGCGGCGATCGCGCCGCCCTTGATGATGCAATCGGGCTTTACGCCGAAGAAGGCGGGCGTCCACAGCACAAGATCGGCGAGCTTGCCCTTCTCGACCGAGCCGATGTGCTTTGAGACGCCGTGGGCGATGGCGGGATTGATGGTGTATTTGGCGACATAGCGTTTTGCCCGCGCATTGTCGTTGCGGGGCCCATCGCCTTCGAGGGCGCCGCGCTGGCGCTTCATCTTGTCGGCCGTCTGCCAGGTGCGGATGATGACCTCGCCGACCCGGCCCATCGCTTGGCTATCGCTCGACATCATCGAGAGCGCGCCAAGATCGTGCAGGATGTCCTCGGCGGCGATCGTTTCTTTCCGGATGCGGCTCTCGGCGAAGGCGAGGTCCTCGGGGATGGTCTGGTCGAGATGATGGCAGACCATCAGCATGTCGAGATGCTCGTCGAGCGTGTTCTTCGTATAGGGGCGCGTCGGGTTGGTGGATGAAGGCAGCACATTGGGCAGGCCCGCGACCTTCATGATGTCGGGCGCGTGGCCGCCGCCCGCGCCCTCGGTGTGAAAGGCGTGGATGGTGCGGCCCTTGAACGCCTTGATCGTGTCCTCGACGAAGCCCGATTCGTTGAGCGTGTCGGTGTGGATCATCACCTGCACGTCATGGTCGTCGGCGACTGACAGGCAGCAGTCGATCGCGGCGGGCGTCGTGCCCCAGTCCTCGTGCAGTTTGAGCGCGCAGGCGCCGGCCTTGACCTGCTCGACCAGCGCCGCAGGCTTGGAGGCGTTGCCCTTGCCGGCGAAGCCAAGGTTCATCGGATAGGCGTCGGCCGCCTCGATCATGCGCTGGATATGCCAGGGGCCCGGCGTGCAGGTGGTGGCGAAAGTGCCGGTCGCGGGCCCTGTCCCGCCGCCCAGCATCGAAGTGACGCCGGACATGAGCGCCTCCTCGATCTGCTGCGGGCAGATGAAATGGATGTGGGTGTCGAAGCCGCCGGCGGTGAGGATCTTGCCTTCGCCCGCGATCACTTCGGTGCCGGGACCGACGATGATCGTGACGCCAGGCTGAATATCGGGGTTGCCGGCTTTGCCGATGGCCGCGATGAACCCGTCCTTCAAGCCCACGTCGGCCTTCACGATCCCCCAGTGGTCGAGGATGACGGCGTTGGTGATGACGGTGTCGACGGCGCCGCGTGCGTTCGTCGTCTGCGCCTGCCCCATGCCGTCGCGGATCACCTTGCCGCCACCGAACTTCACCTCTTCCCCGTAAGTGGTGAAGTCCTTCTCGACTTCGATGACGAGCTCGGTGTCGGCGAGGCGAATCCTGTCGCCGGTCGTGGGGCCGAACATCTCGGCGTAATGCGCGCGGGGGAGGGAGGTCGGCGGGAGGGCGTTGGAGGAGGAAGGCATTTTGTAAAACCTCAGTCGAGCGCGGTCAGGCGCCGGTTGGAAAGGCTGCAAAGGGGTCGCCCGCTTTACTATCGATCATCATGTCCGTCAGGAGTTCCCTTAATTGATCACACCTTGCCCATGACCTCCTGGCGGAAGCCGTAGACTTCGCGCTTGCCCGCGATGGCGACGAGGCGCACGGATCGGCTCTGGCCGGGCTCGAAGCGGACCGCCGTGCCGGCCGGGATGTCGAGCCGGTAGCCTTTCGCCTTCGCGCGGTCGAACTTGAGCGCCGGGTTGGTCTCGAAGAAATGATAGTGCGAGCCGACCTGGATCGGCCGGTCGCCGGAATTGGACACGTCCAGCGTGAGCGTTTCGCGGCCGACATTCATCGCGATCTCGCCAGCCTCGGCCATGACTTCGCCGGGAATCTCTTTGTCCTCCGCGCCACGGATCGGATGGTGGACGGTGACGAGCTTCGTGCCGTCGGGAAAAGTCGCCTCGACCTGGATGTCGTGGATCATCGAGGCGATGCCGTCCATCACCTGATCGGCGGACACGACATGCGCGCCCGCCTCCATGAGCTCGGCGACCGAGCGCCCATCACGCGCGCCCTCGACGACGAAATCGGTGATAAGCGCAACCGCTTCCGGGTGGTTGAGCTTAACGCCGCGCTCGAGTCGGCGGCGCGCCACCATCGCCGCCACGGCGATCAAAAGCTTGTCCTTTTCCCTCGGTGTCAGGTTCATGGGGCCTCGTCCCTCCTCGTGGGCGTTGAGCTTTCCAGCAAATTTCGCGCCCGGGTCAAGGCCACAGGCGCGGCTTGCGTCCGCCGAGCGCGACAATGGCGGCGAGAAGCGCGGCGCGCAATTCGTGGGACGAGGCGGCGAGGATGCGGGCGACGAGGAGGCCGTCGAACGCGCTCGCGCCGCTTTCGACGCCAGTGCGGCTTGCATCAAGCGCCGCCCGCAAATTGGGCAGGCGGGCCTCAATATTGGGCGCCGCGGCGACGATCATCGCGAGCGCCCGCGCTCCGGCTCCGACAGCCTTCCGCTCCAGGGTTGCGCCGGCGTGGTCGATCCTTGTCTCGTCGGCGAACACGAGTTCGGCCGTCGCGGCGAACGCGCCATGAATCCCGCACGCTTGCGTCGATCCGGCTTTCGCCCATCGCCAATCGGCCGAACACCAGCGTTTCAGCGATAATGAACTCAGCCTCGCCCGTGGCCTCGACTTCGAGCCGCCGTTCGAGCCGCGCCCCATCGAATAAAAGCGTCTCCTGAGGCAGCCAGAACAGCCGCGCGCCGGACGCGAGCTTAAGTCTGGTCGTGATCGCCGCGGCAGGGCCGTCGCTGCGATAGATGCGCTCGGCCGAGGGCGTCGTCGCCTCGACCTCGGCGCCCTCGCTTAGCGTGAGGTTCAGGGAATAGGAATCGCCGCCGGCGACCCCGCCGCCGGTGTTGACGATAGCCGCCTCGCAAGGGTTCGAGGAGCGGGGAAAGCGCCAGCGTAAGCCCCCCGTCTCGAACAGACGCTGCGCCTCGGTGCGCTCTCCGATCCGCACGAACGACCCGCGCGCTACCGCGCGAGCCCGCTGCCGGCTGGCCGGATCGCCGCGCGGCTCGACCGGGCCGAACGAATCCATCAGTGTGACTCTTTCATGACAGATGCGACTCACCTCGCTTCCGGCGTCTTGGCCGCTGTGCTCGGCGCGGCGGCCCTTCATGCGCTGTGGAACTCGCTCGTCAAGAGCGCGGGCGACAAGTTCCTCTCGTCGGCGATCGTGGCGATCTTCTGCGGGGGCGTCGCTCTCTTGGCCGCTCTCGTCCTGCCGCGGCCGGCAGGCGCGGCCATGCCCTTCATCGTCGCCTCGGCCACCATCCATATCGTCTATTTCATGCTCGTCGGACAGCTCTATCGCAGCGCCGACCTCTCGGTCGCTTATCCGATCATGCGCGGACTTGCGCCCTTGATCGCCGCCGTCATCGCGCTTGCGACACTGGGAGAAGCGCCGGGGCCGATCGCCAGCCTCGGAGTCGCCGTGCTCGTCGCGGGCGTGCTCGGCATGGGCGCAAGCGGACTCGCGCATGGACGAATCGATCGCCCGACGTTCCTTGTCGCGCTAGCCAATTCGGTCGTCATCGCGGTCTATTCGGTGATCGACGGGCAAGGCGCGAGGCTCTCGGGGGCCAGCGCGGCCTTCGCCTTCGCCTATAATTCGTGGGCTGACGCGCTGACCGCACTCGCCTATTTGCCGATCATCCTTTGTCTTCGCGGGCGCGCCGTGGTCGGCGCCTTTGCGCGGGGCTGGCGGCTCGGCCTTGTCGGCGGCGCCGCCGCCTTTCTCGGCTATGCGATCGTCGTCTGGGCGATGACCCGAGCCCCGATCGCCGCCGTCGCCGCGCTTCGCGAGACCTCGGTCGTGTTCGCGGCCATCATCGGCGTCGTGGCGCTCCGCGAACCGTTCCATGCGCAAAGGGCGATCGCCGCGCTCGTCATCCTCGCGGGAATCATCCTTCTGCGGATCGGGTGACCGAGGGCGGTGCGGCCGCGGTCACGGCGGGCATTGCCGCTGAAGATTCACCTCGCCGCGTGGGCAGACCGGGTCCAACACCGGGGCGTAGGGATCGGCGACCCGGTAAAGCTCATAAGCTTCGAGGGCGCCGCCCGGCTGGCGACGCTGCAGGAGGCCAGCCGGCTCGACTTCATGAAAACGCATCTTCAGAATGAGGCCGAAATTGCGGCCCGGTTCGCCGAGCGCGAGCCCAGGCGCTTCGAACTCAGTTTCGGACGGCTGAGGCTCGAATATCCAGCGCATGCGCTGCTCTGGCTGCACGATGGGGATCGCCGGATCGCCGTAATAGGCCATCAGCGAAGTCAGCGCGTAGCCTTGGGTCAGGACATAAGGCGCGCCTTCGGTGCGCGCCTTGGCGTCGAGATCGTGCGCCAGCCCCTGAAAGCCCTCGAGGCGCGCGAGCGGACTGCCGGGCCCAAGCGGGATGGCGCTGGTCCTAGCCTCGGCGAAGGTCAGCGCGGCGATGGCGAGCCCGATTGGCGCGGCCCATGGAGCGGCCTTCGCGATCGCCGCGGCGAAACTTGCGCCGGTCCGGCGGGTTTCGGCGACCCAGTCCGCGGCCAGTATCGCCGCGGCCGGATAAAGCGGCGCGAGCCAGTTGCCCTGCACGCGGTCGTGGAGCGAATGCAACAGGAAGTAGACCGCCGCGGGCGCGATCGTGCAGGCGAGGATACGCCGCGCTTCGTCGCGCGATCGGACAGGCGGGCGAGGGCGCCAGGCGATTGCCCAAACGGCGGGGATGAGCGCGGCGACAACCAGCGGATTCATGAGCCCGATCTGCGCAACGAGGAACTCCGCCAGTGAGTAGGGCGTGAATCCGGTCGGCGGCGCGCGGCCCAGTTGCTTGGCGAAGGTCGCCCAGCCGTGCTCGGCGTTCCAGGCGACGAACGGGGCGAAAATCACGAGCGCCACGGCGAGGCCGGCATAGAGCGCAGGGGAGAAGAGCCAGCGGCGCAGCGAGGGCGTCGCGACCAGGGCGAACCCGACGCCGCTTATGAAAAAGGCGGCGGTGAACTTCGATTGCAGCGCCAAGCCCAGAGCCAAGCCCAGCGCGATCAGCCAGCGCTTCCGATCCGTGCGCCAGAGCTCGACCAGGGCCGCAAGCCCAAGCGTCCAAAACACGACCAGCGGCGCATCGGGAGTGATGAACACCGCCCCGATGGAGACAAGCGGCATGGCGACCCACATCAGCGCCGCGAGCGCGGCCTTTTCCTTGGAATCGAACAGGCGCCAGGCGATGAAGGCGATCAAAGCGGGCAGCGCGCCGACGAGAAGAAGCGAAAGCGCCCGCACTCCCAGCTCCGAACCGCCGAATAGCGCAGTCGAGGCGCGGATGAGGAGCGCGACCACCGGCGGGTGGTCGAGATATCCGAAAGAAAGGGAGCGCGACCAACGCGTATAATAGGCTTCGTCGAAGGTGAGCTCGAGCCGGCCCGCGGCCGCCGCCTGCATGGCCAAAAGCGCAATCGACGCAGCGCAGGCGTAAACGCTTAGCCAGGCGGCGCGGCGCAAGCCCGTTTGTGTGCGCGCGACGGCGACCATGGAATTGCCGCTCACCTCGTCGCCTTCGCTCTCGTCACCGCTCTCGATCCTTCGCGACCGTTCGCACGCTCGCGCGCTTGTCGTCAATCGTGGCCAAAAACGGGAAATTGACGCGAAGGTGTTGCGTGCGGCACACAGGCGCCTCGCTATCGAGGTCGTATAAGTCCTCAATGGCGGCGCGGAATTGAGAGCGGCGCGACCGGGGTCCGGAGTTATGGCGATCACCGCGGACAGGAAAAGCTTGAGAGAGGCCGATCGCGACGATGCCGCGGACGCCTCGCGCTTTTTCTCGCGCATCGGCTATCTGGTGTTAGCCGTCGGCGCGCCAGTCGGGGCCGTGCTCCACCCGCTCGGGCTCTATGTGATGTTCTCGATTGGCGTGGGTCTTCTTCTGATCGCCGCGGCTCTCGACGCGGAGCCTGGATTTCTAGAGCGCTTGAGGCGGCCCTTTTACGTTCCAGCGTTTCTCGCTTTGCTGGCGGGTTTGGTTTGGGCGGCGCTGTCAATTCTCTGGACGCCCTATCCGGTCGCGGCGAGCCAACATCTGCTCAAGCTGAGCGTCCTCCTAGTCGCGACAATGTTGGCCGTCGCCGCGCCCCGCGAGAACGCAGCCGCGACCGATCTCTACCTGTTCCCGATCGGCGTGATGGTCGGAATGGCGGCCATAATCGCGCGCGCTCTCGCGGAGACGCTGGGGGGGGCGCCGGACGACGGCCGGCTGGCGGCAGGCGCGGTCGCGATCGCCGTGCTCTTGTTCCCGGCGATCGGCGGACTTGCGGCGCGCGGGCGCAACGGACTTGCGC
This sequence comes from uncultured Alphaproteobacteria bacterium, assembly GCA_963730555.1. Lineage (GTDB taxonomy): Bacteria > Pseudomonadota > Alphaproteobacteria > Rhizobiales > Beijerinckiaceae > Roseiarcus. The sequence continues at coordinate 475,850 of CAVSSS010000013.1, read as the reverse complement.
GCCTCCTTTTGATCGTCGCCCTCTGCTTCGCCTATATTGACAGTTACGCTCCGCTCACGATTGCGTTATTTGCCGGCTATCTCGCTCTGTCGTTCTCGATCTCGGATTTGTCGCGCACCGCGCGCGAATTGAGTTGGGGCGCGGCCGCGCTCATCCTGTTGTCCCCGCTCATCCCCGCGCTCGCGCCGACCGTCTCCACCTGGATCTTCCATGCCCGGCTCGCCTCGCTGCCGGCGCCTTATCCGTCGCTGTCGGTGGCGGCGGACGTGTTCACGCACGACAAGCTCAGGCTGATCACCGGTCATGGATTTGCGACAGTCACCCATGGCGTTCAAGACCAGATCCTGCCGGCCCGGACTCCCCGCGCGCTCGCGTTCACGGTCTGGTATGAGCTTGGGATCGTCGGCGCGGTGGTGGCGGCGACTGCGGCGTGGCTGGCGTTTCGCGATCTTCCGCGCGCGCCGCCGAGGCTCGCGCCCTATATGGCCGCGGCGTTCTCGGCGGTTGTCGCGCTCGCCTTCCTCAATGTCGATTTCGCCGAAATGACCACGCTGACCTTGATCGCGGTCGCTGTCATCTCGACCGACGTGGCGGCGCGCAGTCAATACCGCACCAGCCGGCCGTCGGCGGCTGGGCTCGCGAATCTCTAAGGGCCTTCGCCGCTCTTAGGCCACGCCCCTCGGGCCGAGCTAGCGCTTGCTGGCGAACGACACCGGTCCGTGACCAATGCGCGGCCGCTTGTACTCAACCACGACGGCGCGGGTGCGGCCCGCGACTAGGCTTGCTCGGCCCCGCGTCTTGGCGGCCTGTTTCGCCGCCAAAACCCTCACCTCGTCAACCGGCACGCCCATGAGGGAGGCGGCGATTTCGGCGCGTTGACCCGGATCGTTGGCCAGACTTTCTGCCGCGATCAAAGCCTCTTCTACTGTCGGGGTGTCGCGGCGCACGCGGCGAATGCCCCATTTGGTCTTCCAGGTGGCTGGCATGGGCCCCTCTGAATCCTGTCCACTCTTCTTGAAACGATCTTCTAGCAGATTTGTTGCACCGCAGCAATCCGATTCAAGCTTCAACATTTTCGTTATCCACATGCACTACGCGGATAGACGGGCGTCAATGGGAGTTGACCCTTCGGCGGGGCGAGTCCGGCGCGGCCCATATCCTGCTTGACAAAAGTTGCGCGTAGCAAAACGATTGACCAAACGGTCAGGAATGAACCGGTCCGTCTCTCCAAGGCTTGGGGGTTTCCGCCCATGACGATCGTAGCCGACCCGTCGGGCGCATCGGACGTCCGCCAGGGACGCCTGGACGAAGCGACGTTGAAAGGCAATTTTGCCGATCTGCACCCGCTCTTGACCCCCCACGAGGCCAGAGTGGAGGCTGAGCGCTGCTATTTCTGCTTCGACCCGCCTTGTCAGCAGGCCTGCCCGACCGCGATCGACATTCCGCTGTTCATCCGCCAGATCGCTGCCGGCAACCGCTCGGGCGCGGCGACCACCATTTTCGATTCCAACATCATGGGCGGCATGTGCGCCCGCGTCTGCCCGACCGAAACGCTCTGCGAGGAAGCCTGCGTGCGCGAGGCGGCGGAGATGAAGCCGGTCGTGATCGGCCGATTGCAGCGCTATGCGACCGAACTCGCGATCGCCACCGGGAAATCGCCTTACGCGCGCGGCGCGCCGACCGGCAAGCGCGTCGCCATTGTCGGGGCCGGGCCAGCGGGCTTGGCTTGCGCGCATGAACTCGCCATCGCCGGCGTCGACAGCACGATCTTCGAGCCGCGCGAGAAGGCGGGCGGCCTCAATGAATATGGCATCGCCGCCTACAAAACGGTCGATGACTTCGCCGCGCGGGAAGTCGAGTTCATTCTCTCGATTGGAGGCATCGAAATCAAGCGCGGGCAGGCGCTCGGGCGCGACGTCAAGCTCGACGACCTGCGGCGGAACTACGACGCCGTCTTCCTCGGCGCGGGGCTCGGCGCGACCAACAAGCTCGGATTGCCGAGAGAGACCGAGCTCGCCAACGTGATCGACGCTGTCGACTATATCGCCAAGCTTAGGCAGGCCAAGGATCTTTCCACGGTGCCGGTTGGCCGCCGCGTGGTGGTGATCGGCGGCGGCATGACGGCGATCGACGCCGCGGTGCAGTCGAAGAAGCTCGGCGCCGAGACCGTGACCATGGTCTACCGGCGCGGGCCCGAACAGATGAAGGCGAGCCTTTATGAGCAGGAGCTCGCGCAAACGAGCGGGGTGGTCATCCGCTATTGGGCGCGGCCCGTCGCGCTTGAGGGTCGGGGTGACACGCTGAGCGGCGTGGTGTTCGAGAGCGCCAATGGCGGCAAGAGCGCGTCCGCTCCTTTAGGCTCAGTCTTTCGCCTCGACGCCGACATGCTGTTTCTCGCCATCGGTCAGCGCGGCGCGCCGGAGGCGCTGGGTGGAGCTCCGATCGAGGTCAGGGACGGCCGTATCGTTGTCGATTCCGAGCGCCGCACGACGCTAGCCGGGGTCTGGGCCGGCGGGGATTGCGTGTACGGCGGAAAAGACCTGACAGTGAGCGCCGTCGAGGACGGCAAGCAGGCGGCGCGCTCGATCGCGGCCGCGCTCAGCGCATCGCGCAACTAACTTCAAGCGAGGATCCCATGGCTGATCTGCGCACCAATTTTCTCGGGGTCAAATCGCCAAATCCGTTCTGGCTCGCCTCCGCCCCGCCCACCGATCGGAAGGTCAATGTCGAGCGCGCGTTCCGCGCCGGCTGGGGCGGAGTGGTATGGAAGACGCTCGGCGAAGCCGGGCCGCCGGTCGTCAACGTGTCGGGCGCGCGCTACGGCGCAATCCACGGACCCGACCGCCGGCTAATCGCAATGAACAACATCGAGCTCATCACCGACCGCCACCTCGAGATCAACTTGCACGAGATCAAGGAGGTCAAGCGCGCCTGGCCCGACCGCGCGCTGATCGTGTCGCTGATGGTTCCCTGCGACGAGAAATCGTGGGAGGACATTCTCGCTCGGGTCGAGGAGACCGAATGCGACGGCGTCGAGCTCAATTTCGGCTGCCCGCACGGCATGTCGGAGCGCGGCATGGGCTCGGCCGTCGGCCAGGTTCCAGAATATGTCGAGATGGTCGCGCGCTGGTGCAAGGCGCACACCCGCATGCCGGTCATCGTCAAGCTGACGCCCAACATCACCGACGTGCGCCAGCCAGCGCGCGCGGCGAAAAAAGGCGGCGCCGATGCGGTGTCGCTCATCAACACCATCAATTCGATCATGAATATCGATCTCGATCACATGACGCCGGACGTCGCCATTGACGGCAAGGGCACGCACGGAGGCATGTGCGGCCCCGCGGTGAAGCCGATCGCGCTGTCAATGGTGTCGGAAATCGCCCGTGATCCGGCTTGCGCCGGCGTGCCGATTTCGGCCATCGGCGGGATCACCACCTGGCGCGACGCGGCGGAGTTCATCGCGCTCGGCGCCGGCACGGTGCAGGTCTGCACCGCCGCGATGACCTACGGCTTCAAGGTGGTCCAGGAGATGGTCACCGGGCTCTCGAATTATATGGACTCGAAGGGCTACGCGACGATCGAGGATTTCCGCGGCCGCGCGGTTCCTTCGATCACGGACTGGCAATATCTCAATCTCAATTACGTGGCGAAGGCCGAGATCGATCAGAAGCTCTGCATTCAATGCGGCCGCTGCCACATCGTCTGCGAGGACACTTCGCATCAGGCGATCTTCGCCCGCATGAACGGCAAGCGCCAGTTCGTGGTCAACGAGGCCGAATGCGTCGGTTGCAATCTCTGCACGCTGGTCTGCCCGGTCGAGAACTGCATCGCGCTCGTTCACAAAGTCGCGGGCGTCGACCCGCGTACAGGGCTCGACTATGCCCGCGCGCCCGCCAACTGGACCACGCACCCGAACAACCCGGCCGTCCACACAAGAGCGGCGGAATAGGGTCGGGCCAGCGGAGGCTCCGGTTTTGGAGGCTGCTGCATTTCGGCAGTATCGATGGCGTCAGCGCGCCCGCCACTCTGTGGGGGCGGGCACAGCCCGTCGATGAGGCCAGCGCAGCCCGCTGCGAAGGGACGCGTTGCCGGAAATTTGTTATCGTCAGCGCTGAGTTGAGAGGCGACGACATGAATCGATACGGCCTCGCCCTTGGGGCAATCCTAGCCGCTAGTCCGGTATCCGCCGCCAATGTGACGACTTGGGCCAATCTGGCGGATTGCCACAAATGCGCCGAACGTTATGGCGTGCGCGCGAGGAACCTCTGGGAGTGTCCGGCAGATTGGCCCGAAGGAGCGCATACGCCAGTCACTAACCCGCACGCGACGCGCGCCCAAGTTGCAGCGGCTGAGCAGTGTATCCGTCGCATTACACGCAGAAGAATGAACCGGCCGTAACGGAGTGGCCACTCTGCGAGGCCGCAAAGGCTGAAAATGGACATCGGCTGGATATCGCGAAGTCATCAACTTTACAGCCACATCACATTGCTGACGTTTGTTCGTGAATAGCCGCCGGTCGCTTCCTCCGCAACGGGGAGACGCGGCGCACGATTCCAGTGTCCAAACGCCATGATCCTCATCCTCGACCGGCTTCTTCCTCGAGCGCTGATTGTGATCGCGCTCGCCTCGCTCCTGGCCGGAGGCGCGCTCTGGGCCGCCGGCAACTCGACGCTTGCCAACTGGCTTTGGGCGGCGGGCGCAATTCCCGTCATTGTCGGGCTCGTCGTGTCGATTACACGCGACCTCCTCGCCGGTCGTCTTGGAGTGGACGCGGTTGCGCTTCTGTCCATGATCGGGGCGCTCGCACTCGCCGAATTTCTCGCCGCTATTGTCGTGGCGGTCATGTATGCAGGAGGGAACGCGCTCGAGGAATTTGCGGTCTCCCGCGCAGAGCGCGACATCAGGTCCCTTATCGACCGTGCGCCCCGCGTCGCGCATCGCGAACGCACGGGCGAGGTGGATGATGTTCCCGTCTCGGAGGTCGCAGTCGGCGATCGGCTCCTCGTGCGGGCCGGGGAGGTCCTTCCGGTTGACGGCGTCCTTGCTGGCTCCGACGCGGCGCTCGACGAGTTGGCTCTCACCGGGGAGCCGATCCCGGTCATACGACGCGCGGGCGAGGCGGCGCGCAGCGGCGCCGTCAACGCAGGACAGACCTTTGTGCTGGTGGCGACGGCGACAGAGGGTGAGAGCACCTATGCCGGAATCGTGCGGATGGCGACCGCGGCTCAAACCGCCAAATCGCCGACCATCCGGACCGCGGACCGCTTCGCGTTGCTGCTCCTGCCGGTCTCGCTGGCGCTTGCGGGAGTCGCATGGGGCCTCTCCGGAGATCCGGTCCGCGGCCTTGCGGTGCTCGTGACCGCGACGCCCTGCCCGCTGATCCTCGCAGCTCCAGTCGCCTATATTGCGGGCGTCGCCCGGGCGGCGCGTCGCGGAATCCTGATGAAAGGCGGGCTCGCGCTCGAGGCGCTGGCGCGGACGCGCACCGTGATCTTCGACAAGACGGGCACGTTGACGGTCGGCGGCGCGCACACCATCGGAATCGAGACCGCGCCCGGCTGGAACGCCAACGAGACTCTGCGCATCGCGGGCTCTCTCGAACAGGCGTCGCAACATCCCGTGGCGGCGGCGATCGTCGCCGCGGCGCGCGAACGGGGGCTCAGTCTGGACACGCCGACGAACGTTCGCGAAGCCATGGGCTCGGGGCTTCAGGGCGATCTCGGGGGGCGTAAGGTCCGCGTCGGCGCGTATAACTATGTGTTCGAGTTGTCGCTCGCGAATTCCTGGGCGCGGCAGATCCTGCGGCAGGCCTCTTACCGCTCCGCGCTCACCGTCTTCGTCTCCGTCGAAGACACGCCGGCGGGGGCGATTTTGCTTGCAGATGAGTTGCGCCGCGACGCACCGCGAGCGATCCAGGGGCTGCGGGCGGCCGGCGTCTCGCGGATCGTGATGCTGACCGGCGATAGGGCGGAAACGGCGGAAGCGATCGGCGCCGCCCTCGATCTGGACTCCGTGCTTTCCGATCGCGACCCGGCCGACAAGGTCGCGGCGGTTGCAGTGGAGCGGGGGCTCCAGCCGACGCTGATGGTCGGGGACGGCGTCAATGACGCGCCTGCCCTCGCGGCCGCCGATGTCGGCGTCGCGATGGGCGTGCGCGGCGCGAGCGCCTCGTCGGAGGCGGCGGATGTCGTGATCCTCGTCGACGCCATTGACCGCGTATCCGACGCGGTCGGAATCGCCCGGCGCGCCTACGCGATCGCGTTCCAGAGCATGGCGGGCGGAATGGCTCTCTCGGGGGTCGCGATGGTTGCTGCGGCCTTCGGGTGGCTGACGCCGATTGCCGGCGCTCTCACTCAGGAGGTCATCGACGTCGCCGTCATCCTCAACGCCTTGCGGGCGCTGGGCTCGGGACGCGACTGGCGGCGGCGGAGATTGCCGGCGAGCGACGCCAAAGCGCTGCGAGAGGACCATCTGAAGCTGGAGACGAGCCTCGACCGGCTGCGCGACATTGTGACGGCGCTCGACAGGGCCTTGCCTTCCGAGGGCGCCTCGCTCATCCGCGAAGCGAACGCCATAGTCGCAAAAGACCTCGTCGAGCACGAGCGCCTAGACGAGGCTAAAGTCTATCCGCGTCTGCGCCGCTCTCTCGCGAGCGGCTATGGCCTCGCGGCGATGAGTCGCGTCCACCGCGAGTTGTTGCACCTCGCGCATCTATTGTCGCGCCTGTCCGAAAGCCTCTCCGAAGGCGACACCGATCCGACGACGCTGCGCGACGGACAGCGTATCGTAGAATCGATCGAGACGATCGCGCGCATTCACAACGCTCAGGAGGAAGACATCTACGAGCACGCAACGGCGCATTGAGAGTCGTGTGCTTGGGGACGCCTATTCCGCCTTAGACTCCTTCAGCTTTCCGAACACCGGATCGATCTTCTCGTCCACAGGCTTGGGGTCGGGACGCCGAACACTTCAAGCTGGCTCGCGGGAGCGGCCGCCGGACGGGCGGTGGTGCGCCAAAGAGATGGGTCTTATTCCACCGCTGAAAGACCGGCCTCGACCGAACGGCTCGGCTTCGCGCTCAAAATCAAATTGCCGATCGCCGCCCGCAGCTTGCCGTTGGATACGGGCTTGTGCATGAGCAAGAGGCCGCTGGCCCTAGCTTCCGTCAGACGATCAGGCGCGGTGTCGCCGGTGATCAGGATCGCGGGTATCGACCCGTTGAATTCTGCACGAATGCGTTTGATGGCCACGAGCCCGCTTTCGCCCTCGCGCAGCCGATAGTCGCACAGGATCAGCGCAGGTCTCGCCGGACAGGACGAGAGACGCAAAATGGCTTCCTCCCCGCCGTCGCACGCGACGACGTCGTACCCCCATCCCGTCAAGAGAACTCTGCGTCGCGTCACGAATAGCGGGCTCGTCGTCGATGACGACCACGAGCCCTTTCGCCGGCGCCACGGGGGCGATCGCTGGCTCCGGCTCGGCGACCGGCGATTGAGATTCCGCGAGCGGGATCGTCACCTCGAAGCGCGAGCCCCGCCCGGGCTCCGAGCGCAATGTCAATCCGCAATCAAGGAGAGAGGTCAATCGCCGGACGATCGCAAGGCCAAGTCCGAGTCCCTTGGTTGAATCGCGGTGAGGATTGCCGAGTTGATAATACTCTTGAAACACACGCTTCTGCTCGTCGAGCGGAATGCCGCGCCCAGTGTCGATCACCTGCACCGCCACCGTGGCGCCGCGACGCCGGGCGCCGATCACGATCCGTCCGCGATCGGTGTAGCGCACCGCATTCGACACGAGGTTGCGCAGGACCCGCTCGATCAGCACCGGGTCAGTCCAAACGATCGCGCTGCATCGCTTCCAGACGAGCGAGACGCCCTTGGCCTTTGCTTCTTCCCGGTGGTCCTGGCCAAGGCGCTCGAGCACTGGGCCGATGGGAACTGCCCGTCTCTCGACGGGGACGACTCCCGCGTCGAGCTTTGAAATGTCGAGAAGCGCCGAAAAGAGGCCGTCCATCGCCGCAGTCGACGCTTCGATCTGCTGGATGATCCGGCGCCCCTCCGGCGCCATTGGAACGCCACGCAGGGCCCCGACAAACATGCCGAGCGCATGGATGGGCTGGCGCAGATCGTGACTCGCCGCCGCGAGGAAAGATGATTTTGCTCGGTTCGCCTCCACAGCGATCTCCCGTTCCCGCTCGGCGATGTCCTTCTGCCTTTGCAAGTCGAGCGCCATGGCCTGAGTACGAATTCTCAAGCCGACGATCTGGATGAACGCGCGGTTCGTCGTGAAGCCCAAGGCGGCGAACGCTGCGATGAAGACGAGCATCAGGAGGCTTGTCAGGCGTTCGACGGGATTTGAAGAGACTGCGCTCACCAGCGCATAGGGAAGCGTCGCCGGAACGAATAGGGCGTAGAAAGCCGGCAAATACGAGCCAAACGCGACGATCGCCCCCTCCGCGACCGCCGCAGTCACAACGACGATTATAAGCTGCACCTCGAAGCGATCGCCGGTCGCAAGCCCTATCGGGGCCCAACCCCAGGCCATTCCCTCGGCAAAGCTGATGACGCTGAACCAGAGCGCCCACTCGCGCCATTGATCGCTCTGCGCCCGAGAGCGCCAGTAGGCGCGCCCGAGCAAGATGTGACAGAGCGCGCAGATGACGACGAAGGCGCTCCACGCCGATCCGATTCTTGCGTCTACAGATCCAAGGCGGTGCAGGATCGCAAGGAGAACGACAGAAGCGACCGCAGCCGAGCCCACGCCGAGCGGGCCCGCCCGGAACAATGCGTCAATCTGGGCCGCGCGAATGGCCTCACGAGCGTCGGCGGATTCCGCCGGCGTCGTCATCTTCCCTTGTCGGGTCCGGATGAGGCCACGCTCACAAAGCCGCCGCCACATGGTTCACGTCCGCCCGCCGCGCAACCCCACAATCCGAGGGCAAACACCTTTGCGGCGGACGCTATTCTAACCACAGAAGCGCTAAGCGCAACGACCCGCGGCTCTCTGGTCGTCGCGGCCCCGAGGCTTCCTGTCTCGCCATCGGTGGAAACGACACGAGGCAGAGGAGACCTACAATCCGCTTATTCGCCTTCTGGCGAAGCCTTTTCTTTCAGCTTTCCGAACACCGAATTGACGTCGATCTTCTCGTCGGCTGGCTTGGGCTTGGGGGTCGGGACGCCGAACACTTCGAGCTGGCTCGCGGGAGCGGCCACCGGACGGGCGGTGGTGATCTCCGCCGACACCAGCGTCTGGCTGCGATCGTCTTCGACCTTGGGCCGCTCCTTCGCGGCGCGATTGACCTCGAAGTCGAGGTCGATCTGTGAGCACAAGCCCAGCGTCACCGGGTCCATCGGCTGAAGATTGGCCGAGTTCCAGTGCGTGCGCTCGCGGATGGCCGAAAGCGTGTGCTTGGTGGTGCCCACCAGCCGCATGATCTGCGCGTCCTTGAGCTCGGGATGGTTGCGCAAGAGCCACAATACGGCGTTCGGCCGGTCGTGCCGGCGCGACAACGGAGTGTAGCGCGCGCCGCGCGCTTTCTTGAATTCGGGCGTGCGCACCTTCGAGGTCGAAAGATGCAGGCGATGATTGGGATCCTGCTCGGCGGCGGCGATCTCCTCGCGCGTGAGCTGGCCGGTCGAGATCGGATCGTAGCCCTTGATGCCCGTCGCCACTTCGCCGTCGGCTATCCCCTTCACTTCCAGGGGGTGCAGTTTGCAGAACTCCGCAATCTGATCGAAGGTCAGCGAGGTGTTTTCGACCAGCCAGACGGCGGTCGCCTTCGGCATCAACGGCGCGTCGCTCATGAACGATGGCTCCTTAATGATCGTTTGCGCGCACTTGCAGGTTTTGCCCCGCAAAACGCAGTCTCAAAGGATCAAACTTGAGAGGAAAACCGTTGTATAGGCGTCGGTGCAGCGAATTGCAATGTTTATAGGCAGCGTAAGCGGATTGCCCGTGCAAAATGCGCCGCAAGGCCTCTTGCCAAGGCTCGGCGCGGAAACCAAATGCCCGCCTTGAGTTCGCCATCCGGGTTCTCGCCCCGCAAGATCAATGGAACCCGTTCATGAAATACGCAATGTTCGCCCCCATCGCTCTTGCGCTGGCGTTAGTCACGCCACGGCGCCTGCGCCCGCCGAGGCCAAGGGCTGTCTCAAGGGCGCGGTCGTCGGCGGCGTCGCCGGTCATTACGCCGGCCATCATGGGGTCATGGGCGCGATCGGCGGCTGCATCGTCGGCCATCACATGGCCAACGAAAAGGCGAAGGAGCAGGCAGCGCCTGCCGCCCCGCCCGCCCAGGCCGAGCCGGCGCCCAAGCCTAACGGATAGTGAGGCCGCCGGTCGGCGGCCTCAGGCCTTGTTGTTGAGCGCGCGCTCGGATTTGGGATCGAGCGGCCAGCGCGGCCGGCCCGGAGCGTCCAGCCCATCGATCATCCCGAGCCTGAGCCGCTCCACTCCCGCCCAAGCGATCATTGCGCCGTTGTCGGTGCACAAGTTCGGCGGCGGCGCGACAAGGGGAAGGCCGACCTCGGCGCACAACTGGGCTAGCGCCCCCCGCAGCGCCGCATTGGCCGCGACCCCGCCGGCGACCACCACCGCGCGCGGCGCGGCGCCGATTCGCCAGCGGAACAGCTTTAAGCCGACGCGAATGCGGTCCTCGACCACATCTACCACGGCCGCCTGAAACGAGGCGCAAAGGTCGGCGATGTCGTTCGGCCGCAACGGAGCGACGGATTCCGCCGCGAGGCGGACCGCCGTTTTGAGCCCCGACAGCGAAAAATCAGCGTCCGGCCGGCCGAGCAAAGGTCGAGGCAGCGCAAAGCGCGTCGGATCGCCGCCTTGCGCAGCCGCCTCGACCGCAGGCCCGCCGGGAAACGACAGTCCCAGCAGTTTGGCGGTCTTGTCGAACGCTTCGCCGATGGCGTCGTCCATGGTCGCCCCGAGGCGAACGTAGTCGCCAACGCCCTTGACGGCGAGGATCTGCGTATGTCCGCCCGAGGCGATGAGCACGAGAAAGGGGAAGGCGACGGTCTCCATGAGCCGCGCGGTCAGCGCGTGCGCCTCAAGGTGGTTGACGGCGACGAAAGGTTTGCCGCACGCCAACGCCACGCCCTTGCCCGCCATCAGCCCGACAAGGACGCCGCCGATGAGGCCAGGTCCTGCCGCGGCCGCCACTCCGTCGAGGTCCTTGGCCGCGATCTTGGCTTGCCTGAGCGCGCTTGCGATGAGCAGATCGATGATCTCGACATGGGCGCGGGCGGCGATTTCGGGCACAACGCCGCCGAACGGCGCGTGCGCGGCGATCTGGCTCATCACTTCGTCGGCAAGGATTTCGCCTGAGCCGTCGGGCTTGAGCCGCACCACCGCCGCCGCCGTCTCGTCGCAGGTCGTCTCAAGGCCAAGAACGCGCATCATGAAAGCCCATAGCCTGAACGGGGGGCTGAGAAAACCCGCTTTGCCGCAGCGCGATTGCGTATGCGCCACGCGTTCGGCCGCTCTGTCGCCGCTTTTCAAGGCATGGTAAGGCTTGTCGACAGGAGGGGCCCATGAGCAGCCCGATCGGGCCAAACGAGATTCGCGTGGTGATCCGGCCGGTCGAAGCGCGCGACTACGATCTTGGGCCTATCCCAGCCGAACTGTTCAAGAAGACGTTCGACGCGTTTTTGACGGCGCTGCAGGTGACGGACCGCGAACTTCAGCCGAAAGCGCGATCGAGCGAGTTTTTGATCTCTCAGCTGGCGCTCAATCCTTATGAGTTCGGAATCCTGGAGAAGCGGAAAGCGTTCGGCCAAACCAGCCCGTCGGCTATCGAATTCTTCCGGCGCTGCGCCGAGGGCGTTTACCGCAGCGACTACCAGACCGTCGTTCGTCATCCCCGGGTGACGCGGGCGTTTATCCGCATCGTGAAGGCGCTCAGCCCCTCGTTTCATATCCTGGCGCAATTCCACAACGCGGAACTGCCGATCGACGATTTCTTTCGCCGCCAGGTCGATCGTGTCGGGGCCAAGGATGATGCAGTGCGGGCAGACAATTGGTTCCTGGGCAGCGCGATCATGTCGTTCGAAGGGCGGCTCGACGAGATCGACTATCGCGGCCCGGTATGGACGGGCGACCTCATGCTTCCAGCGGGAACGACCCATGTCGAATGCGTTTTCGACAAATCGCAAGGCGAAGATGCGTTGAACCCATTCGGCAACAAAAACGTTTGCGTCACCGGACGGGCAATTTACACTGGCGACAGCCAACTTCCCGAGCGAATAGAAGTGCTCACCATCGAAGAAAGAGCGCACGTGAGCGCGGTGATCGACATCCGGAAATCGCTGCGCATGATCCCCTCATCGGACGAGGACAACGACCTTGATTGTGTCGAGTAGCGACAAGCATTTTCTCCATTCAAGCGTTGTGCTTCGTCACGCGAATGGGGAATTGGGCGAGGCCGAGCATCACATCGAGATGATTCTGACCGAGGCGGCCGTCCACAAGCGCCGCGTATGGGTCAGCAGCGTCTTGTTTGCCGAGCTCAGGCCGTCGACGTTCGTTCCTGGCCGATTCGCCACCCTGTTCGAATTGACGCGCTATATCCGGGCGCTGGCGACCCTGGTGACGCCTGACCCCAACGCGATGTTGCGTGTGGCGCGGCTCCGCGACGCCAAATGGCATATGCCCAGCGACGGCCGTGAAGCAGAAGGAAAGCACCGCGCGATGGCGCTGGGCGACGCCATGCAGATTGCATCGGCTCTGTGGGTCAAAGAGGCGATCGGAGTGCCCGACCTCGAGTTCCTCACCTTTGACAATTGGTGCACTCCCGATGGGACCCCCGGCAATCGTCTTTGCCTGCTGCATCTCCAGGATTATGCGGTCGATGTGGGACCCAATGCGGACGTCAAAGCGGCAATCCGCCTTACGCGCGTCGAACCGCTCGTCCACGCGCAAGCCTACCCCAATTCGGTGCCGGCGGGATAAGCGCCTCCGGCTCAAAGCTTTGAGCCGTCCTCGCTTCGCGCCATACTAGCGGCGCATGCGAGCGGTAAGGGTTGGCGCGCCGAATGAGGGAACCATCCCCGATACGAACGCGTGCTTCGCGGGCGAACCCTCACACTCCCGTGGGAGAGCGGGAATCGCGTCCCCAAGTCGCTCTGTTCCGCGCGCGTGAAGACGCGAATGCGACGGCCGCCCGGCTGCGGCGTTTTGGCCTCTCCATCGTCTGCCTTCCCGTGATCGAAATCCGTCCTTCGCCGGTTGAGCCCCAGCGGCCGCGCTATGACGCCGTCATCGCGAGCAGCGATAAAGCATTCCTGAGCGCCCCGCGCCTCGATGGGCGTTCGGCCCTCTATGTTGTCGGCGCGCGGACCGGCCACGCCGCCGAGGGGCGCGGCTGGCGCATCGCGTCGCCGCCTGCGCGGAACGCCGGTGAATTGATCACGACCCTCGTCGGCGCGCTGAAGCCTGGAGCAAGCGTGCTGTACCTTGCCGGGCGCGACCGCAAGGAGGCTATCGAGGCCGCGCTCGCCGAAAGGTTTAAGCTTGAAGTCGCCGAAGCATATGCAGCGGAAGCGCGCGAGGCTTGGCGCCCGTCCGAAGCGCGGGCCCTCGCGCGCTGCGTCGCCGCCCTGCATTATTCACGCCGGTCGGCCGGGCTCGCGGCTGCGCTCGCGAAGACTGCGTGCGCGGAGGCTTGTTTCCTGAAGCTTAAGCATGTCTGCCTTTCTCGCGACGTTGCAGAGCCATTACAAACGCTTGGCGCGACCCGCGTCGCGCTTGCCGAAACGCCCGATGAAGCGGGACTTTTTCGCACGTTGCGGCGAGAGCTCGGCGGGTTTCCTTCCCTTGGGTCGTCCCGTATATAGGGCGCGCGAAAACCGAGAGCGCGAGGCGATGGTCGACGAGGAAATAGAGGACGTTCCAGCTGGGCCGACCGCCGCCCCGGTTAATCGTGACGCGCGGCGCGAGCCGGAGGTCATCGAGGGCGAAGTTGCAGCGCGCGAAACGGACGATAGCAAGTCGCCTCCGTACTCGACCGGGACCGAAACCAGCGCTGACCCTCCCCCCGCCGCCAAGCCCGCTCGAGGCGATGGCGCTCGCGGGGTTCTCGGCGGGGCGGTCGCCGGGTTGATCGTCTCTGCGTTGGCTCTCGGCGCCGGCTACACGCTTTTGGCCCCCAAGGCGGACCTGTCGGACGCCCCGAATCGATTGAGCGCTCTCGAAACGCAGGCGCGGCAGACGAACGACGCGATCGCCGCCGAGACCAATCGCGAGAGCGCGGCAATCGCCGCCCTCGAAAAGCGGATCAGCGCGCTCGAGTCCAGCACCGGAGCGCCGGCGCCGGGCGCGGCCGACCTCGAGAAGAGGGTGGCGGCGTTGGAGGCCGCCGGCGCCGGAAACAGCGCCGCGAGCGAAGCGACCCAACATTTGGAAACTCAGGCCAAGGATTTGCGCGCCGACGTCGATGCGGAGAAGGGCCAGCTTCCCGACTTGTCAGCGCGCGTCGCGAAACTCGAATCCGACGCGTCAAAACCGAACACGAACGTGTCGGGCGCCGATCTCGCCGCCCTCGGCGCACGGGTCGACCAGGTCGAGGCCGCCCTCGCCGCGCTCAAGACTGAGGCGCGCGTCGCCGCGGAGAAGCCGGCGGCGGAGGAGAACCCCGCCAACATCGCTATTATCGCGGAGGTTGCAGAGGAAAGGTTGCGCTCGGGCGCGGGATTGGGACCGGAACTCGCCGCCCTGCAACGCCTCGGGGTCGATTCCTCGGCGCTGGCGCCGCTTCAAGCCGTGGTGAATGGGGTGCCGACCAACAGCGCGCTGGCGGCCTCGTTCAGCGCCGTCGCGCCGCACGTATTGGCCGCGGCGGCCCCGGCCGAGACGGGCAGCGTGACGGATCGTTTCCTCGCCCATCTTCACAATCTCGTGAAGGTGCGCGAACTCAACGAGACAGCTGGGGACGACCCGCAGGCCTTGGTCTCCCAGATCGAGGCGATGAGCCGGCGCGGCGATATTGCTGCCGCGCTCGACTCTTTCGATAAGCTCCCCGAAGCGGCGCGCAAGGCGGCTGGCGATTGGCCGACGCTGGCCCGCGCGAGGCAGACGGCGGACGCGGCGCTTCAGTCTATCCGCGAGGGGGCGGTCGGGCGGCTCGCGAGCGGCCCAAAGCCGTGAGGTCTGAGCGTCTGGGCGCGGCCCGCGCACGTTTGGCGTTTTGAAGCGGGGTCAAGATGATTCGCCTGCTGATTTTCCTGGCGGCGCTGGCGCTGGCGGCTTTGGGCCTGACGTGGCTTGCGAACAATCCGGGCGTCGTGGACGTCACCTGGCGGGGCGAGCAATACGAGGTCTCGTTGATGTTCGGGCTCGCGGCCGTCCTTGCGCTGGCGATTGCGATTGCGATCGTATGGGGCGTGCTGCGCTTCGTCTTCCGGATCCCTTCGCTGGTTTCGGTCGGCGCGCAGGCGCGCAGGCGTGAGAAGGGGTTCCAGGCGCTGTCGCGCGGCATGCTCGCCGTCGGCGCGGGCGACGCGCGAGCCGCCGCCAAATATGCGTCGGATGCGGGCCGGCTGATCGGGCGCGAGCCGATGACCAAACTCCTGCAGGCGCAATCGGCGCAGCTTGCGGGCGACCGAGCCAGAGCCGTCGCGGCCTATAACGCCATGCTCGATCATCACGAGACCCAGGGCATCGGCCTGCGCGGCCTGCATGTCGAGGCGCGGCGCGCCGGCGATCATGCGGCGGCGCTGCAATACGCGATGCGCGCGAACGCGCGGGCTCCCGCGGCCTGGGCCGGTCAGGCGGTTCTCGACGACCGCACGCGACGCGGGGACTGGGCAGGCGCGCTCGCGACCGTCGACTCTAACGCCGCCGCCCGGCTTATCGACAAGCCAACCGCGAACCGTTGGCGAGCGGTGATCAAGACGGCGATGGCCGAGGCGGCGATGGAGCGTGATCCTAAGGCTGCGCTCGTCTTGGCGCAGGAGGCTTGCAAGCTCGCGCCGACGCTCGTGCCGGCGGCGGCGATCTGCGGCCGGCTGACCGCACAAATGGGCGATTATCGCCGCGCGAGCCGCATGCTCGAGGCCGCTTACGCGCAAACGGCCCATCCCGACCTCGCGGCGGCCTATCTGCGTGTCCGGCATGGCGATTCGTCCGAGGACCGGCTGGCCCGCGCCCGGACGCTCGCGCGTACGGCGCCCAACGATCCCGAATCGCTCCTCACGGTCGGGCGCGCGGCGCTTGAGGCGCACGAATTGTCAGCCGCGCGCGCAGGCGTCGCCCCCCTCATCGCCTCGGACTCGCCGCATGGCCGCCCGACCCGGCGCGTCTGCTTGCTGATGGCCGACATCGAGGAGGCCGAGGGCAACCAGGGCGCGGTGCGCGAGTGGCTTGGCCGCGCGGCGCGCGCCCCGCGCGACAAGGCCTGGGTGGCGGATGGGGTCATCAGCGACCGTTGGGCGCCGGTTTCGCCGTCGGGAACGCTCGACGGCTTCGTCTGGCGCACGCCTGATGAGCGCCTCGCCGCGCCGGCGGAGGTGGCCCCGCCCCCGCCCGCGCCCCCGGCTGAAGCGATCGCCGCGCCCGCCCCTGCGGCTCAAGTCACGCCTGCGCCCGAGGCGATAGCGCTTGCGCCGCGATTGGAGCCTGCGCCGGCGCCGACCGTCGTTCCCCCGCTGCGGTCGGGAGTCATCATCGATCCCGCATCGATGTCGCCCGATGACCCGGGCCCTGAGGAGCACGAAGCCAAACGGCGCGGGTTCCGCCTCTACGCCAATGAATGAGGTCGGCCGGGTCGATGACGCCCACGATCTGAAGCTATGACGCTGACCTCGGTCGTCATCGTCGGCGCCGGTCATGCCGGGGTTCAGGCCGCGGCATCCTTGCGCGAGCAAGGGTTTCAAGGCGAAATAGTTCTTCTCTCCGCCGAGAAGGATTTGCCCTATCAGCGTCCGCCGCTGTCCAAAGCGTTCCTCAAGGGTGAGATGGACATCCATGGGCTCCCGCTCAGGGCCGACGCCCATTTCGGCGAGCAGCGCATCGACTTGAGGCTCGGCGTCGGCGCGACGCGGATCGACCGCGCTGCGCAGATGGTGGAGCTCAGCGACGGCAGCCGCGTCGGTTACGGGCATCTCATCCTGGCGACCGGCGCGCGGCAACGGCGGCTCAACGCGCCAGGAGTCGATCTGCCGGGCGTCTTCGCCCTCCGCGACATTGCGGACGCGACCGCGATCCGCGAGCGCCTGGGCGCGAAGCCCAAGGTCGTCATTATCGGCGCCGGATTCATCGGACTCGAGATCGCCGCGACCGCCGCCAGCGTCGGGGCCGATGCGACAGTCGTCGAGATCGCGCGCCCGATGGGCCGGGCGGTTTCGCCGATTATGTCGGATTTTTTCTTGAAAGAGCATGCGGCGTTTGGAGCGCGGTTTAAGCTTGGGGTCGGCGTCGCGGCGATCAAAGGACACGGGAAGGCGGAAACGGTCATCCTCACCGACGGCGAGGGGTTGAGCGCGGACATGGTCGTCGTCGGGATCGGCGTGGTCGCGGAAGACGCGCTGGCGCGGGAGTGCGGCCTCGAATGCGACAACGGAATCGTGGTCGACGAGTTCCTGCTCACTTCCAATTCAACAATTTCGGCGATCGGTGATTGCACCGATTTTCCGCATGCGGCGCTTGGAATGCGAACCCGCCTCGAATCGGTGCAGAACGCGGTCGATCAGGGTCGCGCGGTCGCCGCGCGTCTCACGGGGAAGCCAAAACCCTATAATGAGCTCGCCTGGTTCTGGAGCGACCAGGGCGATTTGAAGCTGATGATCGCCGGCCTCGCGCATGGCGTCGATCTTTGGGTTTTGCGCGGCGATCCGGCGACGCGCGCCTTCTCGACCTTCGGCTTCCGCGACGGCAAGCTCGCCGTGGTCGAATCGGTCAACCGCGCCGGCGACCACGCCGCCGCCAAGCGCATCATCGGCACGACCAAGACGCTGACGCCGCAAGAAGCGGCCGATCCGGCATTCGATTTGCGGGGCTTAGCGAAACGGTAGCGCTCGTCGGCGCCGCGACGACTCGCGCGGCGATACGTTATCCTTCGAGACGGCCTTCTCGAGACGCCCGACTTGCAACGACCTATCGGTCAGGCTCAGGCCGCGACCGCCGCCTTCGCCTGGCGATATCCCATGAAGGCAAGTCCGGCGAAGCCGAGCAGCATCATCGCCCAGGTCGAGGGTTCCGGCGCGGCGAGGAACTCCATGCCATGCGGAGAATTGAGCCCACTCAGCAGCGCCGACTCGACGTCGCCGCTGCTCGGATTCACAAGCGCGACCTCGTTGAGGCCGCCGATCGCGACGATGGGCGTATTGGGATCGAGCCCGGTGAGCCAGACCTTATCAACCTGATTGGCGCCCGTTTCGGCCACATAAAGCCACCCCGACGTCGCTCCGGGAAAAATCACGTCATCAATCCCCTGGACATTACTTCCCCCGTTCGTCACGGGCACGTTGGTCACAGTCTGGTTCGCGGCCCCGGGATGCGCGATGAGCGTGAACTCTCCGACCGGGTCGCAGCAACCGGGCCCGTCACCTTCGGTTGTCAGCACCAGTTCGCCGTTGGGCGTGCTCTTGAGGCTGTCGATGTCGGGTTCGTTGGTGGCAGAGGTCACTCCGGTCTGCGACGCCGTGAGGATACTGGTCGTAGTCAGCGTCGTCGTCGGGTTGTTGCCATTGTTGAGACTCTGCAGCACCGGGTCCGTCGGGTTCACCGGGTTGGTGTAGCTGAGGTAGACGTTGCCGCCGAGGAACGCGACATCGTCGTAGCCGCGGGCGAGGGGGCCGGGCGTCGTATATACGTAGGGCGGCCCGTACGACAGCGGGGCGGAGACCGTGTGCGTCGTCGGGTTGATGATCGACAGCGTGGCGTTGGCGTCGTTGTTCTGCAGCGCCCAGACCATCCCGGTGGTTGGGTTGAACTTCAATCCGTCGACCAGGCCGGAGATCGTGTAGTTATGTTGGACGGCGCCGCTGGTGGCGCTGTACTGGACAATCGTGCTGCTTCCCCCGGCGCCGGTGGAGTCGGCGTTGTCGCCGTATTCGATCCAGACCGATCCGTCGCCGATCGTGACGGAATCCGGCTGCGTGCCGCCGACCGCGCCGCCCGTTGCGAAGACCGACGAACTGGCGGTTGGCGCGGCCTGCGCTGATGCGCCGAGCGCGATGAGAAGCGCCGCAGCCGATGGAGCAATGATGGGGAACGTCATAGAAGGACCTCCATTTGACAGATGGTAATCAGCAGCCCCTGCGCACTATTGAGCGGTCTAATCGCCGTCCATGACCGAGTGTTGACAATTAAGTTGCAGGCCAGCGGGAGGCTCGCGTTTCTATTTTTGTGTTCGCGAACTGACGTGATACTAGCCGTGCTTTACTCTTCACTTACGGCAATTAGAGATTGTACACCGCCTAGGGTCGACGTAGCCCATTGTATTATCGGCGCGTTTTTGCGCCGCCCTCGTCGGCCAGCCCAAACCCTACAATGAACTGGGCTGGTTCTGGAGCGATCAGGGCGACCAGAAGCTGATGATCGCCGGCCTCGCGCATGGCGTCGACCTTTGGGTTTTGCGCGGCGACCCGGCGACGCGCGCGTTCTCGACCTTCGGCTTTCGCGACGGCAAGCTCGCGGTGGTCGAATCGCTCAATTGCGCCGGCGACCACGCCGCCGCCAAGCGCATCATCGGCACGACCAAGACGCTGACGCCGCAAGAAGCGGCCGATCCGGCATTCGATTTGCGGGGCTTAGCGAAACGGTAGGCGGGCGGCGACGCGAGCGGTGCGTCGGGGCTTTGGCTCTTGAACAAGGTCACGCCGCTCAGCGATCAGCGTTGAATCCTACGACAGCAGGGAGGCCTCATCGCCATCGATCCGGGCGGGACGCCATCGCGTTTCGCCTCCTGGCCGGGGCGAAGCCGATTCATGCAGCCTATCTCCCGCGCGATTGCCCTGGCCGACACGTGGAAGGGGGCCTGCCCAAGGCGGCCCCCTGTCCTAGACTATCACGGTGATAGTGCGCAATCAGAAGCGACCTCTAGCGGACGGTCCCTTACAGGAAATAGTAGACATCCACGGTCCCGTTAGGGCCGTTGGTAAATGAAGCTTCGCCAGCACCCTGCGGAGGTGGAGCATTGATGAAAGAGATCGCCGCCGCGGCATTCGCTACATTGATATGATGCCACGTTTTCACGTGGACTAAGAGCGGCGCACCAGATGTTACAATTGACCGAGCTGCCGGTTCGAGAATCGAACGCTTGACGTCAGCCACGTTTGTCGGAGTGTGTGCCAATGTTTTCTCCTTTAGCATAATTGCAGTAATTAACGATTATCTATTAGATCCCACTTGGGGAGATAACTGTTACACCGCAGTGTACCGAACAGCAATGGGAAGAACTACCTACTGGCTCGAGACTCAACTCGGCCTCAAGAAAAAGCGCACCATCACCCGCGAGGCGTCGAGGCCGACGGTTTGCGTGTAGCTGCCGCGCGGGTCGCCGCCGAACCAGGCGTGGCCGCCGCCTTCGACCAGCCATTGTTCGGCGACCGGCCGGCCGTCGGAATCTTTCACCGCCGTGCGGCTGACGCGGCCGCCCTCGACTGGCCAGTCGAGGGCGCTTCTTGCGAGCGCAGTCTCTCCGCGCTCGACCTCATCGAAAATGCGCTCACCATTGACGGGAGCAACCGTCCCGTCGGCCAGCCCGTGAAAGATGATCTTTCGGGCGTGCCGACCGCTTGGGGCGAGAGGCTTAGGCTCGAAGGCCGCCGTTCCCTTCATTGCGGCGAAGGCGGACGGCACGTCGCCGGCTGACTTGTAAGGCAGGCCGGAGTGGATGCCGACCGCGTCGAACACGTCCGGATAGGCGACCGCAAGAATCTCGGCCATCGCGCCACCCGCCGAGAGGCCCGCGGCGAAAACCCGCTCTCGTCTGACGTCGAACTCCTTCGCCAGCGCCTGCGCGAGACCCGCGAGCTTCGCTGGTTCGCCCGACCCGCGGTTCTGGTGGCGCCGGTCGAACCAGTTCCAGCAGCCGTTCGGGTTGGCGCGGCGGGGCTGGTGCGGATAGGCGACGATGAGGCCGAACTCCTCTGCTAGGTCGTTCATCTTCGTGCCCAATGCGAAATCTTCCGGATCTTGCGAGCAGCCATGCAGCATGAGCACCAGCGCCAGCTCGCGCCGTTCGTGATCGGCCGGGACATAGAGTCGGTAGTTGAGCGAGCCAGCGCGGGCGGTGTAAGTACGCCGTAGAAATCGTTCGCGGAGGTCCGGCGGGGTCTCAGGCGGCGGAACGGGGGCAGCCGGCGGCGTCGACGGCCGCCCGCGAAGAGCGCGCAGCGTTTCGCCCAACGGGCGCCGCGGCGGCAGTGGAATAACCTTCGCCGATGGACGGTGGGGGGAAGTCTTGCCGCTCTCGCCCTCGGGCGCGGGCTGGCCGGACAGGGCCTTGCGGATAAGCGCGGTCGCCCCGCTAAGATCGGATTTTTTCACCAGCCCCATAGCCTCGTTCATTACGTCGAGAACGCGGTATTTCATTGTTTTGTTCCTTGTCGGGCTGGTTCAGCGCAAGCGATCGGCGAGCGCGGCTTTAACCGCAGCCGGCGCGTGCAGCGCCCCGAGCACGGTGAGCGATTCAATTGTCGCCCGGGCGAGATCGGGGGTAACGTCGTCGGCGATAATGGCCAAACCGAGGACGCGAATTTTAAGCTTTTCCCCCGCCGCCCGAACCGCTTCGAGATCCTCGCGGCCGAAGGTTCGGAGGCCCAGTTCAAGCGTCAGCCGCGAAGCCGCCTGCTTCGCCGTGTCGGCATGGGTTGCGAGCTGATTGCGGACCGCCGTGCGGATGAAATCCGAGCGATTGGAATAGAAGCCGTCGCGCACCAGAAGATCGATCGATCCGAGATCGACGAATCCGAGATTGAGGGTCAGCTTCTCGCTGTCGGGCGGCTTGGCGTGCTGAGGGCGGGGTGGCAACGTGGCATCCATTTGGATGGGACTTGGATGGTGCCTAGATGGGGGCCCACCTTCAGGCGTCAAGTCCATCCGCGCCGACCGGCGAGTCAAAGCTGCGCGAAAGCGCACTTAAGGCCTTGGAATCGTTGGCGCGCATAAACTTCTGCGCGGGGATCAAGTCCAGTCGTTGGCGCTCTTCGCTCCCGTCACGGCTTGACCCACTTGCCGTTGGCCTTAGACGACTTGACCGCGGCCTCGACAAACGCGAGGCCCTTGACCCCGTCGTCTATGGTCGGGAAATGCGCCGATTTGAGGGGCTTCTTGCCGACCCGGGCGGCCTTGATGGCGAGCGCGACTTCCGAATAGATGTTGGCGAAGCCTTCGAGATAGCCCTCCGGGTGGCCCGGCGGAACCCGCGTCACCCGCGCCGCCGCCTCCCCCGAATCCGGCCCCCCGCGGGTCACGATGCGGGTCGATTGTCCAAGCGGCGACCAGAAGAGATAGTTCGGATTGTCCTGCCTCCAGTGGAACCCGCCCTTCGTCCCGTAGACTCGCAGCATGAGCCCGTTCTCATTGCCCGGAGCCACCTGGCTCGCCCAGATCGCGCCGCGCGCGCCATTGGCGTAGCGCAGCATGATCTGGGCATTGTCGTCGAGCTCGCGCCCCGCGCCGAACGACGTGAGGTCGGCGGCGAGCTCGGCGAGATCGAGCCCGGTCACGTAGTCCGCAAGGTTGTAGGCGTGGGTGCCGATGTCGCCGAGCGACCCGCCCGCGCCTGAGCGTTTCGGATCGACGCGCCATTCGGCCTGCTTGTTGCCGGTGGTCTCGGTCGCGCCCGTCAGCCAGTCCTGCGGATATTCGGCGTGAACGAGACGGATCTCGCCGAGCTCGCCGGCGCGGACCATCTCGCGCATGCGGCGCACCAGCGGATAGCCGGTGTAATTGTGCGTGAGCGCGAACACGAGGCCTGACTTCTCGACCGCATCGCGCATCTTCTTCGCTTCCGTTAGGCTCACCGTCAGCGGCTTGTCGCAGATGACGTGGATGCCAGCCTTGAGGAACGCATAGGTCGGCCCGGCGTGGACGTTGTTCGGCGTGACGATGGCGACCGCCTCGATCCCATCGGCGCGCTTGCCCTCGGCTTTCGCCATACTGGCGTAGTCGTCGTAGGTCCGGTCGGCGGGCAGACCGAGCGCCTGGCCCGAGCGGCGCGACTTCTCCGGCGTCGACGACAAGGCGCCGGCGGCGAGCTCGTAGTGATCGTCGATGCGAGACGCGATGCGGTGAACCGCGCCGATAAAGGCGCCTTCGCCGCCGCCGACCATACCAAGTTTGATCCTGCCGCCCTTGTTGGCGTCGCTGCGTCCCTCGATGGCCATGCTCGCGTCTTCCTCCCCGGCGCGAGCCATGAAGCTCGCGCTCAATTTGCTTTCGAATTGGCTTTGCCGTCTCGGCGCCGTCAGTCGAAAACGGCCGCCGCCAGAGTGCGCGTCGGTCGCCGAGAACGGTGCGGCAGCCCGAGCGGAAAGCGGTGCAAAATCCTGAATTGGCCGCCAGGCTCGCTTTGCCCGAACAGCGTCAGCGCGTCGACGTGAAGCGCGCGTGACGGAACCCGAAGGCCGAACTCACATTCCAGCAAGCGCGCGACCCGGTCGGCGTCTGGAATGGCGTCGGTCAGAGTAAAATGCGGGTCAAATTCGTCGAGCACATAAGGATAGCCCCAGGCATCGAGATAGTAAGCCTGACGCGGGGTCAGGCGCTCCGATCCTCGGTATTCGCGGCCGCTTTCGACCAATGGAGCGCGCAGCTTATCAAGGTTGCGGACGACGCCGGCCTCGAAGGATTGCAGTTCTTTCAACGCGCCCTCGGGCTTGAGGGCCACAAACGCGAGCCCGCGGCCAGCTTTAAGAAGCCCACCTTGAGTTCGCCGGCGTCAAACGGGGAGTGTTTTCGGACGAACTCGGCGACGAAATCGTACAAATCAGCAAGGCCGAGATCCAGACGCAACGGAAACGGCGCCTTGAGGGTGGCGTGGAACCCGTAGCGCCGTGGATCGCGGGTCATGTTGCGCCAGGAGTCCCGCGAATAGCCTTCGAGAGAAAATCCTTCGCAGGAGGCGCCGGTGAGCGCGTCGCGACCGATCACGGAGCAGCCGAAGCGCCATAGGTCGCTGTCGGGAGGCGGAGTCAGATAAAGTGCGTAGCGGAAGTCGTTTGCGGACATGGCCAACCCCGGACGTTATGCTCGCACAGTCCCGACGCCTCGGGCAATAGCCCTTCCCTTTGAGCTCAGCCCCATTTGGTGGACGAGCAGGCCACCGGCGCGCTTACAGAACAGTAACCGGACGGTTGTAAACATAATCGGTCCGAATCAGTTGGACCTGTCCGTCGCGTCGTCGCGCTGAAGCGCGATCCGCGCCCGCCATGATGGCCGCCTAAGCGCCTCGATCACAGGTCGGCCGGAATGCGTCACGCAGCCCACGGATCTACCCATCGAGCAGGTTCGCCGTCGCTCGCGAGGCGCTCGCCTCGCCATTTCAACCCTCTCTCCTCAACGACATCGGCACCTTCATGACTGTGATAAGGTTCATCCGATCGCAAGCCCACGCGGGTTACGCTCTCCTCGCTGTCTTCCTGGGCGCAGGGGCGCTGACCGCAGTGAGCTCCTTTGTTCCGGACCAGGCGCTCAGCGCGTTGCTGTCTTTGATTCCGGGCGATGCTCCATTCTTTCAGCTTCTGTTGCTCGGCTGGATCGGCGTTGGCCTCGGCCGTCTGACGATCAAGGCGGCCTCGAGCGCGGCCGAGAGCGGTGCTCCTGCCGCAAAGCCGCGACGAGACACGGCCGAAAGGGACGAAAAGGTAGACGCGGTGCTCCGCCACGTCGCAAAGGTGCTCCAGGCCCATGTGACCGACAGCGAAGGCTTTTCCGAGCGGCTCGACGGCGCCAACGAGCGCTTGTCGCGGCACGAATCCGTGGGCCCAATCAAGGAAATCGTGCTGGCCCTCATCGAGGACAATCGCGACATGCGCGATAGGCTCTACAATGTAAGGAACCAGCTCGAAGAGTTGCGCCTCCAGGTCGTGCAGCTGCAAACAAATCTGGAACGCGCGGAGGAGGCTGGGTTGCGCGACGTCGTGACCGCGATCGGCAATCGACGCTTCTTCGACGCTTGCTTCATCGAGGAGGTGGAGAAAGCGCAAAGGCTTGCCGACCACATTTGTCTGGCGCTCGCCGACATCGACAAGTTCAAACATGTCAACGACCGTTTCGGCCATCTCGTCGGCGACCGCCTGTTGCGGCTGTTCGCCAACATCCTGGTGCAGAACGTGCGCGGACAGGACAAGGTCGCGCGCTTTGGCGGCGAGGAGTTCGCGCTGATCTTTCCTGGCGCGCGGCTCGCCGAGGCGGTGACCGCGGCCGAACGGATCCGAGGCGTTCTCGAGTCCAAACAATGGACCATTGAGCCGAGCGGCGAGCGGGTGGGCAAAGTGACCGCTTCGTTCGGGGTGGCGAAGCTGAGGGCTGACGAGTTCCCCAACGACCTCCTGCGGCGCGCCGATGAGCGCCTCTATGAGGCCAAGGTCCAGGGAAGAAACCGCGTCGTGGCCGACGATCCAAATGACCAAACCTCCCAACCGGCGCCGCGCAACAGACGCGCGACAGCGGGCTGACCCGCCGGTCCGGGATCGCGCGACAATGTCGGGCCCCCGCGGCGATGCGTTTCAGCGAGTCCTCGACGAGGCCGGGCGAAAGGATCCCGCGGCGAACGAGAGCCGCGCGGGCTCGACGGGCGCGCCCCGCGTGCGCGTCCTCGCCTTCGGCGCTGCGCCAGGCGCCGGCGGCAAGGCGCGATTTGGCCTGGCCTTGGACTGGACGGACGAACCCGTGAGCCCGCTCCCGCCGCCCCAACCTCCGCCACGCCAGCGGCCCATGCGTTCGGGCGACACGCCCTCCGAGATCGCGGCGGAGCTCGGCCTTGGCGCGGCGCTAACGCTCGATCAGCTGACGACCCGCTGGCGCGATTTTGTCTGGCGCAATCATCCCGACCGCCAGCCAGCCGACGCTCGGAGCCAAGCCAACGCCCGAGTGGCGATCGCCAACACGATCTATGACCAAGCCCGACGGGAGCTGGCTAAGGCGCGATAGCCGATAATCGCCGGCCGGCGTGGTCGAATAAACGCAAGCAAAACGTTCATAAACGGTAGTAAAAGTGATAGCGTTTAATAGCGTTAATTTTTTCACCGCGCCCCTGCATGAACGCGGGCGCGGTCGCGTGCGAGCTCAGCGAGCCAAGGTAATCGAATCAGACCACCGTTCGGTCCCCGCGCTGAAACAGTACGACCGTAACCACGCGTGACTGGACTAGTGAGAGAGGAACTTGAACGGCTCCGCCGGGGCGAACTTGTCCGAAACTTCGCCCGAGAGAATCGGGTGACCGCTAAGGTCGAGCCTAGCCGGCGCGGACCCCTCCTCGAGTTTCAGCTTCGCGATGTCGACCCAGAAGATCGACGGGCTATACGAGGACTCGAAAAAGTAGCGCTTTGCGCCGATATCGGACACCGTCCGCCAGATCGTCGCGGCGATGTTCGGCTTCTCCGGGTCGGCGAGGCCGAGCAAAACCGAGATCGAGCGGATCAGCGAAAAGGCGGTCGCGACCGCAAGCCTCGGGTCCTTTTCCTTTGGCGCCGCGTTGAGGCTCCAGCTCATGCGGACGAAGCGGTCGGCGGAGCCGATCGTTCCCGGCTGGAAATTGAGGCCGTTGACGCCCTTCCAGTAGGTGTTGATCGCGAGTTGCTGGTCGAAGGTCGGCGAGTTGGTCATTACCATATATTTGCGGTCGTGATGGATGACGAGCTTGCCGCCGATATATTCGAAAATGGCGCTGTCGCCCGAAGCGTCAGCGAGCGCAAGGTGGCCGCCGGCCTTCTTTCCGCCAGGTAAATCCGGCGCGACGACAGCGAACGGGACTTTGCTGAGCGCGTCGACCGCTTCGGCCACTGTGCTGTAATTGTCGAGCGCGTACTGGGTCCAGGCACCGACTGAGATCAGCGGCTTGCCGGAAGCCTTGGCGTCGCCGTAGTCGCTTTCGACGAGGTAGAGCGCATTGGCGACGAGACCCGCATCGTTCATCCCGTCGACACTGGCGATGTTGTAGAACGAAGAGATCACCGAGCCATGTTTCGACATCCATTCGACTGAGCCGGGACCCGCGCCGCCGTCGCGCTTGAGGCCTTTCGGAAATGACCAGAGGTCGGTCGCCGGATCTTCCGCCCAATCCATGGAGCGGCCGACGATGTAGCTGTTCGTGCCCGTTTCATAAATGAAACGGGTGCATGCCAAAGCATCGAAGCTCATGCATGCGATCGTCGCGGAGGCGACGAGGGCGACCAGCCGGCTGTTCCTCATTTTTCCATCTCCCCGAGCTCGTGAAAACGCGCCGGCGAAAGAGGGCTTGACGCTCTTCCGCTGACGCGATCGCAGATCCGCTTTTGCGCCTTAGCGGTAGACGCGGACCCCGCGATGATAGCCGTAGCCGCGCCGAACCACCGCTGCGCCGCCGTGGTAACCATAGCCCCGATGCACGCCGACTGCGCCATTCGGACCGGCGCAGCCAGCGCGATAAACGCCTCGTGCGCAAACGACGGCATTCGCTTCAACCGGCAGTGCCGCCATCAAACCAAGCGCCAACATGGCGTATGTGATCATTTTCATTTTCATTGTTCCTTCCGGCCCATTTGCAACCGTCGCGGGTCCGTGGCGGTCTGCTCCTCATCGCCGATTTTTCCGGCGCATCAGCTTTACATCGATTCAATATCGTTCCCGCGCCAAGTCAGTTGGCACGCAGAACGAGCGCAAAATTCCCAGCGTACGCTTGCCGTTCGCCAAAGCCATGAGTCACGATACGCGAGCCGTTCTCTTCGACGCCCAGTTGCCCGACGGTCTCTTTCTGCGGCATGCTCGGCGGTGCCAAGGCGACAGCAAGCGCCCTTCCCAAGGGCGCCGTTTTTATCATTTCTTTTGTCCCCAGCCCGCCAAGGAATCGGCTTAGGCCGGGCTTCTGGAGGAAATTTTTGGAGATGTCACTAGGCGGCCCATCCAGGCGACGTGAAAGCGTCGCCGACCGTCGCGGCATAGCTACGGGAGGTCTATTCGAAGATCCTCCTGCGGTTGAAGAGCGAGGCTCCGTTCGCGCCCCTCGCGACAGAAAGAAGCTCAGCGCCCTTGTCGTCGAGCAGGACCCAGCCGCCGTTTCGCGCCACGATCGCCCCGATACGGCCTAAGCCCGCGACGATATCGCCGGGCGCGGCGGTGCGGATCGCGCCATCGATTTTCAACCAGACGCGATCGGCTTCCGCGCCGACGATCTCGATCGGCCGCGCGCCCATCGCGGCTTGGCCGGCGGAAGCGGCCACCGAGCCTGTCGCTTCCATGTCGACAGGCTTCGAGGCGTCCGCGGCCGGCGGCGCGGGGTCGCGAACGACATTTCCCGCGCCCCGCGGCTGGGCGAAGATCGCCAAATGCTCCATGCCCTTGATGCGCGTCTTTCCTCCGCCGTAGGCGAGCATGTACATGGCGAACGCCATGGAAAGGCTGGCGAGCACCATCCCGACCGCGCGGATCACAGTTTCATGAGCAGGCGCCATAGCTTCCTCAAGCCTCGACAGGTTTAGACTCATTGCGGAGCGCTGCGGCGAGATCGATGAAGGGATCGTCGCACTTGGGCGCCTCCATCGTCTGGTTCATCGCCTCATAAATGCGCGGGGTCGACTTGATCGCCTTATCGAGGGTCGGGTCGGCGCCGGCGGTATAGCCGCCCATCAGGCGCAGCTCGCGGGTCTCCTCGAATCGCGCGATCATCGCGCGCAGGTTCTGAACCACCTTGCGCTGCTCCGGCCTCCACGATGGATTCGTCATCCGCGACACCGACGAGAGAATGTTGACGGCCGGATATCGTCCGTCGTCGGCAATGGCGCGATCGAGCACGATGTGCCCGTCGAGCGTGCCGCGAATGGCGTCGGCGACCGGATCGTTGTGATCGTCCCCGTCGACCAGGACGGAAAAGATTCCGGTAATTGAACCCGATTCTTCAACGCCTGGCCCTGCGCGCTCGAGCAGCCGCGGCAGATCGCTGAAGACGCTCGGCGCATAGCCGCGGGCGACTGCGGGCTCCCCGGCGGCCAGCGCCACATCGCGCGCGGCATGGGCGAACCGCGTCACCGAATCGACGATCAGCAGAACTGACTCGCCTTGATCGCGGAAGTATTCGGCGACCGCCATCGCCGTCTTCGGAGCGAGTCTGCGCATCATCGGGCTTTCGTCGCCGGTCGAGACGACCGCGACGGCGGAGCTGCGATTCTCCCCCCAGCGTGTCGTCAAGAAATTCCCGCACTTCGCGGCCGCGCTCGCCGACGAGCGCAATGACGACCGTGTCGATCGGGGTTGCTCGGGCGAGCATCGCGAGGAGCGATGATTTGCCGACGCCCGAGCCGGCGAACACGCCCACTCTTTGTCCGACGCAAAGCGGCGTGAACAGGTCAATGACGCGCACGCCGGTGCGCAACGGCGCATAGACGCGCGCGCGCTTGAGCGGTGGCGGTGGCGGCGCGTCGAGTGGAGCTGATCTCTCCCCGCAAACAAGCTCGCTCGCGCCGTCGATCGGCCGACCGAGCGCGTCGATGACGCGTCCCTTCCAGGCGCGATGCGGCGATAGCCACATAGCCTCCGTGCGAAAGGCCCGTGCGCCGATCGTCACGTCGCTGCGCGCGTCGAACGGCTTGAGGACAGCCGAAGAATCGTCGATCCTGACCACCTCACCGATCTCAACGCGGCCGCCGACGTCGACGCCGACGCTCTCGCCCAGTTTGAGGAAGCGCGAGAGGCCCGCGACGCGATAGTGCGACATCGAGACCTCGACGACAGCGCCGCTCACCTGCGCAAACGGCATAGTCCGCAAGCCTTGCGCGACCCTGTGTTCGAGGCGCTCTAGCGGCGCCAGCTTGTCGGAAGAAACGTCAATCACGCGGACGCCCCCAGTGCCTTGATCGCGTCTTGGAGCGACGTCTCGGATTGCGAGGTCTCCGCCGCGACTCCGTCGAACGCGCGCGTCACTTCGATCAGTTTGGTCATTTCGCGCACCGGATCGACGTTCGAGCCTTCGACGGCGCCCTGAACGACTCCGTCGCGGGTGAAATCGAGGACCGGCGTCGCCGGCTTGTCGGGCACGACGCTTGAGTTTTCCGCCCGTCTCAGTGACGCGTTCGGAGCGATCGTGAACAGGCCGATCGCCCCGACCTGCCGTCTGTTCTGGGTGATCATTCCGTCGGCGGAAACGGCTAAGGGTCCAGCTGCGCTGTCGAGGAGGATGGGCGCGCCGCCAGCGTCAAGGATGGGGTCGCCGTTCAGAGTGCGCAAGGTTCCGGACTCGTCGATCTGAGTCCGGCCGTCACGCGTATACGCCACCCCTTGTGGGGTCTGGATTCCAAACCAGCCGTCGCCCTGGACGGCGAAATCAAGCGAATTGTCGGTCTTTATCAGCCCGCCGAGGCGCCGCGAGATGAAATCCGCGCCGCTCGAGACGTAGCCCAGCCTCGCGTCGCCGGCCTTGGCTATTTCCTTCTCGAAGGATACGCCGGTTGCCCGGTAGCCAACGGTGTTCATGTTGGCGACGTTATCGGCGATGGTCTCGAGCCGCCGCTCCAGCGCCACTTGAGCCGAGAGGGAGACATAAAGTCCGTTTTGCATGACGCCGTTCCGTAAGGCCAGAAGCCACGCCGGCCTTTCGCGGAAACGATGGTCCGGCCGGCTTGTCCGTGGCTGACTTCGCCCTTGATAGCTTCGCGTAAGCCTCGCGCCGCAAATCTTGGATGCGTCCGCAGCGGGAGCGAATCTTGAATTTCGCCATAGGCCTCGTGATCACCGTCGGCTGTATCCTCGGCGGCTATGCGGCGCTCGGCGGACATCTCGAAGTGCTGTTTCAGCCTTTCGAGTTCGTCATCATCATGGGGTCGTCGCTCGGCATTTTCATCGTCGCCAACGCCATGTCGACGATCAAGGACTGCGGCAAGGCGTTCATGGAGGCCGTGCTCGACAGGGCCCCCAAGCCCCGCGACTTCCTGGACGTGCTCTCGGCCTTGCACGCGTTGATGCGCGAGCTCAGAGCCAAGTCGCGAAGCGAGGTCGAAGCGCATTTCGACAATCCCCAGGAATCCGAGATCTTCAAGAACTTCCCGAAGCTCCTCGCGGACAAGGACCTCGTGACGTTCATCTGCGACTACGGGCGCCGCATCATCATCGGCAACGCGCGACCGCACGAAATCGAAGCGCTGATGGATGAGGAAATCGAGACCCTGGCGTACGATCGATATAAGCCGGTGCACGCCTTTCAGGCGGTCGCCGATGGATTGCCTGCGCTCGGCATCGTCGCCGCTGTGCTCGGCATCATCCACGCCATGGGGGCGCTCGACCAATCCCCTGAGATTCTGGGCGGCCTCATCGGCGCGGCGCTGGTCGGCACCTTCGCCGGCATTTTCCTGTCCTATGCGATCCTCGCGCCTATTGCTCAGAAAATAAAGACGGTGCGGCAAAAGCAGCTGAGGCTATTCACGTTGGTGAAGCAAAGTCTGCTCGCCTTCATGAACGGAGCGATGCCGCAGGTCGCGGTCGAATTTGGCCGCAAGACGATCCCCTCCAAGGAGCGGCCGACGATCGACGTCGTCGAGAACGAGACGACATCCGGAGGCGCAAGCGGCGGCGAGGCCGCGATTCGCGAGGCTGCATGAGCATGGAAGAGGCAACGCGTGAGTTCGATAATGGCGCGCGCCGGCTGCAGGGCGCGATGCTCGAGCATCCGAACCTCGCCATCGATCGGATGCCGGGGCTCAGCTTCGCGCTCAATCGCTTCATCGCGGAAGCCCCGGCGCGGCTTGCTTCGCTCATCGCCCGCCCTTCCGGCGCCGCGATCGAAGATATCAGAGCAGCCACGCTTTTTGAGGCGATTGAGGAGTGCTCCGGCCTGACCGCGGCCATCTATGCGAGCGCTGAACCGGAGGCGCGCTTCATGATTGCGCTCGACGAGCGCATCGATGAGCTGATTGTCTCCTCCATTTTCGGCGAAGCTGTCGACGCCGGTCGTTTCGACAACCCAGGACGCGAACAACAGAGGCAGCGCACGGCGATCGAGGCCGCGCTTGTCGAAGCCTTCGCACGCGCCTTGGGGGAGGCGCTCGAGGCGGCCTTCGCTCCGGTTGCTCGGATTGCGCTCAGCTTCGAGCGGCTGACCACGATCAAGGATCCGTACGCGCTTGGCCGGCGGGACGGCGAGGCGGCGGCGGCGCGGTTCACGCTCGGCATGACGAGCGGCGTCTGCCAGGCCCTTCTCCTGCTGCCGCAGGCGTTTCTGCTGCCCTTTCGCGCCGAGCTGGCGAACAATCCCGAGGCCGAGGCGCCGGCCGCAGACCGCCGCTGGTCCCGGCTGATGGAGGCCGGCGTTCAGCAGACACGGCTGCCCGTGACTGCTGTCCTGGAAGAGGTTCCGATGAGTCTCGGCGACGTCGCCGATTTCCGTGTTGGCGGCCTGTTGCCTCTGCAGTGCAATGACTTCAACGACATCCGCCTGGAATGCTCCGGGCGTGGAATGTTCACCTGCAAGCTGGGCCAAGCGGACGGCCGCTACCGTCTCGAAGTCGAGGGTTCGATCCCGCCGGGAGAAGACGCGGCCAAGCCATAGGCGGAAGCGGCTTCTTATGCCGCCTCCTACTCCGACACCCTCAAGCTAGATCTCACGAGCTGGAACTAACATGGACGCAGCCGCCATCACTTCCGAGCCGCCCCTCGCTGTCGACGAGGCGAAGCTGGAGCCCGTCGCTGGCGCGCCTAATCTTGGCGCGATCTTGTCGATCCCAGTCACCGTCCAAGGCGTGCTCGGCTCGACGTCGCTGCCGGTTTCCGGGCTTATGAAACTCGCCCGCGGCGCCGTCGTCTCGCTCGATCAGCGCGTCGGCGATCCGGTCGACGTCGTCGTCAACGGCACGGTGATCGCGCGCGGCGAAATTGTTGTCGTCGATGACGCCAGCCAGAGATTTGGCGTGTCGCTGCTCGAGGTCGTCGCCGGAGGCGGACTTAGACAGCCGCCGAAGGCTCCGCCGGAGGGCGGCAATGCCTGAGGCGATTGGCGGCGAAAGAGCGCTCACGGGTCCCGAGAGAGCCGCGGCGTTGCTCTTGATGATGGGCAGGCCGCCCGCCGCTCGGCTGCTTAAGCAATTCGATCAACCGGACTTGCAAGCGGTGGCGCGGGCGGCGGCGGGGCTCGGCCCGATCTCGGCGACTACTCTGGATCGCCTGGTCGAGGAATTCGCAGCCGACTTCTCCGCCGCCGCCGATCTCATCGGCGACGCCAGCCAGGTCAAGAGCCTGCTCGCCGACGCCCTGCCGCCTGAGCAGATCGCCGACATTTTCGGCTCTGAGCCCGGCGAGCGCGATGAGGTCGATGTATGGCGGGCGCTAGCCGAGACTCCCGAAGCTGCGGTCATCGCACTCCTGATGGCGGAGCGGCCGACGACGGCGACCTATATCCTCTCCAAGCTCGATTCCTCAGTCGCGACCAAGGTTGTCGCGGCGCTGCCGCGTGATCGACGCAACGCCGCTCTGTGCGGGCTGGTCACGCCGCTTGACGTGACCCCGCTCGCCGCGCGGCTCATCGAGGAGGCGGTGGGAAACGCGCTGAAACGGGCGCCGAAGGAGGCCGCCGACGTCGAGGGACGGTCACGCCTCGCCGGCATTATCAATGGCCTCGATCCACCGGAGGCGGAGGATGCGATGCGGGCGCTCGAACAGGCCCGCCCGAAAGACGCGGCAATTGTGAAAACGATGCTGTTCTCTTTCAACGATCTGCCGCGACTGTCGGAACGCGCCCGGGCGCTCTTGTTCGACCGCGCCTCGATCGACATTGTCGTCATGGCGCTCAGGGGGACGGACGCAGACTTCCGCGACACTGTGCTGTCATCTATGCCGTCGCGCGGGCGTCGTCTGGTTGAAGGGGAGCTCAGTTCCGGCGCCTCGGCGCCGCCTCGGGACATCGCCAAGGCGCGCAAGGCCATCGCCGAAATCGTGCTCGGCATGGCGAGCCGCAATGAGATCGAGCTTGGTGCCCCGCCGGCCGAGGCGGCCTAATTTTGGGGCTCGCGAAAATCGTTGGTTCAGCCGCGGGTGAGCGATGAGCGGCGACGTCGATCCCGAAGACAAAACCGAGGAGCCGACAGAGAAGCGGCTCCATGACGCGGTCGAGCGCGGCGAAGTCGCTTTTTCGCGTGAAGCGCCCCTGTTCGCCTCACTGTCCGCGACCCTTCTCGTGCTCATATTCGTCATTCCTGCGCGCGCCCAAGAACTCCTAACCGCGCTTCTCGGCCTCATCGACGATCCCGCCGGCTGGCGGATCGAACGCGGCGAAGACGTGCTTGCTCTCGCCGGTCCGCTCGTAGACGCCGGCATGCATTTCCTCATGCCGACGGTGATTCTTCTCACCGTCGCGGGCGTTCTCGCGTCCGTCGCGCAGAGCCCCCCGAACATCGTCCCCGACAGGATCTTGCCCGACGCCTCGCGCATCTCGCTGCGCAAGGGCCTTAGCCGCCTCTTCGGCGCTCGCGGTTGGACGGAGTTTCTGAAGAGCCTCATCAAGCTCGCCGCGGTGATCGCGGTGGCGATGATGATGCTGATCGGCCAGAAGGTCGTTCTGCTTACGGCCATGGACATCGACCCGGGCATGCTGCCGCAGCTCGTGCTCGACTTCGCGGTCAAAACGGTCGCCGCCGTGCTCGTCGCTACGCTCTCGGTCGCCGCAGCCGATCTTGCCTGGTCGCGAATCCTTTGGCGGCGCGACCACCGGATGAGCAAGCAGGAAGTCAAGGAGGAGCTGCGCCAGGCCGAGGGCGACCGCATGATCAAAGCGCGGTTGCGCTCGCTTCGTCTCGATCGCTCGCGCAAACGGATGCTCTCCGCGGTGCCGCGCGCCACGATGGTCGTTGTCAACCCGACCCATTACGCGGTCGCTATGCGATACGTCCGCTCTGAGGGCGGCCCGCCGATCGTGGTCGCCAAGGGAGCCGATTTCATCGCGTTGAAGATTCGCTCGATCGCCGAAGAGAACGCCATTCCGGTCATCGAGGACAAGCCGCTCGCGCGCTCGCTCTATGCCGCTGTCGATGTCGATCGCCCGATTCCGGCTGAATTCTATCGAGCCGTCGCCGAAATCGTCCACCTGATCCAGCAGAGGAAGGGTCAATGGGCCTAGCGAAGACAATGAACGCGCCGGGACAAAGTCGGCGGCAGCGTCGGCGGCTCGAGCGCGAGCAGATCATCGCCAATGCGCTCGTGGACTTCGCGAGCGAGCTTAGGCTCACCGACGCAGCGGAACTGATGTCGATGATCCAAAGCGACCATGCGGCGAATCTCGCCGACCTCGTCAATTCGTCGACAGAGCTTTTCTTCAAGAGCGGGACGTTGCGTTACGCTCTGTCGGCGAGCTTCAAGACGCCCTGGGATGCGACGCCGATTGTCGAGATCGACATGGAGTTCCGCCACGCCGCCGTCTGCGCCTTCTTCCGGCTCAAGATCGGTCAGCGTCGGGCCGGAGTCGAAATCCAGGACATTCTCTTCGAGGAACAGGGGCTGGACGATCTCGCGAAAGCCGAACGCCTCTCTCATGCCCTTCAGACTGCGCGGGTATAAGGCCCTGCTAGTAGATTGCGTTCCGTCGAATCGGACTTGTAGACGCGGTCCAAAGCCCGTTGAAAGACGTGCGTCCTTCCGGACGCTCTTTGGACGGCGTCGCCGCGCTTGAGCCAAGCACGGCTAAAATTCGATGCGTCGAACCAAAGGCAATCTCTCCCGTCATCCCGCGGCAAGCCTCGTGCAAGCCCGCTCGCTGAGGATGACCCAATCCCGGTCCCGGAATGGCGTTCAATTGTCCTCGATCTACCTCTTCGAAGTCGGCTCGCAGAAGGCGCAATGGCTGTCCGCGCGCCAGACCGCGATCGCCGCCAATGTCGCTAACGTCAATACGCCTAGCTATCGCGCGGTCGACATTCAGCCGTTCTCAGCCGTTCTCAATTCATCCCCCATCGAATTGGCGACCACCAACCCGGCCCATCTATCGCTGCCGCAGTCGGAAGCGGGAGCTTTGCGCGAGGTCGAAGTTGACCCGGCGGAACAGACATTGTCCGGCAACACGGTCAATCTCGAACAGCAGATGGTCAATCTCGGTGAGGTCAATCGGGACTACACGATGAGCTCCAACATCCGCCGAGCCTTTCATCAACTCCTTCTCTCGGCGCTCAAGTGAAGACCCATGCAGGATTCGTTACAGACTGCGCTCCGCATCGCCGCCTCCGGGCTTCAAGCCCAATCGACGCGCCTTCGCATTGTCTCGCAGAATATCGCCAACGCTCAATCGACCGGCTCGACGCCTGGCACCGACCCCTACGCTCGCCAGACCGTCTCGTTCGAAAGCGAGATGGATCGGACGCTCGGCGCCAATGTGGTCGCCGTCAAATCGATCGGCGTCGACTCGTCTCCATTCAAGCTCGAGCGCGACCCAGGCAATCCGGCGGCGGACGAAAATGGCATGGTGAAGATGCCCAACGTCGATGTGCTGACGGAGCTGGCGGACATGCGGGAAGCGAACCGCAGCTACGAAGCCAATCTCCAGGTCGCCAAGCAGTCAGCTGAGATGCTGAACACCACCATCAGTCTGATGAAGGACGCCTAAACGGCGAGCGTCGACGCATGAGGATGAAACGATGATCGAGAGCGTTTCTGGGATTGGCGCCGCAAGCATGAGCAGCGGCGTTCGAAGCCCGACGGCTGCCGCGGCGTCAACCCAAAGTCCGAGCTTCGACCAGGCGCTCTCACAAGTGATCGGCTCCGCGGTCGACACGCTGCAAACCGGCGAAGCTGTCGCCATCCAAGGCATAGAGGGCGCGGCTGCGCCGATGAAGGTCGTGGACTCGGTGATGGCGGCCCAGCGTTCGCTCCAGACCGTTCTTTCGATACGCGACAAGGCGGTCTCCGCCTATCAGGAGATTGCGCGCATGGCGATCTGATCAGGCAATCCTGAGGCGCGTATTCTTAAGGGGAAGCGAAGGATGTTGAGATGAGAGCGTTGGCGATCGCGGCGACGGGCATGAGCGCGCAAGAGCAAAATCTGGAAGTGATCGCGAACAACGTCGCCAACATCAACACGACCGGCTTCAAGCGTTCGCGGGCGGAATTCACCGATCTCATCTATCAGACTGAGCGGCTCATGGGCGTTTCGAATCGGGGCCGCGACGCGACCGTTCCCGAAGGCGCTCAGATCGGCCTCGGCGTTCGCACCGCGGCGATCCGCAGCGTGAACATTCAGGGCTCCCTGACCGACACTGGCAACCAGCTCGATCTGGCGATTCAAGGAGCGGGTTGGTTCCAAGTCACCACGCCGAACGGCGACACGGTCTATACCCGCGACGGGGCGTTCAACACGAACGCGAATGGCCAGCTGGTGACCATGGACGGCTATAACGTGAGCCCATCGATTCTCGTTCCCCAGACGGCGACTGCCGTCACCGTCAGCCAGACCGGCCTCGTAACCGCGACGGTCCCAGGCCAGACGACGCCGCAGTCGCTCGGCCAATTGACAATCGCGAGCTTCGTCAACGAAGCCGGCCTGCTGGCGCTCGGCGGCAATTACTTCCAGCAGACGGCCGCGTCCGGCCAGCCGACCGTTGGCGTTCCTGGCGACACGTCGTTCGGGATCATCCAGCAGGGCTATGTCGAGGCTTCCAACGTCGACCCCGTCACCGAGATCACTAACCTCATTGCGGCTCAGCGTGCCTATGAAATGAACTCGAAGGTCATCCAGGCGGCAGACCAGATGTCCGGCACCATCTCCAACCTGCGCGGCTAGGCCAAACCTCGGAGACGACCCATGCGCCTGACGCAAGCCCGACCGCTTCTCAAAGCCGCGATTGTCGTGTTCGCGGCGGCTTGCGCCACCCCTTCTTCGGCGCAGGAAGACCTCGTCCCGACCCCGAAGGCGGTAATCTATCCCGGCGACTTGATCCTGGACGAGATGCTCGTCGACGCTCCCAACCCGGCGAGGGACGGATCGGGGCCGTTTGTCAATTCGCGCTCGTTCATCGTCGGCAAGGCCGCGCGGCTCACGCTGCTCCCCGGGCACGCGATTCCGTTTTCGGGCGTCTCCAATCGCAAGCTCGTCTCCAATGGCGCCGAGGTCAGGATCGTCTTTTCCGAGGGCGATCTTGTCATCACAACGACTGGGTCAGCGCTGCAGGACGGCTCGATCGGCGACATGGTGAAGGTGCGCAACGACGACAGCGGCGTCACTGTGTCCGGCGCCGTCCAGCCGGACGGCTCGGTCAGAGTGAGCGGGGGATAATGCGGCGACTGATTCTGACGCTTGCGCTTTGCCTCGCCGCCGCGCCCGCCCTTGCGGCTCGGATCAAGGATATCTCCGTCCTGCGCAGCGCGCGCGACAGTCAGCTCGTGGGCTATGGCCTCGTGGTTGGTCTGCAGGGCTCGGGCGACACCTTGCGCAACGCGCCCTTCACCGAGCAATCCGTTCAGGCGATGCTCACGCACCTGGGTCTTGACGTGCACGGCGCCTCGCTGCGTAATCGCAATGTCGCGTCGGTTATCGTCACGGCGGACGTCTCGGCGGGAGTGGAGACGGGCTCCCGCCTCGACGTCACCGTCTCGGCGCTTGGCGACGCGCCATCCTTGATGGGCGGGACGCTCCTGCTCACCCAGCTTCAGGCGGCCGACGGAACGATCTACGCGAGTGCGCAAGGCGCAGTCTCGGTGACCGGATTCGACGCCGTCGGCCAAGGCGCGACGCTGTCGCAAGGCGTGCCGACCGCGGGCCGCATTCCGAACGGCGCAATCGTCGAGC
This sequence comes from uncultured Alphaproteobacteria bacterium, assembly GCA_963730555.1. Classification (GTDB taxonomy): domain Bacteria; phylum Pseudomonadota; class Alphaproteobacteria; order Rhizobiales; family Beijerinckiaceae; genus Roseiarcus. The sequence goes on along the minus strand of CAVSSS010000013.1, from coordinate 436,951 downwards.
ACGAGCTTCCCGGCTTTGCAGATGAGTTGCGCTCGATGCTCGAATTGAAGAACCCCGATTACGCCACGGCAGTCAGGATCGTCGACGCGATCAACGCCTATTCCCGCGAGCGATTCCGCGCGAGCGCCGCCTATGAAGTCGACAACCGAAGAGTCGAATTGTTTCGTCCCCGCAGGATATCGTTCGCCCGGTTCATGGCCGAGATCGGGGAGCTTCAGGTAGCCCCGGACATGGCTGCGCGTGTCGTTCTTGACGCACGGACCGGCACCGTCGTCGTCGGTCAGGACGTGCAGATTTCGACGGTCGCGGTAACCTACGGAACACTGACGGTCCGGGTTAACGAGCAGCCTCGCGTTTCCCAGCCGGCCCCATTCTCAAACGGCAGGACGGTCGTCACGCCCAACACCAGGATCGATGTTGAGCAGGGTGGCGGACCGATCGCTATTGTCGGCGGATCGAGCCTCAGAGCGTTGGTCAGCGGCTTGAATCGGATCCGCGTCAAGCCGCCGGGCATCATCGCGATCCTCCAGGCGATCAAAACCGCCGGCGCGCTGCAGGCCGACCTCGTTATTCAGTGACAGGCCAGGCTTGCGCCGGGTGAGCCCGAGTTAACCTAGAGCGGAATCCGATCAGTCTGCATCGTAGCCGGCGGCAGTGAAGAAGTTGCGGCATTCGTTGTGGCTGAAGAGGTCGATGAGTTCGCCAATGGCGATCCAGAGACCCTCGACGGTTCGCTCAGCCGCTTTACGCAGGAGCGCCTTGAGCTTGGCGAAGGCGTTCTCGATGGGATTGAAGTCGGGACTGTAGGGCGGGAGGTAGAGGAGATGGGCGCCAGCAGCTTCGATCAGCTGGCGCACTCTGGGGCCTTTGTGGCCCGGGAGATTGTCCATGATCACCGTATCGCCCTCGCGCAACTCTGGGGCGAGGACCTTCTCGACGTAGGTCTCGAAGGCGACGCGATTGATCGGGCCGTCCAGGACGAACGGCGCGATGAAGCCGCGCAGCGTCAGTCCGCCGACAAATGTCGTCGTTTTCCAATGGCCATGCGGAACGCCAACCCGCAGGCGTTCGCCGCGCAGACACCGGCCATAGCGGCGCGCCATGTTGGTTGAGGCCCAGGTTTCATCGATGAAGACCAGCCGTTCGGGGTCGAGGTCGAGCTGCCTGTCAAACCATCTCAATCGTCGCTCTGCGACGTCTGGACGATCCTGCTCCGCGGCGTGCGCAGTCTTTTTTTACGCGTGATGGCGTGACGCGCGAAGAAGCGCTGGATCGTGCCGAATCCGAAGGTGAGACCGCGAGCGGCAAGATCGCGGCGAACCTCCTGTATCGTCGCGTCCCGGTCTGGGCCGAGCGCCGCCATCACCGCTTCGTGGTGCGCTTCGATGCGCCCTGACCGCCGGTCACCGCCCAGCGCCTTCGGACACGCGTCGCCTTGATTGCGCTCCCACGTTCGCCAGCGGCTCACGCTCGCTGCGCTGACGCCGAACCTGTCCGCCGCCTCACGGGTGCGTGGCGCCGGCCTGAACCGCCGCCAAAACCCGAACCCGAAGATCAAGCGACAGCGCTTTCGACATCCCCCTGCCGGCCTCCGATCCGGCAGGAAGCTTGAACCACAACGCCCGCATCGGCGGAATCCCCCTCGATTCACTCAGCTCGGATTCCGCTCTAAGTCAGCCCAGCGCAAGCCCGACGATCGAGGATCATGCCCATCCTCGAGGCCGACACAATGCCCCCTCTTTCTCTGTCGCAACGCCTTACGGCCCGATCCTGTGGCGCACGCGTGGCGCTTAGCGTCTCCGTCGTTCTGCTGGCCTCTCCCGCGTTCGCTCAGGACGGGCGGGCGCCCCAGAAGGCGAAGCCAAAAGTCACTGCGGACAAAGCGCCGGATATAGCCATTGCAAACAAAGCGCCGGATATCGAAGCCAGCCGCTTCTGCGCCAACGCGGGCCCGTCGATCGCCGAGGCGCGGATCGCCTGGGAGAGGAAACAGCTCGGCGATCTCGATGCGCAGGTCAAGCAGCGACTGGCCGATCTCGAAAAGGCGGAAGCCTCAATGCAGGAGTGGGTGGCCAAGCGAGACGCGATGCTCAAGTCGGCGAGCGACGACCTCGTCGCCATTTACGCCAAAATGCAGCCGGAGACGGCCGCCACTCAGATCGCCGCAATGGACGACCAAATGGCGGCGGCGATCTTGGGCAAACTCAAATCGGGTGCGGCAGGGGCTATCCTCAATGAGATGGAGGCGGAACGAGCGAGCAGGCTTGCGGTCGTTCTTTCGGGCGCGACTGGCACGGGGAAAAAATCCTGATGCGGCTCGTTCTGCCGCCGCTATTGCTGCTAATCGCGATGTCGATGAGGGGCTGCTGGACGAGCGCCAGCGAATTCATGCGCGAACCCTTCTTCTCGCCTGTCGGCTCAGGGCTCGTCACGGACGAGACCGCGAGCACCCAGAGCGCAAGAGTCCTTCCCGCTCAGCCTTCTGGCCACGGACCGCCGCCCTCGCTCTATAGCCAGCCGCGCATCGCCAACGTGGGTGACATCGTGCGCGTACTGATTTCGATCAACGACAAGGCGACGCTCGGCAACGCATCTGGCCGTACGCAAACAACCACCGATAGCGGCGTGATCGACTTTGGCTACAACAATGGCTCTTCATCGGCGTCGTCCAACCAGCCCGCCAAACTTCAAGGCGACCTCACGTCCTCAGCCTCGACTCAGGGTACGGGAAACATCGACCGATCTGAACAGATTCAGGTGTCGGTGGCGGCGGTCGTCACCCGCGTCCTCCCGAATGGCAATCTTGTCATCTCGGGATCGCAGGAAGTGCGTGTCAACTACGAGATGCGCCAGCTGACCGTGGCTGGGATCGTCAATCCGCTCGACATCTCGCTGAACAACACCGTCGCTTATGACCGGATCGCCGAGGCTCGCATCTCCTATGGCGGCCGTGGCCGTCAGAGCGACTTTCAGCAGCCGGCTTGGGGACAACAAGTTTACGACGCTGTCAGGCCATTCTAGCCGGAGCGCTGATGTCTGATTCCGCCTCGGCCCAAGGCGCCGCCGCGAAGAGGTCGCCGCGCCGATCGTTGATCGAAATGGCGATTGTGATCGGTCTCGCCGTCTTCGCCGGCGCCGCCTTCGAGGCGTTGCGCCCGGCCGCTGTCGCAGGACCGGACAAGCCGGCGGAAACGCTGGCCAGCGCGCCAGTCGAGACGGCGACGGTTGTCGATTTGCCGCCGATCGTCACCAACCTAGGCGCGCCGCAAGACACGTGGGTTCGGCTCGAGGGTTCTATCATTTTTGACCCCAAGACCTTGGTGCATCCCGAAGCCGTGGCGAACGAAATTGGCGACGACGTCCTCGCCTATCTCAGGACCGTCTCGTTGCATCAGCTTGAAGGGCCCATCGGGCTCGAAAACATTCGCCAAGACCTCAACGAGCGGGCGGCGACCCGTAGCGGCGGCAAGGTGCGCGCGTTCGTGATCCGAACATTGGTGGTGCAATGAGACGGGCAATCTGCTTAAGCGTCACGCTTCTGGCGTCAAGCTGTCCGGCCGCGGCTCAGAGCGTCGATCTGAATTCTTTGATTCCCGCCGGCGGGGCCACCGCAAGCGGCCGCATCATCGAGCTCGTCGCGATTTTAACCGTACTTTCGGTGGCGCCGGGCCTTCTCATCAATGGTCACAAGCTTCACGCGGTTCATCGTCGCGCTTTCATTTCTCCGCTCCGGCCTTGGCTTGCAGAGCGCGCCGGCCAATCTCGTGCTCATCAGCCTGTCGCTGTTCATGACCTTCTTTGTCATGGCGCCGACCTTCGATCGCGCCTGGCAAAATGGACTGAAGCCGCTCATGGACAATCAGATCAGTCAGCAGGAGGCGCTGGCCGCAGTCGCCGAGCCGTTCCGGGAATTCATGCTCGGCCAGGTTCGGGAAAAGGACATGGCGCTGTTCGAAGGCTTGTCCAAGGGGCGTTTCGACGTCACTGACCGCTCGAAAGCGGATTTGAGGCTCCTCATCCCCGCCTTCATGATTTCCGAACTCCGACGCGGCTTCGAGATCGGGTTCCTGATCGTGCTGCCGTTCCTGGTCATCGACATGATCGTCGCGACGCTGACGATGTCGATGGGCATGATGATGCTGCCGCCCTCGGTCATTTCGCTGCCGGTCAAGATCCTGTTCTTCGTCCTGATCGACGGCTGGAACCTCTTGATCGGAAGTCTGGTGCGCTCGGCGAGCTGATCGAGCGCCCAAGGGTCCATCGCGGCCAGCCTCGCGCAAGGCCGCGCGCCTCAAATAGACCATCCCGCGAGGAGTCTCCATGAGCATTCTCAACACCAGCGTCTCGGGCATGCAGGCCGATTCGAACTGGCTGTCGACGATTTCCCAGAATGTCGCCAACTCCAACACCACCGGCTACAAGAATGTCGAGACGGACTTCTCGACTTTGGTCGATCAGATCGCCAACGGCTCCCAGGATTTCGGCGGCGTCTCCACGTCCCAGGTCTCGCTCAACTCTCTGCAGGGCAGTCGTTGTCTCGACTTCAACAGCGACCGACCTCGCCGTCCAGGGCGCTGGGTTTTTCGTCGTGTCCGACTCCAGTGGGACGCTCTATTTGACGCGCAACGGCTCCTTCACACCCGACGCCTCGGGCAACCTCGTCAACAGCGCCGGCTACTACCTCATGGCGGCAAACGTGCAGAACGGCGTTTCGCCGCTCGCCGCAAACTCGCTGACCGGCCTTCAGTAGGTGAACGTCGTCAACGCCGGCCAGACCGCGACAGCGACAACCGCCGGCTCATTGACCGCCAATCTGCCGTCAACTGCGACGCCCGTCGCCGCCGCCAATCTGCCGTCCGCCAATTCGCCGAGCTCAACCTATACCGAGGCGACCTCGCTCGTCGTTTACGACAACCTTGGCGGCTCGCACACCATCAATCTCTATTTCACCAATACAGGGTCCAACACCTGGGAGGTCGACGCCTTCGACGCATCAAAAGCCTCGGGAAACGGCGGTTTTCCCTATTCGTCAGGTCCGCTGGCGACTCAGACCCTGACCTTCAATCCGACGACCGGTGCGCTTTCCTCCGGATCGCCGCTTTCGTTCACGGTGCCGAACGGGCAGACGATGAACCTTGATGTGAGCAACATGACGCAGCTTGCAGCGGGCTTCAACGTGACTGCCGCGACCGCCAACGGAAACGCGCCGAGCGGCATCAGCGGCGTCTCCATCTCGACGAGCGGATCCTTGACCTTCAACTATGCGAACGGGACGTCCGGCGTCGCCTACGACATTCCACTCGCCAATGTGGTGAGCCCGACAATCTCGCCTCGGTCAACGGTGGCGCCTATCTGCCGACGTCTGCTTCGGGCCCCGTATTCTTGGGTACGGCCGGCGGCGCCGGCTTTGGCTCAATCGAAGCCTCGTCGCTCGAAAACTCGACGGTCGACCTGGCCACAGAACTGACAGACATGATCCAGGCCCAGAGCGCGTATGAGGCCAACTCCAAAGTGTTCCAGACCGGCGCCGACATTCTCGACGTCTTGAACGGGCTGAAACCGTAAGGTCGAGAGCCCTGAGGAGCTTCGATGACCCTGTCGACGGCATTCAACGTCATCAGCTCGTCCTTCGCCGCCAATGCGGCGCAGACAGCTGTCGTCTCCAACAATATCGCCAACGTCAACACGCCCGGCTATTCGCGCGAGATCGCCAATGTCGTGACGAACTCCTATGGCGGCGCCGACGTGGCCTCAATCACCCGCGAGGCCAATGCGGCGCTACAGGAGCAGGTGTCGAGCTCGACCTCGCAAGCGGCGACCCAGCAGGCGATCTCTGACGGATTGACGACGCTCGCCCAAACCGTCGACGACAGCGCATCGGCTTCCTCAACCTCGGGCGCCGCCCAGAATGGCGCCTCCCCCTCCGCCATGCTGGCCAACCTGCAAAGCGCGCTGACAACCTATGCAGACTCGCCGACCTCGTCGTCCGCCGCGGACGCTGTGGTGTCGGCCGCCTCGGATCTCGCCTCGTCGCTCAACAGCGCGAGCGCGACGGTCCAGCACGTGCGCGAAACGGCCGACCAGAACATGGCCTCATCGGTCAACACCGTCAATTCGCTCCTCAATCAGTTCACGGCCGCCAACAACGCGGTCGTCACCGGGCTGCGGACCGGCGCCAATGTTTCGAGCGCAGAAGATACGCGCGACTCGATCGTGACCCAGCTTGCGCAGCAGATCGGCGTTTCGACGACCGTGGCCGCCAATGGCTCGGAGTCGATCTACACCGACAGTGGCGTCACCCTGTTCCAGGACACACCGCGCACCGTTTCTTTCACCGCGACTCCAACGCTGGTCGATGGCGCGAACGGGGGAGCGGTCACTGTCGGCGGCGTGCCGATCACTGGCGCCAATTCGCCGATGCCCATCCAATCGGGCGCGCTCGCGGGATACGCCGCGGTGCGGGATACGCTCGCCCCCGAATATCAGGCTCAGCTCGACCAGATCGCCGGCGGCCTCATCAACGCCTTCGCCGAAAGCGATCAATCGGCGACTCCTGCGCTGCCTTCGCAGCCGGGCCTGTTCACCACACCGGGAGCGACGAGCCTGCCCTCGATGTCGGCGACGACGGGTCTGGCCGCCGCGATCGAGGTCAATCCGAACGTCGACCCGTCGCAGGGCGGCGATCCAACGCTGTTGCGCGACGGCGGGATCTCCGACCCCGGAAATCCCGCCTATGTTTATAACACGACGGGCGCCGCGAGCTACACCGGGCGCATTCAGGAGCTCATCGGCCAGATCAGCGCGATGCAGAGTTTCGATCCGTCGGCAGGGCTCGAACTCATCGGCCAGCCTCACCGACTACGCCAACGCGTCGGTCAGTTGGGTGCAAGCCCAGAACCAGCAGGCGAGCGACGCCTCCTCTTATCAAAACGCGGTTGCAACGCAGGCGACCTCAGCGTTGTCGAACGCAACCGGCGTTAATCTGGACACTGAAATGACGAACATGCTGAACCTCGAAAACTCCTACGCTTCGACGGCGAAGCTATTGACGACCGTCAACAGCATGTTCTCGGCCCTATTGCAGGCGGCATGACCACCGTGGGCGCAAACTTTGTGTCGACCGACTACCTGGCCAACAGCCTGGTGGCGCCGGTCATGCAAGCTCAGTCACAGCTCACCAGCGCGATGACGGAAATGTCGACTGGCGAATACGCCAATCTCGGTTTGCAGCTCGGCGACCAGTCTGGCTACGAACTCTCGCTCAAGGAGCAGGTCGGCCAGCTTCAGACGCTGAGCACCGGCAACAGTGTCGTGTCGACCAGCCTGTCGACGGCGCAGAACGCGCTATCGGCCATCCAGACGACCGCGCAGACGACGCTCGACAATCTCGCAGGCTCGACGCAGGACGCCAATTCCAACGTCTCGCTTCAAGACATGGGCAATCGGGGTTGCAGTCGCTGATCAGCGGGGCCAATACGACGTCGGGCGATCAATATGTGTTCGGCGGAATCAATTCCGCTGTCGCGCCGATGGCGGACTATTATTCGACCCCGACGTCGGCCGCCAAGACAGCGATCGACGAGGCTTTTCAGACCACATTCGGCGTCCTGCCGACCGATCCGGGTGCGGCGAACATCTCTGCGTCGGACATGCAAAGCTTTCTCTCCGAGCCGTTCGCGGCGCTCTTCCAAGGCGCTTCGTGGAGCGCGGACTGGTCGTCAGCCTCGAGCGTCAATACGAGCGCCGAGGTCGCGCCCGGTCAGACCGTCACAACGTCGACGAACGCCAATCAGCCGGGCTTTCAAGAACTCGCCCAAGCCTACGCCATGCTGGGCGAGTTCGGCGGCTCCGGTCTCAGCAGTGGCGCGCAGCAGGCCGTCGCCACGGCCGCCTCTTCGCTTCTTTCGCAGGGCGTGAACTCGATGATCAACCTTCAGGCCGGGCTCGGCTCGACCCAGAGCGCGGTCACTGACGCCACCAATTCGATGAGCTCGCAACTCACGATCCTGCAAGACCAGGTCGGCGCTCTCGACAACGTCAACACGACGGCTACGGCGGCTCAGATCACCAGCCTGACCAATCAGGTCCAAATGGCCTACGAGCTCACCTCCCGCCTATCGCAGTTAAATTTGGCGCAATACCTGCCGGTTCCCTGATAGCGTGAAAGAGCGCGATGTACGAATTTGCTTACAACGACGTGATCGAAGAATCCCGCCAGACGATGCGCGCCCGCGAGCGCGCGGCGATGGATCGCGTGATCGGGATGCTGCGCGCGGCTCAGGAGAAGGGTCCACAGTCGCGCGAGCGAATTGACGCTCTGTTCTATCTCCGCCGCCTATGGACGATTTTCATCGACGACCTCAAAGATCCGAACAACGAGTTGTCGGATCAGCTCAGAGCCGGAATCATCTCGATCGGCATCTGGATGATGAAGGAGATCGACCGCGTGCGCGGGGGCCTGACCGACGACCTGACGCCGATGATTGAAATCAACGAGCTGATCCGCGACGGGCTGAAGTGAGGGTCATGGCGGATGAACATCACGCTCCGTGCCGGGGAACGGTTCTTCATCAACGGCGCGGTCATCCGCATCGACCGGAAGGCCTCGATCGAACTCTTGAACGAAGTCACCTTCCTGCTCGAGAACCATGTGATGCAGGCCGAGGAGGCCACGACGCTGGTGCGTCAGATCTATTTCGCCGTCCAGATCATGCTCATGGATCCAACGGCCGCCGCCAGCGCCACGCCGCTCGCCCGTTCGCTGATCGAATCGGCGCTTGGCGCCTATCGCGCGCCCGATTTGACCGCAGGCCTCAAGAGCGTCGACGCGTCGCTCCTCCGTGGCCGCAATTTCGAGGCGCTGAAAGCTTTGCGGGGCCTGTTCGCCCTCGAGGACACGGAGCTTCAGCCGCTTGCCGACACGCCGAGCGCCGCCTGAATAAGGAGAACGCCATGACCGTCAACGCCACGACCCCTGTTTCATCCACAGCCGCATCGAACTCAAGCAGCTCTTCAGCCGCGAGCTCTGCGACGCAAAGCCTCAGCTATAACGATTTCCTGACCCTTCTCATGGCGGAGATGAAGAACCAGGACCCGACCCAGCCGATGGACCCATCGCAGATGGTTTCGCAGCTCGCCACCGTCTCCCAGGTCGGGCAGGCGGTGCAGACCAACACGACGCTGGCCTCGCTCCTAACGGCGACCTCGCTCAGTCAGGCCGAGCAATTGATTGGCCGCACTGTCACCTCGGCAGATGGATCCACTTCGGGCGAGGTCGCCTCGGTCAGCGTCACGAGCGCAGGCGCGGTCGCCACGCTCACGAACGGCGGAACCGTTTCGCTCGCCAATGGCGCGAGCGTCCAGTGAACGAAGGCGACGCGATCGATCTCGTTCAGTCGGCGATCTGGATGGTGGTGGTCGGCGCCGGGCCTTGCGTCGGGGCGGCGATGGCGGTCGGCGTCGTCATCGCGCTGTTGCAGGCTCTGACCCAGATACAGGAGATGACGCTCACCTTCGTGCCGAAGATGATCGCGGTCTTTCTGGCCATCAGTCTCACGGCCTCATTCGTCGGGGCTAAGTTCTCGATCTTCACCCAGTCGATCTACGCGCGGATCGAGCAGGGGTATAAATAGGCTCTAAGCGGCTAGCCGCGGCGATCCACGGTTCGACCCTCGCGCAAGGTTCAGACGACATTCTCCGCCTCAGAGGCGCTATGTGTTGGCGCCTAGTTGAGCGAGGGGGCGATGTCATTGACGGCGGTGGGGAGCGCGCCGGCGGCAAACCGCGGCGGCAAGGACATCGCCTTCGCCGTTGGCATCGTCCTCATTCTTTGCCTGTTCTTCCTCCCCGTTCCGGCGGTGATGATCGACTTTGGTCTCGCGCTGTCGATCGCGCTTTCTGTCCTCATCCTGATGGTGGCGCTCTGGATCCAGAAGCCGCTCGAATTCTCGGCGTTCCCGACCGTGCTCCTGGTGGCGACGATCCTCGGCTGGCGCTCAACATTTCGACCACTCGGCTCATCCTGTCGCACGGCGAACAGGGGCCGACGTCGGCTGGCTACATTATCGGCGGCTTCGCGCGCCTGGTGATGGGCGGCGATTTCGTCATCGGCATTATCGTCTTTCTCATTCTGGTGACGATCAACTTCCTTGTCATCACCAAGGGCGCAACCCGCATCGCTGAGGTCGGAGCGCGCTTCACCCTCGACGCCATTCCCGGTAAGCAGATGGCGATCGATGCGGACCTCTCGGCCGGCCTCATTGACGAGAAGGTGGCGCAGGCGCGCAGGCGTGAGCTAGAGGAGGAAAGCGCCTTCTTCGGCTCGATGGACGGCGCCTCGAAATTCGTCCGCGGCGACGCGATCGCCGGGCTCATCATTCTCGCTGTCAACATCTTCGGCGGCATCGTCATCGGCGTCACCCGGCATGGGCTCACGCTAGGCGGCGCGGCCGACGTATTCACCAAGCTCTCTGTCGGCGATGGCCTGGTGACGCAGATCCCTGCGCTCATCATTTCGCTCGCCGCCGGCCTGCTCGTGGCCAAGGGCGGCACGCGCGGCTCGGCCGACAAAGCCGTCATCGACCAATTGAGCGGCTATCCAAACGCGCTCTTTCTCGCGGCGCTAGCGATGGCGGTGCTCGGCGTCGTTCCTGGGCTGCCGTTCCTGCCGTTCGCGCTCATTGGCGGGCTCATGGCGTTTGTCGGCGTCGCTATTCCGCGGCGTCTCGAGAGAGACCGCGTCGCCGAGGCGGCGAAGGTCGTGGCGAAGGAGGAGCGGGCCAAGGCCGAGGCGCGCTCGTCAATCAAGGAGCAGCTCAAGTCATTCGAGATCGAACTGGTCCTGAGCAAGGAGCTCAACGCGGCGCTGCTGTCGTCGCGCGACGAGATCGGTTCGCGCATTGGCAAGATGCGGCGCAAGTTCGCGCGCCAATACGGCTTCGTGGTTCCGGAGATCCGTCTCTCCGACGATATCAAGGCGGCGCCGAGGACTTATCAGATCAAGATTCACGGCGCCGCGGTCGCGACCCAGGAATTGCGGGTCACCGACCATCTCATTGTCATCGGCGATGGACCACACCCCAATCTGCCGGGCGACGAAGTGCGCGAACCTGCATTCGGCATTCGCGCCATCGCCATTCCCGAGGCCTTTGTCAAGGACGCGAGGCGCTCGGGCTTCAGGCCGGTCGATCCTGTTTCGGTGCTGCTCACTCATCTGAGCGAGGTCGTTCACAACAACCTCGCTCAGCTTTTATCGTACAAGGATATGCGCGTGCTGCTCGATAGGCTCGAGCCCGAGTACAAGCGGCTGCTCGATGACATGTGTCCGTCGCAGATTTCGCAATCGACGCTGCTCGCGAACTCTGAAGCTTCTGCTCGCGGAGCGCGTCTCCATTCGCAACCTCAGTCTGATTCTGGAGGCGGTGGCGGAGGTCGCGCCACACGTGCGTCGACCTGAGCAGATTGTCGAGCAGGTGCGCATCCGGCTCTCCCAGCAGATCTGCGGGGACCTTGCCGACGAAGGCGCGCTCGCTGTTTTGAGGCTCGGCAACCGCTGGGATCTGGCGTTCCATCAGGCCCTCAAGCGCGACGCCAAGGGCGATGTCGTCGAATTCGACATCGACCCGCGGCTGATGGAGCAATTCGCTGCCGAGGCTTCCGCGGCTATACGCAAGCGGATGGATGAGCGGCGTTTGTTCGCTCTCGTCACCACCGCCGAGACGCGACCCTATGTGCGCATGATCATCGAGCGGATGTTTCCAACTTTGGCGGTCCTGTCGCAGCTCGAAATCGCGCGCGGGTTCGAGGTGAAGTCGCTGGGCGCGATCGCGTGACTGCGCTCGTCTTCGGGGCGATGGCGGCGCCTCATGTGGCGCTCGCGCCCAAAGCGGCGCTTGGCGCTTTCGTGCTCTTCTGCCGCATCGGCGGATGCCTGATGCTGGCCCCAGGATTCTCGAACACACAGATTCCGACCCAGGTTCGCTTGTTCGTGGCCCTCGCGGTCACCCTGACGCTGACGCCGTTGCTGCTGATGCGTGTACCCAGCGCAGCGCTCGCCGATGATCCTATCCTCGCCTTCAAGACAATTGCTGTCGAATCGCTGGTCGGCGGCATGATTGGGGTCTTGGCGAGGCTATTCTATTTCGCGCTCGAAGCGCTCGCTGTGGGCGCAGCCTCCATGCTTGGATTCTCAAGTCCGTCCGGGTTTCAGATCGAGAGCGATGAACCCATGGCGCCATTGGCGACGCTCATCTCCTTCGCCGCGATCGCGCTCCTATTCGCGGCCAACCTTCATTGGGAGCTTTTGCGCGGCCTCGTGGCGTCTTACGACGTCGTGCCCGTCGGCGCAGACTTCAATGCGCGACTGGCGCTTGAAGCAGATCGCTGACGTGCTGGGCGAATCGTTCCGGCTCGCGCTCAGGATCGCTTCGCCCTATGTGGTTTATGCGCTGGTGGTCAATCTGGCGCTGGCGCTGGTCAACCGCCTCACCCCGCAGGTCCAGGTGTTCTTCGTCGCCACGCCGTTTGTGGCGGCAGGCGGCCTCCTCTTGCTCTACTTCACCATCAAACCGGCGATCGAAGCGTTCATTAGCGGCTTCGGCGTCTGGCTCATTTCCGGCTAGCGCATGAAAAAACGCCTCGACGCGCTAACCCGCATCGGCCGGTTTCAAACGCTCATGCACGACGTCGGCCGTTCAAGGCTTCATTCGCTCGACCGCAAGCAGGCGGAATTGAATGAAAATCTGAAGGCGGTTTTCGAGGCGCTGGAGGCGGACGAGTTTGCCTTTGGCGCTCAAGCCGGACTGGTCGCGCGCCACATTCGGGTATTGCAGCTGAAGCTCGATCAGCTGGCGAGCGAGCGAGAAAGCGCACGTAGCAGCGTGCTTACACAAGGGACGCGCGCGAAGCTTGCCGAGCTGGCGATCGAATCTGCGGCCCTCGGCTATCGACGCTCCAACGAGCGCAAGGAGCTAGCCGAAATCATTGAGCGTGCGCTCGCCCGAAGCGCAAGCTCGACGTAAGGCTAAAGGAGGACGTTGGCCTCCCACAGGATCTTTCTCAGCGCCCAATGGCCTTCAATCCTCGTACAGATGTCATCCTTGAGGTGGCGAGCGCAGCCGATCCGTCGCGCGCGACCGTCGCGGCCCAGCGGCTCAGTGCGCTTGCGGGCTCGAACACCCCAGCGGCCGAATTTGCCGCCGACCTCGATCGGGCGGCAAGCACGACAGGCGCAACGACAGCGCCGCTTGCGAACGCCGCCGACATGCGGTCGCGTCTCCCGGCGGCGCCGGGCGGCCCGGATAAGCTTGGCCGAGCGAAGACCCAGTTCGAGGCTATGATGCTGAATTCATTCGTCAGCGAAATGCTGCCGAAAGACACGGGCGAGGTCTTCGGGCAGGGGATGGCCAGCGACATGTGGCGATCGATGCTCGCCGAGCAGGTTTCGACGCAAATCGCCAAGTCCGGCAAGCTCGGCCTCGCCCGACGCTTGTTCGCCACCCACGAGATCGGCCTACATTCCGGGCGCGCTCGCGAGGCGACGAAAACCGTCGGCCAGCCTGCCGCCCAAATGAGCGCCAATATCCTGTCGGCGCCGGCCGCCGCCGAGCCGGAGAATGGCGCCGTTCTGTTTGCAGGAACAAAACGGACATGAGCCAACCGCTGCGCCGAGTACAGTCTCCGGCGGCGGCCGCGGCGTTGCCGATCATCGAGCGCCTCATCGCGACCCTCGACGCCGAGAATCGCGACCTCGAGGAGGGCCGCAGGGTCAAATACGAGGCCTACAGTCTGAGCAAGAACCAGGGCCTGCTCGAGCTCAATCGCCTTGTTCCGGCGCTCGCCGGAGCTGCAGCAGCGGCAGGGCCTCTGCGTGACGCGCTGGCTGAGCTTCACGCCAAGCTCGAGATCAATCGGCGGTCGCTCGCGGTGCAGCTCAAGGCTTGCGAAGTCGTCTCGGAGATCATCACCCGCGCTATCCAGGAAGGCCAATCCGATGGAACGTACACTGCCTCCGCCTGGTGTCGGTCGCGCGAATGATCAAGCGCGCGCTTGTCGGCGTCATGGCGGTCGCGGGCGTGATCGCGGGCGAGATAGGAACCGACAAGGTCCTCGCGATGCGCCAGGCGCGCTCCACCGCCGTCGCCACAAGAACGACTGAAGCGCGCAAGACGCATGAGATCAACGTCCCTCGCATCAAGGACGGCGTGATCAAGGGCTATGCGGTCATGCTCTTGAGTTACACCGTCGATTTGAGCGCCCTTAAGACAGCGGCGATGGCGCCGGATTCGATCCTGGTCGATGAGGCGTTTCGTTATGTCTACAACGACGACACGATCGATTTCGACCACCTCGACCGCTTCGATTTCGTGAAGATGAGCAAGGCGCTCGTCGCGGCCATCAACGCGCGAGTGAAGAGCGACGTAGTTGTCGACGTCGGCGTGCAGGAATTCACCTACGAGCCGATCAGCGAGGCGCGCGGGCGCCCGCCGCCTTAGGCGGCGCGCGTCGCCTTAGACTTCGAGGCGGCGATCAAATCGACGAACCGCTGGAAGAGATAATGGCTGTCGCGCGGGCCAGGCGAGGCCTCGGGATGATATTGCACCGAGAAGGCCGGACGGTCGGCGAGCGCAATGCCGCAGTTCGAGCCGTCGAAGAGCGACACATGCGTCTCCTCGGCGTTCGCGGGCAGGCTCGCCCGATCGACCGCGAAGCCGTGGTTCATCGACACGACCTCGACCTTGCCGGTGGTGAAATCCTTGACCGGGTGGTTCGCGCCATGATGGCCCTGCAGCATCTTGACGGTCCGCGCGCCGACCGCGAGGCCCAGGAGCTGATGGCCGAGACAGACCCCGAACAGGGGGACCTTCGTCTCCAGGAGGGCCTGAATCGTCGGCACGGCGTATTGGCCCGTGGCCGCCGGATCACCGGGTCCGTTGGAGAGCACGATCCCATCTGGCTTGAGCGCCAGGATGTCCTCAGCGCTCGCCGTCGCCGGAACCACGGTCACCGCGCAGCCGGTGTCGTTGAGGAGCCTGAGGATATTGCGCTTGGTCCCGTAGTCGATCGCGACGACGTGAAAGCGCGTCGCGTCCCGCCTTCCATAGCCGTTTTCCAAGGTCCAGCTGGTCTCGTCCCAGTTCGAACCTTGGGTCGAGCCCACCGCCGGAACGAGGTCCGTCCCGTCGATTCCGGGCCAGGCCGCCGCCTTTGCGCGCAAAGCGTCGAGGTCGAAGGCGCCGTCGGACGAATGGGCGATGACAGCGTTCGGCATGCCCCGCTCACGGATGAGCGTCGTCAGCGCGCGGGTGTCGATGCCCGTCACGCCGATGATCCCCCGGGCCTTCATCCAGCTGTCGAGTCGGGCCTTGGCGCGAAAATTGGACGCGCCTGAAATGTCGGCGCGCATGACGGCGCCGACCGCGGCCGACGCGGAGGCGGCGTTCATGACCTCGATGTCCTCGTCGTTTACGCCGACGATCCCTATATGGGGGAAGGTGAAGGTGACGATCTGGGCGGCGTAGGAGGGATCCGTCAGGATTTCCTCGTAGCCCGTCATCGCTGTGTTGAAGCAAACCTCGCCGACCGCGGAGCCCGTCGCGCCGACGCCGTAGCCCTCGATCACCGCGCCATCGCCAAGAACGATCACGCCGGTCGCAATGCGCGGAGGCCAACCGGGAGAAGCATCGTCTGGGTGAGGCGGCAGGTTGGGTTCTGTTGCGCGTGACATGCGGCTGTGCTTAAGCGCCGCCTTTGCCGCGCGTCAAGCTTGGCGCGCGGTTCGAGCCTTTGAGGAGTTCCATGCCCGAATCAGCGCCGTTGCGCGAGACCGTGGCCACACAGATGAAAGAGGCGATGAAGGGCGGCGACAAGGTTCGCGTCGGCGCCCTGCGTCTCATGATGGCCGCTTTGAAGGAGCGGGAGATCGAGGCGCGCGGCGCCGGCAAGATCGTGAGCCGCGCCGACGAGCTCGCGCTCCTCGCCAAGATGGTGAAGTCGCGCCAGGAATCGGCGACGATCTACGCGGAGGCCGGACGAAAAGAGCTCGCCGAGCAGGAGAACGCCGAGATCAAGGTGATCGGCGAATTCCTGCCCAAGCAGATGGACGAAGCGGCGGTGATCGCAGCCGCCAAGGCCGCCATCGCCTCGACCGGCGCGACGAGCGTCAAGGACATGGGCAAGGTGGTCAATGCGCTGAAGACCGCGCATGCGGGCGAGATGGATTTTGCGAAGGCAAGCGCCATCGTGAAGGGGCTGCTTACCGGTTAGCGACGCCGCCGCGTGTCATGCCCGCGAAAGCGGGCATCCAGCAAGGCCTCGCCCAAGACGGGATTCACGCTTTAAGAGCGTGTGAAGGAATCGCATTTTGTGTTTGGAGGCGATCGCGAGGGCG
Source organism: uncultured Alphaproteobacteria bacterium (assembly GCA_963730555.1). Lineage (GTDB taxonomy): Bacteria > Pseudomonadota > Alphaproteobacteria > Rhizobiales > Beijerinckiaceae > Roseiarcus. The sequence continues at coordinate 420,564 of CAVSSS010000013.1, read as the reverse complement.
TTTCTTCCGCCCTCAAGCCCTGTCGCTCGCGCTGCGGTGACGGCGGTTCGGGCGGCGAAAGGGAGAAGGGTGATGACCTTGTTGAGCGCCTCGCTCGCCATACGCTCCCGCCATGCCTTGAGACAGGCGGGCTCCCTCTCTTGCTTGCGCCGCCGCCGCGCCAGACTGGCAAATTTCACGTCGTCCCTTTCGCTCGGCGGCGGCGTATAGACCTCAACTGGCCCCCCCGGGGTGAGCGGCCAGCGCAACGATCTCTTCGCCTCGTGGCGTAGCTCGTGTCGACCAGCAGTCAGTCGGGCGTCCTGCCGTAGCGGCGGGGCGATGTCCTCGACCATCAGCGCCGCCAGGCCCCGCATCGTTGGGCTGGCCGGTCACCTCTTAACGCCGAAGGCCCCGTCGCGCGTTGCCCATGAGAAGTGGCTACCCGGGCTTATCAACGTTTCTGAAAAACCATATCGCGTCTCAGCCTGCTTGGCAAGAAATTGTCGATTTTTCCTAGTCAGCATCCCCTATCAAGCCTGGAGCGATCAGGATGCACAGGGGCGCGCCGCCTCATTTTCAAAGCGACCTTTGAGCCCGCCCCATGGAACGGTCCGCATGTCAGCGCGTTCAAGACAGCATGCGGATCATCGACTCACGACTTTGCATGTTTGTCGCCGGCGTCACCGTCGTCGCCGGCGCAGCCTTGGCCCAGGCGCCCAGCCCAGCGCCAGCTCCGTCGGCGTCCCTAAATTCGGCTCCACGCGAGACCACGCCCGGCGCCAAGCCGACTGCGCCGGGCCAGAGCCTGAGCAAAGAGCTGAACCAGTCGAACGGCGTCATCCATCCGAAAGAAGTGGATCCAGGAATCCAAAAGCCGGCGCCCAAGACCGGAGATCCGAACGTCGTGCCGCCGCCGGGGACTTCCGATGGCGCTCCCGCGCCACAGCCAAAATAACCGCCTCTGCTTTCGGTTAGCTCGTCGAGGCTGCGGCAGCATAGCCGCCGCTTAGGGGCGTTTGCGTGCGGCGGCGCGGCTCACCTCTCGGAACGGGTATTCGTCTAGGTAGTTCTACCCGGTGGACGTCGCCCCGTCCGGCCTGTAAATAGGTTCACTCGTCGTCGGAAATCAGCTTCTTAATCTGACTACTCACTAATGGTGTAGAGCTTAATGGAAAATTATTGTAAGACGAGTATATGAATTGATACTCAAGGCGTTGGCGACCGTTTATCGCGAGGAAATGACCCAGCCAAAGGGAACGGTTTACTGCGCTATTGTGAGACTTATCACTGGCGCGCGAATCCTATTCTTTCCCAACGCAATTGCCAAGTTTAATTCTATGAACCTGATGGCGAAGTTGGAGCATAAAAACCGCAGCCAGGACCCATTGTATTTTATTATATACCGCTATTATATTTCAAAACGATTCACGTTAAGTCAGCGCGTGCAAGTCGCGATGAATCATCATCACCATGAGTCACAACTATTTAATTGTGAGTATATGAAGCAAACTTATCGCTCAGACGGCATACTTCTATGGGAGCATTCTGTTAGAGGTTTTAAGTTCACTATTGTCCTGATTGCGACGCCTGATAACCGAAACGAAGGCGAACTTAGTGTAATTCTATTTGTAAATAAGGTTACAATATCGATAATGTCGTTCTGTTACCTTAACGCCAACGTTCTTGGGCTTTCGTCTTACATGACGTTGCTGATATCACGAAATCAAACGAGCCGAAACTCTTCCAGGGAGCTGTTCGACCGGGCTTTCAAGCAGAACACTCCGCAGCTATTTTGTCTTTCCGCGATCTGTGGAATCGCGATGACGAATGAATTTACGACCATCTTCGGCATCAAGCATGACGCCCAAATCTTCTACAAGGAATCCCTTGATACGGGTTTTCGCAATTCGTATACGGGGTTGTGGGAAAAGTTTGATGCGGTAGGACTTGACCGACAAGTCTTCATGCTCAACGTGCCGCTGAGTCTCCGTCCCGTCGAACTGGTGAGTGGTGAACACCGTCGACGGGCGCGGGCGAGGCGTTCGTATTGGGACCAGATAGTCCAGAGCACATGCTCAACCATGGCTACATATCGTTCGCTTTCCCGTTCGAATACGACGTCCGAAGAGCCTTCGCACGCTGAGCCGCTTTCGGCGCCGGCCAACTGACGGTTACGATACTCTGACGTTGATTTTGGCGCGGCCGCAACCGCTCTGACGCCAAACTGACTTGCGCATCCTGCCCTTCAAGTCGGGCTGCGGCAGAGCCTATGCGGAGATGGAGCGCTCCCTGTCCGATTTGTCCAAGACCGGCCGCCGAACCCCGCGCTACCGATCCCCCGTCAAACAGGACGGAGGTTTCCATGACGCCCAAATCGCTCGCCGGTTTCATTGTTTATAACGAGAGGCCGGAAAGCCTGCTCGCCTTCTATCGCGACCAGCTTGGCGTTCCGCTCGCGCTCGCCGCCCCGGGGGAATGCGGGAGCATTACGAGGCTTCGCTCGACCATTCGCATATCGCGCTTCTGCCGGGCCCGCCGCGGCTTGCGCCGTCGTTCCGGGTCGTTGACCTTGACGCAGAGCTCGCCTACGCGCAAGGCGCGCGGAGCCATCCAGGTGATGAGCCCCCTTGATCTCGGGGAGGGCAAGCGGGTCGCCGGTCTCCGCGGTCCGGACGGATTTGAGATCGCTTGATCGAAATCCATGAGTGAGAGCGCCCGGATTCAGGCGATCGCCGCGCCAGAGCCGCTCAGGCGCCGGGTCACCGCGGCTCTGGCGGGTCGATGCGCCGCATGGGCATGAGGTCCATACGACGCCCGACGCCAGCATCGACATCGTCATTGTCGCGAACGAGGCGTTCGATGGGATCTTCGTCGGCGGCCCCTTGAGGACGTTCTCGAGGCGGGCGCTCAAAGGCGAGATGCGCCTTGCCGGCCTGAGCCTCAGGCCCGGCTTGGGCGCCCTCATCGGCATCAGCGCCGAGGCCCTGCCGGCGGACTGGACCCCGCTTGCGGAGCTTGAGCTTTCGGGCGCGAAAGTCGCGCCGGAGGAGGGCCTCGCCGGCCTTTTTCGTTTCATCGAAGCGCGTGCGGAAGCGGCTCGGTTTGACGCGCGCGTCGCCGAAACGATCGCGCGTCTGGAGCAGAGCCGATCCGGCTTGAGCGTCGCGTCGCTCGCGCGCCAAACACGCTTGAGTGAAAGATCGCTCCGCCGCCTGTTCGAGCGTCACGTCGGCATGCCGCCCGCGGCTTACTTGCGCATCCTGCGCTTCAATCGGGCGCTCAAGCGGGAGCGCGCGCGGCCAAAAGGAAGGGCTGGCGGAAGCCGCGCTTTCGCTCGGCTTCGCCGATCAGAGCCATTTAGCGCGGGACTTGCGCAAACTCGGCGGCGTCAGCGCCTCCGCGCTTCAGGGCCATGAGCCGCTCGCGCTGATGTCGCCCGCCGCGCTCATTTAAAGCACGCGACAAGCCCTATTCGAACACGATCACCTGCCTCACCCCGATCCCCTCGCGCAGCCGGTCAAAGCCTTCGTTGATCTCCTCGAGCTTCAGGCGATGGGTGAGCAGCTGGTCGACTGGCAGGCGGCCGGCGCGGAAGAGCGCGATCATGCGGGGCACGTCGCGCTGGGGAGCCGACGAGCCGACGTAAGAGCCTTTCAGGGTCCGCTCCTCGGCGACCAAAACGAGCGGGGAGAGGCTCATCCGCTTGTCCGGGTGGGGCAGGCCGGCGGTCACCGTCGCCCCGCCGCGCGCGGTCGCCGCGTAGGCGAGCTCGAGCGCCGGAACCGAGCCCGCCATCTCGAAGGCGACATCGACGCCATTGCCGGAGAGGCGACGGATTTCGCCGACAGCGTCGTTCGAGCGGGCGTTCACCGTCTGGGTTGCGCCGAGTTTCGTCGCGAAGGCGAGTTTTTCGTCCGAGAGATCGACGGCGACGATCTGGCGCGCGCCGGCGAGTCTTGCGCCTAGCACAACGCTGAGGCCCACGCCGCCCAAACCCACCACCGCCACCGATTGGCCCGGCTCGAGCTTGGCCGTGTTGACCACAGCGCCAACCCCGGTCAGCACCGCGCAGCCGAACAAAGCCGCCTGTTCGAGCGGCAGGTCGGGGTCGATCTTGACGCAGGATTCGCGCGCCACCACCGCATGGGTTGAAAAGGCGGCGACCCCGAGGAGATGGTTGATCGGCTCGGCGTGAAACGAGAGCCGCCGCTCGCCGGAGAGCAGCGTTCCAGCAGCGTTGGCTTTGGCGGCCGGCTCGCACAGCGCGGGACGTCCTGAAGCGCAGGGGCCGCAGCGGCCGCAACTCGGGACGAACACCAGCACCACGTGATCGCCGGCTTCAAGGTCGGTCACTCCGTCGCCGACGGCTTCGACGATTCCCGCCGCCTCGTGGCCAAGCGCCATCGGCATCGGACGCGGTCGCGAGCCGTCGATCACCGACAGGTCCGAATGGCACAGGCCCGCCGCGGCCATCTTCACCAGGACTTCGCCGCGGCCGGGGGGGCTAAGGTCTAGCTCGACGATCTCGAGCGGCTTGGACTGGGCGTATGGCGGCGGCAGCCCGGCCTCGCGAAGGACGGCGGCTTCAATGCGCATGGGGTCTCCTCGAACCGAAAAGCCCAATGCTGGGCGATAAAGGGGACGAGGGCAATGGCGAAAATCGGCGGCCGACAGCGCCTCGCCTGCAACTTCACTTGCGCGGCGAACGCGCCAGCGCCACATAGATTTGAACCGCGTCGGCTAGACGCGGGCGCCCCGGGAGCTTGAGCCATGCCACAGAGCAACAGCCGCTTTTTCGACGATCTCTCACGTCTCATGACCGACGCAGCGGGATTGGCGGACGGCGCGAAGCGCGAGGCGCAAACGTTCGCCCGCGCGCAGATGGAGCGGATGATGGCGGGCATGAATGTGGTCACGCGCGAGGAGTTCGAGGCGGTCAAGGAGATGGCAGCGCGCGCGCGGGACGAGAACGAGAAGCTTGCCGCAAGGGTAGCCGCGCTGGAAGCGAAGCTCAACGAGCCAAGGGCTTGATCGGACTCGCATTACCAGAGCCCTGCCCTTACCAGAGTTTTGATTCCGTTTACTAAATTTGTGGACCCAGAGGGTAATCGGTTTACGAACGGGTGCGAATCAGCAAGGTTGTCGCGGGTTGCGCGACCGGAAGGTCGAAGTGGCCTCTGCTCTGTTCCTCGTTTCCCGCGAAAGACCCCTTGATGACCCTCATCGAAACCAGCGCTGGCGAGCGTCGTGAGCATCCCGTCGATGTCGTCGAGCGATTGGCGGCCGTCAACGAATGGGTGTTCGATCGGGCCGAGACGGACGAGATTTCGATCCTGGTCTCGGGTCGGTTCGCCAATTACGACGTCGCCTTCACCTGGTTGCCGGATCTCGAATCGCTGCATGTGAGCTGCTCGTTCGATCTCAAGACGCCGGCGCACAAGCGGGCCGCAATCGGCGAACTGACGCAACTCATCAACGAACAATTGTGGCTTGGTCATTTCGATCAGTGGACCCAGCAGGACGTGGTGATGTTTCGCCACGCCTTATGCCTGGCGGGAGGGGCGGGCGCGAATGATGCGCAGTGCACCGCGGTGGTCAATGCGGCTCTCGAAGCCTGCGAGACCTATTACCAGGCGTTCCAGTTTGTTTTGTGGGCCAATCGCGGACCACGCGAGGCGATGGCCTTCGCCGCATTCGAGACCCGCGGCGCGGCCTGATTAAAGAGGCGAATGCTGTCGGACGGCAGGTTTCCGATCAGCTACTTCAACCTGTTGCAGGTTGCGCCTAGCGGCTGCATTATGGGAGAATCCATGCGTTTCTTCCTGCTGAAGATCTGCAATTCCTGGTTGGCGACGAGATCATCCAGATTGCCTTGGACCTTATTCGACCCAATTTAGGTTCGCGCGCGGTAGCAAGATTATTGTAGAAGGCGAGATGGAACATATTGATGCGAGTGGCTTGTCCCACTCGTACGACTGCATAGCGCGGTCCGCGGGAGCGCTTTATTTCCATCAACTTCTCCAGGACTTCATCTCCGTAGTCGAAGTACAGCCACTTGCTTTATCTCTCATCTTTATGAATCGTGCGGTCCTCCGCATTTACAGCGAACTTGAACCGTCTGAGTGTGAACAGATTTACACAACTCAGGGATTTATCGTCTTCTGAGATGATCTTCCGTTACGCTTTGGCGTTCCTATCTGTTTCGGTGTGAGTGCGGCTAAGCGCATGAGGGACTGGCGCTCGGGCTCGATTGCGTGTAAGAGCCGCGCCTTCTCAATTTCCGGGCCTCGCCGCCCCGCCTTAGATTTTGGAGTTCCCTCGGTGGCCGTTCCCAGACGCAAAACTTCGCCCTCGCGCCGCGGCATGCGCCGCTCGGCCGACGCGCTCAAAGCGCCGTGTTATGTCGAAGATAAGGATTCGGGCGAATTGCGCCGTCCGCACCACATCGACCTCAAGAGCGGCATGTATCGGGGCCGCCAGGTTCTGAAGCCGAAGTCCAAGACCGGCGACGCCTGAGCGGCGCAAGCGGCCCACGGCGCGCGATTACGCGTCCGAGACGGAGACTGCAACCGTCTCCGTTCGTCAAGCGGGGCGCTTTCGCGCTTTGCCGCCCGAAGTCTATTATTTGATTTGTAAGCGCATTTAGCCAGAATCCGCACTCAGCTTTTTCGCGGCTCTAAACCAACAGCCCCGAGCATTACAAAGCTTTCATGTTGGCGACATCGCCTGTTTAGGCGAGCAAGCGCATTCTGCTCATCGTGAGGCGGCGGGGATAGTCTCCGCGGCAATGATGATCTGGATGCTCGGAGCAGCGTTTGATGTCGTTTGATCGACCCTCCTATTCCTTCCGTGCGGCGCTTCTTGGGCGCTGTCGCGCTGGCGGCCCTCGGCGGGTTCGCGGCCGAAACCTCGGTCGCGCCTGTTTCCGCCGCCGCGACGAGCGCGCAGATCTCCAGCCGGCCCGGCCTCGTTCGCCGATGTCGTCGACCGCGTGAAGCCGGCCGTCGTTTCGGTCAAGGTCAAGCTCAGCGACGCCGACCAGGTCGATGACGAGGATTCAGACGGCATTCCGGGACTGCCAGACATTCCGAAGAACAGCCCATTCTACCATTTCTTCCGCCACTTCGGCATGCCGGACAACAATGATGGCCAGGATCACGGCGACCGCACGCCGCGCCATCATTTCGCGCAGGCTCAAGGGTCCGGATTTTTCATCTCCGGCGACGGCTTTATCGTCACCAACAACCATGTTGTCGACCACGCCTCCGAGGTGACCGTCACCACTTCCGACGGGAAGTCGATGCCGGCCAAGGTGATTGGCGTCGACAGCAAGACGGATCTTGCGCTTCTGAAGGCTGACGGCCACGACTTCCCCTATGTGACATTCGCCTCTCACACGCCGCGCGTCGGCGATTGGGTGATCGCGGTCGGCAACCCGTTCGGTCTCGGCGGAACGGTGACCGCGGGAATCGTCTCGGCTCGCGGACGCGATATCGGCTCCGGCCCCTATGACGACTTCCTGCAGATCGACGCGCCGGTCAATCACGGCAATTCCGGCGGTCCGACCTTCAACGCCGAAGGCGAGGTGGTGGGCGTCAACACCGCGATCTTCTCGCCATCGGGCGGCAGCGTCGGCATCGGCTTCGCCATCGCCAGCGACGTCGTCCAGAATGTCGTGCAGCAGCTCAAGGAGACGGGTTCCGTCACCCGCGGCTGGATCGGCGTGCAAATCCAGAATGTGACCGCGGACCTGGCCGATGATCTCGGCCTCAAGGGGACGACCGGCGCCCTCGTGGCCGCTGCGCAACGGATTCGCCCGCCGCGGCTGCGGGGGTTAAGAGCGGCGACGTCGATCACTGCGGTCGACGGCGAGACCGTCGCCGATCCGCACGACCTCGCCCGACGGATCGCGGCGCTTGGTCCGAAGAAGACCGTCAAGCTCGCGATCATCCGAAACGGCTCGCCGATGACCATCGACGTGACCCTCGGAACCATGCCCGCCGACAAGACGGCGAGCGCGGAATTGCGAAACTCCGATGACAACGAAGGTTCGGCGCTGGCCAAGCTCGGGCTGACCTTGCGTCCCGCGCATGGACAGGATGGCGTCGTCGTTGCTGACGTCGACCCGGACGGCGCGGCGGCCGACAAGGGCCTGAAGCAGGGCGACGTCATCCTCGAAGTCGCTGGCAAGTCGGTCAGCCGGCCGGCCGAGGTCGCCCAGGCGATCGACGCCGCAAAGTCGGACGGAAAGAAGTCGGTTCTCGTGCGCGTCAAGTCCAACGATGGAGAGCACTACCTGACGCTGCCTACGCGCGCGTCCTAATATCGTGGCGTCTTGCGGTTTCGCCGTCGGACGCCAACATGAAATGGACGGAAGGGTTAATGGGCTTGTCCCCGGCCCGGCGCATAGCGCGCCCTTCCGTTCAAGTCGGCGGTCGCCATATCCCCGCCCGCGCGACCCCGACAAAAGTGGCGGCAGGTCCCATAATCCCCCGCGGACCTGCCGCCATCCTTTTTTGGCCTCAGGCCTAAGGATTCGCTATTATGTCGGACATGCGCATCCTTATCATCGAAGACGATCGCGACGCGGCTGCGTATCTGTCCAAGGCGTTCCGCGAAGCCGGACATGTCGCCGACCAGGCCAATGATGGCGTGACCGGATACGATTTGGCGCTTGAAGGGGCTTATGACGTCGCCATCGTCGACCGCATGTTGCCGAAGATGGACGGCTTGACCTTGGTCGGCGCGCTTCGCGAGCAGAAAAACGAGACGCCGGTCCTGATCCTGTCGGCGCTGGGCCAGGTCGACGACCGGGTCAAGGGGCTTACGCGCCGGCGGCGATGATTATCTGTCAAAGCCTTATGCGTTCTCCGAGCTCCTGGCCCGGGTCGAGGCGCTGGCGCGCCGCGGCCCCAAGGGCGCGCCGGAGGAGACGGTGCTCAGGGTCGCGGATCTCACGCTTGACCGCCTGTCGCACAAAGTCATCTCGCCGGTCCGAGGAGATCGTTTTGCAGCCGCGCGAATTTCGGTTGCTCGAATATCTGATGCAGAACGCCGGCAAGGTGGTCACGCGCACCATGCTGCTCGAACATGTGTGGGACTATCACTTCGATCCGCAGACCAATGTGATCGATGTGCACGTGTCGCGCCTGCGCGCCAAGATCGATCGCGATTTCGATGCGCCGCTCTTGAACACGGTTCGCGGCGCCGGTTACATGATTCGTGACGGCGCTCGGTAAGCTCTTTGGCGCCACCGCTTTTCGCCTCGCGCTGGCGATCCTTCTTCTCAGCGCGATCGGCGCCGGCGTAGTCCTCTACATCATCGCTTGGCAGGTCGAGTCGGTGGTGGACCGCGAGATTTCACGGACCATCGACGCAGAAGCCCAAGGCCTCATCGACGCCTTTGACAATGCAGGGATAAGAAGGCTCGAATCCGTCATCGAGGCGCGCAAACGCGAACCCGGCGCCCCCCTCTACTTGCTCACCAACCCGATCGGCGAACCGCTCGCCGGCAATGTCGAGCAGATCCCCGCCGAAGTGCTGCTGCACCCCGGCTTTCTGCCCATCATGTACCGCGGCACCGGGAGCAGCGAACGCGGGCGGCAGGCGCTGGTTGGCGTCTATATTCTGCCAGGCGGCTTCCGGCTCTTGATCGGGCATGATCTCGGCGACCGCGCCCGCATCGGCAAGGTGATGGTGCGGGCGCTCGCGCTTTCGCTCATATTCTTCGCCGCTCTTGGGCGCGATCGGGGCGCTGTTCGTGGCCCGGCGCGTGCTCAAGCGCATCGACGACATGAACACCTCGGCGCAGGGAATCATGGCCGGCGACCTTACCCGTCGCCTGCCAGTGTCCGGTTCCGGCGACGAATTGGACCGGCTGGCGGAAGGCCTCGAACGAGATGCTCGGACGGATCTCCGAGCTGATGGCGGGCCTGCAGGAAGTTTCCGACAACATCGCGCACGACCTGCGAACGCCGCTCACCCGCCTGCGCAACCACGCTGAAGCGGCGCTCGCGTTCGGCGGCGACGCCGCGGCCTATCGTCAGGCGCTGGAGAAGACGATCGAGGAATCGGACCAGCTCATCCGCATTTTTAATGCGCTGCTGCTGATCGCGCGCGCAGAAGCGGGGGGAGATCTGGGGCCGCTTGAGCCTCTCGACATCGGCGAGGCGGCGAGGAGCGTCGCCGAGCTTTACGAGCCGATCGCAGAGGAAGAAGGCGTGGCGCTGACGGTCCGCGCCGACGACGGGCTCACCGTCCGCGGAAATCGCGAGCTGATCGGTCAGGCGATCGCCAATCTCGTCGACAACGCGCTCAAATATGGCGCGCCGCAAAAGGGCGACGCCGCGGCGAAACCCGATGTCGTCATCACGGCGCGTCGGGCCGGCGAATCCGTCGTGCTGACGATCGCCGACCGAGGTCCCGGAATTGCCCCGGCAGACCGGGCGCGGGTGCTCGATCGATTTGTCCGGCTCGAGGGCTCGCGTTCGCGGCCGGGTTCCGGGCTCGGACTTTCGCTTGCCGCCGCGGTCGCCCGCATGCATGGCGGAACGGTCGAACTCGAGGACAATCAGCCCGGACTTCGCGTGCGCCTCACCTTGCCGGCGACCGAAGACCCGCCAAAACCGCTGGCCCCGGCGGACCTCGTCTTGAATGACCGCCACGCTCGCTGAGAGCCTTATCGACGCGCCGCGGCTCTCCGCGCCGGCGCGAAGCGCGCCGCAGCCTTGCCGAGTTGCTCGACGCTTCGTCGGCTGTGGGGCTTAAGCGCGAACTCCAACGCGGCCGCACGCGGGATGTCCTTCTGGGCCTCGCCGATCATTCGCCTTACCTCTGGGCGCTCATCCAGGAAAACCCGGCCCGGCTCGTCCGGCTCTTGAAGCGTCCGCCTGGCGAATCGCTCGACGCGCTCGTTCAGGCTTTGGCCTTCGACGCGACGAGCACGAGGCGGAGCTCATGCCGGCGCTCAGACGCGCCAAACGAGAATCGGCGCTTTTGATCGCGCTGGCCGACATCGGCGGCGTCTGGGACGTCGCTGCAGGCGACCGAAGCGCTGACCCGCTTCGCCGACGCCGCCGTCGGCGCCGCGGTCAATTTCCTCATGCGCAAGCACGCGCGCGCTCGCCTTTTGAAGCTCGATCCGGACGCTCCCGATATTGAGAACGGCTCGCGGCCTGGTCGTGCTGGCGCTTGGCAAGCATGGCGCGCGCGAGCTCAACTATTCGAGCGACGTCGATCTGATCGTGCTCTACGACCCCGCGGCGCCCTCCATTCCACCCGGAACGGAGCCGGGACCGATGTTCGCGCGCCTGACGCGAACGCTGGCGCGCCTCCTGCAAGAGCGGACGAGCGATGGCTACGTGCTGAGGGTCGATCTGCGCTTGCGGCCCGATCCGGCCTCGACGCCGGTCGCGCTCTCGACGTCAAGCGCCTATCAATATTACGAGACGGTTGGCCAGAACTGGGAACGCGCGGCGCTGATCAAAGCCCGTCCAGCGGCGGGCGACCTCAAGCTTGGCGAGCGCTTCCTCGCCGACCTCGCGCCGTTCATCTGGCGCAAGTATTTCGACTATGCCGCGATCGCCGATATCCACGCGATGAAGCGCCAGATCCACGCGGTGCGCGGCCACGAGCAAGTCGTCGTGCCCGGCCACGATGTCAAGCTTGGACGCGGCGGCATCCGAGAGATCGAGTTCTTCGTCCAGACGCAGCAGCTGATCTTTGGCGGGCGCCGTCCGCAGATGCGGGGGTCGCGCACGCTCGACATGCTCGAGCGACTTTGCGCCGACAAGTGGATCAGCGCGGAAGCGGTCGACGATCTCACTCAGGCCTATACGTACCTGCGTCGCGTCGAGCATCGGCTGCAGATGGTCGCCGACGAGCAGACCCAGCGCCTTCCGTTCGAGCGAGAGGCGCTGACTCGCTTCGCCAACTTCTGCGGCTATGCTGAGCTCGACGGGTTCGCCGCCGACCTCACCCATCACCTGACCCAGGTCGAGCGGCACTACGCGCGGCTGTTCGAGGACGCGCCGGCGCTCAGCGTGGCCTTAGGCGACCTCGTCTTCACCGGCGTCAGCGACGATCCCGAGACGCTCGCCACCTTAAGCGCGCTTGGCTTTCAGCGGCCGGAAGCCGCGGCGGAGACCGTACGCGGCTGGCACTTCGGCCGGCGAGCCGCCGTCCGCAGCGCCCGCGCGCGCGAAGTGCTGACGGAACTGACGCCGGCGCTGCTCGAAGCCTTTGCCGGATCGGGCGACCCGGACGCCGCGCTTTCCGCCTTCGACGAAGCGCTGGCGCGCATGCCAGCGAGCGTCGAGCTCCTGTCGATCCTGCGCTCGAACGCGTCCTTGCGCGAGCTGTTCGGCGACGTGCTCGGCAGCGCCCCGCGGCTCGCGCAGGTGATCGCGACCCGGCCGCATGTGCTCGACGCAGCGATCGACCCGGGGCGAAGCCTCGACTTCGACTTAAGCTTCGACGACGAGGCGATGGGCGCGCGGGTCGAGACGTTCGTCGCCCAAGGGCAAAGCTTCGAGGACGCTCTGAACCGGGCGCGCGACTTCGCCGCCGAGGAGATGTTTCATATCGGCCTCAATCTGTTCTCGGGGCGCCTCGATCCCGACCGGGCCGGGCCGCGCCTATAGCGCGCTGGCGCAGGGGTTGATCGCCGCGCTGCTCAAGCGCGTGATCGAGGCCTTCCAAGCCGAGCACGGGCGCATTCGCGGCGGCCGGGTCGCGATTGTCGCGCTTGGCAAGCTCGGCTCACGCGAGATGACCGCGGCCTCCGATCTCGACCTCATGCTCATCTATGATTTTCCCGCCAACGCCAGCGAGTTCGGACGGGCGGAAGCGTCTGGGTCCGAGCCTTTATTATGCGCGCCTGACGCAGCGGCTGATCTCGGCCTTGACCGCGCCGACCAAAGCGGGGCGCCTCTATGAAGTCGACATGCGGCTCAGGCCATCCGGGCGCCAGGGTCCGCTTGCGACCCAGTTCGCGTCGTTCAAGCTTTACCAAGAGGACGAAGCGGAGACCTGGGAGCACATGGCGCTCACCCGCGCCCGCTTCCTCGCAGGCGATAAGAGCCTCGGGGCCGCCGTCACCAAAACGGTGCAGGAGACGCTGACCCGCGAGCGTGACGCCGCCAAAATCGCTCAGGAAACGCGCGCCATGCGCGGGCTCATCGCGAGGGAAAAGGGCGACAGCGACATCTGGGACCTGAAGCTCGTCGCGGGCGGACTCATCGACATCGAGTTCATCGCCCAATATCTGCAATTGGCCTTCGCGCGCCAGCATCCCGCGATCCTCGACGTCTCGACCCGCAAGGTCGTGGAAGAGGCGGGCCACGCGGGCCTGATCACGCCCGAACAGGCCGAGATCCTCGTCGACGCGCATCGCCTCTACACCGACGCGACCCAGTTCATGCGCTTGTCGACCTCCGGCCCGTTCGATCCCGCCAAGGCCGCAGCAGGCGTGAAGCGCCGCATCGCGGCGGCTGTCGGTTTTCCAGATTTTGAGGCGTTCGCGGCCGCGCTCGGGGAGGCGCGCCGGCGCGTGCGGGCGGCTTTCGAGGCGATCCTCGCCGGTTAGAGCCGTCTGCGCTAGGATTTGCGTCGATCCGGCGCGACGCGTTGACAAGCGCGCGAGGAATAACGTTGGGGATTTTACGCAATGACAACGCTCCGTCAGGTTCTGAACGCCCGCCCCAAGGATCGCGTGATCGTGGCGCCCGGCGTCTACGATATGGTCTCGCTGCGGATGGCGGCGGCAATGGGTTTCGAAGCCCTTTACATGACCGGCTACGGTGTGGTCGCCTCCCATCTCGGGCTTCCCGACGCCGGCCTCGCAAGCTACGCCGACATGGTGGGCCGCGTCGAAGCGATGGCCCGCACGGTCGACGTCCCGCTCATCGCCGATGGCGACACGGGCTATGGGGGACTCCTGAACGTCAGTCATACGGTTCGCGGCTACGAGCGGGCCGGCGCGGCGGCGATCCAGCTCGAGGACCAGGAGTTCCCCAAGAAGTGCGGGCACACGCCCCAACGCCGCGTTATTCCGATAGAGGAGATGGTGCGCAAGATCGCGGTCGCCGCCGAAGCGCGAACGAGCCCCGACTTTCTCATCATCGCCCGCACCGATGCGCGGACCTCGAAAGGTTTGCCGGAAGCAATCCATCGCGCGCGAATTTACGCCGAGGCCGGCGCTGACATGCTGTTTATCGAGTCGCCAGAAAGCGAAGACGAGCTGGTCACGATCGGCCGCGAGCTCGGCGACAAGCTGCTCATGGCCAATATGGTCGAGGGCGGCGGACGCACGCCCCTATTGAGCAATCAACGCTTGGCCGAGATTGGCTTTGCGCTCGCCATCCATCCGATCGCGGGCATCCTCAGCGCCGCCGCGGCGCTCGAGACGGTTTATCGGCAGATCCGCGACACAGGCTCATCGCTCGGCTCACGCGCGCCGGTATACTCGTTCGCGGAGATGAATCGCCTCATGGGATTGGAGGAGGTGTTGCGCTTCGATCAGCGCGCATATAGAAATTTGAGCCAAGAAGCTGTCGATCGTCGGATCCCCCTCGCCGAGGGCCGCTGTGATGGGCCATTCCGGCCTTCTCAGGGCTCGTGACGGCGCAAAGGCTTCCATCTTTCGAATGCGAGGTCATCGCATTCGCTGAGCTCCGTCCGGATGAGGAGAAACGTCTTGTCGTCGGCGCCAAACGGGTTCTTTACCGTGTCATGGCGCTTCTCCACCGGACCCGGCGCCCAAAGATCGGCGCCGTTGGGAATGGTCATGACGAGAACTTGCCGCCCCTGCAAGCCAAGGTGAGCGCCAGCGTCTCCGGGGCCTGCGCAATAGGCGCCGCCTCGAAGTGTATCTCTTACCCTCCCCTCGCCGCACTCGGCGACCCCCGTCAGCACGTCGGGGCGGTCTCGAAACCGGAATGCGAGCGAGACCTGGTATGAATAGGCGCCGCTTGCCGGCCCAAGCGAAGATTGCCGGTAGTAGGCCGCGATCAGAGCCTTCACAAAAGCGACCTTCTGCTTCGGGCGCGCGGCCAATTGCGCATCGTCATATTGTCGGCTGAAGCAGGCGAACAATTCTCCCTGCCGAGGCAGGTTCCCTAGGAGGGCGGCGAGGAACTCATTCCCGGCTGTCGCGGCGGGCGCTTGTTGGCCGAATGCTAGGCTCCCAAAGGCGGCGGCGATCAAGGCTCGACGGAGCATGCGCGCGCTCCAGAGACGTGCTTTGCATTTATGGGACGCGGAAGCCGGAGAACGCAAGCCGACAAGCGGCCCCAGCGCAACGCGCTTTCCTCAACCAACCATCCTGGCATTCTCGCACGGCCGCGATCAAGGGTGGCCAAAGCCTTGCCCGACGCCCGCTTTCGCGCGCATGAGAGAAAATGCGGCGGCTGAGGGCCCGCCGCTGAAAACTGATCGAGGAAACGACCGTGACAACAACAATAGCGGCTCCGGCGACAAAGGAGACCCGGAGCGTGGGCGTCGGCAAAATCGCGCTCGCGAGCCTCGTCGGCACGACGATCGAGTTCTACGACTTCTATATTTTCGGCACCGCGGCCGCGCTCGTTTTCGGGCCGATGTTCTTCCCGAAATCCGCGCCTGAAACTCAGATGCTCAACGCCTATCTGACCTTCGGCATCGCCTTCCTTGCGCGTCCCGTCGGCTCGTTCCTGTTCGGCCATTTCGGCGATCGCATCGGACGCAAGTCAACTCTCGTCGCCACGATGATAACGATGGGGCTGGCGACGACGCTGATCGGCGCGCTGCCATCTTACGCCAGCGCCGGGGCGTTCGCCCCATGGGCGCTCGCCGCTTTGCGCGTCCTGCAAGGGGTGGGACTCGGCGGTGAATGGGGCGGGGCGGCGCTGATCGCGGTCGAAAACGCGCCCGAGGGAAGGCGGGCATGGTACGGCATGTTCCCGCAGCTCGGCCCGCCGATCGGCTTCCTCATTGCGACCGGCCTCTTCCTTCTGCTGCTGATCGGATTTGGCGAAGCGGCGTTCGTCGACTGGGCGTGGCGGGTTCCTTTCCTCATGAGCGCCCTCCTGGTGGCGGTTGGACTCTATGTGCGTGTCTCGCTCAAGGAGACGCCGGCATTCAAGGCCCTCGATCAGGACGAGCGCGCCGCGGTCCCGCTCACGACGATTCTTCGCGACCACCTGGGAGCGCTGATTCAGGGGTCGCTCGCGATCGTCGTCTGTTACGCGCTCTTCTACATCTCGACCGTCTATGCGCTGGGTTACGGCGTGCGGGCGCTCGGAATTCCGCGCGTGCATTTTCTCGCATTGCTGTGCGGGGCGGTTGTCTTCATGGCGTTCGCAACCCCGTTCTCCGCTGCGCTCGCGGACCGCTTTGGCCGGCGACCGGTGCTGCTCGTTTCCGCCGTTGGCGCAGTCGCTCGTAGGTCTTGCCATGCCGGCTCTGCTCTCCGCGGGGACGGTCGGCGTCTTCGCCTTTCTTGCGCTGGCTCTCGGCGCGATGGGGCTCACCTTCGCGCCGCTTGGCGCGTTGTTGCCGGAACTCTTTCCAGTCCCCGTCCGCTACACCGGCGCGGCCAGCGCTTATAATCTCGGCGGCATCCTCGGCGCCTCGTTCGCGCCGTCGTTGGCGCAGGTCCTTGAGGCTCGCGGTGGCGTCGCCTGGGTCGGCTATTACATCGCGGTCGCCGGCGCGATCAGTTTTCTCGCAGTGTCCAGCATGCGTGAGACGCGAGGATAGGCGTCTCAGCGACCTGTCCGCTTAAGTTATTCATCAAAAAAATCTTCATCGATTTTCTTTACAGCAATCAGTCGATCAACGCGCACGCCTACATCGTATTTAACAAGCAACTCAACTAAGCGGCTTCCATCAATTAAAACGATTTGTTTAGTTATACGCTTCACGTACTGTTTTGCTTTTTCACTGAAACTAGAAGTTGTTATGAGGACACCTCGGGTAGTTTGCTTGTCATCAAGCGATCCGGAAAAAGACTGCAAATCTGGGCGGCCAACTTTCGAGTCGCGAGAATAGCGCTTAGCTTGGATAAATACTCTGTCAATTCCGAGAGGGTCCAACCGGATTACGGCGTCAACGCCCCCATCCCCGGGCTTTCCCAGATGACTTGCCGCTTCTTCTGCTGTCTCCGAACGAAACATACTTGTGAGGAGCTTCACGACCATTTTCTCGAAAAACTCTGGCGACAACTCAAGAATGCGGTCGATGAGATCTGCTTTGAGATTGTCGAGGAGCGTTCTCTCCGCGAGTTCCAAGCCCTCTAACGGCGTCCCTTTGAACGCAGGAGCCGCATTGCCGATTACTGGCGAACCGCCGCCGTCATCTTCATTTTCTTGTTGGCTTTCCGACCGAAAGCGGCGGAATTCCGAGAACTGGCGAAGATCGGCAGTCCCGATCTTGGCCGGGTTCTTTGCTAGAAAGTCACTGCCGCGATCCGTTATTGTGTAGACGCCGCGCCGAACTCTTTGAATAAGCCCCGCGCGCTGTAAATACACTATAGCCCAAGCCGCCCTGTTGGTTGCACGTGTCTGCGAACCTCCGGGAAGCAGCTCAGTTAGGTCCTCGTCCGTTAGCTTAAATTGTTCCGCGACGGCTCTGACTATCGCCTTCGAGTTGACTTCCTCGCGAGATGCCAAACGAAGAGCAGGCAACATCATCGTCTGAAAATCCGGGACCGCCACCTCGGCCACCTAATTTCTGGGTCAACTCTAATACCCTCCATGGTGAAGGGATATTCGTCAATCAAGTAAATTATGGTAGTTTCGCTGCGCGTCTATATCGGCTTGCCCCTACGCCGCAAACCTGCTATCGGCCCGGCCTTCACGGAAAACGTGGGAGAACGCCCGGTCGCCAGCCGGATCAAACGTTCATGACCACGAACTGCAAACCTGGCGTGAGCCTTCCGGGCGGGCCCCGAGGCTTACGCCCTGCATGGAGCAGACGAAATGGCGAAGAAAATTACCGGCTACATCAAACTGCAAGTGCCGGCGGGGGCGGCCAATCCGTCGCCGCCGATCGGTCCCGCGCTTGGCCAGCGCGGCTTGAACATCATGGAATTCTGCAAGGCCTTCAATGCGCGCACCGCGCAACTGGAGAAGGGCGCGCCGATCCCGGTCGTGATCACGGCCTACCAGGACCGCTCGTTCACCTTCGAGATGCGCCAGCCGCCGGTGACCTTCTTCCTGAAGAAGGCGGCGAACCTCAAGCTCGGCAAGAAGCCGGCCTCGGGCGCCAAGACGCCGGGCCGGGGGTTCGTCGGCAAGGTGACCAAGGAGCAGGTGCGCGAAATAGCCGAGAAGAAGATCGTCGACCTCAACTGCGACACGATCGAAGCGGCGATGAAGATGATCGAAGGCTCGGCCCGCTCGATGGGCCTGCAAGTGGTGGAGGGCTGATCGATGGCGCATCACGGCAAAAGAGTTCTGAAAGCGCGCGAGCTTGTCGAGCGGACGAAGCTCTATAGGCTCGAGGACGCAGTTAAGATCGTCAAGACCAACGCCACAGCCAAATTTGACGAGACGGTCGAGCTGTCGATCAATCTAGGCGTTGATCCCAAGCACGCCGACCAGATGGTGCGCGGCGTCGTCAATCTGCCGAACGGCACCGGGCGCACGTTGCGCGTCGCGGTGTTCGCCCGTGGGGCAAAGGCTGACGAAGCGCGCGCGGTGGGCGCCGATGTGGTCGGGGCCGAGGACCTCGTCGCCCAGGTTCAGGCCGGCGAGATCAACTTCGACCGCTGCATCTCCACCCCTGACATGATGCCGCTCGTCGGCCGCCTCGGCAAGGTGTTGGGTCCCCGCGGGCTCATGCCGAATCCGAAGGTCGGCACGGTGACCATGGACGTGAAGACGGCGGTCGCGGCGTCAAAGGGCGGCTCGGTCGAGTTCCGGGCCGAAAAGGCCGGCATTGTGCAGGGCTCGGTCGGCAAGGCTTCGTTCGGCGACGACAAGCTTGCCGAGAACGTCCGCGCGTTCGTCGATGCGGTCAATCGCGCGAAGCCGTCGGGCGCCAAGGGACATTACCTTCTTCGCGCCTCCGTCTCGTCGACGATGGGTCCCGGCGTGAGGCTCGACCTCTCGACGCTGCAGACTGCGGGCGCGGCTGCGGAATAGCTGTCGCGCTTCTCGCGAAATCAAAAGCGGGCTCCCGTGAGGCGGCCCACTTTTGTGCCGCGTTCGGAAGCGGACGCTGCGGGAGCGGCCCTACTACCTTATCTCTTCGATCTGGTCGTGGCTCAGCACCCAGACATGGGCCGGCAAAGGGATGAAATCGGCGTCTGCGAGGTGTTGCGCATTCGTTTCGTCGGGCGCGATCGCCCATAGCAGGAAACTGCGCAATGCCGCCGCGGTCTCGGGGCTCGGCTGCTTCTTCGACACGACCGCGTATTCGTAATTGATCAGCGGATAGGCGTTGGCGCCCGGCGCGTTGACAAGCGTCAGTCGTTCGTCGGTCGGGGTGCGGGGCCAAAGCGCGGCGGCGGCGGCCTCGATCGACTGAGCCGTCGGCAGCAGGAATTCGCCGTCATAGCTCTTAAGCGCCGCCGTCCCAATCCCAGCCTTGGCGACATCGCCGTGAAAGCTTACGCCCACGTAGCCGATGGAATAGGGTGTGTCATGAATCTTGGCGATCATTCCCGCGTTGCCGTCGGCGGTTGAACCGTTCGGCGTGGCGGGCCACGCGATCGTCGTGCCGTAGCCCGGGCTGTACTCCCAGGATGGGGTGGTGAAAGTCAGATACTGGGTGAAAATGAACGCGTCGCCCGAGGCGCCGCTTCGCCGGATCGGAACGATCGCGTTATGGGGCAGTTTCACGCCGCCGTTCATCGCGGCGATCGCCGGGTCGTCCCACGACTGAATCTTGCCTGAGTAAATGCCCGCAAGCGTTCGGCCGTCGAGCTTCAGATTCTGCCCGTTGAGGTCCGGCACGTTGTAGTTGACCGTCTGGGCGGAGATCGCCATCGGCACATTGATGATCAGCGGATTATCCCTGACCTGGGCGTCTGACATATAGGCGTCGGAGGCGCCGATCTGGGCCTGCGCCCGAGATCGCCTGTTCAACGCCAGCGCCTGAGCCGGTGGCGGCGGCCGTGACGGTGACGCCGGGGTGGGTCTTAGGATATTCGGCCGCCCAGATTTCGGAAGACGGGATAGATCAAAGTCGATCCTGTTTCGGCAAGCGTGACTTCGCCCGCGGAAACGCGCGCAATCGGCGCCTCTACAACCGTAAGGAGGCCAAGCGCGACAGGCGCGCACAGGCGAGCGACAATCATGGGCCGCAACAGACAAGCCATGGAAGCTCCCTCCTAGCCCCTGACCTGGCCAAGCGGCGTGTTGGCGCGCGTCGCCGCACGGCCGCCGTCAGTCGGGAGACTGGTATTGGTGTTCAGCGTGTCGAGGTTCACGCCGGTCGTCTCGATACGGAATAACCAAGTGATCGCGGCGCCGAGAATTGAAGTGACGATCAGGCCATAGAGCAACGCCTGCGTGCCGATCGAGTCGAGCAGGATCGGAAACAGGAACGCCGTTAAGACGGCGCCGATCTTGGCGAAGGCCGCGGCAAAGCCCGCGCCCTTGCCCCGGATGGCCGTCGGAAACACCTCGCCGGCAAGAAGATAAGTTTGCGAGTTCGGGCCGAGGTTGGTCATGAAGTTGAACAGCATGAAGCCAGCGAAGATCAAAAGCAGCTTCTCGCCGTCGGCGAAATAGGTGGAAAGAGACGCCAGGAACAGGCCGACCGCGCAACCCAGGAAGCCGAACACCTGGAGCGAGATTCGGCCGACGATGTCCGCAAGCGCGATGGCGAAGACAATGCCGACGAGCAACAGGGACGTGGTCAACGCCGCGCCCTTCGCCGCAATAATGTCCTGCAGGATCACGTCGGCGATGCTGCGGACGTGGTCTGACGTGCCGCCCTCGCGGCGGCGGGGATGGTCGGGGTGAAGATGCCGATGCCATAGGTTCCCAAATCCTGCAGGAACCAGGGAACGGACGCGAGGATTGTTGCGCGCCTGTTTTCGCTGTTGAAGAGCGCGCCCCATCCATGATCATGCGGCGCTTGCGTCTTGGCCGCCGGAGCAGCGAGCTTGATTTCCGTCGGATATTGCGGCTTGCGCACGAGGAGACGCTTCGCTTCGCGTTCGGCCTTTTCAATTTCGCCGCGGGTCGACAGCCAGTTGGCGCTCTCGACAATGTAGAACCGGCCGAGCGTGACTAGCACGGCCGGAATGATCGCGCTCGCGTACATCCATCGCCAGGCTCCAAGTTCCGGCAGGACCGATAGGACGAGAAAGCCGACGGCGACGCCGGCCAACGCGCCCACGGCCTGAAAGGCGAAAGCGCCGAGCACCAATTTGCCGCGCGCCGAGCTCGGGATGTTCTCGGAAATGATCATGTGCGCGGTCGGGTAGTCGCAGCCGAGCGCAAGCCCCAGCCCGAACAAGAAGATCACGACCTCAATGTAGCTCGACGCGAAGCAGAGCGCGGCGAGAAACGCCACGAAGATGATCATCTCGGCTACGAACATGGGCTTGCGACCGAAACGGTCCGACAAGCCGCCGAGCGCCAGCGCGCCGACGAGAATGCCAAACAGGCTCGCCGCGCCGATGACGCCGTGTTGATAAGCGGCGATATCGAACTCGCGCTCGAACAGCGGAAGCGCGACGCCGGTCATAAAGACGACATAGCCTTCGAAGAATTTGCCGGCGGCGGCGAGCGACCAGATCAGCCATTGCATCCCGGTCATGGGCGCGGACGGCAGCGTCGTTCCGTCCGCCCACATGGGCAATTCGTCGATATGCTCTTGAACCGACTTCCTGCGCGTCGGATTGTCCTCGGTCGGCATCGCGATGTTCGCCATGGCGCCCTCCTCATCCCTTGAACCGAGGCGAAAGCCAGCAGCGCGGACCTCGTCCGCGTCCGGACTCGGCGGCCACGGGACAGCGCCCGACTGTTTGCAGCGCTCTTTGTCGCCCCGGTAGGTGTCGTCGGTGTGACATCGGCTACGCGTTCGACGCAAGTCGATACAGTCGTTTTCGCGCCAATTAGAAGATGTTGGGGCGTTTCCTAGGCCGCGAGCCTGGGCTAAGCTCGCCTGAAAAGACCAGGGAGGGCATCATGGGCTCGCTGCATGAGGGCGGCACGGTCGGCGCCATGCTGATCACGGCGATCAAACGCTTCGCCGATCGGCCCGCCATCGCCGACAATCAAACTCGCTGGACCTATCGCGAACTCGGGCAAGCGGCCGGTCGCGTTGTCACGCTTTTCCGGAGCCTCGGTCTCAAGAAAGGTGACGGGGTGTCGCTGTTGGCGACAAACCGCGTCGAGAGCTGGGCCGTAGTCACCGCCGCCGCGGCGATGGGACTGAGGTATACGCCGTTGCATCCGCTTGCGGCAGAAGACGACCACGCCTTCATCTTGGACGACGCCTAGGTTGATGCGCTGATTGTCGAGGGGGCG
Organism: uncultured Alphaproteobacteria bacterium; assembly: GCA_963730555.1. Taxonomy (GTDB): domain Bacteria; phylum Pseudomonadota; class Alphaproteobacteria; order Rhizobiales; family Beijerinckiaceae; genus Roseiarcus. The sequence continues at coordinate 398,119 of CAVSSS010000013.1, read as the reverse complement.
AAGTTCGCCGAACGCGCCCGCTCGATCAAGAACAGGGTTCCCCGTCTCAAGCATCTCCTGTCCTTCGGGCCTATGGAGGGTGCCCGCGACGTGGTCGCAGAGATGCAGTCCACGGAGGCTGAGCCGCTCGTGGACGAAGGCGACGCGGAGGCGATCTGCTGGCTCGCCTACACAGGGGGCACGACTGGGCTCTCGAAGGGCGCCATGATCGCGCACCGTTGCGTCCTCAACATGACGGCGATCATCTTCGCTGACTGGGAATGGCCGGAGGACATTCGTCATCTGGCGGCGACCCCCATCACACACGCAGGCGGGGTCAACATTTTTCCAACCCTCATGCGCGGCGGGTTCGTGCGTTTGCTGCCGGGCTTCGATCTCGAGACCTATTGCCGAACCGTGCAAGAGGAGAAGATCAACACGGTGCTCTTGGTGCCGACGATGGTCTATGCGTTGATCGACGCTAGGCACGTGCGCGCGAAATACGACCTCACCTCTCTCGAAACGATCATCTACGGCGCAGCGCCGATGTCGCCCGATCGGCTGTTTGAAGGCATCAAGATCTTTGGCGACGTTTTCCTGCAGTTCTATGGCCAGACCGAAGTGCCCCAGTGCATCACCACGCTTCGAAAGATCGACCACGATCCAGCGCATCCCAAGCGCCTCGGCTCGTGCGGGCGTCCAAATCCGCTCGTCGAGGTGAAATTGTTCGACTTCGACATGAACGAGGTCAAACCAGGCGAGCCGGGGGAGATCTGCGTGCGCGGCGCGCTGGTGATGAACGGCTACTGGAAACGCCCTGACGCCACGCGAGAGGCGTTCCGCGGCGGCTGGCTCCACACCGGCGATGTCGCGGTTGAGGACGAGGACGGCTACTATTACATCGTCGATCGTCTGAAAGACATGATCATCTCCGGCGGGTTCAATATCTATCCGCGTGAGGTCGAGGACGCTTTGATGTCGCATCCGGCCGTCGGCTCGGCGGCGGTGATCGGCGTTCCAGACGACAAATGGGGAGAGGCGGTGAAAGCCTTCGTCGTCCTGAAGAGCGGCGCTGCGGCCGACTTCGAAATGCTGCATGCGCATGTGAAGGCCAAGCGGGGCGGCCCGTGGGCCCCGAAAACGATCGAGTTCGTCGAAGCGATCGCGGTCACAGGGCTCGGCAAGGTGGACAGAAAGACCCTCCGGGCGCCGTACTGGCAGGGACGGTCGCGCAGCGTCGCATAAATTAGACCACTTACTGGCGGCAGACTTTAGCGCCCATCCCGTGGCGCCAGATTCCGTCCGGGGTTTATTCGGCTTCTCAAATCGTCGCGGACATGTTGCGCTCCTCGCGGAGGCTTGCCAAGGAGGACCGCAGATGGCGAGCCCGCTGACGCCCCTCCCGATCGACGACGCGCTGCCCGCGTTGCGCTCCGCGCTTGGCCAGCGCACGAGCGCCGTGCTCGTCGCGCCACCCGGCGCCGGCAAGACCACGCGCCTGCCGCTCGCGCTTCTTGGCGAGCCGTGGGCGAAGGGCAAGCGCCTCATATTGCTGGAGCCGCGACGCCTCGCCGCCCGCGCCGCCGCCGCTCGCATGGCCGCGACGCTAGGCGGGAAGGTTGGCGAGACGATCGGCCTGCGTGTGCGGCTTCAGAGCCTTGTTTCGAAGCGCACGCGCATCGAGGTCGTGACCGAGGGCGTGTTCACCCGCATGATCCTCGACGATCCTGGACTTGGTGGCGTGGCGGCCGTTCTGTTCGACGAATTCCACGAGCGCTCGCTTGACGCCGATCTCGGCCTCGCCTTCGCGCTCGACGCGCAGCAGGGTTTGCGCGAAGACTTGAGGCTCCTCGTCATGTCAGCGACGCTCGATGGCGCGCGGGTGCGCGCGCTGCTTGGCCAGCCCCCTCAAGATCAGGCGCCGCTGATCGAAAGCCAAGGCCGCGCTTTCCCGGTTGCGACTCGCTATGTCGGGCGTAATCCGAACGTCCGCATCGAAGAAGAGGTCGCCCGCGTCACGCTCGACGCGCTCAATAGCGAAGGCGGCTCGATCCTCGTCTTCCTGCCAGGGCAAGGGGAGATCCGCCGAGTCGCCGAGACCTTGCAAGCGCGCGTCAAGCGCCCTGACGTCGACATCGCGCCGCTCTATGGCGCGCTGGACAGCCGCGCCCAGGATCTGGCGATCGCGGCCGCTCCCAAGGGCCGGCGCAAGATCGTGCTCGCCACGTCGATCGCCGAGACGTCGCTCACCATCGAGGGCGTGCGCGTCGTCATCGACAGCGGGCTCATGCGCGTGCCCGTCTATGAGCCGGATGTCGGGCTGACGCGCCTCGAAACAGTCCGCGTCAGCAGGGCCAACGCCGATCAGCGGCGCGGGCGAGCCGGGCGCATGGAGCCAGGCGTCTGCTATCGCCTGTGGGAGGAAGCCGCGAACGGCGGTCTTCAGCCTTACGCTGCGCCGGAGATTCTCGCCGCCGATCTCTCCGGTCTCGCGCTCGACTGCGCCCTTTGGGGCGTCGCCGATCCGGGAACGCTCACCTTTCTCGATTCCCCACCGCGCGCAGCGCTCAAGGAGGCGCGGGCGCTTCTGGCCGCGATCGGCGCGATCGACGGCGATGGACGCATTACCGACGAAGGCCACGCAATCGCGAGCCTCGCGCTGCCGCCGCGTCTCGCGCGCATGGTCGTCGACGCTGCGCGCGAAGGCGAAGCAAGGGCGGCGAGCGAAATCGCCGTCGTGCTGACCGAACGCGGGCTCGGCGGCGATGCGGTCGATCTTGCGACTCGGCTCGAGGCCTTTCGCCGCGACCGCTCGCAACGCGCGGAGGACGGGAGGCGTCTTGCCCGCGGACTGGCGGCGCGGGCGGAGGCCGCCCTCACCTCCGACCGTACCCTCACCCCCAACCCCTCTCCCCATAGCCCGTCGAGAGACGGGCGTTCTTCCGAACGCCCTATTGGGAGAGGAGAGGAGCGCGGCCTTCTCCCTTCCGGAGAAGGCCGCCGGCGCAGCCGGCCGGATGAGGGCCAGCGCCTAACGTCCGTCGGCCCTCTGCTCGCCTCGGCCTATCCAGACCGCATCGCGATTGCTCGCGGCAAGCGCGGGGAATTCCTCATGGCCAATGGCCGCGCGGCGGCGCTGGAGCCTCATGATGCATTCGCCGACGAGCCGTTTCTCGCCATCGGCGAAATCGCCGGTCGGGCCGTCTCGGCGCGCATCCTCTTGGCCGCGGCGCTCACGCTCGACGACATCGAGCGGATCGCAGGCAGCGCGATCGAGACGGCGGAAGAACTGACCTTCGACCGCGCCTCCGCATCTTTGCGGGGCCGCCGCCGCCGTCGGCTGGGCGCGCTCATCCTTGCCGAGCAAACGCTTGCCGTCCCACAGGACGCAGCCGCCGCGCTCGCGTTGGCGCGCGGCGTCCTTTCGCTTGGGCTTGCGCGCCTGCCCTGGACGAAACCGCTCAAGCAACGTCGCGACCGGGTGATGTTTCTGGCCCAAGCCGAGGGCGACGCCTGGCCGGATCTGTCGGATGAGGCTCTGGCCGCCGATCCTGGCTGGCTTGCGCCGTTCCTCATCGGCAAAACGAAGCTTGACGAGATCGGCGCCGATGACCTCGCGAACGCCCTCGACGCGGCGCTGCCCTGGGATTTGGCGCGGCGCCTCAATGACGAGGCGCCGACCCACTTCCAGGCGCCGACCGGGACCGCGGCGCCGATCGACTATGAAGCCGAAGGCGGGCCGTCGATCGCGCTGCGCGTGCAGGAGCTATTCGGCCTCAGCGAACATCCCTCGCTGGCCGGCGAGCGCATTCCGCTCACCCTCCACTTGCTCTCGCCCGCCAATCGTCCGATCCAGATCACGCGCGACCTGCCGGGCTTTTGGCGCGGCTCCTGGGCCGCGGTGCGCTCCGACCTTCGCGGCCGCTATCCCCGCCATTTCTGGCCCGAGGATCCGGCCGCCGCAGCGCCGACCGCGCGGGCGAAGCCGAGAGGGACTTGAGGATGGCATGGGCGCGGGCGCCCTATCCGCAATTTGTTTGAAAGATCGTCCGAGCCGTCCATGCGGTCATACCGTATGTCCGTGGGACACGCCTTGATCAGGCGGCAACGGCCTTGAACGGCTTGATCCTAGCGATCTCCTTCGCGGCCCTGCGTTTGGCCTCGAGCGTGTCGAAAGCATTTTGCAGCCGAAGAAAATATCCCTCCGAAAGACCGAAAAATCGGCAGAGGCGCAGATCGGTATCGGCCGTAACGCGGCGCGCGCCGGCAACGATCGCGTGAATGCGGTTCGGCGGAACTCCGATAGCATGCGCAAGCCGGTTCTGGCTCAGCCCGATCGCCTCCAGAAACTCGTGCTTGAGAATATCTCCCGGATGGGAGTTCCTGAGCTCGGTCATATCGGCATCTCAATGATAATCGACGATCTCGACATCGTGCGCCTCGCCCTTGGACCATCTAAAGCAGATACGCCACTGATCATTGATTCGAACGCTCCATTGGCCCGCGATCCGCCCGCAGCGCCTCCAATTGGTTGCCAGGCGGATTGCGCAGGTCCTCCAGGGTCAGCGCAGCATCAAGCTGGCGCAATTTGCGCAAAGCGCGGTTCTGCACGTCACCGGGAAACTTGCGGCTCTGAAGGCCCCGCCAGATCCGCTCGGTCTCCTTATTCCGAACGAGCGGATCATGATCCGACCTGCGATACGTGAGACGTATCAAGTATCAAGAGGCGCGTCAATCCGGCTGCAGTGATCGGTTGCTATCAGTCGTCCGCTGGCGATGCACTGGGCTCGACGCGCGCCGCTTCGCTTCGCCCCACGAGCTTGGCAAGTCGTTTTGGCGCAATCAGCCGATAGCTGCGACGAATGAAGCCCTCGATCCCCCGCCAGTCGGCGGCCTCATCGAGACCGACGCCGATCCGGCCCTTCGCGCCAAAATAGGGAGGAATGACAAACCGCGTTGGCTCGGCTTGGAGTAAATCTCCCGCGAGCCATCCGGAACCTTGCATCACAGCGCGAGCCAGTCGCGCCAGGGCCGTTCGAGGGCGAAGATCTTGTCGGCGACGGGGAGGACGGCCCGCGCCGCATGACTTCCTCAGTTGCCTCAGGAAGCGCGAGGCAGATTGCGCGTAAACGCTCGCCGCTCGCAACGAGCGGCATCTGACGCTCCGACCTCGCCACCTTTGAGCGTAGCACGGCGCGACTGTCGGCGCCCATTTGACGGCCTCGGTCGCTCAGCCTTAGCGTCGCCCATGAATGGCCCTCGACCTCTCCCCGTTAGATCGTGAACTCCTCGGCGGCGTGCATGGGCCAGGCGCGGCCTTCGCCATGCGTCTTCTCGTGCGCTTCGCCGACGCCGTCGACGCGCACTCTTTCATCGACATCGAAGCTGCGCATGTCGACGGCTGCCTTTATCATGGGCGCGCGAGCCTCGACTTCGCCGAACGCATGATTGACCTCGGCGGCAAGGTTCGCGTGCCGACCACCCTCAACGTCGGCTCGGTCGACCTGATCCATCCCGAGCTCTTTCGCGGAACGAAAGAGCATGCGGAGAACGGGGGCCGGCTCATGCGCGCGCATCTCGAACTTGGCTGCGCGCCCACCTTCACCTGCGCGCCCTATCAGACGATGTGGCGCCCGCGCTTCGGCGCGCAGATCGCTTGGGGAGAATCGAACGCGATCGTCTTCGCCAATTCGGTGATCGGCGCGCGCACCAATCGCTATGGCGATTTTATCGACCTCTGCTGCGCGATGACTGGCCGCGCCCCCGCCTATGGCCTGCACCTGACCGAAAATCGCATGGCGCGGGCGATCGTCGAGATCGCCTCGGTTCCCGACGATTGGGATATGGAGCGCATCGCGGTGGCGATTGGCCATTCGATCGGGCGCCGTTGCGGCGGGCTCATCCCGGCGATTGTCGGCCTGCCTTCGGCCATGAGCGAGGACGATTTGAAGGCGCTGGGCGCGGCCGCCGCTTCGTCCGGCGCAGTGGCGCTCTTTCACGTCGTGGGCGTCACGCCCGAAGCGCCGGACCTGGAGACGGCCTGCGGCGATCTCGACGCCGGAGCTTCGCCTGCAATTGACTGCCGAAGACTTGCGCGAGGCGGTGCGCTCGCTGTCTGGCGTCGCCGACGGCGCGCCGCTCGGCGCCGTCTCGCTCGGAACGCCGCATTTTTCAATTGATCAATTCGCCCGCCTCATGCCGATCATCGATGGCGCGCGCCCGCTCATCGACATCTATGTCAATTGCAGCCGGGCGACGTTGGAGGAAATCCGCATGCGTGGCTGGGAAGAGACGCTCCACGCCGCTCGGGTCACGCTGGTCGCGGACACCTGCGTCTATGTCAGCACTCTGATGAAGCCCGGCGTTAGGGCGATCATGACCAACTCCGGAAAATGCGCCTATTACGCGCCGGGTAATCTCGGTGTCGAGATCGCCTACGGGTCGCTTGCCGAATGCATCGCCTCGGCGCGCGCCGGCAAGGTCGTGCGGCTTTGAGCGCGCGCGTGCTCTGACGCTGTCACCCTTGTTCCCGGCGGCGCGTCCGGACCCGTTCTCAAGCTCGATGAGCCGCTGAGCTTCTGGGGCGGTCTCAATTCAGCGACAGGAACGATTATCGATCGCCTACACCCGCAGCGCGGCGCATGCGTGACGGGCCGCATCTTGATGATGCCGAGCTGGGCGCGGCTCGAGTTCAGGCAGCGCCACGCTTGCCGAGGCGCTGCGGCTCGGCAATGGGCCGGCGGGGATCCTGATGCTGGAGCGCGATGCGATCGTCGTCGTCGGCGCGATGGTTGCAGCCGAACTCTACGGGCTTGCGTGCCCGGTCGCGTTAGCTCACGCGCCAGATTGGGAGGCGCTGGCGGTCGCGGCCAGCCTCACACTCGAGGCCGGCCCGGACGGCGCTGCGATCAGCGCCGACCTTTGACCTCACGGCCAAGGCGCGCGACGCCCGACCGAAAGTCCGGACGGTGGCCTGATCGGGTCTCGACGGCGACAGGCCTGCCGCCTCGCGCGTCCCGATGCGGCGGGTGATGCGGACGTTTCGATGACGGCGCCGCCACTGGCGCTGTAGCTGCCTTGCGCACGACGGGCGCGGGCTTCGGACCAGCCGCGCCGCGACGATCGGTCTTGAACAGAGTGAGCCGCGTCAGCCGCTCGATCGCCCGCAAGAGATCGCGTTCTTCATGATCGCAAAGCGAGATTGCCTGTCCCGCCTTGCCCGCCCGCGCGGTGCGGCCGATGCGATGAACATAGGCCTCGGCAACCTGCGGCAGTTCAAAATTGACGACATGGCTGACGCCGTCGATGTCGATGCCCCGGGCCGCGATGTCGGTCGCAACCAGCGCCCGCGTCTCTCCGCCGCGGAAGGCGGCCAAGGCGCGCTCGCGCTGGCCCTGGCTCTTGTTGCCATGGATCGCGGAGGCATTGACCCCCGCCTCATCGAGCGCGCGGGCGACGCGGTCGGCGCCGTGTTTGGTGCGGGTGAAGACGATGACGCGCGTAAGTTCGGAATCGTTGAACAGTTCGACCAGCAGGTCGCGTTTCTTCGCCGCTTCGATCAGGAGGACGTTATGCTCGACGCGGTCGGCGGTCTTCGCTGCCGGCGTCACCGAGACCTCAATCGGGTCCTGCAGCAATTCGCCCGCGAGCGCGCGAATATCGGTGGGCATCGTCGCGGAGAAGAACAGGTTCTGCCGACGTTTCGGCAGTTCCCTGACGATGCGGCGGATTGGCTTGACGAAGCCGAGATCGAGCATCTGATCGACTTCGTCGAGCACCAGAAATTCGACCGCGTTGAGACGCGCGACGCCGGCGTCGAGATGATCAAGGAGCCGGCCGGGCGTCGCGACCAGCACATCCAGGCCGGCTTGAAGCGCGCGAATCTGAGCGCCATGCGGCACGCCGCCGAACACGACAGCGATCTTCAACCCAAGCCCGTCCGATAGGTCGCGGAAGCTTTGGGCGATCTGGCTCGCGAGTTCGCGCGTCGGGCTCAGCACCAGCACGCGTGCGCCGCCTTTCGGCGCCGGGCGCCGGTCGGTCACGATCCGGTTGAGGATCGGCAACGCGAAGGCCGCGGTCTTGCCGGTGCCTGTCTGAGCGATGCCGATGAGATCCCGGCCCTTCATCAAGGGCGGGATGGCCTGGACTTGAATCGGGGTGGGACGCACAAAGCCCAGCTTGGCCAGCGCTTTATTGAGGGGCGCGGCGAGGCCGAACCCGTGAAAATTATCCAACGTGAAAGTCTTTCAGTGCGCCGCGGCGACGCGTGGCGCGCCTATAGCGGCTGGGGGTTAGAAAACGCCCCGCGTGTCCGGACGTCGAATGAAGATCAAGGGCGGTCGGCAGGCGGACTGAAAGTCCTTCACGCGGCCGGAGCGCCAATAACCGCGCAATGGCGGCTTGATCACGATGTGGACTCGGGAAGGCGCAAAGTCAAGGGCGCGCGCACCCCAATGCTGTCGCCTGTCTCGGATTGACCACGTCTCGCGCCAATGCGAGGAACCGCCGCTGAAACAATCCGAGAGGGGCGATGAGCGCTATGGTAGAAGTCTTGGGGCTGGGCAATTCGCTCGTCGACCTCCTTGCCTATGCGGACGACGACTACCTGAGCGCTCAGGAGATGTTGAAGGGCGCGATGAACCTCATCGACGAGGATCGCGCCGAGGCTCTGTACGCCGCCCGCGTCGATCCGCGCGTGATCTCGGGCGGATCGGCCGCCAACACCATCGTCGGCGTCGCCTCGTTTGGCGTCTCCGCCGCCTATATCGGCAAGGTGAAGCGCGATCCGCTCGGCGCGACATTCGCCGAGGACATTCGCTCGACCGGCGTCGCTTTCTCCACTCCGCCCGCCGAGCTTGGACCGAGCACAGGGCGCTGCTTCATCTATGTCACGCCCGACGGCGAGCGGACGATGAACACCTATCTCGGCGCGAGCTCCTATCTTGCGCCGCTGGATGTCGACGAGGCTTTGGTCAAGTCGGCGAAGGTCGTCTATCTCGAGGGCTACATGTGGGACCGCCCGGCGGCCAAGGCGGCGTTCCAGAAAGCCGGAGAGATCGCCCGCGTCGCCAACAGCAGGGTGGCTCTCACTTTATCGGATTCGTTCTGCGTCGATCGGTTCCGCGGCGAATTCATTGACCTCATGCGCTCACGGACCGTCGACACGGTCTTCGCCAATACCGACGAGATCCTGTCGCTGTACGAAACGACCCATTTTGGCGAGGCTCTCGACAGTCTGCGCTCAGAGGGCGTGCTAGGCGTCGTCACCCGATCGGAAAAGGGCTGCGTCATCATCAAGGGCGGTGAGACGTGGGAGGTTCCGGCCTTCCCGATCGCCAAGCTCGTCGATACGACAGGTGCGGGCGACATGTTCGCCGCCGGCTTCCTCGCCGGGCTAGCGCGGGCGCGAGACATGGTCACTTGCGGCCTGCTCGGCGTCATGGCCGCGGCCGAGATCATTCAGCATATCGGCGCGCGGCCCAATGTGTCGTTGGCGGGACTGGCGCGGGAGAACGACGTCACATTCTAGACCGGTGCGCGCGCGCCGCTTCTCGCCTCGTCAAAGGCGATGGCGCCTTAGCCAACCCACGACTTCCTCACGTTCCACGGGCTCCTTAGAACCGAAGAGCGGGACGCCCCACCTAGCGGCGCGACTGCGCGCGGGCTGGAGCGTCTGGGAGGAAAATATGTGGGCTTGGCGGAGTTTGCCGACGGCAACGTCGGCTTTGATCGGCGCGCTGGCGTTCGCGTCGGGTTTTCTGAGTTCGCAAGTCCTTGCGGATGAAAGTCCGACGCCCGAGCAACAGGCGGCGGCGCTCGCGAACGTTCCGAAAGACGCGCAGCAATATTATCAGGGCTATTGGAACTCGACGAAACTTGTCGCCGATCCGCTGGCCAATTGGCAGCCCCACAAGGCGCCCTGGCAGATCTGCCACAACGATCCTATCTTGGGAATTCCTGGCGCGCCAATCTCGTCGCCGAGTTGCAGGACCTGACATCGCAACTCGCAAAGCAGGACTGGCCAAGGACAAGCTGATTGTCACCAATTCGAACGGCGACATCAACCTCGAGCTCACGCAGCTGAAGACGCAGATCGCGCAGGGGTGCGATCTCATCATGATGTATCCGGGCTCGGCGACGGGTTTGTGCTCCGCTATCCGCGACGCCTTCGACAAGGACGTCCTTGTCGTGACGATCGATGCGCCGGTCGATTGTCCGGAGGCGATTAACGTCGCGCGCAATCCCTATTTCTGCGCCAAACTGCAGGGCGACTGGATCATGAAGCAGCTTGGTGGCAAGGGAAATGTCGTTCTCATGAACGGACAGCCCGGCACCACGGACACGGTGGCCGAGCACGAGGCGTTCCGCGAAGCCGCGAAAGCCAATCCCGACGTCAAGATCACTGGCGACCTCTACGGCATGTGGACGGGCGCGGTCGCGAAATCGGAAATGCTCAAATATCTCGCCACGCATCCGCAAGCCGTGGACGCGGTGTGGTCCACGGGCAACGTGGGCGGCGGCGTCGACTAGGCGCTGGAGCAAGCCGGTCGGCCGGTGAAGATCGTCACCGACGTCACCAGTGCAGCTTCCTCGCCTTCTGGAAGGGCCACAAGTTCTCAAGTCTGACGATGGCCCAGGACGGCGGCCCCACCGGCTATGAGGCGTTCGTTCCGGCGATCCGGATCATGTCCGGCCAGAAGCCGAAGGTGAACACGATCTTCTTTCCGTTGCCGATCACCACCAACAACAACATCGACGACTATTACGATCCATTCGATGACGGTGCAGAGCACCTGCTTCGCCAACGGCAAGGATCGCCGCCTGGTCACCGACGCCTATTATGACCCGTTTTTCACCGGCGGCGAGAAAGCGCCGACGCTCACCCCGTAGAACGCCTTCTTTTGGATGGGGCGGCCGAAAGGGGGCCGCTCGGACGACAATCTATTGCAGAAAAGCAGAAATCAGGTTAAGCTCGCGCCATGAACAATGCTGCCCTTCCGCAGGGCCTCGATGTAAGCTCCCGTCCCGGGTGCTCTTAACGCCAGGGAATGGCGCGAGAAAAATTCTTCCCGGCAGAAGCTGGGTAACCCATTGAAAAGTCTCGATTTAGACGAGAGAATCCAAGGAAATCCAAGGAAATCCTACCCACATAAGCGAAGGTCTCCGCAGCGAAACGCCCATCAGTCAAGAAAAGCCAAATAGACCGACCGGACTCGCCGCGCGGCCGGTGCCGAGCAGGAGCAAACCGCCTCCATCCGTGACTTAGCCGACGCCAAGGCGGAAGTGACTTTCTGCGTCGTCGGGGCCTACTCGCTCGTGCGCGCCGCCTTCGCCTTGCCCCTCTCGATGAGATGACGCTTGAAGTCGTTCATGGAGGCGAACTTATACGTTCCTTCGCGTGTCTCGGCCTCGATCGAACCATCGGCGAAGATCCTGTAATTCGCCCCGGCGGACGAATAGCTGCCGATGAGGCTCGGCGGTCCCTGCGCCTCTTCCGGCGTCTCAAGGACGGTATCGATCGTCTCGAGCGAAGGCAGGTGGCCGGTGCGATTGATGTTGATCGGGCTCTCGTCCTCGCCCGCAGGCGCGGCGTCCACGATCTCGGGCGCACCTGTTTCAATCGCCATTGGCGTAGCGGAGCCGTGTTCGGCCGGCGCCGTTTCGGTCGTGGGCGCGACCTCGTAGGTCGCCGGAAGGACCGAGGGCGCAGCGGATTCCCGCAAAAGCTTCGCAAGCGCGTCGACCCGCCGGATCAGAACCGCGACGGCGAACGTCACCACTGCGGCGCAAGCGGCGACCGCTCCCGCCAGCGCATACAGAACACCGATGCTAGTGGGCAAAAGATCGATGCTCTCATATCCGCTCGCCGCGCCGGCGATCAGCAGAATGAGGCTCAGGATGAAAATTACTATCGCCACTAGGCCGTCAACGCCCACATTTTATCGAATCTCGTCGGGTCCGCAACCGCATGTTGGAAACGACCACATAGCCGATTCGCGTTTCATGGATGTGAATCTCGCGCGCCGAAAATCGCCGAACCGACGCGGACATACGTCGCGCCGAGCTGCACAGCAAGCGGCCAGTCGGCGCTCATGCCCATGGAACGTTCGGCGAGCCCATTGCGTTCGGCGATGACGCCGAGCAGGGCGAAATGGGGCGAGACGTGCTCATTCGTCGGAGGAATGGCCATGAGGCCCTCGATCGTCAATCCGTAAGTCTGGCGGCAGAGGGCGATAAAGGCGTCGGCGTCCTCGGGAAGTACGCCCGCCTTCTGCGGCTCCCCTCCGGTATTGACTTCGACAAACAGGCGCGGGCGTTTGCCGACCCGCTCGATTTCGCGCGCGAGCGCAGCGGCGATTTTTTCCCTGTCGACCGTCTCGATCACGTCGAAAGTCTCCACCGCCTCTCGCGCCTTGTTGCTTTGTAGCGGCCCGATCAGATGAAGCTCGATCGTCTTGCCGAGCGCCGCTGCGCGCGCCCGCAGGTCGCGCCATTTCGGAATCGCCTCCTGCACCCGGTTCTCGCCAAAGCGCGTCTGGCCGGCGCTCGCGATCGTGGGCCAGACCTCGTCGACAGAAAAGGTCTTCGAGACCGCCACGAGCTTGACCTCCTCCGGCGCCCGCCCGCAATCGCGGGCCCGTCGCGCGATCTGTTCGCGCAGCGCGAGTAGCCGACTCACCACGTCCTGCGCATCGCCGGGTTTTGGCGTCTCGGCCAAGGTTGCCTCCACCATTGTCCTCAAACACCCCCTCGCAATGGCGACTGCCGCTGACCATTGTGCGACAAAAGGAAACACGAACTCAATCACGTCGTCCGATGGCCACGACCATAGGCGGACGCTGAACCCAGGCAGGCCCCTTGCCTTTTGCCTGAAGCCCGCGCATGAGGGCCGCACCTTCCCTCATCCATGACGGCTTCCATGGGCTTCAAATGCGGCATCGTCGGCCTGCCGAATGTCGGCAAGTCGACGCTTTTCAATGCGCTGACCCAGACCGCCGCCGCGCAGGCGGCGAACTATCCCTTCTGCACCATTGAACCCAATGTCGGCGATGTCGCGGTGCCGGACCGCCGTCTGGGGACGCTGGCGGAGATCGCCGCCTCCAAGGAGATCATCCCGACCCGGCTGTCATTCGTTGACATCGCGGGGCTCGTTCGCGGCGCCTCCAAGGGCGAGGGGCTCGGCAATCAGTTTCTCGCCAATATCCGCGAGTGCGATGCGATCGCCCATGTCGTCCGCTGTTTCGACGACGGCGACGTCACCCATGTCGAGGGCCGGGTCGACCCCTTGTCCGACATCGCCACCATCGAAACCGAGCTGATGCTGGCCGATCTCGAGAGCCTCGAGCGGCGTATACCGCAAATGGAGAAGAAGGCCAAAGGCGGCGACAAAGAGGCCAAGGAACTCCTGGCGCTCGCCGAGCGGAGCCTAAGCGAGCTCAAAGATGGGCGCCCGGCGCGGGCCGCCCAAGTCGGCCGCGAAGAACGCCGGTCTTTCGAGTTGCTCGGCCTCCTGTCGTCGAAACCGATTCTCTATGTCTGCAACGTTGACGAGGCGTCGGCCGATCGAGGCAACGCCTATTCTGATAGGGTCGAGGAACATGCCGCCAGGGAAGGCGCTGCCGCCGTGGTTGTGTCGGCGAAGATTGAGAGCGAGATCGCCATGCTGCCCCAGGCCGAGCAGGAGGCCTACCTCGAGGCGATCGGGTTGAGCGAGCCTGGTCTCAGCCGCGTCATTCGCGCCGGATACCAGCTCTTGCATCTCGTCACATTCTTCACCGTGGGGCCAAAGGAGGCGCGGGCATGGACGATCGAGCAAGGGACCAGGGCACCGCAGGCCGCGGGCGTCATCCACACCGATTTCGAAAAGGGCTTCATCCGCGCCGAAACCATCGCCTATGACGACTATGTCGCCAACGGGGGCGAGGCCGGCGCGCGTGAGGCGGGCAAGTTCCGGCTTGAAGGTAAGGACTATGTGGTCGCCGACGGCGACGTCATGCATTTCCGCTTCGCGAATTGAGACCCATGCCGGTCGCGCTCTATTTGGAGGACTTTCCGCTCGGCGAAGTGGTCGAATACGGCGGGGTCGATGTCTCGACCGCCGATATCATCGCGTTCGCGCTCGAGTTCGATCCGCAGCCTTACCATACGGATGAGGAGGCCGGGCGCGCGGCGACGGGCGGCCTCATCGCCTCGGGATGGCATACGGCCGCGCTGCTGCTCAGGATGAATTGCGAGGCGTTCCTCATGCGGGCCGCGATCCTCGAAGAGGCAGGCGTCGAAGAGGTCCGATGGCAGCGGCCGGTCAGACCGGGCGATCAGCTTTATGTGCGCCGCCACACGCTCGCCAAACGTCTCCGCGAAGGTCCGACGAGCGCCGGCGAGGTCGAGTTTCTCTACGAAGTTGTCAATCAGGACGGCACGGCCGCCATGACGCAGCGCAGCGTGCTCCTGCTCAAGCTGCGCCCACAATCACTCGGGATCTAGTAGCCGTTCTCATGTTCTACGAGGACATTCGCATCGGTGAGCCAGCCGCGCTGGGCCAAACTGAGTTTTCTCGGGAGGCGATTCTCGCCTATGGGAAACGATTCGATCCGCGCATCGTTGCTCAAGCGGCCGAGGGTCGGGCGCGCCTTGTCGCCGCGGGGATGCACGTGGCGGCCGCGGGGATGCGCCAACTCGTCGATGCGCGCCGCGCGCTCCGCGCCGCCATGGCCGAGCGCGGCGAGACCCTTCCGCAGCTGGGGGTCTCGCCAGGCTTCAAAGACATGCGCTGGCCGTATCCGGTGCACGAGGGCGATATCGTTTCGTACTCTATCGAGACGGTGTCGAAACGCGAGACCTCCAAGGCGAAATGGGGTCTCGTCGGCAATACGTTTCGCGGCGTCAACCAATGCGGGCAGCAGGTTTTGGTCTTTTCGAGCGCCGTTCTCATCGTCCGGCGCTCAGAAGACTCGTAGTCTCCCGCCCTGCGAGGGCGGGGATTTCCATAACGGACGGCCAAGCTGACCGCGGCTGCAACTAATTTTCCGATGGCCGCAGACGCGCCAAGCGGGCGAAAGTCTGTTAAAAGGCTGCCGGTCGTTTACCTTGTCGGTTCTCGGGGAAGCTGCAATGGCAATCAATCTTGTTAGTCTTATATCCCAGTTCCTTACGCCGCAATTGGTCGGCGGCTTGGCGCGGGCGCTGGGCATCAATGAAGCGGTAGCGCAGAAGCTGGTCGCTGCAGCAGTTCCAACAATCCTGGCCTCGCTCGGAACAGCGGCGGCAGCGCCGGGAGGCGCTCAGAAGGTGTCCGACGCCATCTCCATGTCTGACCCGGATATTTTGACCAAGCTGAGCGGCGCAATCACTGGCGGCAACACCCGATTCCTGAATGAAGGCGGCGCTCTGCTGACCAACCTGCTTGGTGGCGGTGGGCTTTCGAGCCTCACCGGTGCGCTCAGCCAATATTCCGGCGCTCCGCAGCCCGCGACACAGTCCCTGCTTGGCACAATTACGCATGCGGCGGTCGGCACCATCGGTCAGCAGGATCCTTCGAACTGGTCGGACCCTTCGTCGATTTTTCGCTTCTGAACAGTCAGAAGAGCGCAATCTCGGCCGCGCTTCCCCCTGAAGTCTCCAGATTGCTGGGAGGCTCCGGACTACTCGCCGCTCTCGGCGGCGCGGCTGCCGCGGCGACCCAGACGGCCGCGTCGACAGTCTCGAGCGCCGCAACCGCGGCGAGTTCGACAGCCAGTTCCGCCGCCAGTTCTGCAGCGAGAAGCGCCGACGCTGCCGCGAGAAGCGCCCAAACCGCAGCGTCGAGGGTCCCGACGCCGCCTGCGCCGAGTTCGAGCGGCTTCCCGATGTGGGCGATTATTTTGATCGTCATTGTCGTGCTGTTGGCGATCTGGTGGTTCATGACCCAGAACCAGAAGCCGGCAGAACCGGCGAAAACCGGTCTTCTGTCGGCCCCGGTCGAGTACGCCTTGCGCGCGTTACCCGCTCAGGCCGTCCCGCAGCTCGACTAAACCCAAGCTCGCGTCGTGGGGCTGCGGGCGCGTTTGTGGGGTTGGCTACGCGCGCCGCTGAAGGGAGGAGCGGCCCGGTCGCAGGTGGCCATCGTCTGTGTGATCGCGCTGTCGGCGATCGCCGCGGGCTGCTCAAGCCGCCCTTACGGCACACTCGTCGTCGGATCGACCGCGCCCGACGCCAGCCAAGTCGACCTCCTTGTGGCCACAACACGCGCGCCCGTCGTTGAGCCGCCTGGCGTGATGTTCGGCGGGTCCAGAGGGCGAGGACTCGATTTCGCCGATATTGTCGTATCGATCCCACCTGCAAGCGCGCGCCAGCCGGGGGATGTGCCACTCCCGTCCTCGCTGCCGGGCAACCCGGAGCGGGATTTCGTCATTCTGCGCGCCGATCGCATGGACCTGGCTCAGGCGAAGGCGACCTTCGATGCGCGGGTCAAGCGCACGCCCAGGCGCAGGGTGCTTATCTTCGTCCACGGCTTCAACACTCGTTTCGAGGAAGCGGTCTATCGCTTCGCGCAGATTGTTCATGACGCGCGCGTCGATGTCGCGCCGGTCCTGTTCACCTGGCCGTCCGGCGGCCGAGTGACCGACTACGTCTACGATCGCGACAGCGCAGTGTATTCGCGCGACGCGCTGGAGGCTGTGCTGCAGGCTTTGGTCAAAGATCCGAACGTCGATTCGATCTCCATCCTGGCCCATTCCATGGGCAATTACCTCGCGATCGAGTTGCTGAGACAAATGTCGATCCGTGATCGCGGGCTCTCGCCCAAGATCCGGGACGTCATGCTGGCGTCACCGGACATCGACGTCGATGTTTTCCGACGCCAGATCGCTGAGATCGACGCCGGGCCGCGGCCAGCCCAGTTTACTATGTTCATCGCGCGAGACGATCGAGCCCTTGGGCTCTCGAGCTTTCTCGCCCGAGACTCGACGAGGCTCGGCTCGCTCGACCCGAACAAGGAGCCTTACCGTTCGATCCTGGAGCAAGGCAGAGTGCAGGTCATTGATCTGACCGGCATGGCTTCCAGCGACTTCACCAACCACGGCAAATTCGCCAGTGGTGAAATTGTAGGCGCGATTGGGGAACGCCTGGCGGAAGGCCAGTCGCTCTCCGAGGCCAAGGGCGGCCTGATCGAATCGCTTGGCACGTTCACGGGTGGCGCGATCAATGTCGCAGCCGGCGTCGCCACTGGCGCGGTCGCGGCGCCAAGCGAGATCCTCGATCCGACAAGGAACGAGAAGTCGGTCGACACCGCGGCGCAAGCCACGAGCTTGAACCAGTGACCGGGGCCGGGCCGCCGCCTGATCACGAGAGGACGTCGCCCGATGGACAAGACGTTGCCTGTTCCGGTCGAACCGCGCGGCGATCTGACCGTCCGGGTCGCGGCCATGCCAGCCGACACCAACGCCAACGGCGATATTTTCGGCGGCTGGGTCCTGAGCCAGATGGATGTCGCAGGCGGCATTGCCGCCGCCGAACATGCGAAGGGCCGGGTTGTCACCATCGCCATCGACGCGATGACCTTTATCCGACCGGTCAAGGTCGGCGACGTGCTTTGCGTCTATACCGCCATCGAGCAGCTTGGGCGGACCTCGATCAAGATCCATATCGAGGCCTGGGCCCGCCGTTCGCGCACCTACGACCGCGAGAAGGTGATCGACGCCACCTTCACTTACGTCGCAATCGACGAGAACGGCAGGCCGCGGCCCGTCTCTGAAGGGCAACCCGAGGGCGGAATGTAGGCGCAGCGGCAGCGTCTCGCCGGCCGCTCTCGTCGAAAGCTCCCGCAGGGCCAATGGCTTTCTCCAGAAAGCGTTCGTCATCGCTCGGCCGGACGCGATTGACCACGTCGTCGATTCCGTCAGCAAAGCCTGCACTGATAACATCGTAGGCTGCGTCCACCCAACCCCAGGTGACGCCTACGCGCTGGATTGTGCGGCAGGCCGCGGCCGCGACATCGGCGCGGTCGATCGTTTGGGATTCTTGGCTCGTGGCCGTTTCGCTGCGAAGACCCCCGATAATGGGGGTTGGATTTCCTTGGATTCTCTCGTCCGAATTTAGACTTATCAATGGTTTACGCGGGATTTTCTCACGAACGAAATTTCGCGCGCCCTTTTGCCGCTGGGGCGGTGGTGCCGGGACAGGAGCCGTATTCTTACGATGTAAAAACGCAGCATGGGTCATTGAACAAGCTTAACTCATTTTCTGATTATCTGCAATCGATTACCGTCGACAGAAAACTGTCGATTTTCTGTCGAGCCCTGCGACTGGGCGCTTCGTCGGCTCTTCTAGAGCGCGATCTGGTTAGACTGAAGCATATCCTGCGTTTTTGAAGTAGTTTGCGCATTCTGTCGGGGTGAAGCAGTTGAGCAGGGCGCCGATGGTTCGCCAGGTCTCGTCGATAGTTCGCGCGTCGGCCTTGCGTAACAAGGTCTTCATTTTGGCGAAGGCCTGCTCGATTGGATTGAGGTCTGGCGAGTAGGCGGGCAAGAAGAAGAGCTTGGCTTTGGCCGCGCGGATGGCGGCGCGAACGGCGCGGCCCTTATGGCTGCCGAGGTTGTCCATGACGACAATGTCGCCCGGCGCGAGGATGGGTGCGAGAACTTGCTCGACATAAGCGCGGAAGCTCACGCCATTGATCGGTCCGTCGATGACGCAGGGCGCGGTGAGCCCATCGCGACGCAGCGCCGCCAGGAAGGTGAGGGTTCGCCATCGGCCGAAAGGCGCTTTGGCGACGAGGCGTTCGCCTCTGGGGCATCGGCCATGGGCGCGCGTCATGTTGGTCTTAGCCCAGGTCTCATCGATGAAGACAAGCCGCCTCGGATCGATCCTCGCCTGACGCGCCTTCCACCGCTCACGCCGCCTGGCGACGTCCGGTCGGTCCTGTTCGGAGGCGCGAAGACTTTTTTTTGAACGTCACGCCTTCGTGCTGGAGAAAATGCCAAAGCGCATAATAGCTGACCACTAGGCCGCGGTCGGCCAGCTCTCTGAGCAAAGCGCGCAGTGTCAGGTCAGGCTTCTCAGCGATCCGCGCCAGAACCCAATCGCGCTCGCGCGCCACAAGGTAGGGCCTGTGGCCGCCCATCTTCCGCGCCGCCGGACTACCGAGCGCGCGCTGGCGCTGCGACCACTTCACAACGCTGGCGACGCTGACCATGAACGTCTTGGCCACCGAGCGGCAGGACTGTCCCGAAGTCGCCGCCGCAACCACCCGCTCCCGCAGGTCCAAAGAATAGGCTCGCGCCATCCCTGCTAGCCTCCAACCCAGCCAGCAGGTTGAATTTGACTCGCGCCCCTTTGGGAATCCCCTCGATTTAGTCAAACCAGATCGCGCTCTAGCGTTAGTTCTGACAACCGGGCATTTCCGAATATTGGGGAGAACGAAAGCTCGCTAGCCACCTCGGCCAGGTTTTGGGCATCGAGCTGACTAGGTCGGTAGTGAACTCAAATCGGGCGCGCGCCAATCGCACTCCGGGACCATAGGCGGCTGCCAGATCACGTGGGTCGAGTTCCTCGATCGTGTCGCCGTCATTAATGTTCCGGAAGCGAACGACCATCGGTAGCCCGTCCGGGGGAACCTCGACGGAGCCCTGCTTCTTTTGCAGTTCACAGACGGCGGCTAACCCCGATGAGGGGTCATAGTCCTGGGGCAGTCCGTAGGCGACAAAGGGAAGCATATTGAGGCTCGCAAGTTTGGGAAAGGCGAGCAGATGGGTTTTGGGATCCTCTAAAAAAGGTCGGGAGTTGACGACAAACAACAATCCACGCTCGCCCAGATCGACTGTGATCGCACAGCCGCGCATCGCCGCCAAAATGCCCGGCTTGGCCGATTTCGGAGAGCCAATCCGGCATTCCTTGGTAGGCGATCTCCACGACCCCTGAGCTTGTCCGCGTAACGCCATCGACATCCACGTCCAAGGTCAGGCGGTAGCGGAGATAGTTTGTAGGAAAAAACATGAGGTAGCCGGCGTAAAGGCCTCCGATGATAATTGCGCGGACCGCAAAGAATTTCCTGCCCCAGGACATGGGCCTGCCTCTTTCAGACGCGGAATGAGCTCGCTGCGGAGGTATAAGCACATATCTATAACGATAAAATTTCGGTCAGAGAGCCCGGCAGCTGCTCGACCTTGGGAGTCGAGCCGAGGAGCGCGTGCGATAATTCTTGATTTCCTTCGCCGTTCACACTGTCTCGACGCGCAACTTCAGGAAGCCGCCGGGCGCGAGGCCCATCGGGGTTAGTTTCAGGCCGGGCGGCGACGGGAGGTCCGACGCGGCGGAGGACGTGAGGTAGGTCGCGACCACGGCGCTTGGCCAGGGGGCGAAGCGCCAGGCGTCGCTCGGCTTCGGCGCGATTTCGGTTTTACCTCCGACATATTTGAGCAGCACGTCGCGATTGGCGTCTGGGGCCTCGATCACGACGTTCGTTCCGTCGCAGCCAGGGAAGCCGCCGCCGCCGCTGGCGCGATAGTTGTTGGTGACGACCAGAAACGGCTGGTTCGGATCGACCGGCGCGCCCTTGAACGTAAGCTCTCGAATGCGGCGGGCCTCTGGTGCGATCAGCGCGCCCGATTCGTCGTAGCGCGCAGGCTGGGTGACGTCGATTGCGTAGTGGACGCCGTCGATCACATCAAAATTGTAACAGGCGAAGGCGGGACCGAGAAGCGGTTGCTCATCGCGTCCGTCGGGATCGATGCGGCGAAAAATGGACGCCGAGCGTTCGAGCCATTGCTCAAGCGTCGCGCCGTCCACTTTTACCACCCTCAGACTGTTGGGGTACGGGTAGATATCCGCCACGTCCTTGATCGCGAGTGGGCCCGTGGCGATGTCGGTATAGGAATAGGGTCCGCTACGGCCGCCGCATTTGAACGGCGCCGCCGCCGAAAGCATTGGCAGCGCGGCGAGGTCCGGGCGCGCCGCAACAAGGGGCGCGGCGTAGGCGCGCTGAGCCTCGTTGACGAACCCGACCGTGGAATTGTCGGCGATCAACGCGAGATAGGTGTTGAGCGGCGCAGCCAGCCCGCCGACGGCCGTGCGGATGTGCCGCAGCGTGGCCTCGTGCGCGGTCTTAGCCGCTTCAAGCACGGCCGCGTCCGACTCGACGAGCGCCGCCGCTTCGCCGTTTGCGTCACGCTTGGCGATCGGCCTGACTTCGACCCGCGCTCCCGTCACTCGCCACGCCGCGTCCTTCTCCAGCTTAAGATCGATGATTCCGAGATGGCTGCCCCAAAAACCCGCCATGACTGCGGGCTTGCCGTGGATGGTTCCCCGCTCGGTATCGACGCCGGGCAAGCCCAGGAAATCCTCGCCGGGAAGCAGTAGGTGCTGATGGCCGAGGAACAGCGCGTCAACGCCGTCGAGCTTGGCGAGGTCCTGACCCGCATTTTCCTCCCCAGGAGTCGAGGCGAGACGGGAAATGCCCGAGTGGCAGAGCACGACGACCAGATCGACGCGGCCCTGAAGTTCGTCAAGCTCCGCGCGCGCGGCCTCGATGACGTCGACCGTGATCAAGCGGCCCCGGACATGGGCCTCGTCCCATTGAGCGATCTGTGGCGGCGCGACCCCGATCACACCCACTCTGAGCCGCTGCGATCGTCCATCCTCGTCGATCAAGTCGCGCTCGATCACGATCGAAGGCGGATACCATGGCGAGCCGTCGCTTTTGCGGACGTTGCATGAGACGACGGGAAAACGCGCATGTGCGTAGGCGCGTTCGAGCGCCTCGAGGCCGTAGTTGAAATCGTGATTTCCAAGCGTCGCGACCGCATAGTCCAGCGTATTCATGGCCGCGATGACGGGGTGAATCGCGGCGGCGTCGGTCGCGATCGCTTGAGCCGCCAGGTCGCCGAGCGGCGTGCCCTGAAGGATGTCGCCGTTGTCAAACAGCAGGCAGTTGGGGAACTCCCGGCGTGCTTCAGCGACCAGAGACGCCGCGCGCGCTAGGCCGACCGAATCGTCCGGCCGATCACGGTAATAGTCGTAAGGATAGAGATTCGCGTGCAGGTCGGTGAGGCCGAGAAGCCGCAAGCGAAGCCGCGATCGGTGCGGGCGAGCAGGCGAATCGGATCGTCCTTGCTGCAAGGCTTCAGCTTTCTGAAGGGAAATTGAGACGGCGGTCGATGGATCATCGCGCCGCTGGAAGTCCCGGTCAAAGCGGCGCTTGCGGGTGAGCCGCTTCGGCCGGCGGCGGCGATTGGCCGAAGGTGGGCGAGCCCGTCTTTGCGTCCCATCCGCCCGGCGGCGCGGCGACCTCGTTTGCTGCGGGATCAGGCTTTGCGGCTTTGAATTTCATCAGCGCCTCCACGGCGGAGGCGAGGGATGCCGGGTCCATCTCGCGAGCGATTTCGTCACGCTTCGTGGCGGCGTCCGCGTCCCCCTGCTGGGTGGCAAGCGCGAACCATAGCCATGACTGGCCGAGGTCCTTGTCGACGCCAAGGCCTCGCGCGTAAAGGATCGCGAGATTGTACTGGCTGTCGCGGACGCCGAGTTCGGCCGCCTTTCGGAACCATTTCACGGCTTCGGAATAGTTCGGCGCACCGTCGCCTGGCTCCGCGTTCATGACCGCAAGGTTGTGCGCGGCCCGCGCATTGCCCGCCTCAGCCGCCTTGAGATACCAGCGCTTCGCGGCCGACGGGTCGTGGGTCACGCCAACTCCCTTATCGTACATCGAGCCAAGCCGATATTGCGCGGGAGCAAGTCCCAGCGAGGCGGCGCGTTCGAACCACCGGGCCGCCGCTGGCTGATCCTTCGGCAGTCCCCGGCCTTCGAACAGGCGCATCGCGAGTTCATATTGCGCATTGGGCTGGCCAGCGGCAGTCGCGTCGCGCAAGGACGAAGGAATCCCAGCCGGAATGGTCGCCATGAGCTCGCCTGCCGTAGGTCCGCTCTCCGGCGCAAGGCTAGGCGCGCCCGGTTTGGCCGGCGGTTGAGCAATCGATGCCGTCGGCGCGACATCGATCGTTTCGCCTCCGGGCTTGACCGCCCCGGCGACCTCCGTCGGCTTCCCCTTCGGAGCGTTGATTTTGGCGGTGTTGAAGGCTTGTCCACCCAGTTCGAAGCGTTGCAGAAAGGGCGAGCGCACGCCGGCCAGCCGCACCGCGAGCGTCGCGGCGATCGCGACCGCCACGCCGAGTAAGACAGTGCGCTTGTGACTGACGTAGAAGGCCCTTGCGGATTGGACTCCGCGCGTGGCGAACTGCATCCTTTCGGAAGCAGCAAGCGTCTGCACGCCGCCGCTGTTGATTGCGGCGTTGTTCTCCGCCAGCGCCATCGCCTGCGCGGCGCGCCGCGCCGCGGCGATGTGGACGCTGACCGCAGGATTGGTCTTGGGCCCGATAACCTGAGCGAGGTCTCGCGGTTCGCGCGCGCACTGCGGCGCCCCCGCGCCGGGCTCGATGAGGTAGTCCTCGCCGTCGTCGGAAGCTTGAGACGACGGCTCTTCGGCGGTCGCCTTGGTTTGGCCGGCGCGTTGCGGTGCGACCTCGGGGCCGGCGTCAGCGCTTGGCGACGCGGCGCTTATTGGCGGGGCAGGGCTCGCCGATCTGGCCGGCGGCCGGAGTTCCTCGTCGATGTCGTCGGACGCAAGCTCGCTCTCGATGTTCGCGAGACGGGCAGCCAAAGTCTCCAGAACGTCCTGCAGATCGGCAAGACTCGATTGCGTGCGTTGGTCCGCGCTCGCCTGCTCGGCTTTCAGTTCGGACAAATGCGCGCCGAGCGCGGCGCGGACCGCGGATGAGGTCTCTAGCGCGGAAGAGCCTTCCGCCTTGTCGGCCTCACGCAACTTTTCGAGCAGCTCCTGCACGACCGGCCCCGGTTCGCCGGCCCGCGCGGCCTCTGCCGCCAGAGCATCGATCCGATCGCTGATCGTGCCGATCTGCTGGGCGATGCCTCTCAGGTCGACTTGGGCGGCGCTTACATCGTGAAGGCGGCGCGCGACCTCGTCGGCGACCTGTTCAAGAACCTGGCGCTCGATAGGCTCGGCCGCACGCGCCTCCAACTTGCCCTCGAGCGAGCGCAGCAGGGTTTCGATCGGATTGAGGTCAACCGGAGACGCGACCGCGTCGAGTTGCGCGCCAAGCTCGTGGAGAACCGGGTCTAGCTGCCGCGCGCCGACCTTAGGGTCGGCGAGGTGGTCGAGCTTGTTGCTGATTTCGGCGAATATCGATTGCAGCGCCTGGGCGTTAGCGTCGGCGCCCCCGGCGGCGGAAAGCTTGGCATCGAAATCGTGCAGGAGCCGTTCGATCGGGCCGGTGTCGATTGTTGCCGAGGGAAGCGCCTCAAGTGACTGGCGGACGCCGTCAATACGCCTCGCCAGGTCGTCGAACGGGCGCGGATCGATCGCAACTGGAACGCTCGGGCGAGCGATTTCCTGATCGAGCCGCGCCGCGATCTGCTCTAGGCGCTGTTCGATCGAGACAAGCGCCGCCGGAGGCGTGGAACGCTCGATCTGTCGGCAGGCTTCCGCAAGAACCGCGGCCATCTCCGCGGACTCGGAATGGGGAGCTGGGCTTGCGCCGAGCTGCTCGACGCGGTCGGCGAGTTCCCCGATCTGGCGCTCCAGCCGTTCAAGCGGCGGCGTGCGCAGCGCGGCCGAAGCGAGGAGATTGCGCACTTCTTCCGTCTGCCGCCGGATGCGTTCAAACGTTTCGGGCTGTATCGCCGTCGCCGAGAGGCTGTCGATCTTGTCCCCGATCGCCCGAATCTCCCGCTCGAGCCCGGCGGCCGCCGCCTGAGGATCATGCGCCCTCAACGCAGCGCGGAATTCGGCGGCCATTGCTTCGAGCGGAGCGAGCAGCGATTCGCCGTGGCCGCCCTGACGCAACATCTCCACTCGCTGCACGAGGTCTCGGATGGCGCCTTCGAGCGCGACGATCGCGTTGCGCGGCGCAAGATCGGCGAGGCTCCGGCTCATTGCTTCGATTTCGGCGCGCATGGTGCCGAGATCGACCGAGGCGCTCGCATCGGCCCGCTCGCGGCGCATGTCATCGAGCTTGAGCGCGAGCGCCCGAATGTCATCGAGCAACATTTGTGAGAGCGGCGCCGCCGCGTCTGGGGCGCCTTCGGCAGGCGGGTAGCCCGCGTGAGAACCGGGGTCCGGCGAGCCGGGATTTCGGTTGGCGGCAGAAACGGTCGCGTCGGCGAAAGCGACTGTTCGCAGATCTGGCGGCGTGGGGTTGGTGTCGCTGCGGCCGGCGCGGCCCTCGAGCTCGTGGCGGCGCATGGCGATTTGCGACACCGCAGCCTTGAGATCGAGAGGCGGCTTCGGATTGAGCCCGGGTGGCTGAGGGAAGCCGTCGCTCCCGGCTCCGCCGCTCTGAGCGGCGCCCGTCAAGCTTGTCCGAATCGATTCGAGCCGCCGCACTGCGTCGATGAGGGCGCGGCGGTCGCTGTCTCGCGCCGCGTTGTCCCGTTCTAGAATTTGGGCGACGGATTCGAAGGCGCGCGCGGCTTGAGCTTCGGCGCGCGAGAGCCTCATTTCAAGGCGCTCGATCAGCGAATTAAAAGGTTTCGAAGACCCGGGCGCTCTTGGCTCGTCGGGGGGCGCATTTCGGCGCGCGATGCGCTCCAGACGTCCGGCGGCCGCATCGAGCCGATCGTCTTCGGCTTCGTTGTCTTCTGGCCTAGCATGCTGATCGAGACCGGCGTAGTCGGCGATCGCCTCGTTAAGCCAATCGTCAAGGCGCATGCCGGCGAGCCGGGCAGCCTCCACGGCGGCGTCGCGGGTCCGCCGGCCCACGCCCGCGATATTCCACGCCATCGCTCTATTCATGTCCTCGACCGTCGCTCGGAGGCTCGCGAATCGCCCGATGAACGGAGGCGACGCCACCCGTAATTCTGTCGGGGGTCATGGTGAAGAAACGGTTAAGGACCCCTCGTCGAGGGACCGCGCCGCCAGTCTCCAAAGGTTGCAGTTATAGTTGTATCAACTATCAGTTGTATTTTACGCTGCGTTAGCGCATAGTGATTCGATTTCGCGCAAGGGCGCGCGAGTCAGGAGGCGCGAACGCAACGGCGCCGACGAAAGGAGAGGCCATGAACAGGATATCGTCTGTAGCTTATGCTTCCGCTGGAGTTTCGGGCGGGCTGCTCGAAGAAGAAAGCCGGACTGCGCTCGATTCGGCTCAGCCGGAGCTGACCATTAGCCAGATGTCGCGTGTATTCGGCGTCAGCCTGCGCACGTTGCGGTTCTACGAGGACCGCGGGCTGATCAAGCCCCGCCGTGAGGGAACGCGCGCTACTATCGCGCCAGCGACCGGATCCGGATGGAGATGATCCTTAAGGGCAAGAAGCTCGGCTTCACGCTGACCGAAATCCAGGACCTGATCGGCGGCAAAGGGCCGACTGAAACGGTGGATCTCGAAGATCAGCTCAATCCGCAGCAGATCGTGACCCAGATCAGCCACCTGGAGCGGCAACGCAACGAGATCGAGGGAGCCATCGAGAGGCTGCGGGCGACGCAAAGCCGCCTCGCCCAAGGCGCCGCCGCCTGATCGCCGACCGATCGTTCGATCGGTCGGCGGCGCGGGACCTCGCTAAACCCGGATCCGCGCCGCCTCGACGATCCGCAGCGCCTCGGCCGTGGCGGCGTCAATTCCGAGTTGGGTCGTATCCAGCGTCACTGCGTCGTCAGCGGGCCGCAATGGCGCCACCGCCCGGTTGGAGTCGCGGGAATCGCGGCGGGAGATGTCGGCCAATATCGCATTGTAGTCGGCCCTTTCGCCACGTTGGATCAGTTCGAGCGCGCGCCGTTGCGCCCGCGCCGCCGGACTGGCGGTGACGAAGATCTTCACGTCCGCGTCAGGACAAATGACCGTGCCTATGTCTCGCCCATCGAGCACCGCGCCGCCCGGCCGCGCCGCGAAAGCGCGTTGCGCCTCGATCAAAGCCGCGCGGACTCGCGGCATTGCGGCGACCACCGAGGCCGCCTCGCCCATCTGGCGTGTGCGCAACGTCGCCTCGTTGAAATCGGTGAGCCCCAATCCCCGGGCGACCGCGACGGCCGCTGCTTCGTCATAAAGATCGCGGTCCTCGGCAATCAAGGCCGCGGCTGTGGCGCGGTAGAGCAGCCCGGTGTCGAGATGAGGCAGCCGATAGTGCGCGGCGATGCGGCGCGCGATGGTGCCCTTGCCCGAGGCCGCTGGCCCGTCGATGGCGATGATCATGCGCGAGCCGCTTCCCCTGGCTCCCTGCCCTGAGGAGGGCTCTTAGAGCGGGGCGACGCGGCTGTCGAGACGGCCAAGCTGTCAGCCTGATCGAGCACACCGTTCGATGAAGGGGCGTCAAGCACAGGCGTTCGAGCCGGCTAATCACGTCGCCGGCAATGTTCCTTTCCTGCCCGCGAGAGACAGTCGGATTGCCCAGTGACGCCGCCGCCGCCGCCGGTCCGCCCTGCGATCCCAAGCCCACCGATCCATCCACCGCGATTTGACCTGCTGTCGCCGCCTCGGACCCCAAAACAGGCGCCTCAGCTTGTGCCAATTTCAACCCGCGCGTATTCATCGAATTCTGGCGAATGACGATCAGGTGACAACGCCGACGAGTGCGTCGCTGTCATGGAGGGCGACGATGGACCTTACGGCACAGCAGAGGATGACCATCCTCGCTGCATTTCTCGGCTGGATGCTCGACGCCTTCGACTTCTTCCTTTTGACCTTTTTGCTCAAGGACATCGCCAAGGAGTTCGGCGTCGATGTGCCGGCGGTGGCGTATGCCCTGTTCCTGACCTTGGCGATGCGGTTCGTCGGCGCGTACATCTTCGGGCGGCTTGGCGACCGGTGGGGACGCAAGCCGGCGCTGATGCTGGACATCCTCTGCTATTCGATCCTCGGCGCGCTCGCCGCCTTCTCCCCGAACCTCACGGTCTTTCTGATTCTGCGCGCTTTGTTCGGCGTCGCCATGGGCGGGGAGTGGGGCCTCGGAAGCTCGCTGGCGATGGAATCCATTCCGCCGCAGGCAAGGGGACTGGTGTCGGGGATTCTGCAGTGCGGCTATCCGAGCGGATTCCTGCTCGCCGCGATCGCGTATGGCCTGCTCTTCGGCCGAACGTTCGGCGACTATACGGTCGGCTGGCGGGCCATGTTCCTGCTCAGCGTCTTGCCCGCTTTCCTTGTGCTGTTCATCCGCAGCGGCATTCCCAAATCGCCGGCGTTTGAGGCGGCGCGCGCGCATGAGAAGCCGAGCTTATGGGCGACGATTTCGGATCACCGCGGCCTCGTCATCTACATGGTCGTGCTGATGATGTGCTTCAATTTCTTCAGCCACGGCACGCAGGACCTCTATCCGACATTCCTGCAAAGACAGCACAATTTCGATCCTGGGACGGTTAGCTGGATCGTTATCGTCGCCAATCTTGGCGCGATCGCCGGCGGCCTCGTGTTCGGGCACTTGTCGGAGAAGATCGGCCGCGTCAACGCCATCACTGTGGCGTCGCTCATTGCCCTGCCGGCTCTTCCCTTATGGGCGTATGCCTCGACGCCGGTCCTGCTCGCGCTCGGCGCCTTCATTATGCAGGTCGCGGTCCAGGGGGCCTGGGGCGTCATTCCCGCCCATCTCAACGAATTGTCGCCCGGCGCGGCGCGGGCCACCATTCCGGCTTTCGTCTACCAGGCCGGCAATTTCCTGGCCTCCTTCAACGCTCCGTTCCAGGCGCAGATCGCGGTATCCAACGGCAACAACTATGGCTTCGCGCTGGCTTTGGTGGCGGGGGTGATCGCGGTCGCGATCGTTGTCGTGATCCGCTTCAGTCCTGAGCGGCGCGGCGAACTCTTGAAGGCCCATTGAAGGCCCATGCCGCCGGAAACGGCAGGCAAAAAGTCCGGGAAACTTCTCCGAGGCGCTCGACCGAATTGTCGATGTCCCGAGCCGGGTCTCGGATCAGCTGTGGGAGCGGATCAAAGACTTGATCGACGCGACCTCGCGAGACAGGGCGAGGATCGCTTTCATGATCTCCTGCTCGGTCACCCGACCGTCTTCGACCAGGCATGGATTCGGGCCGACGCCTCCAGGCTTCGCCCCGCCGTCGCCGTCATCATCGAAGAGCCGGCCAAAGGACCGCAGGATTTCGATCAACACCTCTGGATTGGCCTCGAGATCGATCTTCGAGCCATATTTCTTGATGACCTTTGCGACCGCCGCCTTTTGCTCACGCGTCATTGTGACCTCCTCTTTTGCGTCGCCACCCAACCTTCCCGTTGCCGAATCCACGTGACCAGAATTGTTTTCCGACCTTTGAGCACTGGCGTCGCCGCGTGCAGCATGTCGGGATCGCTCTGCCCGCCCCAGTCCAGATTGCTCCAGATCAGCAGGCGGCCGCGCACGCTTTTGACAGACAAATCCAGCAGGGGAAACCGCGTCTCTCCGCCGCGCTCGGGCGTCTCCAGATAAAGCACGACGGAGTGCGTCCTTTCGCCGGCCGCGTCATCGTCGAAATTTCCGCTGTCGTGATGATAGTCGAACCGCCCGCCCTTTTCATACCTGGTCGCCTGCCACTCTTCCCGGCGAGAGGGCGCCTGCGGCAAATGCTTGCTGATGCGACGATCGATCAAGGCGATCGCGCGTCGAAGCGGCGGAGCGAACCATCGCTCAGAGGTCGTCGAACTGACGCGCCGGCGACTGTAGACGTACTGGTGTTTTCCGCCCTCGCCTTCGAGATAGACGGTGCTGGGCCGCCAGAAGGCGAATTCCAGTTCGGCCAGGATTCCCTCGCAGCGCGACGCCTCGAGGAAATTGTCAAACCAATAGAGGCGGCCCGCCGCCTCGACGTAATCCTGGCGCTGAATTCGCCGCATCGTCAGGCCGCCTTGCAAAGCTTGAGCAGGAGGCGATCTTCAAATTCTCGAAGCCCGCGCCGAGGCCCACGCCCATATTCTTGAAGCGGGCGGCCTGACAGCAAGCGGCGAAGTCGTCGAAGCGACGCCGCCTCGCTCGCTTCCCAGTTCGCATGGTCCTCCCAGTGCGTCACGCGATACGCCCGCTCGTAGCAATGCCAGCCAACGACCTCATGCGGGTGATAGACGTCATATCCGTGCGTGAAGGCGCGCAGGCTCACAGCGACTTCGTCGCCAAAGAAATAGCAGTGTGGATCGAACGGCACGTCTCGATTGAAATCGCCGCCGGCGAAGAGGCAGTGCAGAGACACAAACTCGCCGGGGATCGGCCCGTGCAAGCGCCGCTCGGCCAGGACAGGGCGTCCGATCAGACGCAGCAGCAATCCGTCTGACCGCGCATAGGGATAGATTTTCAGCGGACGCTTTCGCCGGCCGTATGGGTCAGTCAGGGGATTGTAGGCCGGCAGATATGCGGTGACGATCGGCTTCTCGACGCCTTGGCGGATCAGCGCGTCATAGGCGTTAAGCAGCTTTTGATCCCAGCCCTGCGCGAAGCGATGATGCGAGTCGATGATCAGCGTGTAGGGCTCGCCGCGCCATCGCTTTTGAAGCTCGCGGCGGGCCCAATTGCAGCCCCGGCTTTGGACATGAGAAATTTCCACGATCTCAAGCTCGGCGCCCCCGCCCGATCCAAGATCGAGTTCGTCGTCAGGGCCTCTCTGCCAAAGGATGGCGATTCGAAGCGAGGCCGGATCGCACGCCCTCTTGACAAGATCGCGCACGGTCGCGCCGAGCTCGGAATCCCGATAGGCCGGGATCTGGACGAAGATCCGGCGGTCGCGCGATTGGGATGCCGCGGCGTCTCGAAGCAAGGGACTTTGCGCGACCTCCATCTTGTCTTCCGTTTGGTCTTTGCCTGAAGCTTAGTCCCGGCCCGTCCCGCCCCGCAAGGCTTATCCCCTTCGCTCAGATGTAGGCGTGACGCCGCGCTATCGGCGGAGTGGGCGCGTCTGCCGCGCGCCTGCCTCCGGAGGTAGACATCATACGCCATATGTACAATCTTCGGAACATTTCAGCCCTCGAAGAGTTTAAAAACGTCAAAGCGGATCTCGCCGAAAGCATCGGCCACTTCCGCCGGATCCAAAGGAGGTTTCTATGGCTCGATGGATGCTTGGCGCCGCGGCTGCGACGTTGATCTGTGCTTCTTCTTCAGCGGCGCTGGCCAACGAGAGCGGGGCGGTGACCGGTGGGGTCGCGGGCGCCGTTGGCGGTGCGGTTGTCGGTGGGCCAGTCGGCGCCGTAGTTGGCGGCTTGGGCGGTGCGGCGATCGGCAACTCGATGAGCAACCACCGTTACTATCATCACCACTACGCTTACTATCACCACCACTACTACCATCCGTACTAAGCCCAGCCCAATTGGGCGGGTGAACGGATTCCCTCTCCTGTTTTGGGAGAGGGAATTGGCGTCCGCTGGGATGGGCGGCCTGCTTCCTCAAGCATGATGCTCGCGAAGCAATGCCGGTCTTGCCGAAAAATTATAGCTTCAGCGCGTTGGCGGGCAGGCGCGTGTTGTCTTCAGAACTCCGAGTGAGAGCCCGGTGAGACGCGGTGGTCCGGGGTCAGTTGCAAGCCCCCCCATGGATCGCCGCATTCGCGCTCCCGCAGCCAAGCCGCGCGGGCTTCGCGCCGGCTAAGAGGACCTGGAGGTCAATCAGCCACCTGCACAGATCTGGCCTACTCAGCGGCCGCCGCCGGCTTCGGCAGCACCCAGTCTGGGCGGACATAGTGGCAGGTGTAGCCGTTCGGGTAGCGTTCCAGATAATCCTGGTGCTCGGGCTCCGCCTCCCAGAAGGGACCGGCTGGCGCCACTTCGGTCACCACCTTGCCTGGCCATAGGCCCGACGCCTCGACATCGGCGATGGTGTCGAGCGCCACGCGCTTTTGCTCGTCATTGGTGAAAAAGATCGCCGACCGGTAGCTCGCGCCGACATCGTTTCCCTGGCGATTTCGGGTGGTCGGGTCGTGGATCTGAAAGAAGAACTCGAGCAGCTTGCGATAGCTGATTTGCGAGGGATCGAAGGTAATCTCAATCGCCTCGGCGTGATTGCCATGGTTGCGATAGGTCGCATTGGGCACCTCGCCGCCGGTGTAGCCGACCCGCGTCGCGATCACGCCCGGATAGCGGCGAATCAGATCCTCCATGCCCCAAAAACATCCGCCAGCGAGAACCGCCCGTTCCGTTGAACCAGCCATGATGCCGCCTCCTGTTGAATGGATTTTTCCAGGCGCCCGAAGCGAGCGCCGAACCTCGGACCGTCGTTTAGATAATCACTCCAATCGAAAACAAAACGGGGGCGCGCTTGCTCAGGCGTCAGAGAAGGGGCAATCAGCCCTTAGGTTCACGCCGCTTCGGCGGCGGGGGCGCGAGTGAGCAGCCGACAGAGGCGCGCAAGCGTCTCCCGCTGGCGCGGCCGCGGCACGACCATATCGATCATTCCGTGGTCGCGCAGGTATTCGGCTCGCTGGAAGCCTTCCGGGAGGCGCTCGCGAATTGTCTGCTCGATCACCCGTGCGCCGGCAAAGCCGATGACCGCGCCAGGCTCGGCGATCTGCACATCGCCGAGCATTGCGTATGACGCTGTCACGCCGCCGGTGGTCGGGTTGGTCAGGATCACAATATAGGGCAGCCGCGCCGCCCGCAGACGTCGCACAGCGACCGTCGTGCGGACCATTTGCGCCAAGGCGAACATGCCTTCCTGCATGCGCGCGCCCCCTGAGGTGGTGAAAATGAGAAACGGCGTCGCGCGCTCAATCGCTGCCGAGACGCCGGCGACGATCGCCTCTCCGGCCGCGAGCCCAAGCGTTCCGCCCTGAAATGCAAAGTCCTGTATCGCGACAGTGACGCCCTGTCCCTCGAGCTTGCCGAATGCGACCGTGACCGCATCCATGGCTCCCGTCTTCGTGCGATTTTCCTGCAAGCGTACCGAGTAGCGTTTAATGTCGCGAAATTTCAACGGATCGGCCGGCGTTTCGGGGGTGGCGAATTCCTCATATTGGCCGTCGTCGAGCAGCGAGGCGAGGCGGGCCTTTGGGCCGATGGGCATGTGATAGCCGGAGCCAGGGACAACCATGAGATTGGCTTCGAGATCCTTGTGGAAGACCAGTTCCCCACTCTCCGGGCACTTGACCCAAAGATTTTCCGGCGTGTCGCGGCGCAAAAGCGAGCGAATCTTCGGGGGCACAACGTTCGAGATCCAATTCATGCGCCGCCTTGCCTCCGTTGAGTGGCTCGTCGAAAAACGCTCACTTCTGAACGCCTCGCACGCCCTGCGCCAGTTTGCCGACGAGCTCGGCGACGGCGGGGACGGTCAACGGGGTCGCCGCTCCGCCGTCGAGCGAAAGTCTGATCGCCTCGACAACGGACGAACCGACCACAACGCCGTCCGCGGTTTCTGCGATCGCGCGGGCGCTTTCGGCGTTCTTGACGCCGAAGCCAACCGCGACCGGCAGCTCCGTGCGCCGTTTGAGCCGCGCCACTGCTTCGGCCACCAGCTTGACGTCCGGCGCGGCGGCTCCAGTGACTCCAGTGATCGAAACAAAATAGACGAAGCCGCCGGCGTTTTTAAGAATTTCCGGCAGACGGTCATCGCTGGTTGTAGGCGCGACGAGGCGAACAAAGGCGAGTCCGGCCCGGCGCGATGGCAGGCAGATCTCGTCGTCTTCTTCAGGCGGACAATCGACGATAATCAGACCGTCGACGCCCGCTACTTTCGCGTCTCTCAAGAACGTCTCGACGCCATAGACGTAGATGGGGTTGTAATAGCCCATCAGGATCAGCGGCGTTTCAGGATTCGCGGCGCGGAACTTTTCCACCATTCCCAGAGTCGCCGGCAGGGTCTGCTTGGCTTCAAGCGCCCGACGGCCGGCGGCTTGAATCGCTGGGCCATCCGCAATCGGGTCGGTGAACGGCATGCCGAGTTCGACAATGTCGGCGCCTGCCGCCGGCAGCGCCCCGAGAATCGCGGATGACGTCTCGCGGTCCGGGTCGCCGGCCATAATGAAAGTCAAAAGCCCAGCCCGGCGTTCGGCGGCAAGCTGTTGAAAGCGCAAATCGAGGCGTGCGGTCATGGGCGCCTCGTTACCACGACGCCCAGAAGCGCGAAAGCAAAGGACCCGAAGGCGGTTGCGGACAGGCGCAGGACCGTAGTTTTCGAGTCAAACTGGCCCTCGACCGGATGAGCGAATCCCGATAATGGCCGAAGATCATGGGCGAGAACGATCGCCGGTTCGCGGCTCCTCGGGGGGAATAATGCAGCTCTTCCTTTTGGCTCTCCCTTGTATTCTGGCGCTCTGGGTTCCGCTCTACAACTCGATTCCGCCTGTCCTTTTCGGTATCCCGTTCTTTTTCTGGTTCCAGCTGGTCCTCATTCCGCTCTCGGCGCTCGCGATTCTTGCCGCGGATCGGATCGGTAAGAACTAGGAGATGTTCGACCACCTCAACCTCGTCGCCACCGCCGTCTTCGTCTTCTTCTTTGGCCTCGTGTCGGTGCTTGGCTTTGTCGCGGCGCGGTGGAAAGCCGCCGATCTTGGACATATCCACGAATGGGGCCTTGGAGGCAGGCGCTTTGGCCGTTGGATAACCTGGTTCCTGCTCGGCGGCGATCTCTACACGGCCTACACGGTCATCGCGATTCCTGCGGTCGTGTTCGCTATCGGCGCCTACGGGTTCTTCGCCGTCCCGTACACAATTATTGTCTATCCGTTCCTCTACTTGACGTTGCCGCGCCTGTGGGCGGTGTCGCACAAAAACGGCTACATCACGGCCGCCGATTTTGTGCTTGGTCGGTATGGCCACAAAGGGTTGGAGCTTGCGGTTGCGGCGACCGGAATCCTGGCGACGATGCCCTATATCGCGCTCCAGCTGGTCGGACTGGAAAAGGTCATTGTCGCCCTCGGCTTTTCCGGTCAGGGGATCATGGCGCACGCGCCAATCACCATCGCCTTCGTGATCCTCGCGCTCTTCACTTACAAGAGTGGGCTGCGCGCCCCGGCCATGATCGCGTTCGTCAAGGACGCGATGATTTACATCTTCATCATCGCCGCGATTGTCATCATTCCTTACGAACTCGGAGGCTTCGGAGCAATTTTCGCAGCGGCCGGCAAGGCGTTCGACGCTAAGGTCGCGGCCAATCCCAATCTTGCCGCCGGGCTGACCCTCAAGCCGTCGCAAGTCGGCCCTTACATCACGCTCGCGATCGGTTCGGCAATGGCGTTGTTCATGTATCCGCACGCGCTGACCGGCTCGCTCGCGGCATCGAGCGGGAACGCCATTCGCTTCAACACGATGACGTTGCCCGCCTATTCCTTGGTGCTCGGCTTGATCGCCTTGCTTGGGCTGATGGCGATCGCCGCCGGCGTCAAGGTCGACACGCCCCAGGACGCCGTGCCGCAGCTTGTGCTCTGGGCGTTTCCCGATTGGTTCGCCGGCTTTTGCTTTGCGGCGATAGCGCTTGGCGCGCTCGTGCCGGCGGCGGTCATGTCGATCGGCGCGGCCAACACCTTCACCCGCAACATATGGAAGCCGTTCGTCCACCCGGAGATGACGCCGCAAGAGGAGTCCGTGCTCGCCAAACTGGCTTCGCTGGTGGTGAAGATCGGCGCGCTCGCCGTGATCTTCTTGATGCCGACGCAATTCGCTTTGGACTTGCAATTGCTGGGCGGCGTCTGGATGGTTCAGATATTCCCGGCCATGATTTTGGGCCTGTTCACCCGATGGTTCAGCGGCTGGGCGCTCCTGATCGGGTGGGCTGCGGGCATGATCATTGGTACGTCCCTCTCCTGGACCGGGAAGGCGTGGGCGCCGGTCCATGCGCTGAAATGGGATGTTCCGTTCGTTGGTCCCCTCGATTCTGGCCTTGGCTTTGCCGCTTATAACGGATTGACGGCGGTGCTCGTCAATTTCCTTGTCGCGGCAACGCTTTCATTGGTTCTGCGTTCTCAGGCTGGCGATGAGACTTCACCAGAAGACTACGATGATCGTGCGCTCGCGTGAACAAGGGCCTATAGAGGCGTCCACCAGCGCGGCCGGCTGATGTTGAGGGCGTCCGAATCGCATCGGCGACGCCGCTGCTCGAGCAAGGATATTGTCGTAGGCGATGATCAGGTGCAGTCTGCACGCCGTCTAGGGAGCTTGTAATGGTGGGAGAGGGGCCGGGCTCCGTGGAGAATGATCTGCCGGCCGCCGAGCCACAGCCGCAGCACGACTTTTCAGTTGTTCAAGGCTTCCAGGTTGTCGGCGCTGAAGGCTCAGGGCGCGCGGGCGACGAAGCCTGGCGTGACGCGCTCAGACTGGAGCTGGAGATGCGCGCCGCTCGCCTGCATCAGGCCGTCGACGCCGCGATTGTGCTCTCCAACGATGGGATCATTCGTTGGTTGGGGGATCCGGTCGCCAAACTCTCGCTCGGCCCGAATGTGCTGAACCCTAGCGCGGTCATCCTCGCCGATGAATCCCTGCCCGATGCGTCCCGCGAGACGATAAAGACACGAATTGAGCTTTGGATCGCGGCGACGACGCGGCGCTTACTTGCGCCGCTGTTCGCGCTCGAAGGCATTCAAGAAGGATCGGAGATCGTTCGCGATTTGGCACACGAGCTGGTGCGGTCGCTCGGGGTTTTGGAGCGCGAATTGGTCCGGGCCAAGATCAAGGCGCTCGCGCAAGACGATCGAGGGGAGCTGAGGAAGCAAGGCGTCCGCTTCGGCGCCTACTATATTTTTCTCCCCGCGTTGCTCAAGCCGGCGGCAAGAACGTTGGCCCTTCAATTGTGGAGTCTTCAAGCGTCCGGCGACGCGAGTGAGCTTCTACCGACGCTCGGCGCAGTCGCCTCGTCTGGCCGGACGTCTCTCCCGTTGGACAAGGGGATCAGGAAGGAAGGGTATCGTGTCGCCGGTTATCGGCTGTGTGGGGAACGAGTTGTGCGCGTTGATGTCGTAGAACGTCTTTCCGGGATGATCCGAGCGGCGTTCACTGGCGAAGCGCCAGGAGGAGCCCATAGCCTTCCAAGCCAGCGGACGTCGAAGGGATTCCTCGTCAGCGGAGGGATGACATCGTTGACTGGGTGCTCAGGCGAGCCGTTCGCCTCGATTTTGCGCTCAATGGGATTCCGGTCGGTCGAAATGAAACGGTCGGAATTTTTCGGATCCCAATCGGCTGCCGAAGGGGCCCAACAAAGCGAACCGCCCAAACCGGGGGACATTGAGGCTTCGGCCGGAGTTGAGCAATCGACGGCGCAGGCGGCGAGTGAAGACGAACCCCCGGCCGATTTGGCTGCGCCGGTCGCTGAGCCGCCGCATGACGGCGTCCTTGCAGGCGCTGAGGGCCTTGATGACGATCTCGCCGAGGTCGCGGAACCGGGCCCTGAAGACCCTGTCGCCGCTGCGGAGGCCGTCGACAACCTCACCGAGGCTGCCGAGAGCGCAACCGAGGGCGCCGACCGCGTCACGCTGGAAACGGGGCCCGCTCCCCTCCTCTCGGATTCGCTGGATGGCGGTTCCGCAACGGAGGCCATTGAGCAAGCCGCCGCTCCACAGACGTCAGGCGCAAGTTGCGAATTGGCAAAAAGCGCTGATATGATCATCGTCTGGCGACCCGATCATCGCAAGACTTC
Organism: uncultured Alphaproteobacteria bacterium; assembly: GCA_963730555.1. Lineage (GTDB taxonomy): Bacteria > Pseudomonadota > Alphaproteobacteria > Rhizobiales > Beijerinckiaceae > Roseiarcus. The sequence goes on along the minus strand of CAVSSS010000013.1, from coordinate 360,634 downwards.
AGGCAAACGCGAGAGGGAAAGCAGACAATCCAGAAGCGAAGGACCTGGCGGTGCAGACGCTCGGGGTCATGGTCCGGCCGCAGCGCTCAATTGGCGGCGCGAATCGCCGGCCCCTCCTCCCAAGAGACCCAATCGTCCCAATTCGGGGCGTAACGACGAAAAACGTCGCCAGCGCCCCAATGATTATGATATGGCGCGCTCGACGCCAACGACGGCGCCGCAGCAACCGGCCAAGGTTGATCCGAACTCACCCTTCGCCAAGCTTCTCGAGCTTCGTTCGCTACTTGAGGAACAAGCCAACAAACGCCAATAAGTGCGCCATCGCCGCCGAAAGCATCGACAACAAAAATGGTTGGCAGACGGTCTGGAAATCCATAGAAGAGCGGGCTAAATCCCTACCTGGCAGGTAGCTCACGAGGATATACGTATGACCTACGTGGTCGTGGAAAACTGCATAAAGTGCAAATATTTGGATTGCGTCGAGGTCTGCCCTGTCGACTGCTTCTACGAGGGCGAAAACATGCTCGTCATCCACCCGGACGAATGCATCGATTGCGGCGTGTGCGAACCCGAATGCCCTGCTGAAGCCATCAAGCCGGACACCGAACCTGACCTCGCTTTTTGGCTTAAATTGAATGCTGAATACGCCAAGTCTTGGCCGAATATAACCAGTAAGAAAGAGCCGCCGCCGGACGGCAAGGAGTTCGACGGACGCGCTAACAAGTTTGCTGAGTTTTTTTCGCCTGAGCCTGGGGAGGGCGATTAAGCACATTTCGATTCTTTGGCACTTCGGCCGCCGCGGATCCCGCTCCGCCGCGGATAGATTGGCTCGGGTTCATCTTCCTCTTTGATTTTTCGACGGATTTGTGCTAAACGCCCAATTAACCGTCGAGCGGAAGTCGCTAGGCGTCCCGGGCGAAGACGCAAGTGGTTTTTCTCGACGAAAAGTCAACTCGCCGTTATAAAAGCAATATTCGTGCACGGATTTAGAGCAGTGTTCGTGCATGGATTTATAGCGTGTGCGGGAGAGTTTGCGCGTGGAGAGGTTAACTATGGTGGCGCGTAATAAATCTAAGAAGACAACTAGTTCCAAGACAAAGAAAACAGGCGCCGCTTCCAAAGCGAAACCGAGGTCAAAGCGCACGACTAAGGCGACCTCTCCGTCCAGCGTCCGAAGCCGCGTGAGCAAGAGCAAACCGGCGTCGAAGACACGAGTTGCGCGCAAAACCAGTAAACCTGCTCAAGCCAAGACGAAAAACGCTGCGGCGAAACTTTCGAAGCGAAGGCGGACAAGCGCGAATGTCAGAACCATGAGCCGCGAATCGGCCGCAGCGAAGAGGCCCGTCGCTCGAAAAGTGGCCGCCTCGAGGAGTGTGAGCAAGACGTCAAGAGCCGCGGCCGCCGCCAAGCGGGCGGCCGCCGCCGCCCGGGCGCATTTGAAGGAACAGGAAGCGAAGTTGTCGACAGGAAGTAAAATCGCGCAGGAGGCTCGAGCGGTCACCGAGAAGGAGGTGGCGGCTCTTGGCGCATCAAAGCCAAGTTCCGGTCACAGCGCCCATGTCGCTCATCCGGCCGAGGCGGCGTCGCCGGCAAAGGCCGTCGGGCCGGTTGTTAAGGTGCAAAAGGCCGGAGCACCAGAAGAGGCGTCCTCGGCGTCGAAGGCTCTCAAGAGCGCGGGTCAACGTCAAGGCTTCAGGCTCAACGAGTTCGTCGTCTACCCCGCTCACGGCGTTGGTCAGATCGTCGCGATCGAGGAGCAGGAAGTCGCCGGCTTTAAGCTTGAGCTGTTTGTCATATCCTTCTCGAAGGACAAGCTCACGTTGCGCGTCCCGACATCGAAGGTTTCAGGCGTTGGAATGCGCAAGATCTCCGACCCGGACGCCGCTAAGCGTTCGCTCGAGATTCTGACCGGGCGTGCGCGCGTCAAGCGCACGATGTGGTCGCGACGGGCTCAGGAGTACGAAACCAAAATCAACTCCGGCGATATCAACGCAATCGCTGAAGTGGTGCGCGATCTTTACCGATCAGAGGCCCAACCCGAGCAGTCCTATTCGGAGCGACAATTGTACGAGGCCGCTCTCGACCGCATGGTTCGCGAGATCGCCGCGGTCCAGAAGTCGAACGAGATCGACGCTTTGAAGACTGTCGAGGCGCAGTTGCAGAAGGCTCAAAGCCGGACTGCGAAAACCCTTGGCCCAGCAAGCGCGGCAGGCGAGATCGAACAAGCCGCTTGAGGATTTCGGCCTTCGGCCGTCCTCTCGCTGCTCGGTTCTTTGGCGCGCCCAGGTTTCGTGGCGATGAGCGCGCTCCCGCCCTGGCCGGTATTGGCGGGCGACGAGGACTGAGACATTTCCGCAGGCTTGGGAAGCGGCTGCGGAGCGAAAACTCGCCGTAAGGGTCACGATTGCTCGCGGTCCATCGATTCCCGGTCTATCCGATGTTGTCGCTGTGGATACTGGTCCTCACCGCGGCGACTTTATTTTGGATGGCCCTGACGGATTTGAAGGAATTCAAGGTACGGAATGAGTTCGTCGCGATCTTGGCCGGTCTCTATCTGGCCCACGCGCTCTGCTCGGGCGCGTGGGTGTCGATGCAGTGGAATCTCGCCTTTGCGCTCCTGATGCTGGCGGGCGGAACTTATGCTTATTCGCTTCGCCAAATTGGCGGCGGCGATCTGAAGCTGCTGGCGGTCGCCTTCCTCTGGACCGGCCCATGGTTTGCCGCGCCTTTCGTAATCCTCTTGGTGATCTTTACCGCCGCATATTATGTCGCGGCCAGATTTGGATGGGCGGCGGCGCAGCAGACCGCCGCGGGTTTGCGGATTCCCTTGGCGCCGTCCCTGGCCGGCGCGCTCATCGGCGCGCTCGCGTTGGGTCTGATAGCGCCCAACAGCTGACGTCACGCGCCGACGGCCCGAGGAGATCGCTTGCGTCCTGAGACGTCGCTTCCGAGGGACTTCATTGGAAATCAGGGCGACAGCGCTTTATCCAGGGCAAGCCATTGTTTCGAAACCCATGTCCCGACCAGACCGATCGTCGCGATGACGGCGATCAAGAGTACCCCGAGCAACACTGTATATTCGATGAGGGCGGCGCCGTCTTCGTCCTTCAGGAACTGGCGGAAGATTTTCAAAGCTTTGGACATACGAACTCCTGACGGATTCTGAAGTTAACGGCGTCGATAAGATTCCTGACTGAAGGCCGCTCCTGGCTATCTGTGCGCAATTATCCATTAGGGAACGGCTCGGTCAATACCATGTCAAGCCGGCGAGCGGCTAATAAAGGCTGGGCGTGTCTGTGTCTACCGGATGACGTATCCTCGGGTTAGTTCTGGGCATTTCTTTATACACTAAAGTTATCCAAAGTCATTAGAAGACTGTTATTATTTTTTCGCTTGAATTTCTCCCAGTTGTCCGCTCACACTGGACCATGATTAAACGTCTGGGAGCCGGATTTGTTTTTGACCTCGCATGTACTGAGGCGCTTTGCCGTTACGATAGCGAGCCGTTACCCTCGCAAGGATTTTGCCTCGAATTCGGCAATTCTAAAATGGAAAACAAGATTCCCTCACAATATTGGGGAGACAGCTTTGCGATTGCGCTCAAAGGGGTTTTTAGCCGTAATTGATTCTTTTTAGGCGTAGGATTGTCAAAATTTCTAGTCCGTCGCCAGATTAAGCTAGTCCATTGACCTCTGGAGGTAGACAAGTATAGTTAGTAATAAACTCCAGCTTAAAGCGGTTCCTTGGGGCAAGGGTCAATACAATCATGCGCGGGAGTACGAATCTTGCAATCCTTGTTTTCGCTGTAATTCTTGGCGGCGTGGCTGCATTTCTTGCCAAAAGCTGGCTTCAGAGCCATTCAGCGCACGCAAATGCGCAAAATACCGTACCGATTCTGGTTGCGAACGACACGCTCGCCTTTGGAGCGCCAATCGGCGCCAATGATGTGAGACAAGTCGACTGGCCGGCGCAATCGCGCCCGGAACGTGCGTTCGCGAACTTCGCGGAACTCACGAAGGATGGACGGCGGATCACCCTCTCCCCGTTTGTCCGCGACGAGCCGATCATCGCCTCTAAGGTGAGCGCGCCCGATCAGAGAGCCTCGCTGTCGACGGTCATCGAGAAGGGTAAGCGGGCCGTGACGGTCGCGGTTGACGACGTGCGCGGCGTGGCGGGCTTCATCTTTCCTGGCGATTTCGTCGACGTCGCGCTGACCCGGACGGACAACAGCATGGGTCCGCAGAATTTTTCCGAGGTGATCCTGCAGCATGTCAAGGTGCTGGCGATCGATCAAATGGCGGGTCAACGCCAGGAGCATCCGACCGTCGCCAAGGCCGTCACTGTCGAGGTGGACCCCGAGCAGGCGCTGAGGATCTTGCTTGCCGCCAATATCGGGAAGCTGTCGTTGATCTTGCGCCAGCCTGCGGAAGTCGCGTTGGCTCCCGATGCGAAGGTCACCGATCGGGATCTGTTCGGGGTCGACGAAGCGCAAGCGCAGGCGGCTCTCCCTGCCATGCAGGCGCAACCGGCAGCTTTTCAGCCCGACCCGCCGTCGGCGCCTGCCCTGCCGCCAGGGGGCGCGACCTCTCCGCCGGCGGCTGCCCCGCTGCCCCCGCCGCCACCCGACACGCCGACTCGGAGGATCACCGTCTTTCGGTCGGTCAAGAGCGAACAGTACGACGTCCCCGAAGAGGTCCAATAACGGAAGGCCGTGTATTGAAAGAGCGAACGCAATCCTCCCAATCGCGGCTGTGGCTTGCAAAGGGACGGGCGGCTTTAACGCGCCGCAAGGTTCGGGTCGGGATGCTCGTGGCCGCCGGCTTGAGTGCGGGCGGTTTCGGTCTCGTGCAAGCCGCCACGCCGGCTCAGGCGCAAAAAGGCAGTCCCTGCCATTCGGTGAGGGAGCAAGTGAGCTCGCTCAAGGTGACGCTCAACAAATCGCGCACGCTTTGTTTTTCCGACCCGTTCTCGACCGCCGTAATCGGCGCGCCCGAAATCGCCGACGTCTTGCCGATGACTGAGTCGATGCTCTACGTCCAGGGCAAGAAGGTCGGTGCGACCAACATTTCCGTATTCGATCAGCAACGGCGCCTGGTGTCGGTGATCGACCTCGATGTCACGCCCGACACGACATCATTGCAAAGCAAGATTGCCGCCAGCACCGGGGGCAGGGACATCAATGTCACCAGCGCAAACGGCGAGATTGTTCTGAGCGGCGAGGCGAGCGACGGCTTGGCCGCTGCTCGCGCCGTCGAAGTCGCGAAGGGCCTCTCGCCCGACGCGCCGGTCGTCAATGCGATGAAGGTGTCCCCCTCACAGCAAGTCATGCTGAAGGTGCGCATTCTCGAAGTCGACCGCAATGCGGGACGCGACCTTGGCATCAGTTGGTTCGGCAAGGCGAACAGCGTGAGTTTCGCCACCGGTCTCGGCTCGCAGCCAACGACCGCCACAAACAACAGCGGCGTGTTTCCCGGGTCGGGCTCCACGGCCTCGTCTTTCGGCGTGCTGCTCGCCAATGTCGTCAACACGCATGGCGTCAGCATCGACGCGCTCTTGGCTGCGCTCGAGAGCAAGGGCCTCGTCAAGAGTCTGGCGGAACCGGATCTCGTTGCGCTTTCGGGGGAAAAGGCGACGTTTCTCGCCGGCGGCGAGATTCCTGTGCCGGTGGTGCAAGGCACGAATGCGACGAACACCACGCTTGGAATCGGCGTCAATTACACGCCGAACATTTCCATTGAATGGAAGCAGTTCGGCGTCGGCCTGGAATTCACCCCTACGGTCCTCAACAACGGCATTATCAATCTGCAGCTAAATCCATCCGTGACCGAGATCAACTCGGCCAACAGCCTGAACATCAACGGGACGACCGTTCCCTCATTGACCGAGCGCAAGGCGCATACGGCGGTTGAACTCAGGGACGGACAAAGCTTCGCGATCGCAGGCTTGCTGCAGGCGCAAGATTCTCAAAGCATCAATCAGCTTCCTTGGATTGGCAACGTGCCTGTCCTCGGCGTGCTCTTTCGATCCACAGACTTCCAGAAGAGCCAGACCGATCTCGTGATCATCGTCTCTCCCCATCTCGTGAGGCCCGTGCGTCCGGGGCAGCATTTAGCCACTCCGTTTGATACCTCGCTTCAGTCGAACGACGTTGACCTGTTCCTGATGGGCGACACTGAACGCAAGAAGCGGTACACCGACTACGTGACGAGCGGTGGGGGCCTCCAAGGGCCTTACGGCCATATTCTCGGCGGAGAGTGAGTTCGATGCCGGATCGGTCGAAAGCTGAACCGGCCGCGTTGAGAAGCGCTATTGCGATCTCAACCCTCCTGGCGTCCCTGGCGGTCGCCGGCTGCTCGTCCACGATTGGCTTCGACGACCCGTTCGCCGACTATCTTCAGCGCACCGCTCTGGTCTCGACGACGGGCGGCGATTCCCAGGCCGCGAATACCACCATGCAAACGCCAACCCCTTGGCCTCGCAACGCCAACGACACGAACATTCCGGCGAATGGCGCGCGGCTTGTGAAAGTGATCAATCGCTATGAAAGCGGCTCCTCGGGCGCAAGCGCGAGCGATGGTGGCGTTGGCGCGCAGACATCGACGAGCCCGGGCGGCAACCTCGGCGGCGCGACCAACGGCAGCGCTCCCACCGGAATGACGGCCTCTCCTTCCCCTCAACCCTCAGGCTATTAGAAACGCGAAGGCGCCTTTCGATGCCGGAATCCATGCGAGCAAGAACGATATTGTTGTGGCGCGACGACGATGGGTCCGCCCTGGTCGAGGCGACAATTGTCATGCCGTTGCTGATCACACTGTTTCTCGGCGTGTTCGAGTTCTCCTGGTATCTCTACAATCAGCAGCTCGTGGTCTCGGGCTTGCGCGACGCCGCGCGCTTCATGACCCGAGTCGAACTCACCGATGGCAATCGCGATCCCTGCGCGCAAAAGGATCAATACGGCGTTCTGTACACGGACGATGCCGCGAACATTGCAACCACCGCTCAGCCGGTTCCCGGCGGCTCGGCGCGCGTCACCGGCTGGAGCCCGGCTGACGTCACAATCAGCTGTGTTCCGAGCGTCGCTCTTGAGAACGGAGACTACGCCGACGGTTCGTCGAGCATGACGATCATCGAGGTCGGGACCCGTTTCGCCGATCCTTCGCTCGGGCTGTTCTCATCTCTGGGACTGAAGGCGCCCATGTTGTCCTTCTCCCATCAGGAGCGGTTCATAGGACCGGGTTGATGAGCATATCCTCGTTCGTCGCCGAGCTTGCTCGAGATGAAGATGGCGGCCCCCTGGTCGAGGTCGCGGTCATCTTGCCGATTCTGATCCTGTTTCTTTTCGGCGGGATCGACTTCATGAATGCGCTCTACCAGTGGAACGCCGCGGCCAAAGCGGTCGAGATCGGCGCGCGCATCGCGGCTGTGTCCGATCCCATTGCATCCGGTCTGACCTCGATTGCTGGCGATGTGCTGAGTTCAGGCGTGGCGTCGGGAAGTCCGATGCCGGACTTCACGATCGAGTGCGACGGCGGCGTGGCCGCCTGCAGCTGCACGAGCGGCGCATGCGACGGAATGGGTTCCTATTCGCCCGAGGCGATGGGGCTCATCGTTTATGGGCGAGCCGGAAACAACGATTGCACGGCGCCGGCCTCTGAATATTTCGCCGGCATGTGCAACCTGCATCCTGCGATAGCGCCCCGATATGTCACGGTGGTCTATAAGCAGACGGGCTTGGGCTACGCCGGACGGAGTTTAGGACCCGTTCCGACAATCACGGTTTCGCTAAACGCTCCTTCTTCCAAGACCAAGCTGCCGTTCAAATTTTTCTTTCTGCCGTTCGGCGCGATCAACATGCCCCAGGTGACAACGACGATAACAGGGGAAGCCCTGTCGGCTTCAGCCGCCGACTAGCGATGGTCCGCGATGGGATGGAACCAACGTCGCGCCCCATAAGGTCAAGAAGTCCGAAACCATTTCGCGCGGCGCGCTCTTGCGTTGTGGCGCGACACGGATGGATTGATGGTCCCTTATGTGGCGGTGATGCTGCCGGTTCTGGTCGGTTTCGCCTTACTTGCCCTGGACGCCTCCCGCCGCATGAGCTTGCAGACGCAGATGCAAGCGGCCGCTGACAGCCTCGCGCTTGCGGGAGCTCGCGAACTCGACAAACAACCGGGCGCCCAAGCGCGCGCGATCTCCGCGATGGCGAACGCGCATGCCGCCACGGAATTGTCCAACACGCTCTTCGGCGTCGGATCGTCGCCGACGCTGGATTACACGTTCGTTTTCTATTCGAGCCTCTTGGCCGCGAGCGACGGCATCGGCGGCGCTCTGGCGAGCGGGGATTCGGACGCGAAATATGTCGCCGTGAAGATCACGCCTCAGACTTGGTCGACCGTCCTTCCGGCGACGTTCTTGGCCAACATTTCCACGAGCGCGTTCGCCGTCGGCGCCGACGCGGTCGCCGGTTTCGCCGGCACGAGCGTTTGCTCGGTCGCGCCGATCTTCGTCTGCAATCCCTATGAAGAGAGCGCGGGTTCGATGACCGACGCGCAAGCAACGGCTGCGCTCTATTCCGCCTTCGACGACCCGGCGATGATGAGGCGTCAACTCAAGCTCAACAGAAAGGGGATCGGCCCCGGCCACTTCGGGTGGCTTAAAACGGCCGACGGTTGCGATGATGCGACGTGCATGGCGAAGAATGTCGCGGGCGCCGCCGGCGCCTGTTACAACGACGCGGGCGTGAGCCTTGCCGTCGGCAATAAGAACGCCGTCGAGCCCTATTTCGACACGCGATTTGACATCTACAATCAGAACCCGCCGCTCGCTTCGCCCAGCGCCGACCCCCCAGCGGTCAATGTCCGAAAGGGCTATCTTCCGGGTCATCAGTCCAACGCCGTCGACTGGTGCAGCGCCACGCCGGCTAGCGGATCGAATCTTTATTACACTTATCCTTCGAATCGGACCGCGGGCGCAGCGACCCAGAATTCGCCTATTCTAACGAATGTCGCCAACCCGATCGGGATAACAGCCGGGGAGCCCGTGGTGGATTCGGGCGGCGCCTTCGCGAGCACGATGGCCAACCCCGTCACCGTCTCCAATTCCGCCGGCGCGAGGGTGACGGTCTCGACCCCGGCCACCACGTCGCAAGCCTCAGACGGCCTTGCAATCGAATGGACGACCAGTGGATTGCCCGAGGACATCGCCTTCCCCAGCCTCGGCGGCGCCGAAGGCAACGGCCAGTGGGACTGCGCCAATTATTGGGCCATCAATCATCCTCATGGGCCCTCGGCCGCGGCCCTCGGAACGGCCCTCGGCGGCGTGTGCGGAACTCCGACCCAAACAACCGTGAGCCGGTACCAGGTTTACCGATATGAGATCGCCCAGGGATCGCGAGCCGGGGGGATCAACGACTGGTCGGGAAGAAACGGCTGGACGAGCAACGGCCAACCGGACCCCCAAGGCTCGAGGAGCCCGCCAGGGGAATTCCAAACCGAGAGTGGTGGGCCGTTCTGCGCCAATGCGCGGGGGGCGACCGGCGTCGACACCACGACCGGCGGCGTCGACCGGCGCAATTTGATCGTGCCGATCATCAATTGCCTCGCTCAGACGGCTCTCGGCGCCATGACTGACGCAGGGGCATCCGCCGAGACCCCGGTGGCGGCTTTCGGCAAGTTCTTTATGACCCAGCCGTACAGCGCGCTTAAGGACGGCAATCTCTATGGCGAGATCACCGGCGCGCCGGGTCCGGCCGATAACGTCAAAATTTTCCATCTTGTCCAGCTGTACCGCTAGATGAAATCGATTGCGAAAAGCCGAGGCGCGCCGAGACGATCCCCCGAGTTCGTCGAGCGTCGGGCCTATTTTGTGGTGGCGGGCCGATGACAATTTATCTGACCCAAGGAGGTGGCAGCGAAGCCAAAGTCGACGAGATCCAGGGCAAGCTCAAGTCGACAATTCCGGACCTCAAGCGGGTTTCGAGTGTTGAAGACATCGATCGGCTGAGTTCGGATCGTTCGATCATCCTCTTGGTCGCGACGCCGTTTAACGATGCAAACGTGAACGAACTAATCGACGTCGTCAGGCGCCACTCGCCAAACCTGTTCTTCATCATCGTTGGCGGCGACATTTCCGCTCGCGACTATAAAAGGCTCATTCAATCCGGAAACGCCGACTGGGTCGCCGAGATCGGGCTGCCGCACGAAGTTCTCGACATTGTCGGGCGGGTCAACGCGCCGACGAGACACGACGGCGCTGCCGAATCCCCGATCGTGGTTTCGTTCACGCCAAGCGCGGGAGGAGTTGGCAATTCGACCCTCGCGATTGAAACCGCCGTCCATCTGGTCAAGGACAAATCGATGAGAGGCGCCAAGGTCGCGCTAGTTGATCTCGATTTCCAGTCAAGCCATGTGTGCGACTACCTCGACATCGCGCCCAAGTTTCAGTTTGAAGAGATTGTCGCCGCCCCGGAGCGTCTCGACGACCAGTTGCTGAGCGCCTTCATCAGCCATCATTCCAGCGGATTGGACGTCTTGGCGGCAAGCCGAAGCCGGTTTCACGCCCGCGACCTCAACATCGACGCCTTGTCCGCATTGTTCGATCGCCTGGCGCAGCGATACGCCACCATCGTCATCGATCTGCCGCTTTCGGTTCATTCATGGACGCTTCCTCTGCTCGCGGCGTCGAACGGGATACTGGTCACCGGCCTCAACACCATTCCAGGCTTGAGGCAAATCGAGGAGACGGTTCGCGCTCTGCGCGAGGAAGCTACGATCACTGCGGAATTGCGAGCGGTGGTTAACCGATGCGAATTCGGCCTTATGGGCAAGGTGGCCCGAGGCGACCATGTGGCGCGGATTCTCGGCGAGGAAAAGCGCTTCTTCGTTAGAAGCGCCCGCGTCGCGATCGAGTGCGTGAACGTCGGAACACCTATCACGCTCGCCTATCCGTCCGACAAGTCGGTGAAGGATGTCGCCGCGATATCGGCGTTTTGCGCCGCGTTGAAATCCCCTCCGCCTCGAGGGCTTTAATTCTACGATCGGACCGACGTCATGGGATTCCTCAGCGGCAAGAGCATAGGCAAGAGCGAGCCGACCATCGCGGATGAGAGTCCTGAAACGCCATCGACGCGGCCGGATAACGTCTACGCGGATCTGATTGCGCGCCGGCCTGGTCTGCTCGACGAAAAGCTCAAGCTGCACGAGCGGATCATCGACGAGTTCAATCTGACGGCGCTGGAAAAGATGCCGCCCGACGAACTGGCGAAGCAGGTTCGAACCTATGTTGGCGATCACGTCCGCCGCGAAAGCCTGTCGCTCAATCAGAAAGAGCTCGACCTCTTCTCGAATGAGATCATCGCCGAGATGACGGGCTATGGTCCGCTCGAGCCCTTGTTGAAGGACCCGACGGTCACAGACATTCTCATCAACACCCATAGGCGCTGCTTCATCGAGCGCTTCGGGCAATTGCAGGAGACCAAGGTCCATTTCAAGGACGAGGCGCATCTCCTGCGCATCATCAACCGGATTGTTTCGGCGATCGGACGGCGCGTCGACGAATCCTCTCCAATGGTCGACGCACGGTTGCGCGACGGCTCGCGCGTCAATGTGGCGGTGCGGCCGATCGCCGTCGACGGGCCGCTCGTTTCGATTTGCAAATTCGCCGAGCGCGTCCTCGACATGGACCGGCTTGTCGAGCTCGGCACGTTGCGACCTGCGATGTCGGAGGTTCTTGCCGCGGCGGTCGCGGGCAAGGTTTCGACGCTGATCGCCGGCGGCACCGGGTCCGGCAAGACGACAATGCTCAACGCCCTGTCGAATTTCATTCCCACCCGCGAGCGCCTGATCACCGTCGAGGACGCCGCGGAACTTCAACTGCAGCAGCCTCACGTCGGCCGGCTGGAGACGCGCCCCGCCAATATCGAGGGCAAGGGCGAGGTGAGACAACGCGACCTCGTTCGCAACGCGCTCAGAATGCGCCCCGACCGCATCATCATCGGCGAGTGCCGCGGCGAAGAGGCGTTCGACATGCTGCAGGCGATGAACACCGGCCACGAAGGCTCGATGACTACGATTCACGCCAACTCCCCGCGCGACGCGCTGAAAAGGCTCGAGCAAATGGTCGGCATGGCGGGCACCCCCATGACGCTCAACGCCATCCGTAGCCAGATCGCTTCCGCGATAACGCTCGTTGTTCAAGTGCAGAGGCTGCCCGACGGCGCCCGGCGCTTAACCAGCGTGAGCGAGATCACCGGCATGGAAGGGGATGTGATTCAGATGCATGAGATCTTCAAGTTCGTGAAGGACTTCACCGACGCCAAGGGAACGCTGCACGGAAGCTTCAAGGCGACGGGCATCCGCCCGCGCTTTCTCTCTGACGTCAAGGCTTACGGCATCGACGTTTCGCCAAATTGCTTCGATCCGGCCAGGACTTTATGAGCGCCATGAACGAGCTTTGGATTGTTTGCGGAATTGTGTTCGCAGGCGTCGTCCTGGCGGTCCACACTCTCTATTGGATGATTGTTCGCGCGCAACGCGACCGCAGTGCGATCAATCGTCGACTGGCGGCGAGAACCCACGGCGGAGCCAAGTCCGTCGAGGTTCTCCGGCAGGAGCGGGGGCTCGCCAGTTTTGATCATCCGAACTTGGAGGGCGTGAACGAATTCCTGGCGCAGACAGGCTTGCGAATGTCCGCGCTTGCGCTCGGACTGTGGACGGCCGCGCTTTGCGTGACCGTGGCCTTGGCGCTGTCACCGTTTCTGTCCCAGCTATGGGTGGCGGCGACGATCGGCTTGATCGTCGGCTTGGCTGGGATCGCGCTCTACCTATCGATCGTTCGCCGGCGACGGATCGGCAGCTTCACCGCGCAGCTGCCGGACGCGCTCAACATCATCGTGCGCAGCTTGCGCATCGGCCACCCGTTCGTGAGCGCGATCGGGCTTGCGGCGAAGGAAATGCGCGACCCGATCGGCGCAGAGCTCGCCATAACCGCTGAGGAAATCATGTTTGGTCAGGACGTGACGACAGCCGTCGTCAACCTGCACCGTCGCGTCGGCCAGGACGATCTCTTGTTCTTGGTCACCGCTGTCAGCGTGCAAAGCCAAACCGGCGGCAATCTTGCGGAAGTGCTCGCCCGGCTCGCGACGCTCATGCGTCAGCGCAGCACGCTTCAGCTCAAAGTCAAGGCGCTGAGCGCCGAAGGGCGCTTGTCGGCGTGGTTTCTCTCCGCCATGCCATTCATCCTTTATGGCGCTATTCGATTGCTTTCGAAGGATTACTTTGGCGAGTTGGCGGGCAGTCCCGCCCTTGTCCCGGCGCTGGTCTACGGAGGGGTCTCGTTGGTCGTGTCGAATTTTATCATCTACCGCATGGTCAATTTCAGGATTTAAGCTGCGGTCATGGATATTGGGCTCCTTCTTTTCGTTTCGGCCGCATTCGCCTCGGTCGCCGGATTTGCCTTCACGGTCGGCCATCTGATCACGAGCCGCAACCGCTTGCAGCGGCGGCTGCCAACTGCACTGGCGCTGACTTCAGCCGACAATGTGGGCGACCTGGTGGGGGAGCCCTTTGGAGAAGATCGATTTGGTCTTGGTCAGAAACTCGGCAAAGAGCTGAGACTGAAATTGGTGCGCGCAGGCTATTTCAGCCCGAGCGCCGTTCGCTACTACGTCCTTGCGCGCGTCTGCGCCGTCATTGCGGCGCCGCTCATCGTCTTGCTGGGCGGCGCGTTGCTCATGCGAGACCTTTCAACTTCCAACTTTGTCCTGGCTGCGGCGGCCTCTGTCGGGATCGGCGTCCTTGGGCCGGACGCCTATCTCTCTCGCTGTCAGGCTTCGCAACTCGCGGAGTACCGGCTGAATTTCCCGGATCTTTTGGACCTGTTGACGGTCTGCGTTACCGCGGGTCTCACCGTGGAGGCGTCCTTCGATAGAATTCGGGACCGGCTCAGCAAGCGAAGCCGGGCCCTTGGCCATAATATCGAATTGATGGGCGCCGAAATGCGCGCGGGGCGAAGCTCGGTTGACGCCTTGGGCGCCTTCGCAGACCGGCTGGGGCTGGACGAGGCGGCGTCCTTCGTCGCTGTCTTGCGGCATTCGGTGGAGCTTGGCGGCGACGTCGCCACGACACTCAGGGAATTCAGCGAAGACATGCGATCCAAAAGAATGTTGTTGGCCGAAAAAAAGGCGAACGAGTTGCCAGTCAAAATGGTCGTGCCATTGGCGCTTGGCATATTCCCGGTCATCTTGATGATTTGTCTGCTCCCTGTCATTCTCAAATTGCTCCGACTTATCGCTCCTTGAGCCAAGATAACAAAAAGGAGGGTGATGATAGGGTCGTAATACTGGTGGTTCTGATCTGAACACTTTTCGGCTGGCGCCGGAACACGACGCGCGGCCGGCGCCACGCGAGAGGAACACGAAGGCTGCTCGATCTGTCGTGCTCGAATGCGGTCGCCAGAGCCGAGCAGTGTCGCCAGCGCCTTCGATGAAGTTTCCAAACGCCTCGCTACCGGCGCATTGGCGCCGTGCTTTTCACCCGGCTATGGATTTGAGCTTGGCCGCCGGGGTCTAACGGACGGAAATCAGGGATAGACGCATCGCCAGAATCCAGGGAAAAAAGAGTGCAGCTTTCGTCGGCGTATGCGTTGAGACCGTGGCCCGCTTGATTCTCGTTATAGCGTTGGCGTCGTTGGCCGCGGGGTGCAACCAAACTGCGCTCACGCCGTCGCCAGTTCCCAATCCGGTCACCGGGCAAAATCCGGGCGACGTCAAATACTATCCGTCGGATCAACCGGTGAGGCTGGGCATCCAGCGATTTTACGACGGCAACTTCGGCCTCGCGCGGCAATATTTTCAGGATGCAGTGGAAAAGTCACCAAATGACGTGACGGCGTGGATCGGATTGGCGGCGAGCTACGATCGACTCGGGCGGTTCGATCTTGCGGACCGGGCCTATGCGGCCGCGGCGAAACTCGAGGGCGAGACGCCAGAACTCCTAAATAACGAGGGCTATTCGTACATGCTGCGTGGCGACCTCAAAGCCGCCCAGGCTAAATTTCAACGGGCGTTGAGACTCGATCCCAACAATGAGACGACGCTGAACAATATAAAGCTCTTGAACTCGAGTGAGAATTTCATCGAGCGGTCCCCGAACGGAGAGCCGTGTGGAAGCGTCGACTGTGGTCAGTGACGGATATGCCGTGCCCACATAGGGCGTCAGGAAGGACGCCGGTATCTCGACGGGCTATGGGGGGGCGCGCTCAACGAACCGCGATGAGGTGACGCGCGACCTCATCGCCCGGCTCGGGGGATCGCCCACGCAACTAAACGCGCCTCTGCTCCGATCATTGATCCCGAGGCGCGACGGAACCAAACGCCGCCATCCACGTTCATTCGTTCGGCTGGCCGACATGCGGGTCCGGCCGCTGGAGGACCGATATGCCCGGAAACCTTATCTATTATGCGCTTGTCCTGATCGTGATCGCGTTGGTTGCGGCGCTGTTGGGATTTGGCGGCGTGGCGGGCACCGCCATGAGCGGCGCTCATCTCCTGATTTGGCTCGCGGTCATCATCGTGATCGTCGGGGTTGTGTTCGCGCTCATCCGTCGAGCCTAGCCCGGCGAGCGTGGGGACTGGCGCGTTTCGGTCGCGGCGGGCGCGCCTGTCCTTACTGGGGCATGCCCATCGGGATGCGTCCCGGAGCGGCACCCGGCGTCAGGGCTTCCTCCTTGGGGGGGATTTCCTCGAAGTGCTCGCACCCGTTCGCTCCGCAATGGAACGCCGAATAGGCGCCGAGCGACGGACGATCGTATATGACGACGCGATCGCTGACGCTTTGCCTGACGACCCGGACGTCCATGCTTCCCATCAGGTTTCCATGTTCGTCGAGGAAATCGATGTTCGTCCGTCCGAGACGTTGCGGGATGAGGACCGCGCTTTTATCCGTGCGCAGGACCAGATCGACCACGTCCGGATCGGTGATGGACACCTTGCCGAACGGACGCTCGCCGTGGATCGTCGTCGAGAATCCCTGCGTGAGCACGATCGTTTGTTTCGAGGATCGCTCGACTGTGAGCGGCGCGACTTGATCCGCGAAGCCATTGGGCGTCGCCGACAAGAATGCGGCAGAAACGATTGCGGACGCGATCGAGCGCGCAACTCCCGCTCTGAAACGCCCTTCCGCCCGCTGCTCAACCATGTCCTACCGCGTCGTCGACTCGCGCCCGCGCGCACTGAGGGTCAATCATTGTGACACGATCCCGATCGGCAAACCAGCGGTCGCTTCCGCGACAGGGAGCCAACACGCCTGCGCCAGGGGAAAGATGTCAATTCATCCCGAGCGCGGCCAGATAAAGATCGAGCACGGTCTCCTCTTCGATCCGGCTGTCACGGTCCTGCTTGCGAATGGACACGATCTTTCGCATGATCTTCACGTCGAAGCCGTTCGCCTTGGCCTCGCCGTAGACATCTTTGATGTCGCCAGTGAGCGCCTTCTTCTCCTCTTCAAGGCGCTCGATCCGCTCAATGAACGCGCGCAGATGACCGGCGTTGACCTCGCTCGTCCCGATCGTGTCCGTGTTCGTCGCTTTCGCCATGTTCATTTAGGGCGCCCTCGCTGCATTTTCGTGGAGGGGGACGGATCGCGCCGAACGTCTGTTCACGTCAAGTTGTCGCGGAGGGTTTTCCCCGGCCATGAGCGGACCCGCTCGCCCGACTGCCAAAATTCGCAGGCGCGCGTGACCCGCGATCGGCCAGGATGGGACGGAGAATGCGGGCGATCCGTTCGGCCCACGCCACGGCATGCTTCATTTCGGTGATCAGATCTTGCCTGATCTCGATCAACGCGTTGGCCAATCCTCGCGATGTCGCGATGGCGTCAATCGTGTCGCCGGCCAGAGCGCCGTCGTAAGGTTCGTTGTCGCCGACGTCATCAGCGAAAAGATCTGGTTCCGCGAGCAACCCTTGAACCAACGGTTTCAGTATCCGGTCATCGCGATCCCACAAGATCCCAACTTTCCACGGGCGGAGGAATCCGCGCCAGACGGCGGTGAACGAGTGGATCGAGATCACGGCTGGAGGCTCGCCGGTCGCAATCATCGCATCGATGGTCGCCGCGATCTCTTGTCGATAAGGCGCCCAGAGTTGCGCGCTGCGGCGGGCGATCTCGGCGGCGTCGATGTAAGCGTTGCCAGGCACGATCGCGCCGTCGGAATATCGCATCACCAGCGTCGGATCGTCCAAGCCGCGATTCGGATCGATGATCAGGCGCGAATAGGTCGATAGCACAGCCGGCACCCCGAGCATGTCCGCAAGAGCGCGGGTCACGTCGGCGGCGCCGATGTCGTAGGCGATGTGACGTTCGAGCGCTTCGCGTGGCAGCCCGAGCGTGCCGTAACCGGGCGGAACCGCATTGGAGGCATGATCGCAGACGATGATCGCGCCGGCGTCAAGCGCGCCTGGAATCGCCTCGAAGGCGGTATAAGCAGTCTCAGCCATCCGGGAATCGACCTTAGCCGCCCTCATTTGTGCGATCATGCGCCTTTAGCCAGCGATCGTCGCGCCGCCGTCGATGACGATCGTCTGCCCCGTCATGAATGATCCCGCTTTCGAGGCGAGATAGACGGCCGCGCCTGCGATCTCATCCGTCTCGCCGATGCGTCGGAGCGGCGTTCTTGTGGTGACTGCTTTCAATGTCTCGGGATTCTCCCACAAAGCGCGGGCGAAGTCCGTTCTGATCAAGCCAGGCGCGATGCAATTGACGCGGACATTGTGCTTTCCCCACTCGACCGCAAGATTGCGCGCAAGCTGAATGTCGGCGGCTTTGGAGACATTGTAGGCGCCGATCACTGGCGAGCCCTTGAGCCCGCCGATCGACGAGATGATGATGATGGCGCCGTCGTTGCGCTCAAGCATGCCTTGCGCGGCCATCTGGATCAACCAATGGTTGGCGAGGACATTGTTCTCAAGGATCTTGCGGAACTGCTCGTCCGAGATGCCGGCCATAGGCCCGTAGTAGGGATTGGAGGCGGCGTTGCACACCAGAATGTCGATCGGGCCAAAGGCGCTCATTGTCTCGTCCACCAGGCGCCGAAGATCCTCCTTGGACGAAATGTTGGCGGGAATCGACTTCGCCGCCTCCCGCCGGAGCGCGCGATTGATGGCGGAGGCGGTCTCGGCGCAGGCCTCCGCCTTGCGCGATGAGATGATGACCGTCGCGCCGTGTTCGGCCAGTCGCTCGGCGATGGCCCGGCCGATGCCGCGCGACGAGCCAGTGACGATGGCGACGCGCCCCGTCAGGTCGAACAGGCTGCTCAAGATTTCCTCCCAATGGAGCGCGCATTGCCTCAACGATTGCACTGTTCGCCGCGCGGACGCTAGAGGCGATGGGGTTGATCGCGGCGCGGCGTCAACAAAAGGCAATGAGGAATCAACCTTCCGTGGGATCCTTCCACCGTCGTATCCCCGAAGGCCTATCTGTCGTCCCGTTTCGGCAGGTCGGGCTCGCGAACGGCTAAAAACTGGGAAAGTGCGGTTCGCGCAAATACGAACGCATAGCGGATAAAGATCCACTCCGCTTGACAGGCGTCGCGGGTCGGACCGAAGGTCGGCGCGAACCATTAGGGAGGATTGCATGTTGACGCGACGAGGGTTCGCCGGCTGCGCGTTATGCGTGGTCACAGGTTTCGTAGCGACCGGCGCTGAAGCGCAGAACGCGCCCGGCGGGTTGAAGCGCACCATCATCACGCGCATGGACACGCCAATGGAGGGCTACGAGGCCGTCAACGTGCGCGTCGATCTCGACGCGGGAGCGTTGATCGCTCGTCACACCCATCCGGGCATTGAATTGAGCTATGTCGTCGACGGCGGATTGGAGTTGAGCGTCGACGGCCAAGGCACGCGGACCTTCAAGACGGGAGATGGATTTCAGGTTCCCCCGCAGACCCCGCACGGCGGCAAGAACGGCGACAAGTTGACGACTCTCGCCATCACCTACATCGTCGAAAAGGGCAAGCCCCTCGCGTCACCTGCCTGAACTCGCGGCGATTTGAACCCGAAACCATCCTCCGGCGTCCTGGTCGGCGACGGCGACGAGCGGGCGCCAAGCTCAAGATTCCACTCCATGCGGGGCGTCCAGCCATGATTAGAATATCGTCTTTGACGATCGCTCTGACGGTGTCCTTAACCATTCCAGCGTCAGCACAAGACAATAAGCCTGCGCAGGCGCCCACACAGAGCGCTCAATCAAAAGACGCGTGCCGGGCGAAGTGCGAAGCCCAGTACAATCAGGACAAAGAGTGCCAGCCAGGCGTGTCCGCGATGCACAGTGCTTGCGAACTCTACAACCAGTGCTTGAGCGACTGCGATTAAGGCTCGCCCGCGCTGCGTTCGCAATGAGGTGGTCAAATCCGTGGGAAGAGGAGAGCGGCGCGCCAAAGTGTTTCGGGCTTGCGGAATCGTCCAATTTCCGCAAGTTTCAATGGGAAGCGCCTGGCTAACGATTGACGCCGCAACGAAGCGCAAGACAGTGGGAGGAATGTATGAGGCTTAACCGACGTGCCGTAAATCTAGGGCTCGCCGCCACTGTTGCGGCGCCCACGTTCTCCCGCGTTGCCCTGGCGGCCGACACCCTCAAGATTGGCATGGTCCTTCCGCTCACCGGTCCAGCAGCCGCCGTCGGCGGGTACGCGCTCGCCGGCGCCAAGATCGCGCTCGATCGCGTCAACAAATCTGGCGGCGTTCTCGGAAAACAGCTCGAACTCGTCACCGAGGACGACCAGACGACCAATCCTGGCGCCGTGCTCGCCTTTTCAAAGCTCGCGGCGGAGCCGGACGTCATCGCCTTCCTCGGCCCAGTCCGTTCGACGCAAAATCACGCAATCGCCAACGATGTGCTCAAGACCGCCAAGCCGTTCTGCTTTGGCGGCACCGATCCCAAGCTGACGAAGATGGGCAATCCATGGTTCATCCGGTTCCGGCCGAACGACACCTATTCCGCCCGCGTGATCGCCTCCTACGGGATCGAGACCCTCGGCAAGAAGAACTGGGCGCTCGTCCACTCCACTGACGCCTTCGGCACGAGCGCCAACAACCTGCTGGCCGCCGCGATCGTTAAGCTCGGCGCCAAGGTCGCCATTGATCAAGGCTATCCCAACCAGAGCCAGGATTTCACGCCGGTCGTGCTCGCCATCAAGTCCTCGGGAGCCGACGTCATTGGCTCCTATTTCACTTACGAGAACGATCAGGCGATTTTTGCTCGCCAGTTGAAACAACTGGGCGTCACGATCTCCTGGGTCGGATCGCCCACCACCGTCGCCGCCGCCACATTGAAGCTCGCCGGCCCTGCGATGTGGGGAACCTATGCCATCGCCGATTACGCCACAGACTCGTCTCCTGAGGCGAAGGAGTTCGCCAAGCTCTACAGCGCCGTCTCGAACGCGCCGCCCGATCTTCAGAGCGCGTGGCCCTATGACGCGATTAGCGTTCTGTCCATCGGCATCAACAAGGCGGGTTCGACCGATCCAGGAAAGATTTGCGACGCGATGCTCTCCATCAAGGGCTACAAGGGCGCGGAGGGCGAGTACAACTTCGACCAGTTCGGCGATGGCCTGCACGGATACAACATCGTGCGAAACGAGAAGGGGACGATCGTCTTCGACAAGCACATAGAATTCACGGACTGACCGGCGCCTTTCGCAGCGCGCCCGCCGCCAGCGCCTGCAGCCCAATTCCCTCACGGCGTCGACGAGGTCCATGGATTTCTTTCTGCAATTGCTTTTCACGGGCATCGGCATTGGCGCCGTCTACGCCCTCGTCGCCTTGGGCTTCGTCCTGATTTTTCGCGCCACCAGCGTCGTCAATTTCGCGCAAGGCGATTTCTCGATGGTCGCGGCCTATCTGATGGTCGTCTTCGCGGTCGATCTTGGCTGGCCCTACTGGATTTCGTTTCTGATCGCGATTGCAGGGATGGCGCTGCTCGGCGCGATCTTCAATCTGACCGTCTATTATCCGCTACGCAATCGCAGCTTTCTACCAGTGCTGATTTCTACGATCGGGGCTTCGATCTTCCTCACCAACGGCGTGCTCGCGCTCTATGGCCCTCAGCCGCAAGTGCTGCCCGGCTGGCTCGACACGCCCGGTTTTCAACTCGGCCCAGTCTATCTCGACAGCCAATATCTCATCATCATCGGCGTCACGCTTGCACTGGTCGCGTTCCAATATTGGCTGTTCGAGCGCACCCTGCTCGGCAAGAAGCTCCAGGCGACCAGCCAGGACAAGGAAATGGCGACCCTGCTCGGCATTCCCGTCGCAGGCATGATCATGATCACCTTTGTCTACAGCGCGGTGCTCGGGGGGATCGCAGGCATTCTGGTGGCGCCGGTGCTCTTCGTATCGATCCAGATGGGGTCGACGATTGCGCTCAAGGCCTTCGCTGCGACGATCATCGGCGGCTTTGGCGATGTCGCGGGAGCGATCCTCGGCGGCTTCGCGATCGGGATCATCGAGACCTTCGGCGCCGCCTATATCTCCGTGCCGTTCAAGGACGCCTTCGCCTTCCTGGTGCTGATCCTCTTCCTCATCGTTCGACCGCAAGGGATCTTCGGCGAGCGGGTGGCGGAAAAAGCTTAAGATGAGGCGCTGGGCGACCGGACAACTCCTGTACGCGCTCATCGCGGCTGTTGTTGTGGCGTTGGCCGCAACCATCAAGACCGACGGCTACGTCTCCAACATTCTGATGCAAGCCGCGACTTACGCGATCGCAGTTTTCGGCCTATCGATCGTGCTCGGACTTTGTGGCCAGATCAATCTCGCGCAGGCGGCGTTCTTCGCGCTCGGCGCTTACAGTGTCGCTCTCGGGACGGTCGACTACAACATACCCTTTTGGTTCTGCCTCGTCGGAGGCATGGCGCTCGCTCTCGCGGCTGGCGCAGGGCTCGGCCTCACGACGCTGCGCCTGGGCGGTCACTATCTCGCAATGGTGACCATCTCGTTCCAGCAGATATTGACTGTCGTCCTCATCAACGCGATAGGCTTCACTCATGGGCCGGATGGAGTGAGCTCGATCCCCCGGCCAATGGGTTTCACCTCGGGGCGATCCTTTCTCGCCCTCGTGGTCGCCATTCTGGCGATCTCCGGCTATCTCGTCTGGCGTCTCGCCGACACTCGCCTCGGGCGCGCGATGCGCGCCGTCCGCGACAACGAGCTTGCCGCAAGCGCCAATGGAATCGACGTCTACCGCACGAAGCTCATCGCCTTCGCGCTCGCTGCTCTGCTAGCGGGGCTTGGCGGCGGACTGTTCGCGGGCGGATTTTCCTACATCAGCCCGGATCAGTTCGCCTTCGCCGATTTGATCGTTCTGTTGACAATGGCGTTGCTTGGCGGCGTGGCCTCGCCGATCGGCTCGGCGATCGGCACGGCGCTGCTCATCCTCATCCCGGAATGGCTGCGATTTCTAAAGAGCGTGCCGGGGCTCTATCTCGCGGTGTATGGCGTCGCCGTGATCTTGATCGTCGTCTTCATGCCCGACGGAATCTGGGGCTACATCAACAGATTTTTCCGAACTGGCGAACCCGCGCCGTCGAAGTCCGCTGGACAGCTCGTGTTGCGTCCGCTCGATTCCGGCGCGCCGACGGCGCTCGAGGTCAGAGGCCTGTGCAAGTATTTCGGCGGGCTGAAAGCCGTCGACGGAGTGGACATTCAGGTGCGGCGCGGTGGAGTGCATGCCCTAATCGGGCCCAACGGCAGCGGCAAGACAACCATGCTCAATGTCGTCACCGGACTCTATCGCCCAACCGCCGGCGCGATCTCCGTCGACGGCGTCGATGTGACTACGCTCCCTCCGCATAAACGTACGATTGCCGGCCTCGCGCGCACGTTCCAAAACATTCGTCTGTTCCGGTCGATGACGGCGCTCGAAAATGTCGTCGTCGGCGCCGAGCGAACCGGCAATGCGCTCATCGAGGGCGGATGCGACATGCTTTGGCTTCGCGCTCGCGCTGCGCTCGATTTTGTCGGATTGGGGGATCGCGCCAACGAGAAAATTCCGAGCTTCAGCTATGGCCATCAACGCCTGATCGAGATTGCTCGGGCGCTGGCCGCTAATCCCACGGTGTTATTGCTCGACGAACCGGCGGCCGGCCTCAACATGACCGAGAAGAAAGCGCTCCACGACCTGCTCGGCCGGATCGCCGCTCAAGGCCTGACGATTTTGCTCATCGATCACGACATGACGCTGATCGCTGGGGCCGCCCGGCACGTGACCGTACTCAATTTCGGCCGCCGGATCGCCGACGGAGAGACAGCCGATGTCTTGCGGCAGCCCGATGTGGCTGCAGCGTATCTTGGGGTCTCCGAATGACGTTGCTTGAGGTCAAGGACCTCAGCGTCGCTTATGGCGAGATCGAGGCCGTGCGCGGCGTCTCGTTCACGATTGATGAGGGCGCGGTCGTCGCGCTGCTCGGCTCCAATGGCGCAGGCAAATCGACGACGCTACGAGCCATCTCGGGCCTCGTTGCGCCGCGCGCCGGCTCGATCCTGTTTGACGGCAAGCCGATCGCAGGCTTAAGCCCCCGTTCAATCGTCAAACTCGGTGTCGCACACGTGCCTGAAGGGCGCCGCATCTTTCCAGGCCTGACAGTGCGTGAGAACATCATGCTCGGCGCCTCGAACGGGAACGCCTCCGCAGCGACCATTCGACGCGCGGCTGACGCAATGTTCGAGCTCTTTCCTGCGATCAAGCCCTTCGCTGACGCGCTCGGCTGGACGCTTTCGGGAGGACAGCTGCAAATGGTCGCAGTCGCCCGCGGTCTGATGGCGAAGCCCCGATTGTTGCTGCTCGACGAGCCCTCTCTCGGTCTGGCGCCCATCGTCATGCAGGCGGTGTTTCAAATTATCTCTGAAATCCAGAGCCGGGGAATGACGGTCCTGCTGGTCGAGCAGAACGCACATATGGCGCTGAAGGTCGCAAACTGGGGTTATGTGCTGGAGACCGGCAGGCTCGCGCTCGGCGGCGACCCCGCGACGCTGTGGAGCGACAAACGTATCCGTGACGCCTATCTAGGTGGCGAACAGGCGACAGCCGCAAGATGACAGCGGCATTTCTTCCGCAGCGCCTTTATTTCACATGACTGACTGGTGGGCGATGCAGGGATCGAACCTGCGACCCCTCCCGTGTGAAGGGAGTGCTCTACCGCTGAGCTAATCGCCCCTGCCTCAGGGTGGGGCCATGCTTTATGGCCCCCGTGAGAGCCAAGTCAAGAAGCGCCCGGCGCGGCGAACCAACTGCGGGTCTCCTGTTGCGGCGGCCCGCGCGGCGAGAGATAAGGGCGCGATGGCTGGGAAAGACCGGGCAGGCGCGATGTTCACGCTGGCTGAACTCGCGCAAACGATCGACGAGCGAGCTCGCGCGAGCGCGGAGGCCTCCTATACCCGCAGCCTGCTCGATAAGGGCGCAGCCCATTGCGCCCGCAAATTCGGCGAGGAAGCCATCGAATTGGCGATCGCCGCCGCGGCGCTGGACGAGAGCGCCGTGCGCGCTGAGGCGGCGGATGTTCTCTACCACTTGCTCGTCGTGCTCCGCGCGCGAGGCGTCGCGCTGTCGTCGGTCATGGACGAATTGGGCAAACGGTCTGCACAAAGTGGTCACCAGGAAAAGGCGTCGCGAACGAAAAGCGCGGGGAAGTAGATCCGATCGAGCTCATCGGCTCGAGTGAGAGAGTTCTGATGAATTGCGTGGGGCTTCAATCGCTCGAGTCTCCGTTCCGCCGCTTCACTCGCGACGAATGGGCACAACTGCGCGCGGACACGCAGCTCACGTTGACGATCGACGACCTGCGCAAATTGCAGTCGACCCACGATCCGATATCGCTCGACGAAGTGGTCGCGATCTATCTACCCTTGTCGCGGCTATTGGCGCTTTACGTCGCGGCGACGCAGGGCCTGTTCAAGGCGACGCAGCGCTTTCTCGGCGCCGACGACGGGAAGGTTCCCTACATTATCGGCATTGCAGGGTCGGTCGCGGCCGGGAAGTCGACGACGGCAAGGGTGCTGCAGGCGCTGCTGACCCGCTGGCCGAACACGCCCAAAGTGCAACTCGTCACCACCGACGGCTTCTTGCGCCCGAACGCGGAGTTGATCCGGTTAGGGATAATGGACCGCAAGGGTTTTCCCGAGAGCTACGACGGAACGGCGGTGCTGCGCTTCCTGTCCGCGGTCAAGGCGGGACAACACAATGTCGCCGCTCCGGTCTATTCCCATATCACTTACGATATCGTGAAAGGCGAATTGATCATCGTCGACCGGCCGGACATTCTCATCTTCGAGGGCATTAACGTCTTGCTGCCCAACCGGCTGCCCCGAGACGGCAAGGAGATTCCGTTCGTCTCCGACTTTTTCGATTTCTCGATCTTCCTGGACGCCGCCGATGCGTTGCTTGAGCAATGGTACATCGAGCGCTTCATGGGCCTCAGGAATACGGCGTTC
Source organism: uncultured Alphaproteobacteria bacterium (assembly GCA_963730555.1). GTDB lineage: Bacteria > Pseudomonadota > Alphaproteobacteria > Rhizobiales > Beijerinckiaceae > Roseiarcus. Next base: position 335,160 of record CAVSSS010000013.1, on the reverse strand, counting down.
CGCGACCCGCGCAGCTATTTCCGTCAATACGCAGACCTCAACGATACGGAAGCCGAAGCGACGGCGCGCTCGATCTGGCGGCGCATCAATCTTGTTAACTTGCACGAGAATATTCTCCCGACCCGACCGCGCGCTGATTTGCTGCTGACGAAGGGCCCAAGTCACCGCATCGAAGAGGTGGCGCTGAGAAAGCTGTGAGCCTTATGCGACGATTTGCGCTGAGCGTCTGCGGGTGCTTTCTCGGCTTGTTGATGGCTTTTGGCGCCGAGGCCGAGCCGTCCACGGCCTGCCAGGGCTCGGATCTCACTCAAGTTGAGGGGCTCGGCGCCGCCGAGGCAGCGCGCGCGGATGACCTCGTCAACCGAGATGGGTTGTTGTGGCGCATAGAGAAGCCGGGCCTTGCGACTTCCTATCTCTTCGGCACCATTCATTCGACCGACGAGTCTGCGCTCGAAGTCGCACGTCGCGCAGCTCAATCGATCAACGGCTCCAAGGTCGTGGCGACGGAACTTGGCGGACCCATCGACACGATTGAACGAGCCAACATCACAGCGGCGACGCTGGCCAAGGCGCTCGATCGCGATCACGACACGCTCGAGGGCGTCGTTTCCGCGGAGGACCGCGCGCAAATCGAGAAGCTCATTGCGGGTCTCGGATACCCTAAGGAATTCGCGCACCACTTGAAGCCGTGGTTTCTCGCCATTCTGACTGCGGTTCCCGTCTGTGAAGCGGAGCGGGAGGCGCAGGATCTCCCCGAAGTCGACCAGTTTCTCGCTCAGTCAGCGAAAGATTTGGGCGTGAAGGTCATTGGACTCGAAACGCCGGAGGAGCAGCTCGACGCGATCGCCGCCCTGCGCCCGGAACTCGCAACGAAGCTGCTGGCGCTAGCCGCGCGAGATCCGAGCCTGAATGATGACCTGTATGCAACGATGCTTAGGCTCTATCGCGAGAGCCGGCCGGCTGAAATTTTGCCTATCGCCGATGCCCTTGGGGGAATAAGCGAGGGGGAGCGCGCGGCGCAGGACGAATTCATGCGCGATCTGCTGCAAGGCCGAAACGCAACCATGGCTGAACGCGCCGCTCCGCTTCTTGTTTCCGGCGGCGCATTCATCGCCGTCGGCGCCCTGCATCTCGCCGGCAAAACGGGCCTCGTTGAGCGGTTCCGCGCCGACGGCTACACGGTGACCAAAGTCTGGTAGGAGGCGATTGCCCAACGACCTCGCGCGTCAAGGCGCCGCGAAGCGGCCTCGAAGGCCTGACCTGGGCGTGTCGATGGGGATCGTGGAGGCGCCAACGAGGCTGGGTTGAGCAGCGACCGCCTGATCGATAGCGCCTCCGCTTTCTTGCGCGTCTGCCCGCGAAAGGATGTCACGATCGGATGGTCAAGTCCAAAATCGCGCATGGCTCGGCGCGCTCAAGATTGGGAAGTCCAGCTTATGACAAAGGCGCGGCGACCGCTATTTCTTGGCCGGTTCGGGCGCTTCCTTCGCGTCGACCAGACGCATGCGCCATCCATCGGCGTCGTGCTGATAGACTGTAACGATCCGGCCCTTGACTTCGCGGACACCGCCATTCGCTTGCGGCGCGTCGACGGAGAATTGGGCAATGCCGTAGCCGCCATCGCCCTGGACGTGGACTTCGACGACTTTGATGGCATGGCCCCGGGCGCCGGAGGCAAAGCGCTCTGTATAGTAGGTTTTGAGCGCTTCCCGGCCGCGCACCATGGCGCCCGAGGGTGAAAGCAGCACGCCGTCCGTGGCGTAGAGCGCCGCCATTCCGGTAGGATTCTTGTCGTTGTAATTGGCGTCGTATTGCCGTCCAAGCTCGGTCGCCGCCTGCATCAACTCCGACTGAGTGACGTCCGCCGCAAGCGAAGGGGCTGCGTTCGCGCCGATCAGCAGGGCCAACAGGGAATGCGCATAAAGCCTCTTCATCTCGGCCACGTCCTCGATCCTGGCTGGCGAAAGTCTTCCAAACGCTAGCCCACACAGAAGCGATGTAACGACGGTGTCGTCGCACCCAGGGCTTCAGAACAGCAACGCTACTCTCTTCCCGCCAAGCAGTCCTAGGTCCGCACGTGGGAATAGCGGGGTCGGCCTGCGGCAATCGAAACATACGTTAGCGGAGGCCGAAGCTCCAAGCAGCTCCGCCATCTGTCGATAGGACCTTGCGTGAGGGGGATTGCCGCCACCGAATCCGCGACCCGAACCCCTCGCCTATTCGGTCCCCGTGACGTTGCCGACCAGCCGTAGCGACTGCATCCACATTTCGATCTCGCCGGTTCCGTGAAAGGAGCCTACGCGCATGACTCCATTGATCGGGTGTTTGCCGGGTTTGGTCGCATGAAGCGGGACCTCGAAGACCAAGGAGTCTTCCTCCAGCGTCGCCGGCACCATCTTGCTTTCGAAGGCGACCCCATCGTCGAGCGAAGACAACGAGATCACCCGATTGTTGTAGTGTCTGAGAATTTTATAACCGTCGCGGATCTTGAGGGTTGCACGCAGGACAGCGGGCTCGCCAACCTTGGCCGTGACATCGCTCACTTCGATGACATAGGCGGGCGATGTCACCCCGACGCCGAAGTCGTCGTCCGCGCCGGCCGGGCCGGCGGCGCCCACGGCGAGAGCGGCGAAAACCAAACCGGAAAACGCTGAAGTCAGGGGAGCTCGTGTACGAAACATGAAGATATTCCCAAAGAACTACACGCCGACGTTTGGCGAAAGCGGACATTTGGCGAAAGCGCCAGCCGTCGGATTTGACGGCTGGCTTGTTGAGGCGATGCTGTCAGCCGTTTACTTCTGAACGGCGAACACCCAGACCATGCCGCCTTGCGGCACATCCGGGTTCCAGCCAACCAGATCGGCCATCAAGCTCTGGTTGAACGCAGCATCGACGCCCCAACCCGACTCCACCGCGATATATTGCACGCCGTTGACTTCAAACGATGACGGCGGCGCAATGATGCCGGAGTTGGTCTTGAAGTGCCACAACTCCTCACCCGACTTGGCGTCGTAAGCGCGGAACATGCGGTCGTTGGTGCCGCCCGCGAATACCAAACCGCCGGCAGTGCTGAGCGTAGAGCCCCAGTTCAGCGAGTTCGCATACGTATCCTTCCATAAACGCTTGCCGGTGTTCACGTCATAGGCTTGCAGCGCGCCGTAGAATCCCGGCTTGGTATCAACCGAGTAGCCCAAGTCGGGAACCGCCACCCCGGTCCACCACTGGCCAGGAACGCGCTCCTCGACCTTGCCTTCAAACTTGTTGCAGTGATTTTCGTTGGTCGGGATGAAGGCAACGCCCATCTTCGGATTGTAGGACTCGAACGGCCAGTCTTTGCCGCCCCACAGTCCGGGGCAGAATTGAGCCACCTTGCCGGTGGCCGGCTTGTGGTCCATGTCAACGTCGGGACGGCCGGTCTTTGGATCAATGCTCTTGAACACGTTCTGCGGAACGTAGCCTTCGGAGTTGAGGTAGGAGATGCTGCCGTCGTCGCCACGCTTCAGCCAGTACAGGTAGCCGTTGCGCTGCGGCGAGAAGAGTCCCTGGATTTCGCCGCCCTTGTTGAAGTTGACCAGCATCGGCGCATTCATCGCGTCCCAGTCCCAGGATTTGTTCTGGTGATACTGGAAGTGCCCCTTGATTTTGCCGGTGTCGCCATCCAGCGCGAGCGTCGAGCCTGTATAGAGATTGTCGCCCGGACGCTGATCGCCGAACCAGGGTGACCCGTTGCCGACGCCCCAATAGATGAGGTTGTTCTTCGGGTCGTAATTGCCGGTCATCCACATGGCGCCGCCGCCGGTCTTCCAGGTGTCCGCCTTCTGCCAGGTCTCGCTGCCCGGCTCGCCGGGCGCCGGAATGGAGTAGGTCCTCCATGCCTCCTTGCCGGTCTCGGCGTCGAACGCCGCGATATAACCGCGGATGCCAAACTCGCCGCCCGAGACGCCGACGATCACTTTACCCTTTACGACCAAGGGGGCCATGGTCAGGTAATAGCCTTGCTTATAGTCGTCGACCTTGGCTTCCCAGTCGACCTTGCCGGTCTTGGCGTCCAAAGCCGTCAACGTCGCGTCGAGCCCTGGCAGGAACACCTTGTCGCCATAGAGCGCTACCCCGCGGCTTGTGTTATGCAGCGCGGCGAAGCCCGCCGGGTTCTTGTGCTTATAGCGCCACAAGAACTCGCCAGACGCGGCGTCAAGCGCCATCACCTGGCTGTAAGGCGTGGCCACAAACATCATGCCGTTGTTGACGATCGGAGGCGCCTCATGGCCGGAATCGACGTCGGTCGACACGGCCCACACTGGGACGAGATTCTTGACGTTTGATAGATTGATCTGATCGAGCGGGCTGTAGCTCCAGCCGGCGTAATTGCCGCGCGTCATGAGCCAGTTCTCAGGCTCAGGATTTGCGAGTTCGTGCGTCCGTGACGGGCGTGTAGTCTGCGGCGTAAGCAACGCCCAAGGCGCCCGCCGTCATCAGCGCCGCCAAGCTGGCGCCTAAACATAGCTTCTTCATGCTTTCCTCCCTCATAAAGGCGCCCCTTTTGGGATCGCGCCCACCCAGCGGGCCTATCTTGCCCGAACCATCAATCTGTTTGCCGACCGATCGGACCGTCAAATCCGCCTGCGACGATCAGAAGGCCATTCTCGCTTTTCAGCGGCAGGCCTGCGAGCGGCATTGGCGCCGGCCCGAAGATCACCTTCGCGCTGTTCCTGGGATCGTAGGTGGAGCCATGGCATGAGCAGACCATGGCTTTTTTTTCGCTCGACCACTGGGTCACCGGACAGGCTTGATGAGTGCATATTGCCGAATAGGCGACAACGCCGTCGGCCGCGAGCTTGCGAGTCTCCTCGTCAAGACCGTCATCGCCGACGCGGACCAAGAGCACCAGATTGAGCGGCGTGCCGTCGCGCACAAGCCCTTTTGGGTCGGCTGGATAGGCCTGCAATTGCTCGCCGCCCAATTCCAAATCGTCGACCCGAGCGGGCTGGCCCTTCTTAGGCCCACTCAGAAAGACCAGATGATCGCCGGGCTGCGGCCCTTTTGCTGTCTCGTCTGGTTGATCGTCTGCGCGTGCTGGGATGTTCAACAAAGGGTAGAGCGCGAGCGCGGCGCCTATCATGGCCTGGCGCCGGCACAATTGCAGGCCGCCAAACTCACCGCCGTCGGTCATTCACATCCCTCCCATTAAGCTTTAGTCGTATACTACGCGGTGGTGATTGTCGAGACGTTATGACCCTGTTGTCAAGAGATGATCCGGACCCTTGGGGGTGCATTCTATTTGAGCACGGAGGACGTCTCTGAAGGAGGCTTGTAGCAATCTCTCGCGCTGAGGGGCTTGTCGGCACGACCGCGCCTATCAGCTCCGGTCGCATTGCGGGCGGCCAGTGCAATTGCAAGCGACAACGTTGCGATCACGACCGCTTGGTTTGTGCGCCGCAGATAACGGCTTGTTGCGGAGACTCCTTTGGACGGACTCGGGCCGGAAGCAAGTTCCGGCCCGCCTCCTGGCGTGCCCTTAGGCCTTGCCGGACAACTGTCCTCCGAGCGGCAAGGAGCGGATGCGTTTGCCGCTCGCGGCAAAGATGGCGTTCATGAGCGCCGGAGCGACCGGCGGCACTCCGGGTTCGCCGACGCCGCCCATGTGCATGTCGTAGCCGTGCGGCACGATATAGACATGGGTTTCGCGCGGCGCGTCGCCGATGCGCAACACAAAGTAGTCGTCGAGATTGCTCTGCTGCACCCGGCCGTCCTTGAACGAGATCTCGTTTAGCAGGCCGATGCCCAGGCCCATGACGACCGCTCCCTCGAACTGAGAGCGGACGCGATCCGGGTTCACGATCGGACCGCAATCAACGGCGATGTCCACGCGCGGCACCGTGACGTTGCCCTTGTCGTCAACCGCAGCCTCGATCACTGCCGCCACATAGCTCACAAAGCTACGATGGACAGCGAGACCCAGGCCATGACCTTTCGGCACCTCGCGCTTGCCCCAACCCGCTTTCTCCGTGACCAGCTCGACAACGTTGCGCAGCCGGCCGGTGTCGATCGGGTAGACCTCCGGATTCTCGCCGTAGTCCCAGAAGTCCTTCACCTTCTGCGGCACGTCGACAATGCGGGGAGGTCCGATCAGATCGAGCAGGAACGCCTTCTGATCCTTGCCTGCCGCAGACGCGAGTTCCGCGGCAAAGGATTGGACGGCGAATCCATGGGGAATGTTCGACACGGAGCGCCACCAGCCGATCTTGGTGTGCGCTTCCGCTTCGCCGTTCTCGATGCTGATGTTCTTGATGTCGAAGGGCATGTCGACGAGGCCCATGCCCTGCTCGATCGGGAACTCGTGCTTGGGATCGGGCGCGAACAGCGACAGAATCGTCGGGGCGACGCTGTTATGCCGCCAGGCGACCACTTTGCCGTCCTTGTCGAGCCCCGCCTGGATGCGTTCGAGCGACACCGTGTGGAAGAAGTCGTTGTGGATGTCGTCCTCTCTGGTCCACACGACCTTGACCGGCGCTCCGCCGACCGCCTTTGAGCACAAAGCCGCCTCGACCGCGAAATCCGGCTTCGACTTCCGGCCAAAGCCTCCGCCCAAGAGAGTCACGTTAACAGTGACGTTCTCGCCCGGAAGCCCCAGATACGAGGCGACCATATCATGCGCGGCCTGCGGGCTTTGCACGCTGGTCCAGACTTCCGCTTTCCCGTCGACGATCCGGCAGGTCGCGGACGGCGGCTCCATCGTCGCGTGCGCGTTGTGGGGGATATAGTACTCGGCCTCGACTTTCTTGTCCGCGCTTGCGTAAGCCGCAGCGAAGTCGCCGTCGCTGCGCAGGACCTTCCCAGGCTGCTTCGCCGTCGCCTCCATCTGCGCGCGATAGGCCTGCGAGTCATAGGTCGCGTGCGGGCCGTCGTCCCAGGTGATCTTCAGCGCCTTGCGGCCCTGGATCGCAGCCCAGGTGTTGTCGGCGATCACCGCGATTCCCCCCGACGGCTGGAATTTCAGGGGGAAGGTGGGCGCGGGGATCTCGACGATCTGGATAACGCCCGCGACCTTTTTTGCATCCGTTGCGTCGTAGGAGGCGACCTTGCCCCCCATCACCGCCGGGCGCGCAACGACGGCGTACTTCTGGCCTGGCAAGCGGACGTCCTGGCCATAAGTGGCGCGACCGGTCGTGATGTTGAAGCCGTCGACGATATTGGTCCCTTCCTTGCCGATGTAGCGGAACTGAGAAGGGTCTTTGAGCTGCTGGCTGACAGGCGTCGCGGCGCCTCCCTTCTCGACGCTAACATTCGATGGGACGCCCATCGTGCTGGCGTCCGCGGCGAGCTCGCCATAACCGAGCTTCTTCCCGGTCGACTTCTGAATGACCTCGTGGTTCTTCGCCTCTACGTCGGAGACGTCGACGCCCCAACGTTTCGCCGCAGCCGCTTCGAGCATCACGCGAGCTGCAGCGCCCACTTGGCGCATGGGCAGGAAGAAATGCCGGGTCGAACGGGACCCGTCGGTGTCCTGGTTGCCGAATTTGACCTCGTCGCCGGTCGCCTGGGCAATCTTCACCCTGGCCCAGTCGGCCTCCATTTCGTCCGCTACGATCAGCGGCATGCCGGTTCGCACGCCTTGTCCCATCTCAGAGCGGTGGCAGACGATGGTGACAGTTCCGTCGGGCGCAACGGAGACGAAAGCCAGGGGATTGTTCACCGTGCCATGCGGCATGCCGTCTGCGCCCCACTTGGGAGCGGTGTCGGCCAGCGCCGGACGAGACGGCAGCACATGGACAGCGAGCACGAGACCCGTTGTTGAGAGGATGCCCTTTAGGAGGCCGCGCCGGCTCACATTTTCGATGCCGGACACAGATACGATTTCGCGAATGTGCTTGGTCATGTCACGCTCCCGCAGCTTGCTTGATGGCGGCGCGAATGCGCTGATAGGTTCCGCAGCGGCAGATGTTGCCGTACATCGTGTTGTCGATGTCGGCGTCCGCGGGATGGGGCGTTTGTTTCAGAAGCGCGGCGGCCTGCATGATCTGGCCGGCCTGACAATAGCCGCACTGCGGCACGTTCAGCGCGCGCCACGCCTTCTGAACCGGGTGATTGCCCTCCGGGTCGAGGCCTTCGATCGTGGTGATCGACTTGCCATTCGCGTCGCTCATCGCCGTGACGCAAGATCGGGTGGCGTCGCCGTCGAGATGGATCGTGCAGGCGCCGCAGGCGGCCACGCCGCAGCCGAACTTCGTCCCGGTGAGCCCAAGAACGTCGCGCAGATACCAAAGCACAGGCATCGACGGATCGCCGTCGAACGACTGCGCCTCACCATTGACATGCAAAATGATCATGCTTCCCTCCCAGTCGAAAGCGGCTGCCGTAAAGTCATGCCGGCCGCGTCGGAAGCGGATCACGCTTTTCCCGTGACCGCATTGAAACGTTTCCCGACATTGAAACAGTTGTAAGTCACGATTGGCGACGGATCAATCGCAATTACGATGTATTCATATAAATATATCGCAAGACCATGAGGCTGGTTGCACTGATCCGCCGCATGGTATTGCGTAATATTCATTCGGATATTACGCTGTAACGCGGCAGGGCTTACCCTCAAAGGGGCCGCGAGAGAAACTGCCCGGACGACAATTGATTGCATAAAATCAGAAACTGAGTTAAGCTCGTCCCATGAGCAATTCCGCCATTCCGCATGCCAAGATGGTGAAAGTCCGTTCGGGCGCCGCCGACGCCGCGAAAAACTTTTTAGTCGGTTTATGCCGTGTAACTCATTGAAATGTCTAGATTCAGACGAGAGAATCCAAGGAAATCCAAGACAATTCAATAGGCGTTAATGGGGGTTTTCGTAGCGCGAGGGCCAGGGCCAAGAAAACCCAAGCCGATCGGTTGGGCCAAGGTCCGCGACCGCTCGCATTCAGCCAGCCTCTCCCTTCGAGGCATGGACATGGTCCAGCGCCTGAGCGATGTCGGCCATCAGGTCCTCGACATTTTCGAGCCCGACAGACAATCTTGTCGTCTCCGAATTGGACTTCCGGTTCGACTTGCGGCCTGCGGCCTGCGGAAGACGATTGCCAGCGGCACGCGCGTTCCTCTGGGATCATTTGACATCCGCGCCATGCGCTCCTACTAAGCGCGTCTTCGTCAGGTTCTGGCCTCGTCGATCAGCCGGCTGTCCCTTTGAGGCCAGCGGTCCCCGTCCGGCAGCGCGTTGCGCCCCCGGGCGCGATTGGCGTTGGGCCGCGAATGCCGAAATGGCGGGTTGGGAGGACGGGCGTCCCGTCCTATCTATCCGCTCGTCGCCATTTGCCGCCTGATCAGGAAGGAGCAACTCATGTTTGAGAGCCTATCCGAAAAGCTCTCCGGCATATTGGATAAACTCACCGGCCGTGGCGCCCTCTCCGAGGAGGACGTCAACGCCGCCATGCGCGAGGTGCGCAGGGCGCTGCTCGAGGCGGATGTCGCGCTCGAGGTCGTGCGCTCGTTCGTCGACCGCACTCGCACTAAGGCGGTCGGCGCTTCTGTCATCAAGTCGGTCAAGCCCGGCCAGATGGTGGTCAAGATTGTCCACGATTTGCTGGTCGAAACGCTCGGCGGCGAGTCGCAGGCGATCGACCTCAACGCCCCGGCCCCCGTGGCGATCATGCTGGTCGGCCTGCAGGGTGCGGGCAAGACGACAACCGCCGCCAAGATCGCCAAGCGGCTGACCGAGCGCGACAAGCGAAAAGTGCTGATGGCTTCACTCGACGTGAAGCGTCCTGCGGCGCAGGAGCAGCTCGCCGTGCTGGGTGAGCAGGTCGGCGTCGCGACGCTGCCGATCGTTTTCGGCGAGGATCCGGTCGCCATCGCGAGACGAGCCGAGAGCGCCGCGCGGCTGCAGGGGTATGACGTCGTGCTGCTCGACACCGCCGGCCGCACGCATATCGACGAGCCGCTCATGCAGGAGATGGCGGATATCCGGGACGCCGCGCGCCCGCATGAGGTCCTGCTTGTCGCCGACGCCTTGACCGGCCAGGACGCCGTCAACCTCGCCAAGAATTTCAACGACCAGGTCGGCCTTACGGGCATCGTGCTCACCCGTATGGATGGAGACAGCCGCGGCGGCGCGGCGCTGTCGATGCGCTCGGTGACCGGTAAGCCGATCAAGCTCCTCGGCGTCGGCGAGAAGATGGATGCGATCGAGGATTTCCATCCCGCGCGTCTCGCCGACCGAATCCTCGGCATGGGCGACATCGTGAGCCTGGTCGAGAAAGCGGCGCAAAACATCGACGTGGCGCAGGCCGCCAAGATGGCCGAGAAGATGCGCAAAGGCGTATTCGACCTCAACGATCTCTCGGAGCAATTGGGACAGATCGAGAAGCTCGGCGGCATGGGCGGCATCATGGGAATGCTGCCCGGCGTCGCCAAGATGAAGGACCAGCTCGCCCCCGCCACTCTCGACGAGAAGTTCATCAAGCGTCAGCGAGCGATCATTTCGTCGATGACGCAGCAGGAGCGTCGCAATCCCGACCTTCTGAAGGCCTCTCGCAAGAAGCGCATTGCGGCGGGTTCGGGCGTCACGGTCGAATATGTCAACCGGTTACTCAAGCAGCATCGGCAGATGGCCGACATGATGAAGGCGATGGGCGGCGCGGGCGGCAAGCGCGGCATGATGGGCAAGCTCGGCCAGATGATGGGCTTGGGCGGCGGCATGCCGATGCCGAGCCCCGAACAGATCGAAGCGATGCAGAAGCAGTTGGGCGGGGCCGGACTTCCGGAAGCGCCTTCGGGCCCGCCCGGCATTCCCGTCGCGCCTCCGCCCGGCGCCTTCAATCTCCCACCGCAATTCCCCGGTCTCGGCGGTGGCGGGAAGCTGCCTGGCCTCGGCGGCGGCTTCAATCCATTCGGGGGGAAGAAGAAATGAAAATCGTTTCAGTGTTATGAGCCGGCCGTTTGAACAAATGGGTGCTTGGCTTGCAAGCCTGGACGCTAATACGCGCGCCGCCATGATCGGAACATTTGGGGTGTTGGCAAGCGGGCTTGTCTCGGCGTCGATAGCGTGGCTCGGGTTCTGGTACTCAGCTAAAAGCAATCGTGGCGTGAAGACTTTAGAACTCGAACATTCAGCAAGAGTTCACATCGCCCAAGCGAGAATAAGTTGGATTGAGGACTTTCGCCGCGACGCTGCCGAATTGTACGGAGTGCTGCATCAAATAGCTCGCCTAAAACTAAAGGACGAGAACGGCCCATCGACGGAGCTCTATGCGCAGGCTTCGGCTCTAAAGGCCAGACTTCTGATGCGCTTGAATCCCAATTCGACAGTTCCGGCAGAAGCGCATTGGAAAAGATTTTAAGAGAAGGCAGCCGGCATCGGATGCAACCGTTGCCTCCGAGTATCGGAGAAACTTGAGAAACGCAGTTCGAGAAGTTCTCAATGCAGAGTGGAACAAAGCGAAATCTGAAATCGGTCAGACCCTAGTCAACAAGGAAAGCGAGAAATAATGTCCCTCAAAATCCGTTTGTCGCGCGGCGGCACGAAGAAGCGCGCCTTCTATCGCGTCGTGGTGGCCGATGCGCGCATGCCGCGCGACGGCCGTTTCGTCGAAAAGATCGGCACGTTTGATCCCATGAAGGCCAAGGACGACGCGAGCCGTCTTGTCCTTGATCAGGAGAAGGCCAAGGCGTGGCTCGCCAAAGGGGCGCAGCCGACCGACCGCGTGCTACGCCTGCTCGACGGCCTGGGCCTCGCCAAGCGCGAGGCGCGCAACAATCCGCAGAAGGCGCAGCCGAAGAAGAAGGCGCAGGAGCGCGCCGCCGCAGCGGCGGCAGCCGCCGCCAAGGCCGCCGAAGCCCCTGCGGCCTGACCGCTGACCCGAATTGCGTGCGCCCGACCGCCTGATTCTCATGGGCGTTTTCGGCGCGCCGCAGGGCGTGCGCGGGGAGGTTCGAGTCAAATCGCTGACTGCGGAACCGAGCGCCATCGGCGGCTACGGCCCGCTTACCGACAAGAAGCGCGCCCGGGCGTTCGTCTTTGACACGCTACGGTCGCTCAAGGACGACATGCTGGTCGCCCGCGTCGCAGGGGTAGCGACCCGCGATGCGGCTGAGGCGCTGAGGGGCGTGGAAATCTTCGCCCGCCGCGACCAATTGCCACCGCCGTCGCATGACGAATTCTACTATGACGATCTGGTCGGGCTGGAAGCAGTCGACGCCGCGGGAGGGCGCATTGGACGCGTCGCGTCGCTCATGAACTATGGCGCGGGCGATGTTCTCGAGATCGCGCCCGCCCAAGGCGGTGAGACCTTGCTTCTGCCGTTCACCAAAAGCGTCGCGCGGCGCATCGATTTCGACGCCGGCCGAATCGTGATCGAACCGCCGCGCGAGCTCGAGGCCGAAGACTAGCGTCCGGAAGCGAGTGGATGGTTGCGAAGGGCGCAGGGGGCGGATACACACAGTTATTGTGGCGCACGCTTCATCCGGCGCCGGTGGTTGGGATCCCAAGCCCGCTTGTTCGTTTGGAGACGCGCTGCATGACGATGAGTTCCGAGACGGCTTCAGTAGCCCATGGGGCCCCCTCGGTAACGAAGCGGGATTTCCTTTTTCTGGCCACCGGTTCACTGGCAACCGTCGGCGTCGCGACAACCCTCTGGCCGTTCATCGATCAGATGAATCCGGACGCCGCTACGATCGCCGCCGCCGGCCCGGTCGATATCGACATCAGCCAACTCCAGCCCGGGCAACGGGTCGTGACGCTCTGGGCGTCCCGGCCGGTGTTCGTCGTCAAACGCGCTCAGCCGGCGCTCGACGAATTGAAAAATCCGAAGCTGCTCTCCCAGTTGCGCGACCCGGACTCCCAGCAATTGCAGCAGCCGGCCTATGCCGCCAACTGGAGCCGGTCGGTCAAGCCCGAGATTCTGGTGCTGGTCGGCGTCTGCACGCACCTCGGCTGCATTCCGCTGTTCGACCCGCAGCCGAGCGCCACTGATCCAGCGCCCGATTGGCCGGGTGGTTTCTTCTGCCCGTGCCATGGGTCGAAATACGATCTGGCCGGCCGTGTCTTCCAGGGCGTTCCCGCACCCTACAACCTCCCGGTGCCTCCCTATCATTTCCCCGACGACAAGACGGTGCGCGTCGGCCAGAACCCGCCGGGCGCAAATTTCGACTTCAACTCGATCCAGCAGGTCTAGCCTCGGAAGATCCGTTCGTGACAGCGATCGGGCGACCGCGCTAAGCGTCGCCCGATGTTCGCCTGCACCATCCTCACCCTCTTTCCCGCCATGTTCCCGGGCCCGCTTGGCCAATCGCTGGCTGGCGAAGCGCTGGCGCGGGGCTTGTGGTCGCTGGACGCGCGCGACATTCGCGACCACGGGCTCGGTCGCCATCGCGCCGTCGACGACACGCCGGCCGGCGGCGGCCCGGGCATGGTGATGCGCGCCGACGTTCTTGCCGCGAGCCTCGACGCAGCGGTCGGCCCGGACGATCCGCGTCCGCGGCTCATCATGAGCCCGCGCGGGCGCCCGTTCCGGCAGGTTCAAGCGCGGCAATGGGCCTTAGGCCCTGGCCTCGTCATGCTCTGCCCGCGGTTCGAGGGCGTAGACGAGCGCCTGATCGAGGCGCGGGCCCTCATCGAAGTGTCGATCGGCGATTATGTGCTGTCGGGCGGCGATATCGCCGCGCTCGCGGTGCTCGACGCCTGCGTGCGGCTCATTCCCGGCGTGATGGGCAAGGAGGAGTCCAGCGCTGAGGAAAGCTTCGAAAAAGGCCTGCTCGAATATCCGCACTATACCCGGCCACGCGAATGGGAAGGCCGCGCAATTCCCGACGTGCTGCTCTCGGGCGACCACGCCAAGATCGCCGCCTGGCGCCGCGCTCAAGCCGAGCGCATCACGCGCGAGAGACGGCCGGACTTGACGGAGCGTTAGCGGCGGCCCAATTCGCCGAGGTTGTTTGTTCTCGCCGATCATCAGATCCCCGAGGGACGAAGAGCCGGCGATCAGAAATAGATTTTGTGGAGGCCGGGATGCCGGCGTGGGTAGAAGACGCACAACAGCTGACAGAGCTCCGAGACTTAAGCAGCTCACAGGGCTCGGTATTGCTTTGGACAACCGAAGTCGAAGAGTTCCTGTCCAATCTGAATCTGTCCTCTCACGCTCTGGTCGCACCGAAGGGATTCGGGAAGACTCTGGTGCTCAAGCTGAAGCGCGTTTCGTTGCAAGAGAACGACTATCGCTGCTTTCCATTCTCGCCAATCGTTGATCGCCCGAGCAACAAGCCGCCGATCCTGCCGAATGAAATTATCAACGTCCTGGAGAGCAGCGACAATTGGGAGACGCTGTGGAATATCGCCTTCTCTATCTGTCTGATCAAGGGATTCCAGGACGATCGCGACGTTCATGAGCAGCTCACCGACTTATTGAAGTCGGATGATTTGCCGCCGACGTTGCTGAACATTCTCACCCATCCTCACATAACGAGACCATTCGACATCTTGCACGACTGCCTGGCTGCACAGCGCAACGAGATCTTTCTCATCATGCGCGCGGCTCAGCAGATCACGCGCATCTTCGCGACAATTCACAAGCAGGCGGGGATATTCGTCGACAACATCGACGAATATCTCATCCATTACATCAATTTCTCTTATCTCCGTCGTAACGACGTCCATGAACGATTTGTCCATATCTGGCACGCGGGCCAGATCGGCGCCTGGCTCGCGCTAAGGCGCTTGCACGGGATCAATCCCCATGTCCGAATATTCGTGTCGATCAGAAAGGAGGCGTATCAGCACGCCGCGCAGAACGAGCCGCAATTCTCCAACTTAAGGTCATTCCGGAGAGAGCTGCGCTACAGGGTCGAGGACATCAAACAAATCATCGAAAACAATATCGCGATCGCGCCCAAGAGCGAACTGGTCGACAAGGGCAATGAAGATCCCTTGTTGCGTTTCCTCGGGCCTAAGAACGAATTCATTTCGAACAGTGGAACAGCGCGCCAAGAGCGAGCGATCGATTATTGGACTCGCCACTGCTCACTGAGGCCACGGGACGCCATCGTCATCGGCAAGGAGATCAGCCTGATTGGCGTGAAAAGGAGAACTCAGCAGGAAATCCGCAACGCCATCAACTCGGCCGCCGCGGAGAGGGTGGAGACGCTGTTCAATGAAGTTGCGCCCTTCTTCAGCGGATTGTATCCGGAAATCTTCCCCCAGGTCATCAAGTCCAACGTGTTGACCTACGATGAGGTCGTCGAAGCCTCGACCGCCTATGCGGACATCGCCGCGAGACAATACGAGATCGAAACCGAGGCTGCGCGACATCCTTTCTGCGCCCTCTATGCGTTGGGTCTGGTCGGAATTGTCCAGCAGAGCCGCGACGACCCGGCCCGGCTGGTGCAGAAGTTCGCTCCCGTCGGAGACATCGCCTTCGGCAAGATCCATGTCTTGCCGCACGCCGAAACCTACCTCATCCACCCGTCGCTGAGCGACTTCATCACGCGGCGTAACGTCGGGTTTCTCAAGGAGCTGAACAAGCACAACGTCATCGGCGACGAGCTCGAATGGCGGCCCGAGGAAAGCATCCGCTTTGTCGCCGTTGGCGACATCCGCGGCTACCGCGAAAACGTCGTCCAAGTCGCCGGGAGGTCGCAGACTTTCGACAAATACTGGCGCGATTTGTTCCGGCAGTTCACCCGCGATTTGGACTACGCCACGACCTCGGCCGGCGACCATTTGGTCCTGGCCGACCGAAGCCCGGGGAGACTGTTGCGCGCCGCACGCGGGCTCAACGGTCAGCTTTCGGCCTCCGGATACAATTTGCAGATGAGAGTGGGCGCGCATAGCGGCTTCTGGAAGCTCAATCCGGCCCTAGAGGGCGCGCAGCATCCTGAGATTTCCGACATCGTTGTCGTCGCGGCGCGCATCGAGCCGCTCGCTAAACCAGGCGACATTCTGCTCACTCAGCAATTCGTCGATGACGCCCGACGGTACGGCTACCGCTTCGAGGAAGAAGCTCCGCCGCTTGTCGACGACCAATATGTCGGCGCCCAGAGATACCAGGCTGGAGCCGGAGTCTTGATCTCGAAAGAGAGCGAGACGGCGCAGCACATCCCGATCTATCTGTTCGGGACCGCCGCCGACGCGAGGCTCTAAGGCACAGGGCAGAAGACGCGAAGCCGATGCCCGTCTGGGTCGGCGGCGAGGAAGGTCAGACCGAAGTCCTTTGTCACCGGCTCCTGCAGGATGGCCGCGCCTTCGCGCTTCCGATCGGCGCAGAGGGCTTCGACCTCTTCGTTGGTCCCGACCGCCATCGCCAACTCGCCGGCATCGCTTGCGCCGCGCGGCGGGGGCTCAACGTCGCGGCGCGCCCAGAGTCCAAGCCTGAGACCGGGGGAGAGCTCGAACATGACGAAGTTCGGCGAGGAATTGAGCGGCTGGCGGTCGAGCAGGCGCGCATAGAAGGCGGCGCTCTTCTCAGGCTCATCGACGTAGAGTAGGACGAAATGCGGCAGGCTCATGGGGTTGCTCCTTTTCTCGAAGGGAGCGCGAGCCTCGCGCGCCGACGCGTCAGATTCTGTCAGCAGTCTCATACGGGACTCAGCTGATGAGATCGCTCCGCGTTCCGAGGAGCGAGAATGCGCCCGGTTGATGGCCAGAACCCTCGATAAAAATCGACAATTTCTTGCCAAGCCAGCTTGGACCTGGCATTGTTTTTCAGAAATAAAGACAAGCCATTCCGACCCTTCCAAAGGCGACGCGCGACCGGGGCGTCGGTGTTAAGGTCAGGGAATGACTCGCAAATGGCGCCGCA
Organism: uncultured Alphaproteobacteria bacterium; assembly: GCA_963730555.1. Taxonomy (GTDB): domain Bacteria; phylum Pseudomonadota; class Alphaproteobacteria; order Rhizobiales; family Beijerinckiaceae; genus Roseiarcus. The sequence continues at coordinate 318,388 of CAVSSS010000013.1, read as the reverse complement.
GGGCGTTGAAATCGCTGAAAACGGACTCGGAAATGACAGGCCGTCAGCTTGCGATTGATGGAAGGAGAATGGATCAGGGCGAATTCCCTATTACTCAGGCGGCTCGACGCCTTCGGTCAGGCGCCAATCCTTCAGCAACCTTTGGCGGCTTACGGGGTAGCGCGTTTCGAGCGTCCGGCACGAGGCGATGCGGTCGGCGCGAAAATGGCGAAACCCCTGCCTCAGCTCGCACCACGCCATGACGACGCGCGCCTCGTCGAAATAGCCGACGCCAAACGGCCAGATCGTGCGTTCGGTCCTCGCGCCTTGCGCGTCATGGTACTCGAGCGCAAGTTTGCGTTCGGCCCGGATGGCGACGCGAATCGGAGCGAGGTCCAGCCCGGTGTCGCCTGACGCTTTGCCCGGGACCAGAAGCGTCGACGATTCCACGTCGTCGCGCAGACTCGGCGGCAGAACGGCGGTGATCTTGGCGATCGCGTCGCGCGCCGCGAGCGCGAGCTTTTCATCCGTTCGCGCTCCAATCCAGCGCGCGCCAAGAACGAGCGCCTCGATTTCCTCGCCGCTCAACATCAGCGGGGGAAGCCAGAAGCCCGGCTTGAGGACATAGCCAACCCCCGCCTCGCCGTCGATCTCCGCCCCTTGGCCCTGCAAGCTCACGATGTCGCGATAGAGCGTTCTTAAGGAGACGCCGAGCTCGTCCGCAAGGACGCGGCCGCTGACCGGTCGGCGCCGGCGCCTCAGCGCCTGCAGAAGCGCGAGAAGCCGCTCCGAGCGCGACAATCGTGTCGAGGCTCCCGCTCGTCAGCGCGTCGGCACGGGGTGCTCGCCGCGGTAATCGTAGAAGCCGCGCTGGGTCTTCCTGCCGAGCCAACCGGCCTCGACATATTTCACCAGCAGAGGACAAGGGCGATACTTGGAATCGGCCAGCCCCTCGTGCAGCACCTGCATGACCGCGAGGCAAGTGTCGAGGCCGATGAAGTCGGCGAGCTGCAGCGGGCCCATCGGATGATTGGCGCCGAGCCGCATCGCGGTGTCGATCGCCTCGACCGAGCCCACGCCTTCGTAGAGTGTGTAGACGGCCTCGTTGATCATCGGCAAAAGGATGCGGTTGACGATGAAGGCGGGGAAATCCTCGGACATCGTCGCCGTCTTGCCGAGACGGGTGACAAAGTTCTTCGCGGCCTCGAACGTCTCGTCTTTGGTAGCGATGCCGCGGATCAGTTCGACTAGCTGCATGCGCGGCACCGGGTTCATGAAATGGATGCCGATGAAACGCTCGGGGTTGGCGGTGACCGACGCGAGACGGGTGATCGAGATCGAGGACGTGTTGGACGCGACGATCGCGTCGGGCTTGAGAAAGGAGCGGAGCGACGTGAAGACCTTGCGCTTGACCTCCTCGTTCTCGGAGGCGGCCTCGACCACGAGATCGCACTCGCCAAGCTTGTCGAAGGTCGACGCCACCCGAATGCGATCGAGGATCGCCCTGCGCTGCGCTTCGTCGATCTGGCCCTTCGACACCTGGCGCGACAGGTGGCCATTGATGGTTGCGAGAGCCCCGTTGACGCGCTCCTCGGCGACGTCGTTGAGGAAGACGGTCAAACCCGCCTGAGCCGCGACCTCGGCGATGCCGGCGCCCATCTGGCCGGCGCCGATGACGCCGACCGTCTCGATGTTGAAAGTCATATTTTTGTCCAGCAGACAGCGTGCGCCGCGCCACGATCATAGACGAGCGACGCCAAGCGTCCAGTCGGACGGTGGGATTTTCTCATCGGTTCGGGCGGACCTTAGCGGCCGATCTTGGCGAGCTCTGCGGCAAGCTCGGGCAGCGCCGTGTAGAGATCGGCGACAAGGCCGTAGTCGGCGACCTGGAAGATCGGCGCCTCCTCGTCCTTGTTGATCGCGACGATGATCTTCGAATCCTTCATCCCCGCCAGATGCTGGATCGCGCCCGAGATGCCTACCGCGATATAGAGCTCTGGTGCCACGACCTTGCCGGTCTGCCCGACCTGCCAATCGTTCGGCGCGTAGCCCGCATCGACCGCGGCGCGTGAGGCGCCCATCGCCGCGCCGAGCTTGTCCGCCACCGGCTCGATATAGGTCTTGAAGTTCTCCGCCTTCTGCATCGCCCGGCCGCCCGAGATGATGATCCTCGCCGAAGCCAGTTCCGGCCGGTCGGACTTGGCCAGGGCCTCGCCGACGAACGACGACACGGCCGGATCAGGGGCGGCCGCGACTGTCTCGATCGGCGCCGAGCCGCCCTGGCCGGTCGCGGCGAAAGAGGCGGTGCGCACAGTCACGACGATCTTCGGATCGGTCGATTTAACGATCTGGATCGCATTGCCGGCGTAGATCGGCCGCTCGAAGGTCTTCGGGCCAACGACCTTGGTGATGTCGGAGATCTGCATGACGTCGAGAAGAGCCGCCGCGCGCGGCGCGACATTCTTGGCGCTCGCCGTCGACGCCGCGACGATGGCGTCATAGCCGGAGCGAGCGCAACTATAAGCGCCGACCAGCGGCTCCGCCAGACCATGCGCGTACAGAGGATCGTCGGCGATCAACACTTTCGCGATGCCTTGAAGCTTTGCAGCCGCCTCGGCGGCCGCAAAGACGCCATGACCCGCTACCAGAACTTCGACGGGCTGACCCAGCTCGAGCGCGGCGGTGAGCGCCCGCGCCGTCGCATCGTTCAATTGTCCGCCGGCGACTTCCGCCAGAAGAAGCGTCGCCATCGTCAGATCACCCCCGCTTCGTCGTGCAGCTTAGCGACCAGCTCAGCCACTGATTTGACCTTGACTCCGGACTTACGACCCGGGGGTTCGACGGTCTTCAGCACCTTAAGCCTGGGCGAAACGTCGACCCCGTAGTCGGCCGGGGTCTTCTCCTCGATCGGCTTCTTCTTCGCCTTCATGATATTCGGCAGCGAGGCGTAGCGCGGCTCGTTCAAGCGCAGATCGGTGGTGATAATCGCCGGCAGCTTCAACGACAGGGTCTGCAGGCCAGCGTCGACCTCGCGCGTGACTTCGACCGAGCCGTCGCCGATGACAACCTTGGAGGCGAACGTCCCCTGGCCCCAGCCGGTTAGCGCCGCCAGCATCTGCCCGGTCTGGTTCGAGTCGTCGTCGATCGCCTGCTTGCCCATGATGACCAGCCCCGGCTGTTCAGCGGTGACCACGCCCTTGAGCAGCTTGGCGACCGTCAACGGTTCGACGAGCACGTCGGTCTTGATCAGGATTCCGCGGTCGGCCCCCATGGCGAGCGCGGTGCGAATGGTCTCGCTGGCCTGCGCTGCGCCGATCGAAACGATCACGATTTCCGCTCGCCTTCCCGGCCTCCTTCTGCCGCAGCGCTTCCTCGACCGCGATCTCGTCGAACGGATTCATCGACATCTTGACGTTGGCGAGTTCGACTCCCGAGCCGTCGGCCTTGATCCGGATCTTGATGTTGTAGTCGACCACCCGTTTGACGGGCACGAGGATCTTCATCTGTCGCAGAACTCCTGCCGAATTGGGCGCTTGCGTGAGGCAATTCGAGGCGGGAACCCCTAATCTTGGCTCGAACGCAAGTCAACGCGACGGAACCGCTATTTCGAGGCCGCCGCCCGGACGCGCCAATCATCGCGCCGCAGACACTCGGGCCCCCGCTCAAAACACATGCAGATCGTAAGAAGAGGCGCCCGAAGCGGATTCGTCGACCGTCGGGTATGGTGGCTTCACAGCGGTCACGCACAATTGACAGAATGGAAATTCTAACGCCAAGTCGAGCAACGAGACCTACAAAACGCAGCCGATCGGAGTATGGGGAAAGGGCGCGGTCGGAGAGGATCCAAGTCAATGAGCGAACTGGATTACTGGAACGGGCGCCTGATCAAGGGAGCCATTTCGCGCCGCGAGTTCATGGGCCGCGCCGCCGCGCTCGGCGCTTCGAGTCTCACGATTTCAACCATGCTGGCGAGCGCCGGCGCGATCGCTGCGGACGCGCCCAAGAGTGGCGGGGTGCTGAAGCTCGGCCTCGCGGGCGGCAGCACCACCGACAGCCTCGACTTCCGCACCACGACCAACTCGGTGATGATCGACTCCAACCACGGCATATGGAACTGCCTCGCCGAATGGGGCCAGGACGGAAAACCCCATCCGGAGCTGGCGGAGAGCTGGGAGGCGACCAACGGCGCCGAAGATTGGGTCTTGAACCTGCGCAAGGGCGTGACCTTCTCGAACGGCAAGGAATTCAGCGCCGACGACGCGATCTACTCGCTCAACCTCCACCGCGGCGACACGAAATCGGGCGGCGCCACTTCGGTGAAAGGCGTCACCGACATCAAGAAGCTCAACGACCACCAGATCCAGGTCTCGCTCTCATCTCCAGACGCCGATTTCCCCTACGGCCTCACCGATTATCATCTCATGATGGTGCCGGACGGCTTCAAGGATTGGGCGAAGCCCGTCGGGACGGGCGCGTTCGTCCTTGAGAGCTACGACCCCGGTGTCCGGATCCGGGTCAAGAAGGTTCGGCCCTACTGGAAAGAGGGCAAAGGCCTTCTGGACGGGGTTGACGTGACCGTCATCAACGACGGTTCCGCGCGCCTCAACGCGCTGATCTCGGGCCAGATCGACGCGATCAACCGGGTCGATCACAAGGCTGTGGCGCTTCTGTCCAAAACGCCGAGGATCGAAGTTGTGCGCGCGCCGGGCGGCTGGTTCTCCGTCCTGGCGATGGAGGTCGACAAGACCCCTTACGACAATCCTGACATCCGCATGGCGCTGATGCTCGCCGCCGATCGCGAACAGATGCTCAAAGCTTTGTTCAGCGGTTACGGCACAGCCGGCAACGACCATCCGATTCCGCCGACCGACCCCTATTTCAACAAGGAGCTGCCGCAGCGCAAATACGATCCCGAAAAGGCCGCCTTCCATTTCAAGAAGGCGGGCGATCGCCGATCCGAAGATCATCCTGCAGGCGTCGGACGCCGCCTTCAACGGCGCGGTCGATCAGGCGACGCTTTTGCAGGCGAGCGCGTCGAAAGCGGGGATTAAGGTCGACGTGAAGAAGGAACCGGCCGACGGTTACTTCGATAACGTCTGGCTGAAGGCGCCCTTCGTTAGCAGCTACTGGGGCGGACGGCCGGCGGCGACGCAGATGCTCTCCGTCGCCTTCCAGGCGAGCGCGCCCGTGGAACGAGACCCACTGGAACGACGCGCAATTCGAGAAGCTGCTAGCGGACGCGCGAGCCGAAACCGACGAGGCGAAGCGCAAGCCCTATATCTGGGAGATGCAAGCCATTCTCAACGAGCGCGGCGGGGCGCTGATCCCCGTGTTCCGCGATTGGCTCGACGCGCATAACCAGAAGGTCGGCGGCCACACGCCCCATGGCGGCTACGACATGAACAACGGCTGGATCATGGAGGACGCCTGGCTGAAGTCTTGATCGATAGCGTGATGACGCATGGCGCGAGCGCTCTCGCGCTGCTTCGCGCCGCGCCTTTGCGGACGTAATCCGGATCGGGGTCGAGAGGGGCGCCCATGCTGAAGCTCGTCCTCAACCGTCTCGGCCTCGGCGTCCTCACCCTGTTCGCCGCTTCGGTGCTGATCTTCATCGGGACCGAGATCCTGCCTGGCGACCTCGCTTCCGCCATTCTGCAGAACACCGCCACTCCCGAGACGCTCGCCAAGATGCGGCTCGATCTTGGGCTCGACCAGCCGGCTTATGTTCGTTTCTTCCAATGGCTGTTTGGCGCGCTGCACGGCGACTTCGGCAAGTCGCTCGCCAATGGGCGCGACGTTCTTGCAGGAGATCGCGCCGCGCTTCGCCAACACGATGTTCCTGGCGGCCTATGCGGCGATCGTCGCCGTGCCGTTGGCCATCGGGCTTGGCCTTTTAGCGGCGATCTGGCAGGGCGGCGTCTTCGACCGGCTCGTCAACGTCGTGACGCTGATGACGATCTCCGTGCCGGAATATTTCCTAGCCTATCTCCTCATCAAATACGTGGCGGTTGAGCTCGGCTGGTTCCCCTCGTTAGCGAGCGTCTCGTCCGACACGTCGTTCCTCGAGCGGCTCTATATCGCATTCCTGCCGATGGTGACGCTCGTTCTCGTCATCGTGGCGCATATGATGAGGATGACGCGGGCCTCCGTGCTGTCGGTCATGGCGAGCCCCTATATCGAGATGGCGATCCTGAAGGGCCTGACCAAGTCGCGCATCGTCATGCGTCACGCTTTGCCGAACGCGCTTGCTCCGATCATTTCCGTCGTCGCGCTCAATCTCGCCTATCTCATCGTCGGCGTCGTCGTGGTCGAGACCGTGTTCGTCTATCCCGGCCTCGGCCAATTGATGGTGGACGAAGTCTCCAAGCATGACGTTCCTGTCGTCCAGGCCTGCGGGCTCATCTTCGCCGCGACCTTCATCCTGCTCAACATGATCGCCGACATCCTCGCCATTCTGTCCAATCCCCGGCTTCGCCGGCCGCGCTGATCAGGGCCCTATGCGCATCCGCGGCTACAAACTGAGCATCACGGCGCAGATCGGCATCGTCATTGTCGTCATCAATCTGCTCGTCGCGCTGCTGGCGCCGCTGATTGCGCCTTTCGATCAGGCGACGCCGCTCGGCGACGCCTGGGCGGATCCCGACGCGACGCATTGGCTCGGGCTTGACAATCTTGGACGCGATATCGTGAGCCGTCTGATCTATGGCGCGCGCATGTCGATCGGCCTTGCGCTGGTCATAACCGCCCTTTCCTTCCTCATTGGCGTCATCACCGGCTTTGCCGCTGCGGTTACGGGCGGATGGGTCGATCAGGCGCTGTCACGCCTCGTCGACCTCATCTTGTCCATGCCGACGCTCATCTTCGCCTTCGTCATCCTCTCGGTGCTCGGCACGGCGCTCCCAGTGCTCATCATCACGATCGCCATTCTCGATTCGACCAAGGTGTTTCGGCTGGCGAGGTCGGTGGCCGTCAATATCGTCAGCCTGGAATTCGTCGAGGCGGCTCGCCTGCGCGGCGAAGGGTGGTGGTGGATTGTCCGACGCGAGGTCCTGCCCAACGCCATTCCACCGCTGACGGCTGAGTTCGGCTTGCGTTTTTGTTTCACGTTTCTGTTCATCGCAGCGCTCAGTTTTCTCGGGCTCGGCGTGCAGCCCCCCGACGCCGACTGGGGCAGCATGGTGAGGGACTACCGCGACATGATCAATTTCGGCTCCGCGGCGCCGCTCTATCCCGCAGCCGCGATCGCGATCTTGACCATCGGCGTCAATTTCGTCGTCGACTGGATGCTCGCAATTCATTCCCGAGGCCAGGGAGAAGGCGCATGAACGATCAAACTCGGGACGCGCTCAGGTCTGAGGACAATCCCATCATCCTGGACATTCGCGACATGAGGGTTGCGGTGCGCACGGATGCTGGCGAAGGGCCAGTTCTAGTCGATGACGTGTCGCTGCAATTGCGGCGCGGGGAAGTGATCGGTCTCATCGGCGAATCGGGCGCCGGCAAGTCGACCATCGGACTTGCCTCGATGGGCTACACCCGCCGCGACTGCCATATCGTCGGCGGCAATATTATCTTCGGCGACACGGACATCCGCGCGGTCAGCCCGAATGAACGCCGCGAGCTGCGCGGCCCGAAGATCGCCTATATCGCCCAGAGCGCGGCGGCCTCGTTCAATCCTGCTCATACGCTGATGGAGCAGGTCTGCGAGGCTGCGGTGCGGCATGGCGTCTTGTCGCCGGGGCAGGCGCGTGCGGAGGCGGTCAGCCTGTTCAAGCAGCTCGATCTGCCGAGCCCCGAGACGATCGGGTCGCGCTATCCGCATCAGGTTTCCGGCGGCCAGCTCCAACGCGTGATGGCGGCGATGGCGATGGTCGCCAGGCCCGACATTCTCATCTTCGATGAGCCTACCACCGCGCTTGACGTGACGACTCAGGTCGAATGCCTCGCCGCTTTCCGTAAGCTGATCCGCGAGCATGGCACGGCGGCGCTTTACATTACCCACGACCTCGCCGTCGTCGCCCAGATCGCCGACCGCATCATGGTGCTAAGGCGCGGCAAAATAGTCGAATTCGGCGATTCACGGCAAATCCTGCTTGAGCCGAAAGAGGACTATACGCGGCGACTGGTGACTGAACGCGTCGCTGACCACAATTTCGTAGACGCCAACGTCGCCGCCGAAGTCCCAATCCTCGCCATCGACCACGTTAGCGCCGACTATCCGGGCAAGCCCAAAGTCATCGATGACGTCAGTCTCGAAGTGCGTAAGGGCGACACCGTGGCCGTGGTCGGGGAGTCGGGTTCGGGCAAATCGACTTTAGCGCGAGTCATCACCGGCCTCTTGCCGCGGATCGCCGGCGACGTGCGCTTCAACGGGACAAGCCTATCGCCGCGACTCAAGGATCGCACCAAGGACCAATTGCGCCGGGTGCAGATGATCTACCAGATGCCCGACGTCGCGCTCAATCCACAGCACACCTTGCTCGAGACGATCGGCAGGCCAGTGGCCTTCTACTTCAACCGATCGCGGCAGGAAGTGCGCGCGCGGGTGGCGGAACTGTTAGGGCAAATGGATCTGCCGGAATCCTTCATCAACCGCAAGACCAGCGAATTGTCCGGCGGGCAGAAGCAGCGCGTGTCGATCGCGCGGGCGCTCGCCGCCGAACCTGATCTCATCATCTGCGACGAGGTCACCTCCGCTCTCGATCAGCTGGTGGGAGAAGAGATTCTCCGTTTGCTGAAGAAGCTGCAAGACGATCTGGGGGTGGCCTATCTTTTCATTACCCACGATCTCGGAACGGTGAAACGAATAGCCAACAAGGTTGCGGTGATGCTGAAGGGCAAGATGGTGGCGAGCGGCGACACCGCCACAGTGTTCTCGCCACCCTATCATCCATATACTGAATTGCTTCTGTCCTCGGTGCCCGAGATGCGGCCGGATTGGCTCGACGAGGTTCTCGCCGCCCGGGCGACTGGAGCTGCGAGGACTTCGGCGCTGCTCAGGGCGCCCTGAAGGCCGGGTCCGCGGGTCCCGATAAAGGGCGCGCAGTCCGGCCTTGCCGCGCCCGCATTTCGTTTCTATACCGCGACAAAGCTTATTGAGGACACGGGAGGGAAGCGCATTCCGGGGAGCGGCTTCCCTTCGGCGTGATCATTGCATGGTTCAACCGGCCGACCCATCGGCCGGTGATGGATAGGACGTTTTTGATGCGCGCGCCGGGCGGACCGCGTCTGTTGTTGCGGCGGCTCCGCGAGGTGATGGCGGAGCCTGTCACCGCCCAGGCGCGCCTGGACCGCATCGTCGTCCTCATCGCCTCCAACATGGTGGCGGAGGTGTGCTCGCTTTACGTCGTGCGCGCTGACGGAGCGATGGAGTTGTTCGCCACCGAGGGCCTCAACCGCGAGGCGGTCCATCTGACCACGATGCGGCCAGGCGAGGGGCTTGTCGGCCTCATCGTCTCCAGCGCCGAACCGCTGGCGCTGTCGGACGCGCAGCACCATCCCGCCTTTTCCTACAGACCCGAGACGGGCGAAGAAATCTACCAGTCGTTCCTCGGCGTGCCTGTTTTGCGCGGCGGCGCCACGATCGGGGTGCTGGTGGTGCAAAACCGCGCGCGGCGCGCCTATTCGGAGGAGGAGACTCGAGGCGCTGCAAACGACAGCCATGTTGCTCGCCGAGATGATCGCGTCCGGCGAGCTGCAGGGGATAGCCGCCCAGGGCGCGCCGATCGCCGTGCGCCGGCAAATGTCGCTCAAAGGCATCGGCATCGCCGATGGTCTCGGGCTCGGGCATGTGGTGATGCACCAGCCGCGCGTCACGGTCTCCACGATCGTCGCCGACGACGTGGAATCCGAGCTCATTCGGCTCGAGACGGCGATCAGCGCCATGCGCGCCTCGGTCGATGATCTGATCGACCGCAGCGACGACGGCGTAGGCGGCGAGCACCGCGACGTGCTGGAGGCCTTCCGAATGATCGCCCACGATCGCGGCTGGCTGCGCCGGCTGCGTGAGGCTGTCAGCTCCGGCCTGACCGCTGAGGCCGCAGTCGAGCGGGTACACAATGACGCACGCGCCAAGCTGCAGCGCCAGACTGATCCCTATTTGCGCGATCGGCTCCACGACCTGACCGACATCGCCAATCGCCTGCTGCATCAACTCGCGGGCCAAAGCCTGGTTTTGCTGCCGGACGAATTGCCGGAAAACGCCATCCTTGTCGCCCGTTCGATGAGCCCGGCGGCGCTGCTCGATTATGATCGCGTCCGGCTACGGGGTTTGGTTGTAGAGGAGGCCGGCGCCTCGAGCCACATCGCCATCGTCGCCCGCGCGCTCGCCATTCCAGCCGTCAGCGATATCGCCAATATCTCCGAGATCGTCGAGCATGGCGACGCCATAATTGTCGACGGGGACGCGGGCGAGATCCATCTGCGCCCGCCGGCGGACGTAGAAGCGGCCTATGCCGAAAAGGCGCGGATGCGGGCCCGGCGCCAGGCGCAATATCGGGCGCTCCGCGATACGCCGACCGTCAGCGTCGACGGCGTCTCGATCGGCCTGCACATGAACGCCGGGCTCCTCGTCGACATGCCGCACTTGGCGGAGACCGGGGCAAAATCGATCGGCCTGTTCCGCACCGAATTGCAGTTCATGCTCGCCGCGCGCTTTCCCCGGCCAGGTGCGCAGAAGCAGCTTTATCGCGCCATCCTCGACGCCGCCGGCGACCGGCCGGTCACCTTCCGCACGCTCGACATCGGCGGCGACAAGCTCTTGCCTTACATGAAGGGCTTCGAGGAGGAGAATCCCGCGCTTGGCTGGCGTGCTCTGCGCATCGGGCTCGATCGCCCGGCGCTGCTGAAGATGCAATTCCGTGCGTTTATCCGCGCCGCTACGGGGCGCGACCTCAGGGTCATGGCGCCCATGGTTTCGACCGTCGACGAGTTCCGGGTCGCGCGGGCGATGTTCGACCGCGAGCTCGCTTGGAGCGCCAGCCACGGCTATGAGCCGCCGAGCGCCGTCAGCCTCGGGGTCATGGTCGAAGTGCCGTCGCTCTTGTGGCAGCTCGACGAGATCGCCGCCGCCGCCGACTTCCTTTCGGTCGGCTCGAACGACCTTATGCAATATTTGTACGCCGCCGATCGCGACAACCGGCGGGTCTCCAGCCGCTTCGATCCGCTGAGCGTCGGCTTCCTGCGCGCTCTGCGCTCGATCGCCGAAGCCGGCGCCCGACATGGAACGCCGGTGACTTTGTGTGGGGAAATGGGCGGAGAGCCCCTTGAAGCCATGGCGCTGATAGCGATCGGCTACCGCGAATTGTCGATGTCGGCGACCTCGATCGGGCCGGTCAAGGCGATGACGCTGTCGCTCAATATCGCCGAGGTGGAGCGCGAGGTCGAGGCGATGCTCGCCAAGGGGCGCGAGGACGCATCCCTGCGCGGACCGCTCCAGCGGCTGGCGGAACGGCTCCAAGTGCGCCTCTAGCGACGCGAGCGTCCTTAACCCCCGCCGCTTCCGCTTCTCGAGCTCACACATGGCCGCCAACGACAATCTCGATCTCATCCTCCGCCGTCACCAGGAGATCTCCGCTCGGCTCGCCGAGGGCGCGTCCGGAGCCCAATATTCCGCGTTGTCGCGCGAGCTCAGCGAGCTTGAGCCGGTGGTCGCGGCGATCCAGGCTTTCATGGCCAAGCAAAAGGAGCGCGCCGATCTCGCCGCGATGCTGAGGGAGCCTGATCTCGACCCGGACATGCGCGCGATGGCGAGCGATGAACTCGCCGTCGCCGACGCGGAAGCGGAAGCGATGTCCAAGTCTATCCAGATCGCGCTTCTGCCCAAGGACGCGGCGGACGAAGGCAATGCGATCCTCGAGGTCCGGGCCGGCACGGGCGGAGACGAGGCGGCTTTGTTCGCCGGCGACTTGTTTCGCATGTACGTCAAATATGCCGAGCGGAAACGCTGGAAGGTCGAAGTCCTGTCGTCGAGCGAGGGAACGGCGGGTGGGTTCAAGGAAATCGTCGCCGAAATTTCCGGCCGTGGCGTTTTCGCCCGGCTCAAGTTCGAAAGCGGGGTCCATCGGGTGCAGCGCGTGCCGGCGACCGAGACGCAGGGGCGCATCCACACCTCGGCTGCGACCGTCGCCGTGCTGCCGATCGCGGAAGAGGCGGACTTCGTCATCAACGAGGTCGATCTCAAGATCGACACCTACCGCTCCTCTGGCGCCGGCGGCCAGCATGTCAACAAGACCGAATCGGCGATCCGCATCACCCACCTGCCGACCGGCGTGGTCGTCGCGATGCAGGAGGAGCGGTCCCAGCATCGCAACCGCACCAAGGCGATGGCCCTCTTACGCTCACGCATCCTCGACGCCCAGAATCAGAAGCTCGACGCCGACCGCGCTGAGGCCCGGCGCTCCCAGGTCGGCTCCGGCGACCGGTCGCAGCGCATCCGCACTTATAATTTCCCGCAAGGGCGGGTGACCGACCATCGCATCAATCTGACCCTCTATTCACTTGACCGCATCATGGAGGGCGAGGGACTGGACGAAATCATCGATGCGCTCACGGCCGAGCGTCAGGCGGAGCTCTTGGCCGCGCAGGCGGCGTCGTGACGCCGACGGTTCCTCGCCTGCCACCCTTTGCGCCGGGAATGCGCATCGGGCTCCTCGGCGGGTCCTTCAATCCGCCGCACGAGGGACATGCGCTCATCACCCGGCTTGCGCTGCGCCGCCTTAAGCTCGACCGCGTCTGGTGGCTGGTGACGCCCGGAAATCCACTGAAGTCGCTGACCGGGCTCGCGGCGCTCAAAGCGCGCATGGAGGCCGCGCGCCGGCTCGACGTTGGACCCAGGGTCGTCGTTAGCGACATCGAAGCGCAAATCGGCTCGCGCTTCACTTACGACACCCTTCGGTGGCTCAAGCGCCGAGCGCCTAGCGTCCATTTCGTCTGGATCATGGGCGCCGACAACCTTCGCCAGTTCCACCGTTGGCGTCACTGGCGCGCGATTGCTGACCTCGCGCCGATCGCGGTCATCGATCGCCCGGGCTCGACGTTGAAGGCGATCTCAAGCCCGGCCGGCGCCGCGCTTGCACGCTGGCGGGTCCCCGAGCGGGACGCGTCGCGGTTCGCGACGATGCGGCCCCCAGTCTTGCTGTTCTTGCACGGGCCGCGATCCAGCCTATCCTCGACGGCGCTCAGACACGTGGGCGAACACACCGAGCCGACGCCGGCCGAAATTCCCTGTTGAGGGTTTCCGCCCCTTCTGAATAACGCGCTCGGCTCGCCGCTTGACGCTGACGGAGTTTGCCTGGTCCGGCCCCGACCGCTGCGCCGCAGCCGCCGCGTCCGCAAGGGACCTGTCATCGATTTCGGACGTGCTGAGACGGATGAGCGCCTGAGCGTCACGCTTTCGGCTGATCGGCGAGGCTCACCGGCGGCCCCAGGAATTCCACCTGCCACTTGGCGCCGAATCGGTTGAGCGCGGCTTTGTCGGGGACGCCGTCCCGCATCACGCCGGCAAGCTCCGTGAAGAAGGCCGCCGCATCGAACGCCGGAACAATGAGGATAAACTGGCGCGCCGGCTTGTCCGTGACGTTCACAAATCCGTGTTCGGCGCTGCCGGGAATGCTGATCACATCGCCTGTCTCAGCATAGAATCGTCGGCCGTCCATTTCATAAAGGTATCGTCCTTCAAGGACGCGAAAGATCACCGCTTCGGGATGCTGCCGGGCGGGCCCTTTCCGGGCGCGTTGATGGTTTCGATGATCGAGAACGCGCCATGCTCGCCGGGGGCGCCATGCGGACAAGAGGTCGAGCCCGATCGCCGGAATCGCGATCGGCGCATCCGCGCTTTTCGAATGAACAAAGGATATGCTCACTGTCCGCCTTCAGCACTGCTCTGCCGGAGCCCGCATAGCAGCAGGCCGATCGCGGGCAACGCGTCCTCTCTTAGGCTGGCCGACAGAATTCCAATGCGTGGGAAGCGAAAATGGTGAAGATTGCGATCCTCGATGATTGGCAAAGCGTTGCGCGAAAGAGCGCCGACTGGTCCAGACTTGCCGCTCGTGCGGAGCTTGTGTTTTTTGCTGATGCTTTCGGTTCGGAGGACGACGCTGCTCGCGCGCTGGAAGATTTCGACATTCTCCTGACCATGCGCGAGCGCACCGCCTTTCCCGAGACTTTGATCCGCCGTCTCACGAAGCTCCGCATGATCTGCATCACGGGTCCTTCAAACCCTTTGCTGGACGTCGAGGCGTGCGCGCGCCAGGGAGTGACGGTCTGCAACACGCCGCGCAGCGAGGCGCTTTATGCGACAGCGGAGCTCGCGCTTGGTCTGATGATCGCCGCCGCGCGCGCAATTCCCGTCGCCGACAAGACCATCCGCGCCGGAGGCTTCCAGAGCGGCGTGCCTGTCGGCATGAACCTTGCCGGCAAGACGCTTGGCGTCGTGGGCCTCGGCCGCCTCGGCTCCCGTCTCGCCCGCTATGCGCTCGCGCTCGACATGAAGGTCGCGGCCTGGAGTCCGAACCTCACCTCAGAGAAAGCTCAAGCGGCCGGCGCCGTCCTCTTCAGCAAATCGGATCTCATGAGCGGCTCCGACGTCATCTCCGTGCACATGGTCTTGTCGCGGCGCACCCGCGGCTTGATCACCGCCGAGGACATCGCACGCATGAAGCCAGGCGCCATTCTGATCAACACGTCGCGCGGGCCTCTCGTCGACGAAGCCGCTCTCCTCGCCGCTGTACGGGCCGGCAGGATCGTCGCGGCGCTCGACGTCTATGACAAGGAGCCGCTGCCGCCGGAGCATCCGCTCCGAGACTCCCGAGCATACCGTGCTCACGCCTCATCTCGGCTACGGAGTGGAGGAGACGTGGCGCCAGTTTTATTCTCAGAGCATCGAGAACGCGGAAGCGTTCTTGGACGGCAAGCCCATTCGCGTCGTGAACGCTCCCTAGGGCGCCGCGCCGGAAGGGGCGACCGCGCCAATTGTTGCGGAGGAAGCGCTTGGATTGTGAGGTGGCGTCGGTTCCAATCTGGACAAGGTCGGCGACAAATACGCGAAGCTCCACGCCAACGCGGTCGGGCCTGCTTCAATAGAGCCTTGCGCGAGAAAGGCGCGCCAGAGGCAAGCCGCTCCTGGCGCGATGGCTAAAAAGACATTCGTTTAACAGCATGACGATGATAAAATCGGGCAAGTTTTATTGTCAAGCCTGCCACGGGTTATTCGAGGACCATCCAAAGCATGGCGGGTCCGCGCGACCGGCAGCCTGAGGCAAGGTTCAGGATCGAACCTCGCTGACACCGGTCCGTCCGTCCTTGGGGCTCATGATGCCGCGATTGTCCTCCTGCCCCGTCCCGCTGCGCGCAGCGTTGCTCGCCTGCGTCGCGGCGGTCGCGGCGCCGCTCGCCGGCTGCCACGACTTCGGCGACGTCACCGGCTCGATCCCCGCGTCGGGGAGCCAGCCGACGGACGAGGCGAGGCTCAGGGCTTACGCCGATGAATTGGGCAAGCGTTACGACCGCAACCCGGGCGAGAAAACGGCTTCGATCGAATATGCGCGCGCTCTGCGGGCGCTGACCCGCTACAACGAGGCCGTCGCCGTCATCCAGACGGCGGCGATCAAGGCCCCGAAAGATTTCGACGTGCTCGGCGAATATGGCAAGGCTCTCGCCGACGCCGGCCAACTTACGCAAGCCAAGGATGTGTTGAGCCACGCCTATACGCCCGACGACCCGCGCTGGGACGTTATGTCCGTGCGAGGGGCGGTCGCCGACCGGCTCGGTGATTACATGACGGCGATGCAATTCTACCGTGACGCGCTCAAGATCGCACCGGGGGAGCCAAGCGTGCTCACCAACATGGGGCTCTCGCTCGCTCTGGCCAAGAAACTGCCCGAGGCCGAGGATGCCCTTAGACAGGCCGTGGCAAGCCCGAAGGCGGACGCGCGCATGCGCGGCGACCTCGCTTTGGTGCTGGCGCTCGAGGGCAAATTCAGCGACGCCGAGACTGTTGGCCGGGCTGACCTCTCGCCCGACGCGGCGCGCGCCAATGTCGAGGCGATCCGCCAGATGATCGCGCAGAACGGTTCCTTGCGCGACCTCGGCAAGCCTGTGAAGGACGCGAAGCCGAAAGCGGCCAAGACCGAGGACGCCGGCTGAGGCAAGCTCAGCGCCTGACGCGAGCCATCGTCGCACGAACGTTCGTGGAAGACCGAAGGCCGCCGTCCGCCGTCATCATGAGATTGCTGGCTTGGGCCGACGATTCCCTCTACTCTTAAGCGCTCGCCTAAACGCGCATTGGAGAGGGACGCCACCATGTCAGAGATGATCCTCTGGGGCTTTGACGGCTCCACTTACGTCCGCACCGTCAAGATGGTCCTCGCCGAAAAAGGCGAGACGCAATTCAAGCAAGTGCCGCTCAACGTGCTCAAGGGGGAGCCGAAAACGCCCGAGCATCGGGAGCGTCATCCCTTCGGCAAGGTCCCAGTCCTCGACCATGCGGGCATGCGCATTCTGGAAACCACCGCAATAGCGCGCTATCTGAACGATGTCTTGCCCGGCAAATCGCTGATCCCGGCGACGCCCAAGGATCGCGCGCGGATGGACATGATCATCGGTCTAGTCGACTCATATGGCTACGGCGCCCTCACAGGCGGCGTGGCCGCCTATCACCTGTTTCCAGATTTCGTCGGCGGCAAGAACGACGCGATGCGAAAGAGCGGCCTCGAGAATGGCCGCAAGATGATCGAGCTCGCCATGAAGACGAAAGGCTCATCCCCCTTCATCGCGGGCAACCTGAGCCTTGCCGATCTCTATCTCGCGCCGATTATCTTTTACGTCTCGCTCACGCCAGACAAGGACGCGCTTTTCGACGTTCCCGGCTTTGCGGACTGGTGGGCGAAGATGCAAGCCTTGCCAAGCTACAAGGCGACCCAACCGAATCTTGGCTGACGACGCGTGGCTACATCAGCTTGTCGAGCGTGATCGGCAGGTCGCGCACGCGTTTTCCCGTGGCGTTGAACACCGCGTTGGCGACCGCGGCCCCCACGCCAGTAATGCCAATCTCGCCAATGCCGCGGGCGCCCGCGGGGGCGTGAGGATCCGGCTCATCGGTCCAGATCACGTCGATCACCGGCACGTCCAGATGTACCGGCACATGGTACTCCGCGAGCGACGGGTTCACGACCCGTCCAGTCCGCTCGTCGAACAGGACTTCCTCCATGAGAGCGAGGCCGAGCCCCATGATGATGCCGCCGCGGAACTGGCTCGCGGCGGTCTTGGCGTTGAGGATGCGGCCGCAATCGAACGAGCCAAGGAACCGGCTGACGCGCACTTCGCCCGTCACCGTATTCACCCGAACTTCGCAGAACAGGGCGCTGTGGCTGTGCATCGACCAATGTCCCAGCTCGAGCGGCATGGGGGCCTCGGCCTCGACCGTCACTTCCTCCCGCTGGGCGCGGCCGAGAATCGAGGCGTAGCTTTCTCGGCGGCCCTCGTCGTCGAGAGCGCAAAGCCCGCCATCGAGACCGCCGATCTCGTCGGGACCAAGGCCGGCCAAGGGCGAGTTGTTGCCGGCGAGCTTCAAGAGTTCCTTCACGAGCGCCCGGTGAGCGGCGATGACCGACGCGCCGATCGCAGCGGTCTGCTGCGATCCCCCAGCCAAAACGGCTCCGGGATGGAGGTTGTCGCCGTAGAGCACCTGCACCTGCTCCAACGGCAACCCCAGCCGTTCGGCCGCGACCTGCGCCTGGGCCGTGGCGGTGCCCATGCCCATTTCGTGCGCCGCAATGGCGACGGTTGCGCGTCCGCCGCGGGTGATGGTGAGGCGCGCCGCTCCGCCCGGCATCCGATAGTACGGATAGGTGCCGGTGGCGCAGCCCATGCCGATGAGCCAGTCGCCCTCGCGGCGCGCGGCGGGCGTCGCGTTGCGCTTCTCCCAGCCGAACCGCATTGCACCGTCCCGCCACGCCTGGACGATCCCGCGCTGGGAGAAGGGCAGGCCGGTCAGCGGATCCTTCTTGGGCTCGTTCCGGAGGCGCAGCTCGACCGGATCCAGCCCGAGTTCATGAGCGAGTTCGTCCATCCCCGACTCGAGGCCAAAGGTGCCGACCGCCTCGCCTGGCGCGCGCATGAACGTGTTGGCGATCATGTTCATCCGCACCGTCTCAACGTCCAACAAGAAGGTCTTCGACCCGTAGACGCTCCTTGTCGGCAGGATGAAGGGTTCGGGCATGTTGTTGTGCGGAGTCATCGCGACGACGCCCGTATGGATCACGGCGTCGAGCGTCCCATCGGCTCTTGCGCCTAGCGCCACGCGCTGCTCGGTCAAGGTGCGGCCGCCGACGATCCGGAACACTCCCTCGCGTGAAAGCATGATCCGGACCGGCCGGCTTGCGAGCTTCGCCGCGGCGGCCGCAAGGATCTGGTGCTGCCAGAGAAGCTTGCTGCCGAAGCCACCGCCCACGAAGGGCGAAGTGAGGCGCACTTGGTTCTCCTGCAACCCAAAAACCTGCGCGATGGTCCAGGCTTCGTGCGCCACCGCCTGCGAGGCGTCGTGAATCCTGAGCGTGTCGCCCTCCCAGGCGAGGGTGCAGGCGTGCAGCTCGATCGGAGCGTGGTGGTGCCGGGGCGTCGTGTAGACAACGTCCACCTTGTGCGGCGCCGCAGCAAGCGCCGCCTCGGCGTCGCCTACCTTCTGCTTCAAGGACTCGCCCATGAACACGCCGGGCTCGGTTCCCTTGGCCTTGGCGGCTGAGAGCTTCGTAACGGGACTTTCTTCTTCATAGGCGACACGGATCAGGCTCTGCGCGTGGTCGGCCTGTTCTTGGGTCTCGGCGAGCACGACGGCGACCGGCTGCCCGTTCCAGTGAATGCGGTCATCCTGCATGATCGGCAGGTCGTCGGGACCGGCGGCCTTCGGCTTGCTCATAAACGGCGGCGGCGGATTGAGCTTCGGCGCGTTGCGGTGGGTCAGCACCAGAACGACGCCGGCGGCGGCCTCCGCCGACGCTGTGTCGATCTCGGCGATACGCCCGCGCGCGATAGTCGAGTATTTGAGGGCGGCGTAGGTTAGCCCCGCAAACGGGAACTCGGCGCAGAACTGCGCCTTGCCCGACACCTTGACCGTACCGTCGATTCGCGAAACGGCGGCGCCGATCAGGCCATGCTTGTGGTGAATGAGCGGGTCGGGCTTGCCGCCGGGAATCCAACTGTCGGGCGCAAGCGCGACCGCTTTCTTCACCACCGCCTGCACGGCTTCCTGCACACGGCTCATCGCGCGGCTCCATTGGCTGTTGCGAGCTTCATGAGAGTGTCTGCAATCACGCGCTTGGCGAGCTCGATCTTGAAGGCGTTGTCGCGCAAGGCTTGAGCCGGGGCGAGCTCGGCCTCCGCGGCTTCGCGGAAGGCCGCCTCCGTCGCCGGGCGGCCTCTCAGCGCGCCTTCAGCGCGTTCTGCGCGCCAAGGCTTGTGAGCGACGCCGCCCAAGGCGAGACGCACATCCTTGATCGTGCCGCCCTCCATCTCGAGGCCCGCGGCCACCGAAACGAGGGCGAAGGCGTACGAGGCGCGATCGCGCACCTTGCGATAGTGCGACCGGGTGGCGAGGCCGTTCGGAGGCAGGGTCACCGCCGTGATGAGCTCGCCTGCCTGAAGCTCAGTCTCGATATGCGGCGTGTCGCCTGGCAAGCGGTGAAAAGCAGTTAGCGGGATATCGCGCGAGCTGTTCCTTCCCGTCACCGTCACCACTGCGTCTAAAGCGGCCAGCGCGACGCACATGTCCGAGGGGTGAGTGGCCACGCAGGCGGACGAGGCGCCGAGCACCGCGTTGTTGCGGTTGAAGCCGTTTCGCGCGTCACAACCGTCACCCGCGACGCGCTTGTTGCAGCGCGCGGCATCGTCATAGAAATAGATGCAGCGGGTGCGCTGCATCAGATTGCCGCCGACCGTCGCCATATTGCGGATCTGGGCGGAGGCGCCGGCGAGGATCGCCTGGGCGAGCAGCGGGAAATGCTGGCGCACGCGACGGTCGGCTGCGACAGCGGTGTTCTTCACGCCGGCGCCAATTCGAAGCCCGCCGCCTTCGGTCTCCTCTATTTCGCGGGAGAGGCCGGTCACGTCCACCAGAACCTCAGGACGCTCGATGGTCTCGCGCATGAGGTCGACGAGATTGGTGCCACCGCCAAGATATTGGGCGCCAGCGCGCGCTCGGGCCGCCAATGCGGCGCTCACATCGGAAGCGCGCTCGTACTGGAACGGCGTCATCAGGCCGCCTCCTGGTTATGGACCGAAGCCGCCAGGTCCGCGAAGGTCTCACAGATCGCATCGACAATGCCGTTATAGGCGCCGCAACGGCAGAGATTGCCGCTCATCCGCTCACGCAGCTCGTCGTGGCTGAGCGGGATCGCCTCTGCGTCGAGGTCTTCGGTGACGTAGCTTGGCAAGCCCTTGCGAAGCTCCGCCGCCATGCCGACCGCCGAGCAGATCTGCCCAGGCGTGCAATAGCCGCACTGGAACCCGTCGTGCTCGATAAACGCCCGCTGTAGAGGATGCAGCGAACCGGGGCGCCAAGATCCTCGACCGTCGTGATCTCGCGGCCTTCGTATTGCACGGCTAGAGCGAGACACGAATTGATGCGCTCGCCGTCGACGAGGACTGTGCAGGCGCCACAAGCTCCCTGATTGCACCCCTTCTTCGCGCCAAACAGGTGCAGGTGCTCGCGCAAGAGATCGAGAAGGGATGTCCGGACATCCACTTCCCGCTCGACTTCGCGGCGATTGACGATCCAGTGCATGAGAATTCCCCTGAACCAAGGCAGCGGTCTAAACGTGCAGATGGGGAGCTTGCTCCACCGTTCAATGCACGCGCGAATACGAAGTTCGCACGAAATATTTGCCGGAATAGCGCGGCGTTGCGGCTGGTCGGAGCAGGGAGGTTGGCTGCTGCCTGCCGCCTGCATGACGAGCGCCGGACGCGTCTCGGCTCCAAGACCGGCCCGGCAAATCTGCCTTGGCTTCTTGGCCTTCAGAACAATCACAGCGATTTGAACGGCCTATCGCCAACTCGCATGCCGTGCTCCTGTCACGCTCCTCGGGTTAAGATTTTTTTGAAATCTTTAGGGGGTTTTCGATGGCAGCATCATTCAGCAAAGCGCGTGCGTGGGCCGTGTCGGCCTCCGCCGCGATCGGCCTCATCACGCTCTCAGCCTCGGCGCGCGCCGATGTGTTGTTCGATAGCCTCAGTAGCCAGAACTCAGGGGTCGTCGGAGATCAACCATTCACGTTCTCGGGCATGGCCGCGAGCTTCGACACCGGCGCTTCGGTCGTTCGCCTGAACGACGTTGAGCTCCTGCTCAACACAACTTTTTCCCAATCGGGCGACACGTTCACCGTGTCGCTTACGGGCGGCGTTCCGCTTGCCGACGTCACATTCGTGGACGGCCTGGGGTTGGTCTTCGGGTCCGCGTTGTCAGATCTCAGTTCTGTCACGATGCCGATTTCTGACCTGTCGGGTGGTTTGACTGTTCAGGATTTCAGCCAATTCGCAAACATCACGCTTAAGCCCAACGCGTTCTATGCGATCTCTATCAGTCTCAACGATCCAGGCGCGGAAGACGGCGCGACTGTAGGTTGGGGCACGACGACGGACGATACCGGCCCAGGCGTCGCTGAGGGATATAATCGGAGCTCCCTTACGGACAACGGTTTCTTTCCGAACATACCCACGCCTCCGCCGAACAACGGCGGTCCAATCTTCCAGATGGAGGTCAGCGTCGTCGCAGCGCCTGAGCCCTCGACCTGGGCGCTGATGGTCGTGGGGCTTGCGGGTCTCCGGCTCCTCGCCCATCGCCGTCGGCCCGCGCTCGCTACTCGCGCCTAACATCAATTCGTTTCTCGTCGACGGTCAGCGCACGGATCAGGCTGGGAGCCATTCAGTCCCGTAGAGCCGCCGCAGCCCTCTCAATTATCGTGGTCAGGGATCGACGAGGTCGGCTGCGTGTCCACCGCGGGCTCGACGCCGGCCGGCAGGATCGGCGGCGCGGGTTCGCTTTCGCCGATTGGCGCCGGCGGCAAGGCGCCGTCGGGTCCGTCACTGGTTCCGGCAGAGGCGTCCGCCGGGGGTGGAGCAGCGGGTGCCGGCGCGCTCAAATGCGCGATATCGGGCGGCTCGTCGATTTCAGGCGCGGGCGGGAGGCCGTCGCGGGGGCCCGGCGCCGGCAAGAGGTTCGGCGCCGGCGTCGGCTTGCAGATGCGCCTGGGGCCGGTGTCGGTCGAGCCGTGATTGGCGAGATCGAGGTGGATATGGTTGTAGTGGAAGACATCCGCGCCCGGCCCCAGGACGGTGGTGAAATACCGGCAGGCGCCCGCGTGCGCCTCGTGCAGGAAGGCGGCTTCCTGGCTGTCGGTTGTCTTCCAGTCGTGAACGAAGTCGATGTGTCGCCCGTCAGCGAGGGTGAAGCCGGCCACGTCGACGGCGTTGCCGAAGGCATGCTCGGACAGGCGAGCGCCCGGTATGTTGTCGATACCCCGGCAGCTATAGGCGCCAAACACATTGACGGTCGCGACCTTCTGCCCGAAGCGGGCCTGCGCGTCAGGCTCGACGATCGCGTTGAGCCACGCCTCGAGCGCCGGGATCATAGGACAGTCGATGGTCAAGGTCTTGTCGACCGCAATCGAACCGTTGGCCAGCGCCGACACTTTCAGCGGACGCGTCATGCCGCAGATGCTTGGGCCGTCGATTTCGGGGGCCGAGACGATATACTCAGACAGCGCGACCTGCTTGCGGGCGAAGCAGGCGTTCTCGGCCTGAGCGCGCCAGACCGGCCTTTCACGGCCTGGAAATCCGCAGCTCGTCAGGCAAAGAGCCGCGGCCAGCGCAAGCAAGACAGGCGGAACGCAACGCGCCATGGCGCGAAATTTGAGCCGATCACCTTAAGAATCATTGAACCATGGCGCGTTAAGATTCGCTCAACCATGATCGGGCGGCGCGCCATTTCGTCGCCGCACTTTGCCCGCAAGGAAGCTTCGCTATGGGCGCCCGGCAGTGGAATTGGCGAGCAGCATTGGTGGGATTGGCGTTCGGGCTCGCGACGACGGCGCCCGCCAGCGCGCACCCGCATGTGTGGGTCACAGTCAAGAGCGAGATCGCGTTCACGCCCGAGGGGAAGGTTTCTGCGGTGATTCACGACTGGGTTTTCGATGAGATGTATTCGTCCTTCGCCACCCAGGGGCTCGCGCCGGCCGGCCAACTGGTCGGCAAGGAGCAGTTCGCCCCGCTGGCGAAGGAGAACGCCGGGAGCCTCGCCGAGATCGGCTATTTCACCACGCTCAAGATTGGCGGCAAGTCCATGGATTTCGGCATGGTGACCGACTATTGGATGCAGGAGCGGCCCGACCATCTGGTCGAGTTCCATGTGACCTTGCCGCTGAAGACGCCGACGCCGATCACCAAGTTTCTCACGCTTCGGGTGGCCGATCCGGAATATTTCATCGATTTCGAATTCGACGACAAGGAGCCGGTGAAGCTGGTTTCCGCACCGTCGGGATGCATAGCCAACGTGGCTAAGCCCAAGCCGCTCGAGGCGAACGACAAGCAGAAACTGACGGAGTTGTTCTTCACCAACCTCGCGCCAGGCGACAATTTCGGTTTCAAAATGGCGAGCGCCGCCATCGTCGCGTGCCCATGACGAAACGCGCGATCTTACGGTTCACTCTGGGCTGCGCGGCTTGGGGCGGGTCGGCGGTTGCCGCGCTCGCGCAGCTTTCGCGGCGGCCATTCGCTGTCGCCGGCGGCGAGGGAGGAGGCGGCGGAGAAGGTGGCGTCACCGGCTGGGTGATGGCCGAGCAGTCCTCGCTCACCCATCTCATGGCCGCCAAGGTACACGCGCTGCACGGACAATCGAGCGCCGCGTGGGGCCTCATCGGCCTCGGCCTCGCCTATGGCGTTGTGCACGCGGCAGGCCCTGGACACGGCAAGGCCGTCCTCGCCTCCTATATGCTGGCGAACGAAACGTCGCTCAAACGCGGCGCGACGATGTCGCTGATGGCGGCGCTGCTTCAGGCGCTGATCGCGATCGCGCTGGTCGGCGCGGCCGGGTTTGTCTTTCAGGCGACCGCCTCGCAGATGACTTACGCCGCCGACTGGATCGAGCTTGCGAGCTATTGCGGCGTCGCCGCCATTGGCGCTTGGCTCGTCTGGCGAAAGGGCTCTGCGCTGTTCGCTGCGTTGAGCGAACGTGTGGAGCGCCGCCGCGCCGTCGCCTCCACGCCAGGTTACTTCGGCGCCGCTTGGCGCCGGCCCGCCTTCAGCCTCTCGGCCGCGGCCTACCGCGCTGGCCCGCCCGAAGGGGCGGGCGTGCTTAAGGAAGGATGTGGGCACGCGCACGCCCCCGATCCGGCTGAACTCGATGGGCGGTTCTCGTGGCGGGCCGCGGCTGGAACGGTGATCGCCGCAGGCGCCCGTCCCTGCTCGGGCGCGATCCTTGTGCTCGTTTTCGCGATGGCGCAGGGTTTGTTCGCAGCAGGAGTTGCGGCCGCTCTTGCGATGGCGATCGGCACGGCTGTGACGACGGCAGCGCTCGCCTGGGTGGCCGTCTTCGCCAAGTCGACCGCGATGCGTCTCGCGGCGGGGGAAAATTCGCGCCTTGCGCTCGTCGCGAGGGGGTTCGAATTCGCCGCCGCGCTCGCGGTGTTCGCGTTCGGCGTCGCGCTCCTGCTCGGCGCGCGCGGCGGGGCGTGACGGCGCGGAGCGCCAAAAAACCGCCCCTGGGCGGCGGTTTTTTGTTCTATCGAATTGTCCGGTTACGCGCCGGCGGCCTTGCGCGATGTGCGATAGCCGGCAAAGCCGAGGCCGGCGAAGCCAAGGAGCATCATGGCCCAGGTCGAGGGCTCCGGAGTGGACAAGCTGAGGCCGCCAGCGCTGTCGTAGTTGGGGACGCCACCGACGTCCACGACGACGCCGTAGAAGAAGGGCCCGGGCGTCACTGGCGGGTTGCCGACCGCCGTTATGTCACCGTTGCTGTAGAGATCGACGACGTCGCCGTTAGCTAGCGTGAACATCACGCCGTAGTTGTCGAGAAAGCCGCCGTAGTCCCCGGGCGGAGGAACCGTGCACGTTTGCGGAGACGATCCGTCAGTATAGAAGAGATTGTCGTAAGACACTTTGGGATCCAACGCTGTATAATAGCTGAAGCTATATGGTATTGTCTGGTCTGGCGCGAAATGCGGCGCGTAGTTATTGCCGACCAACCCGGTCACTGCCTCATTCGTGATTCCGAGAGCCGCATCGGAGAAGACTCCCCCAGTGACGGCGGTGATTAACGAGGCGCTCAGGGGGTCCGCGATGCCGACATATCCGGGACCCGACGGGACTAGGTTCAGTGGGGTTCCGAAAGCGGCGCCTGCCTTTGGGTCGGAAGCAGTGGTCAATGTAATCGAACCGCTGACGTTGCCGTCGCCGCCGAACGTCAAATGGTAGACGCCCGCCTCAGCGTGTGAAGCAAAAGTCAGCGCCCCAACCACCGGCAGCGCGGCCATCATCCAATGCATCTTTTTCATACGGACGTCCCCTTCGCACACAATGCAGTCGCGCAAAGGGAAACATCCCTCCTGCTTCCTCCCGTTGTCCAACCCGTTTAATCCCTCACGACCGTTCGAGCGCGGCCAGCTCACCTCCGAGCGCCGTAGAAAGTGATCGAAAGGTCTTCCCCTGTCAACTTTAGTTTATTTGATCCGTCCCTGGGTCACGCCTCAGCGGAAGCCCATGAAAACGTGCGCTACGCCGCTGAAACAGCCTTCGGCTCATCCTCCGCGACTTCCGGCTCTCTCACGGGGTGATTGAGGTAGGCCGCAATGCGAGTTGCGAACGCGTTCGGCGTTTCGGCGAACAACCGCTCGAACTCGACATTGGCGCGCCTCTTGAGCTTGTTCTGTTTCGCCTCCATGCGGACGCCGAGCTCTTCTAGCGCCTGCGGCGGCAATTCGCCGTGTTCAGCCGCGAACGTCCCAAGCACATGCAGATCGTTGAAGTCGCCAAGCGCCTCGCGAAGCTCGTTCAACGCTTCGGCCTGCGCGTTCAGCGCGTCCGGCCACGCGCAGGAGAGGAGCGCGAGCTGGTAGCGCAGATCGACAACGCGAGCGCGAAACGCATGCAACGCGACCGGGTCGTCGCCATCGAAGGCGAGGCGGCCGCGCTTGCGCGCCTGGCGGTAGGTGCGCGCGACGGCGGCGACGATGGCCTCCGTCCCGACAGGACTCAAGTCCCATCCCTCGACGCGTCTCACAATTGCGTTGAGTCGCGGTCGTGGCGCTGTGGCGGCAAGGCCGCGACGAGCGCGCTGAGCCGCCTCTCGCTCGCGCGCGATCGCGGCCATCAACGGTTCGGAGACCTCAGGCGGGGGCTCGAGACGCTTCACACGGACCGCCATGACATCGAGATCGCGCGCCCGGCCGATCTGGCGGCGCGTCGCGGCCAGCGTCGTGATCGTCACCCGAGCCGGCTCGCCGACACAATCGAGAAAGAGCCGAGCGATTGCGCGCGCTTCTTTCAAGATCTTGCGCACGTCATGGACCCGCTTCGGCGCCTCTTCGCCAGGACCAGGAAACTGCGCCGCCGCGGCGCCGACGGCTCGAACAAGCGCAGCGCGGCAATGTTGGGGCCAGGCGTCGGAACGCATCACCACGCTAAGCGGGCCTCATGTCGAGGACCTTCGCCCGCTCGCGCAGCGCGAATTTCTGCACCTTGCCGGTCGAAGTCTTGGGGATCTCGGCGAAGACGATATGGCGCGGGCACTTGTAACGCGCGAGCCGCGCTCGGCACCATTCGATGAGCTCCTCGGACGTCGCGCTGTGGCCGGGCTTCATCTCGATGAAGGCGCATGGCGTCTCGCCCCATTTCTCATCGGGCCGCGCCACCACCGCCGCGAGCTGGACGCCCGGATGCTCGAACAGGGCGTCCTCGACCTCGATTGAGGAAATGTTTTCGCCGCCGGAAATGATGATGTCCTTCGACCGGTCCCTGAGCTGCACATAGCCGTCCTCGTGCTTGACTCCAAGGTCCCCCGAATGGAACCAGCCGCCGGCCAGCGCCTTCTCCGTCGCCGCCTTGTTCTTGAGGTAGCCCTTCATCACCACGTTGCCGCGAAACATCACTTCACCCATGGTTTCTCCGTCAGCGGGCACAGGCCTCATCGTCTCGGGGTCCATGACGTCGAGCGCCTCGAGCGCGTGGTAGCGAACGCCCTGGCGCGCCTTGAGATGCGCCTGAGCCCCGGCGTCGAGCGCGTTCCACTCCTCCTTCCAGTCGTTGACCACCGCCGGCCCATAGACCTCCGTCAGGCCGTAGAGGTGGGTCACCGCGAAGCCAGCTTCGCCCATCGCCTTGAGCACGGCGGCCGGCGGGGGCGCGGCGGCGGTGAAGAAGCGCACGATATGCGGCAGCGGCCGTTTCTCGTCATCGCCCGCATTGAGCAGGATCGACATGACGATCGGCGCACCGCACATATGTGTAACCTTGTGCTCCGCGATGAGGTCGAAGATCGGCTTGGCGCGCACCTGCCGCAAGCAGACATGCACGCCCGCTTTGACGCTGACGGACCAAGGAAAGCACCAGCCGTTGCAATGGAACATAGGCAGCGTCCAGAGGTAGACCGGGTGGTGGCCGATGTCGGCGGTGAGGATGTTGCCCGCGGAGAGGAGGTTGGCGCCGCGATGATGGTAGACGACGCCCTTCGGATCGCCGGTCGTCCCCGAAGTGTAGTTGAGAGCAATCGCATCCCACTCGTCGCCCGGCGCCGTGCGCTCGTAAGCCTCGTCGCCTTCGGCGATGAGCGCCTCGTAGTCGAAGCCCCCCAGCCGCTCGCCGGGGCCGTCGTATTCGGGATCGTCGTAGTCGATGACCAGCGGCCGGGCCTTGGCGCGCTTAAGCGCTGCGCCAATCACCGCCGAGAACTCACGGTCGACGATGAGCGCCTTGGCCTCGCCGTGATCGAGCATGAAGGCGATCGAGGCCGCATCGAGGCGCGTGTTGAGCGCGTTGAGCACGGCGCCGCACATCGGGACGCCATAGTGGCAATCGAGCATCGCCGGCGTGTTGGCGAGCATGACCGCGATCGTGTCGCCGCGCCCGAAGCCTCGCTTGGCGAGCGCCGAGGCGAGCTTCTTCGTTCGCGCGTGGAACTCGCGATAGTTGCGGCGCAAGGCCCCGTGAGCAATGGCCAGCCGATCCGGAAAAACCGCGGCGGAACGTTCAAGGAAGGTCAGGGGCGTCAGCGGCTGAAAATTGGCCGGATTGCGATCGAGGTCGCGGTCATAGGGCGAAAGGGACATCAAGCGGGCCTCCCACAGCGCTTCGCGGCGATCATAGCGCGCCCGAGCAAGCTTTGGGCCAGACAATTGACGATCGCTACGGCCTAAAGGCGAAAAATCGAAAGCCGATGAAGGTGAGGACCATCGCGGCGCCGCTGCCGGCGGCGACGAACAGCGGCAGGATCGCCGGCGTCACGGCGATTCCGGCGCTGGGCGCCAGAAAAACACAGACCGAATAAACGGCATAGTTGACCGCGAGTCCGACCGAGGCGACGCCGCAATAGCGAAGGAAGGCGCGGACGAGCGGCGCGCGCGAGTGGCGAAAGGTG
Organism: uncultured Alphaproteobacteria bacterium; assembly: GCA_963730555.1. Classification (GTDB taxonomy): domain Bacteria; phylum Pseudomonadota; class Alphaproteobacteria; order Rhizobiales; family Beijerinckiaceae; genus Roseiarcus. The sequence goes on along the minus strand of CAVSSS010000013.1, from coordinate 289,794 downwards.
ATCGACCGGTTGAGGGCGAAATTGACGATCGTTGCTATAATGAAGCCCGGCGGCCGGGCGAGCTCCGGCGACAGGCCGCCATATTTGGCCGCCACGAAGGTGATTCCGGCGTCAACGAAATAGCCGAAGAGACCGATCGCCGCGAAGGCGGGAACTTGCGCGGCGATGCGCCCATGGGCGGGGCGACTTGGCTTGACGGCGCTCATTGGCGCTTCGTCTGGAGCGGCTTTGGGGACGGAGTTGCGCGTTGGCTGAGAACTGTCTTCCTCAAGCGAGAGCCCGGATGGCGTCATAGGTCAATTTGACTCCGATAAGGGAGGTAAGCGCGAGAATGACGGCATAGAACCGGTCAGCGGACACCCGCCGGACCAGCCAGACGCCGGCGAAAGTCGATAAGACCGCAACCGGCAGCAGCCAAGCGGACACGAGGAGGTTGTCGGGACTCAGCTGACCGAGCAGAAAATAGCCGGGAAGCTTTAAGAGATTGACGGCGGCAAAGAAAATCGTGGCGGTGCCGGCGAATATTCGCGGCTCCAGGTACTGCGGCATCACATAGACCTGAAACGGCGGCGCCCCGGCATGGCTGACAAAGCTCGTGAACCCCGACAGCGAACCCCATAGGACCCCGCTTGGGACGCCGGGCCTCTCGACGGGCGCTCGTCCGAGCCCGTCCCGGATCAGTATGTAGGCGACGAAAGCGATTGAGATCACGCCGATCGCAAGGCGCACCACGTCCTCGCTGACGCGCGCCGCAAGCAGCCAGCCGAACGTGACCCCGATCACCGCGGAAGGGGTCAGGATGATGAGGTTCCTGAGCGAATAGTCGCGTCGGAACGCCCAGACGCTCACCCAGTCCTGCACGATGAGAATCGGCAGCACGATGGCCGCCGCCCTGACTGGCGAGGAGACCAGCGACATCATCGGCATCGCCAGCGAGCTTAAGCCCGAAAACCCGCCTTTTGACAGGCCAAGAAGGATCACCGCCGGGATCGCCACAAGGTAGAATTGCATCTCGCCCGACATGCGGTCTTTTCCTAGCGGCGGCGGAGCCTGTCATCGGCCGCGTGCCGCGTTGACATTGCGTTCCGACGCGCTGGGCGCGACAATTCGTGCGCGACAACGACAAGGCCGGAGTTCGGCGGGCGGAGGGAGCGAAACGATGACCAGCGGCTATCGTGAGACCTATGATCGCTGGCGCGTCGATCCGCAAGGCTTCTGGGCGGAGGCCGCGCGCGAGATTGCGTGGACTTCGCGCGCCCAATCGCATTTTCGATGCCAACTCGGGCGTCTACGGGCGCTGGTTTCCCGCCGCGCGCTTGAACGCCTGCTTCAACGCGCTCGACCGGCATGTCGAGGCCGGCCGCGGTGACCAAATCGCGCTCCATTACGACAGTCCCGTCACCGGGACCAAACGCGCCATCACCTATGGCGCCTTGCTTGACGAGACGGCGACGCTCGGCTCTGTCCTCAACGATCTCGGGGTCTCTGCTGGCGATCGCGTGTTGATCTACATGCCGATGATTCCCGAGGCGATCGTCGCTATGCTGGCCTGCGCGCGCATCGGCGCCGTGCATTCGGTGGTGTTTGGCGGCTTCGCCGCCAAGGAGCTCGCGACCCGCATCGACGACGCCGAGCCGAAGGTGGTTCTCACGGCGAGTTGCGGCGTCGAGCCGGGCCGGATCGTCGAATATAAACCCCTGCTCGATCTCGCGATCGCTCTCGCCCGGCACAAGCCCAAGACCTCAATCGTCTATCAGCGCCCGCAGATCAAGGCGGAGATGAATGGGCCGCATGACCGCGACTGGACCGCGCTTGTCGAGGCCGCCAGGACAGCGGGCAGGCGAGCGCCCTGCGCCGACCTCGCCGCGACCGATCCGCTCTATATCCTCTACACATCCGGCACGACCGGCGCGCCGAAAGGCGTGGTGCGCGACATCGGCGGCTATCTTGTCGCGCTCAAATGGTCGATGTCGGCGATCTATGACGTCAAGCCGGGCGAGACCTTTTGGACCGGCTCCGACATCGGCTGGGTGGTCGGCCATTCCTACATTGTCTACGGGCCGTTGCTGCAAGGCTGCTCAAGCGTCCTTTACGAGGGCAAACCGATTGGCACGCCGGACGCCGGCACGTATTGGCGGGTGATCCAGGATTACAAGGTCTCGGCGTTCTTCACCGCGCCGACGGGATTGCGCGCCGTGCGCAAGGAGGACCCGCAGGCCAAGCTCATCAAAAACTACGACGTCAGCTCCCTGCGCACCTTGTTCCTTGCGGGCGAGCGCGCCGACCCGGACACGGTCGCCTGGGCTGAGACGGTTTTGGGCGTCCCGGTGGTCGATCACTGGTGGCAGACCGAGACCGGCTGGCCGATCGCCGCCAATCCGGTGGGCTTAGGGATTCTGCCGATCAAGCTCGGCTCCCCGAGCGTGCCGATGCCCGGTTACGACGTTCGCGTCGTGGACGAGGCGGCGAAGCCGCTGCCCGCGAACACCATGGGCTCGATCGTCATCAAGCTGCCGCTGCCGCCTGGCTGCCTGCCGACGCTCCATCGCCAGGACGAGCGCATGCGTGAGAGTTACCTTAAGGAATTCCCCGGCTATTACAAAACCGCTGACGCCGGCCTCATCGACGAGGACGGGTATCTGACCATCCTCGGGCGGACCGACGACATCATCAACGTCGCGGGCCATCGCCTGTCGACCGGCGGCATGGAGGAGGTCGTCGCCTCGCATCCGGACGTCGCGGAATGCGCTGTTCTTGGCGTCAGGGACGAGGTCAAGGGCGAGGCTCCGTGCGGTTTCCTGGTCTTGAAAGCGGGCGTCGATCGGCCTCCGCACGAGATCGAGAAGGAGGTTGTCCAGCTGGTGCGCGACAAAATCGGCCCGGTCGCCGCCTTCAAGATGGCTTTCGTCGTGCCCCGCCTGCCGAAGACCCGCTCGGGCAAGATCCTGCGCGGCGCGATGAAGAAGATCGCCGACAACGATCCATGGGTAACCCCGGCGACGATCGAGGATCCGAAGGTTCTGGACGAGATCAAAGAGGCGCTGGAGGCGCGGGCGCGTTGACTGGGGCCGCCGCCCCCGCCTAGCGAGAAGCCAAAAGGCGTTCTATATGTCGCGGGATCGTCATGATCGCGCCGCTTTGCGGCCGGTCGGGCGGGGCCCTGCCATTTTCGATTGGACCCTTGATGACGTCTTCCGCTTCTTCCGCGCCGCAGGTCGCGAATTTCACCTTGGCCAACGGCCTCGACGTCGTGGTCATTCCCGACCATCGCGCGCCGGTCGTCACCCACATGATCTGGTACCGCAATGGCGCGGCTGACGATCCGCTAGGCAAATCGGGCATCGCCCACTTTCTCGAACACCTGATGTTCAAGGGCACGAAGCGCCACCCCAAGGGCGAGTTCTCGGAATTCATTTCCGAGGTCGGGGGCATGGAGAACGCCTTCACCGGCAACGATTTCACCGCCTATTTCCAGCAGATCGCCAAGCAGCATCTCAAGGCCTGCATGGCGTTCGAAGCCGACCGCATGACCGGCTTGACCTTGACCGACGACATCGTCGCGCCGGAGCGCGACGTGGTGCTCGAGGAACGGCGTATGCATTGCGACACCGACCCCGGCGCGCAACTGGGCGAAGCGGTGCAGGCGGCGCTCTTCACCCATCACCCCTACGGAATTCCGGTGATCGGCTGGGGGCATGAGATCGAAGGCCTGAACCGCGAGGACGCGCTTGCGTATTACAAGCGCTTCTATACGCCCGAGAACGCGATCCTCATCGTAGCGGGCGACGTCGAACCGGAAGAAGCCCGCGCGCTCGCCGAGGAAACCTATGGCAAGATCAAGCCGCGCGGGACCAAGCCTGAGCGCGTGCGCCCCATGGAGCCGCCGACGGTCGCCAACCGCTTGGTTAAGGTTGCTGACGACAAGGTCGAGCAACCGGGTTGGCAGCGGCATTATCTCGCGCCGTCGGCCTTGACCGCGCCCGAGGGCGAAGCGGAAGCGCTCGAATTGCTCGCTCATCTGCTCGGCGGAGGACAGACCAGCTTTCTCTATCGAACGCTGGTCATGGAGGAGCGGATCGCCGTCTCCGCCTGGGCCTATTATCACGGCGCGGCGGTCGACCAGAGCCGGTTCATCATCAATATGACGCCTGCGCCCAACGTCTCGCTCGAAATGCTGGACAAGGCGTTTGACCGGGCGCTGGCGAAATTCGTGCACGACGGAATTGAGGCTGGCGAGCTTGAGCGCGCCAAGACCCGCATGGTCGCCGACGCGATTTACGCCCGCGACAGCCAATCGGACCTGGCGCGCTGGTATGGCTCGTCGCTGGCGATCGGTCAGACCTTGCGCGACGTTGAGGAATGGCCGGCGCGGATCGAACGGGTCACCGCCGAAGATGTGACCCAAGCGGCGCGCCGCTGGCTCGATCACAAGCCCGCAGTGACCGGATATCTCATGCCTCTCGTCGAGGAGGCGGCTTGAGGCAGCCACGAGTTGCTTAAACCGGAACTGAAAAAAGAGACGAAGCCCATGGAAACGCTCATGCAAAAGCACTTCCCCGTTTCACCGCCGCATTCCGCCGTCAATGTCGACGTGGTCTTAAGCCCGCGCGGCTTGAATTTCTGGCTCGTCCCCTCCCACGCGGTGCCGCTCGTCTCGCTCGAATTCGCCATGCGCGGCGGCTCGGCGCAGGACCCGGCGGACAAGGCGGGCCTCGGCGCGCTGATGTCGGGGCTGCTCGACGAAGGCGCGGGCGAACTCGACTCGCAGGCCTTCCACCGCGCTCTCGATGAGAAGGCGGTCGAAATGTCGTTCCATTGCGACCGCGATCACTGGAGCGGGCGCATGCGCACGCTGGTGAAGAACCTCGATCGCGCCGCCGAGCTCTTGCGGCTTGCGGTCAATTCCCCCCGGTTCGACGAGGAGCCGTTCGAACGCGTGCGCGAGCACATGAACGCGCGTCTGCGTCACGACGCCAACGATCCGGCGACGCTCGCCAACCGCAACTGGAAGGCGAAGTCGTTTCCCGGCCACCCTTACGGCCAGCCGGCCGACGGGACGCTCGAAACGCTCGCCCGCATCGAGCGGGCCGATCTCGTCCATTCCGCCAGCCAGGGGATTGCGCGCGATCAATTGTTGATCGCGGTTGTCGGCGCGATCAGTGAAAAGGACGCGGCGGCGCTGGTCGACAAGGCCTTCGCCGATCTGCCGGCGAAGGGCGATCTCAAGCCCGTTCCCGAGGCCGCTTTCAAGGGCCTCGGCTTAATCGACCGGATCGATCTCGACGTGCCGCAATCGACGATCCGCTTCGGCCGGCCGGCGCTCAAACGCGACGATCCGGACTTCATTCCGAGCGTCGTCGCAGCGCATGTGCTGGGCGGCTCAGGCTCGATGACGTCGCGCCTGTTCCGCGAGGTGCGCGAGAAGCGCGGCCTCGCCTATACGGTGTTCGGGACCTTCTATTCCCTCGAGCATGGCGCTTATTTCTACGGCGGCACGACGACCAAGAACGAGCGGGCGCGCGAATCCTTCGACGTGGCCTCGGCCGAAATCCGCGACGTCGCGCTGAACGGCCTTAAGGAAGAGGAACTGGAGAAGGGCAAGACCTATCTCATCGGCTCCTATCCGCTGCGCTTCGACACTTCCGCCAAGATCGCTTCGCAACTCGTCCATATCCAACTCGAGCGCCGCGCGCCAGAGTGGCTTGTCGAGCGCAACCTCGAGATCGCCGCCGTGACGATGGAGAGCGTCAAGCGCGCGGCGCACCGCGCCTTCGGCGACGGGTCTCTGCATACGACCCTGGTCGGGCGGCCGGAGGGGTTCTAAGCTTCCGTTCTCCCTCGGGGAGAAGGTGGCGGCCATAGGCCGTCCGTAAGGACGCCCGTCCTTTCGGGCAGGCTAAGGGCCCGCCGGATGAGGGTCTGCGACCCGCCGGATTAGCGCGGCGGCTCCCGTTCGAAGGTCGGCACGCCGTCAGGAATCATATGGAACGGCTGCTTGTCGAGCGTGTAGATCGCCATCTTTGGGCCACCGTAGAGGCTCGGGTCGTCGAGCGTTCCGATCTTCAGGATCACTAAAGGCAGATCCAGCCGCCTGGTCGTGAGATGTGTGCCGCAATTTGCGCAGAACTCGCGCGTCACCGGCTGATCGAGATCGCTGCGGGTGAACGTCTTCGGCGTCCCGTTGACATAACGGAACCCCTCGGGCGGCATCAGCATGAACATGTTCGGCGCGCCGCCGCTGATGTATTGGCATTCGCGACAATGGCATTGCGCCTTGAGCCGCGGCTTGCCCTCGGCCACATAGCGCACTTGTCCACAATAGCATCCGCCCTCGAACGTCATCCGTCGTTCCTTTAACCGCGGAATCATCGCGTCCCAAGGCTAACGCTTTCGCGGTTCGCCCGCCAATGCGATAAGATCACGGCGAGGTTTGTCCGCCTATGCCGATTTGCCGTCTCGATCCCTTGACCATCGACCGCATCGCCGCGGGCGAGGTGATCGAGCGGCCTGCCGCGGCGATCAAGGAACTGGTCGAGAACGCGCTCGACGCTCGCGCGAAATCGATCGAGGTCACGATCGAAGCCGGCGGGCGGCGGCTCATCCGGGTGGTCGACGACGGGCATGGGCTGGACGAAGCCGATCTCGCCCTTAGCGTCGAGCGTCACGCGACGTCGAAACTCATCGACGGCGACCTTGCGCAAATCGCCACTTTCGGCTTCCGTGGCGAGGCCCTGCCCTCGATCGCCTCGGTGTCGCGGCTCGAAATCCGCACCCGAAGCCTCGGCGCGCCGCACGGCCTCAGGCTCCTGGTCGAGGACGGGGCGAAAAGCGCGATCGAGCCCTGCGCGAGCGCAACCGGCGCGCGGGTCGAGGCGCGCGACTTGTTCGCCGCCACGCCCGCCAGGCTCAAATTCCTCAAATCCGACCGAGCGGAGGCGCTGGCCGCGGCGGACGCGGTCAAACGCCTGGCCATGGCTGCGCCGGAGGTCCGCTTTTCGTTTGCGACTGACCTCGGTTCGAGCTTCGACTGGCCGCCCACGGGCGCGGGCGAAGCAGGTTTCGCCGAGCGGCTCCGCCAGGCGCTCAGCGACGATTTCGCCGCAAATTCGGTCGCGCTCGACGCGCGGCGCGACGGCTCACGACTCTTCGGCCGGACCGGCCTGCCCACCTATAGCCGGCCGAACGCCTCGCAGCAGTTCCTGTTCGTCAACGGGCGGGCGGTGCGCGACAAGACGCTCGCCGGCGCGCTGCGCGGCGCTTATCTCGATTTCCTGCCCCCCGACCGGCATGCGGTTGCGGCGCTCTTCATCGAATGCGATCCCGCCGAGGTCGACGTCAACGTCCACCCGGCGAAAGCCGAAGTGCGCTTTCGCGATGCCGCCGCGATCCGCGCGCTCATCGTCGGCGCGATCAAGCGACACCTGAACGAGGCGCTGCACCGCGCCTCGACCACCGGCGGGACCGCCACGATCCTCGCCATGCGCCCCCACCAACAATACCGGGGAGCTTCCTATTCTCCCCGGTGGGACTGGCGCGCCTCGCCCGCGGCGCCGCGGTTCGCGGAGGAAGCGCAGGCGAGCTTCGCCGAACTCGCGCCCTCCGCGCCGGCGCCGGCGGCGCAGCCAAGCGAGCGCGACATCGTCGCTCCGCTGGGCGCGGCGCGGGCGCAGGTGCATGAGAATTACATCATCGCCCAGACGCGGGACGGGGTCGTCATCGTCGACCAGCACGCGGCGCATGAGCGCATCGTCTATGAGCGGCTCAAGCGTGAGCGCGATGAGGGCGGGGTCGAGCGGCAGACGCTGCTGACCCCGCTCATCGTCGATCTCGATCCCGACGCTGCGGCGCTCATCGACGCGCATGCGGAGGAGCTGGCTGGTCTCGGCCTCATTGTCGAGGGCTTCGGCCCGGGCGCGTTGATGGTGCGGGAAGCGCCTGCGGCGATCGCGCAAGGCGACCTGGCTGGCCTCGTTCGCGATCTCGCGGCCGACCTTGCGGCCGAAGACGGGGCGCAGAGCCTGACGCGCCGGCTCGACCGTTGGCTCGGAACCTTCGCCTGCCGCCATTCGGTGCGCTCAGGCCGGTCGCTCAAGCCCGAGGAGATGAACGCGCTCCTGCGCACAATGGAGGCGACGCCCGGCGCCGGCCAGTGCAACCACGGCCGCCCGACCTATGTCGAGCTCAAGCTTGCCGACATCGAGCGGCTGTTCGGGCGGCGGTAGGCAAGCGGGGCTTCAATGGGCCCCTACCGACCCGGCTAATTCGGTTTCCCTTGGCGGATTCCCAAAAGACGCCTTATCGGCGCGCCCATATTTGGAGCCGGTAACACGATAGCGAGGAGGAGTTCCATAAAAAGGATCAGGATTATGAGAGCCATAATTGAAAGCTCCCTTCACAGTTGCGGGTTAGAGCGGCGCCACCTCATATTTCCTCAAGCGAAACCATCATATCCCAGGTCCAGCGGCTTGCGATAGTGCGCGTCTCCTGACGATAGCCGCCGTTGCAGCGCATTTGGACGCGCGTTACCCAGAGAGCCGTCTCCTTTTTCTGCGCCGACGCCAAACCCGTCGTTTCCGCGGATCGACCTGACGTCAAAGCTGCGCTTCGATCGCCCCCTTGTCGATCACCGACCAGACCTCCGCAATCCTGCCGTCGTGGAACCGATAGAAGACGTTCTCGGCGAAATTGACTCGCCTGCCATTCACCGGAAGACCGAGAAACAGACCCTTCGGCCGGCAGTCGAACCGAAGCCGGCTCGCGACATGGGGCGGCTCGCAGATCAGGAGCCCGATGTTGAACTCAAGATCGGGGATTTCGGCGAAATCGCGCTCGAGCATGGCGCGATAGCCGGCAAGACCGAACGGCCGGCCGTTGTGGCGCGCATCGTCCGCTACGAATTTGTGCAAGTGGGGCCAATCCTGCCGGTTGAGGCAGGCGATATAGGCTCGGTAGAGGTCGGCAAGCGCGTCTTCGGTCACGGGCGATCGCTCCTCCGGCCGACCCTCCGCCAGCGCTTTGGCCTCGACGCCTCGCAACGGAGCGGCCCGCTCGCGCGTTTCCCTCACCAGGCATCGATGGAAGCGAGGTGGGGCCTTGAGCATATCCGACGAGGAAGCGGGCGAGCGCGAAGAGCGCGCGCTCGCCGAACACGCCCGTCTTCCGGTCAAGACGGTTTACCAGATCGTCCGGCAGGAGGGCCAGGAGCAAATGGAGCGGCCCGCGGTCTCGCTCTGGTGGTCCGGATTCGCCGGTGGCCTCTCGATCAGCTTTTCACTCCTCGGCCAGGCGGCGCTTGTGCGCGCGTTGCCTGACGCGCCATGGGCGCCCTTGGTCTCAAGCTTCGGCTATTCCATCGGCTTTCTCATGGTGATCCTGGCGCGCCAGCAATTATTCACCGAGACGACGATCACCGTTGTCCTGCCGTTGCTCGCGGATTTCTCCCGTAGGAACCTCATGCTGGTGGCGCGCATGTGGGCCCTTGTCCTTGCCGCCAATTTCGCCGGAACCCTGCTCGCTGCGCTCTTCTGCTCGTTCACGCCGGTTCTCGAGGGCAGCCTGCGTCAGGCCATGTTGGACGTCAGCATGCATACGCTCGGCCGGCTGGTTCGAGATGCTGGTGCGCGGGATTTCGGCGGGCTTCCTGATCGCGGTCCTCGTCTGGCTCATGCCGAGCGCGGAAGGGGCGGAGTTTCAGATGATCGTGGTTCTGACCTATCTCATTGCGGTCGGCGGCTTCCAGCACATTGTCGCTGGCAGCATGGAGGCTTTCATGCTTGTGCTTGCGGGCGATCAGAGCGTGGCGCAGATGCTGCTGGGCTTCATTGTTCCGGTTCTCCTGGGCAACGTCCTGGGAGGAACCGCGCTCTTCGCGGTGCTCTCCTATGCCGCAGGTGATGAAGGAGATCTGAGCCTCGGGCTTCGCCAATTTCTCGCGATCGCTTGAGATCGGCCGCGTCACAGTCTATCTCCGGCCGGCCCCCCGAGACGAAGAGACGCCGGTTGAATCCCCAAGAACCCGAGGTCGACGAAAAGCTAGCAGTCTCCCATGGCCTGAAGCCGGACGAGTATGAGCGCCTCGTCACGCTGATCGGCCGGACGCCGACCTTTACCGAACTCGGAATCGTCTCGGCGATGTGGAACGAGCATTGCTCGTACAAGTCTTCGCGCCTGCACTTGCGCAAGCTGCCGACCAAGGGCCCTCACGTCATCTACGGGCCGGGGGAGAACGCGGGCGTCGTTGACATCGGCGATGGCGAGGTCTGCGTGTTCAAGATGGAGAGCCACAATCATCCCTCTTTCATCGAGCCCTATCAGGGCGCAGCGACGGGGGTGGGCGGCATTTTGCGCGACGTTTTCACCATGGGTGCAAGGCCGGTCGCCGCGCTCAACTTCCTGCGCTTCGGCGCGCCTGAGCACCCGAAGACGCGGCGTCTGGTCGCGGGCGTCGTCGCCGGGATCGGCGGCTATGGCAACTCGTTCGGCGTGCCGACAGTCGGCGGCTCGACCGGCTTTCATCGGCGCTACGACTGCAACATCCTGGTCAACGCGATGGCGGTCGGCGTCGCCCGGCGGGACGCGATCTTCACTTCAGCCGCGACCGGAATCGGCAATCCGATCGTCTATCTCGGCTCGAAGACCGGGCGCGACGGCATCCACGGCGCGAGCATGGCGTCGGCCGCCTTCGAGGCGGACGCCGAAGAAAAGCGCCCAACCGTCCAGGTCGGCGACCCGTTCGCCGAGAAGCTGCTGCTCGAGGCCTGCCTCGAGCTGATGCGCTCCGGGGCGGTGATCGCCATCCAAGACATGGGCGCGGCGGGGCTCACGTCCTCGGCGGCCGAAATGGGCGCCAAGGGCGATCTCGGCATCGACCTCGACCTCGACCACGTGCCGTGCCGCGAAACGGGCATGAGCGCCTACGAGATGATGCTCTCAGAGAGCCAGGAGCGCATGCTCATGGTCCTCAAGCCCGAGAAGGAGCCTGAGGCCGAGGCCATTTTCCGCAAATGGGGGCTCGATTTCGCAATCATCGGCAAGACCACGGATGCGCGCCGTTTTGTCATCAGGCGAGGCGGCGAGGTCAAAGCCGACCTGCCGATCAAGGAGCTCGGTGACGAGGCGCCGCTTTATGACCGGCCGTGGACGCAAGCGCCGCGCGCCCCGATTCTGGACTCCGCATTGATCAAGCCTCCGATGCCGACGGACGCGGCGCTAATCAAACTCCTCTCGTCGCCGGATCTTTGCTCGAAGCGCTGGATCTACGAGCAATATGACACGCTGATCCTCGGCAACACGATCCAGGGGCCGGGTGGCGACGCGGCGGTGGTCCGGCTCGGCGATGGGCCGAAGGGCCTGGCGCTGACCACCGACTGCACCGAACGCTACTGCGCCGCCGATCCGCGCGAAGGGGGAAAGCAGGCGGTCGCCGAAGCGTGGCGCAATCTCATCGCCGTCGGCGCGCGTCCGCTGGCGCTCACCGACAATCTCAACTTCGGCAATCCGGAGCGGCCTGAGACGATGGGCGAATTTGTCGGTTGCGTCGAGGGGATCGGCGAAGCGGCGCGGGCGCTCGACTTTCCCGTCGTCTCCGGCAACGTGTCGCTCTACAACGAGACGATGGGCTCAGGCATTCCGCCCACGCCGGCAATCGGCGGCGTCGGCGTCGTCGAGGACGTGGCGAAGGCGGCGAACCTCGCTTTCAAGGCGGCAGGCGAGGATATCTGGCTCGTCGGCGGGTCGCCGGGGTGGCTCGGCCAGTCCGCCTGGCTCATGACGATAGCTGGCCTGGAGGAAGGCGCGCCGCCGCCGGTCGATCTCGCCGCCGAACGCCGCAATGGCGAATTCGTTGCGGCGCTCATTCGAGAGAACAGGGTCAGCGCGGTCCATGACCTCGCCGATGGCGGCCTGGCTGTCGTCCTGGCCGAAATGGCTATGGCGGGCGCCATCGGTGCAAGCGTCGAGGCCGAGGGCCCGGACCATGCGTTCTTCTTCGGCGAGGATCAGGGCCGCTACGTTGTGACCGCGCCGGCGGCTGAGCGCGGGGCCATCGCCGAGGCGGCGAAGCAATTCAATGTTGCGCTCTCGTGCATCGGCGTCACCGGAGGCCAGACATTGAGGCTGGCTGGCGCGGCGCCGCTCGCTCTTGCGGCGCTCGTCGAAGCGTATGAGAGTTGCCTGCCGGCTGCCATGAGCCGCACTTTGGGAGCCAACCCATGATCCCGTTCATCATCGTCAAAACCGTGAAGGGCTTCGCCTATATCCGCCCCGAACGCGTGGTCGCCATCAATGCGTCCGATGCGGACGACTGCATGATCCTCATGACCGACGGGGTCACGATCGCCGCCGCCGAAGCTGCCGAGGATATTGTCGCGCGGCTCGAAACGGAGGCCGAGGAAGAAGAGCACGCCCTCGAGGCCCACAAGGAGCACGCCGCCCATGGCCATGTCGCAGACTGAGATTGAGACAATGATCCGCGAGGCGTTTCCCGACGCGCGAGTTGAGGTGAAGGATCTGGCCGGCGACGGGAACCACTATTCGGCGAGCGTCGTTTCGGCCGCGTTCAAGGGGAAGACGCGGGTCAAGCAGCACCAGATGGTCTACGAGGCGCTGAAGGGCCGCATGGGCGGGGAATTGCACGCGCTCGCCTTGACCACGTCGGAGAGCTGACCCGCTGGGCGACGCGCGGGAGGTCCTGCGCTACCCGCCACGCTCCCCCAACGTCGGACGACGGCGCCGTCTAAATGCGCCATGCTTTAGTAGCGATCATCTGAGAAGGGCAGAACTCCAGCCATTTCCAAACAGAACCCGGAGATCTGGAATCCGGCCAAGCGCCACATTCACAGCGCAATCCGCGATGTCGGCTCAATGATTCGGCCCTCCGCGGCTCGGGGGACGCCGGCCGCGCCGGCGTTTCAAGTCGAGCGGGAACCATTGGCGTCCGCTGCTGTTCCAAGAGCGTCCGTGTTCAAAACGCGCCTATGGAGCAAACGATGTCTGTCGCGAACCCGCGCTCCACGATGCGAATCTTCCGCCAGCCGATCCATCCGTTGCTGGTCCCGATTCCGATCGCCTGCTTCGTCGGGGTTCTTCTGACCGACCTGACGTACTGGCGGTCAGCGGACATGATGTGGGCGGATTTTTCCGCGTGGCTGGTGACCATCGGCGTGATCTTTGGCTATATCGCCGCCTTTTTCGGACTGATCGATTTTGCCAGCAGCCGGGTTATCCGCGCTCAACCCCCGGCGTGGCCGCACGCGACCGGGAATGTGCTGGTGCTCATCCTGGCTACGTTCAACATGCTCATTCATTCACGCGACGCGTGGACTTCGGTCGTGCCGTGGGGCCTCTCGCTTTCGGCCCTGGTCGTATTGATTCTGCTGTTCACGGTCTGGATGGGACGATCGATGGTCTATCGCCATCGGGTAGGGGTAGCAGATGAAATCGGCCGTTAGATTGATGTCGATGGCGCTCGTCGCGGCGTCGGCGCTGACCCTCGCGGCCTATGCCGACGAGCCTTTCGATCTTCAAAGCCAGATCGGCCCCAATCCCGTATTGCCGGACATCCAGCAATATTTGTTCCCGCAAATGCATCTCTCGTCGGTCGTGGGTTGGAAGAACGGCGAGACACCCAAAGTTGCAGCGGGGTTGAAGATAGAGGCTCTCGCCACCGGCCTCCAGCATCCGCGCTCGCTCTGTACGCTGCCCAATGGCGACGTGCTGGTGGTCGAATCGAAAGCGCCCCCTCCGCAACCGATCACTCGGCCCAAAGACATCGTCATGCGGTTCATAGAACACATGGTCACGTCGGGCGGCGACACCGGGTCGAGCAACCGCATCACGCTCCTGAGATACGATCCAGCAGGGAGCAAGCCTCCAACGCGATCGGTCTTTCTCGACCACCTCCATTCGCCCTTCGGCGTGGCCCTGGTCGGCGACGATCTCTATGTCGCGAACACCGACGCCATTGTGCGCTACCCCTATCACACAGGCGACCAGGCCATCACTGCGAGCGGCGTGACGCTGACCCCGCTGCCTGGCGGTCCGATCGACCATCACTGGACGAAGAGCCTGACGGCGAGCCGGGACGGCTCGCTGCTTTACGTTGGTGTCGGCTCCAACAGCAACATCACCGAGAACGGCATCGAAGCGGAGGAAAATCGGGCCGCGATCTGGGAAGTGGACCGCGCGACCGGCCGCTGGCGCATTTTTGCAAGCGGCCTGCGCAACCCGAACGGACTGACCTTCGAACCGGAGAGCGGGGCGCTGTGGACCGTCGTCAACGAACGGGATGAGCTCGGTCCGAACTTGGTCCCTGATTACATGACTTCCGTGAAAGACGGAGGATTCTATGGATGGCCTTACAGCTACTTCGGCCAGCACCTCGATCCGCGCGTTGAGCCGCAGCGCCCAGATCTGGTCGCGAAGGCGATCGTTCCCGATTACGCGCTAAGCTCGCACGTGGCGCCGCTCGGCCTCGCTTTTTACACAGCCGACACTTTGCCGCAAAAATACCGCGGCGGCGCGTTCGTCGGCGAACACGGAAGTTGGAACCGGCCGGTCTTTAATGGTTACAGAGTCGTGTTCGTGCCCTTCAGCGGCGGTCATCCCAATGGCAAAGCAGAGAATGTCGTCACCGATTTTCTTGACGCCAACGGGAACGCGCGCGGACGGCCGGTCGGACTCGCCATCGACAAGACCGGGGCGCTTCTGATTGCCGACGACGTCGGAAACACAGTTTGGCGCGTCACCCCCGCGGGCAAATAGATCGGCGTGCCCGCGAGCGGGCGTTCATTCGAGCCAGGCCCGCACGTTGGCGCGCAGGAAGGCGAAATCCTCGCGATCGGGCGATGGCGAACCCGCCAAATGGCCCCAGATCGATGGAATTGGCCGCAACTCAGCCCGCTCGAGATGGGGCAATTCGAGGGCGTTGTCCGCGACAGGAAAATATAGGTCGGTCCTGCCTGGCATGAGAAGCACGCGCGCCCGGATCGCCTGCAATGCGCGAACGAGATCGCCCTCGTAGAGTTCGTTCGCGCTAATGTCGGAAGCGATCCAGGTGGAAGCCTGGGCGTAGAGATCCTCTGCTTTCCGAGGCGCGAACCTCGGCTCCCAGTGATTGTCGAGAAAATCGTCGAGACTGGCGGCGCCGCTGCTCGTCAGGTGAAGGTTGGCGCGATACCAATCCTGGCTCATCGCCCAACCCGCATAGATCCGCGCGAAGGCGCGCATTGCTTTCGTGGGAACCGCGGAGAAGCGGCCGCCCCCGATATGCTCCGGGGCGGCCTCCAGCGTCGCCAGGAGCGACCGCAGGAAGACCTGGTTGTGAACCGACGTCCGGGCGCTGCCGCAGACGACGATGGCGCGCTCGACCTCATCCGGAAACAGAGCCGCCCAGTGATAGGCCTGCTGCGCGCCCATCGAGAAGCCATAGGCGCAAGCGACGCGCTCGACGCCCAAAGCCTCCCGCAGAAAACGCTGTTGAGCGCGAACATTGTCGGCCGTCGTCACCAGCGACGGGAAGCGTTTGTTGTTGGACGGACTCGAGGACAGCCCATTCGTGAACATGTCCGGAATCACGATGAACCACCGCGTCGGGTCCAGGACGCCATCAGGTCCGATCAGCCCTTCGATATCCGTGTGGCGCGCTGAATAGCTGGTCGGATAAACGATGACGTTGTCCCGCGCCGGAGCGAGAGTTCCGTGGGTCTTCCAGCTCAGCTCCGCTCCGGGCAAGCTCGCGCCGGATTGCAGCACGAGCGTCCCCAAAGCATGCCGACCTGTTTTGGTCGCCCATTCCAAAGCCGCCTCCAACGTTTGCAAAGTGTCGGGGGACTATCGCCCGCGAGAGTCCAATCTGTCACGCGCTCGATCGGACTGCTTGAGGCGCGGCTTCGAACGGGCAAAATGTTGGCCGCGCGCTCAGCCGTCGTGTGCGAACCGATAGAACGGACTGCGCGACGGATCAGCCGCCGAGTCGTTTTAAGACGCTCCAGAAGCGCGCCCGACGAAAATCGCGTAGAGGATGCGCGAGGATGGCCCGAAGGATCGGGGGCAAAGGGAGGATGAGATGGAAGCCAAGGTCAACGAGATCGCCGATGGCGTTTATCGCATCTCGGCCTATGTGCCGGACATCGCGCCGCCCGCGGGGCTCACCTTCAACCACTTCCTTGTCCTCGGCGACGAGCCCCTGCTCTTTCACACGGGGTT
Organism: uncultured Alphaproteobacteria bacterium; assembly: GCA_963730555.1. Classification (GTDB taxonomy): domain Bacteria; phylum Pseudomonadota; class Alphaproteobacteria; order Rhizobiales; family Beijerinckiaceae; genus Roseiarcus. The sequence goes on along the minus strand of CAVSSS010000013.1, from coordinate 273,591 downwards.
CAGGCGCATGTTTCCGGTGGTTCGCGCGGCGGTCGAGACAGTTCTGCCGGCGGAGAAATTGCGCTGGATCTGCTTTGGCCATTACGAGGCGGACGAGTGCGGCTCGATGAACGAGTGGCTCGCCGCCGCCCCGCATTCTGAGGTCATGCACGGCCAGACGGGCGCGCTCGTCTCCCTCAAGGACATGGCCGATCGGGGCCCGCGCGTTCTGACCGATGGAGAAATCGTCGACCTCGGCCGGGGCAAGCGCGTCCGCTATATCGACACGCCGCATATCCCGCACGGATGGGACGCCGGCGTGCTGTTCGAGGAGAGCACAGGCGCGCTGCTCTGCGGCGACCTCTTTACCCAGCTCGGCGACGGTCCTTCGATGACGTCAGGGGACATTGTCGGGCCAGCGATCGCCGCCGAGGACCTTTTTCGCGCGTCGAGCCTCAATCCCGGTATGGGCGCCACGATCCGCCGCCTGGGGGACCTCGCCCCACGCACGCTCGCCCTCATGCATGGGCCCTCGTATTCCGGAGACGGCGCGGCTGCGCTTCGGGCGCTTGCGGACGACTATGACCAGCGGGTTCGCCAGATGATGGCGTGACGCGGCGCCGAACTGTCGCGTGAACTTCACCAAGGCTCGGGCTGTCCGAAATTTGCGCTATTTGGTTGGCTAAAACAGAAATCGGTGCTATAAGTCATTCCACTGACAGGAGTGGGCCAGCGGCTCGGTGGCGAGGAGCCTGGAGAAGGGAAAATGCCGTTGAAGCGGCTCGACGGACAACCCGAGACGCGAGTTGAGGTGAATCCAGATTTTTTTATTTTTTTGCTCATAACCCTTTGAAAAGTCTAGATTCCAAAAAATAAATGCAAGGCAAATGCAAGCTATTTTCCTTGCATTTTCTTGCACTTTCTTGCACTTTCTTGCTTTTGCTTGCGCAAAGCTCGACCGGAGGCTGTGGCCGCCGCGCTCGGCTGGCGATGGCGCCCGCACGTCGCGCTACTTGCGACTTGCGGCTGAAATGCGGCTTGCATCGATCGCGCCTCGCCCCGATATGCGGTTCGCCGCGCCGTCTCGGCCGGCATTTCAGATTTCAACATTCTAGAGAGGATCGACCCTTGACCGCCGACGCCCAGACCCCGACCAGCGAAGCCGCGACCCAGAGCTTCGAGGCCGACGTTTCGCGCCTGCTGCATCTGATGGTCCACTCGGTCTATTCCGACCGGGAGATTTTCGTCCGCGAACTCGTCTCCAACGCGGCCGACGCCTCCGAGAAGCTGCGCTACGAATCGATCGCCAAGCCTGAATTGATCGAGGACGGCGCGCCGTTCGCGATCGAGATCACGATCAACCCCGACGCCAAGACGCTGACCTTCTCGGACAACGGCGTCGGCATGACCCGGGAAGACCTCACCCAGGGACTCGGCACAATCGCCCGTTCAGGCACGAAGGCGTTCCTGGACAAACTCGCGGCCGAGGACGTGAGCAAGGAAGCCTCCGCCCTCATCGGGCAGTTCGGCATCGGCTTCTACTCATCGTTCATGGTCGCCGACGAAGTCGTCGTCGACACGCGCCGCGCCGGAACGAACGAAGCCTGGCGCTGGTCGTCAGACGGCAGGGGCTCTTTCACCATCGCGCCGCTTCCGCTTGAAAACGCGCCGAAGCGTGGGACGAGCGTCACGCTTCACCTCAACGACGCCTCACAGGAATTCCTCCAGCCGCGGACGCTTGAGCGCATCGTGCGCGACCATTCCGGCGCGGTCGCGGTGCCGATCGACCTCATTGAGAAGCTCGGCGCTGAAAAGCGCCGCATCGCCGATGGCGCAGCGATCTGGGCTAAGCCCAAATCCGAGGTGACGCCGGAGGAGCACACGGAATTCTATCGCGGCCTTTCCGGCCAGTTCGACGAGCCCGCGCTCACCCTGCATTGGCGCGCCGAGGGCCGGCACGAATATACGGTGCTCGCCTTCATTCCTGGCTCCCGTCCGTTCGACCTCTTCGATCCGGCGCGAAAGGGCCGCAACAAACTTTATGTGCGCCGCGTGCTGATCACTGAGGACGCCGACCTCCTTCCCGGCTGGCTGCGTTTCGTCCGCCTCGTGGTCGACAGCGCCGATCTGCCACTCAACGTCTCGCGCGAATTGATCCAGAAGAGCGACGTGTTCTCGGCGATCCGCAAGGGCGTGACCAACCGCGTCGTGCAGGAACTCGGCAAGCTCGCCGAAGCCGAGCCGGAGAAGTTCGCCAAGGTCTGGGAGCATTTCGGCTCGGTCATCAAGGAAGGCCTGTACGAGGACCCGGAACGACGCGACGGCCTGTTCAAGATCGCGCGCTTCACAACCACTACAAATCCGGCGGGCGACCGGACTCTGGCGCAATATGTCGCCTCGCTCCGCGAGAACCAGACGGCGATCTACTATCTCACCGGCGACGACGCCAAGCGCCTGGCGACGAGCCCTCAGCTCGAAGGATTCAAAGCGCGACGGGTCGAAGTGCTGCTGCTTTCAGACCCGGTCGACGCCTTCTGGGTGTCGACGGCGGCGGGCTTCGACGGCAAGCCATTCAAATCGGTGAGCCAGGGCGCAGCCGACATCAAGTCGATCGCGCTCGTCGAGGGCGCAAACGCCCCGGCCGAGGCGAGCGGCGAAGTGGCGGCGCTGTTCGCGTTCTTTAAGCAGACGCTGGGGGACGAGGTCGCAGAGGTTCGTGCGTCGGATCGCCTCACCGACAGCGTTGCCTGCCTGATCGCGGCCGACTTTGGTCCCGACCGGCAGCTCGAGAAAATGCTCGCCATGCACGGGAGGATCGCGGGGCGGGCCAAGCCCATTCTCGAGGTCAATCCCACGCATCCGCTGACCCTCGCACTTGCGGGGCGATTTAAGGAGGGCAAGATGAAGCCGCTGATCGAGGACGCGGCGTGGCTGGTTCTCGATGAGGCGCGGCTGATGGAAGGCGCGAGCGTCGAGGACCCGTCGGCCTTTGGCGCGCGCTTGAGGCGCGTGATGGAAAAGGCGCTGGGGTAAGGACTAGCCGCTGCGCTTGCTCACGCGAACGCAGCGCTCTATTCGCTTGCGTCGTACGCTGCGTTTTCGCGCGGCCATCGGCTCAGGCGCGCGAAATCGAATGTTCGGGTTGAGGACGCGAACCGTCACCGCGCCAGTCCATTCAAGCCGCGTCCTCAAGCCCGGGCGCACTTCGCTCCATCATCAAACAGGCCGGATTCAGCCTGGAGGAATTCAAGGCGCGGCTTTAGCCTGAAGGGAGAAGGTCCAGCGCAGCCCTTGCCCCCCACGTCCGCCTTTGCCAAAAGGAGCGCCCAACCGGAGACACGCCCAGTGACCGCCATCCAGCCCGCCTTCGAGCGCATTGGCGAGGAGAACGCCTTCGCCGTGCTGGCGAGGGCGGCTGAGCTGCAGCGGCAGGGGCGCGACATCATCAATCTGGGCATCGGCCAGCCCGATTTCAAAACGCCCCCGCATATCGTCGAGGCCGCGGTCAAAGCGTTGCGCGACGGTGAGCACGGCTATACCGACGCGACGGGGATTGCGCCGTTGCGCGAGGCGGTGGCGGAGGATCTGCATCGCCGGCTTGGGGCGGACGTGTCCCCCGATCTCATCATGATCGTCCCCGGCGGCAAAGTGACGATGTTCATGGCGATCATGATGTTCGGCGAAAAGGGCGCCGACATCGTCTATCCCGACCCGGGCTTTCCGATCTATCGCTCGATGATCGAGTTCAGCGGCGCGCGGCCGATTCCCATGCCGATCCGGGAAGAAAACGGCTTCGCCTTCTCGGCCCAGGAGGGGCTTAAGCTGATCACCCCCGAGACGCGCCTCGTCATTCTCAATTCTCCCGCCAATCCGACCGGCGGCGTCACGCCTAAGCATGAAATCGACAAGCTTGTCGCCGGGCTCGCGCGCTTTCCGAAAGCAGCGATCCTGTCGGACGAGATTTACGGCCAGCTCACTTATGACGGCCTCGCGCACCAGACACTGCTCGCCTATCCGGAGATCCGCGACCGCCTCATTTTGCTCGACGGCTGGTCGAAGACCTACGCGATGACCGGGTGGCGGCTCGGCTATTCCGTCTGGCCTAAGGCTTGGCGTGACGTCGCGCGCAAGCTTGCTGTCAACTCTTATTCCTGCGTCAATGCGTCGGCGCAGTTCGCCGGTATCGCCGCGCTGAAGGGACCGCAGGATTCGGTCGCGGCGATGCGAACGGAGTTCGATCGGCGGCGCAAGGCGGTGACATCGAGCCTCAATCGCTTGCCGGGCGTGAGCGCCGTGACGCCGAAGGGCGCATTCTACGCTTTTCCCAATGTTTCGCGGACCGGATGGAAGGCGAAACTCCTCGCTTCGGCGCTCTTGCAGGATGCGGGCGTGGCCACGATCGGCGGTCCGGACTTTGGCGTCTATGGGGAGGGGTACTTGCGGCTCTCCTACGCCAACTCCTTAGAAAATATCGAGCGCGCGCTCGAGCGCATCGGGGATTATCTGAGCCGCCCCGCACGCGCGGCGGCGGGCTTGTGACGCGCTCTTTCATGTCCTTCAAGATGATCAAGGTGATCATGCGACCCCTTGTCCTTGCCGCAGCCGCGATCGCCCTGTGTACATTAGCGCGAGCGGAGGCTGCGAGCCCGTCGCAAGTGGCCTGTGACCCCGCTAAAATCGGCGCCCGAGAGCTTGCCGAGTGCCTGAGAACCGGCGCTGACAAGGCGGACCGTGAATTGGCTACAGTCGTCGACGCGGCGATCAAATCGATCGACGCTCGCCCAGGCCTGCTGTCCTCGCAGAAGGCCCGCTGGCGCCGCTCGCTCAATGACGCCCAGGCGCAATGGGTTGCTTGGCGCGATTCGGAATGCCAGGACGTCGCGCCATTTGAATCGGGCATGGACGCCAAGGGCGGCGATCCGCGACTGCGTTGCATCATCGACTACGACGCCGAGCGCGTATCCAGCCTCAAGGCGCGCTATCCTTGAGCGGCGCTCATTACCCCGCCTCAAATTGGGCTTCCATCCACGCGAATTCCGGCTTAGCGCCGCTGAAGGAGATCAGCTTTGGCGACTCTTGAAGGCCTGGGCTATGTCGTCGATTGGTTTGATCGCGGATCCTATCGCCGCGAGGACCCTGTTGAGGTTGCTCGCTTGCGGGCACGTGAGGATGCGCGTGCTCTCCTGATCGCTCGCGACATGCCGATATTGCGCAATGCGGAGAAGGGGCTCGATCCGCTCTTGCCGATAGGCCAAATCGAGGCGCTTGGCGGGGCGCAAGTCGAAGCGCTGTTGGGCCTTGCGCCCAATGGCGCGCCAATCTTCATCGCCCTATTGGCTGATGAGGCTGTCGAACAGCGCTCGGACACCAGCGACGGCTTTCTCGATCGGCGGATTTTGGTAGTTCCGGGGCGCGAAGACCTGAAGCTCGTCGACCTGCGCTCGATCGCGATCGGCGGCCTCGTGCCGCAAGATCAGACGGCGATGCTGGCGGCGGCCAAGGCGTTGACGCACTGGCACGCACGCCACCGCTTCTGCTCGAATTGCGGCGCGCCGACTGAGGTCGCAGTGGCGGGCTGGAGACGGGATTGCCCCGTATGCAAAGCGATCCACTTCCCGCGCACCGATCCGGTCGTCATCATGCTTGCGGTCGATGGCGATGCATGCCTGCTCGGTCGCCAGCCCAGATTCCCAAAGGGCATGTACTCTGCGCTGGCCGGTTTCGTTGAGCCTGGGGAAACCATCGAGGCTGCTGTCAGACGCGAAATCCGCGAAGAGGCCGCTGTCGTCTGTCGGGCGGTCCAGTACTTTGCATCCCAGCCATGGCCTTTCCCCGCCTCGTTGATGATCGGCTGCTTTGCTGAAGCGGAAAGCCGCAGCCTTGAGATCGATCGCGTCGAGTTGGAGGACGCCCGCTGGTTCAGCCGCGACGAGACGATCGCGCTCATCGAGCGCCGTCACCCGGACGGTCTGACGGCCCCGACCCCAATGGCGATTGCGCATCACTTATTGAAGCGATGGGGCTATAAGGCCATCACCTTTGAGCGATGATGCGGGATTCGGTTGACTGGATTGCTACGTTTGGAATGGCGCCGCAAACCATTGAAATCGCTTAAAATGTACTCGGCCATCCGTTGGCTCGCGGTCGCCAAGAAGGACCAACGGTAAGGTAAGTTCCCCATGGGATCCGCAAATTTGCGGTGCAGACAAAAAAAGAGCGGATCGGCTAGGAGGGGGCCCGCCGATCCGCTAGCCTTCGTGGAATGAACTCGGCCCGTCTTGGCGCTCGGGGGCTGGGGGGCAAGAAAACCGAGCTAACCGCGAACCGATTCCACGGGGCACAGGGTAAATATGTCCCCCCGTTGCGGCATGCGCTTGACGACAAGCCGGCCAAACTAAGGCATACAGCAAAAAAATTCTTTAGCTGCATCGACCAATTGATGGTCCAAACAAATAAGTATGATCACAAATATTTGAAAGCTTTAATCAAAAGCTTCGCGATCTCAGATTTAATCGGTAGATGCATTCTTATTCTCCAATTTTTCGGTCGCACTCTTGACCGGCTTGTGCGCCATCCTTTTTTCGAGATGCCGGGCAAGCTTGAGCTTGGATTTGGATGAAGCTTGGACAGGTGCGCTTGCGTCTCCCTCGGACGTGGTCGCGACCGTGGACGCGTTTTCAGCGGAAATGGTCTTGGCGCCGCCTGGCGCGACTGCAGTTTCGGTTGTCGTCGGGCGCGCGCCCAGCGCCGGCCCCTTCCAGCCTGGCGCGGGACCGATGTAGACCCGCACCGGATCGAAGCGGACCCTCCCATCCGGAAGCACAGTGTGGGCGACCGGCGCGAAGAGCGCTGCCAAGGGGGTAGGGAGCATTCCAGCGGGTCCCACTGATCCCGCTGCTGCCTGAGCCTGGTCAGGAATGCCGCGCTCCTCGGCGGCGGCGATGAGAGCCGCGTTGCGATGAAGGCATACGTCCGCGCGCATATTGGGTGCGCTTCCTGAGCCAGACGGCAGCGATTCCAACGAGCCGCTCCCGCCGCCCATGGCGAAACCACGGTCAAACAGGTCCGCGGCTTCCTGGTTGCGCGTCTTTGCCGTCGGCGCGCCGAGCACGACCACGATCAACCGCCGTCCGGAATGGTTGGCGCTCGCCACCACATTGAAGCCCGCCGGACAGGTGAAGCCCGTCTTCATCCCGTCCGCGCCGGGATAGCGACCGAGCAGGCCGTTATGATTGGGTATGTACTGTCTGCCGAGTTGAAGTGCGCCGATGCTGAAGAGATCGGCGTGGTCCGGAAACTCGCGCAAAAGCGCGCGGGCGACGATCGCCATGTCGCGGGCCGAGGACACATGATCCGGATTGTGCAAGCCGTTGGGATTGACGAAATGCGATTCATGCATGCCGAGGCGCTGCGCGTCGGCGTTCATGTCACCGGCGAAGGCTTCGACCGAGCCCGAAACGCCCTCGGCGACCATCACCGCCACGTCGTTGGGCGACTTCACCATCAGCATCTTGAGCGCATTGTCGAGAATCACTTCGGTGCCGGGCCGGAACCCCATTTTTGACGGCGGCATCCTTGCCGCACGAGCCGACATGACGAGCGGCGTGTCGAGCGTAAGTTTGCCATTTCGCACCGCATCCAAGGCGACGTAGACCGTCATGAGCTTGGTGAGCGACGCGGGATACCAGGGAGCCGTTGCTTCGTTCTCCATCAGGACCTGGTCGCTGTCCGCGTCGACGACGAGGTAGGGCGTCGCCTGTGCTGAAGCGGCGCCGAGCGCCAACGTGGCGGCGAAGCCAAATAAGGCGCGCCGTCCGATCGAGGATCGGCCATATGGCATGATTGGTTCCCCGCAATGTCCCGAACCAACCCTTTCCTAGTGGAGAACGGCTGCAACCTCAAGCGGTTGCGACCTCGGCGCGCTGACAATCCCTGGCGAGAAAGAAGCCCGCCGGTTTTGCGCTCTTTTGGACGAAGCGCTCAGATAATGTGAAACCGTTGCCGCGCCGGATCCGTTAGCGCCCCCGGCGGGAACGGCGCAGCGAGAATGTCGCCACAGCGGTCAGCTAGTCCCGTCAATGCGGCTTCAGTCGCTCCGGCGGCGAGGGGTCCAAGCGCGTCGTTGACCGCGGCCTGCCATTGCTCGTGGGAGACGACACGGGCCGCGTCCTCTGCCGGAACGATGCGGATGTAGTGCTCGGACAGCGAGACGTAGATGAGCGCGCCACAGCGCGAACGGTCGATACCGCGCAGGACGAACTGGGCGAGCGCGGCCCGATGGCAGGCCGAGCGCGCTACGCGCTCCGGGACAAGCAACCGTCGCACCGGCGGCAGCGAACCCACGACCGCCGCAAGAATGGCGATGAGCAGCTGAGCAATGTAGATACGATGGGCGGAAAGGTCGGTGAACAACAGCAAAGGCAGTGGCGTCGCGAGCGCAAGGATGCAAGCGCCGAGCAGAAATTCCGGATCGCGAGAGGCCGAGGCGCTGGCGAGGACGCAGACGAGCGGGGCGCGGGTCTTGACTTGCGCGGCGTCGAATGCGGCCTCCACCCGCGCCGCCGCGTCCGGGTCGAGGATCATCACCATCCTCCTGACGCGCCGCCACCGCCTGACGATCCGCCGCCGCCGGAAAAACCGCCGCCTCCACCGCCGCCGAAGCCTCCGCCAAATCCGCCGCCAAAACCTCCGCCGCCGCCCATGCCCATCGGAATGAAGATGACGTTGCCCCCGCCGCTTCGCCGCCCGATACGGCTGATCACGAACATGATGAACAGAAAAATGAGAAACGGCGCGAGCGTGTCGAGCAGCGAAGCCTCATGCTCAGCGCGCATGTCGGTCGGCTTCGGCTTCCATTCGGCCGCGTCGGTCGTGAGCGCTGTGATGATGTCGTCAACGCCGCGGGTGACGCCGACGTTGAAATCGCCCGCTCTGAATTGCGGCGCAATCGCATTGGAAATGATGATGCTGGATACGGCGTCGGTCAGCGTGCCCTCGAGGCCGTAGCCAACCTCAATGCGCACTCGGCGCTCCTTCGGCGCGATCAGGAGGAGAGCGCCGTTGTTCTCTTTGGCCTCGCCCAGCTTCCAGTTGCGGAAAAGCTCATTGGCGTAGGGTTCGATCTCCTCCCCGCCGAGCGAGGGCACGGTCGCCACGACGAGCTGAATGCTGGACTTCTGCTCGAGATCGGCGAGCTTGCGCTCGAGGTCGGCGATTGTGACCGGCGAGAGAATTTTCGCCTGGTCGACAACCCTTCCGGTCAGCGGGGGGAAGTTGGCCGCCGCAAGCGCCGCCCCGGCCCATAGCGCCGCGAGGAGGAGAACGATCAGCGCCCGCGGCAAGGGACGAAGCATCCGGACGCTCCCCGTGCGAGGCTAAAATTTCACCTTCGGGGCCGCCTGCGCTTCGGAGTTGGCGGTGAACGGAACCAGTGGCTTGATCGAGCGAAACACTGTCTGCGCCCACAGCACGCTGGGGAAAGTCCTGAGCGTGGTGTTGAAGTCTTGCACCGCAGCGATGTAGTCCCGGCGGGCGACGGCGATCCGGTTTTCGGTCCCCTCGAGCTGGGACTGCAGCGCGAGGAAATTCTGGTTCGACTTGAGGTCAGGATAGTTTTCGCTGACCGCGAGCAAACGGCCGAGGGCCCCGGACAGCGCATTTTGCGCATCCTGCAGCTCTTTGACCTTCGCCGGGTCGGTCAGGTCGTCGGCGTTGAGGTGAATCGACGTCGCCTTGGCGCGCGCCTCGGTGACCTGGACAAAGACGTCCTTTTCCTGTTTCGCGTAGCCCTGAACCGTGGCGACCAGATTGGGGACGAGGTCGGCCCTGCGCTGATATTGGTTTTGAACCTCCGCCCAAGCCGCATTGGCGGCCTCCTGCTTGGTCGGAATGACGTTATAGCCGCAGGCGGAAACGGAAACTGCTATTATCGCCAGGACGGCCAGCGATCGCAATCGAGAGAATATGCCCATGACAATCCCCCTGCCTAGGATTCCGATACTTCGCGGACCGGAGCCCAATCATAAGGCGCCGGAGGCCATTCAGCCACCAGCCATGTCATCCTCTTGACGGCCCAATCCGCGGCTAAGCTCTTTCAGGACGCGCTTGATTGGGCGATCCGCATTCACTAGAAACCCGACCGCCCGGCGTCGCGCGCCGACATTCAACTTTGATATTTCCTACTAACCGCACTTAACGCGTCAACGACCCAGGACAACTCATGCGTGTGTACTACGATAGAGACTCCGATCTCAACCTGATCAAAGCCAAGAAGGTCGCGGTCGTCGGCTACGGAAGTCAGGGGCATGCGCATCTGCTCAATATGCGTGACAGTGGCGTCAAAGAGATTTCGGTCGCGCTGAGGTCGGGATCCGCCTCGGCCAAAAAAGCGGAGGCCGAGGGCGTCAAGGTGATGGATGTCGCCGCCGCCGCCAAATGGGCCGATATCGTCATGATGCTGACGCCCGACGAATTGCAGGCGGATATCTATCGCGACCAGCTTGCGCCCAACATGAAGAACGGCGCTGCGCTGATGTTCGCCCATGGGCTCAACGTTCACTTCAACCTGATCGAGCCGCGCGCCGATCTCGACGTGCTGATGGTTGCGCCGAAGGGTCCTGGCCACACGGTGCGATCCGAATATAAGCGAGGCGGCGGAGTGCCTTGCCTCATTGCAATTCATCAAAATGCGAGCGGCAACGCGCACGACCTCGGCCTGTCCTATGCCTCGGCGATCGGCGGAGGGCGCGCTGGCGTCATCGAGACGTCGTTCCGGGAGGAATGCGAGACCGACCTGTTCGGCGAGCAGACGGTGTTGTGCGGCGGCCTCGTCGAATTGATTTGCGCCGGCTACGAGACCCTGGTCGAGGCCGGCTATGCGCCAGAAATGGCCTATTTCGAATGCCTCCACGAAGTGAAGCTCATCGTCGACCTCATCTACGAGGGCGGGATAGCCAACATGAACTACTCGATCTCCAACACCGCCGAGTACGGCGAATATGTCTCGGGGCCACGCCTCATCACGCCCGAGACGAAAGCCGAGATGAAACGCGTGCTGGGAGATATCCAGTCGGGCAAGTTCACTCGCGATTGGATGCTGGAGAACCGGGTCAACCAAACCTCGTTCAAGGCGATGCGCGCGCGCGCCAACACCCATCCGATCGAGGAGGTCGGCGAGAAATTGCGCGCCATGATGCCTTGGATCGGCAAGAACAAGCTCGTCGACAAAGCGAAAAACTGAAGCTGGCGAGAGCGCTAGGCCAAGGGAGCGGGCACGAACAATTCGTTGGCCGTTTCTGCTGGACAGTCTGACGGGCCTTTGCTAAACGCCGGCCCTTGCCGAGCAAAGCTGCGCGGCGGATGCGATGGGCGCATAGCTCAGTTGGTAGAGCAGCTGACTCTTAATCAGCGGGTCCAAGGTTCGAGCCCTTGTGCGCCCACCATCGAAAAATAAATGACTTAAGCCAAAGATCAGCCTAACAATGGGCCCTACGTTCAGCAAGGGCAACCGTTAAGGTTCGCGGGCCGAAGTCTCCTAGTCTGGACACCAAACCTAAATTGTGGGTTTCACAAAAAACGCGTAGGGAGGCCCTTTCATTCTTCCTGACTCCTCGCAGCACCACCCTGGACGGTAGCTTCGGACTCCAGTTTGCTCTATGAGCGCCACCGAAACTCGGGATCGCGCGGGTAGACGATCGTCGGATCGTGAGCGCGATTGTGTTTGTGATCGAGAACGGGCTTCGCTGGCGCGACGCGCCGCCAGAGTATGGCCCGCACAAGACGATCTACAATCGGTTTGTTCGTTGGAGCCGTCTGGGGGGTTCAACAAGATTTTCGCAGCGTTGGCGCATAAGGGCCGCAAGCCCGAGCGGGTCATGATCGACGCCACGCATCTGAAGGCGCATCGCACCGCCGCGAGCCTTTTAAAAGGGCCTGTTCCCCGACGTATCGGGCGCACCAAGGCGGTCTGAACTCCAAGCTGCACCCGGTCTGCGACGGTAACGGACGTTCGCTCGTCATGCTCTTAAGCGAGGGGCAGATGAGCGACTACAAGGGCGCCCGCGTTGATGCTGTCCGCCATGCCGCAAGCCAAGCAACTTCTGGCCGACAGGGGTTACGACGCCGATTGGTTCCGCGCCTCCCTCGCAAAGCGCCGCATCGCCGCCTGCATTCCTCCCAAAGCCAATCGGAAGGTCGCGCGATCCCCCATGACGCCGTCCTCTACAAAACAGCGCCACAAGATCGAAAACATGTTCGGACGCCTCAAAGACTGGCGGCGCATCCACACTCCATACGACCGTTGCGCCCACACCCACTTCTCGCCAATCTGCATCGCCGCAGCCGCCATATTCTGGCTGTGATCGATCAGTCCTGGCCCTTAGATAGGCGTCACGGATACGTTTGTCGCTCCACAGCGTCGCGGGGTCGCCGCCGAGCGCGAGCCTGCCGGTCTCCAGCACATAACCCCAGTTTGCGACCTTCAGCGCCATATGTGCGTTCTGCTCGACCAGCAGGACCGTCATTCCCCGGCTCTGGATTTCAGAGATAATTTGAAACACCGCCTGCATGACGATGGGCGCCAGACCGAGAGAGGGCTCGTCGAGCAGCAACAATCAGGGCTTCGCCATCAGACCGCGGGCGACTGCGACCATTTGCAGCTGTCCTCCCGAAAGCGTCCAGCCGAGCGCGTCAGCGAAGGGCTTGATCGCAGGAAAGAGCTCGAACATTGCGTCAGCCGCGCGTCGAATGGTCGCTGCGGAGGCGTTCCCGTTCGAGGCGCCGAGCATGATGTTCTCACGCACTGTCAGGCCTGGAAAGATGCGGCGCCCTTCAGGCACGTGTGCGACACCGAGTTTGACGATTGAACGGGGGCTTAAGCCTGTGATCGGCTTGCCGTCAAACAGGATCGAGCCGGCGCGCGGCGCAACGAGGCCCGAGATGGCTCGTAGCGTCGTCGATTTGCCTGCGCCATTGGAGCCGAGCAGCGCGACGACCGCGCCCTCATCAATCGTGAACGAGACGCCGCGCACGGCCTCGATCTCGCCATAAGCGACGCTGAGGTCCTTGACTTCAAGCAGCGTCGGGCGCGCTTGAAGACCGGGCTGGACCCCATACCTCCCGTGGAGGCTCGGCGCTGTATGCGGGGGAGCGCGCTTGTCCTGCGGGGTCGATGGTTTGATGGTGTGATTGTGCTGGGCCCCCGGCCACCCCCACGGGCATGTGGCGAGTTCCTCCACCCATGCCGGGTACCTTTATCTGCCTCGCTCATATCCCGGTCCAAAAAACCCCTTATCACTCAGCGTCATTATTGACCACCGCCACGCGCCGTCCGCCGGACGGCCTAATGATTGCTCGCCCATCGCACGCTCGCCGGACATCGCTCTCGCAAGCTCAGTCGATCCTTACATCCTACCACCACCGGGCGCATCCGGCGGTTCGCGGTTCCGACCGTGTAATGGTGTTAGCGTTCGACGGGGCAGGTAGGGCGCGTTCTGGTTAGCTTCCGTACTTTTTCAGGATCGCTGCGGCGTCAAAGCGTTCTTCGCCTACGGATCGCTCGCGTGGAACATGAGAACGGTTATCGAAACGTCCACCGTACGAGCATAAAGCGGGGTTGAGAAGCCGGACGAGAAGCCGGTCGCGTCGTAGCCCGTGCCGAACGCGGTTGCTTCCCGACGAGTAGACTCCAATTCCACAAGTCGGAGCTCGGCCGCCTAAGGGAGAGCGCTCAGCTCGGGCCACTTGCACTAACCCCCCGGTGCTGCAAAGCCTATATAGAGTTGTAGCGCCATACGTGACGGATCGTGTAGAAACCGTGTAGTCACGGCGCCCTCGCCAATTCTCTCCAAAGGGAGACCGATATGCCCGCCTCTGAAATTGTCATCGCCAGCGCAAAACGCACCCCGGTGGGCTCATTCAACGGCGCCTTCGGCTCGACTCCGGCGCACGACCTTGGCGCCGTCGCCATCAAGAGCGCTCTCGAAGCCGCGAAGGTTGAGGCGGGCCAGGTGGATGAGGTGATCCTCGGCCAGATCCTCTCGGCCGCTCAGGGCCAGAATCCGGCGCGGCAGGCGGCGATGAAGGCTGGCGTTCCGCAGGAAAAGACCGCTTTCGGGGTCAATCAGCTGTGCGGCAGCGGCCTGCGCGCGGTTGCGCTCGGCCTCCAACAGATCACGAACGGTGACGCTAACATCATCGTCGCGGGCGGCCAAGAATTGATGTCGCTCGCCCCCCACGCCGCCTATCTGCGCAGCGGCGTCAAGATGGGGGAAATGAAGCTCGTCGACACCATGCTGCAGGACGGGCTCATCGACGCCTTTCACGGCTACCACATGGGCAATACGGCCGAAAACATCGCCAAGAAATGGCAAATCACCCGCGAGGAGCAGGATCGTTTCGCCGTCGGCTCGCAGAACAAGGCCGAGGCGGCGCAAAAGGCCGGCCGGTTCAAGGATGAAATCGTCCCCGTAACGGTGTCGACGCGCAAGGGCGACATCGTCGTCGACACCGATGAATATCCCCGCGCGGGCTCGACTTACGATGGGATGGCGAAACTCAAGCCAGCCTTTTCCAAGGACGGGACAGTGACGGCCGGCAACGCCTCGGGCATCAACGACGGGGCGGCGGCCCTGGTCATCATGAGCGCCGCCGAGGCCAAGCGCAGGGGGCTCACGCCGATGGCACGCATCGTCTCCTGGGCGACGGCGGGCGTCGATCCGGCGATCATGGGCACGGGGCCAATTCCCGCAACCCGAAGAGCGTTGGAGAAAGCGGGCTGGTCGGTGAAGGACCTCGAGCTCGTGGAGGCGAACGAAGCCTTCGCCGCCCAAGCGCTCGCGGTCAACAAGGATCTGGGCTGGGATCCCTCGATCGTCAACGTCAACGGCGGCGCGATTGCTCTCGGCCATCCGATCGGCGCTTCGGGCGCGCGGGTTCTGACCACGTTGTTGCACGAAATGGCGCGCCGCAATGCCAAAAAGGGCTTGGCGACGCTCTGCATCGGCGGCGGCATGGGAATAGCGATGACGGTCGAGCGGTAGTCCGCGCTAGCTGCCTTATCCAGCGCGCCGGCTCAACGGCGCGTCAAAAAATCTTGGGAGGAAACATGGCGAGAGTCGCAGTGGTGACGGGCGGCACGCGCGGTATTGGAGCCGCCGTATCCAAGGCGCTAAAGGCCGCCGGATGCCAAGTCGCCGCGACCTATCATTCTAACGACGAAGCCGCCGCCAAGTTCAAGGCGGAGACGGGCGTGCACGTCTACAAGTGGAATGTCGGGAAATACGAAGACTGCGTGGCAGGACTCGCCAAGGTCGCCGCCGACCTCGGACCGGTCGATATTCTCGTCAACAACGCCGGGATCACCAGTGACGGGATGTTCCACAAAATGACCCTGGATCAATGGTGCGACGTCATCAACACCAACCTCAATTCCCTGTTCAATATGTGCCGCCCGGTGATCGAAGGCATGCGCGAGCGCGGCTTCGGCCGCATCATCAATATTTCGTCGATCAACGGGCAGAAGGGCCAGATGGGGCAGGCCAATTATTCTGCCGCAAAGGCCGGCGACATCGGCTTCACCAAGGCGCTCGCGCAGGAGAACGCCAACAAGGGGGTGACGGTCAACGCCATCTGTCCCGGCTATATCGCGACCGAAATGGTGATGGCGGTGCCGAAAGACGTTCTCGAAAAATCGATTATCCCCCAAATTCCGGTTCGTCGCCTCGGCCACCCGGATGAGATCGCCCGCTGCGTGGTGTTCCTCGCTTCCGACGACGCGGGTTTCATCACCGGGTCGACGCTCGCCGCCAACGGCGGCCAGTACATGGCGTAGGGCTCTCGTCCAATCGATTGAGTTGCCGCTGGCTCTCCGGCGAGCGATTGCATCGGAACAGACGGGGATATGAGCGCGCCTGCTTTGAAGCGGCGGCTCATGTCGGTTGAGCGGGCGCCGAGGGAGCCGGTTTTTTCAGCATGAACAACTGGCGCCAGAGCGGCATCAATCTCCGCGAGGCTCGCCCTCGCGATCTCGAAGCGATTGCAAGGCTCGAGAACGAATTCGTTCGAGAGCGACCGGGTTTCGCGCCGCTCCTTGCGCGAGTTTTTGAGGGCGCCCATCGGCCGTTGATCGTGGCGACCATCGACGATGAGCTGGCGGGCTACGCCTTGGTCTCGCTGCGCAAGGGCGCGCGGGCCTTGCGCATCTATTCGCTTGCGGTCGACACGCGATTCGCTCGCCGCGGCGTCGGCCGGGCGCTGTTACAAGCCTGCGAGGCTTATGCGCGCCGGCGCCGCCGCGAGGCGCTCACCCTCGAAGTCCGCTACGACAACGCGTCGGCGATCGCGCTTTACGAGAGCTGCGGCTTCCGCCAATTCGGCGAACACGCGCATTATTACGCGGACGGGGCGACCGCATTGCGCTACGAAAAGTCGCTACTCCCCACTCCGCAGCACGAAACGGGGGAACAATTCCCCGCCTGAGCGTGTTCGACTGTTGCGCCGCGCGTCGCGCCCGCGCTAGGGGAGCCATAGAAGCGCGGAATTGAGTTGCGCCGGACCTGCCGAAAACCTCTCGCTCCGAAACTTTCTGGGATCCCGTCCGCCCGTCATCATGAAAACGCTGTCGCGACTCTCCGCACGGGCCCGAAGGCGTGGGTCATGAACGGTTGGGTGATCCTGGTCGATCAAGCGAGGGACTTTCCCAACGCCGACACGCCACACAAAGTCATCACCACGGATGATTATCTGGCGCGCCCGAAACTGTTTGCAGGCCTTGGACGGGCGAAAATCATCAATTTGTCGCGCTCCTATAATTATCAGTCCAGGGGTTATTACGCCTCTCTGCTCGCCGAAGCGCGCGGGCATCGGGTGATCCCGACCGTTGAGACCATGCTCGACTTGCGCGAACTCAAACTCTACGAGCAGTCGCTGCCGGAATTGCAGGAGGCGCTGACCGCGGCCGCGACCAAGGCGCACGCGACGGAGGATACAACCTTCGACCTTCTGTTCTGCTTCGGCTTCGCCCAGGATCAGCGTTTCGAGGCCTTCGGCCGGCTCCTGTTCGACTGGTACCGCTGCCCGGCGATTGAGGTCACCATCACGCCCGGCAAGTACTGGAAGATCGATCGGCTGCGCGCTCGGCCGCTTGCCAAGCTCGGGCCGGAAGAGACGGAATTCTTCCGAACGAGTCTGCATCGGCACACCCAGCGTGACTGGCGCAATCCCCGCGGTCGCCCGATCGCGCGCTATTCGCTGGCCGTTCTGTACGACCCGCAGGAAGAGCTGCCCCCGTCCTCTCCCGAGACGCTCAGACATTTCCAGCGGATCGCCGAAAAGCAGTCGGTGGAGGTCGAGCTCATCAATCGCAGGCAGCTCGCGGAATTGGCCGAATTTGACGCCCTGTTCATCCGCGCGACCACCTCGATCGACAATTTCACCTATCGCTTTGCCCAGCGCGCCAGAAGCGAAGGCATGCCGGTCATTGACGACCCGCAGGCGATGATCCGCTGCACCAACAAGGTCTACCTGCACGAGCTTCTGGAGGCGCATGGCGTGCCGACGCCCCCGACCGTGATGTTTGCCGACGACCCCGACCTGATCAAGGCCGAGCGCCAGCTCGGCTGGCCAATGGTGGTCAAGATTCCGGACGGCTCGTTCTCGCGCGGCGTGCACAAGGTCGAGAACGCCGAAGAGCTGAAGAGGCTGTCCGACAAACTGTTCGAGGACACCGACCTCTTGCTGGCGCAGAAGTTCATGCCGACGAAGTTCGATTGGCGGGTCGGCGTGCTCGATGGCGAGCCGCTGTTTGTCTGCCAGTACCAGATGGCGCGCGGACACTGGCAGATCATCAAGCATGGGCCGAACGGGGCGCGGGAGGGCGGATCGAAGACGCTTCCCATCGGCGACGCGCCGCCTGCCGTCATCGACACGGCGCTGAAGGCGGCGAGCGCCGATCGGCTCTGCCCTTTACGGCGTCGACATCAAGGAAACTGACGGGGAAATCGTCGTCATCGAGGTCAACGACAACCCGAACCTCGAACACGGGGTCGAGGACCTGATCGGCAAGGACGAGATCTGGACGCGAATTCTCAACTGGTTCATCAAGCGGATCGGCGCTTGACGCGCTAACCCTGCTTGCGAGCGTGATCTTAATCCCCGCGACTGACCCGCGAGTAACCATCACGCGCCGAGTGGGAGACAGCGCGGCCCCCGGCCGCGATTGCGCATTCGGACGGAGACTGGTAACGGTCGCGATCGCGAAAGCGCCCGCCGCAGGGCGAGATTCGGGGGGCCGTAATCTCGCGGGGATTGAGACATGCCGGATATCGCCACGCGTCGACGATTTCTGCTTTTTCTTGTCAAGCCGTCGCACTACGACGACGAAGGGTACGTCATCCAGTGGTGGAAGTCGGCGCTGCCCTCCAATTCGCTCGCCTGTCTGTTCGGCATCGCGCAGAAATGCATGGAAGATCAGGTCCTTGGCGAGGACGTGGATATCGAGATCTTTCCCGTCGACGAGACCAACACGCGCGTCCGGCCTGACCGCATCGCCCGTCAGATCCAGGACAATGGCGGTTTCGGCATGGTCGGCTTTGTCGGCGTCCAGTCGAATCAGTTCCCGCGCGTGATGGACTGCGCGAAGCCGCTGCGGGCTGCAGGCGTGCCCGTGGTGATCGGCGGGTTCCATGTCTCGGGCTGCCTCTCGATGCTGCCGGAGACGCCTGATTCGCTCAAGGAAGCGCTTGACCTCGGCATCACGCTCTATGCGGGCGAAGCGGAGGGGCGGTTCGACGAAGTGCTGCGCGATGCCGCGGCGGGCACGCTCAAGCCGATCTACAATTACCTCCACGATCTGCCGGGGCTCGAAGGCGCGACCGGTCCTTATATGCCGCCCGAGCGCGTGGGGCGCACGCTCGGCATGATCTCGAGCTTCGACGCCGGACGCGGCTGTCCGTTCCTGTGCTCGTTCTGCACCATCATCAATGTGCAGGGCCGCAAGTCACGCTATCGCACCGCCGATGACATCGAAGCCCTCGTGCGCATCAACGTCGCCAATGGCGTCCGCTACTTCTTCATCACCGACGACAATCTCGCCCGCAATCGCAACTGGGAATCGATCTTCGACCGGCTGATCGAACTGCGCCAGCAGGGCATCCATTCGCGCTTCATCATCCAGGTCGACACCGCCTGCCACAAGATTCCCGCGCTTCATCGAGAAGGCGGTTGCCGCTGGCGTCAAGCGCGTGTTCATCGGGCTGGAGAACATCGATCCCGACAATCTGGCCTCGGCGAAGAAGAAGCAGAACCACATCTCCGACTATCGCGAGCTCCTGCTCGAGTGGCGCAAGCGCCGCTGCATCACCTATTGCGGCTATATCATCGGCTTCCCCAACGACACGCAGGAATTGCTCGTCCAGCGCATCCAGATCATCCAGCGCGAGCTGCCGCTCGACATCCTCGAATTCTCGATCCTGACGCCGCTGCCGGGCAGCGAGGATCACGCGAAGGCGGTGGCGAAGGGCGTCGACATCGACCCGGACCTGAACAAGTTCGACCTCGAGCACGTCACGACCGACCATCCGCGCATGTCGCGCGAGGAATGGCAGGAGGCCTATCGGCTCGCCTGGCGCACCTATTACACGCCCGAGCACATCAAGACGGTGATCCGCCGCGCCGTGGCCGGCGGCCCGCGCCCCGACACTGTCGCTTATCTGCTCACCTGGTTCTGGGCGAGCTTCCACTTCTACAACATCTATCCGCTCGAGACCGGCATGATCCGGCGGCGCTACCGCCGCGACCGAAGGCCCGGAATGCCGCTCGAGAACCCGCTGCTCTTCTATGCGCGCCACTGGGGCGGGCAGGTCGTGACTTACGGCCGGATCCTCGCGATGTTCGCCAAGATCCACCTCTGGACGCGCCGGCTCGAGCGCGATCCGAAGCCAAGAACTACACCGACGAGGCGCTCCGGACCTCGGACGACTACGATCATCAGGAAATGTACCAGCTGACCGAAGCGGCCCGGCAGGCGGGCGAAAAGGCGAAGCGCATCGAGGAGCACAAGCACGCCCGCGCCCACGTCGCCGAGCCGAGCGTGGAGGCGGTGAAGTAGGTCAGCTTTCCGGCGGGGCTTGCGAGCTGCGATTACAACCAGCGCGCGAATTCCTCCCAAGCAAATCCAAATAAATCCAAGCGAAAATCCTTGGATTTACTTGGATTTATTTGGCCGATTCGGGGCTTTTCAATGGGTTATGGCCGAAAAAATAAAAAAATTTCTCCCTGTTTCGCTTCTCGTCTTGGGTTGTGACGAATTGATTAAACTGTTCCTTTCTGGTCCTTCGGCGCCGCGCCCGCCATCCTTCCTCAGTGCCGAGCATCATAGCGTTGATTTCTGTTCATAGCAAGATAAAGCCATAAATTCTGGAATTACCTAGATCACCCGGGCGGACCCCGCTCTTGACCGACCCGCCTTTCGCAAAAAACTAGCAGTCAGAAGCGGCGCGGACTCGCCGCGCCGCCAGTTGAAATTACTGCGTCTTCGTGTCGGCATAAAAGGCGTCGATCTGCTTCTTGAACGCGGCCATGTCATACTGATTGCCGTTCAATTCGGTGCTCATTTTCCGCACCAGCGCCGACGCGGCGATGGCCTCCTTGATCTGCTCGTCGGTCGCCCCAGCATGCTTGGCCCCAATGGTATGGCCGTAGACGCAATAGTCGCAGGGAATTTGCGCCGCGACCGCAAGGCCGATCAGCTCCTTGGTTTTCCCGTCCAAAGCTCCTTTCGGATTGAAGACCGCCAAATATTCCTGCCAAGCAGGACCGACGGCCGCTTGAGGCTCGATTGCTTTCAAAGATGGCGGCGCGTCTTGAGCAAATGCGGAAACCGGCAGAGCGACGCCGAATGCGAGTGCGACAATAAAAGCTTTCATAATCCTTGCTCCTACAGTTGAACGGCGACTTTCCGACCAGCCGTGGGCGCACTCTTGCAAACGCCTGATGCGAGCGTTTGATAATCCAGTAACGGGGGCGTAATAATTGAGTAACAGTCGCCAGCACGGGCTTTCGGTGGCGACATGTCCGAGGCCGAGCTCATGGAAGACGCCGGCAGCGCTCCGGCCAAAAGCTCATTGCCGCCGCGAGGCGCGCCCGTCCGTTTCGGGGACTTTACGCTTGATCTCGACGGATACTCGCTCTCCAACGCAGACGGCGGCAACATTCCCCTCACCCGCAGCGAATTTGCGCTGCTGCGCGAGTTCATTCGTCATCCCGCGCGGGTGTTGAGCCGCGAATATCTGCTCGACGCTCTAGCTGGCAAGCGACCCGATCCTTTCGATCGCAGCATCGACATGTTGGTCGGCAGGCTGCGCCGCAAGATCGAGCCCGAGGCGAAGCCGCCGCGGCTCATCGTGACCGTGCCCGGCGAAGGTTATAAGTTTGCGGTGCCGGTTAAAGCCGAAGCGCTCAAGCTCAGCTCGGAACACGCCTCGCTCGAGCCCGCTGCCTCGGCGCCAAACAGACACGAGCCGCCACGCCTCTCGATGGTCGTGCTGCCTTTCGCCAACCTGAGTGGCGATCCCGCCTATGAGCATTTCGTCGACGGGGTCGCCGAGAACCTCACAACCGACCTCTCGCGGATACGCCGCGCGGTCGTGATGGGGCGCAACACCGCATTCACTTACAAAGGCAAAGCGGCCGATCTCAAGCAGATCGGCCGCGAGTTGAACGTTCGCTATGTCATCGAAGGCAGCGTTCAATGCGGCGGCAATCGCGTCCGCGTCAATGTCCAGCTGATCGACGCGGAAACGGGAAGTCATCTCTGGGCCGAGCGTTTCGACAAGCCGCTCACCGATCTCTTCGAGATGCAGGACGAGATCGTCGCGCGTCTCGCGAATGCGCTGAACGCCCAGCTCGCGGCGGCCGAGGCGCGACGCGCGGAACAGGCGTCAATCCCGATTCGATGGATCTCTATTTTCAGGGCATGGCCTGGCTCAATAAGGGTCACGCCCCTGAGAATGTGGCGCAAGCGCACAGGTGTTTCGACCGCGCGCTGATCGCCGACCCAGGCAATGTCGAAGCGCTCGTCGGATCGGCGCGCGCGGACGCGGTCGAGGGCGTCAATCTCTTCGTGACCGATCCCGCTGCGGCCCTTGCGGCGGCCGAAGCGAAATTGATCAAGGCTCTTTCGTCGGTCCCAGGCCATGCGCACGCCCATATGTGGTTGGGGCTTATCGACTTATGGACCAAGCGCGCCACTGAAGGCATCGCCAAATGCGAGCGCGCGCTTGAACTTGATCGAAATCTTGCGGAGGCCCACGCCAATATAGGCTTTGGCAAGCTTTTCATCGGCCGCGCCGAAGAAACAGAGGCGCACATTGCCGAGAGTCTGCGCATCAGTCCGCGCGATTTGGAGGCTTATAAATGGATGGGCAGGGCGGGCCTCGCGAACCTCCACCTCGGCCGTTGGGAGCAGGCGGTCGCGTGGTACCGGCGGTCAATCGAGGCGAACAGAAATTTTCCGTATATATATTTTGTGCTGGGCGCAGCTCTGGCGCAGCTTGGCCGCCTCGACGAGGCCCGTTCAGCAATCAAGACCGGTCTCGCGCTCATTCCGACCTTTACCGTCGCTCGCTTCCGCGCCACGTGGACGGCGATGAGCGACGACCCGAAATATCTTTCCCAGTTCGAGCCTATTCTCGAACGCATGCGCAAGGCCGGAGTCCCGGAACAGTGACCGCGCTCCCACGCCGTGATAGACGGCGCTATATTTGATTCTATATAACGCTGTCATCAACCGCACAACCAGAATGACCGAGGATCCTGCGCCAGCGCGTTCCGTCTCCCTCACAGGGTGGGAGATTGAGCAAGGCAAGGGCGATGCGCCCAGTCGTTTGACGCTGTCGTTCGAAGGCCTCCTTGGCGCCGAAGGCCGGCTGTCGCTTGTTCTGCCGCCCGAGGCCGCGGGCCCGCTGGGGCGGGCGCTCATGCAAATTGGAACCCAGACAATCTTTTAGGGCGCGAGCGCAATCCAGCGGTTGCTCAGCCTCACCCTGCGCGATTCCTTCTGCCGGCGACCAACAGAGGCACGGCGATCGCTGTGATGAGCAGCCCTACGGCTATCAAACCGGCGGGCGTGGCGCGCGCCGTCGCATCGAGCGACACCGAGTTCCCGATCCGAAACCGCACAGTTGCCCGCATCTCTTCCGGATGAGGCGCAGCCGTGGAGGCGTCCAATACGATTCCAGAATCGGGATGAGGCTCGTTTGCAGGATCCTTGCTCATTGTGCCGTCCGCCTTTCAGCAAGGATGCGAGTTCGGGCCTCTGAAGGAGACCAACCCCGCTGGACTTTGGCTCAAAGCGCGAGCTTTCGCGGCGCCAGATCAGCGCGACGACGTTGTAATTAAGCTGCGTCAGAGCGGTCGCACTTGCGTTAACTCTGCGCCTTGGCTGTCGCCCAAAGTCGATCTCAACCCCACGGGATCAACGGTAAGCTGGACACGGCGTCGCCGCTGCGCGATGATCCGGCGTATATTGGGGAGCCCTGCCATGGACGTGGGGGGGTGGCTTCGGGGCCTCGGTCTCGACGAGTATGAGTCGACCTTTCGCGAGAACGGGATCGACGAGCACGTTCTCCGTCACGTAACGGCGGAAGAACTCCGGCAGATCGGCGTCTCGGCCATCGGGGATCGGCGCAAGCTTCTCATCGCGATCGGAGAGTTGATTGACCCGTCGCTTTCGATGGAGCGCCGCTCGGCGCCGAGTCTCGCTCTGCGGCCCAAGACCCTGAAGCTTCGGCCGAGCGCCGCCCCATCGCCGTGATGTTCTGCGATCTTGTCGGATCGACTGGCCTTGCGGCCCGCCTCGACGTCGAGGACTGGCGCAATTTGCTCAGCGCCTACCTCGACGCAGCCTCAGCCGCAGTGACGCAAATGGGCGGACGTGTCGCCAAGACGCTCGGCGACGGGCTGATGGCTCTGTTCGGACACCCGATCGCGCAGGAGAACGATTCCGAACGCGCGGTTCGCGCCGCGCTCGCCATTCACCGCGCGCTCGCCGAACTCAAACGCAAGAACGCCGGCTCGGGCCAGCCGGAGCTCGTCGCCCGCATCGGGATCGAGAGCGGGGCGGTGGTGGTGGATGAGGCCGGAGAAATCTTTGGCGATGCGCCCAATGTCGCCGCGCGCGTGCAGGCGTTGGCCGAGCCGGGGACGGTCATGGTCACCGCTCGCGTGCAGCGTCAGGTGTCCGGCCTGTTCGTCGCAGAGGATCGCGGCGCGCATATCCTCAAAGGCGCGTCCGAGCCGACGACGCTCTTTCGGATCGTGCGCGCGAGCGGCGGAAGGCGCGCTGGCGCGCGCGCTCTCACCCCCCTCGTCGGGCGCGCGGAGGAGCTCGCGCTTCTGCGCCGGCAGTGGGATCGGGCTCGCGATGGCGAGGGCCAGCTCACGTTCATTGTCGGCGAAGCCGGCATCGGCAAATCGCGCCTCCTGGAGGAGTTTCGCGCCACGCTCGGTCAGACCCTGCACACCTGGTCCGAATTCCCCTCGTCGCAACTTCTGCAAAATACGCCCTTGCACTCATTCACCGAATGGGGGCGCCAGCGCTTTCGCGCGGATGAGCCCGCCGACCGGCGCCTGGCCGACCTCGAGAATACCCTCCAGCTCGTCGGCCTCGACCCCGCCGAATATACGCCTCTGATCGCGCCGCTGGTTGACATCCCACTGACAGACGAGCGCGCAGCGAAGTTTGCGCCCGAGGAATTGCGCCAGCGGCAAATGGCAGCCCTTGTCGCGTGGCTTCTCGCCGGGGCGCGCGCCCAGCCCATTGTGATCGTGTTCGAGGACCTGCACTGGGCCGATCCGACCTCGGTTGATCTGCTGCGGACTTTCGCGGAGGAGGGCGCACAGGCGCGCCTCTTCATCCTCGCGACCGCACGGCCGGAATTCCGCCCGTCCTGGAGCCCGTGCTCGCATCACAACGTCATTGCGCTCACGCCCCTCGATCCCGCCGACACGGCGCGCATGGTCGGCGAACTCGCCTCGCGCCACGCGCTGCGCCGGGAGGTGGTCGAGGACGTGAGCGAGCGCACCGGCGGGGTGCCGCTGTTCGTCGAGGAGGTTATGCGCCTTCTGCTCGAGCGCGGCGAGGCCGCCAGCCTGCAGGCGATTCCGCCCACGCTTCAGCATTCGCTTGCGGCGCGGCTCGACCGGCTCGGCGAAGCGCGCGAAGTCGCGCAGATCGGCGCCGTATTGGGCCGCGATTTCACTTATGCGCTGTTGCGAGACGTGGGCCGGATCGAGGACCCCGACCTTGAGCCCGCGCTCGACAGACTCGCCGACGCGGATCTCCTCATCTCCGAGGGCGCCCGCTCGCATGGGAGCTATCGCTTCAAGCATGCGCTGATCCAGGACGCGGCCTACGAGAGCCTGCTCAAGAGCACGCGCCAAGGGCTGCACCGCCGCGCGGCGGAAATACTGGCCGGACAGCTGGAGGCCGCGGCCGCGGAGCCGGAAGTCATCGCCCATCATTTCACTGAAGCTGGCCTTGACGATCTCGCGATCGAATGGTGGGGCAAAGCGGGCGATCAAGCCCTTCGCCGCTCGGCCTTTCAGGAGGCGGTCGCCCATCTCGGCAAGGCGATCGCCCTGGCGGACAAGGCGGCGGAGCCCGCCGCGGCGGCCGCGATTTCAAAGACGGAGGCGAGCCGCCGGGTCAAGCTGCAGAGCGACTACGGTCAAGCGCTTCTGTGGTTGAAGGGTTACGCGGCGGACGAGGCCAAGGCCGCGTTCGAACTCACCAGCGCTCTCGCGGCGCGCGCTGAGCTTCCCGGTGAGCGGTTTTCTGCGCTTCATGGTCGATTTCTCTGGAGTTGGTTTCGTGGGGAATTCCGCGCGGCTCGGGATATTGCCGAACGTCTTCTTCGAGAGGCGGAAGCCGAAGGACGAATTGCCGAGACCCAAATGGCTCACACCGGCCTGGGCGTGGCCTACATGCAACTGGGGGACTTGGGCGAGGCACGAACCCAACTCGAAGTGGCGCTTGGTCGTTTCGGGGAGCCTGGCAGCGAGATCAGAGAAAAGTACGGCCTTGACGGCGGAGCGAGCGCCAGAGCTTACCTCGCGCTCGCGCTGTGGCTGTCAGGCGATCTCCCGCGCGCACGTGAGTTAATCGAGGAGGCGACACGTCTCGCCGGCGAATTGGGCCACCCCCCGACCACCGCGGCTGTGCTCATTTACAAACTCGCGATTGAGGCCGCACGAAATGACTTTGTGAGCGTTGTCGTCCATGCCGAGAATTTTCTTAAGCTCAGCCAGCAGCATAGTATGGGGTATTATCTTGCGTTTTCCCGCTTGTATCTGAGCTTGGGTCACGCCCAGCTGGGCAATACGCGACGCGGCTTAGATGACTTCCGCCAATCGCTGGCGGATTATCGGGATCAAGGCAATCGGATAATCGTTCCTGGCTTTCTGGGGGTTCTTGCGAGGCTTGAAGCCGCTGCGCAGAACTATGAGCGAGCCTTGACGTTGATCGATGAAGCCTTGGCGATGAGTGAGGAAGGCGGGGATAGGCTTTACGATTCCACCCTGCATCGACTGCGCGGCAATATCTTTTTGAGCCGTGAGCCCGCCAACCCTCGGCAGGCCGAAGACGCTTTCAAAACTTCCCTTGCTATCGCGAACGAACAGGGCGCCCGGACCTTCCGGCTGCTCACGTCGATTGCGCTGGCCAAGCTTTATCAAACGACCGGCCGTCTCGCCGAAGCCCACGCGGTCCTTTCGCCCGCGCTCGAAGGCTTTTCGCCGACGGCGGAGATGCCGGTGATCGCCAAGGCGCAGACGCTTCTGAAACGTCTGGCCTAGAGCCGCTTCGGGCCGTCAAGGCTCAGGCCCTGCGCTCATGCGTAGCCGGGAGGGGCTACGAAACCGCCGAACTCGCGCTCGACCATGCGCGCGAAGGCGAGCGGTGTCCGGTCTTCGAATTCCGGGCCAATGATCTGGACGCCGATCGGCAAGCCGTCCGCAACGCCAATGGGAACGACCGTGGCCGGCAGTCCGCAGCTGGTCGCGAGCTCCGCCCATAGCAACTGATAAAGATAGGGAAAGTCCTTGCCACCGACCGCCATCCTCCGCGCTTCCTGCGGGGTTGACGGATCGTGTGGGAACGCGGGAGTCGCGGCAGGCGGGCAGATGACGACGTCGAAGTCGCGAAACAAGGCGCGCCATTGGTGTTTGAGGCCCTGACGGGCGAAATCGGCCCTGAGCCACTCGCGATGGCTCATCACCGAGCCGCGCGCCAACTCCGCCATGAAGCTTTGATCGTCGGCGGGGATTTTCTCGACCGCAGCCTGCATTTCACCATGTTGCTCGTCTGGCAGTCGCGCTGACAGGACGGCGTTCAACAGCTTGGCGTAGAGCCGCGCCGAGGCTGCCAGATCCGGGAGGAGCCGTGTCTCGCGTTTGACCTCGACGCCTGCGGCGGCCAGTTGTTTCGCCAAAAGCTCGAGCGAAGCGCCCACTTCGGGCGAAGTGGGCAGGAGCGGATGTTCGGCGATGAACAGCACGCGAAACTCCGCGAGCTTGTCGCGCCGCGCGGGAGGCAGGTTCAAGCGGTAGCCCCGTCCTTCGGCCGCTTCATCTGGACCGGCGATAATATCGAGCGCCAACGCGAGGTCGTCGACTGAGCGCGCCATCGGGCCGATCACGGCAAGATCGGCCGCGACCGGCAAAGCGGGCAGACCCGGCGGGAGATGACCGCGGGAGGCGACGATCCCATAGGTCGGCTTGTGCGCGCAGACCCCGCAGAAATGCGCCGGAACGCGCAACGAGCCGCCGATATCGGAGCCGAGCGACAGAGGACCGAAACCAGCGGCGAGCGCCGCGGACGATCCGCCCGAAGAGCCGCCCGGCGTCCGTGTCTTGTCCCAGGGGTTGCTGGTCGCGCCGTGGATGTCGTTGTAGCTTTGCCAGTCGGCGAGGCTCAAGGGCACGTTGGTCTTGCCCAGGATGACGACGCCGGCGCTCTTCAGGCGCGCGACTGCGAGCGCGTCCTCGTGAGGGACAAAACCTTTCGCGGCGGTATGCCCCAGGTCGTGGGCAATCCGGCCACATTGTAGGATTCCTTGATGGTGACCGGCACACCGACGAGCGGCCGGCGCTCGCCGCGCGCGAGCGAAGCATCCGCCTCCCTCGCCGCTTCGCGGGCGCGCGTGAAATCGCGCACCGGAACCGCGTTGAGATCCCCGTCGAGAGCCTCGATTCGAGCGATGAATTGGTCGGTCAGCTCAAGAGCCGAGACCTCCTTTTTCGTGAGGGACTGCGCGAGCTCTCCAGCGCTGCGATAGGCCCATTGCGCGGCGGGATGCGAAGACGGCGTTTCGGTCATGATTAGCGCCCGTGGCTCGAGGTTTCACGAAAAGACGGCTCGACCAGCCTCACCAGCATTCGCAGAAATCGCGGTCCCTCGCCAAGAATTCTCCTTCGATCAGACGTCGCACTGTGAGCCACGTCACAGCGCGAGCTTGGTGGTCGCGGTACACCCGTGGAGCTGGGGGCTCAGTTTCATTCAGTCGGTAATAACATTATTTTTGCGGTGATTTATTGTCTGGCGCTAGCGCGCGCGCTCTGGGCCGGCCAGTCCTCATTTTAACCAAACCGATTAGGAGGTTCGCTATGGCTTCAAAAGAGGATCATGAGCGTCATCATCATGCCGGTGGGCAAGTGCCCCCACGGTTCCAGCAAGGACCGCTGACGACGGCATTACAATTGGGTCCGCTCGCCTTCCTGCATGGCAGCTGGAGAGGGCCTGGCTTCAACGCGATCTGGCGACCGGACAATCCACAATCGCGGCCCCTGACGAATCCCCCCAATAACATCAAGCGCTTACTCGAGCTCAACCTGACGAACGACAGCTTTCATTTTCAAGTCATCCCCGGGGTGGTGCCGAACCGGGGATTGAACCCGCAGTCCGATCTCAGCTTGTACGGCCTGCATTACCTCCAGCGGACCAGTGACGCCGATCCAAAGCCTTCCAAGCATGTGCATCCGCACGGCTATTCCACGACGGCGGGTCAGGCGCTGCATATCGAACCAGGACTGTTCATGAACGTGCCGGCGAGTTCGCAGACTAACGTCGGCACCACGCCGATCGTGAATAAGGACGCCATCGTGCGGATGGGAAGCATCCCGCACGGGGTCACGGTGCTGATGCAAGGGCCCAACCCGGAGATGAAGCCTACTCACGGCAAGCCGGTCATCCCGGCGCTTACACCGTTCAGCACCCCAGGCAACGGGTATCCGGGGCTCAGCCCCATGCCCTTCCCCGGGCCTTACCCGGGTACGAACCCGCCGCTGCCGCTCCCGCCGGGGACGCCGAACCCGCCGGCCGTCGGGATCCAGCCAATAAACCTTGACGCCGTTCCTCCCCCCGCACCCGGTCCCCTACCGCCCGGCTCCCAGCATGATGTTCCGGAGATCAACATCAACGCGGACGTTTTCGTGCCGAATCAGCCGCCGGCGCCGGGGCCCCTGCCGCCGCCGCTGCCAGCGGGGTCGCCGCTGTCCTACCAGAGCACCGGCCCATTCCCGGAGAGTTTCCAGGGTTTTATCGACGATCCCAACTCCGTATTGCGGGATGCGATCGCCGACCAGGATATTCTTGGCTTCATCAGGATCGATCTCACGACGGACTCCCAATCGTCGACTGGCATCCCGACGCTGGGCGTCGGCAGCCTGTTCGAGACCGTCAGCAACATCCCGTTCCTAGGGGTCGCTAACCAAACTCAAAATCCGGCGCCCTCTCCCCTGCCTGTCCCTCCGGCCCCCCCTTACCAACCGGCTACTCTGGCTATGGCGCCGAATCCGACCCCCAACGCCTTCGTCTACTCGGCAAGCGCGACCTTCTGGATCGAGTGGGTGCGCGACTCGATGAGCCTCCGATACGGCTGCATGATGGACCCGGGGAGCCATGCCTGCCGGTCAGAGAACTTGAGCCGTATTGGGAGCATTCGACGCACCTTCAGCTTGCAGTACTCACAGCTCGTGATCCTGATTTTCAACAACGTCCTCTGGCCGCATGTGACTGTGGCGACGATGACGCTCAGCGACGGGTAGCGCGGCAGTCGCCCGAAGAAGAGCAGCCTTGTGAAGGGCGACGGCGGCTGCCGTCGCCCTCGTTACGCAGAACAAAGTCTAGGGTGCAGCGTCCGGAACAATTCCGTCGACGAGCTTGAGCCGGCGCTCGCGAGCCATAGCGCCGGTGCTTGCGCCCCGAGCGGAAAGCCTGAGATAATGCGGGATCGCGGGCGAGACGGAAGAACGCCCTGACAATTCTGCGGGGCCCATGCATCCTCTCTATCGGGCGATCTTCGTCGCAGCTATGACGTTCGGCGCAAGCCTTGTCGGCATGGCGCTGCAATGGGAAGTGCCGGCAGATGTGTTGACCGCAGCCAAGGGCCCGGTCGGCGCGATGACCGGGCTCGTCAGCCTGCTTCTTGCGCTTGTCCTCGGACTGCTCGTCTTCACCGCCTTCTCGGTTTTCAGCACCCAGCAGTCGGAGGCCTATTCGCTCGGGCCCATGGTGGCCGAGGTCGATCTTGCGCTTGAACTTTACGGCCCTGAGGCGGCGGGGGGCCGGACGGGCCTGCTCAGGGCGCTCGAGCGTTCTCGAGCCCGCTTCTTCGGCGACGCCAAACGCGGCCCCCAGCCGTTCACCTTCGAGGAGATGCGGTGGATATTTCAGAGCCAGAACAGCTTTTTCGACAGCTTGACACCCACGACCGATACGCAGCGCTCTCTCCTGGCGACCGCGAGGGATCAGGTGAGAAAGCTCGCCGACACGCAGATGCTGATGACGCGGCAACTCGCCAATCCGTTCCCGCCCCATGTCCTAACCGTCGTCGTCTGCTGGGCGACCGCGCTCTTTCTCGGCAATGGCCTCCTGGCGGCGACCAACACCGTGAGCGTGCTGGCGCATCTCGCGGGCGCCGTGTCGATCGGCATTGCAATCTTTCTTATCCTCGAATTGAGCCACCCTTATACGGGCCTGATCCGCCTCTCGCCGGAGGGGATCGACAACGTGCTGGAGATTCTCGGCAAGGCCAACGGGAAAGAGTGCGGGACGTAGAGCGGACTTCGTGGACGCGACTCGTCGTCGGGCGAAAGCTGCATCGGCTAATCTCGCCGCGTAGGCTCCGATTGCTCGAGATCACGGGAAGCGGCATGAGACGCGACGCAAATGCATCCATAAGCCGGTTGAACCCGCCGGAGCTTGGACCACCCCCGGGCTATTCCCAAGTGGTCGAGGTCCACGCGGATCACCTCTTCTTTATTGCGGGCCAGACCGCGGTCGACGGAAGGGGCGCGCCTGGTTGGCAAGGACGACTTCGCCGCCCAGGCCGATCAGGTTTTCCGCAACCTTGCCATAGCGCTGGAGGCGGTCGGCTGCACCGCCGCCAATTTGGTGAAATTGACGGTCTTCCTGCGCGACATGGATAACCTCGGCGCCTATCGAGACGCTCGCAATCGCTTCTTCGCAACCGTGAGTCCGCCCGCGGCGCCGGCGATCACGCTCGTCGAGGTGTCGAAGCTTTATGGCCCGGAGTTTCTCATAGAGATTGAGGCCGTGGCGGCGGCGTAGCTGGCGCCGACGAATTGCGGGACTTAAGAGCGGGCTGGACGCCTCATGGACGAGATCGAGCGGCTCGAGATTCGGATTGAGGAACTCAGCGAAGCAATCGCAGCGCAGCCGCAGGCTGAGGCTCGTGGGGCTTGCGTCAGCCGTGATCGGGCCGGCGCTGATCGTCGGGTTTGTTCTTGGCCTCGTCGCCTATTCGCCAACCCGTGTGATCGTCGCTTTCGCCCTCGCCATCGGCGGAATGGTGCTCATGGGCTCGAGCCGCTCCAGCACCGAGGAGCTGGAGCGCGCTTTGAAGCAGACCGAGGCCGAGCGGATCGCGGCGATCGACGCGCTCAATCTCGTCCAGGTTGGCGATGGAGCGGGCAAGCCCAATGAATTAAACACGCGCCTCTAGACCTTTCCCGGCGCGCGGTCCAATATATCGGACATTAAGTCCGTCGAATCCATTTTAGGGCCGCGCCATGACGCTTCCCATCAAAGGCCACGCTCACGGGCCGGCGCCCCTAGGGCTTTTACGCGGAGGCGATGGCGGAACGGCGCATGGACCATTGGGCGGCTTGTGGGATGATGGGGGATGGGCGCCCGGGCCCGATAGGGTTCGTTGTGGGATAGGGATAAGCAACCTCAATCGCAGCCGGCAGGCGCGGTCACGAAGGCCGCCGAGGAAGATGACCCCGATGCCGCCGCCCGCCAACGACAAAGTCCCCAAAGACGTTC
Source organism: uncultured Alphaproteobacteria bacterium (assembly GCA_963730555.1). Lineage (GTDB taxonomy): Bacteria > Pseudomonadota > Alphaproteobacteria > Rhizobiales > Beijerinckiaceae > Roseiarcus. Next base: position 241,271 of record CAVSSS010000013.1, on the reverse strand, counting down.
ATATTGTCCTCTCGCCCCGCTTCGACCCTCAAACGAAAGTTCCATCCTATACCGAGGTCAAACAGGCGGAGAATATCGCGAATTGCCCGGTGGCTGCGATCCTGGCCGCATATGCCTTCACCAAGGACGGCCGACCCATTCATCCATAGCATGGTCTCCCCCGAGCAGTCGGGCAATGTTCTCACCGACCTTACGGGCCTTGCCGGCGGGAACCCTGAGCAACCCGCCCGGCGATACGCTCACCTCCGCCAGATACTTCACAGTCAACTTGCCCGGCGCAGTCAGGGTTGATTTGACCAACGAGATAAGCTCCGCGGCGCCGTCCAAGTGTCCGGGGAACCCGGCATGTTTAACCTACCCGGCGGCTCCGTCGACGTGAGCGACGTCCTGTACACAAACGATGGCGACCGCGACAGTTGGTCTCTCATCTATCTTCGGGATCCCACCGCTCATACGATCTGGGCGTCCATCATCGAGAAGGCCCTCGCGGTGAGACTTGGGAGTTATGAAAACCTTGACGCCCTCAACATCCACGCCGAAGACTTCTGGAACATGCTCACTGGCGCTCAGCCGGCCATAATCGCTATTACGCCCAACACGCCGCTCAACATCATTACCGACGCCGCCAAAGCTTCCGTCAATGTACCAACCATAGGCGCGTCCAAGGAAACTGGCACGAAGTCGGTGACGGAATTCCACGGCTTCGCGATGCTCGGTTTTAAAGACGGCAAGATTCGTCTCTACGACGCGGAGAAGGACAAGGACAAGGAGATTCCCATCTCACCTGCGGCCTTTCGTGACGACTTCCAAGCCATCCTCTACCGTAAGTAGTTCATCAAGGCGGCGCCGAAGACCATAACGGCTTTACGCCGTTTTCACGCCCTGGCGATGCGCGCTCAGCCGCGAACTAAGCTAAGAGATGGAGCGGGCGAAGGGAATCGAACCCTCGTATGAAGCTTGGGAAGCTTCCGTTCTACCATTGAACTACGCCCGCGCAGAGGTCTCCTTCGGCTAGAGCCGATGGCAGGAGAGGAGGGACTCGAACCCCCAACCCCCGGTTTTGGAGACCGGTGCTCTAACCAATTGAGCTACACTCCTACGAACGCCGTTCATGCCGCAACACGCGGTCGGAAGCAAGGGTGGACCGGGCCCGCTCGCCGAGGAACTTACGAAGCTCGAGGTCCCCGGTTGTAAAGAGGTTGCACCTTCTGCTCGACTATGCAGAAATGACGGAGATCAAGCGGAAAGCGCTGCTTTCCTGTTCGTCACGTTGGCGCGAGACCGACGAATAAATTGAAATTGACGCCAGGCGAAAGGCGCTTTCCTGGTCGACTAGGAGACGATGCTATGGGCGCCCCAAGCGGGGATTTTAACACGCTTGGAATGACCTATGAGGTTCGCGGCAACGGCGCCGATGGAAGCCAATGGCGCGACAAGCCTCTTTATGGCTGGATCACACATCTGCCGGCCGGTTGGACTTTCACGCCGGCGCCTGGAACACGGTATATGCCGGACGGGCGATTCTATGCCGATTTCGTCGACGCCTTCCCGCCTTGGACGGGAGGCCTCGTCGGCACATGGTCAAACGAGGTCTGCGGGGCGACGGCAAGGGCAGCTTCCTAACTACCAGGGCCGCGCGAGGCGCCCTAGCCAATTGAGCTACACTCCCACTGACGCCGTTCATGCCGCAGGCGCGCAAGGGTGGACACGGGCCTCCGTCCGCTTGACTTCGCCCTCTCCCATCGCCAGTTTCCGCGCGCCGCGCTTGAACCCCCCGTGCGGTTCGCCGCAAGGACCGGATGCGCACCTATCTCAGCTTTGAAACGGCGGTCGCGGATATCGAGGCTCGCCTCGATGAAATGCGCGCCGTGGCGGAGAAAGGCGATTTGCCCGCCCTCGCCGAGGAACTCACGAAGCTCGAGGCCAGGGCGGAAAAGACGCTGGCCGATCTCTACGCGAGCCTCACGCCCTGGCAGAAAACACAAGTCGCGCGCGCCCAGGGGCGGCCGCATTTCGGCGACTATGTCAAGGCGCTCATCGCCGAGTTCACGCCCCTCGCCGGCGACCGCTATTTCGGCGAGGACGAAGCCATCGTCGGCGGCTTGGGAAGATTCCAGGGCGAGTTGGTTTGCGTCATCGGCCAGGAGAAGGGCGACGACACGCCGAGCCGGGTCAAACACAATTTCGGCATGGCGCGTCCGGAGGGCTATCGCAAGGCGACGCGTCTCATGCAGCTCGCCGACCGCTTCGGCCTGCCGGTGATCTCCCTCATCGACACCGCCGGCGCTTTCCCCGGCATCGAAGCCGAGGAGCGCGGCCAGGCCGAAGCCATCGCGCGTTCGATCGACACCTGTCTGTCGATCGGCGTGCCGAACGTCGGCGTGGTGATCGGCGAGGGCGGCTCCGGCGGCGCGCTCGCCATCGCCGCCTGCAACACCGTGCTCATGCTCGAACACGCAATCTATACCGTGGCCTCGCCGGAAGCGGCCGCATCGATTCTCTGGCGCGATTCCTCGCGCGCGCAGGAAGCGGCGACGGGGATGAAGATCACCGCCCAGGACCTGATCAAGTTCGGAATTGTCGACGGCGTCATTCCCGAGCCGCTCGGCGGCGCGCACCGCGATCCCGCGGCGGCGATCGCCGCCACAGGCAAGGCGATCAGCGATGCGCTCAAGTCCCTTCACAACCTGGGCCCGGACGAACTTCGCAACGTGCGCGCCGAAAAGTATCTGGCGATGGGACGAAGATCTGATTGTCATTCCCATGACGCCCAAGGCCTGACTGGGAATCCAAGATTGCGACGCGTCCGGGACGCGGGCTAGATTCCGGTCAGGCCTTGGGCGCTCATGGGAATGACAGGGGGAGGCATGCTGCAAACGTGGCGCTGGTTCGGCCCGTACGATCCGGTCAGCCTCGACAATGTGCGTCAGGCCGGCGCGGTCGGAGTCGTCAGCGCGCTCCATCACATGAACCAGGGTCAGGTCTGGAGCGAGGACGAAGTCGCGAAGCGCCGGGCCGAGATCGAAGCGGGCGGCCTCGTCTGGTCGGTCAGCGAGAGCATCGGCGTCGGCGAGGAGATCAAGACGCGCTCAGGCGCCTTCCGCGCCAAAATCGACAATTACAAGCAATCGATCCGCAACGCTTCGCGCGCCGGCGTGAAGACCTTCTGCTATAACTTTATGGCCATCACCGACTGGACGCGGACGAATCTCAACTGGCCGCTTCCCAGCGGCGGAACCGCTCTGCGCTTCGACGCAATCGACTTCGCTGCTTATGACCTCTTCATCCTTGGGCGTGAAAACGCCGAGGGCGACTATGCGCCAGACCGTGTCGCCGCCGCGCGCGAACGCTTCGAGGCGATGACGCCATCGAAAGCAGGAGCTTGAGCGGACGCTCATCGACTGGCTGCCGGCGCGCGACTTCACCTATGACAGGGAAAGCTTCAAGCGTGCGCTCGAGCTCTACAAGGACGTGTCGGTCGAGGACCTGCGCGCCAATTTGATCGAATTCGTGCGCGAGATTGTCGCTGTCGCCGAAGAGGAGGGCGCGCGCCTCGCCATCCATCCCGACGATCCGGCGTTCCCGCTCTTTGGTCTGCCGCGGGTTATGTCGACGGCGCATGATTATCGCAAGCTGTTCGCGGGCGCGCCGTCTCTGGCCAATGGGATGACGCTTTGCGCCGGCTCGCTCGGCTCGAATGCTGAGAACGATGTGGTCGCTATGGCGAAGGAGTTTGCGCCGCGGGTGCATTTCGCTCACTTGCGCAACGTCAAACGCGAGCCCGACGGCTCGTTCTTCGAGGCCGATCATCTCGCCGGCGAAACCGACATGGTCCGCCTGGTTGCGGCTCTGATGGCGGAAGAAGATCGTCGCCGCTCGCATCGACGCGCCGACGCCCAAATCCCGATGCGCCCCGACCATGGGCACTTGCTCGGCGACGACGGCAAGAAGCGCGTCAATCCCGGCTATTCGTTCATCGGCCGCCTCAAGGGATTGGCGGAATTGCGCGGCGTGATGCAGACGGTGGAGGCGTTCCGGGCCGGGCGCGTCTAGGGAGACTCAGTCGCGACCGCGATGGTCGGCCACAGCGAAGAACAGCGCAAGGGAGGTTGCATGACGCCAGAGACGATTCGGCTCGGCGGACTCGAGCTTCGGTTCCTTCAGACGAAGGACGACACCGCCGGCAGCCTCGACGCCTTCGAGATGACGGTTGAACCCAACGCCCGCATGCCGATCGCCCACTATCACGACAGCTGGGATGAAACCATTTACGGGTTAGCCGGCGAGTTCGACCTGGCGCGTCGATGGTCAAGACGTCGCCCTCAAACCCTGTCAGTCCATCTTCATCAAGCGCGGGATCGTTCACGCCTTCCGCAACGATGCGCAGGAGGCGGCGCGTTGTCTCTGCATCCTGACGCCCGGCGTGCTTGGACCCGGCTATTTTCGCGAGATCGCGGCGCTCGTGGCGAGTGGCGCGCCGGATCCGGCAAAAATGAAGGACATCATGCTGCGTCACGGGCTCCATCCGGCGCCGCAGTAAGAGCGCTCTACATCCCACCCAGATGACTCGGCGACGGAGTAGATGTCCTTGTCGCCGCGACCGGACAGATTCAGCACCATCAAATGGTCCTTGGGGCGTTTCGGCGCGAGCTCGACCACCTTGGCCAAGGCGTGCGCGGGCTCGAGCGCGGGAATGATGCCCTCGAGCTTGGAACAGAGCAGGAAAGCGTCAAGCGCCTCTTTGTCGGTTGCCGCGAGATAGGTCACCCGGCCAACGTCATTGAGCCATGAATGCTCCGGCCCGACGCCGGGATAGTCGAGGCCGGCGGAAATCGAATGGCCTTCGACGATCTGACCGTCGTCGGTTTGCAGTAGATAAGTGCGGTTGCCGTGCAGCACGCCGGGGCTGCCGCCATTGATCGAGGCCGCGTGGCCGCCCGGAACGTCGAGCCCATGTCCCGGCCGCTTCGACGCCGAACATCTCGATCTGGGGTTCATCGAGGAACGGGTGAAAGAGGCCGATGGCGTTCGACCCGCCGCCGATGCAGGCGACGAGGCTATCCGGCAGTCGGCCCTCGAGTTCGAGCATCTGCGCCCGCGTCTCTTCGCCGATCACGCACTGGAAGTCGCGCACCATGGCCGGGTAAGGATGCGGACCGGCGACGGTGCCGATGCAATAATAGGTCGTGCGGACGTTGGTCACCCAGTCGCGCAAAGCCTCGTTCATCGCGTCCTTGAGGGTCTTCGCGCCCTGATCGACGGGCCTCACTTCCGCGCCCAGCATCTTCATGCGAAAGACGTTCGGCTTCTGCCGCTCGACATCGAGCGCGCCCATATAGACGATGCACTCGAGGCCGAAGCGCGCGCAGGCGGTCGCTGTCGCAACCCCATGCTGGCCTGCGCCGGTTTCGGCGATGATGCGCTTCTTGCCCATGCGGCGAGCGAGCAGAATCTGGCCGATCACATTGTTGATCTTGTGCGCGCCGGTGTGGTTCAGCTCCTCGCGCTTGAAATAGATCTTGGCGCCGCCGATTTTTTCGGTCAGCCGCTCGGCGAAGTAGAGCGGGCTCGGGCGCCCGACATAGTGCTTGAGCAGGTGGTTGAGCTCGGCCTTGAAGGCCGGATCGGCCTTCGCCTCCTCATAGGCCCTTTCGAGCGAGAGAATGAGCGGCATCAGCGTCTCGGGGACGAAGCGTCCGCCATAGATGCCGAAGCGTCCGCGCTCGTTCGGGCCCTCCCGATAGGAATTGGGCTTGTCGAGCTTGCTCATGTCAACCAACTCCGACGGCGTCGCGCGCGAAAGCCCGCCTTGCCGCCGCGATAAACGCCTTGATCCTGGCCGGGTCTTTGACGCCAGGCGCGCTCTCAACGCCGGAGGAGACGTCGACGCCGCGCGCTTGGCTCAGCGTGATCGCGGCGGCGACCGTGTCGGAATCGAGCCCGCCGGACAAAAGCCAGGGACCGCGGGCATGGAAGTCCCGCGTGAGGCTCCAGTCGAACGGCCGGCCGTTGCCACCTGGCAGAGCCGCGCCCTTTGGCGGCTTGGCGTCGATCAGCAGGGTGTCCGCGACGCCTTCATAGGCCTTCGCGGCGGCGAGGTCCCCGCGCGCCGCGACCCCGATCGCCTTCATTGTCGGGCGGGTGCAAAGCTCGCTGATCTCTTTCACCCGCGCCGGGGATTCGCTGCCATGCAATTGCATGAGATCAGGCGACATGGCATCGACAATGCGCTTCAGCGTGTCATCATCCGCGTCGACGCTGAGCGCGACAATCGTCGCACGCCCCTTGGCCTGTCGGCCGAGTGTGCGCGCGGTCCCCCAGTCGATGTGGCGCGGGCTTTTCGGGAAAAAGACGAAGCCGACCATGTCGGCGCCGGCCTCGAGCGCCGCGTCCAGCGTGGCTGCGGTGGAAAGACCGCAAATTTTGACCGTGGGCTTCATCGCGCGCTTCTTTCGGTCAAAGCGCCCGCCCTGTCAAAGGGAGGCGGTCGCGCGGCTCAATCGTCGGGCGGCTCATTGTGTTCCGGCTTGCCGGCGCCTAGGCTGCGCTCGAGCTCGTCGATTTCGCCTTGCGCCGCCGCCCGCATCTTGGCTTCTGCGTCACGGTAAAGCGCAACGACCCGCCGCCCCTCGTCGGTAAGCGATGCGCCGCCGCCTTTCGCGCCGCCGTGATGTGCGGCGACCACTGGCTCGGCGAATAGCTGATTCAATTCGTCGACCAAGAGCCAGGCGCGACGGTACGACATTTGGTGCGCGCGGCCAGCGGCCGATATCGAGCCGGTCTTCTCGATCGCTTCCAAGAGCGCGACTTTGCCGGCGCCCAGGCGGCGGCCAGCTGGGAAATCAAGCCGGATCGTCAAGCGCGTGGACATCGTTTCCCCCCTCGGGCGCTTTGCGCCGCTTTTAAACCGCTGCTCGCCCGGCGTGCGCGAATTCCCAATAGAGTTTGCGCGCGCGCCGGAAGAAGGGCCCTGGCTGCAGGTTGCGTGCGTCGATGCGCGTGACCGGCGTCACCTTGCTGTAGTTGCCGACGACGAAGATCTCGTCCGCAGAATCGAAATCGGCGAAATTGAGGGTCGCCTCCCTGGCGTCGACGCCCTCGGCGCGCAGAAGCTTGAGCACGCGCTGCCGCGTGATTCCGTTGAGGAACGTCCCGTTCGCCATTGGCGTCATCACGACCCCGTCCTTGGCCATGAACACATTCGCCGTCGCCAACTCGGCGACATTGCCTAGCATGTCGCACATGAGACAATTGTCAAATCCGCGCGCCCGCGCCTCGATCAGCGCTCGGCCGTTGTTGGGATAGAGGCAGCCCGCCTTGGCCTCGATCGGGATGGTGAGAGCGAGCGGCTTGGCGTATGGCGAGCGCGTGATCGAGGCCCCCGTCGGCTGGGGCAGAGGCGCCTCGTAGAGACACAGGCAGAAGCGGGTCGACTCCGGGTCGGGCGGGACGGACGACGTCAGAGAGCCGTGCTCGGCCCAGTACATCGGGCGGATGTAGAGTTCGGCGCCAGGCTCAAATTTCTTCATCCCCTCGCGCGTGAGCTCGAGCATCGCCTCGACGCTGATCGTCGGCTTGAGGTACATGGCTTTGGCCGAGCGATTGAGCCGCGCGCAATGCTTGTCGAGATCGGGCGCAACCCCGTCGAAGGCGCGCGCCCCATCGAACACGCTCGAGCCCAGCCAGAAGGCGTGCGTGCGCGCCCCGACAATCGGATGATTGCCTTCAAGCCATTCGCCATCGAGGAAGGTGAAGGTTTGCGACCAGGCGGACATCGCTTTTGATCCCTTCGGGTCGAGGAATTGGCCGGACGGAGGATCGCCAGTCTAATGGGCTTCGGGACCCTGGAGCCAGCCCGAATTGAGCCGCTTGCTCAATCGAGCGGCAAAACCTCATGAGCCCCCGCTCCGAGCCGCGCGGCCGCCTCGCCGATCCGAACGCCCCCGATCATGAGATCGGGCGCGATTTCGGTTAGCGGTACGAGCACGAAGGCGCGATTGAACAGTTCGGGATGGGGGAGGGTCAGCCGTTCGGTCTTGAGCGCAACCTCGTCATAGGCGATGAGGTCGATGTCGATGACTCGCGGGCCCCACCGCTCCGTGGGCTCGCGGCCGAGCTGGACCTCCAGCCTTTTGACGCGCTGAAGAAGCGCCTCGGGCTCGAGGCTCGTCCGGCCGAGAGCGCAGGCGTTGACGAACCAGTCCTGGTCGGTCTTGCCCCAGGGCGGCGTGCGGTAGAGGTGGGAAACGGCCGTGAGTTCGACGCCCGGCTCGGCCGCGATCGCGCGCAGCGCCCGGCGCAGGCTCTGAACCTTGTCGCCGACATTGCCGCCGAGCGCGATGACGATGGACGCCTTTCCGTCGTCCTTAGGCGCCGCAGCGAGCGGGGTCGCGGCCGCGGCCTTGAGCGCAATGAAGATGGCCAGCGCCGCGCGGTTTTCAATGACATCATGCACGCGCAACACAGAAGCCCCTCGCATGAGCGCGATCGTATCGGCGGCGACCGTGCCCGGGAGACGCCGATCGATCTCAGCGTCAATGATCCCGCCGATGAATGACTTGCGCGAGAGCCCGACCAGGATCGGCGCCCCAAAACGTCGGAAGCGGTCGAGATTCCAGATGCAGGCATGGTTCTGCTGCCGCGTCTTGCCGAAGCCGACGCCCGGATCGAGCAGGATTCGGCGAAAAGGTACGCCAGCGCCCGCCGCGAGATTGAGCGAGCGCTCGAAGAAGCGCTCGACGTCGTCGAGGATGTCGATCGCCGGATCCTTCTCCTCCCGATTGTGCATGATGACGACCGCCGAGCCGGTCTCCGCGACCACGTCCGCCATGCCGGGATCGCGCTGCAGTCCCCAAACGTCGTTGATCACGCAGGCGCCGAGCCGCGCCGCCTCGCGCGCGACCCTCGCTTTGCTCGTGTCAATGGAGATCGGGGCGTCGAGCTCGGCGGCAAGCGCCTCGAGCGCCTGAACCACCCGCCGCAGCTCCTCGTCTTCGGAAACCGGAACGTGGCCGGGCCGCGTCGATTCGCCGCCGATGTCGACGATCGCCGCGCCCTCGCCGACCATCGTTTTAGCCCGCGCAACGGCTGCGGCAAGGTCCGAATGGAGCCCGCCGTCGGAGAACGAATCCGGCGTCACGTTGAGAATGCCCATGAGCTGAGGCGACGTCTTCAGCGCGCTTAAGAATGTGTCGCGATGGCGTGCGCGGCGGTCGGGGCCCATGAGCGTCGCTACCGCCTCTTCACCGCTTCCGCAACCGCCTCCGTAAGGCTTGCGCCGGGGCGGGGCCCAGACCCGCCTAGACCGTGCGCCCACAAACTCGCTGGCGTGAGGCTCCGATGGGCGACAGGCGACATTGCAGAGCCAACGGTGAAGGTTCGCCGTATTGACTATATCCGTAACGGATATATAATGCTGCATGAGCAAGTCGGGGCCGCCACCGCCGCTAACGCCCGCCGTCTTCCACATCCTGCTCGCCATGTTCGGCCGGGAGCGCCACGGCTACGACATCATGCAGCAGGTCAAGGCGGATTTCAGGAGATACGGTGAAAATGGGTCCGGGAACCCTGTACGGCTCCCTCGACCGCATGATCGAAGCCGGCCTGGTCGCCAGGGGCGCCACCCAAGACCCGCGCCGAATATACTACAGGCTCACGGCGCTTGGCCAGACCACGTTGCGCGCAGAAACGGAGCGGCTGTCGCGTGTGGCCCACGCCGCGCGCCGCCAGCTCGGGAGCGCGTGACGCCATGACGCGCCCCGCGCCGCGCAACGAGTCCCGGTCGCGACGACTCTACGCGCGGCTGTTGGGACTTTACCCTCCGGCGTTCTTGCAACGGCATCGCGCGGAGATGCTGCAAAACTTCGCTGACCTCGAAGATGCGGCGGCGTCGAAGGCGGCGCTATGGTTGCTGATCGGAAAGGACCTGACGATGAGCCTCATTCCGCACTTTTTCGGGTCACGGCTTGGCAATTACGTGATCGCTGTCGTTTTCGCGTGGATGCTGCTGTTCGTCATCGGGTATTTCTTTTACGGCCCGACGCCCGGCCATCCGGCCTTGCACGCTTTCCCAGGCGTTCTGCTCGGCATGTTCTCTTTGTACATTGCGACGCGCCTCCATGGAGCGCCACAAAACAGCTCGTACGTGATCGGCGTCCTTGTCGCGTCGATATTGCTCTTCACGATCGGGTATTTCCGCTACGGCGGCCCGCCCGCCCAGCCGATCTTGCAGGTCTTCGGAGGTTTTCTGATCGGCATGCTGTCTATGTCCATCGCGATACGTGTCTATGGAATGCTGTAAAAAAAGCTCGCATGCCTGAACTATATAACATAATGCAATTGTTTATTCAGCTCATGCCGCCGGAAACGCGCAATCGTAAGCAGGGAACTAAACGGGGTCCCAACTCACTGAAAACATTAGGGGCGCGGAACTAAAACGAAACTAAGCGCGCACGGCCTCGACTCCCGCTGTCGTTCAAGCACAGCCGATTCCACCGAGGTCCCCTGCCCGCGATGGTCAGGCGCCGATCGCCGCCAGGATGCGCGCCCACGAGCGCGCGCCCTTATGGAAGGACGCCCGGTCGTACTTCTCGTTCGGCGAGTGGATGCGGTCATCGTCGAGCGCGAAGCCGACGAGCAGGCTGTCCATACTCAGTTCGCGCTTGAACAGGCCGACAACCGGGATCGACCCACCGCTGCCGATGAGAGCCGCGGGCTTCTCCCATTCGGTCTCCAAAGCGCGGCGAGCGATCCGTAACGCTTGGTTCTTGATGGGCAGCGAAATCGCCGGTGTGCCCTGATGGCCGATGAATTCAGCCTTCACGTCCGGCGGCAGTCGCGATGTGACGAAGGCGCGGAAAGATTCAGCGATCCGCTCCGGATTTTGTTTGCCGACAAGCCTACACGTGATCTTCGCGCTGGCCTTGGCCGGCAACACGGTCTTCGTGCCCTCGCCGGTGTAGCCGCCGACGATCCCGTTGATCTCGCAAGTCGGCCGCGACCATAAGATTTCGAGCGGCGAGCGGTCGCGCTCGCCCGCGGACGTCGTGAGCCCGACGTCGCGCAGGAACCCGGCCGAGTCAAAATTAAGCTCCTGCCACTGGTCCGCGATCTCCTGCGGGGGCTCTTCGACCCCGTCATAGAAACCGGGGATGGCGACGGCGCCGTTGTCGTCGTGCAACTCGCCCAGAATCTTCGACAGCACATGGATCGGGTTGACCGCCAAGCCGCCGTAGAGGCCCGAGTGCAGGTCCCGATTGGCGCCGGTGAGGACGACCTCCAGGCCAACGATGCCGCGCAGCGCAATGGTGATCGCGGGCGTGGACCGGTCCCACATCCCCGTGTCGCAGATGAGCGCGATATCGGCTCTGAGCTCCTTGGCGTTGTCGGCGAGAAAAGGCGGCAAGGACAGCGAGCCCGTTTCCTCCTCGCCTTCGAAAAGCGCGGTGATATGGCAAGGCGGCCCGCCGAATTGCTTGAAGGCGCGGCAGGCTTCGAGAAAGGTCATGAGCTGGCCCTTGTCGTCGCAAGCGCCGCGAGCCACAATCTCTTCGCCGTGCGGCCCGGACTCGATCCTGGGCTCGAACGGCGGGTTGCGCCAGAGATTGAGCGGATCGACCGGCTGCACGTCGTAGTGGCCGTAAAAGAGGACATGCGGCGCCTCGCGGCGCGCCGCCTTGATATGGCCGACGACCATCGGACGGCCGGCGGTCGGTCGCTTCGCCGCCTCGAATCCGAGATCGCCGAGCTCCTTGACCAGCCAGTCCGCAGCCCGTTCGCAATCGGGGTAATGCGCTGGAACGGCCGAAATGGAGGGGATCGACAGAAAAGAGAAGAGCCGGTCGAGCGCAGCTTTTTGGCCAGAGTCGATGGCGGAAAGAATGTCGTCAATCGTGGCCATGCTTCAGCCTCTTCCTCGCCTATCGTCGTCGCCCGCGGCTGGATCGCCTCTCCTACCACAGCGTCCGGAGTTCGTCGTCCCGCATCCCTCCCGTGAATGGCGGAGCGGCCAGAGCAATGGTGCGTCGAGGAAGAAGCGAAGGGCGCCTCAAACAACAACGCCGCCAAAATTGGCGGCGGTGCCCGTTCAGCCGGTAGCGCCGAGAGCGATCAGAAAATCTGCCGGAAGATGACGAACAGGACGCCGGCCAGAATCATCGCCGCCGGCAGCGTCAAAACCCAGGCGAGGGCGATGCTGCGGATCGTCGACCACTGCATTCCCGATCCATTGGCCACCATCGTTCCGGCCACGCCGGAGGAAAGGACGTGAGTGGTTGACACCGGTAGGCCGAAGCCGTCGGCTGCGCCGATCGTCGCCGCGGCGACGAGTTCCGCCGCCGCGCCCTGGCCGTAGGTCAAGTGGGTCTTGCCGATCTTCTCGCCGACGGTGACGACGATCCGCTTCCATCCGACCATCGTTCCCAGGCCAAGCGCGATCGCGACGCAGATCTTGACCCACAACGGGATGAACTTGGTCGACAGATCGAGCTCTTTCTTGAACTCACTGATTTGCCCCTTCTCCGCGGCCGACAACTCGTTTTCCTTGTCTTTCGCCAGGACGCGGAAAGCCTCAGAGGTGAGATACATGTCGTTGCGGAGGTTCTCGACCTTGTCGAGCGGTGTATGGGCGACGGAGCCGCTCTGCTTGACCTGGTCTGTGATGTCTTTCACGAGCACCGCGAGCGACGGATAAGTGCCCTCGGAGATCTTGTGGTCGTGGATGTAATCCTCAATCGCGGGGCGAGGATCGCCAGTGATGTTGTATCCCGCGCCGTGCGCTTCAACGATCTTCGAAGCGTTTTCCGCCGCGGCGATGAACTGGACGGCGTGGCCTTCCGGGGGGGCGCGGTTCAGCGCATAGGCCGTCGGCACGACGCCGATCAGAATCAGCATGATAAGCCCCATGCCCTTCTGACCGTCATTTGAGCCGTGAAAGAACGACACCAGCGTGCAAGTCAAAATGAGCAAGCCGCGGATCCACGGCGTCGGGGGTTGGTTGGTGGTCGGGGCGGTGTAAAGCGCCGGCACCCGTATGACCGCCTTCATCACCCAGAGCAGCAGCCCCGCGAGGGCAAACCCGAACAGCGGCGAGAACAGCAAGGCCTCTCCGACCTTGGTGACCTGATCCCAATCCACGCCGGCGGTGCCGTTCTTGCCGCGTATGATCGCATTGGCGACGCCAACGCCAACGATCGAACCGATCAGGGTGTGCGAGCTCGAGGCGGGAATGCCCAACCACCAGGTGCCCAGGTTCCAGATGATCGCGGCGATGAGCAGCGCAAACACCATTGCGTAGCCCGCGCTGGAGCCGACCTGAAGAATGAGCTCAACGGGCAGCAGCGACACGACGCTGAAGGCGACGGCGCCGCTCGAAACCAAAACGCCGAGGAGATTAAAAAGGCCCGACCACACGACCGCGATCTGCGCCGGCAGGGCGTGGGTATAGATGACGGTGGCGACAGCGTTCGCGGTGTCGTGGAAGCCGTTGACGAATTCGAACCCGAGCGCGATCAAGAGCGCGACCCCGAGCAGGATGAACGGCAGTATCGTCGTCGGTCCGCCGCCGGCCGCGGTCACGTCCGATCGGATCGAATATGCCATGTAGAACAGCCCCAGCGCAAGGACGGCGAGGATTCCGAGCACCACGCGAGGGTCGACCGGGTGGTCGAGATGCGGCTTCACCGGCGTTTCGGCGTGCGGGCCTAGTCGAGCGTCGAATGCGGTAGCCATGAGATCCCCCTGCGGCCCTATCAAAACTCCTCTATCGCGACGGAGCATGACAGGAATGTGAAGGCGTCGGCCACGATGTCGGATGGCGCGCCCGCGCGGCATTCGGCTCACCGGGCCGACGAGGTGGATACTTAGACAAATTACTTAGCTCGAACCGGCCAACGGCCATTGCCAAATCGCCATGGCTAGGCAATTCTGACGCGAAAAAACAAGGGAAGAGCGCGTCCAATGGGCTTTTTATCGATTCTGGACCGAAGCCACACGATCGCCAAGCCCGGTTTCAGTCGCTGGATGGTTCCCCCGGCGGCGCTTTGCATTCATCTGTGCATCGGCCAGGTTTACGCGTTCAGCGTCTTCAACCTGCCGATGGCCAAGCTGATCGGCGTCGCCAAATCCGCCCCGGACGACTGGAAGCTCACCGAACTCGGCTGGATCTTCTCGATCGCCATCTTCTTCCTTGGCTTTTCCGCCGCGGTGCTGGGCCGCTGGGTCGAGGAGGGCGGACCTCGCCGCACGATGTTCACCGCCGCCCTCTGCTTCGGCGGCGGGTTCTTGATCAGCGCCTTCGGGGTGTCGGCCCATCAGCTTTGGATCGTCTATCTCGGCTACGGCGTGCTCGGCGGGATTGGGCTCGGACTGGGGTACATTTCGCCGGTTTCGACCTTGATCAAATGGTTTCCGGACCGGCCCGGCATGGCGACCGGCATGGCGATCATGGGCTTTGGCGGCGGCGCGATGATCGCCTCGCCCCTTTCGGTGTGGCTGATGCGCGTGTTTTCAACGCCGACCCATGTCGGGGTCGCAGAGACCTTTGTCCTTCTTGGGCTCATCTATGCTGTCTTCATGCTGGTCGGTGCGGCGATCGTGCGCGTGCCGGCGCCGGGATGGAAGCCTGAGGGCTTCGTCCCGCCGACCGAGCCCAAGAAACTCGTCACCACACGAGACGTCTACGTTTATCAGGCGCTGAAGACGCCACAGTTCTGGCTGATCTGGATCGTGCTCTGCATGAACGTGACGGCGGGCATCGGGGTGCTCGGCCAAGCGTCGGCGATGAGCCAGGAAATGTTCCCAGGGAGAGTCACCGCCGCGGCCGCCGGCGGCTTCGTCGGCCTGCTTAGCATTTTCAACATGGCCGGACGATTCTTCTGGGCGTCGACGTCTGATCACATCGGCCGCAAGAACACGTATTTCGTGTTCTTCGTGCTCGGGATCGTGCTCTATGCGCTGGTGCCGTATTTCGGCGGCCATGGCAATCTGCTGCTGTTCATTGTGTGCTTCCTCATCATCATCAGCATGTATGGCGGCGGATTCGCCACCGTCCCGGCCTATCTCAAGGACATGTTCGGCACCCGCTACGTCGGGGCGATCCACGGGTGGCTCATCACGGCATGGTCGATAGCGGGCGTGCTGGGCCCGGTCCTGGTGAATTACATCCGGCAATACCAGATCGACAGCGGTGTTCCGAAAGCGCAGGCCTATAATGTCACCATGTACATCATGGCTGGGCTTCTCGTCGTTGGCTTCATCGCCAATTTCCTGATCAAGGCGGTCGACGATCGCCACCATATGGACCTCGAGACGGTCGACGACCTGGTCGGGGTGGCTTGAGAGGTTTGGATATGAGCTTGGACAATGGCGGCGGCAGCGCCACCTCTCCGCTCCAGCTGGCGCTGGCCTGGGGCTTCGTCGGCATCCCGCTGCTGTGGGGTATCTACGGAACCCTCGTGAACGCGATGAAGCTCTTTCAATAGCGCCGATTTTTTTTTGACGCTCGGCCGTCGAGGGGACGCTCCTCACCGAGTTCACGGAACGCGTGGACGGGCAAGCCATTAGCGGCGGATTTGTGCGCCCCAATCGGGCTTTCGAGAAATCCGCTTGCATCAGGCGGGCGGACACGGCAGCCTTGGATCCTGCGGACGGCGTCGAGGCCAAGACTTCAAGCTTGAGCCTCGTCGAAGCCAATCACGGTTTAGGGAGGACAATATGGCGCCATACGAAAACGCGCTGGTGCGCTCAGCCGCCCTGTTGGTCGCTGCGGGCGCTGTCGCGCTTGCTGTCGCCCAATCGGCTTGGGCCGACGATCAGGCGCCAATCAAGATCGGCGTGATCGCGGAGGCGCAGGCTGTCGCAGGCTCCTCGATTCCGCAAGCGGCTCAGATTGCCGCAGACGAGATCAACGCCAAGGGCGGCGTCGACGGGCGAAAGATCGAGATCGTCTCCTATGACAATCATTCATCCTCGGCGGAGTCGGTGCGCGCGTTCCAGCGCGCCGTCAACGAGGATCACGTCAATGCGGTGATCGGCAGCTACATCAGCGAGGTCGTGCTGGCGCTCGAACCGTGGGCCGCGCGTCTCAAGACCGTCTTCATCACGCCGGGCGCTGCGTCCGACGTCATCACCCAGAACATCGCCAAGGACTACGCGCAAAACAAGTACACCTTCCACGGCTACCTGACTTCGAGCGCGCTCGCGGGGCTGGTGTGCGACGCCGCCAAGGACATGCTGGTCGACGGCCTCAAGATGAAGACAGCTGTGATCATGAGCGAGGATGCCGCCTGGACCACGCCGCTCGACGCCGGCTACGAAGCCTGCCTGCCGAAGACCGGGCTCAAGGTGCTCGACCACATACGGTTCTCACCCGATACCACCGACTTCACTCCGATCTTCAACAAGATCGAGGGCCAGAAGCCGGACGTCATCATCACAGGCATCTCGCATGTCGGCACGCAGCCGACAGTGCAGTGGAAGAGCCAGCAAGTGCCGGTCCCGATGTTCGGCATCGCCTCGCAAGCGACCAACTCGACCTTCTGGAAGGACACCAACGGCGCGACCGAAGGCGTGATCTACCAGGGCGTCTCAGGTCCGGGCGTCGCGGTCACGCCCAAGACGCTGCCGTTCGTCGATGCGTTCGTGAAGAAATTCGGCAACGATCCGTCCTATTGCGGCTATACGGCCTACGACGACGTTTACATCATCGCCGACGCCATCAAGCGCGCGGGAAGCCTCGACAGCGACAAGCTCGTCGATGCGATGGAGAAGACCGATTACGTCGGCACGATCGGCCGGGTTGAGTTCCTGCCGAAGGGCGATCCCCATGTGCACGGGCTGAAGACCGGCAAAGGGTTCATTACCGGCCTCATGCTGCAATGGCAGGACGGCAAGCAGGTCAACATGTGGCCGGCGGAGCTCGCCAACGGTAAGCTCGAGTTCCCCTCCTTCATCAAGATCGCGGGCAAGTGACGCCAAGCGAACCTGCCGCCGTTCAGGCGGTGGGGCTCGTCAAAGCTGGTCCTGCCAATCCCCGATCGACAACTTCACCTCGTTGACGCCATGGGCCCCCTCCTTCGCCCCCCGTTCTTGGCATGAGCCGCGGAATGAGCTTGCACAAGGACGTCAGACACAGCACAGCTTCGCGTCGCGAAGTCGCGAAGACCGCTCGGTTGAGCGTGGCGAGAACAAACGCGTTCGGGAGGCTCGATTGACGCGATACGAAAGACCCTCACGCGTTCTGCTCGGCGCGGTTGCGGCCGCTCTCACGTTCGCCCTCGCACAGCCGGCTCGAGCCGACGACAAGGCCCCGATCAAGATCGGCGTGATCGCGGAGGCCCAGGCGGTCGTGGGCTCGTCGATCCCGCAGGCCGCGCAGATCGCCGCCGACGAGATCAACGCCAAGGGCGGCGTCGACGGGCGTAAGATCGAACTTGTCACCTACGACAATCATTCGTCCGCGGCTGAGTTTGTTCGCGCGTTCCAGCGCGCCGTCAACGACGATCACGTCAATGCGGTGGTGGCCAGTTATCTCAGCGAGGCGGTGCTCGCCCTCGAGCCGTGGTCAGGACGCCTCAAAACGCTGCTCATCACGCCGGGCGCGGGTTCCGACCTCATCACCGAGAACATCGCCAAGGACTACGAGCACAACAAATACACCTTCCACGCCTATCTGACCTCGAGCTCGCTGGCGTCGTTTGTCTGCGATTCCGCCAAGGACATGCTGGTCGATGGCCTCAAGATGAAGACTGCGGTGATCATGATCGAGGACGCCGCCTGGACGACGCCTTACGACGCAAGGCTCCTCGCGTGCCTGCCGCAGATCGGGCTCAAGGTGCTCGACAACATCCGCTTCTCGCCGGATACAAATGACTTCACGCCGATCTTCAACAAGATCGAAGGCCAGAAGCCGGACGTGATCATCACCGGCATCTCGCACGTCGGCGTGCAGCCGACCGTGCAATGGAAGAGCCAGCAGGTCCCGATCCCGATGTTCGGCACCGCGAACCAGGCGACCAACTCGACCTTCTGGAAGGACACCAATGGCGCTGCCGAAGGCGTGATCTATTTGGCCGCTTCAGGTCCAGGCGTCGCGGTCACCCCCAAGACGCTGCCGTTCGTCGACGCCTTCGTGAAGAAATACGGCAATACGCCGTCCTACGCCGGCTACACCGCTTATGACGACGTCTATATGATCGCCGACGCGATCAGGCGCGCGGGGAGCCTTGACAGCGACAAGCTGGTCGACGCGATGGAGAAGACCGATTACGTCAGCACAATCGGCCGCATTCAGTTCCTGCCAAAGGGAGACCCTCACGTGCACGCGCTGAGGACCGGCAAGGGCTTCATCACCGGCCTCGCGCTGCAATGGCAGAACGGCAAGCAGGTCAACATGTGGCCGGCGGAACTCGCCAAGGGCAAGCTCGAATTTCCGTCCTTCGTCAAGATCGCCTCGGGCGGCAATTGATCGGCGGGCGACCCCGCCGCCATCCAACCTGAACGCTGGAGGCGGCGAGACCGACAATGCTCTTCTGGCAGATCCTGATCGACGGATTCGCGATCTCTTCGCTCTACGCATTGGGCGCGACGGGATTTACGCTCATTTTCGGCGTCACCGGGGTGCTCAACCTGTCGCATGGGGCGATCATGGTCGCGGCCGCAGTCGCCGCTTGGGTCGCCTCGGGAAATTTCGGAGCGGGCGCTTATCTCGGCGCCGTGTTCGGCGTCGTCATCGGGCTACTGCTGGCGCTCGCCACCTACTATCTCATCGTCCGGCGGCTGCAATTGTCGCGCGCCGTGCGCGAAGAGGAGAAGGAGATCTTCATTCTCACCGCGACGCTGCTCTGGGGCATCATGATCCAGGAGGCGATCGCCTATCTTTTTACCAACAACGCCAAGACCGTGCTGCCGATTGTCGACGGCGTGGTCACGATCCTAGGGGTGCGCACGCCGGCGAACGAGATCTTCACCGCCATCGTCTGTTGGGCGACGATCGGAGCGCTATGGCTCTTCGTCAACCGCACGCGGGCCGGCAAGGCGGTGCTCGCCGCGTCGATGAATCCGCGCGGCGTCACCCTGCTCGGGATTGAGCTTAAGACCGTCTATGTCGGGGTGTGGGCGATCTATGGCGCGCTCGCCGGCGTCGCCGGCGTGCTGCTCGGGATGTTCCTCGGCGTCTCCTCGTATAGCGCCGGACCGTTGACCGCGAGCGCCTTTTCGATTGTCGTGCTCGGCGGACTTGGCAGCGTCTCGGGCTCGCTGATCGCAGCTTACGTCGTCGGCTATCTTGAGACGCTGACCGCCTATCTCATTTCGCCGGCTTATCGCGCAATTCCCGCCCTCCTGCTTCTGGTTGCGGTGATGTATGTGCGCCCGCGCGGGCTGCTGGGCAGGCGCTAGGTTATGTTGCGTCGCACGTTCTCCCCGCCAGTCCTGATCAGCCTGATCGTCATTCTCATCGCTGCGACGCTGCCGCTCTATGTCTCGGGCTATGTGCTGGGGCTGCTCACCATCGCCTATTATTTCGGCGTATTCTCGATGGCGTGGGATTTGTTGTTCGGCTTCGCCAACGAAGTGAATTTCGGCCCGTCGTTCCTGATCGGGCTTGGCGCCTATACCGCCGGCATCCTCGACAGCCTCTATCAGCCTCCAATCGCGCTCTCGGTCGCTGCGGGCGTGCTGGCGGCGATGATCGGCGGACTGGTGCTGGCTTTGCCGGCGCTCAGAGTGCGCGGCCCCTACTTTGGACTCACCACCCTTGTCGCCGTGCTGATGCTGCAGAATTTCGTGGTCGTCGCTGCGGGCCTGACCGGCGGGGAAATCGGCCTCACGATCCCTGACGTCATTTCGATTGACGACAAGGTCAATTACTGGATCGCGCTCGGCTTCATGGGCGTTAGCGGCGCGATCCTCTACGGGCTCACGCACTCGCCGGTGGGCCTCATCCTGCAGGCGAGCGGGCAGGACCCCGTGCAGGCAGGCGCGCTCGGGTTCAACGTCACCAAGCACAAGCTCGCGGCCTTTCTGGTCAGCGCGTTTTTCTCCGGGCTCGCCGGCGCGCTGATGGCGTTCTATCTAGGGACCGCCTCGGTCGGGACGTTCATCGACGTCACGGTGGGCGTGCAGGTGATCATCGGCGCCGTGCTTGGCGGGCGCCGAACTATCCTCGGCGCGGTGCTGGGAGCGGTGTTTCTCGTGGCGCTTGGCGAGACATTGAGGCCGCTCGGCGATCTCTCAACCTTCATCGTCTCGGCGGTCGCCCTTATCGTCGTTCTCTTCTTCCCGGCCGGATTGCTCGGCATGGTCAAAGGCGCGCGGGAGGCGACATGAACGCCCGTGCGCCAAGGCTGGAGGTGAACGGTCTCCAGAAGCGCTTCGGCGGCCTGACTGCGGTCAGGGACGTCAGCTTCTCGGTTCACGCCGGAGAAATCCTCGGGCTCATCGGGCCGAATGGATCGGGCAAATCGACGGTGATGAAATCGATCCTCGGCGTCGAACGGCCCGACGCCGGATCGGTGCGGGTCGACGGCAGGGAAGTCTCCGGCTGGCCGCCGCACCGGATCGCCAGACTTGGCGTTGGCATGGTGTTTCAGCATTCGCGCCCGCTGCATCGGCAGACGGTGCTCGAGAACATCCTTCTTGGACTTTTGCCTGATCAATTGCTGGATCTGCTTCCGAGCGCCGCCGTTGAGGCGCGAGCGCGAGCCATCGCCGAGCGCGTCGGTCTGGCCAAGGTCATCGATCGACGCCCCGCGACTCTGCCATTCGCCGACTTGCGCAAAATCGAGATCGCCAAGGCGATCGCCCGCGATCCCCAGGTGGTCCTGATCGACGAGCCGTTCGCTGGCCTGACCGCCCGCGAAACGGCGTCCTTCGCCAGCCTCATCACGGAAATGCGCGACGATGGCCGGGCGGTCCTCATCGTCGACCACAACGTGAAGAGCATGTCCGCGCTGGTCGACCGCGTCTACGCCATGAATGTCGGGGAGAAAATCGCCGAGGGCACGGTTGCGGAAGTGATGGCGAACGAGACCGTACGCAAGGTCTATCTCGGCGGCGCGCTCGAGACAGCGGCGCGCCCGGAGACCACTTTCGCCGACGCCCAAACGCCGTTTCTCGAGATCGAGAACCTGAACGTCGTCTATGGCAAGGCGCAGGCGCTGGAGAACGTCTCGCTTCACGCGCATGAAGGGGAGTTCGTCGGGATCGTCGGACTGAACGGCGCCGGCAAGACGACATTGTTCAACGCGATTTCGGGCCTCGTTCCCTATGCCGGCGTTATTCGCCGGCAGGGCCGGTCGCTCGGGGGCCAAACCGCCGCTACGATCGCGCGCGAGGGAATCGTGCAGTCGCCGGAGGGGCGCGAACTGTTCGGCTTGATGACGGTCAGCGAGAATCTGGAGATGGGCGGGCATCGCCTTGGAGAGAAGGAGCGCGTGGACCGCCGGGACTGGCTGCTCAACCTGTTCCCCATCCTGAAGGAGCGGCAGAGGCAAACGGCCGTGACGCTGTCGGGCGGCGAGCAGCAAATGCTGACCATCGCGCGGGCGCTGATGATGAAGCCAGACCTTTTGATCCTTGACGAGCCGACGCTGGGCTTGGCCCCGGTTATCATGGAACAGATTTCAAAGGCGCTCGAGCGGCTGAGGCAAACGACTGAGATCACGGTGCTGCTTGGCGAGCAGAACGTCACTTTCGCTCTGCCGCATGCGGACCGCGTCTACGTGCTGGAACACGGCCGGATCGTTTGGGAGGGTGAGCCTGGCCGCTTCGCCGCCGAGGCCGGGGCGCAATATCTTTAGCCATCACCGCCCTCGGGCCCAGCGCCAGATCGCCCATTGGCGGCGCAGCGGCGACGCTTCTCTCGCTGGATCGAACGGATGCGTCCCGTTTCGCTCGAGCCGATCGAGGTCGAGCCGCAACGGGCCAAGCGGAATGAAGGCCGCCATGATGGCGGGAGCGGAATTTTTCAGCCGCCGCTCCGCCTCGGCGAGTTCGTCGCGCGCTAACGCCCTGAGTTCGGCGCAGGCCGCAACGACGCCGGGACCCGTCCGCCTTGCATCGAAATCGGCCGCGCTTGCGCCATGGCGAGCGGCGACGTCGGCGGGGATCAGCGTTGGCGCTGATCCCGCCTTGAAAGGCAGCTCCTTGATGAGGCGCGTCAGCGCCAGCGCCATGCCGGCGGGCGCATGGGCGGCCGCCGAGTCCAGATCCGCGCCGCCCGCGGCGATCCGCGCCGCGAGTTTGAGGCGCGCGCCCTCGCTCTCCTGGGCGAAAGCGCGAAAGGCCGCGAGGTCGAAATCGTCGTCCGGTGCGATCTCGTGCAAGCGCGCGTCCAGCATCGCCTCGAGCCAGGCTTGGGGCAGCGCGTAGGCGTCGATCGCCGCGAGAAGCGCGAGCGTGACCGGGTTCCCCGCCGCCTCGGCGCGTCGTTCGCCGGAGATTGCTTCGCGCCACCAGGCAAGCCGGATCGCCGCCAGAGTGGGATTGTGGGCGCGGATAAGCGCGTGGCGTATTTCGTAGTCGAAGCTCGCTAAGGCAAAAAGCGCGCCGCGCGCGGTTGCGTTCGCATAGAGCGCGCTCAGCCACTGATCGCGGGCGTGGGCGCGGGCGAGCGTTGCGCAATGTGCGTGAGCGTCCGCAAGGGGATCGGCGCCGGGCGGCGGGCCCGCGGTCACGGCGCGGCGATCAGCGCCGCCGCGACACGGCGGCCTTCCGACTGCATGACATTGTAAACGCGGAGCGCCGGGCCGGTCGCCATCGCTTCGAAGCGCAGGCCGGCCTGACCGAGGGCGCCGCGCAGCGCTTTCGGGATCGGCGCCATGCGGACGCCCGTCCCGACGATGAGAAACTCGATCGAGCCAGGGCTCTCCGCGCATTCGGAAAAGAGTGGAGGGAGCGCGACTGAGGCGAGATCGTCGACGTTCGTCGCCTCGATCGGCCGCACACCTTTCGGCGTCGCCAGGATGGAGCCCGCGTGACGCATGCCGGCGAAGGCGAATGCGCCCTGCCCATGAGCCGCGATCACATGGCTGCCGGGCGCGAAGGCGAGCCTCACGCCTTCTCCTTCGCCTTCACGTCAGCGCCGGCGGTTTCCTTTTCCCGCATCCTGTCGAAGGTGTCGGCGCGCACGCCCATGTAGATGAGCATTGGCGAGCAGATGAATATCGACGAATAGGTCGCGACGAAAATGCCCCAGATCATGGCCGCCGAGAATGAGCGGATGACGTGGCCGCCCAGGAAGAACAGCGCCAGAAGGGCGAGAAAGACGGTCGTCGCCGTCATGATGGTGCGGGGCAGCACGGCGTTGATCGACATGTCGATGATTTCGGACGTCGACAGGCGCTTGTATTTGCGCATCACCTCGCGGATGCGGTCGAGCACCACCACGGTCTCGTTGAGCGAGTAGCCGACGATCGTGAGGATCGCGGCGATCGAGGTCTGGTTGAACTCGAGCTGGGTGACACAGAAGAAGCCGACGGTCAGAAGGAGATCGTGCATCGTGCCGATGATCGCGCCGACCGCGAATTGCCATTCGAAGCGGAACCACAGATAGGTCAGGACCGCGATGATGGCGACGACCACGCCGAGCGTGCCGCGCTGGACGAGCTCGGCGGACACGGTCGGGCCGACCGAGTCGACGCTGCGAAACTCGTAGTCGGCGCCAAAGGCGTCCTTGATCTTGGCGATCGCGGTCTGCTGGCCGGCGTCGCCGCCCGACTGCACGCCAAGACGCAGCAAGACGTCGGATTCCGCCCCGACCCGTTGCACTTCGACCGGTCCAACGCCGAGGCCTTCGGCCTTGGACCGAATGTCGGCGACATTGGCCTCGCCGCTCTTGGCGCGCATGTCGACCTGAGTGCCGCCGGCGAAGTCGATGCCGAAATTCATGCCTACGAACAGGAACATGAGGACCGAGACGATCGACAATAAAGCTGACAGCGGGTAGCTCACGCGGCGAAACCGCATGAAGCCGAATTTGGTGTTCTCGGGCGCGAGCCGAAGCCGTTTCATACCGCAAATTCCGTTGTGCGCGTCATATCGGCAGCGTCTTTGGCCGCTCGCGGTGATACCAAAGCGCGATCATCATGCGCGTCATGGTGACCGCGGTGATGACCGAGGTCAGGATGCCCAAGCCCAGCGAAACGGCGAAGCCGCGCACCGCGCCTGAACCGAACAGATAGAGGATGAGCGCCGCCACGAACATCGTGACGTTGGAATTGACGATGGTCGCGAAGGCCCGGCGGAAGCCGGCGTCGAGCGCAGAAATGACCGAGCGGCCCAAATGCGCTTCCTCGCGGATGCGCTCATAGATAAGGACGTTCGAATCGACCGCCATGCCGATGGTGAAGACGATGCCCGCGATGCCGGGCAGGGTCAGGGTGGCGCCGAGCAGCACCATCGAGGCGAAGATCAAGAGAATATGCACCGCAAGCGCGAGATCGGCGAACACGCCGAAGATGCCGTAGGTCGCGATCATGTAGACGACGACCAGCGCCGCCCCGACGTAAGCTGCGCGTTTTCCGGCGTCGATCGAGTCCTGGCCCAGCCCGGGTCCTACCGTGCGCTCCTCGATCACCGTGAGCTTGGCCGGCAGTGCGCCGGCGCGTAACAGAATCGCCAGGCTCGAGGCCTCTTCAAGGCTAAAATTGCCGGTGATCTGGCCAGTGCCGCCGGTGATCGGCGAACGGATGACCGGGGCAGAGATCACCTTGCCGTCGAGCACGATGGCGAAGGGCCGTCCGACGTTCGCCGACGTCACCTGGCCGAACCTCTGCCCGCCACGCAGGTTGAAGCGGAAAGTAACGTCCGGCTCGCCGCTCTGCTGATCGAAGCTCTGCTGCGCATCAACCAGGTCCTCGCCATCGACCATGACCCGCTTCTGCACTTGGATCGTCCCGCCGCCCTTCTGCATCGGCAGCGTCTCGGACTCGTTCGGCGGATCGCCGGGATCGGCCACCAGGCGGAACTCGAGCTTGGCGGTCTGGCCAATCATGTTCTTGAGAACGGTCGTGTCCTGGCTCCCTGGCGCCTCGATCAGCACGCGGTTCGCGCCCTGCTGCTGGATGACGGTCTCCTTGGTGCCCATCGCGTTGATGCGGCGGTTGAGCACCTCGATCGATTGCCCGACCGCGTGGCGCACCTTGTCGGCGACCGCCGCGTCGGTTAGCGCCAGCCGTATCCCGTCGGGAGTTTGCGTCACATCGAGCGTGCGGCCGTTTCCTCCCGCGAGCGGGCCCCCGATCGGCTGGCTCAGCGTTTGAAGTAGCTCGAGCGCCTTGGCGCGTTCGGCCGGATCAGAGATGTGGGCCACGACCGCTCGCGGTTCAGTCGCGATGCCGCCGGATATCCCGATCCTGCCCTCACGCAGTTTCTGCCGCACGTCGTCGCGCAGCGCCTCGACTTGCGCCTTGATCACCGAGGGGGTGTCGACCTCCATCAGAAGATAGGCGCCGCCTTGTAGATCGAGGCCAAGCACGATCTGGCGCATCGGAATGAAGCTCGGGAAGCGCGTCGCGAGCGCCTCGACCGTCTGAGCTGGCATGAAGCTTGGCAGGATCACAAGAACCGCCGCCGCCACGAGCGCCAGGACGGAGGCCAATTTCCAGTTCGCAAAACGAAGCATCAGACTTTCTATCTGCAGAGTCTCAACACGCGCCCAAAAACGGCCTCCCGCCCTTAAGGAGTGGGCGCATCCTTTTTGGCCGGCGACGACTTGGCGGGGGGCGTCGCGTCCTTGACTGGCTCCCCCTTGGCGCGCACCTCGGCGATGCCGGAGCGAGCCAACCGCACGCGCACGTTGGGAGCGATCTCGAACTCGACTTCGTTGTCATCGACAGACTTGGTGACCTTGCCGATCAAGCCGCCGGTGGTGACGACGACGTCGCCTCGCCTCGCCGCCATGACCAATTCGCGCTGCTCCTTCTGGCGGCGCTGCTGCGGCCGCAAGATGATGAAATAGACGATCGCGATCATCGCCGCGATCGGCACCAGCTGAACCAACGCGTCGCTCCCCATGAAGGGAGCAGCGCCGGTGGCTTGCGCATAGGCGGAGGTAATCAGCACGGGGACGGCAGCTCCGGCGACGCGAAAGCCGCGCCGTTCATCGAGAGGTCAAAAAGGCGTCGCATATATAGCGGTGGGCCCTGCGAAAGCAACGGCCCGTGCGCGGACGAAGCGGGCTCTGGCGGAGATCGGGCTCGCCCGCGCCCTTTTCTCAGGGTCGAGCCGTGGCTATAAGGGCGACCTCGCGATTCGGGCGCGGGATGGAGGGGACAATGAACAAGCAGGCAGCTGAATTTATTGGAACATTCGCGCTCGTGTTTTTCGGCTGCGGAGCGGCGGTCGTCGGCGGCATGGGATCGGGGGCGACGGCCGTCAACCTTCTCGGCATAGCAAGCGCGTTCGGCTTCGCCATTGTCGCCATGGCCTATGGCATCGGGCCGATCTCCGGCTGCCACGTCAATCCGGCGGTAAGTTTCGGCGTCTATGTCGCTGGCCGCATGAGCGTCGCCGACATGATCAGCTACTGGATCGCCCAGGTTCTAGGCGCAATCGTCGCTGCGGTCGTGCTTTATCTCATCCTGTCCGGCAAGGCTCAGGGATGGACCGGCGGGCTCGGCCAGAACGGTTGGGGGCCTGGCTATCTCGGGGAATACAACGTTGTCTCCGCGTTTGTGTTCGAAGTGGTGGCGACGTTTTTATTCCTGGTTTCCATTCTTGGCGTTACCCACCCGTTCGCGCCGACCGGCTTCGCTGGCCTTGCCATCGGCCTCACGCTGGTGGTTATCCATCTGGTTGGCATCAACATCACCGGCACCTCGGTCAATCCGGCCCGCTCGATCGGTCCGGCGCTCATCGGAATCGCCTCTAACCCCGGCGCAGTCGCGCAGCTCTGGTTGTTCATCATCGCCCCGCTCATCGGCGCGGGCGCTGCGGGTTTACTGTTCCGCACTGGCGCTCTTTTCGACGTTCCGAACAAGCCCTGAGCGAACCGGCCTACTGGCCGGTGGCAGCGTCGCAGTTCTCGGAATTGTATGGGGCGCGACCGCGGCAGGAGGCTCGCGCGTTTCCGCCCATTCGGCCGCGACCTGAGCAACTTCTCAGGGCGCGACCGAGCGCCGGCCCGCCCCGCCGGGCCATGAATGGGCTAACAAGGGCCTCACCCGGCTTCGGCATCCCCCTCGGGCGGTTTCGCCTCGCCCTCAGGCGGAGCCTTCACGACCCCGGTCGTTTCGTTGACGATGACATTCTTCCAGATGTTGTCGTTGGGCACGATCTTCACGAGCCCGTCATCCGTACGGATGTAAGTGCTGAAGATGGTCACATGGGTCACCTTGCCCTTGATGCCGCCTCCGACCTCGACGTAGTCGCCGACGTCGGGCTTGAACACCATGATGAGGAGGCCGCTGGCGAAATTGCTGAGCGTGCCCTGCAGCGCGAAGGCGACGACGAAGCCTGCCGCGCCAATGACCGCAAGGAGGGGCGCGAGGTTCACTTGCAGCGCCGACAAGGCGAGCAGGAAGCCGATTGCCACGATGACGCGTCGGAGGATGAGATGATGAAGTCGCGCGAGAGATGCGAGGTCACGTGGTCCCCGCTCATGAACCGCCCCAGGATCATGCGCACGATTCTGGCGACGATGATCGATGCAATCATGTAGGCAAGGAATGTCCCCACATCGCGCGCGAGCCTGAGCCCGCCCTTCTCAGAGGTCAGCCGGCCTGAAATCCTCGCAAGAGTTGCGGTCCGATCCATAACGTCGATCTTGATGCCGCCGATCGAGGCGATGTAGAGGCGATACGGCTTGCCGTCCCTCGACTTCGAATTTGTCGAGGACGAGTTTCAGCCGGTCGGTGAGCGCGGTGCGCTCGCCCATCAATTGCGTGCTGTAATCGACGAGCTGCACCTTGACGTCAGTCTTGGCGGCGGTCGCTTCGTCGGCCTTCTCAGCCAGCTTTTCGGCCTTTTTCGACGTATCGGTGACCGCGGCGGGCGCTGCTCCGGGCGCGATTGCCGTCGCCGCCACGGCCGATCCGGCCGCCGCCGGGGTTGATTCAGCCAGCGTTTTGATTTGGTCCGTAGCGGCGGCTTCTTCTTCAGTCGCTGCGACCACCTTGTCGACCTTTGCGGCGCCACCCGCGCCGTCGGATTTCTTCGCCACGGATTCGGCCGCCTGTTGCAAGACGTCCTTGTCCCTTGCCGCCGCCACGACCTTTACGCCGCCGCAGGGGTCCCCGAATCCACCATGGCGGCGGGCGGCCTCGGCTTGCTTAGGCCATAGCGGCTGTGGCCGCCTCGGCCTTCTTCTCCTCCTTTGTGGTTTTCTTGCTTGCGGTCTTGACCGTCCCAGCCAGATTTTTCTGCGCCTCCAGGAGGCGCCGGGCGGCCGCCTCCTTGTCCTTGTCGGCCGCAGCCGCTTTGACCTCTTCCGTGGCTTTCGCGAGGTCGGCCGCAGCCGCTTTCTGCTTTTCCAATTGTGCGATTTCGCGGTTCTTGCGCCGGACATTCAGTTCGGCCACGGTGATTTCGCGCTCTTTCGCCCGGAGCAACGTGTGCCAGCCCTTGGCTTCGGTCTCCGTCTCGTCTTTGGTCATCGGCTCCAGCAGGAGCTCGAGTGCCGAGCGCGATCTGAGGGTCTTTGGCGGTGGTCGGATCAGCCTCCTTGGGGGCGGCCTTTGCCTCCCGAAGCCGCAGCGGCGGGGGAGGCGTCGTCTTCGGCGTGAGATGCTAACGGCCCGCTTATGCTCAGAACAATCGAGAGCCCAATCGAGGCAAGAACCCGATTTAGAATTTTAACCCCGACCAACACTGCGCGCCTCCCAACATCGAATAAAATCCGCGACTACACCCAATGCTTGACGCTTTTATATACCAAGCCGGCCAGTCCGAACTTCTCAATGAGGCTCGCGCGACCATGCGCCGTTGACCACTCGATCTTGTCAGAGCGGGCGCGCCGCGCGAAAAGCCCGCCCATGCTGCATATCAGCGTCCTCACCTATCGGCTCGGCGAGCGCCTCTTGATCGACAACGCGACCGCTGCGCTGCCGTCGGGCGCGCATGTCGGGCTCGTGGGGCGCAATGGCGCCGGCAAGACCACGCTCTTCCGCCTCATCCGCGGGGAGATCACGCCCGAGACTGGCGCGATCATGGTCCCCAAGGGCGCGCACATTGGCAGCGTCCAGCAGGAAGCGCCGGCTGGCGGGGAAAGCCTCATCGACTTCGTGCTCTCGGCTGACGCCGAGCGCGAGGCGCTCATGACCGAAGCGGAAACGGCGAGCGAGCCGGAGCGCATCGCCGAGATCCACACGCGTCTCGTCGACATTGAAGCGCATAACGCCCCGGCGCGCGCGGCGCGTATCCTCAAAGGGCTCGGCTTTGATGAGGCCGCTCAAGGCCGGTCGCTTGGAGAATTTTCCGGCGGCTGGCGCATGCGCGTGGCGCTCGCCGCGGTGTTGTTCTCCGAGCCCGACATCCTGCTGCTCGATGAGCCGACCAACTATCTCGACCTCGAAGGCGTGCTGTGGCTGACCGACTACCTCAAGACGTGCCCAGCCACGATTCTAGTTATCAGCCACGACCGCGATCTGCTCGACGACGTCGCCGAGCAGATCCTCCACCTCGACCGCGGCAAGCTCACCTTATGGACCGGCGGTTATTCGAGCTTCGAGCGCCAGCGCCGGGAGCAGCAGATCCTCGCGGGCAAAGCGGCCAAGAAGCAGGAGGAGCGGCGGGCGCACTTGCAGTCTTTCGTCGACCGCTTTCGCGCCAAAGCGTCGAAGGCGGTGCAGGCCCAGTCGCGGCTCAAGATGTTGGCGAGGATGGAGCCGGTCGCGGCGGTGGTCGAGGAGACCGTGCAGTCGTTCAAGTGGCCGCCCGTCGCGCGGCGCCTGAGCCCGCCAATCGTGACCCTGGAGAAGGTCAGCGCCGGCTATGACGGGCGCGCGGTCATCGCGCGCATCGACCTTACGCTTGCTGACGACGACCGCATCGGGCTCCTCGGGCAGAACGGCAACGGCAAGTCGACCTTCGCCAAGCTCATCGCCGGACGCCTTGAGCCGATGGCGGGAACGATGGTGCGCGCAAACCGTCTTCAGGTCGGCTATTTCGCCCAGCATCAGATCGACGAGCTCGAGCCTGGCGGCAGCGTCTATGATCATGTCGCCGAGCGCATGCGCGGCGAGAAGGAATCGAAGATTTGCGGCCGCGCTGCGATGATCGGCTTCTCCGGGGCGCGCGCCGACACCAAGGTCGAGTCTCTGTCCGGCGGCGAGAAGGCGCGCCTCATGATGGGCCTCGCCGCGTTCGACGGGCCGCAGCTCCTCATCCTCGACGAGCCGACCAACCATCTCGACATCGACAGCCGCGGCGAATTGATCGAGGCGATCAACGAATATGAAGGCGCGTGCATTTTGGTGTCGCACGACCGGCGTCTGCTGGAAGCTTGCGTCGACCGGCTGTGGCTCGCGGCGAACGGGACCGTGAAACCCTTCGAGGGCGATGTCGCCGATTACAGCCGGTTCGTGCTCGGCGGGACCGAGCGGCCAGAACAAAGGCGCAAGCGCGAAAGCGAGCCCGCGCCGGCGGCGAAACTTAAGCGCGAACCCGCGCCGCTCAAGCGCGAGATCGCTGCGCTCGAAGACAAAATGAGTTGCTTCCAGGATCTCCTGCGCCGGGTCGACGACGCGCTAGCGCAAGCGAGCGCGCGTGGCGGCGATGCGGTCAAGATGGCCGATCTGGCGGCGAAGCGGGCCGAGCTTGAGCGCGCCTTAACCGTAACGGAAGAGGAGTGGTTCGAGCTATCGGCTGAGGCTGAAAACACATGAGTTGGACGGCGTCGCGGACGATGGGGGTCGTCGTCGGGTTCCTCATGACGTCGGGCGCGTCGGCGGGTGCGCCCGCGTTCTGGCGGAACAGTTTTGCCGGCCGTCTCGAAGCGCTGGCGCTCCTAGAAACGCTGAACGCCGATCTCCTCGCCCATGACAGCGCGACGCTCACCCTCGAACGCTGGTGCGGCGATCACAAACTGGCCGACCCTGCGCGCATCGTCGCCGAACGCGTAAGCGGAGGAGACAAACCGGCAAGCGCCGAAGTGCGGGCCGCGCTCGACGCGAAGCCGAACGAGCCGCTCTCCTATCGCCGCGTTCGGCTCAAGTGCGGCGATCATGTGCTGTCCGAGGCTGATAATTGGTACGTTCCGGCGCGGCTCGCGCCCGAGATGAACCACGTGCTCGAGACCACCGACACACCATTCGGCAAGGCGGTCGCCGCGCTCCACTTCCGCCGCCATACGCTGTCGGCAGACTTGCTGTGGCGGCCGCTGCCGCGGGGCTGGGAGATGCGGTCCGCGCCCGCGTCAGAGCAAGTTGGCGCGCTCGCGATTCCCGACCACGTGCTCGAGCATCGCGCCGTGCTGACGACGCCCGACGGCGCGCCGTTCAGCGAAGTGGTTGAGACTTACACCGGTGAGGTGCTGGCCTTCCCGCCGCCGAGCTAGCGCCGAGAACTCCGGCCGGTTCGTTGTGATGGTGGAGAAACGGGAGCGAGACATGCAGGGCGAAAGTTCGTCGAGCCGCCGCGTAAAAGTCGAGATCGCCGAGAGCGTTGCCGAGGTCACGCTCAATCGCCCCGATAAGCTCAACGGGCTCGATCCAGCGATGTTCGACGCGATCGTCGACGCAGGCGAAAGATTGAGGCGAGCCGCGGGCTTGCGCGCGGTTGTGCTCGCCGGCGCGGGCAAGGGGTTTTGCGCCGGGCTCGATAAGGCAAGCTTCGAAGCCATGGCCGGCGGGGGCGCGGGGCAAAAGTTCCACGATATCGTCGCGCGCACGGACGGGATCGCCAACGCATGGCAGCAAGCGGTCTATGTCTGGCGTACGCTCCCGGTTCCGGTGATCGCTGCAATCCATGGGGTGGCGCTCGGCGCCAGCTTCCAGATCGCACTTGGCGCCGACATGCGTTATGTCGCGCCCGAAGCGCGGCTGGCGATCCTCGAGATCAAATGGGGCCTCATCCCCGATATGACGGGAATTGCGCTCATGCGTGAACTCGCACGCTCCGATGTGATTTGCGAGCTCGCAATGACCGGGCGCATTTTCTCTGGCGCCGATGCGTTGACTTACGGCTTCGCCACTGGTCTCCACGCTGACCCTCTCGCGGCCGCTCGCTCGACCGCCAAGGAGATCGCCGCCCGCAGCCCGGAGGCGGTCCGCGCCATCAAGCGCCTCCTCAACATAGCGAGCGACGCCGACGTAGCGGCAATACTGCTAGCCGAGTCGAAGGAGCAGGCGGCGTTGATCGGATCGCCAAATCAGATCGAGGCTGTACGCGCGGGAATGGAGGGAAGGCCGGGACGCTTCGCCGACTAAGACGTGCGGCAAACCACGCCCTTCCCTAGCCGGGCGGAACCGCGTACGCGTTTGATCTGAGCCCTCGATCCAGCCGACAAGGCCGAGCGTTGAGCCAGGGAGGCCCCCATGTTCGTCGACGGCCTATTCGCCGGCAAAAAAATCCTCGTCACCGGCGGCGGCACGGGGCTCGGCAAGGCGATGGCGGAGCGGTTCCTCGGCCTCGGCGCCGAGATCGCCATCTGCGGCCGGCGCAAGAGTGTCTGCGACGAGACCGCCGCGGAGCTGATGAAAGCGCATGGCGGGCGTGTCGCTAGCTACGGCGTCGACATCCGCGACGCGGCCGCGGTCGAGGCGATGATCGAGGAGATTTTCCGCGATGACCCGCTCACTGGCCTCGTCAACAACGCCGCCGGCAATTTCATCTCGCGGACCGAGGACCTGTCATCGCGCGGGTTCGACGCCATCGCCAATATCGTCATGCATGGCACCTTCTATGTCACGCAGGCGGTGGGCAAGCGCTGGATTGCCGCCAGGCAGAAGGGCAGCGTGGTCTCGATCGCGGTAACCTGGGTGCGCAACGGCGGCCCGTTCGTCGTGCCCTCGGCGATGAGCAAGGCGGCGATCCAGGCGATGACCATGTCGCTCGCGCAGGAATGGGGCCGCTATGGCATTCGCCTCAACGCTATCGCCCCGGGCGAAATCCCGACCGAGGGTATGAGCAAGCGCCTGATGCCCGGCGCCGAGCCCGGCGCGTCCGCCGCGCGCAATCCGATGGGCCGCGTCGGCCGGATGGAGGAATTGCAGAACCTGGCGACGTTCCTGATGTCCGACGGCTGCGAGTGGCTCAGCGGCGAGACGATCGTGATGGACGGCGCCGAGGCGATGGCGACCGGCGGCAATTTCTACGAATTGCGCCGATGGGGCGATTCCGAATGGAAAGCGGCGCGCGATGCGATCCAGGCGTTGAACGCGCGCGACAAGGCGGCGCGGGGCTAACGCAAACAGGAGGCGGAACTCATGGCCGACGCGGGCGCAATGCGCAGTTACAAACTCACCCAGTTCGGGGCGCCGCTGAGCGAGGTCATCGAGTCCCCGCCGGCGCCGAAGGAGACGCAAGTCCTGCTGCGCGTCAGCGCCTGTGGCGTGTGCCATAGCGATCTGCATGTCGCCGACGGCTATTTCGATCTCGGCCAGGGCCAGAAGCTGGACCTTGGGCCTGCCGTCAAACTGCCGCGCGTTCTGGGCCATGAGATCGCAGGCGTCGTCGAAGAGCTCGGGCCGGAAGCAAGCGGCGTGCGCGTCGGCGACCGCCGTGTGGTTTACGCCTGGGGAGGGTGCGGACAATGCGCGCAATGCCGCGGGGAACAGGAGAACTTATGCGCGAAGCCGCGAAATCTGAGCATCCACCGGGATGGCGGATTCAGCAATTATGCTCTCGTCGATCATCCCCGGTATCTCGTCGAATACGAACCGCTATCCGCGCCGTTCGCGGCGACGCTCGGCTGTTCGGGTCTCACGGCCTTTAGCGCGCTGAAGAAGGCCACCTCCGTCGATAAGGAGCATCCGCTCATGGTCATTGGCGCGGAGGGCCTTGGCCTCGCCGCAGTCAGCTTATGCCATGCGCTTTATGGAGCCAGTCCGATTGTGGCCGACGTCGAGGCGGCGAAACGCCAGGCGGCGCTCGACGCTGGCGCGTCGTCTGTCTTCGATCCGGCCGATCCAGACGCCCGCAAGCGGCTGTTGGCCGAAAGTGGCGGCCTCGTATCGGTGATCGATTTCGTCGGCGCGGAGACGAGCGCCGCCTTCGGCTTGTCAAGCTTACGCAAGGGTGGGCGTATGTTCGTGGTCGGCCTATTCGGCGGGTCGATCGCCGTTCCGCTGGCGACGCTGCCGATTTCGAGCCATCAGCATCATCGGCGTGTTCACCGGCTCCCTGCCCGAGTTTCGGGAGCTCATGACGCTGGCGCGCGACGGCAAGGTCAAGCCGGCGCCGATCGAGACGCGACCGCTTGAGGCGGCGCAGCAATCGCTTGACGATCTGCGCGCGGGCCGCGTGCGCGGCCGCGTTGTGCTGACCGCGTGAATGAGGCCGGCGGCATGGCGTCGCGCCACGCTCCGATCTTGGCGATCATCCCGCCACCGGCTCAATACGCGCTGACGTTTCTGGTCGGGATCGGGCTCGACCGGCTCATGCCGTGGCGGCCGGCTTGGATGGCGATAGGCGCCGTCCAATGGGCGGGCTTGGCGCTCGCGGTCGCAGGTTGTTCGCTAGCCGCGGCCGCGGCGGGACGCTTCGTGCTGCGGCGCACGACCCTCCATCCGACCGGACAGCCGGTGCGCCTGGTCATCAGCGGCCCGCACGCATGGTCGCGCAATTCGATGTATTTGTCCCTAACCGTTGTCTACGTCGGTTTGGCGCTCGCGGTCGGGAGAGCCTGGCCGTTGGTCTTGGCCGTCGTCCCGTGTGCTTCGATGAATTGGGCGGTCATTCCATTCGAGGAGGCGCGCCTGCGCGAAACCTTCGGCCAGGACTATGTCGATTATTGCCGAAGGGTTCGGCGCTGGATTTAAGTCGGGGCTGCTTCACCACTGCGGCGCGCCGCGCGCGGCCTCGGCGAGCGAGACGGCGAGCCACGGCGCGAACGAGCGCCAGACTTCAACATGGAAGGCAGCCTGGGCTCGGCGCCAGAGCACGATCTCCACTTTGTCGAACAATGTGCGCGTCGCGAAGCCGGCCGGAAACGCGTTGAGGCTGAGATCGAGCGGGCAGCCGGCGTTCAAGACATGCGCCGCGGCCGGGCCGCTCGCGATAAGGCCGATCTGCCGATGCGACACGTCGACGAGGCTGTGCGCGGTGCCCTCGAGCACCAACTCCAGCACGTCGCCGATCGCCGCCACATCGGCGGCGTCCGCGATCAGGAGCCATTCGTCCGGCCCGAGCCACAACGCAGCCCGCTTGTCCCCCTCGCCCGCCGCGCCAAGTTGCGAAGGCAGCTCGGCGCCGAAGACCATCCCGCAGGCCAGGCGCACCGGTTCGCCCCCGCGTAGGATGAAGCGCGCGACCGGTGGCGCTTCCACCAACGTGAATCGCGGCCCAGCAGGAAAGGCCAGATCTTCCAGAGGCGCGCGAAGCTTAAGCTCATTGTCAGACATTGAGCCGCGCTCCCTCTTTGTCATAGAAGACCGGGCCCACGACTGTGACGCCGACAGCTCCGCCGGGCATCGGGACATGCAGCTTGGCGCCCATTCGTGATCTGCCGGCGGCGACAAGGGCAAGCGCAATCGGACGGCCCAGAGTTGTGCTCATGTATGATGACGTGACGTGCCCGAGCGCAGAGGAGCCAATCGGGGGACTCGCGGTTTGCGTCACCTGCGCGCCCTCTTCGAGCGCGATTGTGGGATTGTCTGTCAGGAGCCCAACGAGCTGCTTGCGATTGTCGGGCAGCATACCGGGGCGCGCGAGCGATCGCTTGCCGACGAAATCCTTCTTTGTCTTGCCGATCGCCCGGTCGAGGCCAAGGTCGGCCAGCGTCACCGTGCCGTCGGTCTCTTGCCCCACGATGACATAGCCCTTTTCGGCCCGCATCACATGCATGGCCTCCGTTCCGTAAACGCAGCCGCCGTGCTTCTGGACCTCGCGCCACGCGGCCTCCCAGAAGGCGCGGCCGAAATGCGAGGGAACGTTGATCTCGTAGCCAAGCTCGCCAGTGAAGCTCACCCGCATGAGCCGCGCAGGAACGCCTGAGATCCGCGTCTCGCGCACGGTCATATGCGGCATGGCGTCGTTCGAGAGATCCACGCCTACAAGAAGCGGGGCGATTGTCTCCCGCGCGCGCGGTCCCTGCACCGCGATCGTCGCCCACTGTTCGGTGGTGGGGGTCAGCCAAACCCTGAGATCGGTGAACTCGGTCTGGAGATAGTCCTCCATATGCGCGAGCACGCGTGGGCTCCCGCTAGTCGTCGTCGTCACGTGGAAGCAGTCGGGCTTCAAGCGCGCGATCACGCCGTCGTCCATCAGGAAACCGGCTTCGCTCAGCATGAGGCCGTAGCGGCAGCGCCCAACCTCCAGCTTCTGGAGGCTGTTCACGTACATGCGTTCGAGAAACGTCGCCGCATCGGGGCCGACGACTTCGATCTTGCCGAGCGTGGTGGCGTCGAAGAGCCCGACGCTTACGCGAGTCGTGCGGCACTCGCGCGCGACGGCGTCGTGCATGGATTCGCGAGCTCGCGGAAAATACCAGGCGCGCTTCCATTGGCCCACATCCTCGAACGCGGCGGCGTTTTCGGCCGCCCATTCATGAATGGGCGTGCGGCGGATGGGATCGAACGCTTCACCCCGCGCGGGACCGGCGAACGCGCCGAAGCTGACAGGCGTATAGGGCGGCCGGAAGGTGGTGAGACCAACCACGGGAATCGGCTTCTTGAGCTCGGCGGCGGCGAGGCCAAGCGCGTTCATGTTGGAAAGCTTGCCCTGATCGGTCGCCATGCCGGTGGTGGTGTAGCGCTTGATGTGCTCGATCGAGCGCATGCCCTCCTGGACCGCCAGGCTCACATCCTTGGCGCAAACATCGTTCTGGAAATCGACGAAGGCTTTCACGCGGCGGTCCGCGCCGACAGGCGGCGGGGCGACGGGCCCGGCGCTCAAAGCGGGAAGGGGATCGGACACGACGTAGATTCGCATGTCCGGAGCGATGAAGCCGGCGGCCGTAGCCGCGTCCCGTCCGGCCGCATCGCCTTCGGCGAGCGCAGCAGCAAGATCGAACGCCGCATTGCAGGCGCCGGCCGACCGCTCGCGTTGAACCGACGATCCAGGCTTGAAGAGCTGCAACGCCTCGTCGAAGACAAGCTTGCCGCGCGATTGCGAGAAGAGATGCACCGAGGGCGTCCATCCGCCCGACATGATGAGCGCATCGCAGGCGACAGTCCGATCCTTGCCCATATGCCGGATGCGAACCGCTTTGACGCTCAGGCGGCCTTCGGTGCCCAGGATCGCAGCGCCGGCAATGATCTCGACGCCCGCGGCCCGCGCGGCGTCCGCAAGCGCTCCCTTGGTGTCGGGGCGCAGGTCGACGATCAGCGCTACGTTGACGCCCGCTTTCTTCAAGTCGAGCGCGGCGCGATAGGCGCTATCATGGATCGTCGCGACGACGACGCGCTCGCCGACCTTGGCGCCATATTGGAGGCCATAGCGCCGCGCCGAATTGGCCAGCATCACGGCGGGGCGGTCGTTATCCGGAAAGACGAGCGGGCGTTCGATCGCGCCGGTCGCCAGCACCACCTCGCGCGCACGCATCTGCCATAGGCGTTCGCGCGGCAAGTCGGGATCGGCGATGAGGTCGGCCTCGGCGATGCGCTCGTTGAGCCCGACGAAATTCTGCGCGTAATAGCCGAACGCCTGCGTGCGCGTCATCAACCGCACGTTTTGCGCCGAACGCAACGCGGCAAGCGTATCGTCGAGCCATTGCCGCGCGCTCCCGCCGCCGATCTCCGCCTCCGCCTGGAGGAGGAGCGAGCCACCCAGCGCAGGATTTTCGTCGCACAGAACGACTCGCGCGCCGCTTTGGCTTGCGGCGAGCGCCGCCGCGAGGCCTGCTGGGCCTCCGCCAACGATAAGCAAGTCGCAATGGTCGAAGGTGCGCTGATAGCGGTCAGGATCGGGCTCGCGCGGGGGCATGCCAAGGCCCGCGGCGCGTCGGATCATGGGCTCATAGATGCGGGTCCAGGCCCAGTTCTTGCCGATGAGGTTCGGCCCCATGAATGCCTTGTAGTAGAAGCCAGCGCCGAACAGCGGCGACAACAGATCGTTGACGGCGCCGAGGTCGAATTTGAGCGATGGCCAGCGATTCTGGCTCGAAGCATTGAGGCCATCATAAAGCTCGATCTGGGTCGCGCGCAGGTTGGGTGTCAATCGGCCCGGCCCGCGCTTGACGGTGACCAGTGCATTAGGCTCCTCGGCGCCGGCGGACAAAATTCCGCGGGGCCGGTGATATTTGAACGAGCGTCCGGTGAGATGCAGACCGTTGGCGATGAGCGCGGAAGCGAGCGTGTCGCCTGCATAGCCTTGATGGTCGAGGCCGTCGAAGGTGAAGACGAAAGGGCGCGAACGGTCGATCGAACCGCCGCTGGAAAGACGGAACCGCTGGCTCATTCGTTTGGCTCAGCGCGTTCGCCTGCGACATAGGGCCGTGGCTCGCCCGCCTTGTAAACCGCGATGATCTTGTCGCTCAAGGTGTCGCGCAGGCAATTGAAGAAGCGCCCGCAGCCGAACGCGTGGCGCCAGCGCTCCGCGAGCACGCCCTTCGGGTTCGAGCGGAAATATAGGAAGTTCGCCCATTCCTCGTCGCTGAGCGCGCTCGGATCGGGGGTCCGAGCGATATGCGCTTCGCCGCCATAGACGAACTCGATCTCCGGGCGCGCCATACGGCAATAGGGGCAATCGATCAGCAGCATGATGGGCTCAATGCGCGACTGCCGCGGCGGCGGCTTCGTCGATGAGCCGGCCCGAGCGAAAACGGTCCAGGGCGAAGGGCGCTGCCAGCCGATGCGGCTCGCCTCGGGCGATCGTGTGCGCGAAGACGTGGCCCGAGCCCGGAGTCGCCTTGAAGCCGCCGGTGCCCCAGCCGCAATTGACGAACAGCCCCGGAACCGGCGTCTTCCCCATGATCGGCGAGCGGTCCGGCGTCACGTCGACGATGCCGCCCCAGTTGCGCAGCATGCGCATGCGGCGCACGGTCGGGAAGAGCTCGCAGATCGCTTCCAGCGTATGATTGGCGATGTGCAGGCCGCCGGTCTGCGAATAGGACATGTAGGCGTCGGTGCCGGCGCCGATGACGAGTTCGCCCTTGTCCGACTGCGACATATAGGCGTGGATGGTGTTCGACATTACGACGCATGGCATCATCAGCTTGACCGGCTCGGACACCAAAGCCTGCAAGGGATAGCTCTCGAGCGGCATGCGAACCCCGGCCATCGCCATCACCACCGACGTGTGGCCCGCGGCCACGACGCCGATCTTTTTGGTCG
Organism: uncultured Alphaproteobacteria bacterium; assembly: GCA_963730555.1. Classification (GTDB taxonomy): domain Bacteria; phylum Pseudomonadota; class Alphaproteobacteria; order Rhizobiales; family Beijerinckiaceae; genus Roseiarcus. The sequence goes on along the minus strand of CAVSSS010000013.1, from coordinate 201,903 downwards.
CGATCGCGCCGCGCGTCGTCTCGACGCCAGAGACCGCGCCGGAAGCGTCGCGGCGGATCGCCGTCGCCTCGCAATTCTGGATGATGTCGACGCCGCGCGCCGACCCTGCGCGCGCATAGCCCCAGGCGACCGCGTCGTGCCGCGCCACGCCGCCGCGCCGCTGCAGCGCCGCCCCAACGATCGGATAGCGCACGTCGCGGGCGATATTGAGGATCGGGCAGAAGGCTTTGGCCTCTTCCGGCGTCAGCCATTCATTGTCGACGCCCGCCAGGCGATTGGCGTGGACGTGGCGTTTTCCCACCTGAACGTCATGCGTGTTGTGCGCCAGCATCATAACGCCGCGCGGCGAATACATGACGTTGTAGTTCAGCTCCTGAGACAAGCCCTCCCATAGCTTCACCGCGTGCTCGTATAGCGCCGCCGATTCCTCCCAGAGGTAGTTCGAGCGGATGATCGTCGTGTTGCGCCCGGTGTTGCCGCCGCCGAGCCAACCCTTCTCTAGCACCGCGATATTGCTGAGGCCATGCTCCTTGGCGAGGTAATAAGCCGTCGCGAGGCCGTGCCCGCCCGCGCCTATGATGACGGCGTCATAAGATCCCTTCGGCTCAGGGTTGCGCCATTGCTCCGGCCAGCCGGAATTGTGCTTAAGCGCCTGCAACGCGACGTTGATGAATGAGAATCGCACCTTGGCGGACCTTGAGATGTTCCGGCGGGACGATTGCCCGCTTGCGGTGCCGATTGCGAGACTAATTTCGCGGCGGCGGCGAAACTTTGTTGCGCGGCCTGCGCGAAGCTCGCGGCGGTTGATCGAGTCGCTATAGGGGCCTCGCCCGTATCCTGCGTAGTAGAAGATCTGGATACGTATTTACTTTTTCTGAAATTTAGATTGAGCTGTTGTGGCGTCGGCTGTCGGTCGGGTGGCGAGGGAGACCTGAGGCGGCTGTGACGTTAGAGCCGCTGAAAACCGCAAAAGCTGCAAGCGAGGAGTGACAAAAAAAAACCACTCAAACCGTCGCAATGATTGCGGCGCGCCCACTTGTGCGCGGGCGTGCCGAGCGCGCCCCGGCTTCCTCTCTTGGTGGGTGGGCAAGGGGTTTACCGCGAGCAGGCCGTGAGATCCTTTTCCTCGATGGCGAACACCTTTCCCGCCTCAATTCGCACTCCCTTTACCGTGCATTGGCGTCCATCGGCGAGTTGGAGCCGCGCGTCGAACGCGCCAGTCGCCGCGCCCTTGATCTTAAGCCGCTCGTCATGATCGACCGCGCCGTCAGGATCGTTCTTGGTTTGGTTGGGGCCGAAGGCTGACGTGCCGGCGGGCGCGAGCTCGAGCGACTTCACCGTTGACGCCGTCAGGTTCCAGAATTGGGTGTCTTTCGCGATCGCGGGTTCCGCGAGAAGAATCGCGAGCGCGCCAAGCGGAATTGCGCGTTTCATCATTCCTCCCTTCAGTCTGCCTCGGCTCATGCGCTTGAGGTCAATGTTTGATGATCATGGCGCCGCGAGGCAGACCGCACAACGGTTGTTACGCCGCGCGTTGAAGTCCTGCCCCCTTCGCCAGCGCTGAGAGGCGCCGGTCACACTTTCATGTTAAGGCGTCCCCCATGAAGCCCTCATCCTTCCCAGACTTCGCCATTTGCGGACTTGACGAACTCATCGGCCACCAGGACCGGGGGGTTACTCACATCTTATCGATTCTTGACCCTGAATGGCCGGATCCGGCGGCGTTCCAGGCGTTCGATCCACACTTTCGCGCGACGCTGCGCTTTCACGACGCGATCGAGCCGGATCCTGACGTTCTGTTGCCGCAGAAAGGAGACGTCGAAGCGATTTTGACTTTCGGCCGCGACGCGGCTGACGCAGGCGGTCTGCTCATTCATTGCCATGCAGGAATCTCGCGCTCGACGGCGGCCACGCTGATGATCCTGGCGCAGGCTCACCCTGACGAAAAGGAGGATGGACTTGCCGACCGACTGTTGGAGACCAGGCCGCAGGCGTGGCCCAACTCTCGAATGATCGAGTTCGCCGACGAGCTTCTCGACCGCCGCGGCCGGCTCGTCGCAGCGATCGCCGGGATCTACGCAAGACAACTTGAGAAGCGCCCCGAGCTTGCCGAGATCATGCGCCGGGGCAATCGGGCGCGCGAGGTCGAACTTGGGCTGAGCGGGAAGCAGCCGGCGCAAGTGGACGCGCGAGGCGAAACCGCTCGCGGCTCGCCTTGAACAAGGATTTCGGCTGATGCCCGATTTCGGCGCCTATCAGAATGAGATCTACCTTGCCGGATTGATCGGCCGCTTGCCGTCGTTCCCAATGCGCTTTGACGAGCTGGAGGCCAAGGCGCACGCGGCGATGCCGGCAAGTCTCGTCTCGTATGTCGCCGGCGGCTGCGGCAACGAGCGCACGCAGGAGGCCAATGTCGCCGCGTTCGACAAATGGGGCCTCATGCCTCGGATGTTCGTTGGCGCCAAGCAGCGCGACCCGTCGATCGAGCTCTTCGGCATGAGGCTGCCGTCGCCTTTGTTCATGAGCCCGATCGGCGTGATCGGGCTCTGCGGCCAGGACGGGCATGGCGATCTGGCGACGGCCCGCGCCGCCGCGGTGACCGGCGTGCCCATGGTCGCTTCGACACTCTCGGTCGATCCGCTCGAGGCGGTCGCTGCCGAGTTCGGGACGACGCCGGGGTTCTTCCAGCTCTACACGCCAACCGATCGCGAGCTGGCAGCGAGCCTTGTGGCGCGCGCTGAGCGAGCCGGCTTCAAGGCGATCGTGGTGACGCTCGACACCTGGGTGACCGGCTGGCGGCCGCGTGATTTGGCCACCTCTAACTTCCCGCAGCTACGAGGCCATTGCCTGGCCAATTATTTTTCCGACCCGCGCTTCGCGAAATTGATAGGCGGGCCGCCGGGGAAAGACCCGCGCGCCGACATTGCGACGTGGGCGGCGATCTTCGGCAATCCGCTGACTTGGGACGATCTGCCCTGGTTGCGGTCGCTGACCACGCTGCCGCTGATCGTCAAGGGAATCTGCCATCCCGACGACGCGCGGCGCGCCATCGATGGTGGCGTCGACGGCATCTATTGCTCCAATCATGGCGGCCGCCAGGCCGACGGCGGCATTCCCGCGCTCGACATGCTGCCCGCGGTGGTCAAGGCGGCCGGAAGCGTTCCGGTCATGTTCGATTCCGGAATCCGCTCTGGGACCCACGTCGTCAAGGCTCTCGCGACGGGCGCGGCGGCCGTCGGCGTTGGCCGCCCTTACGCCTATGGGCTAGCGTTGGGCGGGACCGACGGAATCGTCCACGTGCTGCGGTCTCTGCTCGCCGAAGCCGATCTCCTCATGGCGGTCGACGGATATCCGACCCGCGCCGACCTCAAGCCGGAGGCATTGCAGCGCGTCGAGCGATGACCAAAGCGCCCGACGTCGAGCTTTCAGCTCGGATTATGGGTTTCCGGGTTTGGGCGTCGCGGGATTCCGCCAAGGGCCGTCCGCGCCGATGAGCGCTTTCGCGGCCTCAGGCCCCCAAGTTCCAGGCGCATATTCCTGTACCGCCGGGGGGTCTTTGAGGATCGGCTCCACGATGCGCCATTGCGCGTCGACGACGTCCTCCCGGCCGAAGAGCTCGTTATTGCCGCGCATGGCGTCGCCGAGCAGGCGCTGGTAGGGCGGCATGTCCGACCCGGCGCGTTGCATCAGGGAGAGTTCGACATCATCCCCCGTCATGCGCTCTCCGGGATGTTTCATCCGCAATCCCAAGGCGACGCTAACATCCGGGCTTAACCGCGCGCGCAGATAGTCTGCTGATGGGTTCGTCGTCTCGCCGAACGTGGATCGGGGCGGCGGTTTGAACTCGATTGTGACCTCTGCGGCCGTCAAGGGCAGGCATTTGCCGGCGCGGATATAGATGGGAACCCCCGCCCAGCGCCAGCTGTCGACAAACAATTTCAGCGCCACGTAGGTTTCGGTCGTTGAATCTGGACGAACGCCCTTGACCGAGCGATAGCCGCGATATTGCCCGCGCACCACGCTCGCGGCGTCGAGCGGGCGAACGGCCTTAAGCAGTGCGGCTTTTTGGTCCCGTTGCGCCTCATGTTCTTCGCCGGTCGGCGCGTCCATCATCACATTGGAGAGGACTTGCAGCATGTGGTTCTGGACGACATCGCGCAGGGCGCCGACGGCGTCGTAGAAGCTCCCGCGATCCTGAACGTCGAAAGCTTCCGCCATGGTGATCTGGATGCAGCGAACATAGTGGCGGTTCCACAGCGGCTCGAACATCGTATTGGCGAATCGCGTGTAGAGGATGTTCTGGACCGGCTCCTTTCCCAGATAATGGTCGATGCGATAAATCGACTCTTCAGGAAAGTGCTCGCGCAATGTGCGGTTAAGCGCCTGCGCGGATTCGCGATCTCGGCCGAATGGCTTCTCGACGACAAGGCGCGCATCAACGTTGAGACCGCTCTTCGCGAGCGCAGAAACGACAACGCCAAAGAGGCTCGGGGGAATCGCGAGATAGTGCAGCGGCCGCTTGGCGCCGCCGAGCGCTTGCTTCAATTGTGCGAAAGTCTGCGGGTCGTTGTAGTCCCCGTCGACATATCGCAGGAGCCCCAACAGTTTATCAAGCTTCGCAGCATCACCGCCGCCGTGCTCTTTGATGCTGTCCGTGGCTCGGCCCTTGAGCTGTTCGACCGTCCAGCCCGCCTTGGCCACGCCGACAATCGGCACGCTGACGCCCTCGTCGCCGACGAGGCCCAGAAGGGCTGGGAAGATCTGCTTGAAGGCAAGATCACCGGATGCGCCGAAGAACACCAGGGCGTTGGACTGGGCGGCCTCCATCTCATCTCCTGTAGTGCGTTGCGATTCGGAAATTGGGCCGAGGGCCAACACGCCGGCTCGCGGCGCGGCGCAGTCTAATCATACTCTAGTGGACATGGCCAATTGGGGCTCTTGATGAGGTCGCCGTTCATGACCTGCGCGTGGTAGACGTCATTGCCGAACCCGTGATTTCACCCACGCTGGAGACGTTAAGAATGGCAAAGATCGGTTTCATCGGACTGGGCATCATGGGGCGACCGATGGCGGGCCACCTTGTGGAAGGCGGTCATAAACTCTTCGTTCACACCCGTCGCGCTCCGCCGAAGGAGTTGATCGACAAGGGCGCAGTCGCATGCGGCAATGGGAAGGAAGTCGGCCAGAAGGCGGACGTGATCATCACCATGGTCCCCGACACGCCGGACGTCGAGACGGTTCTCTTCGGCGCCGGAGGCGTCGCGGAGGGGCTGTCGACGGGCAAGATCGTCGTCGACATGAGCTCGATCTCGCCGATCGCCACCAAGGACTTCGCCAAGAAGGTCAATGATCTCGGTTGCGAATATCTCGATGCGCCCGTTTCCGGCGGCGAGGTAGGCGCGAAGGCGGCGAGTTCTCACGATTATGGTCGGAGGCCCCGAGGACGCGTTCGAAAAGGTCAAGACGATCTTCGCACTCATGGGCAAGAACATTACGCTTGTCGGCGGCAATGGCGACGGGCAGACAACAAAGGTCGCGAACCAGATCATCGTGGCCTTGACCATCGAGGCCGTCGGCGAGGCGCTTGTTTTCGCTTCCAAGGCCGGCGCCGATCCGGCTCGTGTACGTCAGGCGCTGATGGGCGGATTTGCGGCGTCCCGCATCCTCGAGGTCCACGGCGAACGCATGATCAAACGAAATTTTGAGCCGGGCTTTCGCATCGCGCTGCATCAGAAGGACCTCAACCTCGCGCTGCAGGGAGCGCGCGCTCTCGGTGTCAGCCTGCCGAACACTGCGACCTGCCAGGAGTTGTTCAATGGCGCCGTCGCCGCAGGCGGCGCGGCGTGGGACCATTCGGGTATGGCGCGCGTGCTCGAGGGACTCGCCCATCACGAAATTGGCCAGGTGAAGGGGCCGGCCTGAGGCGCCAGTCACATGAAAGAGCGGCATTTGTTGCGGGACATGTTCGATGCGGCGATATCTGCAGCGTCGCCCGACAAGGCTGTGCCCGCAAATCTCCCCGAGCCGCCCCCAGGACGCACAGTCGTCGTGGGGGCCGGCAAGGCCGCCGCCTCGATGGCCCGCGCGGTCGAAGCCCATTGGCCGGATGACAAGCCTCTCACCGGCCTCGTCGTCACCCGCTATGGGCACGGGGTGGGTCCGTTGAAGCGGATCGAGGTCGTCGAGGCGGCCCATCCCATTCCGGATGCCGCGGGGCAGGATGCAGCCCGCAGGATCATCGATCTCATCAAGGGCCTCGGTCCGGACGACCTTGCGCTTTGCCTGATATCGGGCGGCGGATCGGCTTTGCTTTCCTTGCCGGCGGCGGGGATCACGCTGAACGACAAACAGGCTCTGAACAAGGCGCTGCTCAAGAGCGGCGCCAACATCCATGAGATCAACTGCGTCCGCAAGCATTTGTCCGCGATCAAGGGCGGCAGGCTGGCGGTCGCCGCCGCTCCGGCCCGGATCGTGTCTCTCATCATTTCCGACGTCCCGGGCGACGATCCGTCGGTGATCGCCTCCGGTCCGACGACGCCTGATGCGACGACGCTTGCCGACGCCAAGGCGGTGCTGCAGCGTTACGGCATCGTCCCGCCCCCATCGGTGCAGGCCGGTCTAGACGACATGAAGTCCGAGACCCCAAAGCCTGGCGACCCGGCCTTCGCACGCAGCGAGACGCGCCTCATCGCGGCGCCGCAGGCCTCGCTCGAGGCGGCGGCCGAGATCGCGGCCCAAGCCGGCTATCGTCCGCTCATCCTCGGCGACGCGCTCGAGGGCGAGGCCAGCGAGGTGGGGAAAGTGATGGCCGGAATCGCGCGCCAGGTCGCAGTCCACGGCCAGCCCGCACCGTCTCCATGCGTCCTCATCTCCGGCGGAGAGACCACGGTGACGGTTAGGGGAGCGGGCAGGGGAGGGAGGAACGTGGAGTTCCTCCTGTCGCTGGCGGTCGAACTCGATGGGCGGCCTCGAATCTTCGCCATCGCCGGCGACACCGACGGCACGGATGGGGCCGAGGAGGTCGCTGGCGCGATCGTGACCCCCGACAGCCTCGAGCGAGCGAGGGGTCTCGGCCTCAACGCCAGGATGTTGCTGGCCGACAACGACGCCCATGGATTCTTCAACGCGCTCGGCGATCAGGTCGTCACCGGGCCGACCCTGACCAATGTCAACGACTTCCGCGCCGTGCTCATCAATGCTGAATGAGCCCTTGCTTACCTGCCGCGCGACAGTATCTGTTCCTGTGATGCTCTTTGCCCTTGGAGGCGCGCCATGATCGCCATGCCTGAACCCGATCGCGCCGTCCTTGGCCGTCGCGCCGAGATCGTCCAAGCGCTGCGGCGCATCGTCCCCGGCGAGGGCGTCATCGACCATGAGAAGGAATTGCGCGCCTTCGAGAGCGACGGGCTCACTGCCTATCGGCAGCCGCCGATGGTTGCTGTGCTTCCCGAGACGACGGCGCAGGTCGTCGAAGTCATGCGCTATTGCGTTGCGAACAAGATCAAGGTGGTCCCGCGCGGCGCCGGAACGTCGCTTTCCGGCGGCGCCTTGCCGCTCGCCGACGGCGTTCTCCTCGGCATGGGCAAGTTCAACAAGATCCTCGAGATCGATGTCGACAATCGCTGTGTCGTCACGCAGCCGGGCGTGACCAATCTCGGCATTACTCACGCTGTGCAAGGGCAGGGGCTCTATTACGCCCCTGATCCGTCGAGCCAGATCGCCTGCACGATCGGCGGCAATGTCGCCGAGAATTCGGGCGGCGTGCACTGCCTGAAATACGGGCTCACGACCAATAATGTCATGGGCGTCGAGATGGTGACGATTGAGGGCGAGGTCATTCGGCTCGGCGGCAAGCATTTCGATTCGTCGGGCTACGATTTGCTGGGCGTCATGGTTGGCTCCGAGGGCATGCTCGGAATCGTCACCGAAGTCACCGTCCGCATTTTGCCAAAGCCTCCGGGGGCGCGCGCCCTGCTGATCGGCTTCTCCACCGTCGAGGGCGCCGGCGACTGCGTCGCCGCGGTGATTGGGGGGGGAATCATTCCCGGCGGAATGGAAATGATGGATCGGCCGGCGGTGGCGGCGGCGGAAGACTTCGTCCACGCCGGCTACCCGCTCGACTGCGAGGCCTTGCTGATCGTCGAGCTCGACGGCTGCGAGGCGGAAGTCGATCACCTGATCGCCGAGGTCGAGGCCATCGCCGAGCGCAACGGGGCGACGAGCTGTCGGACGAGCCAGTCCGAAGCGGAACGCTTGCTCTTCTGGGCCGGCCGCAAGGCCGCTTTTCCAGCCGTTGGCCGAATATCGCCCGACTATTATTGCATGGATGGGACGATCCCGCGCAGAGAGATCGGCCGCGTCCTTCAGCAGATGAGACAGATGCAGGAACGGTTCGGGCTTCGCGTCGCCAACGTCTTTCACGCGGGCGACGGCAATCTTCATCCGCTCATTCTCTACGACGCGAACAAGCCGGGCGAACTCGACTGGGCGGAAGAGTTTGGCGCGGAGATCCTCAGGCTTTGCGTGCGGGTCGGCGGCGTGCTTACGGGCGAGCATGGCGTCGGCGTCGAGAAGCGCGATCTCATGGACACGATGTTCAATGAGATCGACCTTAACCAGCAGCAGCGGTTGAAATGCGCTTTCGACGCCGACGGCCTTCTCAATCCGGGCAAGGTGTTTCCGCAGCTTTGTCGTTGCGCCGAACTCGGCCGCATGCATGTGCATGCGGGCAAGCTCGCCTTCCCCGACCTGCCGCGTTTTTGAGGCGAGCACGTGTCGGTGCTTGAACCGTCAGACGCTAAGCAAATAGCGGAAATGGTCTCCTGGGTCGTTGCGGAGGGCGATTTGCTCGAAATTGTTGCGGGCGGCACCAAGCGCGCGCTCGGACGGCCGATGAAAACCGATCACGTTCTCGACGTTTCGCGGCTCGCCGGAATTGTTGAATATGAGGCGGCCGAACTTGTCTTAACCGCGCGTCCGGGGTGTCGCTCGCCTCGATCAATGTTGAATTGGCGAAAAAACGTCAGATGTTGGCTTTCGAGCCGCCCGACTGGCGCGCCCTCCTTGACGCCGAGGGCGAGCAAACCCTGGGCGGTGTGATCGCCTGCAACTTGGCCGGCTCCCGACGCGTGCGCTCCGGCTCGGCCCGGGATTACGTCCTCGGGCTCACCGCCGTGAATGGCTTCGGCGAAATCTGGAAGGCCGGCGGCAAGGTCGTCAAGAATGTCACCGGCTATGACATGTGCAAGCTGCAAGCGGGCGCCTACGGGACGTTGTCGGCGCTGACCGAGGTGACTGTCAAAGTCATGCCGAAGCCTGAGACCGCGTGCACCATCGTGCTGCATGGTCTCGTCGACGATGTCGCGATCACCGTCTTGGCGGATGCGCTCAATTCGCCCCTCGAGGTTTCCGGCGCCGCGCATTTGCCCGGCCACGCGGCGCGCCGTTCGAAGGTGGGCGCTGTGGCGGCGGGGCTTGGCGCTGCGACCGCGATGCGGCTCGAGGGCCCGCGGCCGTCGGTCGCCTATCGCGCCGACGCGCTCGAAGCTTTGGTCGGGCGCGGCGCGCGTCTCAACGATGCGGAGACTGAGGCCTTCTGGGCCGAGGTCGGCGCCGTGCGGCCGTTGCTTGCCGAAGGACCGCGCATCGTTTGGCGCCTCTGTCCGACGCCAAGCCATGCCCCGTCCGTCGCCCATTCGATTGTGTCTCTGATGCAATCGGCGGAATTTTATTTCGACTGGGGCGGCGGACTGATCTGGCTGAGCCTTGATCCCGAAGAGGCGGGGCCGGACGCTGGCGCGAGCATCGTTCGTCCAGCGGTCAAATCGGCGGTCGGACACGCCACTCTGGCCGCGGCGTCGGAAGCCATTCGGGCCTCCGTGCCGGTGTTCGAGCCTTTGAGCGGTGGGCTGGCTGAACTCACGGCGCGGGTGAAGAAGGGGTTTGACCCTCGCGGCGTCCTCAATCCCGGACGCATGCAGGAGGGTCTCTGATGCAGACAAACTTCACCGCCGCCCAACTCGCCGACCCAGACACCAACGTCTCCGAAAAGATCTTGCGCGCCTGCGTGCATTGCGGCTTCTGCACCGCGACCTGTCCGACCTATGTGCTGCTCGGCGACGAGCTCGACAGCCCAAGGGGGCGCATCTACCTCATCAAGGATATGCTGGAGAACAATTCTCCGGCCACGCCCGAGGTCGTCAAGCACATAGACCGGTGCCTCTCGTGCCTCTCCTGCATGACGACCTGCCCGTCGGGCGTGAATTACATGCACCTTGTCGACCACGGTCGGCGCCATATCGAGAAGACGTTCAAGCGGCCGTGGTTCGACCAGCTGTTGCGGCGTGCCTTCGGGATTGTGCTGCCAAATCCGAAGCTGTTTCGCGTGGCGATCTGGGCTGGCCGATTGGGCGCGCCGTTCGCGGGGCTCCTGCCGGAGCGGCTGAAGGCTGCGCTCGCGCTCGTCCCCGCGAGGCTGCCGTCTGCTTCGCCGGTCGACCGGCCGCAGGTGTTCAAGAGCGAGGGACAGCGCCTGCGGCGGGTCGCGCTGCTCAGCGGCTGCGCGCAACAGGTTCTCGCGCCCGAGATCAACGAGGCCACGATCCGACTCCTGACCCGCCATGGCTGCGAGGTTGTCGTCGCACAGGGCGCGGGATGCTGTGGCGCGCTCAGCCACCATCTGGGACAAGACGCGCATGACTATGCCCGCGCCAACGTCCTGGCCTGGACAAAAGAGATCGCCAATGGGGGACTCGATGCGATCGTCATCAACGCATCCGGATGCGGGACGACGGTCAAGGACTACGGCTTCATGTTCAGGAGCGATCCCGAACTCGCGGAGCCTGCTCGGATCCTCTCCTCGCTGACGCGGGACGTCACGGAACTCATGAGCGAGATCGGACTTCAGGCTCCCATCAACTCGACGGGGCAGCGCGTCGCCTACCATAGCGCCTGCTCGCTGCAGCACGGGCAGCAAATCCACGAGCAGCCAAAGCGGCTGTTGAATGAAGCGGGATTTGTTGTGCTTAACCCGCCGGAGGGACACCTGTGCTGCGGCTCGGCCGGCACCTACAACCTGCTCCAGCCGCAAATCGCCCGTAGGCTGCGGGACCGTAAGGTCGCGAATATCGGCGCGACCTCGGCCGATCTCATCGCTGCGGGCAATATCGGGTGCCTCACACAGATCGCCAGCGGAACAAAGGCACCCGTCGTCCACACGGTCGAACTTCTCGATTGGGCGACAGGGGGGCCGCGGCCCAAGGCGGTCCCTGCCTAGCAGGCTGCCGAAAGGCGCGATTTTGTGGCTGGATGGGGCTCATTTTGAGGTTTTGGCCGGCGACCGGGTCATTGTTCCCTCGCCTTTCAGGCCGCCGGGACGCACTTCGCTTGTCGGGGCCATAAGCTTGGGCAGGCGGACGATGTTGTAGGCGGCCATGCAGAAGACGAAAGCGGCGCGGACCTTGGCGAGGCCGCGCACCTTCACCTGCGTGAGACCGCCGACCGTCTTCGTCCAGCCGAAGCCTTCCTCGATGCGCTTGCACAGCCGCTGACTGATCGCATAGCGCACACTCGCGGCGACCTCGCTCGGAACCGCGGTCTTGCGCGCCTGGCCCATGCTTGCTCACCGTCCCGTTGATCGCGATATGCGGCTCGATCCCGCGCGCCTTCCCTCGACGAAGGCCTCGGCGTCATAGCCCTCGTCCGCGCCGAGCGTCGCTCCCTTGGGCAAACGCTGGCTCATGCGCGCCGCCGCCTCGCGTTCGGCCGTCCCGGTCGCCAGCGTCGCCTCGGCCGCCGCCACCAGCCCGTTGCGGTTCTCCATCAAGACGTGGCCTAGATCACAAACCTCATGAAATCATGCGAGAACAACAAACACCCGCAACCTGCCGGATGCCTTTTTCAACAGCCTGCTCTCATGTTCGCCGTCAAGGATTTTAATCAAGCGTCAGCGTTCTGGTTCAGCCCAGGCGCTGGGCTTCTGAACGGCGTCCACGGCAGGGGGCAGAGCTGTAAGACGACGGTTGAGCAAGCTCTCATGCGCGGGTTGGCTACCACATGACCGTGGTTTCGTCTCGGAGCTGCCTCTGTCTAGAAGGCGAGCGTCGGCATGAGCCGGCTCATAACAGGCACGAGGATTCTCCACCGCGCCCTGCCCCCAACAGTGGACACCGATCTGTTTACCGACGCAAGTTCAGGCGGCAGAACCGATCTGCGTCTGGCGTGCAATCGCCCAAAGAAATCCAACCATCTCCCGCGCGATTGCGGTCGTCACAACGACCTTAGGCTTGCCTGTCGCTGCGAGCCGACGATATCGGGCGCAGAGCCGGACCTGCGCCTTCCAGGCGATGTCGCGGACGAACTGCGGAAGTCCCTCGAGCCGGTCGTGTAGCTTGCGGCTAACGCGGGCCTGCATTCGATAGGTCCAGGCCCCTTCGATCAGGACACGCCGTGCAAGCGCGTTACCCGCCTTGGTGATGCCGCCGCGGCGTGTCGCGGTTCCGCTCGAATGCTCGGATGGCGTCAGACCAAGGTAGGCCATCGCCCGGCGCGGATTGTCGAAGCGCGCGAAGTCGCCCACTTCCGCGGTGACGGTGACAGCCGCCACGAAGGCCACGCCACGCATTGCCTGGAACGCCTCAACGACGGGCGCCATGGACCAAGTTGCAACCAGATCTTCGATCTGCTTCGTCAAGCGGGCGATCCGCTCTTCGGCGTCGTGCACGGAGTGGATATAGTCCTGCAGCACAAACTTGCTGGGCAGGGTGATCGAAGCGAAGCGTGGTCAGCCAGCGGCGATAGGGGAGTGTCCAGCCCTTCTTTCCGGCGTAGAGGCGGCCATGCCTCAACAGCAATCCCTGCAGGTGTTGGCGCGCCTTGCCCAGCACCCTGACCGCTGTGGCGCGTGCTCGGATCAGATCCCCCATCGCCTCATGGGCTGCATCAGGAACCCAAACAGCGGTCAGCTCACCTGCTCTGTGCAGCTTCGCCAGCATCACCGCGTCTCGCCGATCCGTCTTGATGCGATCGCCGGCTTTCATCGGAATCAGCGAGGGCGCCACGACCGCGCATTCACGGCCAAGATCTGTAATCTGCCGATGCAACCCATAACCGCACGGGCCGGCTTCGTAGCAGAACCGCAGTCGCTGAACGCCAGTCTTGCTGAGGCGCTCGACAAGCTTGCCGATCTGATCGGCGCGGTTCAGAAAATTGCCGAGATGGCGCACCTCCCCGCCGCGTTCCCATAAGCAACCGCGACCGAAATCGTCGCTGCGTGGACATCCACTCCCACGAAGATGGTATCGTGCATCAGCTCCGTCCCCCATGTCTGAGGCTCTGCGCCGGCCTATCCGACGCAATCCTCGAATGGGACATGCCGCGGGACGGGCCGCCAGATGCTTCAGACCGCGAACATACGGTCTAGACTCTCTCGAGGCGTTTCTCAAGCCGTATCAATCGGCGCTCACCCGCATTCCTCCCTCGCTCGACGAGTTGCGATCGCTCATCGCCGACACTCCGGCGCTAGATCCGCAGTCTCGAGCGTATGCGCATGGCGATCAGGGAAGTGATGGCGGAGAGCGCACGGCCGGTCGAGCTCGCCCGGAAAGGCGACACAGTCGGCGCCGTCGACGCCGTCAAATCCGGACGCGGCTTGCAGGTCACGGACGATTTTCGCGCCGCATTCGACGACTTCTATCAAGCGGAAAACGACCTTCTCGGCAAGCAACTCGCCGCGGGAGCGGGAGCGCGAGCGCGAGCGCGAAGCCTGATGCTCGCGCTCGTCATCGCGAGCCTGGTGACCGTTGCGCTGGCCGCGATCGCCTCGCTCACCATGAACGGCGCCTACATCCACGATCTGCGCGAGCATTCGGAGGCTCTGGCGGAGGAGACGCGCATGCGCTAGGAAACGCAAGCGATGCTGCTCCAGACCCAGAAGATGGAGTTGGTCGGCCGTCCCGGGCGGCGGCATTGCTCACGACTTCGACAATATGATGACCGTCGTGATCGACAATCTCGATTCGGTCGAGCAGCGTCTTGGTCGTGTCCAGTCGGGAGACGCAGCCACAATCAGCCCTCCTGTCGCTGCGGCGTTCCAAGGCGCGAGGCGGGCCGCTTCGCTGACGCAGCGCCTGCTCGCGTTCTCCCGCCAACAGGTCTTGACCCCACAGCAAGTCGACTTGAATTGGCTGGTCGCGAGCCTTTCGGACATGCTGACCCGCACGGTCGACGAGACGATCGCGATCGGGACCATCCAGTGAAGCGGACTTGGCCAACATTTGTGGATGCAAGCCAGCTTGAAAATGCGATCGTCAATCTCGTCGTCAACACGCGCGACACGATGCCGAAAGGTGGCCAAATCACCATCGATACCGCGAACGCACTTCTCGATGAGGCCTATTGCCGGCAATTCGGCGATGTGATGCGCGGCCAGTACGTCTTGCTCTCGGTCACCGATGCCGGAGGCGGCATCCCGGCCGAGAAACTGAACAAAGTGTTCGAGCCGCTCTTCCACCCAGAGCGGGCCGATGCGGACAGGGCTTGGGCTCGAGATGATCTACGATTGACAACAGAACATGTCCTGTTCCGAATCAATTTGACTGTGGCGATTCGCAGGGCAGCGGTAACCGAGGGCGGCGCGAAATGCAGATCCATATTCTTGAAGACGTTGGACCGGAGCTGGTCGCCATTGATAACGCCACACGGCGCCGGGGGCTTGAGATCGGCCGCGCCCAATCTGTCGAGCCGATCGAGGGACTCTACATGTTCGCGGGGCGGACCCTCGATGAGACGACGCGAGAACTCCTAGGGCCGACTGGGCAGCGTGTCGACCTCACGTCGTCCGAGTTCGACCTGTTGATGGCGCTTCTGCGCCATCCCGGCCAGCCACTTTCGCGCGCGGCCCTTCTCGGCGTGTTGCGTGGGCGCCAGTGGACATATTTCGATCGGTCGATCGACACGCTGGTCGCGCGGTTACGGAAGAAACTTGACGATGGGTCGGATCGGCCCCCCCTGATTCGCTCGGTGCGAGGCGTCGGCTATGTGTTCTGCGCCGCGGTCACAAAGCTTGCCGATCAAGACCGATCCGCCGCCTTTTCGCGCGTCGCGCCCAAGGACGGAGCCGAGCGGCGTCCCTCTCCTTGAGGACCGGCGCTACGGCCGGGTCGCTCGAGCGCGACCCTATGCGGCGGCTTCGCCGGCGTCGCCGTCTCTAGCGCCGGTGCGATTGACGACCCGCTAAGGCGGTTCTATCCATGGCCGTGCGTCGTATTTTCGCGAAGGTCTGGCATTGCGGCGACAATGATCCGGTTTCACCGCAACGATTTGCCTGCCGAAACGTCGTTCGGCGAGGCGGCGGCGATTGACACGGAGACGTTGGGGCTCGCCGTTGGCCGCGATCGGCTTTGCGTCGTGCAGCTGTCGCGCGGCGATGGGACGGCGGACATTGTGCAAATTGCCGCCGGCCAGACAAGCGCTCCCAATCTTGAGCGGCTGCTGGCCGATCCGACGGTCGTCAAACTATTCCACTATGGCCGTTTCGATATGGCGGTGCTGCATCATGCGTTCGGCGTCATGGCCGCGCCGGTCTATTGCACCAAGATCGCCTCGAAGATTGCGCGAACCTATACCGACCGGCACGGCCTCAAGGACCTGACGCGCGAGTTGCTCAACGTCGAGATCTCCAAGCAGCAGCAATCGTCCGATTGGGGGGCCGACACTTTAAGCGAGGGTCAGCTCGCCTATGCCGCATCGGATGTATTGCATCTGCACGCCTTGCGCGAGAAGCTTGACGCCATGCTGAAACGTGAGGGCCGGGACGGACTCGCCCGGGCCGCCTTCGCTTATCTCCCCGATCGCGTCCGCCTCGACCTTGCGGGGTTCGAGGCCATGGACGTCTTTTCGCACGGCTACCCTTGAGCGCAGTCGCTGTGGCGCGGCCTACGCGATCTCAGGGGCTGGCCGCAACCGCCGCCTTCTGCATGGCGACGAGCTGCTTAACGCCGGTGCGCGCCAAGGCCAGCATCCGGATGAGCTCCTCCTCCGTGAATGGCGCGCCCTCCGCCGATCCCTGAACTTCGACCAGGCCACCCAAGCCAGTCATGACGAAATTCGCGTCGGTGTGGGCGGTCGAGTCCTCGACATAGTCGAGATCGATCACCGCTTCGCCGCCAACAATGCCGCAGGATACGGCGGCGACATGATCCTTGAGCGGGCTCTCGCGCAGGATCGAGCGCTGCGCCATCCAGTGCAAGCAATCCCTGAGCGCGATCCATGCGCCGGTGATCGAGGCGGTGCGGGTGCCGCCGTCCGCCTGCAGGACGTCGCAATCGATGGTGATCTGTCGTTCGCCGAGGCGCGGCAGGTCCACGACCGATCGCAGCGATCGGCCGATCAGGCGCTGAATCTCCTGGCTGCGGCCGGAAACTTTGCCGGCCGCCGATTTCACGCTTGGTCCGGGTCAGCGTCGCGCGCGGGAGCATCGCGTATTCCGCCGTCACCCATCCGCGTCCCTGACCACGCAGCCAGGGTGGCGGCTTTTCCTCGAGCGAGGCCGCGCACAGCACATGCGTTTCCCCAAACCGGACGAGACATGACCCTTCCGCATAACGCGCCACGCCGCGCTCGAAACTCACGGAGCGCATTTCATCGGCGGCGCGTTTGGACGGACGCATGGGCGGACCTCCCTTTTGTTATTGATCCGATCTAGCGGCAGATGCTTCGCCTGGCAAATTCGCCTAAGCAAGCGCGCATCGCCGCGTTGACCATCGCGGCCTGCGTCTCTAGGGTCGCCGCCCCATATCGACCGATGACAAGACCTCCATGCCGTCCGCCAAAGACGCAGTGCTGAATCCCGCCAAATCGTTTCAGGGCCTCATCCTCACCTTGCAGACCTTCTGGGCTCGTCAGGGTTGCGTGATGCTGCAGCCCTACGACATGGAGGTTGGGGCGGGCACGTTTCATCCGGCTACGACGCTGCGCTCGCTCGGGCCGAAGCCGTGGAAAGCAGCTTACGTTCAGCCATCGCGCCGGCCAAAGGACGGACGCTACGGCGAGAATCCCAATCGGCTGCAGCATTATTACCAATACCAGGTGATCCTAAAGCCTTCGCCTGCAGAATCTTCAGGAGCTTTATCTCGACTCTCTCGCCGCGATCGGCGTCGACATGACGCTGCACGACGTGCGCTTCGTCGAGGACGATTGGGAAAGTCCGACACTCGGCGCGTGGGGCTTGGGGTGGGAATGCTGGTGCGACGGCATGGAGGTGTCGCAGTTCACCTATTTCCAACAGGTCGCGGGTTTCGATTGCGCGCCGGTTTCCGGCGAACTGACTTATGGTCTTGAGCGACTGGCGATGTATGTGCAGGGCGTCGAGACCGTGTACGACATCAACTTCAACGGCGGCGAGGGCGCTGAGCGCGTCGCTTACGGCGACGTGTTCCTGCAAGCCGAGGAGGAATATTCCCGCTTCAACTTCGAGCACGCCAACACCGACGTCCTGTTCCAGCATTTCAAGGACGCCGAAGCGGAATGCATGTCGCTCCTCAAGCGGGGCGCGTCCGGCGACAGGCACCTGATGGCGCTACCGGCTTATGACCAGTGCATCAAGGCGAGCCATGTCTTCAATTTGCTTGACGCGCGCGGCGCCATATCGGTCACCGAACGCCAGAGTTATATCCTGAGAGTGCGGGAGCTCGCGCGGGCGTGCGGCGCGGCATGGCTCAAGACCGCGGGCGGTGGCGCGGCGTAGATATGCCTGATCTTTTGCTCGAACTGTTCAGCGAAGAAATCCCCGCCCGCATGCAGCGGCAGGCGGCCGAGGATCTGAAGCGGCTCGTCGCCGACGCTTTGGTCGAGCGCAATCTGCTCTACGAGGGCGCGCAGAGCTTCGTCACGCCCCGGCGGCTCACGCTGCATGTCGTGGGGCTACCGGCCGCGCAGCCCGATTTGCGCGAGGAGCGCAAGGGCCCGCGCGTCGGCGCGCCGGAAGCAGCGATCCAGGGTTTCTTGAAGAGCGCAGGGCTCAATCGCATTGAGGACGCGCGCATTGAGACGGACCCGAAGAAGGGCCAGTTCTATGTCGCGGTGATCGAGAAGCCGGGGCGCGAAACGAAGGACGCGATCGCCGAGATTATCCCTGCGATCATCCGTTCGTTTCCGTGGCCGAAATCGATGCGCTGGGGCGCAGCCTCGGCGAAGCCCGAGGCTTTGCGCTGGGTGCGCCCGTTGCGCGGCATCGTGTGCACGCTCGCCACGCAGCACGACACGACGGAGGTCGTCGCGTTCGAGATCAACGGGATTAGAGCAGGCGACGTGACCTGGGGCCATCGCTTCATGGCGCCTCAGCCACTTCACGTCCGCCGCTACGACGATTACGTCGACGCGCTGCGGAAGGCCAAGGTCGTCCTGGACGCGGATCGGCGCAAGGCGATCATCCTCGCCGACGCCAAACATCTGGCGTTCGCTCAGGGGCTGACGCTGGTCGAGGACGAAGGCCTGCTCGAGGAAGTCGCGGGCCTCGTCGAATGGCCGGTCGTGCTCATGGGCGAGTTCGAGGCGGCGTTCCTCGACCTGCCGCCCGAAGTCATCCGCGCGACGATCCGCGCCAATCAGAAATGCTTCGTGCTTCGTCAAGCGCCCGAGCCCTTTTCCGTCATGGCTGGGCTCGACCCGGCCATCCACGGGGCGCCGTCAGGCGCGAAAACGGACGGAGCCGCGACGCGGGACCACGTGGATGTCCGGCACAAGGCCGGCCATGACGCGGGAGAGAGCGGCGGCAAGCTCGCCAACAAGTTCATCCTGGTCTCGAACCTCGTCGCGCCCGACGGTGGCGCGGCGATCGCAGCCGGCAACGGCCGCGTCGTGCGCGCGCGCCTGGCCGATGCGCGCCACTTCTGGCAGACCGACCTTGCGCCGTTGCCCGACTCCAAAAACAAAGACGCGAAGCCGCTCGACCAGCGTCTGGAGAAACTCGATCTGGTCGTCTTCCACGAGAAGCTCGGCACACAAGGCGAGCGGATCGCGCGCGTCGAAGGCTTAGCGCGCGAGCTTGCGCCTCGAGTTCGGCGCCGATTCCGAACTTGCCGCGCGCGCGGCCCATCTGGCCAAAGCCGATCTCGCGACCGAAATGGTCGGCGAGTTCCCCGAGTTGCAGGGCCTGATGGGCCGCTACTACGCGAGCGAGCAAGAGGAGAAGGCCAGCGTCGCTGAGGCGATCGAAGACCACTACAAGCCTCAAGGCCCGAACGACCGCATCCCCACCGCGCCGGTTTCGATCGCGGTCGCGCTCGCCGACAAGCTCGACACGCTCGTCGGCTTCTGGGCGATCGATGAAAAGCCGACCGGCAGCAAGGACCCCTACGCGCTGCGGCGCGCTGCGCTTGGCGTTATTCGGATCGTGCTGGAGAATGGGCTGCGATTGCGGCTGACAGGATTTCTAAGTCGGGCCTACAACAAGCACATCTATCAAACACGAAACGGATTCCGACTCTTTGTGCGCGGCAAATCCGATGGGAGCTACTATCTACCGGAAGCGCTCAAACTGGGTAGAGCTACGATAGGCGACGCGGAGGATGCCGACGGCTACACGATAGAGTTTACAGATTGGATGTTTGAGCCCGATGAGGAAATTCGCCGGAAGGACAAGGGTGATGACTTTAGCCGGCGGGACTTTGAGGTTCCGTTTCTTCTCGCCAAGGATATTGAGCCGCTTCGAGATCACTTGAAGGCGGAATCTCATACGCTAGGTGTCCCGAGCGAAGTTACTAAGGACCTCCTCGCCTTCTTCGCCGATCGCCTGAAAGTCTACCTGCGCGAGAAGGGCGCGCGGCACGATCTGATTGACGCGGTATTCGCGTTGCCGGGGCAGGACGATCTGCTCATGATCGTTCGCCGGGTCGAGGCGCTGGGGCAACTGCTCGACACCGAGGACGGCAAGAACTTGCTCACCGGCTATCGCCGCGCCGCCAACATCCTGCGAGCCGAGGAAAAGAAGGATGGCGCCGAAGCTTTCGCGGGCAAGCATGTTCAGACCACGCTCGCTCCGCCGGCGGAAAGATACCTTGCCGACGCCGTCGCCGCTGCTGGCGCGGCGGCGCGCGAGCGCGTGGCCGCCGAGGATTTCGAGGGCGCGATGCGGGCGCTTAGCACCTTGCGCGCGCCCGTCGACGCCTTCTTCCTCGACGTGACGGTCAACGACCCGGACCCTGAGACACGGGTGAACCGATTGAGATTGCTCAATGAATTGCGCGAGGCGATGCACGGCGTCGCGGATTTCTCCAGGGTGGCCGGCTAGGCCGCCTCCTTTAAGAAACCCCTCGGAGCGCCTAAATGGCGGCGGGGCGCATGGGGCGCGCGCGTGCGAATAAGGAACAGAGCCATGGCGCTGAGAGAAGAGAATCTTGAAGCGGCGTCCGGCGGCGGCAAGACGATCAGCGACGCTGAGGCCGAGGACGCGTTTCGCACTATCCTCAAGTGGATCGGTGAGGACGCCAATCGCGACGGCCTGATCGAGACGCCCGACCGCCTTGTGCGCGCCTATCGCGAATATTTTGCCGGCTATGAGGAAGATCCGCACGAGGTTTTACGCAAGACCTTCAGCGAGGTCGACGGCTATGACGAGATGATCGTGCTCCGCGGCGTGACCTTCGAAAGCCATTGCGAGCACCATATCGCGCCAATCATTGGCCGGGTTTGGGTCGGCTACATTCCCGACAAAAGGGTGGTCGGGATCTCCAAGCTCGCGCGCGTGGTCGAGATTTTCTCAAAGCGGCTGCAGATTTAGGAGCGGCTGACCGCGCAGATCGCCAATGCGGTCGACGAGGTGCTGAAACCCGCCGGCGTCGCCGTGGTCGTGAAGGCTGCGCATCATTGCATGATCGACCGCGGCGTCCGCAAGCGTGGGGCGGACCTTGTGACCAGCCGGATGCTGGGGGTCTTTCGCGACCAGGCGCAGACGCGTCAGGAGTTCTTGTCGCTCGTCAATTCGGACAGCCACGAATAAAAGCGCCGTATGATCGGCGCCTATCGCATCGAAGCCTATGTCATCGTCTCCGCCGATGGCATGCTCGCGGATGTGCATGGGGTTCAGCCGGCCTCGCTTCACTTCGCCGCCGACCAGCGACAATTCGAGAACGGCCTCGACCATGCCGCCGCGGTCGTGAACGGGCGCCATTCGGCGGAAGGGCAGCCGAACCCGATGAGCCGGCGCCGGCTCATCGTCACCCGACAGGTGCCCAGCCTGGCGGCTGATCCCGACAATCCCAAAGCGCGGCTTTGGAATCCAGCCGGGGCGTCGTTGGAGGAGGCCTGCGCGGAGCTTGGCTTGAATTCTGGGACCATCGTCGTCATCGGCGGCCCGCAGGTCTACGTTCTGTTTCTCAAGCTGGGCTATGACTGTTTCCACCTCAGCCGCGCGGTGACCGTGCGCCTGCCTGGCGGCTTGCCGTTGTTCGGCGGCGACCCCGATTTTGCGCTGTCCGCCGCCGGCCTCAGAGCGCGGCCGCCGGTCTGGCTCGAAGACGGGCTGACGCTGACCGACTGGGTTCGGGCGGAATAGGCGTTCCCCTCAGATTCGTCGCTCGTACTCCACGAAGGCGAAATCGGCGTCGTCGCGAGGGCTGCGCTTACCCGTCTCGCGGCGGGTCTCCCGCCACGCGTGGGGGTCGATCGCCGGGAAACGCGCTTCGCCTTGAGCGTCAAGCGCGATCTCTGTGATGAAAAGGCGGCTCGCGCGCTCAATGGTCTGGGCATAGATTTCGCCGCCCCCGGCGATGATGATGTCATCCGCGTCCATGGCGCGCGCGCGTTCCGCGGCGAGATCGAGCGCTTCGTCGAGGTTACGAGCGACGAGCGCGCCCGGGGGATCGAATGCGGGATCGCGCGTCACCACGATCGTGTCACGCCCCGGGAGCGCGCGGCCGATCGATGCGAAGGTCTTCCGCCCCATCACCAGCGGCTTGCCCCAGGTCAGCGCCTTGAAGCGTTTCAGGTCGCTCGAGAGCCGCCACGGAAGTCCGCCGTTCGCGCCGATAACCCCGTTTCGCGCCACCGCGGCGACGAGGACGAGGGGGACATCCCTCACACCGCGACCTTGGCCTTGATCGCGGGCCAGGGGTCGTAGCCAACGAACGTGATCGCGTCGGCGTTGAGGTCGAAGATCGAGCCGACGTCGCCGAGCACGAGCTTTGGCAGCGGCTTCGGCGTGCGGTCGAGCTGCTCGCGCGCCTGATCTTCGTGATTGCGATAGAGGTGAACGTCGCCGAACGTATGCGCAAATTCCCCCGCCTCAAGCTCACATTCGCGGGCGATGAGATGGGTCAAGAGCGCATAGCTTGCGATGTTGAACGGCACGCCGAGAAAGATGTCGGCCGACCGCTGGTAGAGCTGGCACGATAATCGGCCGTTGGCGACATAGAACTGGAACAGGCAATGGCAGGGCGCCAATTTCATGCGCTCTATCTCAGCCACGTTCCAGGCCGAGACCACGAGGCGGCGCGAGTTGGGGTTGCGCCGGATCTCGTCGATGACCCAGGCGACCTGATCGTACGTGCGCCCGTTCGGGCCTTCCCAGGCGCGCCATTGCTTGCCGTAGACCGGACCGAGATCGCCATCCGCGTCGGCCCATTCGTCCCAGATCGATACTCCATGCGCCTTGAGGTAGGCGATGTTGGTGTCGCCCCTCAGGAACCAGATCAGTTCGCGCACGATCGAGTTGAGATGCAGCCGTTTCGTTGTAACGAGCGGAAAGCCTTGGGCGAGATCGAAACGAAGCTGCCGGCCGAACAGCGAGCGGACCCCAGTCCCGGTGCGGTCCATTTTGACCGCGCCGCTCTCGAGCGCCTCGCGCATGAGATCGAGATAGGCTTGCATCGGTTCGCGGTCCTTTTCGCCTAACCGACCGCAATCTTTATACCGATTTGCGTCCCCCCGCGCGCGGCGCTTAGCGCGCCGCGATCATCCAAGTTGCACAATCAGTGCAGGCTCACCGTCTCGAGCTCGTTTTCCCAGGCGTTGGCGATCGCCGCGTCCTTCGAATCGGTCAGCATGATCGGCGAGCCGTCGGCTCCGAGCAGGGCGAACAATGTCAGTCCCGGGCGCATCGGCGGCGCCTGCGGAAAGAGGCGCGCGACATCTTCAGAAGCGATCGTCTTCACATAGGCGAGAGATCCGTCGCCGAGGTGAGCGAATTCCTGAGGCGTCAAGCCTGGCGAGGCGATTGCCATTTTGTTCGTTTCGAATCTCATCGCTTTACTCCTTACTCGGCGGCCGCCTTAAGCCCGCCGTTCGGGCGCCTTCTTCAATCGCGCGCCACTATTTTGATCTTCCGCACCAAACGCTCTGGCTGGGGACGAACCAGATCGACCGACAGCAAGCCTTGCGTCAGCTCGGCGCTCAACACCTGCATGCCGTCGGCAAGCAGAAAACCGCGCTGGAACTGCCGAGCGGCGATGCCGCGATGCAAATATTCGCGCCCCTTCTCCTCCGGTTGCCGACCGCGGATGGAAAGCTGGTTCTCCTCAACCGTTACCTCAATCTGATCCTGCGAGAAGCCGGCGACCGCGAGCGTAATGCGCAGCTTTTCCGGCTCACCGCCGTCAGCCGCGATTCTCTCGATATTGTAGGGCGGATAGCCGTCTGTCCCCGCCTTCGCAACCTTGTCGAGCGCTCGCTCCAGGTCGTCGAAGCCGAGTGCCAACGGAGAGGTCAGCGCCGTCACACGCACCATGTTCGAAGCCCCCTTTCAGGCGCTTCCCGGAACTTAAGGCCTTCCTATAAGCGCCCGGTCCGGTTCTAGCCGTCAACCATCCGGACCATTCAAAGTTCCGGATCGGGCGGATATAAGCCTTACAATCCAACCTTCAAGGCGCGGGTTGCCTAGTGAAAGCCTCGGATTCGGCGACAGTTCCGACAATTCTGCTAAATGCTGCGCTTGAAATCTAAACGATTCGTTTATGTTGTGCGCAAGGGTAAGGGTTATTGATCAAAAAGAAGACGCTGGCGTCGAGCAGGCTCGGAACCAAGCGCCAGTGCCTGGCCTGCCGCGCTAAATATTATGACCTCGGCCGCAAGCCTCCGGTTTGTTCGCGCTGCGGGGTGAGCGCCGAGCCGAAGCGCGCAGGCGAAGAAGAAAAAACGCAGCCTGTTGCTGTGGGGGCGGCGGCCGGGAAGCAAAATCCCCCAGTCGCCGTCTCATCTCGGCGGCCAATCGGCCGCGAATGGTCGCGCGAGCAGGCGGAAGCTGTCGACCAGGTCGGCCGATGGCTCAAACAAGGCGAGCCGCAGGTATTCCGGCTCTTCGGCTATGCCGGCGTCGGCAAGACGACGCTTGCGCGACACATCGCCGAGGGAGCGCGCGGCGAAACGGCCTTCGCCGCCTTTACCGGCAAAGCCGCCCTGGTGATGCGGTCGAAGGGTTGCGTGGGCGCAACGACCATCCATGCGCTCATTTACCGGGCGAGCGAGGGCGCCGAAGGCGCGCCCACCTTCACTCTCAACGCCGACGGGCCCGCGTCCAAAGCCGGGCTGATCGTGATCGACGAGTGCTCGATGGTCGACGGGGAGCTGGCGCGAGACCTCCTCTCGTTCGGCAAGCCGATCCTGGTCTTGGGCGATCCGTTCCAGCTTCCGCCGGTCAAAGGCGGCGGCTTTTTCACCGACGGCGCTCCGGACGTTATGTTGACCCAAATCCATCGCCAGGCGCAGGACAATCCGATCATCCGCCTGTCCGAAGTGGTTCGGTCAGGCGGCGAACTCAGCGTAGGCGACTATGGCGAGACGCGTGTGATCCCGCGCGCCGCCATCGACCAGGCTCAAGTCCTAGGCGCCGATCAGGTGCTGGTCGGGGTCAACCGCACCCGCCGCGCCTATAATCAGCGTATGCGGGATCTCAAGGGCTTCCGCGAGCCGCTGCCCCTCGCCGGGGACCGGTTGGTCTGCCTGCGGAATGACCGCACCAAGGGTCTCATTAACGGGGGCTTGTGGCGGGTTGAGGCGCTGGGCGGCGTCAAGAAGGATTTCGTCAAGATGACCTTGCGGTCCGAGGACGAGGGCTCCCGCCCGACAGTCAAGGTCGCCGTCTTGAAGGCGTTCTTTGAGGGGAAGGAGGGCGAACTCGGCTTTGCGCTGAGACGGGAGTTCGGACGAGTTCGACTACGGCTATGCGCTTACCGTCCATAAGGCTCAAGGGTCGCAATGGGACGACGTGATCCTCTTCGATGAAAGCTTCGCCTTCCGCGAGCATCGTGCGCGGTGGCTTTACACCGGTCTCACGAGGGCGGCGCGGCGGTTGACTGTGGTCAAGTAAAGGGCTGGCGCGCGACTGGCTCCCGAAAAACCATCGACACCGGCCCCGCATTGTTGTTAGCATGCCGTTGCGGCGCCGGAGACATTCCCATGCGTATTTCCCTTGCGACAAGGGCGGCCCGCGCGTCCTTCGCGGCCACGCTCGTTCTCTCCCTCAGCCTCAGCCCTTCGGTCGCCCGCACGGGTGGTGGCGGGTCGTTCGGTCGCCCGTCCTTCGGAATGGCTCATTTTTCCCATTTCGCGCCGTACGGCTTCAATCGGCGCTTCGACGCTGGTCGGTTCAGCTTCAACCGTTTTGGCCCGAAGCGGTTTGACCGCTTCGGCTTCAACCGCTTCGGCTTCAACCGCTTTGGGAATCAACTCTTCGTTGGCGGCTGGGGTTGGGGCGGTTGGGGGGGCTATTCGGCTCCGGCTGCGGCGTCCGACCCAATCATCGTTGGCGACGGCGCGCCTGTGATCATCAACCTCGGCGCTGAGCCGGCGCTAGGCGCCGCCGGCGCCTATGCTGGCGGATGCGTCATCCACAAACTCAGTTATGACGCCAACGGCAAATATGTCGGCGAGCGTCAGATCCCGCTGTGCTGAGCGAAGCCAACTCTGGATAGGCTCTCAGCGCCGGCAGGCTTGGCGTCCGGAGCGCGCTTTTGCGCTGAATCGTGATGAGCGGTAGGTCCTTTGGCTCCGCCGCCGCGCGGAGCGATGCGGTTTTCAGCCAGGGAGAGCACAATGGACGTTGGTTTTATCGGTCTTGGCCAAATGGGTCAGGCGATAGCGCTGAACCTTGTCAAGGCGGGACATCGCGTCGTTGTCTTTAACCGCACGCGCGCCAAGGCGGAGGCGCTGGCCTCCAACGGCGCTGAAGTCGCCGAAAACCTGGCCGACGCATGCCGCCGCCCTGTGCTGATCACCATGCTCGCCGACGACGCGGCGGTCGAAGGGGTCTTCTTCGGAAACGGAAACGGGCTCTCTGCGCTTGGCCAAGGCGCTGTCCATATCTCCATGAGCACGATCAGCGTCGCGCTCTCCGACCGGTTGGCGGAGGCGCATCGAGAGGCTGGCCAAGCTTTTGTCGCCGCCCCTGTGTTCGGCAGGCCCGAGGCGGCGGCGGCGGCGAAGCTTTTCGTTGTGGCGGCAGGCCCGGAAGCACAGCTCACGCGCTGCCAACCGCTGTTCGATGCGATCGGTCAACGGACCTTTGTTATCGGCGACAAGCCGTCCTCGGCAAATCTCGTCAAGCTCAGCGGCAACTTCCTGCTCGCGGCGGTGATCGAATGCTTGGGCGAAGCCTTCGCACTCACCCGCAAAGGCGGAGTTGACCCGCATCTTTATATTGAAATTCTGACGAGCACGCTGTTCTCGGCCCCCGCCTACAAGACCTATGGGACGATCATCGCCAACCAGCAATACGAGCCGGCGGGGTTCAAGATGTCGCTGGGCCTGAAGGACATTCGCCTCGCACTCGCAGCCGCCGACGCGCTCACGACGCCAATGCCGGTCGCAAGCCTCGTTCACGATCACTTTCTTTCCGGCGTGGCGCAAGGCGCGGGCGATTTTGATTGGTCCGCGTTGGCGCGACTGGCCGCTGCAAACGCAGGTCTTTGAGCAAACCCTCTTCCCTAGCTCGTCTTGCGCCGCATGATTCTTCGGCGCGCGGCGCTTGGGCTTGTCTGAAATCGGAACTTGGGGCAGGTTTCCCTTGGGCTCCGCAGTCATCGGCGAATGTTTGGTCAAGAGGCCAGCCGGGAGATGCTCCCAATCCGGGGAATGCGCGATGGTCACGCTCAAGCATATTGCAATCGCCGTCGCCGCATGCGCCGCAGTTTCCCAGGCGGTTCTGGCCGACGACCAAAAGCAGACGACCGAGCAACAAGGCTATACGCCGCGGCTGAACTCTTTGATGATGTTGACACAACTCGGACATTTTAAGTTATGGTATGCGGGCGCAGTCCAAAACTGGCCCTTGGCCAACTATGAATTGGCCCAAATCCGAGCTAATATCATTGACGCAAAGAGGCTTTATCCAAACAATTCTCAATCAAATATGACAATGATGACCCCGGCGGCCGATGACCTTGACGATGCAATCAAGGCGAAGGACAGCGTCAAATTCCGTAATGCCTTTGGTAAGCTGACGTCCGCGTGCAACTCTTGTCATGAAGCTACCGGCTTCGGTTTTATTAAGATCAGAGAGCCGAGATTGTCGCCGATCGAGACGTCGCCGTTTAGCGACGAGTCCTTCTCAGGCAAGTAACGGCTCGCGGCTCAAGTTCCCACTGTCGCGATGCGCAGGTTGTTGGTGGCGCCCGGGGTCCCGAACGGCACGCCGGCGACAACGATAATGCGCTCGCCCTCGCCGGCGAACCCCTCGATATAGGCGTGACGGCAAGCCCGTTCGGCCATGTCGCGTTCGTCGCGCGCGTCGTCGGTGACGATCGGATGCACCCCCCAGACGATAGCGAGGCGCCGCGCCACGAGATTCGATGGGCGTCAGCGCCAAAATCGAGGAGCGCGGCCGCTGGCGGGCTATGCGAAGGCCGGTCGAGCCTGAGCTGGTCCAGGCGCAGATCACTTTCAAATCGAGGGTTTCGGCGACGTCACGCGTCGCTTCGGCAATCGCGTCGGCGCCCGTCGCCTCGGGCGCCGCCCGCTGCGCTTCAATGATCGAGGGGTAGATCTTCTCTGCTTCCACCGCCTCGGCGATGCTATTCATGGTCGCCACCGCCTCGCGCGGATACTGGCCCGACGCGCTCTCCGCTGACAACATGATGGCGTCCGCGCCCTCGAACACGGCGGTCGCAACGTCCGACACCTCGGCGCGCGTCGGCACTGGCGCGGATATCATCGATTCCAGCATCTGCGTCGCCACCACCACCGGCTTGCCGAGCCGCCGCGCCAGCCGCGTCAGGGTCTTCTGAATGCCGGGCACGCGCTCGAGCGGCATTTCCACTCCGAGATCGCCGCGCGCCACCATCAGGGCGTCAGCGACCCCCATGATCTCGTCGATGCGCTGGACCGCCTGCGGTTTTTCGATCTTGGCCATCACAAGCGCCCGGCCTTTGACGATTTCCTTGACCTCGACAATGTCTTCCGGACGCTGAACGAACGACAGCGCGATCCAGTCGATATCCTCCTCAAGCGCCGCGTCGAGATCGGCGCGATCCTTTTCGGTCATGGCGGATGTCGGAATGGTCGTGTCAGGCAGGCTCACGCCCTTCTTGTCTGACACTCGGCCGGCGACTTCGACGACGGTCAGCACGCGGCCTCCCTCGGCCGCGGCGACCCGCAGCATCACTTTGCCATCGTCGATGAGAACCCGGTGCCCCTTCGCGAGCGAGCTCAAAATCTCCGGATGCGGCAGATAGACGCGCGCCTGCCCGCCGGGCGTGGGGTCGCCGTCGAGGACGAAGGCCTCGCCGTGGCGCATGTCGGCGGCGCCGCTGGCGAAGGTGCCGAGCCTGAGCTTCGGCCCCTGCAGGTCGACGAGGATGCCGATCGGGCGGCCGTTCTCTTCCTCCACTTCGCGGATCATCGCGACCCGCTCCCGCATCACGTCATGCGAGGCATGGCTCATATTGATGCGGAAGACGTCCGCGCCGGCGGCGAATAGCGCCGCGATGGTCTTTCGGTCGGCCGAAGCGGGGCCGAGGGTGGCGATGATCTTCACGCGGCGGCGACGGACCTGCAATTGCATTCTCCGTTAATTGGCGGGAACTCGTCGCCAGCTCGTTTTTCATGCCCCCGGAAGAGCAGCCGGCGTTGCGGCTCAGGGGTTTGCTTGGTCGGTCAGTTGCACCGTCCAGCTCTTGGCGTCCTTGCCGGTGTCGACTTCGAAGAACCCGGTTCGGTTGAAGCCGCGCACGAAGCAATCCTGCCGGCCTTCGATCTTGAACTCGCGATCTGACGTGCACATGAAGACCTTGCCCTTCCACTCGCCGCCGCGCTCGTCCATTGCGTAGAGGTAATAATACTCAGCCGCCAAGGCGCCGCGCAAAAGCGTCACGCAGTCGAGCGATTTAAGATTCCACCACCCTTCGCTGACCCAGTTTTGTCCGTCGGTGTAGCCGATGGCGACGCTGACCCGGTTATTGGTGTTGTTGCACATGCGCAGGTCCGCGCGAGCGGGGACGGCCGCGCAGAGCGCCGCGCCCAGCGCAGAAAGCGCCAGCAGTCTTCCTGCGAGTTTGTCCATGGTCGTGCGGTGAAACGGCGTTATCGCGCGCCATATTCGGCGCTGAGGCGGCGCTGTCAACCTTAGGGCGCCGCGCCCTCACGCCTTGCGGTCGAACCGCCAGTCGGGACGCGCGGCGCGGATCATCATCACCTCGCCCAGCGCGTGGCGCGTCAAAAGGCCGATGATTTTGCCTGCGGCGTCGGTGACGTAGAGCGCTGCGGCTCCAGGATCCCGCAAGCGCTCGAACAGGCCTTGCACCGGCTCCGTGGCGCGTACGCTCTCAACGCCTGAGCGCATGAACTTGGCTGCCGGCTCGTCGCCCCCATGCTCGCGCACAGCGCTCAGGATGTCGTCACGCGTCAGCAACCCGACCGGCTTCCCGAACGCGTCGACGACTGGGAATTCGTGCTGCGCCGTCGCCAACAGCGCATCGACCGCTTGGGCGAGATTGGCGTGGATCGAGACCGGCGTGAAGCGCGTCTCCATCGCGTCGCCGACGCTGACCCCCTTGAGCGCCTGCTGCGCGGCGCTCATCTGCGCTTCGCCGCCCGCCGCGATATAGACGAAGATGGCGATGAACAAGAGCAGCGGATTGCCGAACAGACCGAGGAACCCGAGGCCGAAGGCGAGGGCCTGGCCGATCCTTGCCGCAATCTCGGTCGCCCGCGGGCTGCCAACCCGCATCGCCAGCAACGCATGCAACACCCGCCCGCCATCCATCGGAAAGGCGGGGATGAGGTTGAAGACAACGAGAAAGATGTTGGCGACCGCGAGGCGACCCAGGAGCGAGAGGTTGGGATTGTCGATCTGCTCAAGGTCGCCCGGGTGCGCAGAGCCGAGCGCCGCGATCAGCACCAAGCCGATGACGAGGTTGACGGCTGGCCCTGCGAGCGCGACGACCAGCTCCTGTGCGGGATCGCTCGGCAGGCGTTGCAAACTGGCCACGCCCCCGATCGGCAACAGCGTCACCTCCGGCGTCTTGATGCCATAGCGGCGGGCGGCCGTGATGTGGCCGAACTCGTGCAAGACCACGCAGGCGAATAGGAGGACGATGAACAGCGTGCTGTCGAGCGCGGCGGCGGCGCCTCCTCTGCTCCAGCCGCTGAAAGCGATCCAAATGAGGAACAGGATGAAGGTGATATGGATCTTGACCGCCGTCCCGCCGAAACTGCCAATGGTGATCGACCAGCGCATCGTTTCGTCTCCTGTCACGGCGCGCTATTCTAACCCCAGTCGCCCTGTCTCGACGAGAATCCGCGAATCGCGGATGATTGGTCCATGAAACGCTTGGTCATTTCCTGCCTTGCGGTGTCTGCCGCAGTTTTCCTCGCGCCCTCGGCGCGCGCCGATTTCGCCTCTTGCGTCGGCTCGCTCAGAGCCCAGGCGGCGCGCGACGGGATTTCCGCCCACACGCTCGACGTCGCCTTCAATGGGCTCGAGCCGGACATGAAAGTGCTCGATTTCCAGGGGCAGCAGCCGGAGTTCAAGACGCCGGTCTGGGACTATGTCGATGGCCTCACCGGCGACGACCGGGTCGCCGAGGGCAGGGCGGCGATGGCAGGCCAAGCGCGCGCGCTCGCGCGCGCGGAAGAGCAATTCGGGGTCAGCCGCTACATGCTGGCGGCGATCTGGGGAGTGGAGTTGCGTTTCGGCCAGAAGATGGGCGCCCGCCCGCTTGTCCAGTCGCTGACGACGCTCGCCTGCTTTGGCGCGCGCGCCAATTACTTCCGGTCCGAGCTGATGGCGACGCTCAAGATCATCGACCGCGGCGACGTGCCGGCCGAGAAACTGAACGGGTCATGGGCGGGCGCGTTCGGGCAGACGCAGTTCATGCCGTCGACATTCCTGCGCCTTGCGGTCGACTTCGAGGGCGACGGGCGGCGCGACATCGTCGATTCCGCCCCGGACGCGCTCGCCTCGACCGCCAATTACCTGCGCAAGTCAGGCTGGCGCCCCGGGCTGCCGTGGGGCTTCGAGGTACAGCTGCCGGACGGCTATTCGGGACCGTCGGGGCGAAGGGCGAAGCAATCCATGTCGTTCTGGGCCGGGCGCGGCTTGACCCGGATCGACCGGCGCCCGCTCGGATCGGGCGAGGCCGGCCTGCTCCTGCCCGCCGGCCGCGAGGGCCCGGCCTTTCTGGTGACGCGCAATTTCGACGCCGTCTATGCCTATAACGCCGCCGAATCCTACACGCTCGCCGCCTGCGTGCTCGCCGATCGCCTCGCTGGCGGGCGGGGCATTGTCACCCCCTGGCCGACCGACGACCCGCTCCTGCCGCTCGATGGCCGAAAGGAAGTGCAGGCGCTCTTGGCGAAACGGGGCTATGACGTCGGGGCGACCCCGACGGCGACATCGGAACCAAAAGCAAGGCCGCGATCGCCGATTTCCAGCAGAGGGCAGGGCTCGAAGTGAACGGCCGGGCTTCGGTCAAGGTGCTGGAGGCGCTGAAACGGTAGGCGCAAGGCCGGTCGAGTTATCGATAGATTTCGCGCCGATGCCCGATCCTGAGCACAAGAATGCGCGCCTCTGCGTCTTCTATTCGCGCGATTGCGCGATAGTCGCCAATCCGATATCGCCAAAGTTCGCCGAACCGGTCGCCTTCAGCGCCTGACCGATCGAACGTGGATCTTCGAGAGGGGCGACTCGGTCGCGAAAAAAGCGAAGAACACGCTCAGAAGATTGAGAACAGAGCTTGTCGAGCTCGCGCGCCGCAGCCCGCTCGAACTCAATCCTCCACGCCATGGCGGCGGAGCAGGTCGCTCAGCGGGATCGAACTCGCTCCGGCCGTTGCGGAGGTCCTCGAGGCGGCTTTCGGCAAGATAGAGATCCTCGAGCTCGTCAAGGTGACGTAGAATCGCCTCTCGCGCATAAAAGGTCTTCGTGCGACCTGTGCGCTTGGCTAGTTTGGCGAGCCGGGCCTCAATTTCCGGCGAAAGGCGAAGACCGAGCATGGGAGCAGCCTCAACTTGCTATACATGTATAGCAAGCGGCGCTCATAGGCAACGCAAGCATCTTGGGAGCTACGCTGGGATCTAAACAGCAGGGTTTGGGTGAGAGATGGATGCCGCTACACATCGGCGGTTTCGGGCTCGCCGGGCTCAATGATCGGAGGCCTTACCACCGGCTTCACGACCCTGCTGAACCAGCGCTGCCGGGCATGAGCTTCTGCGCAGCGAGGATCCGATACGGGAGTCGGTTGATGAGATCGCTCGGCGTTCCCAAGAAGCCGCGGTTGAGCCCGATTGGGGGCGGCACGCTCGATAAGAAAAATCGACAATTTCTTGCAAGCCGGGCAGAGATCTGTTATTGTTTTTCAGAAAGATTGAGAACCCAACGGGTTGAGCGCGAATGCGGATGCGGCCATTGCGACACGGTGTGACAGGAGAACAGATTTTTTTATTTGGATTCGCCGTAACCCATTGAAAAGTCCCAATTCGGCCAAAGAAATCCAAGGAAATCCAAGCTTTTTTCCTTGGCTTTCTTTGGATTAGCTTGGATTTATTTGGCGGCCCAGCGTCGTCGTTCGGGGACAGGTCTGGCCTGCGGAGGAGGCGGCTCCGGCAATCGGGACATGCGCTCTCGAGCGTGCGCGGCTTGTCAGCACATTGCCCCGCGATGGCTTGGTTGCGCCGGAAAAGCCGCTATCAATCGCCTCCCGGGGCGTCGCTTTGCGGCGTTCCGATCGTGAGGCGATGGGGCGGATCATGGACACGGCTTACATATCGGCGGTTTCGGCGCTGGCCGGCTCGGTCATCGGCGGCCTCACCAGCACCTTCACGACTTGGCTCGGCCAACGATCCCAAGCTCGGGCGGGCATGGTCGCGCACGACCTCGCCCGCCGCGAGGACCTGGTCAGGGACTTCGTCATCGCGGCGTCGAAGACCTACGGCGACGCGATCATCAACAGCGAGCCCAAAATGCCGGAGATCGTAGATCTCTATTCCATGGTCAGCCGGTTGCGCGTCCTCAACATGCCGCGATCGGTCGCATGCGCGGAGATTGTCATGCGCTCAATCCTCGACACCTATTTCGCGCCCAATCGTACGATTGCCGATATTCGCGAGATCGTGAAGAATGGCGGCGGCGTCGATCCTCTGAAGGACTTTGCCGAAGCGGCGCGCGAGGAGCTGCACGCGTTCGCGCTGCTTTGAGACGACAGCGCAATGCGCGTCGGCGATCCGCCTCAGTGGTAACGGCTCGAATCTAGCACGAGATTTTCTCCAAAGCCAGATTGGTTGTGCGCGGTCCGAAAAAGCCGATCGTCGCCATCACGACGCCCATCGCCGCGGCGATGAAAACGAAGACGCCGAAGGCGCCGGCGCGCTCGAGCACGAAGGCGATGACGAAGGACGAGAAAATGACCGAGAGTCGGCTCCACGAGTAGACGAAGCCGGCGGCGCGGGCGCGAATGCCGGTCGGGAAGAGCTCCTGCTGATAGGCGTGGAAACTGAACGACATGATGTTGGCGGCAAGCGTCAGCCCCACCCCCATGGCGATAATGGCCGCCGAGGATCGGGCCTGGCCGAAAACGAGGCCGCAGACGAGGATGGCGCCTGCGGAAGCGACGATGATCCATTTGCGCTCGAGTCGGTCGCCCAGAAAGAATCCGACGAGCGGTCCGATCGGAGCCGCAAGCGCGATCACGGTCGTGTAGCCGAGGCTGGTCGAGATGGTGATTCCCTGCTTGACGAGCAGCGAGGGGACCCAATTGTTAAAGCCGTAATATCCGATCGTCTGAAAGATATTGAAGA
The DNA here is from genome assembly GCA_963730555.1 of uncultured Alphaproteobacteria bacterium. Classification (GTDB taxonomy): domain Bacteria; phylum Pseudomonadota; class Alphaproteobacteria; order Rhizobiales; family Beijerinckiaceae; genus Roseiarcus. Next base: position 167,685 of record CAVSSS010000013.1, on the reverse strand, counting down.
CGCTCATCAAGATGACCCGGCCGCGAATCCCGGGGAGCCACAAGTCCCGAAAGCCGCTCGCCGGCGAAACCGGCTCCTCGGGTCCAGCGGGCGGCAACGGCCGCCCGTACTCAGCCTCGACCTTGGCCTCGATTGCGCTCAAGACCCGATCGGCCTCGGCGAGTTTCCCATGCTTCGCGAGCCAGCGTGGGCTTTCCGGCAAGCCCCGGCGCAAAACGGCGACGACCGGCGCGGCCACCGCGCCGATCAGCACTACCCAGCGCCAGCCCGCTATCCCCAATGGGGCGCTCGGCACGAGCATATAGGCAAGGAACGAAACGACCGGCACGGCCACGAAGCCAATCGCCTGGTTAATTGCGAAGGCGCGGCCGCGCAGGCCTTTGGGCGCAAGCTCGCTCAGATAGGCGCCGATCGTCACCATCTCGACGCCGAGGCCGATGCCGCAGATGAGGCGCCAGAAGTTGACGCCGGCGGCGTCGTGTTGGAGCGCCACCATGACATTGGCGGCCGAATACCAGAGGAGCGACCAGGTGAAGATCGCCCGGCGGCCGAAGCGGTCGGCGAGAAAGCCGCACAGAATGGTGCCGATGAAGAGGCCGGTGAAAAGGGCGGCGATGAAGCTCGCCACTCCCGTCGTCCCGAAGAGACCCGCGGTCGTGGCGGTGAGCACGCCGGACTTAACGAGGCTCGGCGCGACATAGGCCGAAAAAAGGAGATCGTAGAACTCGAAGAACATGCCGAAGCCGAGGAGCGCGACGATTGTCCAGATCGTGCGCGTCGCCGGGAGCCGGTCGATGCGGGCCGAAATCGCGCCCGCGCTTAACCCAGCCGCTCCGGTGTCGTTCATGTTTCCTCGCCTGCCGTCGCCCGCGCCTATGCCTCGCGCTTTCGGACGGCCTCTAAGACGCGCGCTTGCGGCTCAGTGTCAAATTCGCTTCCAGCTTCCCCCGCGGCGGCAGGCGCCCGGGAAGCTTAAGCTTGGTTGAGCCAAGCTTATGCCTGGTTCAGCATCGTGCGATCGACGCTCAACGGGCCGCCGCCAGCAAAGGCAAAATAGAGGAATATGAAGCAGAACAGGACCGCCAGTTCTCCGGCGTTGACGATCGGGTAGAACGAGCGCGGCGCATGCGCCATGAAATAGGCGAAGGCCATTTCGCCGGACAGGATGAACGCCACAATCCTGGTATAGGCGCCGATGAGAAACAAGAAAGCGCCGGCGGTTTCAAGAAACGCCGCTAAAATGAGAAGACCGCTGAGCGCGCCGACGGGGGAGGGCGCGGGAAAGTTGAACACTTTCGCAAGCCCGTGCTGCAGAAACAAAAGCCCAACGACGATGCGCAAAATGCTGAGGATATAGGGTCTCCACGTTTCCATCCTGGCGTAAAGCGTGTTCATCAGCCGCCTCCCATCCTTGTTGAGCCAAGTCCTCCGGCCGTGCCTTTGGATTCACGTTTCCAAGCGCAGCTAACACCCCAGCGCCGATCGACATGGGAATTTCGTCTTGGCGCGTTAGCAATCTCGAATCACATTCGCTTGATCGACGATGCCGCCGTCCGCACTCGCATATTCCGTGGCCGCCCCGATGTTCGTTTGGCGCTTCGCGGTCGCGCTCGCTTTCGTCCTCTCCGCCGGCTTCGCCTTAGCCCAGGACGCGCCGATCAAGGTCGCGGTCTACGACGCGCCGCCTTATGGCCATGTCGAGCCGGACGGATCGATCGACGGCGTCAGCGTCGACTTGTGGCGTCGCGCGGCGGAAAGCCTTGGACGCGAGTACCATCTCCTCCCGGTCACGCAGATGGAGGAGATCCTAAAGGGTCTCGAACGAAGGGATTATGACGCCGCGATCGGCGCCATCACGATCACGCCAGCCCGGCTCGCACGGGTCGATTTCAGCTATCCGACGCACCGCTCGGAAGCCGCGGTCCCGGTGCGACAGGACACCGGACCTATAGCTGTGTTGGCCAGTTACGGCTCGGTTCTGGGCGAACTCACGCCGCTCGTGGCGCTCACCTTCGCGCTTCTCATCGTCATGGGCGTTGCGATGTGGCTGGCCGAGCGGCCGATGCGGCCTCACGGCCACGAGTTGGTCGTCGATAGTCTGCGAGACGGCATCTATTGGGCGGTCGTAACGATGACGACGGTCGGCTATGGCGACAAGACGCCGAAGACCACTGCGGGCCGGGTCATTGCGGTCGTTTGGATGCTGGCCAGCGTCGCACTCGTCTCGATCCTGTCGACCTCGATCGTTTCGAGGATGACCGCCGACCGCGTCGTGGGCGGTCTCCGGCTGACAGAAGCCAATCTCGCGGGCAAGCGGCTCGCAGCGGTCGCTCACTCCTCCGGCGCCGAGTATCTCGACGAACACCGCTTGCCCTACGCGTCGTTCGACGACCTCCCGGCCGCCTTGACCGCGGTCGAACGCGGGCAAGCCGACGCGGTCGTCAACAGCATCGGTGCGCTCCAGTATCTCGTCGCCGCGCGCTTCAAGGACACGATCCGGCCACCACAGGGCGTTCTCGAGCCGGCGTACATGGCGATCGCGCTTCCGCCCGGCAGTTCGCTCAAGAAATCGCTCGACGAGGCCCTGGTGGGATTACCGCAAGCCAGGAGTGGCGGCGGATCGAGGACAGCTATTTCGGCGGACAGCAATAGTCATTTGCCGGCCTGCCCCAAGCCGCGGTGGCGCGAAGGGCGCGGCCGATTTCCCGCTCGGCGCTTCGAGGCATCTTGCTATCACCCGGGCGACAGCGCGCTCGGAGAGTTTCTCATCCCACCAGGCCAACGATCTGCGGTGCAGGTCCGTGAGCCGCTCCGGGTCGGCCGACAGCGATTTCACCTTGGCGTCGAGGCTGCCCCAGTCGTCGATCTCTATCGCTGGGCAACCGACATAAAACCAATGCGGCGGAAGCCGATCGCAGATGACCACGCAGCCCTGGCGCATCGCTTCAAAGAACCGATAGGTCTCGACCGACGATCCGCGCGGAGCCAACGCAATCTTCGTATCCGCCATGATTTCCGTATAGCGGTCGCCGGCGCCCGTCATCGTGCTTTCCGTAAAGGAAGCCGTCGCGCCGTAGAAGACGCTCTCCGGCGCCGAAGCGGCGAGCTTTTCCAATGAATGAGCCATCCGCGAGCGAGCGATGACTTTGGGAGTAGCGACCAGCCTCTTGGGCGAGAACTTCGGATAGTCCCTGTTTTCGACGCTGCCGAGAAATCCGACCAGGTAACGGCGCGATTCGAAAGGCTTGCCTGGGAGATCCGTTTGCCGAGCGTAGCCCAGCGGGAGCACCATTTTTTTATCGCCCTGCGCGCGAGAGAGGCCGCTTTCACGCAGATAGGAGAGGTAGCGCCAGCTCCAGCGTCCCCAATCCCTCATGCATTTGAGCACTGAGGCTGGCGACTGCCCGCTGAGCGAAGCGCCGCACCAGGGCTCAAACCCATAAGTCTTGAAGACGTAGCGAACCTTGTTCAGATAGGGCGGGAGCCAACACTCCTCATCGCTTCTGATGACTGCGACGACGAGGTCTCCGTAGGACCGCAGCTCGTGCACGCGGTCATGATTCGATATCAGGTAGAAGGTGAGTCCGCTGAGCGACGAGCGCTGCTCGAATTCTCTAAAAATTCGCACCCAATAGTTGAAGAAGTAGCCGTCCGGCTTGTCCTGCCAGGTATAGATGTCCAGCTCGAACGGTTTGGCGTCCCATGGAGTGCAGACGACATATTTCGACCGGCTTCTGCTCATGATTCCGCTTGCCTGTTGGCCATCGTCGTCATTCCCTGACCTGCCTCAGAGCCGCCGCGGCGGCGAAGGGCGCAAGAGCGATTGTCGTGAGCGACAGCGCGCATAAGATCAGGAACGGGCTCATGAACGGCGCGGCGCCGCCGTTCGCGGCCGAAGCCGCGGCGACGCCGAAGATCAGCACGGGGATCGTCAGAGGCAGGACTAGAATCGCCATGAGCAGGCCGCCTCGCCGGAGCGAGACGGTGAGCGCCGCTCCGATGGCTCCAAGCATCGTCAGCGCCGGGGTGCCCGCAGCGAGGCTCGCGGCGGTCAGGGCGAGCGGCAACGGCGCCATCGCCAGCATGAGCCCGAACAGTGGACTCAAAACGACAAGCGGCAGGGCGCTCGCCGTCCAATGCGCAGCACATTTGACGAGCACCGTGACCTCAAGCGGCAGTGACGCATTGACGAGAAGGTCGAGCGAGCCGTCCTCGTGATCAGCTTGGAACAGCCGGTCGAGCCCCAAGAGGGTCGCGAGCAAAGCCGCGATCCACAGGATTGCGGTCCCGAGCCGGGCAAGCAGATTGAGGTCGGGTCCCACCGCGAACGGCATGACCGCGACCAGGATCAGGAAGAACACGATCCCGACTGACGCGGCCCCGCCGATGCGGCGCGCGATGCGCCACTCGCGGACGAACAGGGCGAGCGCGGGGATCATCGGCCGACCCTCATCCGGCCGCGCTGCACGCGGCCACCTTCTCCCAGGGGGAGAAGGGGAGGCGCTCGCCCTTGTCCCTCGGGGAGAAGGTGGCCCCATAGGGTGTCCGGAAGGACGCCCTTCCTTCGGGACGGGCTATGGGCGCCGGATGAGGGCGACCACTCGCGCAGCCGCGACTTACGCCGCTTCCCTTGTAGAGCCAAGCCGCAGCTCCTGCGCGCCATCCAATCCGAGTGGCGCGTGGACCGCAGCGACGAGGATCCCGCCGCCTTTGAGATGCGCCTGCATGATGGCGGCAAGGGCCGCTTGAGCGGCGACGTCGAGCGCGGTCGTTGGCTCGTCGAGCAGCCAAAGCGGGCGCTTGGCGACTATGAGGCGAGCAAGCGCCACCCGCCGTCGCTGCCCGGCTGAGAGCAGTCGAGCCGGAAAATCAATCACATGAGCCAAGCCAAGCGCCGCAAGCGCGGCGAATTGCGCCGCGCGGGATGGATCGGCCCCCAGCATCGACGCTGCGAAGGCGAGGTTCTCGCCCGCGGTCAGCGCCGCCTTCACTCCATCCGCGTGGCCGAGATAATGCGCCTGCTCGCCGACCGTGCGTTCGGCGTCGCCGGCCTCCAGCGCAAAGCCGCCGGCTTCAATCGGCAGGAAGCCGGCAAGCGCTCTGAGCAAGCTCGTTTTCCCCGCCCCGTTGGGCCCGGTTACGATGAGCGCCGCGCCTGCGGCCACCTCGAACGAAAGTCCGGATATGACCCGACGGCCCCCGCGCTCGATCGTCAGGTCCCAGGCTCTGAGCCGCATTGCCTCTCCGTTCGGGCGCGCCCCCGGCGAGGCTCGTGTTGCGCGCTCCGGCCCCGACCGCTTTTCCCTAACCTTGAGAAGCTTAAAGAAACGCGAGCCCGCCATTCACCGCGATGGTCTGGCCTGTGATGAACTCGTTGCCGATGACCATCAGTGTCGCCTGCGCGACATCTTCCCCTCGCCCCATGCGCCCCACAGGGATGCGAGCCTCGACGCCTCCGGCTTTCAGGGGTGCGCCCATCTCGGTGTCGGTGGGCCCGGGCGCGATCGCGTTCACGGTGATCCCGTCCTTCGCTGTCCGCGAGGCATAGCCACGGGTCAGGCCCTCGAGCCCGGCCTTTGACGCGTTGTAGACGACGCCAAGCAGGCCCGGCCCCCGCGCCGCGCCGGAGGAAATATTGACGATCCGCCCCCAATGACGCGCGATCATAGCCGGTAGGACCGCCTCGGTGCACAGGAACGCCGATTTCAGATTGACGGCGATCCCGCGGTCGCAATCCTCCTCGCGAACCCCGGTGACTGCGACGCCGGCATTGTTCACCAATATGTCGGCCGGCCCGAGCTCGCTTGCGACGCGCGCCGCCATTTCGGCGACCTTAGCGACGATGGAGACGTTCGCCCGAACCGCGATCGCCCGTCCGCCAGCGGAGCGGACTTGCGCGACGAGGGCCTCAGCCTCCTCGGCGCGCGTCTGGAAATTGACCGCGACCGCCGCGCCGCGCGCGGCCAGAGCCAAAGCGATCGCCCGTCCAATGCCCCGCGAAGCGCCTGTGACAAGCGCGACACGCCCCTGAAGATCAACCAAATTTTACCCCCGCTTGAGACGAGCCGCCGGCCTAAGACTTGCGTGAGACAACAGTTTGTGTAGCCCACGCAGCCCATTATATCTATAAACCCTCCCATCCCAACGCCTCGTCCGGAGCGCCCTAAAATGGCCAGCCTCGACAGCTTCAAGTGCCGCAAAACGCTGACTGTCGGGGCGAAGACTTACGAGATTTACTCCTTGAAGGCGGCGGAAAAGAATGGGCTCGCCGGGATCTCCCAGCTGCCCTTCTCGCTCAAGATCGTGCTCGAAAACCTGTTGCGCAACGAAGACGGACGCAGCGTCAAAAAGGAGGACATCGAGGCGGTCGCGGCATGGATCGAGAATCGCGGCAAAAAAGAGCACGAGATCGTCTTCCGGCCGGCACGCGTGCTGATGCAGGATTTCACCGGCGTGCCGGCGGTGGTCGATTTGGCCGCAATGCGCGACGCGATGGTCGCGCTCCGCGGCGATCCCGATAAGATCAATCCGCTGGTTCCGGTCGACCTCGTCATCGACCATTCGGTCGTCGTCGACTATTTCGGCACAGGCAAGTCGCTCGGCCAGAACGTGGCGCGCGAATACGAACAGAACCAGGAACGCTACCGGTTCTTGAAATGGGGCCAGCAGGGGTTCTCCAACTTTCGCGTCGTCCCGCCCGGAACGGGCATTTGCCACCAGGTCAATCTCGAATATCTCGCGCAGACCGTCTGGACGGCCAAAGAGAAGCGGGACGGCAAGTCGGTCGAGGTCGCTTTTCCCGATACCCTGGTCGGCACCGATAGCCATACGACGATGGTCAATGGCCTCGCCGTCCTTGGCTGGGGCGTCGGGGGCATCGAGGCGGAAGCGGCGATGCTAGGCCAGCCTCTGTCGATGCTGTTGCCGGAGGTGATCGGTTTCAAACTCGAGGGCGAATTGCGAGAAGGGGTGACGGCGACCGATCTCGTGCTGACCGTCACTCAAATGCTGCGCAAGAAGGGCGTCGTCGGCAAGTTTGTCGAGTTCTACGGCGCGGGCCTCAATGCGATGACGGTCGCCGACCGCGCCACGATCGCCAATATGGCGCCGGAATATGGCGCGACTTGCGGCCTGTTCCCGATCGACGCGCAAACGCTCGCCTATCTCAAGACCACGGGCCGCAAACCTTCGCGGCTTGCTTTGGTCGAGGCTTATGCGAAAGCGCAAGGCGCGTTCCGCACCCGCTTGACCCCCGACCCTCTCTATTCGGACACGCTCGCGCTGAACCTCGGCGAAGTGACGGCCTCGCTCGCAGGGCCGAAACGGCCGCAGGATCGCGTGGTCTTGACTGAGGCAAAGACCGGCTTCGCCGCCGCCATGACCAACGAGTTCCGGCAGGGCGACACGATCGCCGAGCGCCACAAGGTCGAGGGAACGAATTACGATCTTGGACACGGCGACGTCGTCATCGCCGCCATCACCTCCTGCACCAACACCTCCAATCCTAGCGTGATGATGGCAGCCGGCCTTGTGGCGCGCAACGCGGTCGCGAAGGGCCTGACGGTCAAGCCTTGGGTCAAGACCTCGCTCGCGCCGGGCAGCCAGGTTGTCCAGGACTATTTGAAGGAAGCCGATCTGCAGCGGCCGCTCGACAAGCTCGGTTTCAACATCGTCGGCTTCGGCTGCACCACCTGCATCGGCAATTCTGGCCCGCTTGCGCCCGAGATTTCGGCGGCAATAGCCAAGCACAATCTGGTCGCGGCCGCGGTCCTCTCTGGCAACCGCAACTTCGAGGGCCGGGTGAACCCGGACGTGCGGGCGAACTACCTCGCATCACCGCCGCTGGTCGTTGCTTATGCCCTCGCGGGCTCGATGCAGGTCGACCTCACTCGCGATCCGATTGGCGCCGACAAGCAGGGTAAGCCGGTCTATCTCGCCGACATCTGGCCCAAGACGGAGGAGGTTCAGAGTTACGTCGAGGAGACCGTCTCCTCGAAAATGTTCAAGACCAAATATGCGAGCGTGTTCGACGGCGACGCCAACTGGCGCAAGGTGAAGGCCCCCGCGGGCCAGACATATGCCTGGGACATGGGCTCGACCTATGTGCAGGAGCCGCCCTATTTCGAGGGCCTGACCAAGACGCCGGTCCCGGTCGCCGACATCGAGAATGCGCGCATCCTGGCGCTGTTCCTCGATTTCATCACCACCGATCACATTTCGCCCGCGGGCTCGATCAAGGCCGCGAGCCCGGCTGGTCAATATCTCATCGAACATCAGGTCCGCCCGGTCGACTTCAACCAGTATGGCACGCGGCGCGGCAACCATGAGGTGATGATGCGCGGCACGTTCGCCAACATCCGCATCAAAAACCAGATGGTCAAAGACGACACGGGTAACGTGGTCGAAGGCGGCTACACGATCAAGCAGCGGTCCGGCGAGCGTCTGGCGATCTATGACGCGGCGATGCGCTATGAGGCTGAGAAGGTTCCTCTCGTCGTGTTCGCGGGCCGCGAATACGGCACAGGCTCATCGCGCGACTGGGCGGCCAAGGGCACCAAACTCCTCGGCGTGCGCGCGGTGATCGCGCAGAGCTTCGAGCGCATCCACCGTTCGAACCTCGTCGGCATGGGCGTGCTTCCGCTCGTGTTCGAGGAGGGAACGAGCTGGCAAACACTGGGCCTCAAGGGCGACGAGACAGTGACGATCCATGGCCTCGGCGAGAGCCTCAAGCCGCGCCAGACGCTGCATGCCGAGATTGTCAGCGCCGACGGCGCGCGCAGGAGCGTGCCGCTCACCTGCCGCATCGATACGCTGGACGAACTGGAGTATTTCCGCAACGGCGGCATTCTGCCCTACGTGCTGCGTCAGCTCGCGGCGTAGGGCGCTTTGCCTCTGGAGGGGCCGGTTCGGCTGCCTTCCCGGCGGCGGACCAGACCCTCATCCGGTCGATTTGGGTTTTCTTGGCCCTTGGCCGTTTCGCTGCGAAGTCCCCCGCTTATGAGGGTTGGATTTCCTTGGATTTCCTTGGATTCTCTCGTCCGAATTTAGACTTTTCAATGGGTTACGCGGATTTTACCGGAAAGAATTTTTCTCGGGCCTTTTCTCTGCCGTTGAGTGGCGCCGGGAACAGGAGCCCGCAGTCTTGGAATGCGGAAGCGCAGGATGGTCCATGGGATAAGCTTAACCCTGATTCTGATTTTCTGCAATAGATTGTCGTCGGAGCCGTCGCCTTTCGGCCGCCCCGTGCCGCCGGCTCAGCCCCAAAGTTTCGTGGCGTCGAGCCAGACCGTCCGGCCCCCTTTCTTGCGAACCTCTTCCATCATGTGCTGTGCGCCGCCCGGCCCGTCGCCGCCTTCGCCGTTCCAGAGACAGACGAAGTCCACCTTATCGGCGCCGAAGCGCATAGCCGCGTCCAGCATCCAGCGATTGTTGCGCTCATAGGGGTCCTCGCCCTCTCGTGTCGGACCAAGCTCGAGCGGCGCCACATGCAGCGCCGACCGCGCTTTGGCGGCGAAAAAACGCGCGCGCCAGTCGCTGTCGGCGAAGTCGACCGACTTCTCGAGAAAGGTCGGCTCTTCAAAGGGGATGTAAATTTCGATCAGCGCAGATCGCGCGAGCGCGGCTTCGGCGAACAAAAGATCCCCGCCGCACGCGCCGCTGCAAATGCAAAGGTCGTCAGACCCTATGTGGAGGTCCGCCAAGGCGCCGGCGATGGCTGTGGCCGCGATTGGCTCTTTGTCCGGCGGAAAGCGCGGTTTCGTGCGGCCGGGGGCGTCGATCATATGGCCGCTAAACAGAACGACCTTGCGGGGCGGCAAGCTCGACTCAGGCATACGCTCGCGCTCCGCTTAAGCTTTCAGATCGACGCCTTGGCGAGGTCGAAGGCTCGAGGCAGATGTTCTGGTTTGACCTGCTTCGTCGCGGCGAGCCGGCCCAGATTTCGCGAGATCCGACAGGTTCGACGGGTCGTCCATTTTGCGGATCTGCTCGAGTTTGTCGGCTGCGAGATCGACGCCGAGTTCGTCTTTCAGCCAATCGTGCTCCAGCAGCACGTTGTAGCGGACGTAGGTCGCGAGTTGCGGGCCCTTTTCACTGTCGAGTCTCATATCTCCGACCGCACGATCGACGATCCAGGGCGTGAGGCAGTTCGTCAACCACTGAAGGGTCGCACGGTTCATCCGTTCGCAATCGTCCATGAGCGATTGCAATGAAGCAATGCCCTGCTGGGCTGGCGCGTCAATGAGCTCCTTCGCCGCATGGGTCTGCTGATACCGGCCAGTCCCGATCGAGATGATGAGCAGGCTGTCCTTGCCGGCCGGCCAGCAAAAGCCGTGGCCTTGGAAAGCCGCTAGCATGAGAAGCTGCAACGCCGGATCGTTGAACGGCTGACGCCGCCATCAACGAAGGCTCCGTCGACGGACGTCGCGTCGCGCCGGGAGATTCGGATTGCCTCTGGCGCAAAATAGGTCGGCGCGGCAGTGCTCGCGCGCACGATGTGCGTCAGGCGCAGGGCGCCGTCTTGCGCAGCGTATTTTCCGCGCCCGCCGTTGTTCAAGGGCCAAGGGCTGCCCGTGTCAAGCCGCTTGGCCATCACCATGAGGCCGGTGCGGATCTTGGCACTATCGAGCGTCGTATCGGCGCCAAGCTGTTTGTAGAGTTCGGCCTGAAGCGGCTCGGACGGGAACTTGGGAGCCCATGTGCCCTGAAGCTTTCCTGGAAGATATTTTGTGACCCCGGAGGTCTGAAAGACGGCCGCGCCAATGTTCTTGTAGAGGTCCTGCAGCGCCCCGACCGTCATGCCGCAAGCGAGCCCCGCGGCGATGATCGATCCCGTCGACGTGCCGCCGATGAGATCGAAATAGTCGCAGAGCAGCGTGTTGTCGCCGAACCGCTCTTTGATCCGCGACTTGATCGCCTGGAGGAACTGGAGAGCGAGAATCCCCCGGATGCCCCCACCGTCGAGCGCCAGTATGCGTTTTGGCCCGGCATCGGGATCGAGATGTTGCTCTTTGGTGAGCGGCAACGGCGCCTCCCGCACAATATTTTTTGCCGCGTTTCGCGGCGCGAGAAATTGTGTTTAAAAAAGCAGACCAAGTCTCTTGCGCGGGCTGATCGGCGTCAAGTCCAAACGCGGATTGCGAAGCGACGGCTCAAGCCTGGATGGCGTCGAACTCGGGCAGCAGGACGACGCTTTCCTGCTCGTTGGGGTCGGTGCGCGAGACGATGGCGGTTGCGGGCTCGGTCTCGCTCATGTTGTAGGGCAAGTGCGGCATGTTGGTGGGAATATAGACGAAGTCGCCGGCACGCGTGACCATATGGTTTTCAAGCCTCTCCCCGTAATACATCCCCACCTCGCCGCTCAGCACGTACAGCGCCGTTTCATGCGCCTCGTGCTTGTGGGCCTTGGCCCTGGCGCCTGGCGGGACGGTGAGGAGCTGCATGTGGATGGCCGACGCGCCAACGGTCTCGGCGGAAATCGCAGCGGCGTAAGTGAAGCCTTGCTTGCCGACGAATGGGTCGCCCATGCGCAGGCAAACGCATGTGGCGGGACGCTCCGTCGTGGCGCTATCCGACATGAGGGCCTCTCGAGCAGAACGCCAGGACGCTCCAGGTGATCATCAGGCCGGCGAGCACGCATCGCCACAGCTGACGTGACCCGCGAGTTGCAAGCCCGACATTCGTCCTTGCGCTACTTCACCAGCCTAGGACCCGCCGCACGGGAATACTCGTTCTCCTGCACGACGCCGAGCCTTCGCGCGACCTCGGTATAGGCCTCGATCATGCCGCCGAGGTCCTTGCGGAAGCGGTCCTTGTCCATCTTGTCGTTGGTCTTAACGTCCCACAGACGGCACGAAGTCGGGGCTGATCTCGTCGGCGAGCACGATCCGCATGGTCTCGCCTTCCCACAATCGGCCCGTCTCGATCTTGAAATCGACCAGCCGGATGCCGACGCCGAGGAAGAGCCCGGACAAGAAGTCGTTGACGCGAATAGCCAGCGCCATGATGTCGTCGATTTCCGGTGGCGCGGCCCAGCCGAACGCCGTGATGTGCTCTTCCGAAACCATCGGGTCGTTGAGCTGATCATTCTTGTAATAAAACTCGATGATCGACCGCGGCAATTGCGTGCCTTCCTCAAGGCCGAGGCGGGTGGAGAGCGATCCGGCCGCGACGTTGCGCACCACGACCTCGAGCGGAATGATCTCGACCTCGCGAATCAATTGCTCGCGCATGTTAATTCGGCGAATGAAATGAGTCGGCACGCCAATGTCGTTGAGCCGCTGGAAGACATATTCCGAGATTCGATTGTTGAGAACGCCCTTGCCTTCGATGACCTCATGCTTCTTGGCGTTGAACGCGGTCGCGTCATCCTTGAAATATTGGATGAGAGTGCCAGGCTCCGGGCCCTCGTAGAGAACCTTGGCTTTGCCTTCATAGATGCGTCGGCGGCGGTTCATGCGGTGCGACCGTGGCTTGAGGAAATCCATTCGCGTGGCCTTTTCTGACGGCAATCCCGGAGAAGCCGCGATGACAGGCTTGGGATATGGGGATTCGGACCGCGAAACCCAAGCATTGGACTCGTCCGGACCGGGGCCTGCCCCGTTTCGGCAATCTACCTGATTGCCGGCGCGCGCACAAACTTTCCGCATCGCGGGACCGGTTAGACAAAGGTCGCAACGGCTTGGGGTCAATGAGGCGCCTGGAATCGAAGCAAAATAGCGGCCGAATTACGTAATTTTGACGGCCTGGTCGCCGTCGGGCCATTTGGCGAGGAGACTGGCGACGGGCCGGCCCATCCCAGGTCGAAAATCGGCTTGAGGCTGCCCCTCGCGAAGCGGCCGCTTGCGAAGCCATGCCCGGTAAAGAGAAGGGCCGCTCCTTTTGGGAACGACCCTTCCATTGTCGCGCCACGCAAAGCTCGCCGGCGCCCTAGAGTTCTTGCCTAGCGAGCGCTCGCTATGCGCGAAATTCCTTCGCGGGGGCAATAACCCAGGCCTCTTCGATCACGCGGGGCGTAAGACAATGAGACACTGGATCACCTCCTTTCGGCTGGTTGACGACGCTGGCATGTTACGGTGATTTGAGAAATTTAAAAGCAGGATTTTTTTCGCGGGATTAAGAATTCTTCAGGATTTTGCGAGAACGTCCTAAGCCGCGCCGGCGACCGCTTCGCAGACGTCGCTGACCAGAGCGTCGACCAGCGACTGATCGTCCGCCTGGGGCGGATCACCCCGGCTCCCAAAACGCCTCCAGCGCGACCTCGCATCCCTCGCCGTTGGTTCGACTGCGCGAATGCGCCCAATCCCTGCAGGAGCGGGACAGGCGGGCTGCTGGCCTAGGGCGCACCCGGCGTGTTTGATAGTGCGGGACTGTAGGTCGTCGATGCGCTTCGCGTCGCCGCTTGCTCCGTCGGTTGGGGATCGACGGCCGTCGGGTCGCTCGACTTCACTTGAGGAATGTGGGCTGAGAGCCAATCACGAAGTGCGGCGGTTCGCGCCTCGGTCAGGAGAGAGAAGGCGTAAGCCGCAACATAGCTTGAGGCAAGCATCAGCAGAATCATTGCCGGGGCGCGGATCGAGAGGGGGGGCAAATTCAGGAAAGGATCGGCGCTTCGGGACAACACGCTCGCAATCGCGTGCAGGATCGGCAGATGAATCAGGTAAAGGCTAAACGAGAAACCTGCCAAGGTCTTCACCAAAGCAATCCGGCGGCTTGATGGGATCGCTGGGATGCCATGCGTCGTCAGCAGCGCGCCAGCAAAGGAGAACCCGACAAGAAACGTTGCGAGCGCGCCGAGCCGAGGGTGAAGGTAAGGAAACGCGAACGCGGCTCCGAGCGCGATGCCCCAGGAGATCCAGCCAGACGTTATCACGACCACAGGAGTGAAACGCGCTGCTGCGCCGAGACACCACAATGAAAAAAGCCATACGACGGAAAAATTCCCGACGCTCAAAAACAAGAAGAGGAGGACGCCCAAAGCAAACAGCATTAGCCGGGTGGATCCACTCTTTCTTATCATCAATTGGGCTAAGAGCAGCGGAAACAGAATGTAATACCAGAATTCGTTCGCTAGGCTCCAAAGCGCGTAGTTACTGCCAAAAGTCGGAACCACGAGCGTCTGTAAGAACAGAATATTTCCGAGTAGCGTCTTGCCGGTCAGGGAGGCCGCCGTCTCATACCCCGCGTGGGAATTTATCCCCCAGGTCTCGTTGCGAACGTAATCGAGAACAGCTCCCAGTCCCAACGCCGGTATTAGCACGATGTAAAGACGTGAAAGTCGATTAATGAAATACCGACGAAAGTCAATCTGGCCCGATTGGATTATATCCCGGATAATCGTGCCGCCGACCAGATAGCCGCTGATGACGAAGAACCAAAATACGGCCTGAGTACCGCAATCCGTGATCGCGTAAAGGATGGTATCCAAGGCGGTCAGGAACGAGCCGCCGAGTGCATAAATTTTTGCGTGGAGCAGCACGACGGCAATTGCCGCAACCGAACGTGCGATGTCCAACACATAGGACATGTGCGGCTTGAGATTATCCTCAAAACTCAGTGCCGAATGGATGGCCTCAAACGTTGGCGAGAGCCTTCGCAGTAGCCGGATCGGCTCTGCGATCCAGAGCTGACGGGGTTGGGACTGGAGCATGAGACGCTCTCAACAAAATCAAAGGCGACAGCAAACGAGTAAGTAAAATTTTCGCATTCGCCGGCCACTGGACTATACTCAGCTAGGTCGGAAAGTACAGAGGCGAGGATGTCTTTTTGAGCCTCAGATATCCAACCACCGGCGCACAGCATGAGACTGCGAGGCGCGAAAGCGCGGTGGGCGCTTTCCCTTTACAAACGCGCGTCCTAAGCCGCGCCGGCGACCGCGTCGCAGACGTCGCTGACCAGAGCGTCGACCAGCGCCTGGTCATCGGCTTCGCCCATGACCCTGATCACCGGCTCTGTGCCCGATGGGCGAACCAGGAGCCGGCCGCGGTCGCCTAGCCGGGCGGTCGCTTCCGCGATCGCTTTTGTCACAGCCGGATTCTCGAGCGGCCGGCCGCCCTTGAAGCGGACATTGCGCAAAACCTGCGGCACGGGTTCGAACCGGCGGCAGACCTCGCTCGCCGCCTTACCCGCCTTGTGCAGCACCGCCAGCACCTGCATCGCCGCCACCAGGCCGTCGCCGGTGGTCGAGTAGTCGGACAGAATGATGTGGCCCGACTGCTCGCCGCCGACGTTAAAGCCTTTCTCGCGCATGCGCTCGATCACATAGCGGTCGCCGACCGCGGTGCGCTCGAGCGAAAGCCCCAGACCTAAGAGATGGCGCTCGAGCCCCAGGTTCGACATCACCGTGGCGACCACGCCGGGCTTGGACAAACGACCCTCGTCGCGCCAGCTCTCGGCGATGACCGCCATCACCTGATCGCCGTCGATCAGGTGTCCCTTCTCGTCGATCAGGATCATCCGGTCGGCGTCGCCGTCGAGCGCGATGCCGACGTCCGCCCGCATCTCGCGCACCTTCCGCGCCAGAGCCTCGGGCGCGGTCGAGCCGACCTCGAAATTGATGTTGAGCCCGTTCGGCTCGACGCCGATCTTGATGACCTCGGCGCCGAGCTCCCACAACGCCTCCGGCGCGACCTTGTAAGCCGCGCCATTGGCGCAATCGATCACCACGCGCAGGCCATCGAGCGACACTTCGCGGGAGAGTGTCCGCTTGGCGTATTCGATATAGCGCGCGTCGACGTCGTCGATCCGCTTGGCGCGGCCGAGGTCGGGCGAGTTGGCGAGCTTCGGCGCGACGTCGCCGTCCATCAAGGCTTCGATGTGCGCCTCGACCTCGTCGGACAATTTATAGCCGTCCGGTCCGAACAGCTTAATGCCATTGTCCTCATAAGGATTGTGGGAGGCGGAGATCATCACGCCAAGGTCGCAGCGCATCGAGCGCGTCAGCATCGCCACTGCGGGCGTCGGCACTGGGCCGAGCAGCAGCACGTCGGCGCCGACGGAGGTGAAGCCCGCGACCAGCGCATATTCGATCATGTAGCTCGAGAGCCGCGTATCCTTGCCGATCACCACCCGGTGGCGATGGTCGCCTCGGTGAAAGGCAAGGCCGGCCGCCTGGCCGACTTTCAACGCCATATCCGCCGTGATCTGGCTGTTAGCCCGACCCCGAATGCCGTCGGTGCCAAAATATCTACGCGCCATGTGACAGGTCCCCGGGCGAATCATCGACGCCGCTCGAACGCTGCGTCATGCTCATACCGCATATGAGCGGACAAAAGTTTCACAATTCGTTGCTAGACGTTAACGCTACGAGGCGGCGTTGCCCACCCCGCGCCCGGCGCCTAAAGTGCTTTAGCCGCTCGCAAAGTCCAGCCGCCGATTGGGAGAACGCCGATGATCCGGACCGTCGCCACCAAGCCGTTCGCCGACCAAAGGCCAGGCACCTCGGGTCTGCGCAAGCAGGTCACGGTCTTCCAGGCGCCTCATTATCTCGAAAACTTCATTCAGTCGATTTTCAATTCGCTCGAGGGTTTTCAGGGCAAGACGCTCGTTCTTGGCGGCGACGGGCGCTTTTTCAACCGCGAGGCGATCCAGGTCGTGATTAAGATCGCCGCGGCGAACGGCTTCGGCCGCGTCGTCGTCGGCAAGAGTGGCATTCTCTCCACTCCCGCTGTCTCGGCGCTGATCCGCGCATCGCACGCCTATGGCGGGATCATCTTATCGGCGAGCCACAATCCCGGCGGCCCGCACGGGGACTTCGGCGTCAAGTACAATATCAGCGCCGGCGGGCCGGCCCCAGAGAACGTCACGGAGACGATCTTCTCCCATTCCAAGACGATCGCCTCTTACAAAATCGCCGACGCCCCCGACGTAGACATCGACCGCCTCGGCACAATCAAGGTCGAGGCGACCGAGATCGAGATCATCGACCCGGTCACGCAATATCTCTCGCTGATGAAGACGCTGTTCGACTTCGACGCGATTTGCGCGCTGTTCGCCTCGGGCTTCCGAATGCGCTACGACGCCCTGCATGCGGTGACTGGCCCTTACGCGCATGCGATCTTCGAGGGCGAATTGAAATCCGGCCCCGGCACGGTGGTCAACGGCACGCCTCTGCCCGACTTCGGCGGCCATCACCCTGATCCCAACCCGACCTACGCCAAGGATCTGTTTGACTTCATGATGTCGGCGAATGCGCCTGATTTCGGCGCGGCGTCGGACGGCGACGGCGACCGCAACATGATCTTAGGGAAGGGGGCTTACGTCACGCCGTCGGATTCGCTGGCGATCCTCACCGCCAACGCCCATTGCGCTCGTGGCTACGCCAAGGGCCTTGCGGGCGTCGCGCGCTCGATGCCCACCAGCGCCGCCGCCGACCGCGTCGCCGCTAAGCTCGGCATCAAGTCCTACGAGACCCCGACGGGATGGAAGTTCTTCGGCAATCTGCTCGACGCCGGCCTGGCGACGCTATGCGGCGAGGAAAGCTTCGGCACCGGCTCGAACCACGTCCGCGAGAAGGACGGCGTGTGGGCGGTCTTGTTCTGGCTCAATATCCTGGCCTCGCGCCGGATGTCGGTCGCCGATCTCGTCAGCGAGCACTGGCGAACCTACGGCCGCAACTATTACACCCGCCACGACTACGAGGAGATTGATCTCACCGCCGCTCACGGCCTCATCGACGCCTTGCGCAAGGAGACGACGACCCTCCCTGGCAAGACTTTCGGCTCGCATAAGGTCGAGGCGGCTGACGATTTCGCCTATCACGATCCGGTCGACGGCTCTGACACGCCAGATCAAGGCATCCGGGTGATGTTCGAAGGCGGCTCGCGCATTGTCTACCGCCTCTCGGGGACGGGGACCGTGGGCGCGACGCTACGCGTCTATATCGAGCATTACGAGCCGTCCTCGGGGAAGCTCGATCAGGACACCCAAGCCGCGCTCGCCCCTCTTATTGGCCTGTCGCGAGAACTGGCCCAGATCGAGAAGCGGACGGGGCGGAAAGCGCCGACGGTGATTACCTAGAGCAAATTGCATCTGCGTCGAACCACGATCGTCATTGCGAGTGAAGCGAAGCGATCCAGGGAAACGTGGCGCGTCTCACCACTCCTGGATCGCGTCGCTTCCACTCGCGATGACGGCGACGTCCTAAACGCGCCATGCTCCAGGGTCAAAACTCAATGAGGTGTTGAGCGGATTATCGGGTCGGGGACGCCCCATCGCCATTGAAATGACCTCTGGAACATCTCGGCGATGTCCGCGTTCACCCGTTCTAAAATCCCAATCACCGAGAACCGTAACGCCTTCAGTTTCTCGTCCGCCCCCTTAACGGCTCCCCAATTTTGTTAGTAGAGAATCGATTATTTAAACGATACATCGCTTGCGTGAGAAATGGTCGCTTAAACAAGGTTCGGTTTCGACCTGCCATTAAGCATCTATATGGTGTGAATTCATGCTAGCCTTTCAGCATCTCGACAGAAGCACCCAAAGTTGCGAGGTGACTTTCCAACGCGAGGGTTTCGACGTCGAAACCCTTTATTGGGCTGGGTCGATGGCGGAGGCCCAAGAATTGGCGCGAGAGATCGCTTTCAGAGGCGGCGCCGATGCCTTTCGAATTATCGAGTTCGTTGGCGACCGCCCAGGAGCCGCGCTCCGCGGGCGAATCTGAACCACTGATCAGCCAACCAGTCCGGAGGCAGATCCGCGGCGGGCTAAGCGGACAACCTAGGATTGCGAGAACCAGGCTCCGACCAACCTTGGGGCCTTACTTATCGAATTGGTCATTAGCGCTTGGTCGGCCTCGGCGGATTTTACGACCGAAAATTTGGATCGCCGTCGGGCGTTGTCCCCGCCCAAACGCCGGTTCAGCACACTAGCATCACGATCTGACGTTCAATTCCATGTTTGCGGTAACGGGGGGTTGTAGGTTTCTCGCGAACCGACCCGAGCCGTCATCCACGAATCGTTTGTGTAATCCAAAAGAGGCGGCGATCTACCACTTTAGGATTGCAGATTTTTCTAGACAGCGCGATCTAACCTCCTTAAGGTGGAGAAGAGAGTACGTAGGTTGACATTGTTTTCCGCCCCGGGGCTGGGGTGTGTGCGAGTTTGGATCGATCGAATTTCAGCCTAGCGCTGACGCTCGTGGAATTGTTACATGAGGGGACAACTGTCAACAATCATCGAATCCGTTGCGGACTACCGAGGTGATCAAGAGGCCAGCGTAAAAGCTGTCGCTTTTGTTGAAGTGGTCGGGGGCCGCCTGTTTGTCCGGGAATGCATTCGCCGGAGCATCCAAGTTGCGTTGGCGGTCCCGGTGGTGACCTACTCGACCTTGTCGGAACTCGAAGCCCGACTCCCCCATTCCTCGATTGGGCTTGTCATCCTTTCTTTAATCGAAGGCACCAGCGAGGCGTGCGCGGCAGCGTTAAAGGATCTGTCGGAGTTTGCTTCCGGGCTGCCGGTTATTGCGCTCGCCTCCACGAATGATGTGGACTTGGCCCGCGACGCCATACGTTGCGGGGCCAAGGGATTCATTCCAGTGACTATGGGATTTGAAATTGCTATTGAGGTGGTGCGTTTCGTTCTGGCGGGCGGGACTTACGTCCCCCCGGACTGTTTGCTCGTCGGAGACGGGGTCGGCCTTCGGGCATCGATAACTTCTCCTCGGCCTTATATGCTTACCAGTCGTGAACTCTCAGTTGTCCGAGCGATCCAGCAAGGCAAGTCGAACAAGATTATTGCGAACGAATTGAATATGTGTTTAAGCACTGTGAAGGTCCACGTGCGCAATGTCATGAGAAAGTTGAATGCGAAAAATCGTACCGAGGTTGCAATGAAGACCTAGCAGTTTTACTGCGATAACGGTCTCTGCGCTTTTCGTGCAACAATAACAAACCAGCTTAAGTTGACGTAGGCACGACAGACGGACAGAGTTGCCTGAGATGGCGCTTTACTTTGTTCCAAGGGCTGACATGCTTCTAAGAGCGAGCTGGATACCGAGACAGTTGTGCCTCGAGGACCTAAGCTGACTTTCTTTGGCCGGCCAGCGGATCGGGACGGGATCGACCCACCAGCACGAAGGAGAGAAGCCATTCTTGGTGATCTTCGTGATCTTGGCGGTGGACGTCGATCCGGTCATCCGCCGTCCGTTAGGTCGTCCGAGCAAGCTTGCTAAGGACGCGCGGGCGGGCCTGGCGAGGCCAGACACGGAACCGGCGCCGTTCGTTCTTTTAAGCATTGGGAACGTATACGGTCCTCCGCACCGCTCCGGGCTGCGGAGCGGGTGCGCTTGTGGGCGGTTCGGTTCGTGAAGGCGCCGCATTGCCGCCCCCTTTGCAACAGCATAAGAGAGGCCGCCCATGGTCAATCTCGCCAATCCGACGACCTTCGTCGAGCTGACGCGCCGGGTTCTGCCCTGGCTCGCCGCGGCGACGGCCGTCCTGTTTGTCGCAGGCCTATGGCTCTCCTTCGCCGCGCCGCCCGACTACCAGCAGGGCGAGACTGTCAAGATCATGTATCTCCATGTGCCGGCGGCCTGGATGGCGACCTTCGTCTATGCCGTCATGACGGCGGCCGCGCTCGGCACGCTGGTTTGGCGCCACCCGCTCGCCGACGCCGCGCAGAAGGCTGCGGCGCCCCTCGGCGCGGGTTTTACCTTCATCTGCCTCGTCACCGGCTCGCTCTGGGGCAAGCCGATGTGGGGAACCTATTGGGTGTGGGACGCCCGCCTCACTTCGGTGCTCGTGCTGTTCATTCTCTATCTCGGCCTCATCGCGCTCTGGCGCGCGATCGACGATCCGGGCCGCGCGGCCAAAGCCGTGGCGATCCTGACCCTGGTCGGCGCGGTCGATCTGCCGATCATCAAATTTTCCGTCGACTGGTGGAACACACTTCATCAGCCGGCGTCCGTGTTCCGGCTCGGCGGGCCGTCGATCGCGCCTGAACTGCTCGTGCCTCTCCTCGTGATGTCGCTCGCCTTTACCTGCCTGTTCCTGACGCTGCATCTGATGGCGATCCGCAACGAAGTCCTGCGCCGGCGCATCGCCCGGGTGACGATGCTCGCGGCGGTCGAAGGCGACCGGCTGACGCCGGGACTGGCCGCCGGAGGTGTATGATGGGCGATTCCCACATCGGTTTCATTGTCGCGGCTTATGCGGTCGCGGCGGCGACGATCGGCGCCATGATCGGCTGGGTGGTCCTGGACTTCCGTGGGTTGAGCGCCGAGCTTGCTCGGGCGACGCGGGCGCTCGACGGCGCGCGCGTCGGCGCGAGGGACGCCGAGCGCCGATGAGCGTCGAGGCCGAAGCCGCCGCGTCGCGCCCCTGGCGGCGCTGGCTCGCCTACGCGCCGCTCGTCGTCTTCATGGCGCTGGCGTGGCTCTTGTTCGAGCGGCTGAGCGCGGGCGATCCGGCAAGCATTCCCTCGGTCCTGATCGGCCAGACGGCGCCCCCGCTCAATTTGCCTGGCCTTGACGGCGCCCCCAGCCTGACCGACGCGGACTTGCGCGCGGGCCATGTCAGCCTGGTCAACGTCTTCGGCTCCTGGTGCGAGCCGTGCCACTTCGAGCATCAATACCTGATGGCGCTCGCCGGCGATCCTGATCTCAAAGCCAAGGGCGTCGCCATCTATGGCGTGGCGCAAAAGGACTCAGGCGAAAACGTGCGCCGCTTTCTTGGCGCGAAAGGCGACCCCTACGCGAAGGTCGGTCTCGACCAGGACAACCGCGCCGGCATAGATTGGGGCGTGTACGGCGTGCCCGAGACGTTCGTGGTTCGCGGCGACGGCAAGCTGGCCTTCAAGCTTGTCGGGCCGATCACCGCCGAGACGCTCCAGAGCGAGGTCAAGCCGCAAATCCTCAAGGCGATGGATTAGGGCAGGCAAGTGGCGACTCACGTTCCTTTGGATTGCTTCACTTCGCTCCCAATGACGATCGTCAGTCAACCGCCGCCGCAACCCCCTCAGCATGGGTTCCTTTGCGGATCGCGTTCGCTTTTCCGCAGCTGACCCGCCAGATCGGCGAGAGCAGGGACTTGTTTCAACCGACAAACAGCATGGAGAGGCGGATCCTTAACCGTTCATAAACCATTCCGACGCAAACGTGGTTAACGAAACGCCAACGGACTGGTGCGATGAACGCGCATGTAGGCCACGCTCAAACGCTGAAGTTTAGGGCTCAATCGCTTCTGGCCTATGTGCTCGAGCCCGTTCAGCCGTTCGCCGAATGGTTTACCGCGCTCGACGCCTGGCTCGCCCGCTCGCCGACCTTCTTCATCGCGAGGCCCGTCATCCTCGACATGGCGGCGGTCGACATCTCGCTCAAAGAGTACCGCGATCTCCTAAGCGGCCTCGCCCGGCGCCATATCCGGGTCATGGGTGCGGAGAACGTCGACCGCGGCTTGGTCGGACCGCACCTTCCTCCGGTCGTTTCCGGCGGGCGGCCAATCGATCCGCCGACGCTGCGCGAAGATGCGCCAGCGCCTCGAGAGGAAGAGGCGCCGGTCGTCGCACAAGCCGCGCCTGAGAGGACCGAGTCCTTGATCGTCGACGGCAATGTGCGGTCGGGGCAGGCGATCCTGCATCCCCAAGGAGATGTGACCATCATTGGCCGCGTCGCCTCCGGCGCGGAGATCGTCGCGGGTGGGTCCGTTCACATTTATGGAGCGTTGCAGGGCCGGGTGATCGCCGGGATCTCGGGCTCGCGCTCCGCGCGTATCTTCTGCAGCGAAGCAAGAGCCGAACTGCTTTGCATCGGCGGCGCCTATGTCACGGCGGAAAACACCGGTTCCGAGATGGAAGGCCGCGCGCTCGAGGCGCGGCTCGAAGGTGACGAACTCAAACTCCGAATCTTGAGCTAGGGGCTTCTGAAGGGGAATAACGCGCATGAGCAAGGTGATCGTCGTTACATCAGGAAAGGGCGGCGTGGGCAAAACCACCTCGACGGCGTCGCTTGGCGTGGCGCTCGCGCAAGGCGGACGGCGCGTCTGCGTTGTCGATTTCGACGTTGGCCTCCGCAACCTCGATCTGGTCATGGGCGCGGAGCGGCGGGTCGTCTTCGATTTCATCAATGTTGCGCAGGGCGACGCCAAGCTCGCGCAAGCGCTGATCCGGGACAAGCGCATCGAGACGCTGCACCTGCTCGCGGCCTCTCAGACGCGCGACAAGGACGCGTTGACCGCGGAGGGCGTGGAGCGGGTGATCGGCGAATTGCGCGAGACGTTCGACTACGTGCTCTGCGACAGCCCGGCAGGCATCGAGCGAGGCGCGCTTCTGGCGATGCGGCACGCCGACCAGGCGATCGTGGTCGCCAATCCGGAAGTGTCCTCGGTGCGCGACTCCGACCGCATCATCGGTCTTCTCGACTTCGAAGACATTGCGGGCCGAGCGCGGCGAGCAGATGGACAAGCACTTGCTGCTCACGCGCTTCGATCCCGCGCGCTCGAATTCGGGCGAAATGCTCAGCATCGACGACGTGCTCGAAATCCTCTCCATCCCGCTGCTCGGCGTCATCCCGGAGAGCAAGGAGATCCTGCGCGCCTCGAACATCGGCGCTCCCGTAACGATCAACGCCGCCGGCGGCCCAGCGGGACAAGCCTATCTCGAAGCGGCCCGGCGTCTTCGCGGCGAAACGACGGCGCCAGTCGCGATCCCGGATGAAAAGAAGACCTTTTTCACGCGCCTGTTCGGCCGGAGGGCAGCATGAACCTGTTTCGCTTTCTGAAACCCCGCGGCACTGCGCCGGTCGCGCGCGAGCGGCTGCAAATCCTGCTTGCGCATGAGCGCGTCGCGCTTGGGCCTCGCGATCTCGTCACCATCCTGCGCGACGAATTGCTCGCCACCATCGCGCGTCACATCGAATTCGATCCGGAGAAGCTGTCGGTGAAGATGGAGCGCTCGGACGCGGTGTCGACGCTCGAGATCGATGTCGAGATTCCTTGCGAAAAGTTCGTCCCTCGGACGCAGGCCTCGGCCGCCTGATCCTCCTAGAGCGCGCTGCGTTTGGATGGAATTGTCATCGCGAGGAGTGAAACGACACGGCGATCCAGGAGCCGCAGGGCGCTCGACGCACCCTCGATCGCTTCGCCATAGCCCGTCCGGAAGAACGGGCGTCTTTCGACGCCCTATGGCTCGCGATGACGATCGCAATTTGACCCGCTCTAAGCGCCCTTCGGGCGCCGCGAGCCGTTGGGCTTGGGCGCCTTGGCCAGTTCAGCGCTGGCCTCGATCCCGGCGATGAAGTCGCGGATGCGCGGGGCGATCTCCTTGCGGAAGCGGGAGCCGTTGAAGACGCCGTAATGGCCGACACCCTTGGCCAGATAATATTGCTTCCGTGACTCGGGAATGTTGGCGCACAATTCGATGGCGGCGTAGGTCTGACCGACGCCCGATATGTCGTCCTTTTCTCCCTCCACGGCCAGAAGCCCGCTATTGCGGATCGCCTTCAGGTCGACCAGCTTTCCGCGATGGGTCATCTCACCCTTGGGCAGGGCGTGGCGCACGAACACGGTCTCGATCGTCTGCATATAATATTCGGCAGCGAGGTCCATCACCGCCAGATATTCGTCATAGAACTCGCGGTGCTTCTCGGCAGGGTCCTCATCGCCCGCGACGAGATGCTGGAACATGTCGAGGTGAGCGGTGACGTGCCGGTCGATGTTCATCGCCATGAAGCCGCTGAGCTGCAGAAAGCCCGGATAGACCTCCCGACCGAAGCCGGGATACGGAAAAGGGACCGTATGCAGGCAGTGGCGGCGGAACCATTCGACGCCGCGCTTTTCTGCGAGCTTGTTGACCTCGGTCGGGCTGCGGCGGGTGTCGACCGGGCCGCCCATGAGCGTCATGCTGGCGGGGGCGGCGCTGTCGTGGTCGGCCTCCATCAGCGCCGCCGCAGCGAGCAGCGGCACCGAGGGCTGGCAGACGCCGATCGTGTGCACGCCCGGGCCAAGATGAGCCAGCATCTCGCGTAAGTAGACGATATAGTCGTCGAGGTCGAAAGGTCCGAGCGCCAAGGGAACCATTCGCGCATCGGCCCAATCGGTGATGTAAACGTCGAAATGGGGCAGGAAGGCCTCGGCCGTGCCGCGAAGCAGGGTCGCGTAATGGCCGGACATCGGCGCGACGATCAGAAGCTTCGGCTGATTGGCCCCGTTCGGAAAGCCGGGCCGGACGAAACGGATGAGATTGCAGAAGGGTTTCGTCCAGACGATGTCCTGGACGACGGGATAGAGGTCGCCGTCGAGAGGGATTTCGTTCAAGCCAAAAGTTGGCTTGCCGTAGCGGCGCGTCAGGCGCTCGAACATCTCGGCGCTCGCGGAGATGTTCTTGCCGAACAGGGTATTGGAGAGCGGGTTCAGGGGATTGCTGAATACGAAATACGCGGCGTCGGAAACCGCGCGCGCCGGCGCCAACGCGGCATGGGCCATCTCGTAGAATTGATAAGGGTAAGTTGGGGACATGAAGAAAAGACCAGTCTGGCGCGAGCGGGCTGACATGTCAGCCTAGCTTTTGCGCTGCAACGTAGCAATTAAGCCTTAAGGATAAGGTGACAACCCTTGCCCGACTCGGCGCGGCGGCTCAATTGTACGTGAAATGTCGTCCGCAACCATAGCGCGGAGCAGATTTTCGGAGGGGAAAGCGCGGAATCAGTGCGCGGGAACCAAGGCGATCGCGCCCGCGCATCGCGGGCGCGATGGCTGTCGCCGCAGCGGATCAGGCCCCGGCGGCGGTCTTCAACGGAACGCCCGCATCGGTCAAAACCGACGTCAATTCGCCGGACTGGAACATTTCGCGCACAATGTCGCACCCGCCCACGAACTCCCCCTTGACGTAAAGCTGGGGAATTGTCGGCCAGTTGGCGTATTCCTTGACGCCCTGACGAATTCTCGGAATCCTCGAGCACGTTCACGCTGGCGATCGGCGCGCCGACATACTCCAGGATCTGTACGACCTGGCTGGAAAACCCGCATTGCGGAAACTCAGGCGTCCCCTTCATGAACAGGACAACTGGGTTTTCGGAGATGATCTTCTCGATTTGTTCGCGAGCATTCGCCATGGGGTAAGGTCCTCATCGGAGCAGAGAGTCAAGGTCTCGCCTTTCGCCCATATAATATAGCGCGGAGAACACTTGACCGCCAGCGGAGCGCGACAAAAAGAGCGGTGTCAGCCGCCGGTCGCATTCATATGGCGGTGAACGGCGGGCGCGGCCGACCGGGCGATGACGAAATCGTGACCTTTGGGCTTGCGCTTGATCCCAGCGCGGATCGCCTCGATGAGCGGGCCATCGGAAGCGGAGCGGCGCAGCGGCTCACGCAAATCGACTGCATCCTCTTGGCCGAGACACATATAGAGCGTGCCCGTGCAGGTGACGCGCACCCGATTGCAGCTTTCGCAGAAATTGTGCGTAAGGGGCGTGATGAATCCGAGGCGTCCTCCGGTTTCCGCAACGTCGTAATAGCGCGCCGGGCCGCCGGTGACGTAGGTCGAAGGGATCAGGGTCAGCGAGCTGCCTAAGCGGGCGCGCAATTCCGTCAAAGGCAGGAATTGATCCGCCCGATCCCGCTCCATGTCCCCGAGCGGCATCACCTCGATGAAGGTGAGGTCGAAACCGCGCCCGTGCGCCCATTTGACGAGATCCAACGCTTCGTCCTCGTTGAAGCCCTTCAAGGCGACGGTGTTGATCTTGACTTTCAATCCCGCGGCGGACGCGGCGTCAATGCCGGCCAGAACGGCGCTCAAATCGCCCCAACGCGTGACTTGGCGAAACTTGTCCAGATCGAGCGTATCGAGCGAGACGTTGATGCGGCGAACCCCGCAATCCGCGAGTTCGGAGGCGAAGCGAGCGAGCTGAGAGCCGTTGGTCGTCACCGTCACCTCATCCAGCGCGCCGGCGCTCAGGTGACGCGAAAGGCGATGGAACAGCGACATCACATTGCGCCTGACCAGCGGTTCGCCACCGGTGATACGAATTTTTCGCGCGCCTAAGCTAACGAAAGTCGCGCACAACCGGTCGAGCTCTTCGAGCGACAGGATGTCCCGCTTGGGCAGGAAATTCATGTCCTCGGACATGCAGTAGACGCACCGATAGTCGCACCGGTCGGTGACGGAGACCCGCACATAGGCGATTGCGCGCCCAAACGGGTCGATGAGCGGCTCGACGGCCGCAGCCGCGTGAATGTTCATAGCTCAAGGATATAGGCCCGCATCCGCTTGAAAGAAAGCGGGTTGGCCCGTTGGCGCGCCGACGCGCAAACTTTTCAATGCGCTATGTCCCGATGGGAATAACGAACAGTCAGATCAGATGGAATCGCGGCTGGCGGGCTTCGCGAAACCGCGAGCCGGAGCCTTCCTCGATGCGGGAGGCTAAGCAGTGCCGAACTTCATTTATTCCAATGGGCTTCTCAGCGTGATTAACCGGCTCGCGGTAATGCGCGGCTCGGGCGATAGATACAGCGACGGGCTCGGCCAGTTTCTCGGACTCTGTGACAGCGACCAGGATAACGACCCAGTCAACCTGCACCGGGCTGGCGCTGGGTCCCGGATTCGGCATGAAACTCATTCGCATATGCGCGAAGCAACGTGAGCAGCTGAAAATCTAAGAATCGTCTTCGCTGCTGCCTTGTAATTATGAAATAGTGGATTAGGTATAAGAGGTAATTCTGGCGAATTATTTCCAGATTATAGTTTGTCTCTTTTTGGAGTCATAACGAATGACTACGCAGCATCAAACTGACAACTTGACGATCCACCACAAGGTTAAGGATTACGCAGCATGGCGTAAGGGTTACGATGACCACGAGAAGGCTCGCCGTGCGGCAGGCGTCACGAACGGCAGAGTGTTCCGAAGCGCCGAAGATCCCAATGATGTCCTAGTCCTTCAGGACGTCGCCGACGTCGCGCAAGCCCGCGCGTGGCTCGGCGGAGACGATCTGAAGGCCGCGATGACAAAGGCCGGCGTTATAGGTTCGCCCAACGTTCGCTTCGCGTCGTAATCCCAAGACTTGCCGGGCGCGGAAAGCCCGGCTTTTCCCCGTTTGCTCAGCGAATGTCAGCGGACCATCGTTCAAGGCGGTTGTCGTTTTGCGGACTTTTTTGGAGGAGAGTGTCATGGACAAGGATCGTGTAGCCGGATCGGCTAAGCAGGTCGGCGGCGCCGTAAAAGAGGCGGTCGGCAAAGTCGTTGGCGACGCTAAGCTGGAATCAGACGGCAAGGCTGATAAGGCCGAAGGGAAAGTTCAAAATGCGATTGGCGGCCTGAAAGAATCTCCGGGCAAACTCTGAGACTGTAATCAAACTCTCTCTGAAGGAGGGAGACAGATGAGCACGATTTTAATCATTGTTCTGCTGATTCTAATTTTCGGCGGAGGCGGTGGGTATTATGCTCACGGTCGGTACGGGACTACCGGACTCGGCGGCGTGCTGGGACTCGTTTTGATCGTGGTTGTCGTGCTTTGGCTGGTCGGCGGGATCGGCACATTCGGACCGCATTCATAACGCGGGGAGGCTTCCTCCCCGACTGGATTTTCAGTCTGGCGTCCGGCTAACAGCAATCTAAGGAGAGCTGTTATGGTCACCCTTGGCGGCTCTTGAGCGTTGTCTTCGGCAAGCTCAGGTCAGACTTTCGAGGCCGCCTCGCGACGCCTCAGAACGAGGTCTTTGAAATGGCGACATAGGCCTGAAAAAGTTGGGCAAAAGCGCACTTAAGCCGATGAAGTCATTGGCGCGCGCAAACTTGTGCGGGCGGGCTGGCCGCTTCGCAGAGCTAGCGCGTCACCACGACCCGCGCGCCGACCTTCGCTCGCCCGTAAAGGTCGGTTACGCCCTGGTTAGTCATGCGAATGCAGCCCGACGAAACCGCCGGCCTATCGTATCAGGCTCATTGGAGCCATGAATCCGCTAGAGGGTGCCGACAAGATACATGGCCCGCGCCCCGAGCGGATTGTCCGGTCCCCCCTCCATATGGCGAGGAAGGTCTGGCCTGCGCCTCAGCATCGGCGCCGGAGGCGTCCAATCGGGCCATTCTCGCTTGTAGCCGATACGGGGGACGCCGGCCCAGGTAAATCCCGGCCGCCCGACGCCGTCGCCGTATTTGAGCGCCTGATGATCTGGCAAGACGAGGTAGAGTCGGCGCTCGCCGGTGCGGATGATGATGGCGCCCGGTGCCTCCCTTCTGTCAAACGGAACGGTCTCTCGAGGGATCGGAGACGCACCGGCTCAATTGTGTTGGATTGTGGCGAAGAAGCCACATCGCGGTCGTCCGTGCCCCCCATGAGCCTCGAGTCGGCGCTCCCGGCCATGGGAACGGCGCGGGACCTTGACCCCATCCTCAACGAGGACTTCAATGACCTGAGGCCCTCCACGTGGACTGCGGCGATGAAGACTGGCTTGACCCTTACGGAAGTCGATGAGCGAATTGCCGCGATCCGGGAGAATCTCGAGGAGCTGGTTGAACAGGCAGCGGCGGACTCGAGCGCAGGCGACGATGATTTGAACGCGGCGAGAATCGCCGAGCAGGAGAAGGAGCTTGCCGAATTGACCGAACTTCGGGAGGCGTTGCTGCGAAAGTAAAAGCTCGTCCGGTCGAGCGTTAGGCTGGATCGTCAAGCGCTGCGAGCCGCTCAGCCTCGGCGAGATCCTCAAGGGTGTTGACGTTGAAGAATGGATCGAGCGGTTCGGCCGGCCAGGCGACCGTCGCAATTCGGTAGCGCTGGGTCCAGGCTTCGACCTTACGGAGACCTTCTTCGACGAGGGCCTGGCGCAACGCATCGCGCAACCCGACCTTCCATAGCCCGATTACGGGATGAGATCGTCCCTGGGAGGCGGCCACTGCAAGCTGAGGGTTTTGAGACGACACGGCTTGGCGCAACCGTACGACCAGATCTCGGGGCAGAAAAGGACAGTCCGCCGGAGCGGTGAGAATCCATTGCGCCTCGGGCCAGTGGGCCGCGGCCGAGTCGAGTCCGGCGAGGATTCCAGCGAGCGGTCCTGGATGATGTTTCACTGCGTCGGCAATGACGGGTAGGCCAAACGGCGCGAAGCGCAGGGGATCGCCATTGCCGCTGAGAAGCAGGCATTCGCATTGCGGTTTAAGCCGCTTGATGACGCGGGCCAAAATCGTCTGGCCGCCAATTTCGCGCAGCGGCTTGTCCCCGCCGCCCATTCGGCGCGCCAAGCCGCCCGCGAGCACCACCCCCGGTACGCCAAAAGCTTCAGTCAACGCAATCGCCATTTGGGGTGTGGTAGGCGGACCTGACAGGAACTCTCGAACGCCGCGATTGGACGGCGGTTCCGCTTGCATCATTTCGCCCAGCTGGCGCAGATGTCGAATCATGACCGTGACCAAGTTGGATCTCAGTGGACTGAAATGCCCCCTTCCGGCGCTCAAGACGCGCAAAGCCTTAAAATCCCTGGCGCCCGGCGACCGGTTGGAAGTTCGCTGCACCGATCCGCTTGCGGTGATCGACATTCCCCATTTGGTCGGGGCGATCGGCGACCGCTTGGAGATCATCGAGCGCGGCGAGCGCGAGACCGTGTTCCGCATCGAAAAATCCCCTCGGAAGCCTGTATCAAAGCCGCCGACTTGTTGAGTTCGCCATGCGCGCGGCGCGCAGGTCAATTATTCTACGCCAAGGCTGGGCTCACTCGTTCAAAGACGGCGAATATACTTCAACTTAAGAGGATCACGCTTTAGATCTTAAGGGTTGCTTGGGCCGGCGGAAATGGGTTCATTCAGCCCGCGCTTCGTGTGAGAAGTTCTATAGCATTGGCTGTGCTGCTTTTCCGGCCCTAACTTCGCCACGTACTTTGGGTTCTTCGCAGAGTTTGGCGCCCGAACAGGAAACCAATGCCAGCGGTTCACGATGACGCAATCCCGACGGAGGTCGAAGGCGGTGAGCGGGCAGGGTCTTTTGTGCCCCGCTCCGCGACGCGCCGCATCGGCGTCGCGCCGCCTCATAACCGGGAACAGGCGTTCGTCAAAGCCAAGCGCCACTCGGCGCGCGTCAGACTGGCGCGGCTTGCGATTTTGTTTGGGGCCCTTGGAGCGATTGTAGCGGTGCTCGCGATCACCTTTTTCAACCCATTTGCGACAAAACTGGGTTCGCTAAGTTTTGGGGCGCTCTCGGTGGAGGGAACCAAAATCGTAATGGACCGGCCGAAGCTCGCTGGCTTTCGGAGCGACGGACAAGCCTATTCTGTAACCGCCAAGAGAGCGCTGCAGGACGTTAAACAACCGACCATGGTGCAGCTACAAAAGGTTGACGGTGAAATGGGCATGACCGGCGGGGAACCGACGCATTTGAGCGCGGACGCGGGCGTTTACGACAGCATAGCCGAGCACATGGAGCTATCGGGGAACGTACGGATCAAGAACACCCACTTTACCGTGCTATTGCGTACTGCGAGATTCGATTTTAAGTCCGGAGTTTATGGAAGCGACGACAACGTCGAAGTTCAAGCGGGCGACGGCACGACTATATTTGCCGACCGGGCCGCAGCGATCAACCACGGTCAAGAATTGACCTTCGAGGGTCATGTTCGAACACTTATCGTTCCGCAGACCAACCACCAGCCTACGGCGGAAATAAAAAAGGACTAATCTATGGCGTTGCCATCTCGGGTTCCTGGATGGTTCGCGGCGATGATTGCTGCGCTGCTCTGTTCAAGCGGCGCGGACGCTGCAGCTGAAAAGCCGTCTGCTGAAAAGCCGACTGGAGCGAGCGAACCCGTGGCGATCTTTCCTGGGACATCATCAAAAGAGCCGATCTCGATCGATGCCAACAAGCTCGTCTATTACGACAAGGAGCGTAAGGCAGTCTATTCTGGCAATGTCGTCGTGATCCAGGGCGACACAAAAATGACATGCTCGGCCATGACCGTGTTTCTCGACCGCGCCCCGACTCAGGGCGCTGCTCCTCAGTCATCGAACGCTCAATCATCGAATGGCCAATCCACCCCCACCGCGGACTCGGGTGTGAAGCACCTGGATGTGATAGGGCCGGTCACCGTCCTGTCCAAAACTCAAGTCGCCACTGGCGATAACGGCAGCTACGACAAGGCCGAAGACAAAGTATGGCTTATCGGCCATGTAACGCTCAGCGATGGCCAAAACGTCACCAAGGGCGACAAGCTGACGTACGACCTTAAGAATGGCCAGGCGACCGTCGACACCAGCACCAAGTCTGGCCGGGTCCACGGACAGTTCGTCCCGAAATCGAATACGGACGCCGCGAAATCGGGCGCCGGCGCCGCTAAGGCTGACGCTGGGAGGACGAAATAGGAGCCGGTCATCGTCGATGTTTGGCTCACTCGCAGTAAGCTGTCGTCAATGAGCGATGAAGCCGTGCGTGAGCGCATTCGCGTGCCTCGCTGGCGCAAATGGTTGCGCAGCGACAGCAGCGCGTCGGCTTCCGAATTATGGGCTCCGCCTGCTGGTCAGGGCGTTCTCGCCGTGCATCATCTCGGTAAGGGCTACGGTGGCCGAATGGTCGTGCAGGACGTAAGCCTTTCGGTGCGACAGGGCGAGGCGGTCGGCTTGTTGGGGCCGAATGGGGCCGGCAAGACCACTGTTTTCTACATGATCACTGGCCTAGTCAAACCCGACAAGGGCGAAATCGAATTGGACGGCCATAACGTCACCGGGCTGCCGATGTTTCAAAGAGCCCGGCTAGGGGTCGGCTATTTGCCCCAGGAGGCCTCGATCTTCCGCGGACTCAACGTCGAGAACAATATTCGCGCAGTGCTCGAGGTCAATGAACCTAATCGTCGCGCGCGCGAGGCGATGTTGGAATCGCTGCTCGAGGAGTTTGATATCGCGCGCGTGCGCACGGCGCCCTCAATTTCGCTGTCGGGCGGCGAACGGCGTCGTTGCGAAATCGCCCGCGCCCTTGCAGGCAAACCATCTTTCATGCTCCTCGACGAGCCTTTCGCGGGCATTGACCCGATCGCGGTCGGCGACATCCAGGACCTCGTGCGTCACCTCAAAGGGCGGGGCATCGGCGTCCTGATTACCGATCACAATGTGCGCGAAACCCTTGGGCTGATCGATCGAGCCTATATCATTCATAGCGGCCACGTTTTGACTGAGGGCCCGCCGGACGAGATCATCGCCCACCCGGACGTGCGACGCTTCTATTTAGGCGAGGACTTTCGGATGTAGCGCCAGGCGCGAACGGCGAGCGTCACTCGTCTTCGCCGAACCGGCTGGAGACCAGAGCCGCAAGCGCATCCAACGCCTCTCGAGCTTCCGCGCCTGAGGCCGATACCGTAATCGTTGTTCCCGGGCCCGCGCCGAGCGTCAGGATGCCCATGATCGAATCACCTCCGACGGTCTCACCGCAGCGGGTGACCTTGACGTCGGCGTCAAACCGGTCGACGCACTGCACAAATTTCGCGGTAGCGCGCGCGTGCAAACCCTTTCGGTTGACGATATGCAACTCGCGCGACAAGCCGTCGTCCGCGGCGCCGGCGAGCATTTTTCTTCGGAGACTGGCCTGGGTCATTTCCCCTCCAGCACCTTGCTCGCGATCGTGATGTATTTGCGGCCAGCATCGCGGGCCTCCACCACGGCGTGGTCGAGATCGGCTGCTTCGCGCATAGTCGCGAGCTTGATCAACATCGGCAGGTTGACACCGCAGATGACCTCGATGCGTCCTCCGTCCATCACGGAAATAGCTAGATTTGATGGGGTGCCGCCGAACATATCCGTCAGAATTACGACCCCGCCGCCGTCCTGAACGCGCGCCGCTGCGCTCAAGATATCCGATCGGCGCTGTTCCATGTCGTCTTCCGGACCGATTGTTATCGTCTCGAGCTGGGACTGGGGCCCGACGACATGCTCTAACGCTGCCCGAAAACCAGTGGCGAGCTGGCCGTGGGTCACGAGGACCATTCCGATCATCAATTATCCATCAGTCGATCGGCTCACATTCCGGCGCCAATCAGGCCGGCGGCGAATTCTTTGGCCACCCACTTTTGTGCACTGCGGCGCAATGTTCAAGCGAAATTCCCAATCTCGTCGGCTCCTTCCGCTGTCAAAACAGCCAATCGCTCATCGACAGCGAGCGCCTGATCGCAGACGCTCAGGTCGGAATCAAGCGCCAGACGCGGGAGCGTGACCTCGCCAACGATAAGACCCTGGTTGTCATCGGGCATTCTCGGCCATCGCCGCCCGCGCTCGCAGAGTTCTACCGCCAGCCTCACGACGGCCGCCGGCTCGTGTCGGACTGTGATCAGACCCGCCGTTCGGCGCTCGATGACGCCCGCCATATTAGCCGCTCCCCGAGCGATAAGGCGACCGTGAGCCTCGCTCACAAAAATCCGGTCGTCCCCGATCAGCGCGCTGAACGCGCCCGTCGCGCTCGCGCACGCCATAAGCGCCAGCGCCAGCGCACTTTTGCCTGAACCTGACGGCCCGAGAATCAAAACGCCGCTTTCGCCATGGACCACGGCCGTCGCATGGAGGCTTCTGTCTCCCGGCCAAAGCGGCGCCACTCATGCCGAAAACGCGGGAAGTTCGACGACAAAGCGCGCGCCCGCGCCGTGCCGCGTCACTTCATCCGAATTGTCGCCTTCCGGCGACCCGACGCGAACGCCGGCCAATTCGGCCGGCCGGTTGCAGGCCCAAATGCGACCGCCGTGAGCTTCAACGATTTGGCGCGAAATCGACAGACCCAAACCCGAATTCTGGCCAAAGCCTTGGTTTGGCCGGTCCGTATAAAATCGCTCGAAAATGCGTTCGAGCGCATGCGGCGGGACGCCGGGCCCGTCATCATCGACAGTTATGACAACCTGATCGAAGAATTGCTTGCCTTCCGGCTCTCTTCGAGCGGTCGTCCGCTCGAGCGCAACGCGCACAACCCCGCCGGGTTCCGAAAACGAGCAGGCGTTGTCCATGAGATTGGTGACGACCTGAGCAAGCCGGGAATCGTGGCCCAGGACAAAATAGTCGGTGCTAGCGGTCTTGCCGCGCCGGACCGGGATGGACAATTCGACTCGGACGCCACGCGAAGAATCCTGCGCCATCGACACGACCGCGCGCAGAAGAGCGGCGACATCGACCGGGCCCGCTTCTCCTCGCGCCAGCTCCGCATCGAGCCGGGAGGCGTCCGAGATGTCGCTGATCAATCGGTCGAGCCGCCGCACGTCATGTTGCATGATGGCGATAAGGCGATCGCGCGAATGACCGGTGCTCACTCTCGGCAAAGTTTCCAGCGCGCTGCGCAGCGACGTCAACGGATTCTTGAGCTCGTGCGCGACATCGGCGGCGAAACTCTCAATCGCGTCCAGACGATTATAAAGCGCTCGCGTCATATCGCGCAGCGCCCGAGACAAGTGACCGATCTCGTCCGATCGCGCAGTGAAATCGGGAATCTGCTGGCGCGATCGGATGCCGCGCCTCACGCGTTCCGCCGCGTCGGCGAGCCGCCGCACAGGCTCCGCGATTGTGTTGGCGAGCGAGAGGGACAGAACCAACATCACGACAGCGAGCACCAAAAAGAAGCGCAGTTGGGCCAAACGCGCGGAGGTGATCACACGGTCGATATCACCGCCCTGGGTAGAAAGCAGCAGCGCGCCGCGGGTCGCCATCATGTGCTGGATCGGCACTCCGACAGACACGATCGTTTCACCCGCGTGGTTGACGCGCACTAGAGATTGCGTTTTGCCCTGGAGCGCGCCTGCAACCTCCGGCATAGTCTGGCCATTGGTCGCCCACGGGTCTTCGGCTCGCGGAGCGGTGGAAGCCAGAAACAAACTGCGCAGATGGGCGACGATCCAATCCGCAAATCCGCGGTGTTCCGAAACATCTGGCAAATCTGAGCGCACGACCGCGCCGCGCGCTGAATACGATCGCGAATCGAGGAGAAGCCGGCCGTCGCTGTCGTAGATACGCGCGCGTGTATGCGTCGGTGTGACCAGCCGATGCAGGAAAGGCCCAACAAGAGCCGGATTGATGGAGAACTGCGTCGCGTCCTCATCGCTTGGCGATGGCGCCACGCTTTCGCCCGGCGCCAGTTGCAGCAGCTTGTCCGGATCGATGGTGATCGAATCGGTGTCTCCTGTCGCCGAAGCTGAGATCGCGGCGGCGATGATGTCGGCCTGAATTGTGAGGCTTTGGATCCGCGCCGCGATCAGATCGGCGCGAAACTGGTCGAGGAGCAGAAAGCCGACCACGAGCACGACGAGGCCGCCGAGATTGAGGACGACGATGCGCCGGGTGAGCGACGACGAAAATCGCGCTGTCAGAAATCGCCAAGCGACGCGCGAGCGCGCTCGCAGCCAACGGAGTCTCCCGCGAGCCGCATGAGCCGAAAGGCGATGTTGAACCTGCGTTTCGGCGCTCATTGTCCCGGCCGAGTCGCTTACCCTTCCTTAAATCGGTAGCCAACGCCGTAGAGGGTCTCGATCATTTCGAAATCCGGCTCGACCACCTTGAACTTCTTTCGCAGCCGCTTGATGTGGCTGTCGATGGTGCGGTCGTCCACATATACCTGATCGTCATAAGCCGCATCCATCAGAGCATTGCGGCTCTTGACCACGCCCGGCCTGGTCGCCAGCGCTTGGAGAATGAGGAACTCGGTGACCGTCAGGGTCACCGCAGTATTGTCCCAAGTGCACGTATGACGCTCGGGATCCATCTTCAATCGGCCGCGTTCGAGAATCTTGGCTTCGGTCTCCTTTTGGGTCGCCGCATCTTTGGGATTGGAGCGTCGAAGGATCGCCTTCACCCGCTCGACGAGAAGGCGCTGCGAGAAAGGCTTTCGGATGAAATCGTCGGCGCCCATCTTCAGCCCGAACAATTCATCAATCTCCTCGTCCTTCGAAGTCAGGAAAATGACCGGCAGATCGGACTTCTGTCGCAGGCGTCGCAGGAGCTCCATTCCGTCCATGCGCGGCATCTTGATGTCGAAAATGGCGAGATCGGGCGGATTGGCTTTTACGCCTTCCAGCGCGCTGGCGCCGTCGGTGTAAGTCTGCACCCGATATCCCTCCGCCTCAAGCGACAATGAGACGGAAGTCAGTATGTTACGGTCGTCGTCGACCAGCGCGATTGTGGGCATGAAGCTCCCGTTTTTGTCTGTTGCGGCCTCTTGGGCTGGCTGGCTCAAAGTCGAAACCATTGATCGATTGAATGTGTTCCGAGGAGGGCGATCCTCGCATCCGACCGACCACAGATGGGACGCCCGGCGAATTGTGCAAGATTACCATGACGTTGCAGGCATTGGCCAGCAATCGGAATTGGGCGCAATCCGGGCGCCAAATCGCTCTTGACCGCTCGACCCTGCATAGGTCTCACTCCAATCCCTCCGAAGCGTCAAGGCCGCCATGGCGAGCGCCCCCGTTGATCCCAATGCGGCCCATGCCGCGGCCGTCGCCGACGCGAAGCGTCTGATGCGCCTCGCCCGCACCGGCGCACTGGCGACGCTCGAGGCGACGGGAGGCGCGCCCCTCACCACGCTCGTCGGTGTCGCCAGCGATTTCGACGGCGCGCCCCTGTTCCTCATGTCGACGCTGTCGCGCCACACCCGCAACCTCGCCAGCGACCCGCGCGCCTCCCTCCTGTTGACCGGCGCCCATGAACGCGGCGACCCGCTCAACCATCCGCGCGTCACATTGAGCGGACGGATCGAGCAAACGGCAGCACAGCGCGCCAAGGTCCGGTATTTACAGCGCAATCCCAAGGCTGGCCTCTATGCGAGTTTCGCCGATTTCGCCATATACCAGCTGCGGATCGAAGACGTGCATTTCAACGGCGGCTTCGGCAGGGCCGCCCCGCTTACCGCGGCCGAGGTCCTCGTCCCGCGCGACGGCGAAGCCGCATTGGCCGAAGCCGAGGAGCGGCTCCTCGCCGAGGCCAATGCCCTTGGCGCGCCCCTGCTCGCGCGCCTCGCGGGACACAAAGCCGCCCCCCGGGCTCCGGGTCCCGGGGGCTGGCGGGCGATTGGGCTCGACGCCGAGGGCCTCGACCTCGCCGCAGGCGGCCGCGCCGCCCGCGCCCAGTTTGCCACGCCGGCGCATGACCCGGAGGGTTGGCGCGCGCGTCTCGATGAGCGACTCGCGGCAGGTTGAGGGCGCCGGACGCGCCTGTCCCGTTGCGGCTTAAGCGCGAATAAACGCGGGTAAAACACCAATAAACGTTAGTAAGCGTCAGTAAATTTGCTAGCGTTTACTAGCGTTTATTTTTTAGAATCTAGACTTTTCAATGGGCTACGACGGGTTGGTGTAAGATTTCTGCTCCCGCCTGAGAACTTCCCGCAAACGACGTCCGCTCCTTTCACCTCTTCGGTCTGCTGGCCTTTGTCAGGGGCGCGCAGGTCGGTTTGGCAACGAAGGAAACTTATAGCATAGGTTTCTGTTTAGTGCAAGCAAATTGCTACCCCTCCAGTTACGCGAAAAATTTCGACTGGTCACTGGGAATAAGCCGATGCTCCCACAATCACCGGCGGAAACGGATATTCGCCCCGGCGATGCTATCACCGGTCTGCGTCGCCGCCGGGCGGACTAACCGACGCCGGGCTCCCTCTCCCAATCAGTGGGAGTACAAGCCGCGGCGCGGTTTGTAGTATGAATCGTCAGTCGCAGCGGAGCGGATTCGATGCATGACGTCTTCGAAGCATGGTGTAGCTGTTACACTCTTGATAAAAAGTTCGAAACTGCCACGGCGAATATTGTTCGCAGAGATTTGGGGGACTCGCCTCGAAAAATATCAGGTCTGCGCCGAGTCGTCATTCGACAGAGTTGACTGGCGCTCAACCCACTGCGTTGCCCCCTATTACATGTGCCGGCCCTTGAACTGGACCGGTTGGGACGATTACGTCCAAGGTTGGC
This sequence comes from uncultured Alphaproteobacteria bacterium, assembly GCA_963730555.1. Lineage (GTDB taxonomy): Bacteria > Pseudomonadota > Alphaproteobacteria > Rhizobiales > Beijerinckiaceae > Roseiarcus. Next base: position 128,874 of record CAVSSS010000013.1, on the reverse strand, counting down.
CGATATCGGACACTTTGAATCCCGAGGGCCAAAAGAAACAAATTTTTCTGGTCGATGTGCTCGGGTTTCAGACGCATCGCGACCATTTCGCAATTGGTTCGACAAGAAGGAGATGAAACGGCGAATAGACGACATGCGCGACATACGGACCTCGGACCGGAGCATTCGCGAGAGATACGAAATCAAAGATAACCGGGACTGGAAGCTGAATGATTCACGCAAGGCGATCCAAGGACTTGCTAATGAGCAGATTCAAGGCCGCCTGATAGAATGCGCGTTTCGTCCATTCGATAATCGCGCCTGTTTCTTCGGAACCGAGTTTATGGACTACCCGAGGCGCGAACTTATTGATCATGTACTCAATAAAAGGAACTTGCAGCTCTTGGTTTCAAGGCAGATTGGCACTGGTGATTGGCGCCATGGCTTTATTGCGACCGCCCCCGCCAATGATTGTTTAGTTTCTGACGCGTCCAGTGAAGCAAATTACTGCTTTCCGGTCTTTCTATTTGATTCCTCCTCGAACAATACAGAAAATATTTCGACCGAATTTCATGCGTTTATTGACAGTCATTACCCTCATCACTATAGCTCCGAAGAGATTGTTGGGTTTATTTATTCTGTGTTGTGGGTACCAAGTTACCGTTCTATCTATGCCGAATTCCTTCGCATCGACTTTCCGCGCATTCCTTTCCCGGAACACGCGGAGGATTTCGAAGAGCTATCGCGCCTCGGCTGGGCGCTGGTCGAAGCGCATCTCCTGCGCAGCCTTCCACGCCGCAACCTCGCCGCCTATCACGGCAAAGGCGATCACGCGGTCGAGTTCGTGCGCTACTCGGAGGCCGAGCAGTCCATTGCCATCAACAAGACCCAGAGTTTTCAACCTGTGCCGACGCCTGTCTGGAACTTTCACATCGGCGGCTATCAGGTCCTCGACAAATACCTCAAATCCCGCAAGGGCCGGAAGCTGTCGCTGGACGAGATCGACCATGTCGCCAAAGTCGCGGATGCGCTCGCCTTCACCATCGACCAGATGGCGAAGATTGACGACGCTTATCGCGCCGCTTTTCCGTGAATGGGGATAACGCGCCCCGGCGCCTCGCCTGCGCCGGGGACTTCCGGCAAGATTGAACCGATTCGTTTTCGGAGCCAGCCGGAGTTGCAATGGCGCGCGTCAAGACCGCTGACCTTTTCGAGCAAACCGAACAGGGCGAACTGTTCAACGCTCCTGCTGCGCCCGTCTACCGGCCAAATCTCGATAAGGTGCGGGCGCGGCTGGAGAAACTTCTAGCCGAGGCTCGCGCGGCGGAAACCATTCCTTGGGAATCGAGCCAGCTCTCGCTCTACCGGCTCATCTATCCGCAGATGACCCTCTGGCTTCCGGAGGACGAGGCCGCGCAATACCGCCTCGCCTTCGACGCTGAGATGGCGCGGCTCGCGCCGCCGGAGGAGTAACGGCCCCTCAATACCGGTAGGTTTCCGCCTTGAACGGTCCGGCCTGTGGGACGCCAAGATATTTCGATTGCTCCGGCGTCATCTTGGTGAGCTTGGCGCCGATCTTCGCCAAATGCAGCGAAGCGACCTTCTCGTCGAGGTGCTTGGGCAGGGTGTAGACCTGCTTGTCATATTGGCCGGGCTTGGTGAAGAGCTCGATCTGCGCCAGGGTCTGATTGGTGAACGAGGCCGACATCACGAACGAGGGGTGGCCCATCGCATTGCCGAGATTGACGAGGCGTCCCTCCGACAAAAGGATGATCTTCTTGCCGTCCGGAAACTCGATCTCGTCTACCTGCGGCTTGACGTTGCTCCACTTGTAGTTGCGCAAGCTCCCGACCTGGATCTCCGAATCGAAGTGGCCGATGTTGCAGACGATGGCGCGGTCGTGCATCGCGCGCATGTGGTCGAGCGTGATGACGTCGACATTGCCCGTGGCGGTGACGAAGATGTCGGCGCGCGGCGCGGCGTCGTCCATCGTGGTGACTTCGTAACCCTCCATTGCAGCCTGAAGCGCGCAGATCGGATCGACCTCGGAAACCATCACGCGGCAGCCGGCGTTGCGCAAGGATGCGGCCGAGCCTTTGCCGACGTCACCGAAGCCGGCGACCATCGCCACCTTGCCCGCCATCATCACGTCCGTGCCGCGGCGGATGCCGTCGACCAGCGACTCGCGGCAGCCATAGAGATTGTCGAACTTCGACTTGGTCACGCTGTCATTGACGTTGATTGCCGGCCAAAGGAGCTTGCCTTCCTTGGCCATGATGTAGAGGCGATGGACGCCGGTCGTCGTCTCTTCGGTCACGCCGCGGATCGACTTGGCGTTCTGGCCGTACCAGCCGGGCTTGGCCTTGAGCCGCTGCTTGATCGACGCGTAGAGCACCTCCTCTTCCTCGTTCGAGGCGGTGTCGAGAAATTTGGTGTCGCCCTTCTCGGCGCGTGAGCCCAAGTGGATGAGGAGCGTCGCGTCGCCGCCGTCGTCGAGGATCATGTTGGGCGAGCCGCCGTCGGCCCACTCGAAGATGCGGTGGGTATAGTCCCAGTAGTCCTTGAGGCTCTCGCCCTTGACCGCAAAGACCGGCGTGCCGCCGGCCGCGATCGCCGCCGCCGCGTGATCCTGGGTCGAATAGATGTTGCAGGACGCCCAGCGCACGTCAGCGCCGAGGGCCTTCAGGGTCTCGATGAGAACCGCGGTCTGAATGGTCATGTGTAAGGAGCCGGCGATGCGTGCGCCTTTCAGCGGCTGGCTTTTGGCGTATTCGGCGCGCGTCGCCATGAGCCCCGGCATTTCGGTCTCGGCGATCGCAATCTCCTTGCGGCCGTAGTCCGCGAGCTTGATGTCGGCGATGGCGTAGTCGTGCGGGTTGCTCACGAGCGAAGTGGCGGTCTTGGTCATGGGCGGCGAGGTCCTTATTCCTCCGATCGGCCTGTCTCTTATCAGCGGGGTTGGAAACCTGCAATAAACATATAAGCAAATCTTTATATCAATTTTTGACCCTTCGCCATTTTCGACCGCTGTGGTTATTCGGTTAATCCACATATGCAATATGACATTGGTGGCCGTCGCTGCGTCCGGCCGTCGAACGAGGGGGCGGCGCGATTCTTGCATTCGACAACCGTCGAGAACGTGCTATGAGACGCCCGCTATAAGCAAAAGAAACGAGCCGGGACTGCGAATGCGGCCCAGGTCTGATGCGGTGAATGGGGCTGGCGGTACGTATGGCGCTCTCGGCCAAGTTGGCGTTGCGGCAGAGTCAGGCGATGGTTCTGACGCCGCAGCTTCTGCAGGCGATCAAGCTGTTGCAGATGCCGAATCTGGAGTTGACCCAGTTCATCGAGAGCGAATTGGCCAGCAATCCGCTGCTCGAGCGGGCGGAGGAGCGCGAGGAGCCCAGCCTCGAGCAGGCCGAGTCCGAAGGCGGCGGCTTTGCCGAACCGCCGGCCGAACCTGGCGATTGGGCAATGCAAACGTTGGAGACGGACGCAGGGCGCCTCGCCGACAATCTCGGCACGGAAGTCGATAACGCCTTTGATGCGGACCGGACCGCGCCGCCGTCTCAATCCGCGCCAGCCGACGCCTTGAGCGCGCATTCTTGGACGGGCGTAGGCAGCGGACACGACGGTGGCGAGGCCCCGGACCTTGAGGCTTACGTCGCCGAATCCATATCGCTGCGCGACCATCTTGAACGTCAGGCCGCGATCCTGCTTCCCGATCCGGCCGAACGCATGATCGGCGCAGCGCTGATCGACGGGCTGGACGAGATCGGATATTTCGTCGGCTCGCTTGCCGAAATCGCCGAACGGCTCGGCGCCGACGTCCAGCGTGTCGAGGCGGTGCTCCTGCGGATGCAGACCCTGGAGCCGACAGGCGTGTTCGCGCGGTCGCTCGCCGAGTGCCTGGCCATTCAGCTCAAGGAGCGCGACCGGTTCGACCCGGCGATGCAGACGTTCATCGAAAATTTGCCGGCCCTCGCTAGGCGCGACTTTCCGCTGCTCCGGCGCGTCTGCGGGGTCGATGACGAGGATCTGCGCGACATGCTGGCCGAAATCCGGCGGCTCGAGCCCAAGCCAGGGCGCGCCTTCGGCGACCCGCCCGCGGCGCCGGCGATTCCCGACGTCCACGTCACCGCGGCGCCGGATTTCGGCTGGCGGGTCGAACTTAACACCCGGGCGTTGCCGCGCGTGCTCGTCAACGAGGTCTATGCCGCCGAGATCAGGCGTGGCGCGAAACGGGACGAGGACCGCCAATATGTCTCCACGCAATTGCAGGCGGCCAACTGGCTGACCAAGAGCCTCGAACAGCGCGCGCGCACCATCCTCAACGTGGCGAGCGAGATCGTGCGCCGGCAGGACTCCTTCCTCCTCGAGGGGGTGTCGGCCTTAAGGCCGCTCAACCTGAAGATGATCGGCGAGGCGATCGGCGTGCACGAATTCGACGGTCTCGCGCGCGACTGCGCATAAGTTCATTCAGACGCCGCGCGGCCTGTTCGAGATGAAATATTTCTTCACCGCGGCGATCGCGTCGAGCGAAGCGGGGCAGCCCCATTCGGCTGAATCCGTGCGCCAGCGCATCCGGCAGATGATCGACGACGAGGACCCTGACGAGGTGTTGTCGGACGACGTGATCGTGGAACGCCTGCGCAAGATGGATGTCCTTGTGGCGCGCCGCACCGTCGCTAAATATCGCGACAGCTTGAGAATCCCTTCATCGGTCGAAAGGCGCAAAATAAAGATGGCGACGGCGCGCGTTCGCGTTCGCCGCCACAATTCCCTTTCGGTGGAGGCATAATCTGGATTTTGGTATTAAAATGAACGATTTAACATGACGATTGACATGCGCCGGGCAGGCTCCTAACCCTAGCCGCGACTCGGTCGGTGGTGAACCGCTCGAGGCCAAAGGGAAGGGGAAGACATTAACGCGCGGGGGGCAGCGCGAAGGAGCGGCGGGTCGTAGGCTCCGTTGCGCTTGAAAGGTAAGGCCAGCGTTCGATGACCTTGAGGGTATCGGGTAAGAACCTCGACATCGGGGAAGCTTTGCGTCAGCATGTCCTGGAAAAAGTTGAGGCGACGGTCGCTCGCTACTTCAGCGGCTCCGTCGGCGGCCACGTGGTGATGACGCGCGAAGGCTCCGGCTATCGTTCGGACTGCACCTTGCGTTTGAGCTCTGGAATGAGCTTGCACGCGGAGGGCCGAGCGCAGGAGCCTTACCGTTGCTTCGATCGGGCGGCTGACAAGATCGAAAGCCGCTTGCGGCGCTACAAGACACGCCTCAAGGGTCACGCCACAGCCTCCGCCGCGAATGCGCGGGGCAAGGTTGCCAACTATCTTATCGAATCGCCGCACGAGGAAGAAGAAGAACCCGTCGGGGGCTTCGATCCTGTCGTTGTGGCGGAAGGAACAGAAGATCTCAAATCGCTTTCGGTCGCCTCGGCCGTCGCTGAACTCGATCTCACTGGGGCTCCAGTCATTGTCTTTCAGCATGCCGGCAGCGGCCGGCTGAATGTTGTCTACCGTCGCCGCGACGGCGCGATCGGCTGGCTCGATCCCCAGGCCCGTCGCGAAGCGCCGGGCGCTTTATAATCAGGACGAACATGTCATTATCGCATCTCCTCAGGCCCGACGCCGTGCTGGCTGCTCTGAGAGTGAACGGCAAGAAGCAGGCGCTGCAGGAGATGAGCGAGCGCGCCGCGCTGGTCTCAGGCCTGTCGGCGCGTGAGATCTTGGATGCGATCTTGCAACGCGAGCGGCTCGGCTCGACCGGGGTCGGCGACGGCGTCGCCATTCCGCATGGCAAGCCGGCAAAATGCCAGCAGATTTTCGGCGTCTTCGCCAGGCTTGAGCGCCCGATCGATTTTGAGGCTCCGGACGCGCTTCCCGTCGATCTCATTTTGATGCTGATCGCTCCGGAAGCAGCAGGAGCAGACCACCTCAAGGCGCTGGCGATGAGCGCCCGCCTACTGCGCAACGGCGCGGTTGCCGCACAATTGCGCGCGACCAAGGACCCAGCGGCGCTTTACGCGCTTCTGACGATGGCGCCGACCTCGAATGCGGCCTGAACGGGCCGGGAGCTTACGCCCCATGAAAGCGCGTGTGATCGTGACGTTGAAGTCGGGCGTGCTGGATCCGCAGGGCAAGGCGATCGAGGGCGCGCTCAAGGGGCTGGCCGTCGACGGGCTCACAAGCGTGCGTCAGGGCAAGGTTTTTGACATCGAGCTCGACGGCGACGATCAGGCGGCCGCGCACAGGAGGCTGAGCGAGGCTTGCGAGCGTTTGCTCGCCAACACGATTGTCGAGAACTACGCCATTGAGATTGCGTGAGCGCCATGCGGGCCGCGATCATTGTCTTTCCCGGGGTGAATCGCGAAGGCGATGTCGCGCGCGCCCTGCGGCAGGCCACAGGCGCCGAGCCCGCGATCGTCTGGCACGCCGACCGCGAATTGCCATCGGGCCTGGATCTGGTCGTCTTGCCCGGCGGATTCTCCTATGGAGATTACCTGCGCTGCGGAGCCATCGCCGCGAGGTCGCCGATCATGCGGGCGGTCGGTGATCACGCAGCGCGCGGCGGACTGGTGCTGGGCGTGTGCAACGGCTTCCAGATCCTATGCGAGGCTGGCCTCTTGCCCGGGGTTTTGATGCGCAACGCTGAGCTGCGCTTCATCTGCAAAATGCAGCACGTACGGGTTGAGAATGCGCAAACGCCATTCACGCGTCGTTACGCGCCCGGACAGGTGGTCCAATTCGCCATCGCGCATGGCGAGGGAAACTTCGTCGCCAATGATGACACGATCCGCCGAATTGAGGCGGAGGGCCGGGTCGCCTTCCGCTATTGTGACACTGAGGGCAGGGTCGGGAGCGCCTCGAACCCCAACGGAGCCATCAATTCCATAGCCGGCGTGTTCAACGATCAGTTCAATGTGCTGGGCTTGATGCCGCATCCGGAAAACCTGATCGACCCTTTGGTGGGCGGCACGCACGGACGTGCGCTTTTCGCTTCTCTTGCAGCATGAACAGGGTGGTTTGGTCCTAGGGGACTGGTCTCCCAGCCTGCGCGGAGCGACGCCGCCCACGAGTAATCCCCAGGCTTTTGCAAAAAAATTTCCGTTTAAGCCTTTTTGTCATAGTGCGTGAACTCTTGTCCGGCATTATCTGTTTTCAATAGGGATAATCAGAACACATGACTGATTCGCTTGACAGATTATTTGCCGCCGTTCAGGAGGCCCGCGACCGAAGCCCTTCGACGTCCCGCACCTCCAAGCTGTTCCGCGACGGCGTGCAGAAAATGGCCAAGAAGCTGGTCGAGGAGGCGATCGAGGTCGGGCTGGACGCGGTGCAGATGAACCGCGAATCGGTCATCCTCGAGAGTGCCGACGTTTTCTATCACCTTGCCGTAATCTGGGCGGAATGCGGCGTTTCGCCCGCCGACGTCATGGGGGAAATCGATCGTCGGGAGCGGGTCTACGGCATCGCAGAAAAGCTGCCTAAACAGGCGAGCGTGGCGCAGATCCGGCGCATGGCGCCGTGGGCCGTCCGCCGGAAGGCGTCCTGATTCCGCGCAGCGCGGATTTCTCAGAGTCGCGGACGAGATCCCGCCAGACCAATCGCGTACACGAAGCACGTTTTTGAGAAGTTCGCGCGGAAAGGGCGTTGCTAAAACGATCTGAGCGCGCAATCGCCGCTCCGCATTCTACGCCAAGGGTATGACGTTAAATAGGTCTCATCCCGTTTACCCTGCGGAATTTTGGATAAGGACGTGAATTGACCAATCGCCGGCCACGTGATTAGCGGGGCGGTGGAAGGTCTGGGCGTGCTTAAACTTTGGAAATACATGCTCCTTCTGGCGTTGGCGGTTCCGGCCGTCTACGCATACGCCACCAGCCGCGGAGAGATTGCGAAACCGCGGTGGCTAGATGACATCAGCGTCGCTATCAACAAGTCACTGGCTGCACGGCCGCAAGCAGAGGTTCCGTCAGTCGATCCGATAGCCGCCGCCAAAGTCGAGGAGGACTTGGACTACCGAATCGCGGAGCGGATGAAGTCGACAGAAGGATGGCGCGCATTCTTGACCGCCCATCCGGACGGAGCCCACGCGCAATCCGTACGCGCGGAACTCGACAAACTCGCTCCGCCCATGACGCCCTCCGCGCCGATGGCCGTGCAGGCGCCGGACGTTGGCGCGGCTGACACAAAGGTTCCGAGCGAAAACGTCCCTCCTCCCGTGCCATCGACCGGGTCGGACGCCGCGACGCTTGCCGCTGATGAGATCTGCAGAGGCGACGAAGACCGTTTGCAACGATTGTCTGATAGCCCGACGAGCGACGGAATCATTCGGCTCTTGATCGAGTTGCGCTGTGAGAAGTTGCGGCCGCAACTCCTTGGCCTAGCCAAGCGGCTGGACGACAAGGCGCCGCCCCCTGCTGACGCTGCGCAAGATACGCCTTCAGGCGTCCTTCCGGGACCGGTTGTTTCGTCGCCACCCTTACCGCCAGCGAGACCGCCGGCGAATGAACCTTCAAAAAGGCTGCGCTCGACTCTCTCTTCGCGCGGCGTTGATCCGAAACGCCATACGACTCAGTCGACAGCCCCGAACTTGCCGCAGTTCCTTTTGGCTTTCTTCGGCGGGCGGCCTCGGAATTCGACTGGGATCCGACGGGCCCAAGCCGCTGGCGGCCCAAGCAGCGGCGCTGCGGGGCGCTGAGTTAGGTTTCCGGCAGCAGTCGCCGCAGCGGAGGCCATTGACGCAAACCTGCTGTTCAGCCGCCAAGAGAGGCGGATCGGACCGCCATCGCTCAGAGCACGACCGGGTTCTGGCCGCCGTCCATCGATAGGGTCACACCGGTGATGTAGCCCGCCTTCGCGGAGGCGAGGAAGAGAACCGCGTCGGCGATCTCTTCCGCCGTCGCCATGCGGCCCAACGGGAGCTTGGCGACGCCGCGCCGGCGCGCTTCATCCACCGAGATATTGGCGAGCCGGGCGTCGGCGGCGAGCCCCTCCGCCACCCGGTCCGTCTCCGTCAGACTCGGACTGACACCGACGAAGCGAACGCCCCTGCTAGCGTAAGTCGCGCCGAGCCCGGCTGTGGCGAGCATCAGGGCGGCGTTGGCCGATCCGCCGGCGAGATGCGTTGACGAGGCGACCTTGCCGCCCACTCCGATGATGCTGACGATGACGCCGCTCCCGCGCTTCGCCATGCGCTTCACCACCGGGTCAATGGCGTTGATATAAGAGAAGAACTTGGCGTCAAACGCTTCGCGCCAGATCGCCGGGGTTAATTCGTCGGGCGGCGTTCGCTTCGCGGCGCCCGCCGAATTCACCAGGATGTCGATCGGCCCAAGGCGGGCTTCGACTGCTTCTATCGCTCTCTGCCCCGCCGCGGCGTCCACGAGATCGGCGGCGACGCCAAACGCCTCTTTGATCTTCGCGCTGGCCTTGTCGATATTGTCGCGGGAGCGCGAACATATGGCGATCCGGGCGCCTTCGGCCGCGAAGGCTTGCGCGCAAGCAAGGCCGATGCCCTTCGAGCCGCCGGTGATGAGCACGACCTTGTTTTTGAGTCCAAGCTCCATTCGCCCAAACCTAGCCCAGGCGTCTCTTCAGGAAGGCGACGGCCCGGCCCCACGCCAGCTCGGCCGCCTGGCGGTCATGCACCGCCATGCGCTGCTCGTTGACGAAGGCGTGGTCAGCGTCATAGCGGAAGAATTCAGCGTCCTTGCCCGCAGCCTTCAAGGCTTTCTCGAAATCATCGACGGTCTTCGGCGTGATGTAATCGTCCTTGTTGGCGAAGTGGCCCTGGAGCGGAATCTTGACGTCCGCAGCCTTGACCGCCTGCTCGGGCGGCAGCCCGTAGAAGGAAACCGCCGCCGTCAACTCGGGGATCTTCGCCGCGGCGATCACCGCCACCGCCCCGCCCATGCAATAACCGGCGATGCCGACCTTGGCCCCGTTGCGCTTGAGGTATTGGACCGCTCCGCGAACATTTTGCTCGGTGGCGTCGAGGAAATTCAGCGACGACATCTCCTTCGCCGCGCGGTCCGCGTCGTGATAGGGCACGACGACGCCCTTGTAGAGATCGGGCGCGAAGGCGTCGAAACCCGCGAGCGCGAAGCGGTCGACCATCGCCTTGATTTGATCAGCCAGCCCCCACCATTCCTGGATGACGACAACTCCCGGCGCATCGCCGCTTGCAGCGTTCGCCAGATAGCCCTTGGCGTCGCCGCCGTCGGGGCGTTTGAACGTGATCTCGGCGCCCATTCGTTTCTCCGCTGTTGCAAACCGCAAGAACTCCCGCCTGCGAACGGTACGGTCGGACAAGGCGGCTTTCAAGGCTTCAGGCGGGCGATTAATTTTACGACGCGAGCAGAAACGCCGCAGTCAGTTAGCCGAGCTTAGACCCGTTGGTCATTAGCAGGACTGAATACAGCGAGGTCGTGCCGCAGATGTACAGGCGATTGCGCTTCGGACCGCCGAAAGTCAGGTTGGCGACGATTTCCGGAATGAGGATCTTGCCGATCAGCGTCCCATCCGGTTCGTAGCAATAGACGCCTTTGCCGGTGCTCGTCCATATCCGTCCGGACCGGTCGACGCGGAAACCGTCGTAAAGTCCGTCCTCCGGGGCCAGCTCACAAAAGCTTTCGCCCGGACCCTGCACGCTCTTGCCGTCGGCGTTGATGCTGTAGCGGCGAATGGCGCGTGGCGTATTCTCTGTGTGCGTCGCCCCGGTGTCGGCGACATAAAGCAGCGTCTCGTCGGGCGAGAAGGCGATGCCGTTGGGCCGCACCATATTGTCGATGAGTTTCGTAATCGCGCCCGACTTGTCGATGCGATAGACGTAGCAGCCGTCGATTTCGGGCGTCGCCGGTTCGCCCTCGTTGTCGCCGTCGATGCCGTAGGCCGGATCGGTGAACCAGATCGAGTTCGTCCGATTTCACGACCGCGTCGTTCGGCGAGTTGAAACGCTTGCCCTCCCATTTGTCCGCCAGCACCTTGATCGAGCCGTCGAACTCGGTGCGGGTGACGCGGCGCGTCAAATGTTCGCAGGTGACGAGCCGGCCCTGGTTGTCGACGGTGTTGCCGTTCGAATTGTTGGAGGCCTGCCGGAAAACTGATACCTGGCCTGAACTCCTCAACGAAGCGGAGCATGCGGTTGTTGGGGATATCCGACCAGATGAGATAGCGGCCAGCGGCGAACCAGACCGGACCCTCGGCCCAAATCGAACCGGTCCAGTGCCTGGTCACCCGCATATAGCCGGCGAAGAGCTGCCCGAAGCGCTTGTCGAGCACAACGAGGTCCGTGCCTTCGACTTGCCCATGATACATTCTGCTTCCCCCCAATGGCTGTGGCGACTCTTGGACCAGTGTTGGCGCCTTCATCCCGTAAGGGCAAGAGCGTCGTCGCCGTTCCAATGTCAAAGAAAAGTGACAACGGCGCGATAAGACGCGCATTTAAACAAGCGCTTAAGCCTTGCGGCGCGCGCCTCTATCGTCCACATTGAGACTCATGAATCGCTCGCCAGCGCGGGGCGACGCCTCGCGGCTCATCGCCGTTCTGGGCCCGACCAACACGGGCAAGACGCATCTGGCGGTTGAGCGGATGCTCGGACACGCTTCGGGCATGATCGGCCTGCCGTTAAGGCTGCTGGCGCGCGAGATTTACGATCGCGTGGTCAAGGCGCGGGGCGCGGCTGAAGTCGCCCTGATCACCGGCGAAGAAAAGATCGTGCCGGCGAGACCGCGCTATTTCGTCTGCACGGTCGAGGCGATGCCGCTCGACCGCAAGGTCGAATTTCTCGCCGTCGATGAGATCCAGCTTTGTGCCGATCCTGAGCGCGGCCACGTGTTCACCCATCGGCTCCTGCATGCGCGCGGGTCGTCCGAGACGATGCTGATGGGTGCGGCGACCGTCGCCTCGCTCATCCGTCATCTCTGTCCGGACGCCGAGATCCAATTTCGCGAGCGACTGTCGCAACTCAGCTACGCCGGCCCCAAGAAGCTGACCCGTCTTCCTCAGCGCACCGCCATCGTCGCCTTCTCCACCGACGCGGTTTACGCCATCGCCGAGCTCATCCGCCGCCAGCGCGGCGGGGCGGCCGTGGTCATGGGTTCTCTCAGTCCTCGCACGCGCAACGCGCAGGTCAATCTGTTCCAGTCCGGCGAAGTCGACTTCCTGGTCGCGACCGACGCGATCGGAATGGGATTGAACATGGACGTCGATCACGTCGCCTTCGCCGGATTGCGTAAATTCGACGGCCGGCGCCTGCGCGCCCTCTATTCCCAGGAGATCGCTCAGATCGCGGGGCGCGCCGGCCGCTTTCGCAAGGACGGCGCCTTCGGCGTAACGGGCGACGCGCCCGAACTCGATCCGGATGTCGTCGGCGCGGTCGAAGGTCATGTCTTTCCTTCCGTCATGGCCGCCGAATGGCGCAATCACCGGCTCGATTTCCAGTCGCTTCAGGGGCTCATCCGCTCGCTGGCGGCATCGCCGCCCGCCTCGGGACTGAGACTCTCCGCGGAAGCGCAAGACGAAACAACGCTGCGCCAATTGTCGACCGATGAAATGGTCATGCGGCGCGCGCGCGACCGATCGAACCTGATGCGGCTGTGGGAGGTCTGCCAGACGCCGGATTTCCGTAAAGCCACGCAGGACGAGCACGCGCGTCTCGTCGGGACCATGTTCGAGCATCTCACCCAAGGCGACCGGCGGCTGCCCGAAGACTGGATGCAGGGGCAGTTTGCGAGCCTTGACCGGACCGACGGCGACATTGACGCGTTGTCGTCGCGGCTCGCGCGGGTGCGGACTTTGGCCTATGTCGCCAATCGCGCCGACTGGCTCGCCGATCCGCAAACATGGCAGGGCCGCGCGCGGGAACTCGAGGATCGCCTATCCGATACGCTGCACCAATCCCTGATGCAGCGCTTCGTCGACCGGCGCACGAGCGCGCTTCTCCGCAGCCTAAATCAGCGCGCGGGCCCGATCCTGGGCGGCATCAACGAGGACGGGGCGGTGACGGTCGAGGGCCATTTGGTCGGCCAACTCGCCGGCTTCCATTTCGAGGCTGAGCGCGGCGCGACGGCGCTCGAGAATCGCGCCCTGCGCGGCGCGGTCGAGCGGGTCGTCGCCCCCGAGGTCGCCCGGCGGCTTGGCGCGTTGGCGAGCGAGGACGATGAAGCCTTCGCTGTTGCGCCTGGCGGCGTTGTCAACTGGCGGGGCGAAGCGGCGGGCGAAATCGTCGGCGGCGAGCCGTTCGCGCCCCGCGTGAGGCTAATCGGCGAGTTCGGCGCCGAGCCGCAGCGTGAACGCGCCGCGCGGCGCCTTGAGGCCTTTGTCGCCGCCGAGGCGACGCGTCGGCTTTCCGCTCTGAAGCATCTCAAGGAGGCGATCGAGGACGGGCGGCTCAAGGGGCTCGCGCGCGGTCTCGCCTATCAGCTCGTCGATGAGTTCGGCGTCTTGGACCGTCGCGGCGCAGATCAACGCATCAGGCTGCTCAGCCGCAACGAGCGCCGGACTCTCAAGGCGCTCGGCGTGCGCTTCGGCGCCTTCAGCCTCTATCTGCCGTCGCTGCTCGAGCCGCAGGCGCAGCTGCTCGCGTTCGCTTACGCCGAACTCGCAAGCGCCTCGTGGCGGCCGGACCCGGGAGCGCTCAATCCGCTGCCGCGTCCGGCGCCGCAACCGCAGGCGCTTGCGCTGCGCGGCTTGCGCGCGGTTGGCCAGCTTGCCGCGCCAATCGTTGAGCTTGAGCAGCTCGACGCGTTTGCGCGCGCCGCGTGGCCTGAAGGCGCGGGTGCGATCGACGTCACCGACGCGCTGCTGGGGGATCTTGGGTGGCGCCGCGACGACGCGCATCACATCCTGCGCGCGCTAGGGTTTGTCCGCGTGCGAGACGGCGAAGGCGCGGAGCGCGCGGTGTTTCGGCGGCGCCGCGACGCGTCCGACGAACCGGCGCACAAGGCCGCGCCCGTCGCGACCCCGTTCGCGGCGCTCGCGGCGCTCACGAAGACAAACTCCGCCGCCAAGCGCCGGGCGAGGCGCGCCAAGGCCCGGCGCAGTCGCGCGTCGGGACGCGCCGCCTCGTGACGGAAGACGCCTGCCGGATCGACGTCTGGCTATGGCGCGCCCGCTTCTTCAAGACGAGAAGTTTGGCCGCGCGCGTCGTCGAGGAAGGCGGCGTGCGGCTCACGCGCAGCGGGGCGCGCACGTCCGTCGACAAACCCAGTCGCGGCATACGCTGCGGCGATGTGCTGACCTTCGCGCAAGGGCCGAAATGGGTCGTGGTGAGGGTCGAGGCGTTCGGCGAACGACGTGGGCCGGCGGTCGAGGCGCGCGCGCTCTATAATGTTCTGACCGACGCTAACGGCGCTGCCACGGGCGGTGACGCCAGGCCCGGGACAACCGCGGTTTGAGCCGATTTCGTTCTCGCCCGCGCCACCAAGCGAGCTTCGGCGACTTTGCCATGGGGTGTTCATCCGAAACCGGCCAGTGAAAATGATGCCGGTTACGGTGACATACCAAACTATTGTCCCGACAAAATTCTGACGAGCGATCTGTGCGGAAGCGTCGCGCGAGGTGAGCGTCGTTGTGCCATCGCGTGAGTACTTTCCGAGGATTGCCGCGGAGCGCTGCCGCTCCTACCAAAATTTATAAGCGCGCTCAATTCGTCCCCGCCCAAGCGCGCCCAACACTTGCCCCGCGATCGAGCCCAACACTCGCGCGGGGCTTTTTCTGCGGCGTCATCGCGTGAGTAAATTCCGAAGGTTGCTGCGGGGGTGCCACTGCTCCTACGCTCGAACTGTCCGAGACTCCGGCTGGGCCACCCACCGCAGGTCCGGACCGGCCGAAGTTTTCCCGCGCGGGTGCGTCAAATGGAAGACCTGAACCAACTGCAAGTTAAACTCCATCGTGCGGTATTCGGTCCCCCGCACCCGGTTATCGTGACCGAGCAGCGTGCGGATCCTGTGGAGCTCGTTTTCCAAGCCGTTCTTCGGCTCGAGCCTGAACAGCGCACACGCTTAATTCAGCGGCTCAGATCCCGCTGGGGCAGCCCACCCAAGCCCCTCAGCCTCAAAAGCCGCGTCAGGTCCTCACCGCGCGGGGCTTTTGGCTGGCTGACGGTTCTAAGTCGGCATAGGGAACCGTCATTGACGAACGATGAGATGCGAAACAAGAACGCCGACCTCCGGAGTAAAATCAATGAGGTTTTGGTGAAGCATCCGGAGCTTCGTGATGTTATCGACGAAGTCGCGCTGAAACAGGGCATGTGGGTGCAGGTCGGGGCTCCATTCCTCGAACGCGTGCAAGGCAATCTGCAAGAGCGGGCGCGAGCCATAATCGAACGTCGCCCCGACCTTGAGCATTTTTTCAACGCTTGACCACCGAGGCGAGTTCTTGAGGCGGCCCTTCGTTCTTGCTCGTTCTCGCCTCGCTGCTATCGTCCAAGAATGACGGCTCCCTAATCCTGTCGGACGTGAGCGCCAAATTCATGTCTTGCCGTAGCGACATATACTGTCCACCTCGCGCCTTCACGATGCGCGTGCTCGAGGCAGTGGACGTCCGACAGCCGTGCGTAAATTCCGATCCTGTGAGGCGGAGGAGCAATGGGCTAAATGCCCGACAATGGATCTGTTTCATTCACTACTCTTCGTAACGGGCGAAATTCTTCTCGGCCTATCCGTCCTCGTATTGGTTGGATCCGCGCTCGTGGCTGTTGGCGACAGGTTCAGGTCGAATCGACGATGAGCATGGGCTCGCCCTTAATGGGACGGGGGATGACTAACCGGCCGTCCGGCAGGTTACCGCGCAGGCTGGCGAGGGAGATCGATGATCTCGGCGCTCGCTGTCGCCAAGGGAATGATCGAGCAAGCGAGTGGGCGGCTTTCGGGCCGCCTTTCTTTTGGCCTCGGAGAGGGCGGCTTCGGCCGCCCTTTTTGTTTCGGCGAAGGCCTACGCCGCGAGTGCTGCGGTCTTTCGTTGAGCGGGATAGCCAGCAAAGCCCAGTCCCGCGAAGCCAATCAGCATCATCACCCAGGTCGAGGTCTCGGGAACGGTGCCAGACGCCGTGAGACTGACGGTCAAGTCCGCGACAATGTATCCCTCGCACACTTGGTAGGTGGTGCAATCGAAGAGGGTTTGTGAATAGCTTTCGCTGTTACCTGTCAAAGGTAAAAACGGAGTCGTAATCGAGAATGGGAGATCCGAGCTTACTACCTGGCTGTATATCTCATTGCCTTTCGAGTCGTCGGCCCTGGCCACAAGCAAGTGAGGCGTGACGCCCGCATTTCCGTTGGCTGTAAGAATTTCCAGAATAGCGTAATCTTTCCCGTCCACACTGTATGATGAAGAGCCGTTGGAGATGGTCACGCTGTCGCTGATGAGCGGGCTAGGCGGCACAACGCCGTTGATAGGGTTACCGTTGACCCCTCCCTCCGAACTTACCTGCTTATTCGGGACGTCCGTATATCCCACGCTCGTATTGAACGTGTATGTCGCCGCGTAAGCGTCACCCACGTAAGGATCTGACGAACAGGAGAGCTTATGCACCCGAACGTCCCGTCGGGGTCGGCTGATTCGGGGACGGTTCCGGTGAACGTGACGGTAACGATGTCACCCGGGGCGGCGATGGTGCTAGCTGTGACGGGAGCGGCGAGGCCCACAATGGCCAATGAGGACAAGACCAAACGCTCGGCGGCCCCAAGCAAACGCGACGGCAATCGTTCCATCGGTCTCTCCGAAAGAGAATTTTTAGTGCAAAGATTTTACGGATGCCGCCCCTGCGTTCTTGTCCTGCGTGATCTCCACACAAAAGGACGGCAGTCTATGGGCAATGAACGTGCGCGGGCCAGGCCAGAACTACAGCGACGTGATCATTCGCGTTGCGAGGGGGAAGACTGAGGGGTGTCGTTACCCTTAAGTTACCCTGGACCCGGAAGGTCCGCTAATCTTTTTGTCTAATTGCTTGAAATCATTGGCGCGCCCGGAGAGGCTTGAACTCCCAACCCTCGGTTTCGAAGACCGATACTCTATCCAGTTGAGCTACGGGCGCTAACGGGGCCCAATAGCATGAAGCGCCGGCGCGGTGGAAGCGCGCCGGCGACGGCTCGAGCCTCAATGCCCAGGGGCGTGATAGTCGAGTACCTTCTTGGAGGCTTGGTCCATCTCTTCTGGCGTGAGCAGCACAACGGTCTTCGTCGCGACAGCGCCACTCTTATTGACCGCGAGCGACAGCGCCGCAGCAGTCACGTTGTCCGGCAGATCAGCGATCACGAAAGCGTCGGCTCCGCCGAAGGCGAAATAATAAGACTCAAGCTTGCCGCCGGCGCCCTCCATCAACTTCGCGATCGCCTTCCGACGCGCTGTGCCGCCTTCCTTTGCGATCCCCTTTGCGCCTTCGGTGGTAAAATGCGCTTCCACCAAATATTTTGGCATGGCGTTCTCCCTCCTTTTGGCACGCCGTCCACTTCTTTGGCTCAACGGCGCCAGTCGCGCTATAACCAGAAACAAAGGCGCAAATAGGTTTGCCTCAGCGCGTGGCGACCACAAACAGCCTGGGAAACGGCAGAAGAACGGTCCCGTCCGGCTCTGCCGGATAGGCTTTGGCGATTCTTCCCTCGTAGCGCTCTAGGAAAGCTTGCCGCTCGCTCTCCTCGAGCGGGTCGAGGAACGGCCGAAGCCCGGTTCCTTTCAGCCATTCGACAATGGCGCTCGCGCCGGCGAGGGGATGAAAGTAACTCGTGCGCCAGATGTCGACGTGGGGCGCATGGGCGCGAGCCAAGCGAAAATACCAGTCCGCAAGATGACGCTCTGTGCGTGCGGCCGCCGCGTCCTTGAGCTTCGCCGCCCAAGGCCCGTCGCTTGCGACCTCGGCCATGAGCCGATGAGACGGCTCGTCGAGATTGTCCGGCATTTGCGCGGCGAGCGCTCCGCCCGGCTTGAGCCTGGCGATAAGCGCTGGCAACACCGTCTCGTGATCCGGAATCCATTGGAGCACCGCGTTGGCGAGAATCACGTCGAGCGGCTCTTTTGGACGCCACTGACGAATGTCGGCGACCTCGAATTCGATGTCGGGAAGCCGCTTGCGCGCCGCCTCGATCATGTCGGGCGACGAGTTGAGGCCGATGATGCGCGCGCCCGGGTAACGCTCGCGCAGGACTTCGGTCGAATTGCCAGGCCCGCAGCCAATGTCGGCGACGCTCTCGACGTGCGCAAGCGGAATTCGCGCCACGAGGTCGCGCACAGGACGGGTCCGCTCATGTTCGAATTTGAGGTATTGGGCGGCGGACCAGGTCATTTGCACGCACCCCCTAGGCGCCGCCTTCATGCAACTCCGCCGGTGATGGCGCAAGGGCGAGCCGGTCTTGCCTTCGTCGTCATTGGGCGCCTAACCTTCGTAGCTGGCGAACGATTCCTGTCTTGAGGCGGTCATGGCGATTCTGGTGCTCGGCCTCGTCATCTTTCTCGGTCTTCATTCGATCCGCATTGTCTCTGAGAGCGGCCGCGATAGAGCAATCGCGCGCTTCGGCGAAGGCCCCTGGAAGGGGATCTATTCGGCTCTTTCAGCGATCGGCTTGGTCCTCCTCGTCTGGGGCTTCGCGCGAGCGCGCTATGATGCTCCCCAGGTTTGGACGCCCTCGCCCGGCGCACGGCACATAACGATGCTTCTGATGCTGGTCGCGCTGATTCTGCTCGCGAGCTATCTCTTCAAGCGGAGCTATACGGCGGTCTGGACCCACCATCCAATGGTGTGGTCGGTGCTGTTATGGAGCATAGGCCACCTCTTCGCCAACGGCTCGGCGGCGGACGTCGCGCTGTTCGGCGCCTTTCTCATCTGGTCGATTGCGGACCTCGCAAGCGCTTACGCCCGCGACCGGCGAAACGGCGTCATCTATCCCGTGCCTGAACTCGGCGCCACGGCCGGCGCCATCGTCGTGGGCCTGATCGCCTATGCGCTGCTGATCGGCGGTCTGCACCTTTGGCTTTTTGGCGTGTCGCCGCTCGCGACGTAGCGCGCGCCCCGAGCCGCGCCAACGAGCATAAATCGGCTCGTGCGAGCAAAACATTGAATTCGCTCCGCCACCTGGTTCATACTGGCATGACAGCGTTGGCGCGATGACGATGACGCGCCCAGGGAGGCAAGCGAGCAATGGCCGACAAATCCACGACCAAATCGAACGGCGGCGGCAAGCGCGCGTTGCGATCCCGGCAGTGGTTCGACAACCCCGACAACCCTGGCATGACGGCGCTCTACATCGAGCGCTACCTCAATTTCGGCCTGACCCCTGGCGAGCTGCGCTCGGGCAAGCCGATCATCGGCATCGCGCAGACCGGCTCGGATCTTTCGCCCTGCAATCGCCATCACCTCGAACTCGCCAAGCGCACACGCGACGGCATCACGGCCGCCGGCGGCCTTGCGTTTGAATTCCCCGTGCACCCGATTCAGGAGACGGGAAAACGGCCAACGGCCGCGTTGGACCGCAATCTCGCCTATCTCGGCCTCGTCGAAATCCTGATGGGCTACTTCATCGATGGCGTCGTGCTCACGACCGGCTGCGACAAGACGACGCCGGCCTGCATCATGGCCGCGGCGACTGTCAACATTCCCGCCATCGTCCTCTCCGGCGGGCCCATGCTGAATGGCTGGCATCACGGCCAGCGCAGCGGCTCGGGCACCGTCGTGTGGCAAGCGCGCGCCGATCTCGCCGAGGGCAAGATCGACTACGAAGAATTCATGGAGATCGTGACCTCGTCCGCTCCCTCGGTCGGCCATTGCAACACGATGGGCACGGCCTCGACCATGAATTCGCTCGCCGAGGCCCTCGGCATGAGCCTGCCTGGCTGCGCGGCGATTCCAGCGCCCCATCGCGAGCGGGGCCAGATCGCCTATCGGACCGGCCAGCGTATCGTCGAAATGGTGTGGGAGGACCTGAAACCGTCGGACATCCTGACGCGCGAGGCGTTCGAGAACACGATCGTCGTCAACAGCGCCATTGGCGGTTCGACCAACGCGCCGATTCATATCAACGCCATCGCGCGCCACATCGGGGTGCCGCTCTCGATCGAGGATTGGGAGACGATCGGGCACAAGGTGCCGCTGCTCGTCAACATGCAGCCCGCCGGCAAATACCTCGGCGAAGAGTATCACCGCGCTGGCGGCGTTCCGGCGGTCGTCAACGAACTCATGAAGCGCAAGCTCATCCATGAGAAGGCGCTGACCGTCAACGGCAAGACGATGGGAGAAAATTGCGCCAAGATCCATTCGGACGATCCCGACGTCATTGCGCCGATCGACAAGCCTTTGAAGGAAAACGCCGGCTTCGTCGTCCTGAGCGGCAATCTGTTCAACGACGCGATCATGAAGACGAGCGTGATCGACGAGGAGTTCCGCGCCCGCTTCCTCTCCAACCCGAGAGACCCCGACGCCTTCGAAGGTCGGGCGATCGTGTTCGAAGGGCCTGAGGACTATCACCACCGGATCGACGACCCGAAGCTCAAGATCGACGAGCACAGCATTTTGTTCATTCGCGGCACGGGGCCGATCGGCTATCCGGGCGGCGCGGAAGTGGTCAACATGCAACCGCCTGCGGCGCTCCTCAAAAAAGGCGTGCATGCGCTTCCCTGCGTCGGCGACGGCCGGCAATCGGGCACGTCCGGCTCGCCCTCGATCCTCAACGCTTCGCCTGAGGCGGCAGCGGGAGGGGGATTGTCGCTGATCAAGACCGGCGACCGGGTGCGCATCGATCTCAGGAAGGGGACCGCCAACATCTTGATCTCGGACGAGGAGCTGAACGAACGCCGCGCCACGCTCGCCCAAAACGGCGGATTCCCGTATCCCAAGAGCCAGACGCCATGGCAGCAGATCCAGCGCGAGATGGTGGCGCAGTTCGACGAGGGCATGGTGCTGAAGCCCGCCGTCCATTACCAGCGTCTGGCCCAGACCATGGGCGTGCCGCGCGACAACCATTGACGAGCCGGCGGCCTTCGTCTATACAGTGTTGGTTTATTGTATAGACGGAACGCGTCATGGGCATCAGCATCCGAGATCTCGAAGTTGGCCAGCTTGCGCGCGAACTCGCCAACTTGCGCAAGACCAACATGACCGAGGCGATCGCTCATGCGCTGCGCAGCGAACTGAAGCGTGAGCGCGCAAAGTCGCCCCTCGTCGACCGGCTCGAAAAGCTGGCTGACGAAACGCTCGCAATGGGTCGGCCAGGCGGACACGTCATGACGAAGGACGAGATCGACGACTTATGGGGTCAGTGATCTTCGTTGACACGTCGGTCTTTGTGGCGATCCTCTTGAAAGAGTTGAATTGGGGTCAGTTCTCACAAGCGATTGAGGCGGCCGAAACGAGACTGACGTCGGCCGTCGTGCGTCTGGAAACTTGCATCGTTCTCGGAACGCGGTTGAAGCTCTCGCCACGTGAAGCGGAGAGACAGTTTGAGAGATTTCTTCTAACCGCCGATATCGAGGAAGCGCCCATTGATTCCGTCGTGGGCGCCGCAGCCGTGGCCTGCTTTGAGCAATATGGAAAAGGCCGACATCCCGCTCGGCTCAATTTTGCCGACTGTTTGTCCTACGCCTGCGCGAAATCTCACGGCGCGGCGTTGCTATTCAAAGGCGACGATTTTGCACAAACTGACGTCAGGGCCCGCTGAAGCGCCAGAGCTTTTTTGTCAGGACGCCGCTGGTCGAAACGCATAAGAGAGAAGGCATGTCCGCCACCCTGCCCATCGGCCCCTTGGTCGACTCGCATCCGGCCAGGCGGCCGGAGCGGGTCACGCTCGAAGGGCGGTGGATCACACTCACGCCGCTCGACGCGAACGCGCACGCGAAGGCGCTCTTCGAAGGTTCGAACGGCGACGCGGGTCGGGAATCCGTATGGACCTATCTGTTCGATGGGCCTTACCGCAGCCTCGATGAATTTCGCGCCAATATCGAGGCCAAGGCTCGCTCTGCCGATCCGCTGTTCTTCGCCGTTATCGACAATGCTTCGGGGCGAGCGGTCGGCTATCAAACGTTTCTGCGCATCGATCCGCCCAATCGCGTCATCGAGGTCGGCAACATCATGTACACCCCGGCGATGCAGCGGACGGCCGGGGCGACCGAGGCGCAATACCTGTTTGCGCGTTATGTGTTCGAAGAGCTTGGCAACCGCCGCTACGAATGGAAGTGCAACGCGCTCAACGCGCCGTCGCGTCGCGCTGCGGAGCGCTTCGGCTTCACCTTTGAGGGGATTTTCCGCCAGCACATGATCGTCAAGGGCCGCAACCGGGACACGGCGTGGTTTGCGATGCTCGATGGGCAGTGGCCGGCGCGTGAGGCGGCTTATGAGCGCTGGCTCGCCCCTGACAATTTCGATGAGAAGGGCCGTCAGAAGCTTAAGCTTTCCGATCTCATGCCGAAGGGGAATGGATGATGCCAACGACTGCAGAAAAGCGCGCCCGCTTCGCCGAACTCCATGCCTCTCCAGGCTGCTTCGTGATTCCCAATCCGTTCGACGTTGGCTCGGCAAAATACCTTGCTTCTCTCGGCTTCCCAGCGCTTGCCAGCACCAGCGCCGGCATGGCGTTCGCGGCCGGAAAGGGCGACGGCGCCGTCGATCGGGCCTTCGTGCTGAGCCACCTCCGTGATCTTGCCGAAGCGACGGATTTGCCGCTCAACGCTGATTTCGAGGCTGGCTTCGCCCGCGACGCTGAAGGCGTCCACGAGAGCGCGCGGCTTTGCATAGGCGCGGGCGTGTCGGGCTTTTCTATTGAAGACTACACCGGCAATCCGGGCGCGCCGCTCTACAGCGTAACCGAAGCGGTCGACCGGTTGCGCGCGGCGCGCGCCGCAATCAGCGCCAGCGGCGAAAAGGTCCTGCTCACCGCGCGCAGTGAGGCGATCCTGCGTCAGGCTGGCGGTCTGCCCGAGGCTTTGCGCCGACTTGCCGCTTACGCCGAAGCGGGCGCGGACGTGCTTTACGCGCCGTTGGTCAAGACGCCGGCTGAGGTCTCGGAGGTCGTGCGCGTCGCTGGAAAGCTGCCGGTCAATGTGCTCGCCGGCTGGCCGGGCTTCACCAAGCGCGAGCTCGAGGATCTCGGCGTCAAGCGCATCAGCGTCGGCGGAGCGCTCGCCCGCGCCGCCTGGGGCGGGTTCATCCGGGCGGCGAAAGACATCGCGGACAACGGCCGGTTCGACGCCTTCGCCAACCTGCCGACCATGAATGACATCACCGCAGCGTTCGCGGATAAGGGCTAAAAGGGCTGTCGAGAGCGAGCCGGAGCGCCCGCCATTTCCGAGCCCATTTTGAGCAATTGCAACTGCTTGCGGCGCCATTTCCGAGTTGTTCGGGAGTCGCGGCTCTCTCCGTTTCCCTTGAGCTTCGCTCACCCGCTGTTGTGTCAAGTACGCGTAATTATACTATCAGATCAGATAATTATATATTTCGCGTACTTAGCGTACCGTAATAAAATTACGAGTACATATGCAAGTACAATATTTTTTTATTACGCTAAGTGATATGCTTAAGGACCAGATATACCTTCTACCATGTCGACACCTGACAAGCATTCTCCGGTCGTACTACAACCATGCACTGCGCTATAACTGTCTTAAGAAGCCACGTTTTTTAATTTTCTTCTAAAATAGATTTCAATAGTGTGGCGATCTTCTTTAGTGAGGTCTTCTCCATGGCGGTGATACTGGCCTTTAACCGCACTTCGAGTCTTTTCGTTCCGTAAGAGCCATAGAACAATGCTTCCCATAAGTCGACCCACCCATGAGCCGGGCCGTCAACTATTCCATTTGCAAGTTCCATTTCCCTTCTCTCTTTCAAACCGTCATCAAGATTTTGTAGACCTCTCACCATTATATAAAAGCCGGAGAACAGAGATATAAAATACGGAAGACTAAAATTACCGCCTGACATTCCGTTAATTGCGATCCACATTGCCACTATAGCCACTAAAATCTCGATGATTGCATAATTCCACTCTTCGGACAAGACGCTGATGGTAGATTACAGTGCCACAGGAAATGAATAATACTAAAAGAATTATTGACCTAGTTAGTTCGGTGCCGAATTTAGAAACTTCTTCGCTGAGCTTGATAAGTAGAGCAGTCCATCCGGAACTGTTAGACCACGCCACAACCGCGACCAAACATCGGTTGCGATCTGTTGTATTAGACCAAGCCAGTATTCGTATAGTCGTTGCGCCCAGCTATTTAAATCATCAGCTAATTCCAATCTAAATATCAAATCGAATATACTTAGGAAGATTTCTATAACGAGCGAAGTAACAATAACTACAAACCCAGTAAACATTGTAATAGCAAAAACGGTTATCAATATTATAAGAACTCTAAACAACATTCTGAACGGCCAGCCTAATAATCTAAACGCCGCCGATACCCAACTCGCGCTGGCGTTCTTAATCTCCGACTGCTCTGTAAAATCTTTAACTTCGGGAGTTGGGGGATTATCGTCGGTCATCGCGGTGCCGTAACTGGCCTCTCAACGATCAATCTACCTCGTGCGTCGGTTCTAGTGCAAGTACGAAGCGAATACGTGTCGATCACCCTCAGTGGTCCGCGTATGTTCGCGCCCCCGTTCTGGTATTACACTGATGGTTGCATGTTTCCTTGTTAGGCGATCGCCTTGGCGGCGGTCGTCAATAACATAAATATGGATGCGTTACCGTTTTCGTTTCGGGAGACCCACCCGCCAAAAATCCGTATTCTGGCGATTTTACGCTAATTAAATCCCCCGTTCAGCCGAAAAATCAGGCGAAGCCCCCTTTTTTACCCTGATACCAGGGAATTCGGCCTTTGCGCTTACACCCCCGCCGGCCGCCTCAGGTCCAGCGTCAGCGGAAACTCCGGGTGCGGCGTCTCTGGCGGTGGTTCGTAAGCGCCGGGCGTATGGCCGCGCGCCTCGAAGCGCGCAAGGCGGCGCGCTTCCGCCTCATTGCTGTTGACCGGAAAGGTGTCGTAGCTGCGGCCGCCTGGGTGGGCCACGTGATAGACGCAGCCGCCAAGCGCGCGTCCGCTCCAGGCGTCGAAAATGTCAAAGACCAAAGGCGCATGGACCGGGATGGTCGGGTGCATCGCCGACGCCGGCTTCCAGGCTTTGTAGCGCACCGCGCCCACCGCGACGCCGTTCGTCGCGGTTCCCTGCAACGGAACGCGGCGGCGGTTGCAAGCGACGATGTAGCGCTCGGGATAGGAGGTCGTGAGCTTCACCTGCAGGCGCTCGGTCGAACTGTCGGTATAGCGCGCGGTGCCGCCGATCGCGCCGGTTTCGCCCAGCACGTGCCAGGGCTCGAGCGCCTGACGAAGCTCGAGCTGGACGCCCTCGTATTCGACCTCGCCGCAGAATGGAAAGCGGAACTCGGCCTGCGCCTCGTACCAGTCGGAGCGGAACGGAAGCCCATGCGCCTTGAGGTCGGCGAGGACGTTGAGAAAATCCTCCCACACGAAATGCGGCAGCATGAACCGGTCGTGCAGCGATGCGCCCCAGCGCGGCAGCGGGCCGCCCAGCGGATCGCGCCACAGCCGGGAGAGAATCGCCCGGATCAAGAGCTGCTGAGCGAGGCTCATGCGCGCGTCCGGCGGCATCTCGAAAGCCCGGAACTCGACGAGGCCAAGGCGGCCGGTCGGCCCGTCGGGCGAATAGAGCTTGTCGATGCAGATTTCCGCCCGGTGCGTGTTGCCGGTGACGTCGGTGAGAAGGTTGCGCAACAGGCGATCGAGCAGCCACGGCCGCGGCGCGTCGCGGTCTCCGGGCTTCGGGATTTGGCTAAGCGCGATCTCCAGTTCGTAAAGGCTGTCGTGGCGCGCTTCGTCGACGCGCGGCGCCTGGCTGGTCGGACCAATGAACAGGCCGGAGAAGAGGTAGCTCAAGCTCGGGCGCCTGAGCCAATAGATGATGAGGCTCTTGAGCAGGTCGGGCCGCCGCAGGAAAGGACTCTCGAGCGGAGTCTGGCCGCCAACCACGACGTGATTGCCGCCGCCGGTCCCCGCATGCTTGCCGTCGATCATGAACTTGTCGGCGCCGAGGCGGGACAGTCGCGCCTCCACGTAGATCGCGTCGGTCGTTGCGACACATTCGCGCCAGCTCGACGCAGGGTGGATGTTGACCTCGATCACGCCCGGGTCCGGCGCGACGCGAATAACGTTGAGGCGCGGATCGACTGGGGGCGGATAGCCCTCGATCTGCACTTTGAGCCCGATTTTTTCCGCAGCCGCTTCGGCCGCTGCGACCAGCTCGAGATAATCCTCGAGACGCTCGACCGGCGGCAGAAAGACGCAGAGGCGTCCGTCGCGCGCCTCGACAGTCACAGCAGTGCGGACGGCGCCGTCGATGTCCCCGAGCCTCTGCTCGACGCGCTCCTGCGCAGCCCCTTCCGCCGCGGCGAATGAGGCGACCGGCTGCGCGCGCTCCCGGGCGTCGTGGAAGTCCGGCAAAGGCCCGCGCGGCTCGGTCGGGTCGGCCTCAACGACATAGGGGAAGGAGGAGGGCGGAACATGAGGAAGGGCGCCAAGCGGGAGACGGTAGCCGACCGGGCTGTCGCCCGGGACGAGGTGCAGGGCGCCGCGGCGGGTTTTCCATTTTTCGCTGCGCCAGCCTAACCCCTCGGCCTTCGCCTGCCAGCGCTGGACCGGGAGCACATAGCCGGAAGGCTCGGTCAATCCGCGTGAGAACACGCGGGCGATGCGGTGGCGCGCCTCGGGATCCTTGAGCTCGGAATTCTCCGGCGAGACGTTCGGGGGCAGGTTGGCTTCTTTCACCAGCCACTCGGCCGGGTCCTCGTAGGCCGGCGCGACATAGTCGGGCGCGACACTAAGCTCGGAGGCGATCGCGCCGATGAGCGCCTGCGCCTGCGCGTTGGTGGCGCCGGTTTGCTCTCCTTCCGTCGCGATGCTCTCGGGGTCAAGCCAGATTGGCTTCAGGTCGCGCCGCCAGTAGAGCGAAAAGGTCCAGCGCGGCAGGGACTCGCCCGGATACCATTTGCCCTGGCCGTAATGCAGGAAGCCGCCCGGGGCGAAACGATCGCGAAGGCGCCGGATCAGCCGGTCGGCGAGCGCGCGCTTGGTCGGGCCGACCGCGTCCGCGTTCCATTCGCCCGATTCAAAGTCGTCAATGGAGACAAAGGTCGGCTCGCCGCCCATCGTCAGCCGAACGTCGTCGGCAATGAGTTTCTTGTCGACCTCTTCGCCGAGGGCGTCGAGCGCCTTCCAGGCATCCTCGGAAAACGGCTTGGTGATGCGCGGATGTTCGGAGACGCGCTCGACCCGCATGTCGAAATTGAAATCGACATTGGCGAAACTCGCGACACCCGAAATCGGCGCGGCGTTGCGATAGTGCGGCGTCGCCGCCAGCGGAATGTGGCTTTCCGCGGCCAGCAGGCCCGAGGTCGGATCGAGCCCGATCCAGCCGGCGCCGGGTAGATAGACCTCGGCCCAGGCATGGAGATCGGTGAAGTCGTGGTCTGTGCCGGGCGGCCCGTCGAGCGCGACGAGATCGGGCTTGAGCTGAATGAGATAGCCGGACACGAACCGTGCGGCTAAGCCGAGGTGGCGGAAAATCTGCACCAGAAGCCAGCTCGAATTGCGGCACGAGCCCGAACCGCGCTCGAACGTCTCCTCCGGGTTCTGCACGCCCGGCTCCATGCGGATGACATAGGCGACCTCGCCGGCAAGCCGGCGATTGAGGTCGACCACGAAATCGACCGTGCGCCTGGGCGTGCGATCGATCCCGCTCAAGAAGGCTTGAAGCCGAGGTCCAGTGTGCTCGGGCGTGCGGTAGATGACGAGATCGGGGCGCAGGTCCTCGGGATATTCGAACGGCCAGGTCTCGGCGCTCTCCTCGACGAAGAAATCGAACGGATTGTAGACCGTCATGTCGGCGACGACGTCGACTTCGATCTTCAGTTCGTTGACGAGTTCCGGGAAGACGTAGCGCGCGAGCCAATTGCCGTACGGATCCTGCTGGTGGTTCACGAAATGGTTCGCAGGCGAAACCTTCAGCGAATGCGAGATGACCCGGGTGCGGCTGTGGGGCGCGGGCCTGAGCCGGATGATCTGCGGGCCGAGGGACACAGCGCGGTCGTATTTGTAGTGCGTGAGATGGTGGATGGCGGCTCGGATCGACATGGCTTCCGGGGGTTTGTGACGGCTCGAAGACCCTTTCACAGTCTGCTGCGGCGCACAATCACTTGCGATTGCAGCCGCGCCCGCATTGTAGCCGCGCTCGTTGAGCGCGGCCGGCGCGGTCCAAAGGGCGGCCGGAAGGACGCCCGTCTTTCGACGGGCTATGGACCCGCCTACAACGCTTCCTCCCCAAACCCGCACGCACCGAGCGCCTCTAGCATGTGGGGCGGCGCGGGCGCCTCGACCTCGATCGGCGGCTTCGAATTCGAGAGCGGCACGACGACCTTGCGCGCCAGCAATTGGAGCGGAACGTCGGCGCGCTCGCCATAGATCGCGTCGCCCAGAATTGGCCAGCCCTGGGAAGCGCAATGGACGCGCAATTGATGCGTGCGCCCCGTCTGCGGCGCGAGCTCCGCCCATGCGATCGGCGCGCCGCGCCATTCCCCTCGTCCCATGATGCGCCATAGCGTCAGCGCCTTTTGACCCTTCGGATCGACCTTCATCCACCAGCCCCGCTTATCGTCGAGCCGGCCGAGAGGCAGATCGATGACGCCCTCTTCGTCTTTGGGCGTGCCTGCAACAATCGCCCAATAAGTTTTGGCGATCTTGCCCTGCTTGAACAGGAGCCCTAGTTTCTCTAAGGCCTTGTGATGCCGCCCGAGCACCAGGCAGCCCGCGGTGTCGCGGTCGAGGCGGTGCGCGAGCGACGGCTTGCGCGGCAGGCCGAAGCGCAGGGCGTCAAAATCGTCCTCGAGGCTCGCTCCGCCTTTCGGACCGGCGTGAACAGCGACGCCGGCGGGCTTGTTGAGGATAAGCATCATCCCGTCGCGGTAGATGAGCCGCGCTATCGTTTCTTCCGGCGTCATGGTGAGAAGTGATATGCCACCATCGGCCCCGCGCGCATAGGTCGGGCTCAAAGGAGGTTTTGTGGCGTCGGACGAGAACGAAAAGAAAGGTAGACCCCATCTCATGCGACGGTGGTTCGGCGGCGCCGAGCCCGCGACTGCGCCAATCTACCCGCCGGCTGCGATCGAAGCCGAGCCGCCGGCTGAAGCGGCGCCCCCTCTCGCCGCGGCGCCCTCCGCGCCCGCGCCGAAGCTGAGCTGGCTCCAGCGCCTGCGGGCAGGCCTCTCGCGCTCGTCAACCACGATCGCGCGCGGCGTGACCGACATTTTCACCAAGCGCAAGCTCGACGCCGCCTCGCTCGACGATCTGGAGGACATTCTCATTCAGGCTGACCTCGGCCTCCCCGCGGCGTCTCGCATTCGCGACGCCGTCGGCCGCGGGCGATACGAGCGGGGCGTCAGTCCAGACGAGGTGAAGCAGATCCTCGCCGACGAAGTTGAGCGCGCGCTCGATCCCGTGGCGCGCCCGCTGGTGATCGACCCGCTGAAGCGCCCGTTCGTGATCCTGGTCATTGGCGTCAACGGCTCGGGCAAGACGACGACCATCGGCAAGCTCGCCGCCAAGTTCAGGGGCGAAGGCAAAGCGGTCCTGCTCGCGGCTGGCGATACCTTCCGCGCCGCCGCGATCGAGCAATTGCGCATCTGGGCGCGGCGCACCTTTTCCGCGATTGTCGAGCGCGACCAGGGCGCTGACGCGGCGGGGCTCGCCTTCGACGCGCTGACAAAAGCCCGCGAGCTCAACGTCGACGTCGTTCTCATGGACACTGCCGGGCGATTGCAGAACCGCACGGAACTCATGAGCGAGCTTGAGAAAATCATCCGGGTGATGCGCAAAGTCGACGCCGACGCGCCGCACGCTGTGCTGCTCGTGCTTGACGCCACGGTCGGGCAAAATGCGCTGAACCAGGTCGAGATTTTCGGCCGCACCGCAGGCGTCACCGGCCTTGTGATGACCAAGCTTGACGGCACCGCACGCGGCGGCATTCTGGTTGCGATCGCCGACAAATTCGCGCTGCCCGTCCATTTCATTGGCGTCGGCGAGAGCGTCGACGACCTTGAGCCCTTCACCGCGCGCGACTTCGCCGATGCGATCGCCGGGATCGACAGAGAGGCCGCATGACGGCGCCTACGAGTAGAACGCCGGTGACCGAAATCGTCCCTGCGCCGCCGCGAAAGGCGCTCAATCCGATGCTCAAGTTCGCGCTCGAACTCGGGCCGTTGGCGCTCTTCTTCATCGTCTATTCGCGGGTCGGCATCTTCGCCGCGACCGGCATCCTGATGGCGGGCGTCCTCGTCACGCTCGGCGTCTCCTATGCGATGCTCAGGCGCATTCCGATCATGCCGCTCGTGACCGCGGTGATCGTCCTCATTTTCGGCTCGCTCACCCTCATCTTTCACGACGAGACCCTCATCAAGATCAAGCCGACCGCGCTCTACATTCTGTTCGGCGCGGCTTTGTTCGTCGGCCTCTGGCTCAAGAAGCCGCTCCTCAAAATCCTGTTCGACGGCGCGCTGCACGTCACCGAAGAAGGGTGGCGCAAGCTCAGCTGGCGCTGGGCGTTCTTCTTCCTCGGCCTCGCAATCCTCAACGAGATCGTCTGGCGCACGCAAACGACCGACCTCTGGGTCAAGCTCAAGACCTTCGGCTTCCTGCCGCTCACCCTTCTGTTCGCGCTCGCCCAGGCGCCTCTCATCATGAAATACGAGACCAAGGACGAGGGGCCGAGCGACGAGCTTTAAGGTCGGCGCTCAAAGCCGCCATGCCGCCTGCGGGTGACGGGCTGGCGGTTTCGACCACCTCTTTTTCACCACCTGGCAGGGGAAGTCCGGCTGCGCGAATGATTGCGGAACTGAGAGGTGCGGGCGAACCGGAAGGCGAGGGCGGCAGCCTCGCGCTCCTGACGGTTCTCGCGCTCATCGTGGGCGCGATTTCCGGCGCCGGCGTCGCCCTCTTCATGCTCCTGCTCGATGCGGCGGATCGATGGCGCGACGCGCTCATCGTCCGGGCGCACGCGCAAGGGCCCAAGGAGATTTGGCTCGTGATCGTGGGCTGCGCCGCGGCGGCTGCGGCGGCGGCGTTCCTGGTGCGCCGCATCTCACCCCAGGCGGTCGGCAGCGGCATACCCCGTGTCGAAGCCGTCTTGACCGGGCAATTGCCGGAGGCCCGGTTTCGCATCATTCCGGTGAAGTTCGTCGGCGGCGTGCTTGCGATCGGTTCGGGACTTGCGCTGGGCCGCGAGGGGCCGAGCGTGCACATGGCGGCGACCGTGGGCCATCTCGTCGGCAAGATCTTTCAGCGCGACTGGCCCGATTGTCGGGTGTTGCTCGCCGCCGGCGCCGGAGCGGGCCTCGCCACCGCGTTCAACGCGCCGATCGCCGGAGCCATCTTCGTGCTCGAGGAATTGGTGCGGCGGTTCGAATTGCGGATTGCGATCGCCGCGCTCAGCGCCTCTGCCAGCGCAATCTCGGTCTCCCGCGCGATGCTGGGCGAAGCCCCGGACTTCCACGTAGGCGCGCTGATCGCGCCAGGCTTGGCGATACGGCCGCTCTTCTTTGTTCTCGGGGCGTTGGCCGGCGTTGTCGCGGTCATCTACAATCGCACGCTTTTGCGAACGATGGCGACGATCGATCGCCTGCGCCCGTTGCCGGCGGAGGCGCGCGCGGCGCTGATCGGCGCTGCGGTCGGAACGCTGGCCTGGTTCCTTCCCGGTCTCGTTGGCGGCGGCGATCCAATCACGCAGCGGACGCTGCTCGGCGTGGGAACGCTCGACATGCTGCCGCTCATTTTTCTCATCAGGTTCGCGCTCGGGGCGCTCTCCTATTCGGCCGGAACCCCGGGCGGACTGTTTGCTCCCCTGCTCACGCTCGGGGCGCAGTTTGGATTGTTCTTCGGATTGGCCTGTCGGCTCGCATTTCCGGGCCTCGATGTTCAGCCGGAAGGATTTGCGGTTGTGGGAATGGCCGCTCTCTTCACCGGAATCGTGCGCGCGCCCTTAACCGGCATCGTGCTCGCAACCGAAATGACGGCCGACGTCACCATGCTGCTCCCGATGCTCGGCGCCTGCGCGATGGCGATGCTCGCGCCCACGCTCGTCAAGGATCCGCCGATCTACAATTCCTTGCGCGAGCGGACGGTCGCCAGCGAAAGAGCGCGGCTCGATCGCGTGGGCCGCGCGAGCGCGAGTGAGGTTTAAGGAGCAGCGATGTTCGATACGAAAATCTCGGTCGTCGTGCGCGAGGATCTCGCGACATGGCAGAAGCTCAACGTCGTGGCCTTTCTGACGAGCGGCGTGGTCGGCGCCAATCCTGGCCTTCTCGGCGAGCCTTACAAGGACGCGGCCGGCAACGTCTACAATCCGCTTCTCATCCAGCCGACGATCGTTCTCAGCGCCGACCGCGAGACGCTAAAGACGATCTATGGGCGCGCCATGGAGCGCCACATCCGCTTCTCGCTCTATATCGAGGACATGTTCGCGACCGGCCACGACGCAGCCAACCGCGCGACCGTCAGGCAATATGCGCCGGAGACGATGAACGTCGTCGGGCTTGCGCTGCGCGAGGACAAGAAGCTCGTCGACAAGATCACCAGAGGCGCGCGGATGCACGCTTAAACATAGCGCGTTTCTCCAAAGCCTGAGCCGGCAGAGCCCGACCGTTCGGAGCGCCTTTAGCACTCCCTTGCAATGAGTGCTAACGATAGCTATGTATGCGATGTCGTCGATCGCCGCCGAGAGCTAGGGCATGATCCCAGGCCGGCGAAGCGGCTCGACTGAAAGCGATACTCCATGAAATTTCGACCGTTACACGACCGCGTCGTCGTCCGCCGCATCGAGGCTGAAGACAAGACGAAGGGCGGCATCATCATTCCCGACACCGTCAAGGAGAAGCCGCAGGAGGGCGAGGTCGTGGCTGTGGGACCCGGCGCCCGCGACGAGAACGGCAAACTCGTCCCGACCGAGCTTAAGCCCGGCGAACGCATCCTCTTCGGCAAGTGGTCGGGCACGGAAGTGAAGATCGACGGCGAGGAGCTCCTGATCATGAAGGAGACCGACGTCATGGGCGTGATCGAAGGCGCGAGCGCGCCCAAGACAACGTCCAAGAGGGCCGCCTAAAAAAACCAACCAATTGAAGGATCCAACTCATGTCAGCCAAAGATGTACGCTTCTCTTCCGACGCGCGCGACCGAATGCTGCGCGGCGTCGATATCCTCAATAACGCGGTCAAAGTGACGCTGGGCCCGAAGGGCCGCAATGTCATTCTGGATAAGTCCTACGGCGCGCCGCGGATCACCAAGGACGGCGTGACCGTCGCCAAGGAAATCGAGCTTTCCGACAAGTTCGAGAACATGGGCGCGCAGATGGTGCGCGAGGTCGCCTCGAAGACCAACGATCTCGCCGGCGACGGCACAACCACCGCCACGGTGCTCGCCGCCTCGATCATGAAGGAGGGCCTCAAGCTGGTCGCGGCCGGCATGAACCCGATGGACCTCAAGCGCGGCATCGACATCGCGGTGACCGCGGTCGTCAAGGACATCGAACGCCGCGCCAAGAAGGTGCAGTCGTCGGAGGAGATCGCGCAGATCGGGACCATCGCCGCGAACGGCGACAAGACGATCGGCAAGATGATTTCCGATGCGATGAAAAAAGTCGGCAACGAGGGCGTCATCACGGTCGAGGAGGCCAAGAGCCTCGAGACCGAACTCGACGTCGTCGAGGGCATGCAGTTCGATCGCGGCTATCTCTCGCCCTATTTCGTCACCAACGCGGAGAAGATGATCGCGGAGCTCGAAGACCCCTACATCCTCATCCATGAGAAGAAGCTCTCTTCGCTCCAACCGATGCTGCCCGTCCTCGAGGCGGTCGTGCAAGCTGGCAAGCCCCTGCTCATCATCGCCGAGGATATCGAGGGCGAGGCGCTGGCGACGCTGGTGGTCAACAAGCTGCGCGGAGGCTTGAAGGTGGCGGCGGTCAAGGCGCCCGGCTTCGGCGATCGCCGCAAGGCGATGCTCGAGGACATCGCGATCCTCACCGCGGGCACGATGATCGCCGAGGATCTCGGCATCAAGCTCGAGAACGTGACGCTGCAGATGCTTGGCAAGGCGAAGCGCGTGCGGATCGAGAAGGAGAACACCACCATCATCGATGGCGGCGGCAAGAAGTCCGACATTGAGGGCCGCATCGCGCAGATCAAGGCGCAGATCGAGGATACGACCTCCGACTACGACAAGGAGAAGCTGCAGGAGCGGCTGGCGAAGCTCGCCGGCGGCGTCGCCATCATCCGCGTCGGCGGCTCGACCGAGGTCGAGGTCAAGGAGAAGAAGGATCGCGTCGACGACGCCATGCATGCGACCAAGGCTGCGGTCGAAGAAGGCATCGTTTCCGGCGGCGGCGTTGCGCTCCTGCGCGCCAAGGCGGCGATCGGAAAGCTCGCCAACGACAACGAAGACGTTCAGTCCGGCATCAATATCGTGCTTCGGGCGCTCGAAGCCCCGATCCGGCAGATCGCCGAGAATTCGGGGGTGGAGGGCTCGATCGTCGTCGGCAAGGTTCTGGAGAACAAGTCGCAAACCTTCGGTTTCGACGCGCAGACCGAGCAATATGTCGACATGCTGAACGCCGGCATCGTCGATCCGGCGAAGGTGGTTCGGGTCGCGCTCCAGGACGCCGCTTCGATCGCCGGGCTCATGATCACGACCGAAGCGATGATCGCCGAGCGGCCCAAGGCCGACGCTCCGGCGATGCCGGGCGGTGGCGGAATGGGCGGAATGGGCGGGATGGACTACTGACCGCGTTATAAAGCGAAGACCGAGCCTCGGCGACGGCTCCAACGCGACGTGTCGCCCAATGCTCAGAAGGGGCGGAATCCTTCCGCCCCGATCGGGAGGAGAGGCTCATGCAAAATGTAGCTTGGTATCAGGGAGACTCGCTGAAGCGGCTCTTGCAAGGCGCCGCCGTCGGCGTCGTCGCGACTGTCGCCATTGGCTTCGGCTGGGGCGGTTGGATGCTCGCAAGCTCGGCGAAGACCCTGGCGGACAACACGGCAAGCAGCGCCGTGGTCGCCGCGGTCGCGCCGATCTGCGTCGACCAGTTCCAACGCAGCGCCGACGCTGCTGCGAACTTGACGGCGCTAAAAAAGACCGACTCCTGGCAACAGGCGGCCTATGTCGAAAAGGGCGGTTGGGCCGTGATGCCGGGCAGCAAGGCTGCTGATTCCGGTGTGTCTCAGGCTTGCGCCGCTCTGCTCGGCAACCTGAAATAGCCCGGTCGGCAAAGCCGAATTCGACGGTCGGCGCGGCGTCGCCCTGATGGTCCCGTCGATGAGTCGCCTGTTTTGAGGTTGGCGATGAGGAGGCCTTTTCGTCGCGTCTCGAAAGGCGCCTTAGGAGCTGGCGCCAAATGCTGATCCGTTACGGGTATGAAATCGCGATCAATTGCGCGCAGCCCACTCCGATGGTTTGCCTCTTGTCCGTGAGCGAAGATCGGAAGGCGGATATACGCGTCGCCGAAAAGGTCTTTACGACGCCGATCGTTCCGACGACCACCTATCTCGACACGTTCGGCAATCGTTGCCGCAGACTGGTCGCGCCTGCCGGCGACCTCGCAATTTGGGGCGACGCTACGATCGAAGACGATGGCAAGATCGACCCTGCGAACTTTGCCGCAAGTGAAGTGCCCGTGGCGGAACTCCCCGACTCCTGCCTCATCTATCTGATGGGGAGCCGATATTGCGAGACCGACAAGCTGAGCCAGGCGGCTTGGGACTTGTTCGGAAACATCCCGCCCGGCTGGGGGCGCGTGCAGGCTGTGTGCGATTTCGTCCATCAGCACATTAAGTTTGACTATCAGCAGGCGCGATCAACGAGGACCGCGTTCGAGGCGTTCGAGGAGCGGATCGGCGTCTGCCGCGATTTCGCGCATCTCGCGGTCACGCTTTGCCGTTGCCTCAACATTCCGGCGCGCTACGTCAATGGCCACCTTGGCGACATAGGCGTGCCGGTGGTCGATCCGATGGATTTCAGCGCCTGGATCGAGGTGTTCCTAGACGGGTCGTGGTGGACTTTCGATCCTCGCAACAATATCCCGCGGATTGGCAGGATCGTTGTCGCGCGAGGCCGGGACGCGGCGGATATCCCGCTCATCAACTCGTTCGGACCCCATGCCCTGAAGTCCTTCCAGAGTCTGGACCTACGAGGTCTCCGAACAGGCCGCGATTCTGTCCGACGCTTGACGTTCATCGACACGCGAAGCCTATACAGCTCAGCGGGCGCAGATCCTGACAACCCCCGGCGCGCCCCACATTGCGCAAGGCGAGAAACTGAAGCGATAGGTTCCGGTCGCCGGCGCGACAAAGGTCATGACCCCCGGCCCGTCCGGTACGCCATAGAAGTAACCTCCGGGCCCCTCGACATTCGGATCGCGCGGCCGCGAGACTGTTGCGACGCCCCCGCTGCGTGGATCGTAGTCGGTCGCCTCGCCGGTCATTTGGGCCGAAATGGTCTGCCCGTTCGAGAATTTGCCGATGAACAGGGTGGCGGCGCCGCGATAGGCCCAGCACGCCTGACGTCCAGTGAATCGGATTTGCGCGACGACCTCACGGCTGCATGAGGTCGCCAACGCCGAAGTCGACAGCGCCGAGACAAAGACGGCCGCAGCGAGAGCGATTGGCTGACGCCACTCGCTCATGTCTCAAGGCGCTCCGCGTCAGCGGCGCGCCTCAGGACGAGACGCCTCGGGACGTCACCTGCCGCTTGCATCGCTGTTGGTCAGCGCCGCGAGCCGCGCTTCCTCCTCGGCGGTCAGACGCGGCGTTACGCTTGGCGCGCGGCGGTGGGCGAAAAGCGCGGCGCCCACGCCAAGGCCGAGAACGAGCAGGGGGCTCAGCCACAAAAGCAGCGTCTCCGGCTTGAACGGGGGCTTCAAGAGAATGAAATCGCCGTAGCGCGAAACGAGATAGTCGCGCACGGCGTCGTTGCTTTCGCCCTTGCCGATGCGCTCGCGGATGAGGATGCGGATGTCGCGGGCCAGCGGCGCCTCGGAATCGTCGATCAATTCGTTCTGGCAGACAAGGCAGCGCAATTCGCTCGAGAGCGCCCGAGCGCGCGCCTCGAGCGCCGGGTCCTTCATCACCTCGTCCGGCTGCACGGCGAGCGCGGGGCCGACGAGGGTGGCGAGGAGCGCAAGGACGAAGAGAATCCTTCCTCCCGACGCTAGACCAAAGCGGGATTGGGTCAAACCACGATCGTCGTTGCGAGCGATAGGGCGTCGAAAGACGCCCGTCCTTCCGGACGGGCTGTGGCGAAGCAATCCAGGGGAACCTGGAGCGCCTCGCGACTTCTGGATCGCCGCGTCGCTTCGCTCCTCGCGATGACGCCCGCCTTGAAACCTTCCCCAGGGTGGGGACCGCCGGCGCGGACTGACCGCCGGTTGCCTAGGGCGCAGCCAGCGCATGCGTCACTCTGCCGGCTGCGGCAGCGAGCGCGCGCTGGCCTTCGCCCTCGCAGCGACGCCGAAGCGTAGCCGCCGATCCGCGAGCGACAGGGCGCCGCCGAGCGCCATGGCGGCGCCCCCGAGCCAGATCAGCGTGACCAGCGGCTTCCAGTAGAGGCGCGCAGGCACGCTGCCGTCCGGCGCCGGGTCGGCGATCGAGACATAGACCTGCCCGAAATTGAGCGTCTTCAGGCCCGCCTGGGTCGTGCTCACCTCTCGCGTTGCGAATTGGCGGCGCGCCGGCTCGATCTCAGCGACGATTCGGTCGCCCGAGCGCACGGTCACGGAGGCGACCGTCTCCTTATAGTTCGGCCCAACGCGCTCGCCGACCGAATTGAGCGTCACCGAATAGGGTCCGATCTCAGCGGGCACGCCTTTGTGCAGCGTCGCAATCGTCTCGGCGCCGAAGCCGAGACCCGAAAGGCCGAGCAACGTCACGCCGAGGCCGAGATGCGCGAGCGCGCCGCCGAAGAACGACAAAGGCAGGCCAAGCGAACGCTTGATCGCCACACCAGTCGTCAGCCCCGGGCGCCACGCCCGCAGGACGACTTCGATCAGCGTGCCGAGGATGACGAAGATCGCGAGCCCCATGGCGAGCGGCGCAAAAATCGGCGCGCCGCTGAGCCAGCTCACGCCAACGATCGCCGTCACAGCGCCGACAATGATGGCGAAGGCAAGCCGCTGCGCGACGCCTAATAGGTCCCCGCGCTTCCACGCCAGCGAGAAGCCGAACGGCGCGACAAAGCAGGCGGTGAGCAAGAGCGTCCCGCAGGTAAGATTGAAGAAGGGCGCGCCGACGGTGATCTTCTCGCCCGTCAGTTGCTCGAGCGCGAGCGGATAGAGGGTGCCGAACAGCACGGTCGCGCATGCGGTCGTCAAAAGCAGATTGTTGACGACCAACGCGCCCTCGCGCGAGATCGGGGCGAACAGTCCGCCCTGCTTGAGCATCGGCGCGCGCCACGCGAACAGGGCGAACGAACCGCAAATGAACATCGCCAGAATCGCGAGGATGAAGACGCCGCGCCGCGGATCGTTGGCGAAGGCGTGCACCGAGGTCAGCACGCCCGAGCGCACGAGAAAGGTGCCGAGCAGCGAAAAGGAGAAGGCGAGGATGGCGAGAAAGATCGTCCAGACTTTCAAGGCGTCGCGCTTCTCCATCACCGCGACCGAATGGAGGAAGGCCGTGCCCGCGAGCCACGGCATGAGGGAGGCGTTCTCAACCGGATCCCAGAACCAGAAGCCGCCCCAGCCGAGCGTGTAATAGGCCCAGAAGGAGCCGGCGGCGATACCGAGCGTGAGGAAGCTCCATGCGACGAGCGTGAACGGGCGAACGAAACGCGCCCAGGCCGCGTCGATCCGGCCTTCGATCAAGGCCGCGGCGGCGAACGAATAGACGATCGAGAAGCCGACATAGCCGAGATAGAGCATCGGGGGATGGATGGCGAGGCCGGGGTCCTGCAGAATCGGATTGAGGTCGCGTCCCTCGAACGGGGCCGGCGCGAGGCGCTCGAACGGGTTCGAGGTCAAGAGAATGAAGGCGAGGAAGGCGAGGCTGATCAGGCCCTGCACGGCGAGCGCGTCAGCGCGGAGCTTCGCCGGCAGCGCGCGGCCGAACAAAGCCACAAGCGCGCCGAAGATCGCGAGAATGAAAACCCACAGCAACATCGAGCCTTCGTGGTTTCCCCAGACGCCGGAGACCTTGTAGATCGCGGGCATCGCCACGTTCGAGTTCTCCGCGACGTTGAGAACGGAAAAGTCCGAAGTCAGGTGCGCATTGACGAGCGCGGCGAAGGCGACCGCGATCAGCGCGAGTTGGAGCAGCGCCGCGTTGCGCCCGACGGTCATGAGTCCGATGTCGCCAATACGCGCGCCCCAGAACGGGACGATCGTCTGGGCGAGCGCAGCCGCGAGCGCGAGCACGAGGGCGAAATGGCCGATCTCGACAATCATTGCGTGGCCGCCGTCGTTCCTTCCTGCCAACGCCCCTGTTTCTTGAGCGCGTCGACGACCTCGCGTGGCATGTAGCGCTCGTCATGCTTGGCGAGGATTGTGTCGGCGCGCATCTGTCCCGGCCCCTCGAGCACGCCTTCGGCGACCACGCCCTGGCCCTCGCGGAACAAGTCCGGCAAGAGGCCCTGATAGGCGACTTTGAGATCATGCGCGCCGTCGGTCAGGACGAACGCCACGTTCTGGTCCGCCGATTTCACGAGCGAGCCCGTCTTCACCAGACCGCCGATACGCAGCCGCGCGCCGGGGGCAACGGATTTCTGGACGACCTCGGAGGGGCTCAGGAAGAACACGATGCTGTCGCTCAGCGCGTAAAGCGAAATGCCAGCCGCTGCGCCGACGACCGCGAGGGCGGCGGCAATCAGTGCAAGGCGGCGGCCGCGACGGGTCAATTGGCGTCTCCGAGGCCGAGGTCGCGCGCCAGCGCATCGAGGCTCGCGACCGCGTTGGCGTCGGGCGCGAGCGCCTTGCGCGCGCTGGCGAGCGCCGCCTTGGCCTTGTCGGCCTCATGCAGCACGGTATAGGCGCGAATAAGGCGCGACCATTCGTCGACGCCGCCGCCACTGCTGGCGAGCCGCGTCGCGAGTTTCGACACCATGCCCTCGATCATCGGCCGTTGCGCCTCGGGAATGGCGGCGGCGTCCGTTGCAGGCGCGGGCGCGCCCTCGAGCGCCGCGAGGCGCGCGTTCACCAGACCCCGCCAAGGGGCGTCGGGCGGCGAATCGGCGGCGAGCTGCTCGTAATCGCGAATAGCGTCCGCTTTCTTCCCGTCCTGTTCGGCGGCGAGCGCGACGTAATAGCGCGCCTGCGGCTGGCCGGGCTGCTCGGCGAGCGCCCGGTCGAACGCCTGGCGGGCTTCGTCCGTGACCACGCCCCCGGCGGCCGCGACCAGAGCCTCGCCGTAAGCGGAGCGCCGCAAGGGGTCTTCGCCGAGAATGCGCAGCGCCTCGGCATAGGCGTGCGCGGCGTCCGAATAGCGCTCAAGCCGCATGTAGACCGGCGCGATCACCGCCCAGCCTTTGCCGTCATCGGGCTTGGCGGTGAGCCGCGCCTCGACCGCCGCCACCGCCGCCTCGATCTCGCCATTCGACTGCGGCGCGACCTTGCGGCTCGCCAGCGGCTCATCGGGCATCATGGGCTGGCCGAGCCGCGCATAGAGCGGAAAGGCGATGGCCGGCAGCCCGATGGCGATCAGCGCCGCCGCAGCGAGGCGAGTGCGCCGGGCGGGCAAAGGCGCTTCGGAGGCGTCAGACGCCGCGATCAGCCGGCGCGCGGCCTCGGCGCGGGCGCCCTCCGCCTCCCCTTGCGGCAGGAGGCCACGCTCGACGTCGCGCCGGATTTCCTCGAGTTGGGCCTTATAGAACGCGGCTTCGTTCGCCGCGGGGTCCGCTTTCATGGGCGGCGACGGGCGAAGCAACGGCCAAAGCGCGGCCAGGACCACGCAAGCCGCCATTCCTGCCAGGACGAACCACACCATCAACGATCCTCAGCGCGACCCCTCGAGCGGTCGCGGGAAAAGTCGGGGTCTGTTATAGCAAAGCGAAGTTTAGGTCTCGTCAAAATGGAGGAAGCGCAGCAAATCCGTGGCTTAGGTTTGCTGACTCTGCGCCTGCAGAGCGAAATCCGGAATTCTCGGGCGCAGGAGCCCACCGGAGAGCGCTTCGATTGGGATCAGGCCAGAGGCCGGCCGCCGTCCACTGGCAGAATCGCCCCGGTCATGAACGTCAAACTCGTCCCCACCGCGAGCACGGCGCGAGCGACCTCCTCGGGGTCGGCCAGCCTGCGTAGCGGCGTGCGTCCAGCTTGCTCGTCCCGCCAGCTTTGATCGAGCCCACGCACGAACTCGGTGTCGACAAGTCCCGGCGAGACCGAAACGACCCGGA
The DNA here is from genome assembly GCA_963730555.1 of uncultured Alphaproteobacteria bacterium. Classification (GTDB taxonomy): domain Bacteria; phylum Pseudomonadota; class Alphaproteobacteria; order Rhizobiales; family Beijerinckiaceae; genus Roseiarcus. Next base: position 87,485 of record CAVSSS010000013.1, on the reverse strand, counting down.
TGTCCGGCGCGAGTGCGCGAGCGAGCGATTTGGTCAGGTTGTCCACCGCGGCCTTGGAGGCGCAATAGGCGATGTTGCTCCCCATCGCAGTAACGCCGGCGATCGAGGAGATGTTGACGATTGCGCCGCCTCCGCTTCGCCGCATCAGCGGCAGAGCCGCTCTCACGCTCGCGATCACGCCGCGCACGTTGACGTCCAGGATGCGGCTGATGAGCGCATCGTCGAGCGCATCGAGATCGCCATGCGGCACGAACAGCGTGATCCCGGCCGAGTTGACGAGAAGGTCGAGGCGGGCATGCCGGTCGTCGACCGCCGCGATCGCATCCTTAAGCGCGGCGCTGTCCGTCACCGGCATGCGCAACGCCATATGCCCCTTGCCGGACAACACGCCTAGCATCGCTTCCGCCTTCTCGCTGGCGGAATTGTACCCGACGATCACGGCGGCGCCCGCTTGCGCGAGCGCCTTGCAGGTCGCGGCGCCAATTCCTCCGGTCCCGCCGGTTACGACAGCCACGCGGCCGGCCAAAGGCTGAGAGGACATGAACTCGCCGCTATTCCGAGGGTTGCGAGCGGCGATGCGCGACGAGGGCCATGAGCCGCCTGTCGCGCCACGCCGACCGCTCCGGGAGCTTGTCTTGCGCCAGGGCCGCGCGGCGCTCGGATCTCGCCCGCTCGATCAATTCCGGCGACCACGGGCGCGGATTGGCTCGCGATTGCGCGATCGAATGGTACAGCGGCCCGAGCCGCCGGGCGTAGTCGTCCACGCCGCCCGGCGCGTTCAAATCGATCGTCTCGAACGGCCCCATGAACGACCAGCGCAAGCCGAGCCCTTGCGAGACACAGAGGTCGATGTCGGCGGCGCTCGCGTATCCCTCCTCGAACAAAGCCCAGGCTTCCATGAGGAGCACGCCCTGCAGGCGATTGAGGATGAAGCCCTCGATCTCGCGATTGACCACGATCGGCGCCTGGCCGACCGCCTGCATCACGGCGCGAAGCCACGGGAGAATCGCCGGGTCGGTCCACGGCGCCGGAACAAGTTCGACGATCGGCACGAGATGGGGCGGGTTCACCGGATGGGCGATGAGAAACCGCTCCCGCCGCGGCGCGTGCTCGGTGAAGGCGGAAGCCGGAATGCCAGAGCTCGAACTTCCAACGACTGCGTCATCCCGGATCAGGGCGCCGATGGCCTCCGACACGGCGCGCTTTTCTGGCACGCGCTCGAACACCGATTCCTGAACGTAGTCGACGTTGGCGACCGCTGCGCGCAGGTCGTCTACGACCGTTACGCGCGAGCAAATGGCGTCGACGCCATCCACCAGGCCCGCTTTCGCCATGTCTTCAAGGCTCGCGCGAATTCGCGCCGCCGTTGTCCGGCGGATGTCCTCGCTCGCGTCGAACGCGCGGACATTGAGGCCCGCGCGCGCGAAGACGATCGCCCAAGCCGAACCAACAAGGCCCGCGCCGACAATTCCGACCGATCTGTACCGAAGAGCCCGCCATCAACGCACCCGCGATTTTTCGCCGTCCGCGAGGCAGATCTCGCTGATGCGCAAGCCATCCGATGTGATCCGCGACGGGAACCGGTCCTTGAGGCGTTCTTCGTGCACCGGAATGACCCGGCGCGCCTCATAGCCCACGGACTTCATCATCGCTTCGGTCGCCATCACGAGATTCTCCTGGCTTCCGACGGCGAGGCCGACGGGAACATACATCTGATCGACGTCCACGACCGCTCCGGGTCCCTCGACATTCTCGAAGACGTAGACAAGATCGCCGGCGAGCGCCCAAGCGTCGCTCGATTGCGCCTTCCCATCGTTGCGGACGTGCACCCACATCGAGCCGTAAGTGTGGCTGTCATAGGCGACGTGCAGGTCGATGTTCGGAAGGACATTCTCGAGCGAACCGTCGATGCAGACGAGACGCTTCTGGCGGGCGAGGTCGACCCCGCGAATGATGTCGCCGGGATCAATGGCGACCATCATCCAGCGCAACCGGTCGGGCAGCGACATGGCCCAGACCCATTTCGTGATCTCGCGTTCCTGGATGTAGAAGGTCGCCTTCGGGAAGTCCTCGACATTGCCGAAATGATCGAAATGCGCGTGGCTGATGAAAACGGTGCCGACGTCGGTCGGCGTGAGTCCGACACCTGCCAGCACTTCCTTCGGGCGTGCGCCAGTTCTCGACCCCGAACTTGTCGCCCAGGACCTTGCCGTATTCCTTGTTGTTGTAGCCCACATCGACCATCGCGACGTGGTTCTTCCCCTTGATCAGCGCATAGCAATAGGGGAGCTTGACGTAGCCCTGATTGTGCGCGCCGTAGAGAACGCCGCTCTTGTGGTACTTGGTGACGTACGAATATTCCAGAACCCAAATCGAATAGTCGGCCATGCGTTCCCTCCTTCATTATTCATGAGGCGCGCATCGTCATGGGCGCGCAATTGCAGCAGGACTGACGGAAGTCGACCATCGTCATGCCGAGCTTGTCGCTGGAAGAGTTCTGAACCAGCCGATAGGCGGCCGCGACGCGATCGAGAGCGAGCGATGCGTCTACCTTTTCTTTCGTCGCTGACGCTTCCAGCGCGTCGAGGCAGGCGCCGACCAGGCGAGCGGCGCGGATGAGGTTTTCCACTTGGCCCTCGCAGCTGCGCGGCGCGCTCAGGTCCCCAAGCGTGGCGGTCACTTCGCGCCACTGCTCGCGCGCAACGGCGACGGCGGGGAGATCCAGGATCTCTCGCCGTTGGCTTGTTTGCGCGAGAACGAGCAGTCCCGCCGCCTGCCCGATAAGCCGGCGCAGCGCGTCATAGGGTCGCCGCAAGGCCGCCGCCGCGGCGGCGTCGACCTCCGCGACGTCAGGCTCAGGAAGCGCTGCCTCGGCGACGGCTGGACAGTCCCAACGATGGACCAAGGCCGCGCGATCTAGCATGTCCCTGCCGCTACTCGGCATGATGGACCTCACGGGTGGAGGCGCGTTCGACAAGCTCGCCGGGGATGCGTTCTATGCGTGGTTTCAGTTGCGTGGATTCGAACAGCATTTCGATCAGCTGCATCGTCACATCGATCATCTTGCCGACCGGCTGGCGCACGGTGGTCAGCGCATGGGACGGCCAGCGAGCCATGGCGATATCGTCGAAGCCGACGACCGAGAGATCGCCCGGAATATCCAGTCCGAACTCCCGGCGCGCCGCATCCATGAAGCCGATGGCGAGAATATCGTTGGCGCAGAACACCCCATCCGGGCGGCTCCTGCCGTCGAGCAGGCGGGAGGCGGCCTCGTATCCTCGCTCATAGGCGAACGCGCCCGCCCCGACGCAGACCGGTTCCTTCAATCCGTGGTCGAGGCATCCGCGCCGAAAGCCTTCCCACCGGTCGACATTGGTGGAGGCGTCCGGCCGGCCCGCCACGAAGGCGAGCCGCCGATGACCGAGCTTGATGAAATGATCGGCGACAAGCCGCCCGCCGCCGACGTTGTCGCAAGTCACGCCGAAGGCGTCGACATTGAGGGGGCGCCGGTTGAAAAAGAGGACGGGCGTGCCCGCCTGCCCGCAAGCTTCCGCCGCCTCGGACGACAAGGTCGCTGCGAGAACGATGACCACATCGGGCTGATAGGACAACAGGAGCTTCACCGCGTCATCGAGCGAATCGCTCGAACCGGCGGCAGACAGCATCACGTTGAGGTCGATCTCGCGCAGCTTTTCCGTGAGCCGAGTTAGGACCTCCGGATAGAAAGGGTTCGTGATGTCGGAGGTCACCACGCCCGCGATCCGGGTGCGCTTGGTGATCAGGCTGCGCGCCAGCGGATTGGGGGCGTAGCCAATTTCGGCGGCGCGGGTGAGAACAGCTTTCCGGGTGCTCGGCGCGATCACCGCGTCGTCATAGAACGCGCGCGATATCGTCGAGGTCGACAGGCTCAGATCGCGCGCCAAGTCCTTCACCGTCACGCGGGCCTTGCGAATGCGATGCCTGTCTTCCCCGCTCATGGTTCCGAAGCCCTCACAGCGCCGTTTCCGGCGGCAGGGTCCGCTCAGGCATTGCGTCCGCCATATCGGCGCACGCGGATGTTGGCCTGCTCGGCGTGAGCGTAGAAGCCCTCGAGCAAACAAAGCCGCGAACAATATTCGCCGACCATCGCGCTCGCTTCGTCGGTGAGCACTTTCTGATAGGTGCAGGTCTTCAGGAACTTGCCGACCCATAAGCCCCCCGTGTAGCGCGCCGCCTTCTTGGTGGGCAGTGTGTGGTTGGTGCCAATGACCTTGTCCCCGTAGGCGACGTTCGTGCGAGGCCCGAGGAAAAGCGCGCCATAATTGGTCATGCCGTTCAGGAAGACATCGGGATCCCGCGTCATCACCTGGACATGCTCGGACGCGATCCGGTCCGCCTCGCGGATCATCTCGGCCTCGTCATCGCAGACGATGACTTCGCCGTAGGCCTCCCACGCCTGGCCCGCGGTCTCGCCGGTCGGGAGGATCGCGAGCTGCCGTTTCACTTCGTTCATCGTGTCGTGCGCGAGCTTCTCCGAATTGGTCAGAAGGATCGCGGGCGAGGTGGGCCCATGCTCCGCCTGACCGAGAAGGTCGGTCGCGCAGAGCTCGCCGTCGACCGTGTCGTCGGCGATGACGAGCGTTTCGGTAGGCCCTGCGAAAAGGTCGATGCCGACGCGGCCGTAGAGCTGTCGCTTGGCCTCGGCCACGAAGGCGTTGCCGGGCCCAACCAGCATGTCGACGGGTGCGATCGTTTCGGTGCCGAGCGCCATCGCGGCCACGGCCTGCACGCCGCCCAGGACATAGATCTCGTCCGCGCCCCCCATGTGCATGGCGGCCACGATGGCGGGATGGGGTCCGCCGTGGAAAGGCGGCGCGCAAGCGATGATGCGCTCAACGCCGGCGACTTTCGCGGTCACCACGCTCATATGCGCCGACGCGACCATGGGATATTTGCCGCCGGGGACGTAGCATCCGATGGCGTTCACGGGGATATTCTTGTGACCGAGAATGACGCCGGGCAGGGTCTCGACCTCGAGGTCCTTGATGCATTCGCGCTGCTTCTGCGCGAAATTTCGGACCTGCGCCTGCGCGAAGCGGATGTCCTCGATGTCCCGGGCCGAGACTTTCGCGACCGTCGCTTCAATCTCGCTTGGCGACAGGCGAAAGTTCGCGGGCGACCATTTGTCGAACTTCTCCGACAATTCGCGAATAGCCGTGTCGCCGCGCGTCTCGACATCGTTCAAAATGCCTTCGACCGTCGCGCGCACTTTTGCGTCGTTCGCGGCCACTTCTTTGGCGTCGCGGCCTCGCTTCAGGTGTCTGGCCATGTCTAGTCCTCGATTTGAACAGAGCGTCCCGGGCGGTGTGTCCGCCCGAGACGCCAAAGGTTACGGCTTCACTGTCGGCTCAACTTTGGTCAGCTTGTACAAGTCGGCCGGCGGCTCGCATTTCTGGCAGTTGATGCCCGGCTCGTTGGGGGCTTTCACGACCTCCGCCGGCAGCGGCTGGATCGTCTTGCCTGGGGTCGGCGCGCCGTCGAGAGCGGACTTGAGGCTGAGCTCCGGCAGGAACTCAGGACTGAAGACCTCGGTCACGAAGGAGCTTGGCACCTTGCCGTCAGGGAAGGCGTTGCACCCGTCTTCAAAGGTGTCACCCTTGCAGAGCTTGACCTTATCGGCGGGAACCCAAGGCAGCGGATACTGGATGTTCATGGGCTTCAGGTCCCGCTTCTTGGTCAGGATCTCCATCATCAGCTTGAACGCGTATCCGGACGTCGCCGGGGGAGATCCAGCGGAGACGCCCTTGAGCCCATTTTTCTGGGCCTCGGGATCGGCGAGCGCCAATCGGAAGCCGTTCGAGTTTTCGCCGGTCATCGGCACGAGGCGGGTTCCCTTGTCGCGCAGCGCCTGGATCGCGCCGAACTCCCCGGCTTGCGCCCAGATGCCGTCGACGTCGGGATGCGCCGCCAGCGCCTTGGCGGTCTCCTGCTGCGTCGTCCGGTCGTCCCAGAAGGAGTAATATTCCGCGACGACCTGAATCCCGGGATATTCCTTGAAGATGTGCATGGCGCCGTCGGTATGCCGCTTGTCGACAGAATTTCCGGGGACGCCGCGGCTGAGGAAAATCTTGCCCTTGCCGTTGAGGGCGTTCACCAGCGCCTGCGCCGTGTTCTCTCCGAAGCCCGCGGTGATGTAGCTGACGTTATAGGCGCAAGGCTCGGTCACGGTCGCATCGTACATGAAGAAGAGCACGCCCTTGTCGCAGCCCTTCTTGACGGTTCGGTTGAGCGCGGTCGACGAGATCGGGAAGCTGATGATGCCGTCAGCCCCCGCGTCGATCATGCTTTCGTAAGCGGCGATCTGGGCTTGCGGGTCGGTGCCGGAGATCACCTCCTTGAGCTCGACCAGTTTATCGTAAGGAGGCGTCTGCGCGAGCGCCTTCACGATGTTGGCGGCTTCCGATTGCCAGGAATTGCCGCTGTAGCTCAGGCTCAGGAATATCTTGAACTTCTTCGGTTCGTCGGCCGACGCCGAACCGATCCCTGCAGCGAACGCCGCAGCGAGCGCGCCGGCGGCGACGCAGGTCGTTGTGAACAGTTTTCTAAGAGTTCTCATTCGTATAACCTCCCTAGCAGCGCCACGATCTTAGCCGTGAGAACGTTCCCACACCCAATTGCAGGAACGCCTTCGGCCGACCCGCCCGTGGCCTAGCGAGCCGGCCTGTTTCTCAATCTCGCTATCAGATCCTCTCGAAGCAGGAGCAGTGCTCCAACGATGATCGCCCCCTCGATCACGGTGCGCCATCCCTCTTCCATGCCAAGCGCGGAGATAACCGTGCCGAGAGTGGTGAGGAGGATGGCGCCGCCGACCGTTCCCGCGAAGCTGCCGCGGCCGCCAAGAATTGACGATCCGCCAATGACGACGGCGGCGATGCTCGGCAAAAGGTAGGAATCCCCCATCCGCAAAGTCGCGCCGTTCGCATAGCCGACCAGCATCATGCCCACGAAGCCCGCGCAAACGGCGCTGATCGCGTAGGCGGCCATGATTGGCCGCCACGTTGTGACGCCCGCTATGCGCGCGGCTTCGCGGTTGGCGCCAACCGCATAGAGCCGCCGCCCGAAGGCGGTCGCGCTTTGCAGCGCCCAGGCGAGGAGAGCGAAAACGACAACGAAGATCAGAACCGCCGACACGGGGCCGACCGAACCCTTCATGAGGGCAAGGAAGGCCTCGGGCGAGGCGCCGCGAGGCGTGCCGCTCGTATAGCCAAGCGCGGCAGACGCGACGATGATGCCCATCGCCATCGTCATGATGAAGGGCGGAATGCTGAGCCAGATCACCCCGACCGCATTGAGCGCGCCGACGCAGGCACAGATGAGGAGAACGGCGGGGATCAAAACCCATTCTGATCCGAGCGACCCGTTCCAGGTGGTCGCGAGGACGCCGCCCAGCGTGATCATCGAGGCGACCGAGAGGTCGAGGCCGCCAACCAGGATGACGAGGCCTTGACCGAAAGCGACAACGATCAGGAACGAGGCGAGCGTGATGATCGTATCGACCTGATCCCATGATCCTAGCGCCGGGCTCACGAAGCGAGAGGCGAGGATGAGGATGATCGCGAGAGCGAAGATCGCCGCGGTGCTGATCGTCTCGGAGCGAATGCGGCCCGTCCGCCGCGTATCCGCGGGCGGCTGCAAGGCGGCTGACGGCCGGGCGCTCGTCACGCGCGGGCTCCGGTCGAGGCGAGGCGCGAGATGACGGAGCCGAACACGATGGCGAGCACCATCACGACGCCCTGGAAGATCCCGGTATAGAACGACGACACGCCGCCCGAGAACAGCACCTTCTGCAACAGCATCAGCGTCGCCGCGCCGATGATGGCGCCGACGAGGCTGCCTCTGCCGCCCGTGAGCGATACGCCTCCGAGCGCCACCGCGGCGAAGGTCAACATGAGGAACGGGGTTCCGGCGGTCGGATTGCCGGTCGCGGTCTGAACGCTCAGCATGAAGCCCGCGAGTCCGTAGAGCAAGCCGGCGCCGACGAAGGCGACAAAGCGCGCGCGCACGACCGAAATCCCCGAGAGCGCCGCCGCCGTTTCATCCGCGCCGACCGCAAAAAGGCCAGTGCAGGCGTCGGTTCGGCGGAAAAGAAGCCACAAGGCCACGACCGCGAGCACGATGAGCCCCGAAATCGGGATCACTCCGAAGAGCACGTCGGTGAGCGTGTAGCTCACCCAATCGGCGACCGTGCCGCCCGGAGCATCCATGATCACGAGCGCGAGCCCCTGACCCATGATCATGGTTCCGAGGGTCGCGGCGATCGACTGCAAGCGCAGGATGGCGATGAGGATTTCGTTCAGCACGCCGATCGCGCCGCCGACGCCAAGGCAGATCAGCAGGCTCACAAGCGCCCCGTCAGGCCCATCGACCGGATAGCTCGCCATGAGCACATTCGAGAGGGATACGACGCCGGCGACGGAGAGGTCGAAGCCTCTCGAGATGACGACGAGGCTCTCGCCGGCGGCAGCGATGGCGAGCGGCGCCGCATTGTTGGAGAGATTGGTCACGCCAGACACGGTGAGCGCGCTGCGATCCCAAAGCGCGTAGAGCGCGAAGAGGATGACATAAAGAACTGCGACGATGCCCGCGCCATCGGTCAGGCCGCGTCGGATCGCGGCGCCGAGGTTCGAACCCGGCGCGCTCGGGGCCGCGGCGTCGAAATGCGCGCTCATGCGGCGGCTTCTTTGATGGAATGGCCGGTCAGCGCGGCGACAAGAATGCGCTCGTTGATGTCGGCGCCGGTGAGTTCGGCGAAGATCCGTCCGCCATAGACGACGAGGCAGCGGTCGGCGAGGTGAACCAGTTCCGGCAGCTCCGAGGAATAGAGCAGGACCGCGCCGCCGGCTTCCGCGAAACTTCGGATGGCCGCATAGATCGACTGCTTCGTTCCGACGTCGACGCCACGGGTCGGATCATAAAGCAAAAGGATCTTTGCCCCGGTCTGCATCGCGCGAGCGAGCAGGGCCTTCTGCTGGTTGCCGCCGGAAAGGTCGCCGATGCGGAAATCGAGATAGCGCGGACTGAGGTCGACCTGGGAGGAGGACCCGGCCGCCGCCTCGCGCTCCAGACGCTCCGAGACGAGACCTGCTCGCCCAATCCGCCCAATCATGGGCAGAACGATGTTGGACGCCGTCGCGAGAGCGGGAAAGATCCCCTCGGTCTTGCGCTCTTCAGGCAGAAAAGCAATTCCCCGGCCCGTCTTGAGCGCGACATCGGGACCCGAGAGCCGAACCGATGCGCCGTCCACCTTGACCGAACCGGAGCTGAGCGGGGCAAGCCCGACGAGGGCGCGGAAGAGCGCGCGCTGTCCCTGTCCCTCAAGCCCCGCGACCCCAAGAATCTCGCCTTCGCGCAGCGTGAGCGAAATGTCCTTGAGGCTCCCTCCCGCCAATCCCTCGGCTTCGAGGACAGCGGGACGGGTCGATTGAGCAGAGACGGCGCGGCGCTGCATTTCCTCCGCCTGGCTACGGCCGACCATCATCTCGAAAATGGCGTGGTCGGTGGCGTCCTCAAGTCCGACCGTCCCGATGCTGCGGCCATTGCGAAGCACCGTCGCGCGCTGACAGAGTTCGCGGACCTCAGCCAGCCGATGAGAGATATAAAGGACAGCCGCGCCCGCGGCGGTCGCTTGACGAACGAGACCGAAAAGCCAGTCGGTCTCGGCCAAGGCCGCGGTCGGCTCATCTAGGATGAGCACCTTTGGGTCGCAGGCGAAGGCTCGCGTAATCTCGAGCCGCTGGCGCTCGGCGAGCGTCAGGCTCGCGACAATGGCGCTCGGCGAAAGACCCAAGCCGAAGCGCTCAAGGATCGCCGCGCCGCGCTTCTGGGTGGCCGCGCCTGACACGAGCCCCAGCCCTCCCTTCGGCTGTCGCGGCAAGGATAGGTTCTGCGCCACCGTGAGGTTGGGGACGAGGCTGAGTTCCTGAAAGGCTGTCGCCACGCCGCGCCGCCGCGCGTCGACGATCGAATGCGGTCCGTAGGGCTCTCCGCCCATCCGCATGGTCCCGACGTCCGGCTTGACGACACCGCTTAAGATCTTGACGAGCGTCGACTTGCCGGCCCCGTTCTCACCTAAGAGGGCGTGCACCTCGCCGGCCTGAAGCTCGATCGAAACATCCTGAAGCGCGACGGTCGCGCCATAGGATTTCGATACGGAACGCACATCGAGTGCGCAGACCGCTCCTGACACGTCTCACTCCAAATCCGGCCGTCCTTCGACGGATGGGAACGTTTGCAGAGAACGATTGCATCGCCTCCCAATTCAGTCAACTACCAATTTTCCAGAGGCTGGAATGGCCGACAGAGACGCGCTCGGAGACCCGATCCGTCGAAGCTCAGCTCGTCATTTTCCAGCTTCCGTCCGGCTGCCGGCAGCCGACGCCCTTGCCGCGGTTCGGCCGGCCGGCGACATAGATGGTCTGGGAATAGGCGCGGCACCCGTCGCCCGACGCCGCCCCTGGCTCGACAAAGCCGAATATGCCTTTAGCCCCGCGCCACGAGCGCTTCTGACCAGAATCGAGCGCGCCGACCTGCGCCTGCCACGCGGCTTGTCGGTCGTCGTCCGTCAGCGACGCGCCGATCGGCCCGCCAAGGACACCGCCGAGAGCGGCGCCGGTCGGAATCGCGGGCGCGGGTATCCCGCCTGGGGCAGGCGCGATCGTCGATGTCGCCGCGCCGGCTAGCGTCGTGGAGCCGGTGACCGGCGGCGCGCCGTTCGAGCCGACGCTTTGACAGCCAGCGAGGTCAATCGACGCAAGCGCGATAACGAGAGCAGTCAACCGCATGAAATCCAAATCTCCCTGGCCAAATTCTCGAGGTTCGCCATTGGCGCAATTCAAGTCGCCGGCTTATGGCGCACAAAGGGCCTTAAGAATTTGCCACGAGCCTTCGATAGGGCAATCGCCCACCATGCGCGAGCCACGGCCTGAAGAGGGCCGGTGCTTTCCTCTGAACCCTCGAGCGAACTCGCCGCTCGGCCACCAGATTACCGCAACCAGGGCGCTTCGTTATGCCCTTCAACGCCGTACCGCGCGATGGCCTCTGCGACGGTCTCTTTGCTCACGCTTCCCTGAGTTGCGAGCGCGGCAAGCGCCGCGACCGCGATATGGCCTGCATCGACCTCAAAAAACTTCCGAAGCGCCGCGCGCGTGTCGCTCCGCCCAAACCCATCCGTGCCGAGCGCGGTGAACGGGGCCTCGACATAGGCCGCGATCAATTGCGGATAGGCGCGCACATAGTCCGTTGCGGCAATGATCGGACGTGACCCGGGAAGACAGCGGCCGAGGTGGCTCGTCTCTTGTGGTGAGACCGGGCTTAGCCGGTTTCGCCGCTCGACCGCGCGCGCGTTGCGCGCAAGTTCGGAAAAGCTGGTCGCGCTCCACACCTCGGAAGCGACGCCCCAGTCTGCCTCGAGCCGGCGAGCGGCCTCCAGCACTTGCGGCAATATTGCGCCCGAGCCCAGGAGCCGGACGCGAGGAGACAACTCCTGGGGAGCTTGCGCCTCGACGCGGTACAACCCTTTGATGATATCGTCTTCAACTCCCTCCGGCATCGAGGGTTGCGCGTAATTCTCATTCATCGCGGTGACGTAATAAAACTCGTCCTTTCCTTCCTCCATCATCGCGCGCGCGCCATGGTCGAATATGACGGCCATTTCATACGCGAAGGCGGGGTCATAGGCGCGGCAGTTGGGAATGGTCGCCGCGATCACGTGGCTCGACCCATCCTGGTGCTGAAGCCCTTCGCCGCCGAGCGTCGTTCGTCCGGCGGTTGCGCCGATGAGGAAGCCGCGCGACCGCTGGTCGGCGGCGGCCCAGATCAGGTCGCCCACCCGCTGGAACCCGAACATCGAATAGAAAATATAAAAGGGCAGCATCGCGACGTTATGGACGCTGTAGGACGTGGCGGCGGAAACCCAGGACGAGATCGCGCCAGCCTCGGTGATGCCTTCTTCGAGCAATTGTCCTTCGCGCGCTTCGCGATAGTAGAGCATGGAGCCCGCGTCTTCGGGCTCATAGAGCTGACCATGCGGCGAATAGATGCCGACCTGCCGAAATAAATTCGCCATGCCGAACGTGCGCGCTTCGTCCGCGACGATGGGCACGATTCGCGGGCCGAGCGCCTTGTCCTTCAGGAGGTTGCTGAACAGCCGGACGGCGGCCATGGTCGTGGACATCTCCTTACCCTCGGCCTTAATCGCGAATTCCGCGTAAGCCTTCAGCGGAGGCACGGCCACACTTTCCGCGCTCCTACGCCGCGCCGGCAGATAACCGCCGAGAGCAACGCGGCGCGCGCGAAGATAGCGAAGCTCCGCGCTGTTCTCGGCGGGCTTGTAAAATTCGAGCGCCGCCGCCTGCTCGTTGGTGAGAGGCAGAGCGAAGCGGTCGCGGAAGGCGATGAGCGCGTCGATATCGAGCTTCTTGGCCTGGTGCGAAGTCATGCGGGATTCGCCGGCCCCACCCATTCCGTAGCCCTTCTTCGTCTTAGCTAGGATAACGGTCGGTCGGTCTTTGGTCGCTCGCGCCGTTTCGAAGGCGGCGAAGAGCTTGCGGAAGTCGTGGCCGCCCCGTTTCAGACCGTCGATGTCTCCGTCCGACATATGCGCGACGAGCGCATGCACTTCGGGGTCTTCGTCAAAGAAGTGAACGAGATTGTAGCCGCCGTCTCTCGCTCCGAGTGTTTGATACTTGCCGTCAACCGTCGCGGCGAAACGGCGAAGCAGCGCATGCTTCTTGTCGCGGGCGAAGAGGGCGTCCCATTCCGAGCCCCACAGGACCTTGATGACGTTCCAACCGGCGCCACGGAAGAGGCTCTCGAGTTCCAGAATAATCTGCCCGTTCCCACGCACTGGCCCATCTAGGCGCTGCAGATTGCAGTTGATGACGAAGGTGACATTGTCGAGCCCTTCGCGCGCCGCGAGCGAAAGGCCCGCAATCAATTCCGGTTCGTCCATCTCGCCATCCCCGAAGACGCCCCAAACATGTCGCGCCTCGGTGTTCGCGAGTCCACGATGGTGCAAATAGCGGAGAAAACGAGCCTGATATATCGCCGTGATTGGCCCGATGCCCATCGAGCCCGTCGGCGTCTGCCAGAAATCAGGCATGAGCCAGGGATGGGGATAGGAGCTCAGGCCCCCGCCGCCGACCTCCTGTCGGTATCGCTTCAGTTGCTCTTCCGACAACCTCCCCTCGAGAAAAGCGCGCGCGTAGACGCCTGGCGCCGAATGCGGTTGCAAGAAGACAAGGTCGCCGTCGTTGGCGCCAGTATCGGCGTGGAAGAAATGATTGAATCCAGTTTCAAAGATCTCGGCGGCGGAGGCGTAGCTCGCGATATGGCCGCCGAGTTCGCCATAGGCCTTGTTCGCGCGAACGACCATCGCGAGCGCGTTCCACCGGATGATCGCCGTAATCCGCTCCTCCATGGCGATATCGCCCGGAAATGGAGGTTGGCGTTCGAGCGGGATTGAATTGCGATAGGGCGAGTACGGAGCGACGTCCGTTCCGACGCCAAGCTCTTTGGCTTTGCGGTCGAGGGCCGAAAGAAGGAACTCGGCTCGGTCCTCTCCCACAGCTTGGACAACCAACTCAAGGGCAGCCAGCCATTCGGCCGTCTCCTCCGGATCGGTGTCTCCAGGGCGGTTGGCTTGTCCGACTTTTACGAAGTTCATTAGCGGAACCAAATCTATCTCGTGACGCTCCCTTGAGCTTAGGCCTTGGCGCGCCGCAGGCGGCGCCAAAGATGGGTTGATCTCCAGAAAAATTGGATCAAAATGCTGCCAGACGCAATTTTAGAGGCATAATCTGCTGAAAAAGTCTCTCGATCCAACAGACATTCGCATCCTCTCCGAAATCCAGGAGGACGCCAGCCTCACCAATGTGGCGCTCGCCGAACGAGTCGGCCTGTCGCCCTCGCCTTGTCTTGCTCGCGTCAGAGCGCTTGAGGAGGCTGGCGTCATAGCCCGCCGAGTAACCCTTCTTGACGCCGCCAAGCTCGGTCCAAGCCTCAGCGTCTTCATCCAGGTCACGCTGGAAAAGCAGATCGAGGAGATGCTGGAGAGCTTCGAACAGTCCATCAAGCGCTTCCCCGAAGTGATGGAATGCTACCTGATGACAGGGGATTCGGATTATCTTCTGCGCGTGGTTGTTCGCGACACCATCGAACTTCAACATTTCATCATCGAACGGCTGACGAAAGCGCGCGGCGTTGCCAACATCCGATCGAGCTTCGCCCTCAAGCAGGTCAAATACAAAACTGCGCTTCCGGCGAGCGTGCTGGTCCGTCTCCCGGGCTGACGCTTTAGGGCCAGCAGGGCTCGATATTCACAAGCAAGGCAGCCTCAAGCTCGCGCGCAGGCCCCCCAGCGGGCTTTCGTCGAGCTCAAGCGAGCCGCCGTAGATCGAGGCGAGTTCGACGACGATCGACAGGCCAAGCCCGGAGCCGGGTCTCAACTCGTCGAGCCTTTTGCCCCGCTCTATTGCAGCAGCGCGCGCGCTCCTGTCGAGGCCAGGACCGTCGTCGTCGATCTCGGCCACCAGAAAACGCCCGACGTCCTTGTCCTCCGCCATGGCGGCGCGCGCAGCGTGGATCGACACTTTCTCGCGCGCCCATTTCCCCGCGTTGTCGAGCAGGTTGCCAATAAGGTCTGTGAGATCCTGGGCCTCGCCGCGGAACTTAAGGCCCGGCTGCATCTCGACGTCGAAGGTCAAGGCCCGGTCGCCATGCAGTTTTTCGTAAGTCCGGACGAGCCCCTCGACAACCGGCTTTACCTCCGTCGCCGCGCCGAAGGTTCGGGCGCGGGCGGCGGCCCGGGCCCGGTCGAGATAGAAGGTCACCTGCCGGCGCATGACGTCGGTCTGTTCGCGCACCTTTTCGGGCAAACTTCGAGCTCTCTGAATCTGCCTCGTTCATCAAAACGCTGAGCGGCGTCTTGAGCGCATGGGCGAGATTGCCAACCTGGGTGCGCGCGCGCTCGACGATCTCGCGGTTGGCGTCAATCAGCTGATTGACCTCGGCCGCCAGCGGAGCGACGTCCTGCGGAAATTCGCCTGCGATATGTTCGGCCTCGCCCCGGCGGATCGCGGCCACCCCTTCACGGAGGACCCTTAGCGGGCGCAGGCCGAATCGAACCGCAAGCGCGGTTGAGCCGATCAGCGCCAGCGCGAGCGTCGAGAACGTCGCCGCGAGCCCCAATTCGAAGCTGCGCTCCTGGGCCTGAATCACGTCGGCGTTGGCTGCGACCTGCACCAGAAAGCGCCCATCGTCGCCGGCGTCGATGTGGCGCTCGATCATCCTCAGTTGATGCCCGCCCGGACCGACCGCGTAGCCACTCAGAATGTCGCCGTGATCGTTCCCAACGGCGACCAGCTGCGGCAATTGTATCGCGAACAGCGACTTCGAGGCGCGGATTTCCGGCGGGTTCACATCGGTGCGGGTGATCTGCCAGTACCAGCCCGAGAACGCGAGCTCGAATTGCGGCGCGATCGCCGCCTGCTGGGCGCCCGCCTTCTCCTTCACTAGGGACCGCCACATTGGCGACCAGCGCTTTGAGATAGACGCCGAGCTGATCGTCGAAGTTGGCCTCGCTCCATT
Organism: uncultured Alphaproteobacteria bacterium; assembly: GCA_963730555.1. GTDB lineage: Bacteria > Pseudomonadota > Alphaproteobacteria > Rhizobiales > Beijerinckiaceae > Roseiarcus. Next base: position 71,861 of record CAVSSS010000013.1, on the reverse strand, counting down.
GCTTGTTGAGCGCGCTTAGGCCCAACCCCGCGAGCGCAAGGATGAGGATGCTCCAGAACGCCGCGGAGAGGAAAAGGCGCGAAGCGATCGAGCGCGCGCTGAGCGCATTGAACATAAAAAGCTTACGGCACTTCCCGGACCGCTCCACGCGCCGCGCTGGTCGCGAACGCGGCATAGGCGCGCAGAGCTGTCGACACCGCACGCTTGCGTGGCTTCGAGGGCTTCCAGGCGCTCGCGCCCTTCGCCTCCATTGCAACGCGGCGCCGGCCGAGCTCCGCCTCGTCGACAAGGAGGCTAACCGAGCGGGCGGGAATGTCGATCGCGATCATGTCGCCTTCTTCAACAAGGCCAATCGCGCCGCCCTCGGCTGCTTCCGGCGAGACGTGGCCGATCGAGAGGCCGGCGGTGCCGCCGGAGAAGCGCCCATCGGTGATGAGTGCACAGGCCTTGCCGAGCCCCCGCGACTTCAAATAGCTTGTCGGATAGAGCATCTCCTGCATGCCCGGGCCGCCGCGCGGCCCCTCGTAGCGGATCACGACAACGTCGCCGGCCACGATCTTGCCGCCGAGGATTCCCTGCACCGCGTCGTCCTGGCTCTCGAAGATGCGCGCGGGGCCTTGGAATTTAAGACTGCCGGGGTCGACCCCCGCCGTCTTCACGATCGAGCCGTCGAGCGCGATGTTGCCGTAGAGCACCGCGAGGCCGCCGTCCTTGGAGAAGGCGTGCTCGACGTCGCGGATGACGCCTTTGGCGCGATCCTCGTCGAGCGAAGGATAGCGCGCCGACTGGCTGAACGCGACTTGGGTCGGAATGCCGCCGGGGCCTGCAAGGAAGAATTCGCGCGTCGCCTTGCTCTTCGCGCGCATGATGTCGTTGCGCGACAGCGCGTGCTCGAGCGACTCGGCATGCACCATCCTGACTTCGCGATTGAGCAGGCCCGCGCGGTCGAGCTCGCCCAGAATTCCCATCACTCCGCCGGCGCGATGGACGTCCTCGACATGGACATCCGCCACGGAAGGGGCCACCTTGCACAGGCACGGCACGCGGCGCGAAAGGCGGTCGATGTCGGCCATGGTGAAGTCGATCCCCGCTTCATGCGCGGCAGCGAGCAGGTGCAGGACCGTATTGGTCGAGCCGCCCATGGCGATGTCGAGCGTCATCGCGTTCTCGAACGCCTGGAACGTTGCGATCCCGCGCGGCAGAGCGCCTTCGTCGCCCTCTTCGTACCAACGCCGCGCAAGGTCCACGACGAGATGGCCGGCCTCGACGAACAGGCGCTTGCGGTCGGCGTGAGTCGCGACCACCGTGCCGTTGCCTGGCAGCGACAGGCCTAGCGCCTCGGTCAGGCAGTTCATCGAATTGGCGGTGAACATGCCCGAGCAGGAGCCGCAGGTCGGGCAGGCGGAGCGCTCGATCACCGCGACGTCAGCGTCAGACACTTTGGAATCGGCTGCAGCCACCATCGCGTCGATGAGGTCGATGCTACGCGCTCCCGTGGAGAGCTTGACCTTGCCTGCCTCCATCGGCCCGCCGGAGACGAAGACGGCCGGGACGTTGAGGCGCATCGCCGCCATCAGCATGCCTGGCGTGATCTTGTCGCAGTTCGAGATGCACACCAGCGCGTCGGCGCAATGGGCGTTGGCCATATATTCGACACTGTCGGCAATGAGCTCGCGCGAAGGCAGCGAATAGAGCATGCCGTCGTGGCCCATTGCGATGCCGTCGTCTACCGCGATGGTGTTGAATTCCTTGGCGACGCCGCCTGCAGCCTCGACCTCGCGCGCCACCAGTTGGCCGAGATCCTTCAGATGTACGTGACCGGGCACGAACTGAGTGAAGGAATTGGCGATCGCGATGATCGGCTTGCCGAAATCGCCGTCCTTCATGCCGGTTGCCCGCCAAAGGCCGCGGGCGCCGGCCATGTTGCGACCATGGGTCGAAGTGCGGGAGCGATAGGAAGGCATGGATCGCCTATGAAGTGAAAAAGGGGGCGCGCCTGCGCCGATGGGCCGTCATAATCGCATTTTGTCCCGGTCGCCAGCAAAAGCGCCGTTCCCGGTTTTTGGACAGGCTCGGGGCGCGCTTTGGATTCGAGCGCGCCGCGTTCGGACGGAGACGTCATGGCGAGGCGGCGGCATCTATTTGTACACATATTATACGCTATTAAGCGATGGGCGCCGCGATCTCACTGGCCGCCCGTGCGGTGCCGCGGCGCGGAACTAAGCGGGGTCGCAAGCAATTGAAAACATTGAGGCTTGGAACTAAAATGGAACTAAGGGAGGCGGGCCCGCTAAGATTCCACGCTCGGTCGCCAGTCTTTTGACCCGGCGCGTCGTGACGAGGCGGGCGCTAGCTCTGACGGGCCTGGAGGACAACCTGATCAAGTCGTTAAGCTTCGGTCGAGTATTGCTTAGCAGCGTAAAAGGATGCGTTTTGTCGGCCGCCCAGCGCCTCCTGAGTAAACTGGATCAGGTGCCACGCGACGAAGCCCATGCCAAAAATTGGCTCGATTTGGCCGCGGCGGAGCGCGTGCCATGCGGCGCGCCAAAACGCTGCTCGGTAGTCCGACACGATTCCGATCCGCCAGATGATATTGCAGGCAAGCGCCAGACCGCGCTTCAAATTAATCCTGGTGAGTTTGCCCTTCGCCGGCAACCGCAAGCGGTTCGCGTAGGTCGCATCGACCTGGTGGCGGAAGCGGGCGAACAGGCGCTCGGGCGCGTAGGCATAAGCGATCGTGCGACGCCAACTCGCAAACACCTCGCCGCGTGGGCGAAGGAATTTCACATTCGATTCCAGATCCTGGTCGGTGACCAACCGGCCCTCTCGCGCCAACCTCTCCCATAGGGGAGTCTTTGGCAAAGCTTGCAGAACGTTGATCGTGAAGATCGGTATCTGCGAGCGGTCAATGAACTCGATCAGCCTGGCCTCAGATTGGTCCGTCTCGAGATCGAGCCCTAGAATGATGCCGGAGGTCACCTCGAGTTCGTAGCGGTTAAGAGTTTCGATGGCCTCCAGCATCGGCAAGGACGCATTGTGGGCCTTGTCGATCCCAGTCAAAACGTCAGGCTCAGGCGTCTCGATCCCGACGAAGACCGTGAGGAAACCCGCCTCACGCATAAGCGCGAGAATGTCGACCTGCTTGGCGATATTCAAGGTCGCCTCACAGGCGAATTGCAGCGGATATCCGCGCCGCCTCTGCCAGTCGATCAGATGCGGCAAAAGATCGCGCGCCGCTTTTCGGTTGCCAATGAAATTGTCATCGACCAGATAGACCACCGGCGGATGGGCCGGCTGGGAGACGAAAGCGTCAAGCTCGCCAAGAAGCTGCGCGGGTGACTTGAATCGCGGCTGCCGGCCGTAGAGCGCCGGAATGTCGCAGAATTCGCACCGATATGGGCAGCCGCTGGAGAATTGCAGCGAGCCGATGAGATAGCGCGCGAGCGGCACGGCGTCGTAGCGCGGAAGCGGAAAGCTCGACAGAGGGAGCCGTTCGCGGGTCTCGAAACGCCGTTGGGCGCGCGGCGGTTCGATACAGCCGTCAAGAGTTGCGATCAGCTCATCCGTCGCGTCGCCGATTTCCCCGACGTGCAGGTAATCGAACTCCGGATAAGTCTCGGGACTGCTCGAAACGGCGGAGCCGCCAAGAACCGTTAGCTTCCCGCACGACTTGGCGCGGCGCTGGATATCGCGAATTTGCGATAACTGAATATGCATGCCGCTTACGAAAACGACATCGGCCCAGGCGAAGTCTGAGCGGTCGGCGCGCTCGATATTTTCATCGATGAAACGGACCTGCCAGCGCTCAGGTAGATAGCCAGCGACGATCAGCAGCCCTTGAGGCGGCATGAAGGCGCGTACACCGGGGACGAATGCAAATGCATGAGCGAAGGTGCCGAAGGAAGGCGCGTAGGCCGGAAAAATGCAAAGGATGTTGCGGCTTTTCTTGACGGGAACGGAGCAGCGCAAGGAAACCTCCTCTACGCCAGCGTCGATCCAACTCGCCTAAATGGCAGCTGTGTGGACATGAGTGCGACTCTCTCCTAACGGACGGCGTTGGCCGGCCGAACGGCGCCTTACGCGCCTCAACCGCCGGTCAAGCCCGGACCCGGGCGCGCTCATCTCGGGCGCCTTGGCGACTTGCAAAATAGTCTGTGCTCTGATCGATGCTCGAAGCTGTAGTGGCGTTTGGCTCAAGCGGGGTCAGTTCGTAGATGATCATGGATTTAATCATGATCGAAAATGACGTCGCAATCCTCGCACGAAATCCTGCCTTCGCGATCAGCTTGCCGAGAAAATGCAAGTCAGAATCCGATGACAGGAGGACGTACATTGTGCCGGATGGCTTGAGCCTTTGTCGCGCCTGGTCAAAAAGAGACATGATATCCCGATATCCCGGCCCGGCGACCCACGCCCGGTCGGCGATGTCACGCGGCTCGCCCGAAAAAAACGGCGGGTTGCTTATGATCACATCGAACCGGGGATCCGCCGACAGCGCGGACATCAGGTCGGAACGGATCGCGGTCACGCGATTGCTTAGGCCGTTCGCGTGCGAGTTGTCGGTCGCGGCTTTGACCGCCTTGGGATTTATGTCGAGCGCAACGACGGTCGCTCCTTCCCGCGCTGCGGCCAATGCCAATATGCCGCTGCCCGTCCCGACGTCGGCGACAGTCTTACCCGCGAGGTCGATCGTGGACAGAAACCGCGCGAAGAATTCGCTCGTCAAGAACAACTTGGGGTGAAACACGGTCGGGTAAACGGCGAGGCGGAACCCTGCCGCCCGCGCCAAGCGCGTGGATTGTCTGTTCAGTATGAATTTATGGGATAAGTAATGGACGCTGTTACGAAAAGCGAGCCTCAATCGTCCCGGCGGTGCCTTCCAACGGCCAAGCCCGCAGGACTCGGCGTTGAAATGAACCAGCTGATCGTAGGTCATAGAGAATCCTCACACCGTCCTCCAAACAGGCTCCGTCCGCAATGGTTCCTTATGGAAAGCGGCGAGCTACGCATTTTCATCGAACTGGCGTGGTTTTCCCATGAGCGCGGGCTGAAAGAGCGCGGCGGAGGCAAGCGTGCAAGCGAGCGATAAGGCCAGCAGCTTGCCCATGCTTGCCGTGCCGGGGTGGCTGGAAAAGGATAAGCTACCGAATGCGATTGCGGTTATGAGAGCGCTGAAAAGCACTGCGCGGGTCAGGGGAGATTGCAAAAAATCGGATTGTCCGGACCGCCACGCCATCACATAGTAAATCTTGAACGCCACGCCCACGCCGAGCAGGACCGGCAGCGCTATAATGTTCGCGTAGTTGAGCGGAAAGTTCAGGAGCGCGCACAGCTCTAGCGTGACCAGGGCCGCCACCAGGAGCGGCACGAGCGTCAGCAGCACGTCGCTCGCCCTGCGGAGGGCGATCCAAAGCAATACGGCGATCGAGACAAGCGCGCAGGCGCCCGCCACAACGAAAGCATGGATGATCGTTCTGCCCCATTCGAGTTGACCGATCGCCGGCCCCGTCGCCGTGGGCTCGGCCTTCATCACGGCCTGGGCGAATTCGCGTGTCGAGACCTCATGTCCGGTTTTCGGGACCAGTTCCACGCGCGCAGGGCCGTCAGGGCTAACCCAGGAGCGGCGAATGGCTTCGGGCAGAGTTGCGCGCGTGACGCCTTCCGGCCGCAACGCATGGCGAAGGGCTTCCAGGTCCATGACCAGCGGTCGGGTCAACACCGTCTGCATCGACTCACGCACGGGCGGCGGTGCTGCCGCGAGCTTGTCGAGATCGGCAGCAAGACGCTTTGCGGCATCGCCGCCTGGACCGGCTACAGCGTCGGCCAACAACAAGAGGTTCTCGGCCCCGCTCTTCAGCGCTGCGATATTGTCTGCGTCGGTTGGTGCCGCTGGGCGCTGGGATGGGTTTAAGACGGCATCAAGTTTGTCGGCTGCCCGGTGAATGGCGGCAATCTTGCCGGGTTGGCCTTCAGGGAGGAAGGTGTCGATCGTCCTCGCTTGGCCGACTTCCGACAGCATCGACAGCTTTTTAGCGGCAGCGGCGGCGGCGTCGGGTGAGGCAGCGAGGACCTCCATCACATTGGCGTTCATAAGGGGGTCCCGGCTGAGCTCGCTATAAGTCGCCATTGCCTCTTCGTTAGGATTACGCAGGTCGAGCGGGTTGAAATCGAAGCGCAAACGCGGCAGCAGCGGGAGGCCGGCGATGACGACGAGTGATGTCGCGACGACAACCGCGATGCGATGACGTCCGAGGAACCGATCGACCGGCGCCATGGCGACGTAGCCAAGCGGATGCGGCTCCGCAGGCGGACCGAACAGCTGAAGAAGGGCCGGCAGGAGAAGCATGCTCGCCAGATAGGCTATTGCCATCCCACAGCCCGCGATGACGCCGAGCTCGGCCATGCCGATGTAGTTGGTTGGCAGGAACGACATGAAACCGGCCGCCGCCGATGCCGCAGCCAATGTCAGGGGAGGCCCCACGCCGAGGCCTGCGAGGACCAGGGCTTTTCGCAGTTCACCGCAGGTTCTGCGCTCATCGCGGTAGCGAACGCTGAACTGGATCGCAAAATCGGCTCCAAGCCCAACGCATAAAACAGCGAAAGCAAGCGAAATCGGGTTGAATGCCCCGACGATCAGGAGTCCGACCGCTGCTGTGATCGCAAGGCCGGCGCCCAACGTCAGCGAGACAGCCAGAACGATCTTGGCTGAGCGTAGAGCCAACCACAGGATCACAAGGATGAGCGCGGCGGTGATCACGCCGTTGATCACTGCGCCTTGTTGGAGCGATGCGAATTCCTGGTCAACGATCGGAACAGGCCCCGTCAGTCTGAGCCGGGCATGGAAATAGGATGCGAGATTTGCTCGCTCGGCGGCCTCGCGGATCGCCGCCGTCGCCTGACGGCCAGGCTCCAATGTGCTGAAGTCGAGCTTCGGCCAGATCGCGATGAGCCGGCGCCTGTCGCCAGGCTTCGCCGGGTCGCCTTGCAGAAATTCCTTCCAGGAAAAGCTGGTGGGACGTCCGGCCAGCACGCTCTCGACGGTATCGGCGAGTTTGTTCAGCGTTTGCGGCACGCTGTCGAACATGCCCATTTGGGCAGCGCCGAGGCTCAGCGAAAACGCCTGGATCAGACCCCGCAGGCTCGGGTCCGCCGCCAATATCGTGAGGCTCGGACTTGCCCCCTCAAGCTGGGTCAGAGTGGCGGTGAGATCCGGCATATCGAGAAACAGCAGCGCCTCGCGCTCAAAAAACCCTCCCCCGCCAAGCTCCTCGATCGAACGGAAGAGTCCGTTTTGTTGCGATAGCTGATCGGCCAGTGCGGTCGCGGCGGCGCCCGCCAGTTCCAGTGTTGGCGCGTCGACGACCGCGAGGATCCCTTGCGTGCTCTGCGGAAATGCGAACTTATAGGCCAGTTCCCGCTGCCGCCAGGGCAGGTCGGCCGAGATCAATGCATTGACGTCAGTGTCGATAGCAAAATGCCGGGCGACGTAGACCGCCGAGACCACGGTCAGGATGACGAATGCGATGATGACCTTAAGGGGATGATACGAAGTCCATCCAACAAAAAGGCGAGCCAGCGTGGTCAAAGGAGAATTCGACGCGGCGCCTCGTGGCGCATCCGCCTCCGGCAACGTCCCATTTACGGCCATCGCCAGAACTCCGAAAACTTGGATGAGGACGGCGCGGCAGGCCACGCCGGTCTAGGCGCCGTTCCCTTTCCCCTTAACGGGTTTCGGCTCGGAATGATCCTTCTTTGGCGCTAGGTGGATTTGCTGCCGTGGAGCAGGCTTTGGATATTCGGGGTCTGTTTCTGCGAGCCGCTTCCACGTCTGGCTCTGGCCAAAGAGCGTAAGCCCGACATATCCGCGAACCGTGAGCGTCTGGTTGTCGGGCGATAGCGTCAGCTGGACGCTATACTGGGAGCCGTTTCGAGGATCGAGAATGGTCCCGCCTCCATAGCTCAGCCCGTCGCGCTTCGCGTTTTGAATTAGGCGCAGCCCAAGGACCGGCTGGTCTTTGCGATCATCCGTACAGCCCGAGCAGACTGGATCCACCGGATCGCCGGGCTTTGGATACATCTTGACGATATATCCGTCCCACAATCCGCCTTTCTCCTTGAAGCTGATGAGACCGCCGACGTAACCGCTGCCCGGGTCGATTTGCTGCCAAACCCCCTCGATTGTCGGAGGGTCGGCGAAAGCGGAGGTCGCAATGGACGCGCACAGAAGGGCTGTGACAGTTAGCAGGCTCTGCTTGTAGACCCCGTTCATCGCAGTGTTCCGTTCTTAGGTCGGCATACCGCCACGCTGATGAATAGGTATGGCCGTATCGCGGCGTTACGAGCGTGACGTCCCGGAAGGAACCGCTTCGGACCTTGAAAGTTCAAGGTGATGGACCCATCGCGCAGCCGGGTGCTCGGCCGGGATCGAAGGCGAGCGCGGCGCTTGGCGACACTGGTTAACTTTAGGAAAGCCGATGAGAAACCTACCTTCCTTGATTCTCATATCTTTTCTGACGCTGGCTCCCGCCGCCGCAATCGCTCAGGACCAGGGAACAGCTGATGAGCGCCAAGCCTGCGAGCCCGATGTCAATCGCCTGTGCAGCGAATTCATACCCGATCGAAGCAAGATCATTGTTTGCCTTAACCAAAAGGTGCGGCAATTGAATCCTGCCTGCCGGAGCGTCATTCTGTTTTACGCGCAGCAGCAGATCTGCGCCGGCGACAGCAGCCGCCTATGCGGCGAGTTCGCGCAAGACCGCGAAAAGACGCTCGCTTGCTTAAACGGGAAAACCCAGATGCTGAGCGCGTCCTGCCGGCGCGCTCTGAGCGTCTACGAACGGGAGCGGAGATAAGGGCCATCGCTAGCCTTCGGCATAAGCTGCCTGGGCCAGAGACGCTCCGGACGATAGAGCGCGAAAAGCGCAAGAGGATACCCATCGAATTGCGCTCAGAACGGTGGAACTCCGTCTGGAGCAGCCTTTTTCGACCCTCAAGGCTCCAGCGTTCCTTCGCGCCGCAATCCGGAAGGTTTCCGTCTGCCCAGGCAGAACGACCTCCACTGGATTGTCCTCGCGTTCGGCCGCAGCGACGCGTACCGTCGGGATGAACTCGCCCATGTGCCCTTGCGCCTGCGCCGCCCGCGAGGAGCGTCCAGAAGAGAGCCGCGGCGCCTCGCACCGGGCCGCGCCGTCCAAGCCTCATGGCTCGGGTCCCGTGGACCGACGCAAGCGGCGCCAAACCGACGCCAAATGCGCGTGGAGGGCCCAATACGATTGAACTTCAGCCGTCCTGCATCACGGTTTCGCGCCATTTTCACGTATCCCGACCGCTAGCGTTGCGCCTCACTCGGCATCGGGACTATGAAGTCCACGGGTCGATCCGCGCCTCCGCGAGGCGCAGCACGCCGGGGGCGGGAGGAGAGATGATGACCGAACTCGGCGTCGTCAGACGCAAGGTCAAGCGCGCGGAGCGAAGCGCCGTCGAGGCGCTCGGCCGTTATGGTGTCGCGACCGTGCACGAGGCGATGGGGCGCCTCGGCCTCATGAAGCCCTATATGCGGCCAATCTATCCGGGCGCGCTCGTCTCCGGAACGGCGGTGACGGTTCTCCTGCATCCGGGGGACAATTGGATGATGCATGTCGTCGCGGAACAGATCGAGCCCGGCGACATTGTCGTCGCCGCCCTCACCGCCGAATGCACCGACGGCTATTTCGGCGATCTTTTGGCGACGAGCTTCATGGCCCGCGGCGCGAAGGGCCTCATCATCGACGCGGGCGTGCGCGACGTGAAGGCTTTGACCGAGATGGGCTTTCCCGTCTGGAGCAAATGCGTGAGCGCCAAGGGCACGGTGAAGGCGACGCTGGGTTCGGTCAACGTGCCCGTGGTTTGCGCCGGCGCGGCGGTGAACCCCGGCGACGCGATCGTCGCCGACGACGACGGGGTGGTCGTCGTACCTGCCGAATGGGCGAGCAAGACGGCGGAGGCGGCGAAAGCGCGCGAGGCTAACGAGGGCGACAAGCGCGCCAAGCTCGCCGCAGGCGTGCTGGGTCTCGACATGTACAAGATGCGCGAGCCGCTCGAAAAGGCGGGGCTCAAGTATGTCGACTGAAGGCGCCGTGAGCGACGCGGGCAAGCCCGTCACGGGACCGTTCGAGAAGACCAAGGGGTGGCTCGACTGGTTCGACCGCCCGAGCAGGCCAAGCTTTGCGCTTCCACCGGGAGCCCTGGACGCGCACTGCCATGTGTTCGGGCCAGGCGCCGAGTTTCCTTACGCGCCCGAGCGCAAATATACCCCCTGCGACGCCAGCAAGGCGCAATTGTTCGCGCTTCGCGACCGCCTCGGCTTTACCCGCAACGTGATCGTGCAAGCGACCTGCCACGGCGCCGACAATAGCGCCATGGTCGACGCGCTTCGCTCAAGCGAGGGCCGAGCGCGCGGCGTCGCGACCGTCAGGCGCGACGTGACCGACGCGGAATTGAAGCGGCTGCATGAGGCGGGCGTGCGGGGCGTGCGGTTCAATTTCATCAAGCGGCTGGTCGACTTCACGCCGCTGGACGAACTCAAAGAGATCGTCGAGCGCATCGTCGAGCACGATTGGCACATCGTCGTCTATTTCGAGGCGGCGGACTTGGCGGAACTATCCGGTTTCCTCTCCGAGCTGCCGGTGACGATCGTCGTCGACCATATGGGCCGGCCGGACGTGACGAAGCCGGTCGATGGGCCGGAATTTTCGCGCTTCCTCAAGTTCATGGACGATTACGAGAACGTCTGGTGCAAGGTGACCGGCGCCGAGCGCCTTTCCGTCTCTGGCCCCCCGGCGCTGGGCGGCGAACGGAACCCCTATCGCGACGTGGTCCCGTTCGCGCGCAAGGTGGTCGAGGAGTTTCCGGGGCGGGTGCTGTGGGGCACCGATTGGCCCCATCCCAACCTCAAGGACCACATGCCCGACGACGGGCTCATGGTCGACATCATCCCCCATATCGCTCCCGCAGCCGATCTTCAGGACCTGCTCCTGGTCGACAATCCGATGCGGCTCTATTGGCCTGAGGACAGGAGACGCTGAACCATGGCGCTTGAAAAGCCCTATTCCGACATTCCCGGCACGACCGTCTTCGACGCCGATCAGTCGCGCAAAGGCTATTGGCTGAACCAGTTTTGCATGTCGCTGATGAAGCCCGAGAACCGCGCCCGCTTCAAGGCCGACGAGCGCGCCTATCTCGACGAATGGAAGATGACCGAGGAGCAGAAGCAAGCGGTTCTTGCGCGCGACCTCAACCGCTGCATCGAACTCGGCGGCAACATCTATTTCTTGGCTAAGATCGGCGCGACCGATGGCAAGAGCTTCCAGCAGATGGCGGGCAGCATGACCGGCATGACCGAGCAGGAATATCGCGACATGATGATCAAAGGCGGCCGGAAGATCGAGGGGAACCGCAGGATCGGAGAGCACGGCGACGCTCAGCGGCCGCCGAAGCCGTGACGGTCCTTATGACTCTCCGGACAAGAGATTGAACATGGCCTGCATCACCGCCTCCCTTTACACCTCGCACATCCCCGCCGTCGGCGCCGCCTTCGACCTCGGCAAGACCAAGGAAGATTATTGGAAGCCGGTCTTCGCCGGATACGATTTCGACAAGCAATGGGTGAAGACGCATAAGCCCGACGTGATCTTAGCCGTCTACAACGATCACGCCACCGCCTTCAGTCTCGCGATGATCCCGACCTTCGCGATCATGACTGGACCGGAATTCAATCCCGCGGACGAAGGCTACGGCGCGCGCCCGGTGCCGAAAGTCATCGGCGACCCGGAACTGGCGTCGCATATCGCCTCGGAAGTGATCCAGCAGGATTTCGACTTGACCATGGTCAACGAGATTGACGTCGACCATGGTCTGACCGTCCCGCTGAGCTGCGTCTTCGGCAAGGTCAAGGAATGGCCGTGCAAGATCATCCCCTTCGCGGTCAACGTCGTGCAGCACCCCGTGCCATCAGGGGCGCGATGCCTCGCGCTCGGCCGGGCGATCGGCAAAGCGATCATGAGCTATCCCGAGGACATCAATGTCCATATCTGGGGCACCGGCGGCATGAGCCATCAGCTTCAGGGGCCGCGCGCTGGCCTAATCAACAAGGAGTGGGACAATTCCTTCCTCGACCGGCTGATCGATGACCCAAATGGCCTGTCGAAAACGCCCAACATCGAATACATCCGCGAGGCGGGATCGGAAGGCATCGAACTCGTGATGTGGCTGGTTGCCCGCGGCGCCATGGCGGATGTCGTCGCCGGCGGCCCCAAGCCGAAAGTCGCGCACCGGTTTTATCATGTCCCGGCGTCGAACACGGCTGTGGGGCACCTCATTCTGGAGAATGCGCAGTAGCGGTCAACCACCCGTCATTGCGAGCGAAGCGAAGCAATCCAGAGGAACGAAGCGCGCCCCGGAACTCCTGGATCGCCGCGTCGCTGCGCTCCTCGCGATGACGATCCTGGTCAACTCTAGCCACTGGAGACCCCTATGCCCAAGACACTCAAAGTCGCGCTCGCCGGCGCCGGCGCCTTCGGCCTGAGGCACCTCGATGCGATCAAGCTGATCGACCGGGTCGAGGTCATCTCGGTCGTCGGCCGCGAGCTCGACAAGACCAAGGAGGCGGCCGCGAAATATGGCGTCGGCCATGCCACGACCGAACTCGCCGAGACGCTGAGACTGCCCGGACTCGACGCGGTCATCCTCGCGACGCCGACACAAATGCACGCCGCGCAGGCGCTCCAGTGCCTCAAGGCCGGCAAGCATGTGCAGATCGAGATCCCGCTCGCCGACAGTTTGAGGGACGCCGAGGCGGTGGTCGCAGAGCAGAAGAAAACCGGACTCGTCGCGATGGTCGGCCACACCCGCCGTTTCAACCCAAGCCATCAGTTCGTGCGCGAGCGAATTCTCAAGGACGAATTCCATATCCAGCAGATGGACGTGCAAACCTTCTTCTTCCGCCGCACCAACATGAACGCGCTCGGCCAGCCGCGGTCCTGGACCGATCATCTGCTCTGGCATCACGCCGCCCACACGGTCGACCTCTTCGCCTACCAATGCCGCTCGCCGATCGTGAAGGCCAACGCACTGCAGGGACCGATCAATCCGACGCTCGGCATCGCCATGGACATGAGCATCCAGCTCAAGGCCGAGAACGGCGCGATCTGCACTTTGTCGCTGTCGTTTAACAACGAGGGCCCGCTCGGCACCTTCTTCCGCTATATCGGCGACACGGCGACCTACATCGCCCGCTATGACGACCTATTCACCGGCAAGGACGAGAAGATCGACGTGAGCCAAGTCGACGTCAGCATGAACGGCATCGAATTGCAGGACCGCGAATTCTTCGCCGCCATCCGCGAAGGCCGCGAGCCCAACGCGAGCGTCGAGCAGGTCATGCCATGCTATCGGGTATTGGATCAGCTGCAGAGGCAACTCGCGGCGGACTGACATTTCGCGATCGCGTTTTCGTCGTGGGACTACGGCGATGAGTTTCGAACGCTCGCGGTCGTTGGACCGGACCTTTCCGACAATCGTCTGAATGAAGGACGTGTTGGCCCCCGACGGCGTGTTCTGGGTGGGCACAATGCAGAACAGCCTCTAACCGGACGGTTCCAAAGGAAATGACGCGCAACAGCGGTGCGCTCTATCGGGTCGAGCCAGACGGCTAGATGGCTCAGCTGACTGCCTTCGGCAACGATGGCTATGGATTGGAGTTTCTCTGGCAGTCCTGCTGCGACTTCGATGACCGGTGACGCCACGACCGGCTTCGAATGAGTGCGGCGTTCGGCCGAACGGGCGACAAGGACGTATCCGATCAACGCGAGCAGCGAACAGGCGGCGATCACTGCCGCCATCGAAAGCGCCGACCGCCCGTCAAACAGCACGGCGACTGAGCCGCTCGCCGCCGCGCCAGCCGTCATCTGAATGCTCCCGGCCGCGGCGCTTACAGCGCCGGCGATGTCCGGCAGAGGCTCCATCGTTGCGTTCATGATGTTGGGCATGGTCATGCCGAAAGCGAGCGCCACCCCCATCAAGAGAATGGCGACGACGGCCGGTTGCGTCGAGCCGGCCAAGGTTATCGCGAGCAGCGCGGCGCCAGCGGCGGTCGAGAGCGTAAGACCGATCGTCAGTACCGAGGCGGCCGATGCGCCGAGGCGGCCAAGCCGGCCATCGAGCAGCGCGCCGCCCATGACCGACGCCGAACAGGCGCTGAAAATCAGACCATACTGCTCCGGCCGCAATCCAACTACGCCAATGAAGAACAGCGAGGATCCCGTGACATAGGCAAACACTGTCGCGCCGCCCGCAGCGCCAACCAGGATGTATGCGAGCGAAACGGGATGCGTGAGAACACGAACATAGCTTAGGGCAGCAACTTCTGGCGCGAGCCGTTTGGCAGGATCGCGCCTAGCGCTCTCGGCAAATCCAAATATCACAGCCAGCAAGAGAACGGCGCCGATCCCAGCCTGGATCGCATAGATCGACCGCCAGCCGCCGATCGTCAGCATCGCAGCGCCGGCGGTCGGCGCGATCACCGTCACGACGTTGATGGCGACCACGACGTTGGCCATCTTGGCGCGCGCGGTGGCTTCGTTGAACAAGTCGCGAATGATGGCGAATGTCATCATGGTGCTCGCGGCGCCGATCCCTTGAACGAAGCGGGAAATCAATAAAGCGGACAACGACTGCGCGACCGCGCAGGCGAGGCTCGCGGCCACAAACAGCGTGACGCCGAACGCGATGACCGGCTTGCGGCCAAATCGGTCGGAGACGGGCCCATAGACGAGCGGGGCCACAGCGAGGCTGAGCATGAAGGCGCTCATCGTCAGGCCGACTTCCGAGGGGCTCACGCCAAGCGTCGCGCCAGTGGCCGTTAGCGCTGGCAAATTGATGTCAATGCCGGAATACGGCACAGCGGCCAGAAGGCCGAGCATGAGCATGAAGGCGAAGGAGGATGGTTGAATTTGCATGGCGCCAAATCTTCGAAGTCTCGGGTCTTGCTGAAGGAGGGGAGATTGACTTCCCGCTCCTTCGCTACGGGCTTATGCTCGATTCACCGCTGGCGAACGGCGCGCTGGGCCCCGCCTGTCCCCATCGTCTCCGCCAACAACTCGAGCTTTTGATTGACGACTGCCTGTTTGACGATCGACAGAACCTCGGATCGCGTGTCGATGCGGGCGAATTCGTCAGCCATTTGCGACGCGCGCATGCGGTAAGCGGGGCGATCGAGCACGGTGCGGACGGCAGCGCGCAGCGCTTCTTGCGTTGGCTTGTTGGTTGCAAGATTGACGCCCACGCCGGACCACGCCACGCGCGCGTTGACGTCGGCCTTGTCCTCGGTCATGCCCGCAGTGACCAGCGGAACTCCAAAGCTCATGGCCTGGTTGACGCTGCCATAGCCGCCATTGGTGACGAGCGCGTTCACGCGGGGCAGCAACCATTCGAACGGCAGAAAGCTGGCGACCCGCGCGTTGGATGGGATGGCGCCGGGAATGGCTTCGACCGGACGTCCGCCCGTCGTCGCAACGACCAGCACGTCAGGCTCGTTGGCGAGCGCGGCGAGGGTCGGACCGATCAAAAGCCCGAAATTGTGATTGGCCACCGTGCCCTGCGTCACCAACACGACCTTGCGTGAACCATCGAGCTCGTGCGCCCAAGGCGGTAGCGGAGCCTGGCCCGGGATGATCGGAGGCGTGCCGACGAAATGCACCGTGGACGGGATCTGGCGCGGAAACTCGAAGCGCGGTACCGACAACTGCATATAGGCGTCAGCAAGTTCGATAGCTGAATGGAAAATCGGCCTCGTCAGCGGGCCAACGCCCAGTGTCTCCAACATCTCGTTCAGCCGAACGAGCGCGGGCTGATCGACGGTTTCATCAAACTCCCGCGCCATGTCCGCATATTGACGACGATGCTCCTCTGTCGCCGCGGGCGGCAGACCGAGGAAATTCGGCGCGCCGTCTTCCCGCGCCAAATGCAGAAACGAGGTGCCGCAGAGAACGATAGGAGGGCGCTTTGACCGCGACCCGAGCAACATCGGCAGCGCGCCGAAGAACATGTCGTCGCCGATGATAACGTCGGCCTGACACTCCTGCAGAGCCTGCAGCAAACTCTGGTGCTGCGCGGGCAAGCCAGCGAGGAAGAATCGCTCGATCGCAACTCGGAACCATTCGAGCCCCGGCGGAATGTCCTTCAGTTCGGGAGCCACCGAGAGAATGTTTCGACCGTCGAAATCTGCTCGGCCCTGAAGCGAAACAAATTTCGCTCCATTGCTTTCAATGCGGTCACGGAACGCGCTGCCGGTCAGGAAGGTGATCTCGTGCCCTTCGGCGCGCAGCATATGCACGATCGCAAGCAATGGATTGAGATGGCCCGTCGCAGGCGTTGAAGCGAAAAGAATTTTCATGTTTTTTGCCCTCTGTTGCCGACGAGGCGCGCATCCGTCGTGTCTTCCACGGACGCGACGCCCTTCGGCGCAATCTCCGGCCGGCGCGGAGCCAACCAGTCGGTCCGCACGTTGAGGGAGCCCGGCTACGGGAGAGTTTCAGAGATCGGATATTGCGTTACGTCTGTAACGCAGCGGCCAGAAAGCGGGACGTCGAGCAAGCTTCCGCTCACTTGACCGTCACTCGCAGCGTCAGCAATCCTCTATTTTTTCGGCTTAGTTGGCGACGCCGTGCGCGGCGCCCAATGTCTTTGCCGAGGCGAGACAGCGAGCAAGCACGGACGCGAGTTCAGCACCAACCAGAGGCCGGCGCACGAAATCCATAACTCCTGCCCGAGCAAGGGCGTCGACGCTGATGTCGAGCGCAGATCTAGCAACGAGAATCGGCTGCATCGGGCTGATGGCGTGAAGCGTGTGCGCCAGCTGGAGCGCGTCCCCAACGGACGCTACGCAAATCAAAACGGCGTCAAAACGAGCCGGTTCGCCACGAATCGCCGCGACGGCGTCGGCAGGACGATCGAAGCCGATCGGCTCGTATCCGAGCGCCGCCAGGATCTCCTCGTCGCCGAGAAGACTGTCGCGGTCGTCGTGAACGAGGGCCACGGTTTCGCCCTGGCCAAGCGGGGGCGGAGCGGCCGGGTTCCCTCTCGCCGTCGTTGATGCGTCAGTCCTAGCCGCAGGTAGCCAGACCTCGAAGCGGCTCCCCTTGCCGGGCGCGCTTGCAACATCGACGGCGCCATCGTGATCGCGAACGATCTTGCGGACCGTCGCGAGCCCGAGCCCAGTTCCTGCCGGGCGCGTGGTGAAGAACGGTTCGAACAGGCGCTTCGCTACATCCTCGCCAAAGCCAGGGCCAGCATCGCTGACGACGATGCGAGCGTAGGCGCCCGGCTCCAGTTCTGCGCTGCTGAAGACGCGGGCGGCTCTGAGATTTTGCGCATCCGCCGAGACATCGATGCGTCCCGCTTCCCCCATCGCCTGCGCCGCATTCTTGCACAGGTTGACTACGACCTGCTGCAACTGCGCTCGCTCGCCGAACACCGCGAGGCCTTGGGGCGCGTCCGCGACGACCAACTCAACGCTGGACGGCAGCGAGGCTCGTAGGAGCGAGGCTGTCTCGTTCAGCAATTCAATGATCGAAATGAGAGACGAACGTGGCTCGAGGCCTCCGTCCGAAAGTGAGGATGCTGTCGACAAGGTCTCGCCCGCGCTCCGCGGCCCTCTCGATCTCAGCAATGCGCCGCGCCGCCTTGCCGCCCGGCTCCACGTCAGAGCTGGCCATTTCGGAGTAGCCAAGGATCGCGGAGATGATGTTGTTGAAATTGTGAGCGACGCCGCTCGCAAGCTGGCCGACCATCTGCATGCGCAGAGCTCGCTCGAGCCGCTCGTTCAATTTGGCTTTTTCGTGCTCGCGAATTTCGCGCTCGAGAGCGTCGGCGATGACGTCTCCGGCAAGACGCATGGTTGCGAGCGGGAGATACAGCCCGCGACCGGGGCGAAGCTTATCGAACCCAAGGACGCCTCGATAGCCTGGTCGCTGCAGATACGACGCAGGCCCAAGCAAAAACCCCGACGGCAAGAAGCGCCTTCTTACCGTCGCCGGGCGGGAGCAGCGCGACGTCCGGCGCAGTGATTATGTTGAGGCCGATCTGTTTGAACTCGCTAGGCAGCGAAAAAGCCGCCTCCGGCCACTCGGGGGGGTAGGGCGCGTTGTCCTCGGACCAAGAGTAAATCTGCACAGGGATTTCGCGGAGCACGACGTAGGCGCGATCAGCCCCGACCATTCTTCCAAATTCCGCCAAGGCCTGCTCGAGCCTCGTTTTCGTCTCGTCAGGGGGGCAGCTGATCAGGCGCGCGGACTGCTCTGCGATCAGATGCTCGAACGCCGCCTGCTTTCGCAGCGCCACCACGCGGCCTCTGAGCCGTCTCCCTAGATCGATGAGCGCAAGCGCAAGGAGAACGGACGTCGCATAGAGAAGCAGGCGAAACCTCTGCGCCGAGGACTCCGAGGCCGCGTGTGAGCGCGCGAACTGCGCGCGCGTCTCTTCTAACGGTTCTCCGGTCTGAACCACGAGCAGGCCCCTGACCGTGTCGTCGACCGAGGGAAGAATAATTTCCAGTAGGCGAGCGTGGGAGGCGAGAGCCTGAGCGGTTCCCTGGTCCGCCTCGACCAGCGGCTGCACTGCGAGGTCAAGAAGACGCTCTTCGACGGCCTGTTGGGAGCTTGCCGAAGGATCGAGAGCGAGTTGGAGAACGGCCGTGGCCAGCGCGCGGAGGCGTAAATCCCGGTCATGCCAGCCAGGACTTGCGCTCAGCAGACTTACGTAGGCGAGCGAGTTGCGCAAGAGCGCATTATAGCTCTTGAAACGCTCGGTCAATGTCTCCTCAATTTTGATTGCGGCGGCAAGGCGATCGACAGGCCCCGCGTCCAGCCCTTCTGCCGCAGCCTGCGCGCGAAGTTGCGCGACCGCGGCGTCTCTCTCATCCGACGAGCGCACGAGCGGATCATAGTCCGTGAGCAACCCCGCCCGAGCCTGCAGTACGTCGCGGTCGAGCGACGCCTCGGCGAGCGCGAAATCGTCCAAGATTCGCAGCGTCAGCGAATACGCCGCCGCGTCGCTTACTATGCCCCGCACCAACAACCAGGTGAGGAGCGCGAGCAGCAGGCACACCACGCCGACGCCAACGGCGATCTCACTTCGGCGCATCGTTTTGCCGCAATCCGCCCGCCGGGGTGACGGGCTTACCGAGATAGGTCCCGGTCAACGTGTTGAGGAAGGCGACGATCGCCTCCGTCTGGTCGTCGGTCAACGAGCGGTCGAGCTGCGCATAACCCATCGCCTTGACCGCCTTCGATAGGGTGGCCGCGCTTCCGTCGTGAAAATAGGGCGGCGTGACCGCGACGTTCCGCAAGCTCGGGACACGAACGATCTCGGGCTTGGGAGAGGCAAGCGGATGAAATATCCCATGACGCTGATACATGTTGCCGCCGACATTCACGCCTTGATGGCAAGAGATGCAACCAAACGACTTGAACATCTGATACCCGGCGAACTCCTTGGCGGTGATGGCGTTGACGTCGCCTTTAAGCCACCGATCAAATCGGCTTCCGGGTGTTAGGAGCGTCCGCTCGTAGGCAGCGATGGCCTCGACGAGTCCGGCGGCATCCGGCTCGCGGCCAAAGGCTTCGCGAAACTGACGAGCGACATCCGCGTCGGTCCGCAGTCTCCGCAACGCGTCCTCAACACTCGACCCCATCATCTGCGGTTTGCCCAGGGTTTGCTCGACCTGGTCTTCAAGCGTGCGAACATCGCCTTCCCAGTTCAGGCGGAAGTTCAGCGCAGCGTTGAACACAGTCGGGACATTCAGCGCGCCGCCGCCGGGCATTGAGCCCGGGGCGGTCGCGCCGTTTGTCGATGTGTCGTGACACGAATTGCAGCTGTGGGCGTTTTCATACGAAAGACGCGGGTCGTGGAACAGGCGATCGCCGAGCGCCACTTGCCGCTCATCCTGGATCGGTGGAGATGGGATCGGGGTGATCGGCTCTTGATCAGCGCGGGGCTGAGGCGCTGGCGCTTGCGCAATTGACGGCCCTGACGCCCAAACGGTCAGAATGACGAGGATCAGGCGCCTTATTCTGGCGCCTGTGGGGACCGCGGTCACTCGAGGGTCGCGATTTGAGGCCGGCGTGGCCAATTCACTATTCCGTGACGCCCAGCAATGGGGTGGTGGTTGTCAGGCAAGAGCCCTCGTCCTCGACCACGATCCATCCTGCGAGCCATGATGCTAGACCTCTTCGTGGACAATAACATCTGGATGACCCGCGCGTCTGGTCGGAAGGAGTTGCTTCGCCGGCTTGTTCGATCGGCGCATTGATCAGCACAGCGGTCCGCGTCCTGAAGCTCAAGCATAGGTGCGCGGGGGTCTTGCTGGCAGGCGCGGCGGAGACGGCGCCTCTCGAGATGGAGGCTGTGCAGTCCTCTCGCGCCGCTTCCCGGTCGATTGTTGCAAACGTAACTCAATCGCAGCCCCGCTGAAATTCTTATGTAGCCGCTGGCGAGCATGCTCCGTTCAGTGACAGTCGTGAGGCTAGGGCTTCAACAAGCGAGTCTCCGATAAGTCGTCAACGTTGAAACCGTACGGTTCTCAACGATTTGATCGGAAGGAATTAAACCATGCGCTCGATTGTTGCTGGAGTTATCATGTTATCAGCGTCGACGTTTGTTGCAGCCACTGCTCAGGCTGAGAAACATAATTATGCGCAGGCTCTCATCGGCCATCGCGAGTCTGTACAAGTGAGTCGGGACAAGATTGGCGCTGACCCAGTCCACCTCAACGAAGACGCTCTGACGAAGAGGATCGAGCAGGACAAGATCCGGCTTGATCGTGTGATCGGGATCTGCCCAAGCTGCTGAGCCAACGCGAGCAACGCGGGTTAATGGCGAGCCTTTGGATGAGCTGAACGTTGCATTGGCGGCGTCTCACGTGCCATCAAGCGCGCGAGATCGACCGAGTGTGCGATCATCTCCTCTCAAACAGTAGAACAGACAACATGCGAATGTTCTCATGCGCCGGGTCGTGGGATCCGCGTTCGGCGAGCGCGATTTCTCGCGCGGATGTTGGATTCGAGAAAGTGAGGACCGCGGTGACCGCCTCGTGGTCCGCGCGGTTCTGAGGGGCGGCGCTTGCGCAATCGACCGTCTTCCGGCGCAAAGGGTCACTCCCACCCGGAGCAGACGCGATATACTGCGCCAGTGGCTCCTCGGGCGATTGCCCCGAGCGCCGATCTATGGCTTGAGGCCGGCATGGCCAATTCGCCATCGGGCGATCCCCAGCAAAGCGGCGGCGACCGTCAGGCAACGGTCCTCGTCGTCGACGACGATCCAACCCTGCAAACGATGATCGTCGACTACTTCGTCGACAATAGCATCCGGACGCTCCTGGCGTCCGGTCGCGACGAGATGCTTCGCCAGCTTGGCTCGCATGAAGTCAACGTCGTGATCCTGGATCTTCGGCTCGGACTCGTGGACGGGCTCGACGTTCTGAGGGAGCTTCGGTCGAGATCTGATGTGCCGGTCATTATCGTCACGGGCCACCGCCGGGACGAGATCGACCGCGTTGTCGGGCTTGAGCTCGGCGCCGACGATTATGTGACGAAGCCCTTTAACCTGCGCGAGCTTCTTGCGCGGGTGCGGGCGATCATCCGGAGGCTCGATAGAGCGCGCGCGTCGGCCGCTCGCGAGCCAGAACGCGGCGGCTATCGGTTTTCTGGCTGGCGGCTCAATCTGCGTACCCGAAAGCTCACTGATCCGAATGGCGCGGATGTTGCCTTGACCAAAGGCGAGTACGCGCTGCTTGTCGCCTTCCTCGACGCCCCGCAGCGGCCGCTTAGCAGAGAGCACCTTCTGCAAGCGACTCGAGTCCACGAAGACGCGTTCGATCGCAGCATCGATGTGCAGATTCTGCGCCTTCGTCGTCGGCTCGAGCAGGATCCTAGCGCACCGCAGATCATCCAGACGGAGCGAGGCGTCGGATATGTCTTCGCCGCGCAAGTCGAACGTTACTGAGATGAAGCGCTTCTTTCAGAGGAGGAGAATCTTCGCCGAGTTCACTATTGACGAGCGCGCGGAGTTGGCCGGACAGCGAGAGCACCGGGCCTAAAGGGTGCATGGTGACCAATTCGTGGTGGATGAGGCCGGCCTTGCGTTCGATGACGGCCGCTCCGGTCAACGACATTCCTTTTCCGGCCTTTAGCCGTTAGCGACGGCCCGCGGCGCGTGGCGAAGAGCCCAAGCCCGCCAAATCCGAGCAGCGTCATGGCCCAGGTCGACGGTTCGGGAACGGCGGTTATCGACGCTAGGAGGCCATCTGTTTCTCCGTTGAGGCCGTCGGTGATGAACAATGTGTCCGGGTTTCCGTCGGCGCCTCCGCCACCGAACGCGAGCGTCCAGAGGCCCCCCGGCGATTGGCCGCCGTCGTTGATCGCGATCGTGCCTTCGAGCGCGAAGGTCGTGGGGTTGAGAGCGTCGATGACGCTATCGCCGAAAGCGAAATTGCCAACCAGCAGGTCGCCACCGAATTGGCCCCAGTTCGAAGGAGCGAGCGCGAGGCCCCAGGGCGAAGCGAGTTGGTCGCCGACAAACGAGCTGCTCTCCAGCGTCCCGCCCTCGGTGAAAACCGCCAACGCCCCCATTCCCTTGACGGCGCTTGTCTCAGCGGCATGACCAGCCGGCGCATAGGTCACATAGACCTTGCCGTTGATGTCCTTGACGTCGAGCGGCACAAGCCCCGCGGTCTTGATCGCAGCCGGAGTCGCGAACGCTCCGGCGGGGAGGCTCACCGGCGCAAAGGCGCTGTTGAAGACGTTGACGCTGCCGCTCCCCGCGGCGTTGGCGGCGTAGAGCATGGTGCTGGCCTGGTTCATGGCGAGCCCGGTGTAGGCCCCGCCCGACGCAGTCGTTTCGGTGACCGCTGTGGTCCCCGCGGAGCCGTTCCAGGCGGAAATCGACCCGTTCAAGTTGGCGAAGATGAAGAGGGCGGATTTGCCCGTGCCGCTGACGTCGAACGCTGAAGTGTTGGTGTTGGCGACCTGGCCGGTCGGGCCGACGCCGACGCCGGTTGGCGGAACGGCCACCGTGAGGCTCTCCTTGGTTACGGTCGCGCCAGTCACCCCATAAAGGGTCACGTTCTGGGTCCCCTGATCCGAAACCCAAACCGGGCCGCCGGGTTGGAACGAGAGACCCCAAGAGTTCTTCAGATTGGGATCCGTAACTTCAGCGCCGAGGGCCGAGAGGTCGGAAACCAGGTCGGTCTGCACATAAGTCGCCGCCCGGGCGGGACCGGCGCCTGCGCACACCGCGCCGGAGGCGACGGCGGTCAATAAGACAGCTTGAAATGATTTCGTCATTGCAAGCAACTCCTCTGCGTGATCTCGGGCCACGGCAATTTCGGATCGGCCGTGCACCGAGACGGTGAGCGAGCCCCGCTACGGAAGGATTTCAGGAATTGGCTATTCGGTTACGTCTGTAACGCGGCGGCCGGTACACGGCCCGATCTGTCACGCGATGCTGCTCACAGGTGCCGGAGCGGGCGCCCAGGAGCGAAACGGCAAGAACGGCGGATGCCTCGCTGGGCTTCTTGCGGCTCATTCGGATTGGCGCGCCATCGTCGTTGGATCAGCCGTCGCAATGGGGCTCTGCCGGTCTGACCGTCTCGCTTTCTTCGCTGTGAGATGCGCGTCGAGCGCGGTTGGATCTGCGAGGAGGTCGGCGCTCGGCGCGGCATGGGCGATCGCGCCACGATCGAGCATGATCGCCTGATCCGTGAAAGGCAAGATCTTCTTCGGCTTCTGTTCGACGATGATCATCGACAGGCCCGAGCGGATGAGTTCGCGCAAAGCGGCCAGCAATTCGTCGACGATGATCGCCGCCAGTCCCTCCGTTGGCTCGTCGAGCAGCAAGAGGCGCGGGTTGAGGACCAGCGCGCGGCCGATGGCGAGCATCTGCTGCTCCCCGCCGGACAATTGCCGGCCCATGGCTTGGCGCCGCTCCTCGAGGCGCGGGAAAGAGCGCGTATACGCGCTTGACCGTCCAGGTCCGGGAATCGCGACCGCGGTCAGGTTCTCTTCGACGGTCAGCGAGCGAAATATGTTGCGCTCTTGGGGTGTCCAGCCGATGCCGCGCCGCGCGCGCAGATAAGGCGAGAGAGGTGTGATATCCTCGCCGCCGAGCGCGATCCGGCCACCAAAGCGCGTGGTGACGCCGATCAGTGAATCGACAAGGGTCGTCTTGCCGACGCCGTTGCGTCCGAGCAGCGCCAGCGACTGGCCCTCCTCGAGAGCAAAACAGACGCCGTGGATGACCTGCGCCTCGCCATAACCTGCGCTTAAACCTTCGACCCGCAGGAGCTCAGCCATGCCCGTCTTCGCCGAGATAGACAGCGCGGACGCGCTCGTCCGCGGCTATCGCCTCCGGCGCGCCTTCGGTCAGAAGCTTCCCCGCAACCAGCACCGAAATACGCTGCGCGAAATTGAATACGAGGTCCATGTCGTGCTCGATCAAGAGGATCGCGACGTCGGAAGGCAGAGCGGCGAGGGCGGCGAGGATGTCCTGCCGCTCTTCCTCCGGCACGCCCGCGGCGGGTTCGTCGAGCAGCAGCACTCGCGGACGCGTCGCCAGCGCGAGGGCGATCTCCAGGAGCCGCTGCTTGCCGTACGGAAGCTTGTGCGTGGGCCGGTCGAAGTCGGACTCGAGGCCGAAGCGCGTGAGCAGGCTTTCGATTTCAGCGACAGTTTCCGGCCGGCCGCCTGCAACCCGCCAGAAGTCAGCGCCGGAGCCGTTGCGCTCCGAGATCGCGAGCGCAAGCGACTCTGCGGGCGTGAGATCAGGGAAAAGCTGATTGATCTGGAACGTGCGCGATAGACCCATCCGCACGCGCGCGCTTGACGCGAGATGCGTGACCTCCCGCCCGGCTAGCCAGACCTGGCCGGCAGTCGGCTTGAGAACCCCCGTGAGGAGATTGATCAGCGTGGTCTTGCCGGCGCCGTTCGGCCCGATCAGCGCTTGCCTCGCGCCAGGCTGAACCGCGAATGACACATCGTCGGTCGCGACGAGCGCGCCGAAATGACGTATGAGGCCGCGCGCTTCCAGCGCCGGAGCGCTCACGCCACGCCTCGACGCGTTGCGCGCGGCGCGACGAGGGCGATGAGGCGCCGGGGCGCCGCCGCAATTCGCTCGCGGCCGGCCAGCACGAGGATGACCAAAGCGAGCCCGATCCAGAATTCCCAGTATTCGGGCGTCGCCGCGGAAATCACGTCCCTCAGCACGATGAACGCCGCTGCGCCGATAAGCCCCCCGTAGAGATATCCCGCGCCGCCGATGATCAGCATCAGCATGACGTCGGCCGATCGATGGAAGTCGAACAGGTCGAGCGACACGATCTGCGTTGTCTGCGCCAGCAGCGCGCCGGCAGCGCCTGCGTAAGCGGCGGCAATGGTATAGATTGCAACGATGCGTCGGCTGGCGTCGACGCCAAGCGCGGAAGCGCGCAGGCGATTTTCCCGGATCGCGGCCAGCGCCAGTCCAAACGGCGAGTGCGCAAGGCGGCGCGCGATCGCGAACAAAATGAGCAGGACCGCGAAGCTGTAGAGCGCGGCATTGCGCTGCCCGGTGAAGCCGATCGGGAACAGGCCGAGCACCGGCGCCATCGAGAAATTGAGCCCGTCCGCCCCGCCGGTGAGCCAGCCGTTGCGGTTTGCGAGCTCCCCCAGCATGAGCGAGACGCCGAGCGTCACCATGAGCCGAGTCAGATCGCCGCCGCGAAGCAGGAGCGGCCCGGTCAGGAGGCCGACGAGGGCGGCGACGATGGCGCCGGAGGCGAGCCCGAGGAGGGGGTCGGCGAAGCCGTTGCCTGCGAGAATGGCCGCGGCGTAGGCGCCTAGGCCAAGGAACGCTGCGTGTCCAAGCGAGACGATTCCGGCCAATCCGAGAATGAGGTCGAGCGACAAGGCAAACAGGCCGGCGATGAGCGCTTCGTTGATGATCCCCGCGCGCGACGGCAAGGCGAAGATCAGGGCCAGCACCGCAAGCCAGAAGACGAATTCCGGCCACCGCCAGCGCGCGCGCCGATGCAGATGCGCGGCAAGGCGGTCCATCCTCGCGGTTTCGACGGGAGCGGTCATCTCCCGTCGCCGCGCGCAAACAGTCCTTGCGGACGCACGATGAGGGTGATGACCATCACGCCGTAGATGATGAAGGCTCCGATCGAGGGTGCGTAGTATTTGCCCGCGACATCCAAGACCCCGAGCAGGAGCGAGCCGATCAGCGCGCCCATGATCCCGTTCGAGCCGCCGATGGTGACGACGATGAGGAAAGTCACCAGGAATTTCACTGGGAACGAAGGGTCGATTCCGCCGACGACATCGGCGGCAAGCGCTCCGCCCAGGCCGGCAAGTCCGCTGCCGACCGCGAAGGCGATGACGAAAATGCGCCCGACATTGATCCCCAGACCCTGCGCGACGCGCGGGTCGTCGACAGCCGCCCTGAGTTGGGCGCCGAAGCGGGTCTTGATCAGGAACATTTGCAACGCCGCAGCGATCGCGCCGCATACGAAGATGATGAACAGCCGATAGACGCCGATGCCGACGCCGCCGATCTCGATACGGTCGCCAAGCCAGCTCGGCAAATGAACCTGTTGCGGCTCGTCGCCGATGATATATGCGGCGATCGGCATTGCCATCAGCACAAGGCCAATCGTGAATAAAACCTGATCGAGCGGGCTTGCGCCGTAAAGCCGCCGATAAAGCGTGCGTTCGAGTCCGACGCCGAGAATTGCTGGGATGACGAACGCCGCGGGCAGGGTGGCTAGAAATGGGACGCCGGCGCGATTCATGAGCAGCGCCGTCACGTAGCCGCCGATCATTGCGAAGGCGCCGTGGGCGAGGTTGATGAAGTTCATCAACCCCAGCGTCACCGAGAGCCCGCTCGCCAGCACGAACAGCAGCATGCCATAGGCCAAGCCATCGAGCAGGATGGTCAGCATCGGGGGCCTCAGCCGCTCATCCTCTTGCGGCGCTCCCGACGTTCAATGCTTGGCGGCCTTATACGGGTCCTTCACGTTGCGGATGGTCGCGAACTCGACATTGTAAAGCGCGCCATCCTTCTTCTGGACCTTGCGGACGTAGATGTTCTGCACGATGTCGCGCGTTTCCGGATCGATCGATACTGGCCCTCGTGGGCTCGTCCAGCTCATGCCTTTCATCGCCGCCAACAGCGCGTCGCCGTTTGCATCTCCTTTGGTCTTCTCCAACGCCTGATAGATGAGCGCCATGCCGTCATAGGCGCCGACCGCCATGAAATTCGGCCGCATGCCGTTGTTGGCCTTCTCGAACGCCTCGACGAACGCTTTGTTCTCGGGCGAGTTGTGCGCCGCCGAATAGTGGTGCGTCGTCACCGCGCCGAGCGCCGGATCGCCGATGTCGGCGAGCAGGTCGTCGTCGGTCACGTCGCCGGTGCCGATCAGCTTGATCCCCGACTTGTCGAGGCCACGCTCGACGAATTCCTTCATGAAGATCGCGCCCTGACCGGATGGCACGAACACAAACACCGCATCGGGCGCATCGTCCTTCACCCTTTGCAGGAAGGGCGCGAAGTCCGGGTTCTTGAGCGGCACGCGAATCTTTTGCGTGATCGTTCCGCCGTCCTTCTCGAACGTGTCGGAGAACCATTTCTCAGCGTCGATTCCTGGTCCGTAGTCGGCGACGATGGTGACGACCTTCTTGATCCCATTCTTGGCTGTCCAGTCGGCCATCGGCGTCGAGGCTTGGGGAAGCGTGAACGAGGTGCGCACGATATAGGGCGACTTCTCGGTGATCATTGCGGTCGCGGCGGCGCTGACGATCTCGGGGACCTTCGCTTCCGTGGCTACGGGCGCCGTAGCCAGCGCGAGCGGCGTGAGCCCGAACCCCATCAGCACCTTAGCGTGGTCGTTGCCGATCAGCTCTTCCGCGAGCCGCTTGGAGACGTCCGCCGCGCCGGTGTCGTCCTTGACCTCGAGGACAATCTTCTTACCGGCGACGGTGTCGCCATGCTGGTGCATGTAAAGCTCAGCGCCGGCGCGCTCCTGCTTGCCGGTCGACGCCTGCTGGCCGGTCATCGGCAGGATCATGCCAATGGTGACGGTATTGTCGTCCGCGTGAGCGGGACATGCGAGCAGCACCGCGGCCAACGCGGTCCCGAATGTCGACAATTTCAACATAACCCTCTCCTCCCCGCTCGGCTTTGCGTTGGCCGACCTGCGATCGTCGTATTCCTCGACGCTAGCCTTCCGGTTGCCGAAACGAAAGCGAGATCTTGCCCAGTCAGCGCTCGTGGGCGGGGGATCGAGCGGCGAGAATTCGGTCGACTAGAAGCTTTGGCTTGGCTTTCATCCCCGTTCTCTTCCTTTAGCGTTGTTGCCTGCAGCGGAAGGACGGAGGTAGCATCCGGCGCCCACGGGTTTGGAGCCAAACAAGCAGAGGAGAGCCCGATGCAGCGCCGCGACCTCAACGCGCCTGACGCGTATCGTCCTGTGGCCCCCTACACGCAGGCAATCGAAGTCTCCGGGGCCGCCCGGACGTTGTATATCAGCGGCCAGATCGGCCAGACGATGGACGGCGCAATCCCCGACGACATCGTCGAGCAAAGCCGCCTTGCTTGGCAAAATCTCGAAGCGCAGTTGAAGGCCGCCGGAATGACCTTGGACAACCTCGTCAAAATCACCACCATTCTGCCGAATGGCGGCGATGTCGCCGCTGCCCGCGAGGCGCGCAGCAAAGCGCTTGGCGATCGCAAGCCCGCGAGCACTCTGATCGTCGGCGGCCTCGCCAACCCCGCCTGGAAGATCGAGATCGAGGGCGTCGCCGTCGCTTGATCGGGGCGACGCTCACGCCTTCAGGCGAAGACCTTCTCGCGGTTCGCGGTTGCTCACAGGGCCTGTCTCAAAGGGCGGCTCTGCTCAGGGGCGAGCGCGGCGCGAGGACGTCTCAGAAGGAAACTGGCCTGGAAACGGGCGCGAATCGACTGTGCTCGCCACGTTGTTTTACCAGTTCTCCAGACCGTGCATCGAGGCGGTTTCGGTCATCACCACCTCTGGCTTGCGGAAATGTTGCGCTTGCCGCTGCTCCTCCTCGGAGGCGATTTGCGCCTGCAGATAGGCTCCGAGATGTCTGCCGCGGCGGACGACACGCTGGCCATAGGCCAGCCGCTCCGCTCCGTAGGCCGCCAGTGCGGCATCGATATCGTCTTGGAGCGCCAGGTGGTCGGCCAGGGCTCGCGCATCGCCCGCCGCTTGGGTCGTGCCCATGCCGACGTGCGGCCGCGCCACGAAGGCCGCATCGCCGAGCATGGCGACGCGGCCGACAATCATGGCCGGGGTCTCCACGTCGACGATCGCCTGCAACAGGGGCTGGCGCGCTTTCGTCATCACCTCGGCGAAAGGCGGCGCCAGCAGCCTGGTAGCGTCGGCCCTCATCCGCACGAGCACGTCGGGATGCAGCCGGTCCGGCGGAACCGCGATGGAATATTGACGGCCGTCGGCGCCGGTCAGGAGGCGCGGCAGATCCTTCCCCGGATCGGCGGGGCGGTACCAGACACAATTATAGCGGCCCCCTGAGCGCGGATCCCCATCGACCGGATAGCCCAACGCCTGTTCGCGGTCCGGCAGGCAGAAAGCGAACCTGTTCCGCAGCAAATCGCGGGTCTTCCTGGACAGCTCGCCCATGCCCGCCAGCCCGCGGAGGCCACATAGCCGGCATAGCGCGGCTCGACGGCAGGCATCAATTGCCGCCGCACCGTGGACTGGATGCCGTCGGCTGCGACCAAAAGATCGGCGGCGACTTCGCCGCCGTCGTCGAAACGCGCGACGACACGCTGCTCGTCTTGTTCGACCGAGGCCAGCGCGCTGCCGTGGTGGTAGACATCGTCGGCCCGCAGACGCAGGCGCCGCCAAATGCGATCCCACGACGCCAGCACCTGCGGACGCGCGACCTCGCAGACCACATCGCCGTTCCGCGCCAGCACGATGCGGCCTTCGACCGCGACGCCGATCTAGCCGTCCTGCTCGGTCGCGAGAGCGAGCGCTTCGTGCAGTTCGTCGTGGGTGGCGATGCCCGCGCCGCGCGAGCCGAGTTCCTCGCCGGCGCGCTCGTGGATCGATACGTCCCAGCCGACCTTGCGAAGGAACAGCCCCGCGAACAGACCGCCGATCGATCCACCGATGACGACGGCGCGTTTTCGCCGACCTGCGGCTGAGTGCATCACGACCGACCTTCGTTGGATGGCGGGAGCAATCCCGACGAACCTGCAAGAAGGCAAACAACAAAAGTGTAGCACGCCTGGCGGTCGCCTTTGGACGGCGTTCGACGCCCGGGGACGTCAGGCGGCTGTTTCTTTTCACCCCTCGTCCATCGAAGGAGGCGTCAGGATAGGGGGCGTTGTCCCGCCGGACCGGAAGAATCCCACCTGAAATGGCGGCCCTTCATCCAACGCCGGCGAACATATCTGCCTTGGCGGCGGACCAACGGCCGACGCCTTCGGCCGAAGTCCGCCTTCTCTCCCTTCCCGCCCGGTTCAGGGCTCATCTTGAAGGTCGCCTTCGGGTCAAGGTTGTGTGACAACGCCAACCGCGTTACGCAATCGGCTGCGAATTGGCCGGTCACGTTCGAGGCCGAACTCCAAGTCGAGACCGTCTAAAAGCACAGAGCCGAAGCTGTCACTCGATTGCAGCGTCGCAGCCAGCGGGACGGTCGAGGCGTGTCGCGAATTTTTCTGAGCCATTCGAGCGAAAACATTGCCGAGGCTGTCGCCTTGCGCGACTGGCTGGCGACCAACGGCTGGAAGGACGAAATTTTCCTCGACATCGACCCGCAGCGCGGCATCGCGGCGGGCGCGCGCTGGGAGCGCTCGCTCAACGAAGCTGCGCTTCGCTGCGTGGCGGTGCTGTTCCTCGTTTCGAAAGCATGGCTTGGCTCGAGTTGGTGCCGGAAGGAATTCCATTTGGCGCACCGCCTGAACAAACGCCTGTTTGGATTGATGATCGAGGATTTGCCCGTCGCCGAATTGCCGGCGGAACTCGCGGGGACCTGGCAGATCGCCCGGCTCGCCGCCGGCCGCGATCACGTGATGCTGCAGGTGATTCTCCCGGTGACGCAGGAGGAGGCGTATGTCACCTTTTCGGCAGAGGGGTTGCAGCGACTTAAATTGGGGTTGGGGGAAGCCGGCCTCCATGCCAAGCACTTCGACTGGCCCCCGCCGAGCGATCCGAACCGGCCGCCCTACCGCGGCCTGCGCCCGCTCGAGGCCGAGGACGCGGGCATCTTCTTCGGCCGCGACGCGCCGATCGTGGAGGCGCTTGATCGCCTGCGTGGTCTGCGCAAAGGGGCTTCCCCGCGACTTCTCGTCATTCTCGGCGCGTCCGGCGCCGGCAAGTCGTCGTTCCTGCGGGCCGGCCTGTTGCCGCGCCTCGCGCGCGACGACCGGGAATT
This sequence comes from uncultured Alphaproteobacteria bacterium, assembly GCA_963730555.1. Taxonomy (GTDB): domain Bacteria; phylum Pseudomonadota; class Alphaproteobacteria; order Rhizobiales; family Beijerinckiaceae; genus Roseiarcus. Next base: position 40,374 of record CAVSSS010000013.1, on the reverse strand, counting down.
CTTGCCGTTGCCGATCATCCGTCCGGACCGCGCCGCGATGTTCGGCGAGACCGGCCTGCTTTCGGCGCTGGAGCGAGCCTTCGCGGCCGCCCGGATCGCCGTGGCGCGGGCCGAATTGCGTAGACTCGTCCAAGGCGGAGCGGCGGCGCTTGCGCCGCTCCTGCGACGGCTCGCCGATGAGGCGAAGCCGGTTTCGAGCGACGACGGCGGAGCCGCCCCGCCTGCGCTGATCGTTTGCGTCGACCAGGCGGAGGAGCTGTTTCAGACGGAAGCGCAGGGCGACGCCCAGGCCTTTCTCGCCCTGCTGCGCGGTCTCTTGCTGGAGGAGGCGCCCGAGATCATCGCCGTTTTCACCATCCGTTCGGACAACTACGAGCGCCTGCAACTGGCCAGCGAGTTGGAGGGCCTACGTCAGGAAATGCTCAGCCTGCCGACGATGCCGAAGGGATCCTATGCCGAGGTGGTGAAGGGACCCGCCCAACGGCTCGAAGGGAGTGCGCGCGCGTTTGAAGTAGACGACGCTCTGATCGACGCCCTGCTCGCCGACATCGAGGCCGGCGGCGGCAAGGATTCCTTGCCGCTGCTCGCCTTCACGATGGAACGGCTCTATGACGAGTATCAGGCCGGGGGTCATCTCAAACTTGCCCACTACGACGAACTCGGCCGGGTGAAAGGCTCCATCGAGGCGGCGCTGGAGCGAGCGCTCAAGGCGGCCGACGCGGACGCGGCGGTGCCCAAGGACCGGCTCGCGCGGCTGAACCTGCTCCGCCGCGGACTCATTCCGTGGTTGGCCGGCATCGATCCCGACACCAGCGCGCCACGCCGTCGCGTCGCCAGGCTGTCGGAAATTCCCGCCGAAGCGAGGCCCCTGATCCAGCACCTCGTCGAGCAGCGGCTGCTCGCGACCGATGTGGACACGGCGACTGGCGAAGCTACGATCGAGCCGGCGCATGAGGCGCTGCTGCGGCAATTGAGCCTGCTGCAAGGTTGGCTCGCCGAGGACGCCGGGCTGCTCGCCGTACTGGGGGGCGTCAAGCGCGCGAGCCGCGACTGGGCCGCCAACGGCCGCGACGCGGCATGGCTCGCGCACGTGACCGATCGTCTGGCGGCGGCGGAGCGGCTGACAGCGCGGCTGGACCTGGCCGCCAACCTTGAACCGACGGACCGAGACTACCTTGCTGCATGCGGAGAGGCCGAGTCGGCCGCGAAGAGCAGACGGCGTCGCCTGCAGGCCGTCACCTATGTTCTGCTGGTGGGCGTCATCGCCGGCCTCATAGGTTGGATCAATCAGGCGCACATCGCGGAGCAATGGCGCTGGTGGGCGATCGACCGTCCCTTCGCGGCCGCATATGTCTGGCGGTTCGTGCTCGAGCCGGCGGCTGAACGCGCGCTCCGGCCCAAAGATGTCTTCAGGGAATGTTCGGCTGAACGGGTAAAGGATTATTGCCCGCAGATGGTTGCATTGCCGGCCGGGTCTTTCGTCATGGGATCGCCGGCGACCGAGCCCGGCCATCAGCCCTCGGAACAGCCGCAGCATCCGGTCACGATCGCCAGACGCTTCGCCGTGTCGGAGTTCGTGTTGACGTTCGACGAATGGGACGCCTGCGTCGACTACGGCGATTGCCCGCGAGGCATCACGGACAGCGGATGGGGGCGCGGCCGGCAGCCGGTGATTAACGTGACCTGGGACGACGCCATGCGTTACGCGGCATGGCTATCCAAGATCACGGGAAAACCCTATCGGCTGCTCACCGAGGCCGAATACGAATACGCGACGCGCGCGGGGTCGACGACGGCCTACCCGTGGGGCGACGAAATCGGCCAGGACAACGCCAATTGCAAGGAATGCGGCAGCCGTTGGGACAACAAGCAGACGGCGCCGGTCGGTTCGTTCGCCGCCAACAGCTTCGGCCTGTTCGACATGGTCGGCAATGTTTGGGAATGGGTCGAGGATTGTTTGAGCGAAAATTATCAGGACGCGCCGGCCGACGGTTCGGCCGCGATCGCCGGGCGCGACTGCAAGAACCGGATTGTGCGCGGCGGTTCTTGGCAGAACACCCCGGTCCACCTGCGCTCGGCCGCTCGCCTAGCCCCCTCGCTCGGATTCCGCGACAACCTGCTCGGCTTTCGGATCGCCCGGACGCTGAATGCGCCGTGAGCGGTTGCGTCGCGGCGTTCTGGGGATCGGGCGCGGAAAATCCGATTGCCTGCATCGAATAGCCACAGACTTGCGCGGGTCGACACGCTACGATGGAGGTTCCGGACCAAATCTGGTGGCGGGATGTGTCTTTTACGCGCTCGGGGCCTGTCGGCGGCAATCATGTTGCTGACTGGCATCCTCGCAGGCTATCCGGCGCACGCCCAAAGCGCGCTTTGCCCGACGAGCTTTCCAGGCCAGGCGGGCATCCTCTTCCAGGCGAGTTCATGCGCCAACGGCATCACCGGGGCCTATTCCAACGCGGCGCTCGCCAGTCAATCGCTTGGCGAGCTCTCGGAATCGTCGACCCAGCAGGCCACCAGGACCGCCATGGCGTCGGTTTCCGAGCGGCGCGCCACCGAGCAGCAGAGTTGTCCCGGCGGGTATACGAGGGTTGCCGGCGAATGTGTGCCGGCCGCCGCCTCTCGCTTCGCGGCGGACCCGCCGGATGCGATCGCAGCGGCGATGCCGCCTTCGCTGCTCGCCATGGCTGCGTCGCTGAGCCTGGCCGCTGCGCAGCCGCCGGCCCCGGACCCGCCGCGCTGGGCGGTTTGGGCGCAGGGCTACGGCGAGTACGAGCGGCGATCCGGGCAGAGCCCGGGTCTCGGGGAGTTTTCTGATCTCGCGCTCGGCGCCAACAGCACGACCTGGACCGGCGGAATGTTGGGCGGAGCCGACTACTCGCTCCGCAACGTGAGGTCGGCCGGAGACGGGCTGATCGGCGGGATCCTGATCGGGTATGAGTCCTCGCACGTCTCGCTCAAGACTTCGAGCATTTCATCCGTCCCAACAACGCCGAACGGCTACTCGACCTTCAACGCTCAGCTATCCGGGCCCGCAACAGGGGTCTATGTGAGCTATTTCAACCGAGGCTTTTCGACCGATCTTGCTTTCAAGGCCGAATTCTACTCCCTAAATCTCGCCTTCACAGATCTCCTCGGTTTCCAGTCCAATCGGCTGTTCGGCTTCCCCCCGACCACGGCGCCGTTTTCCGGTTCGGGATCGACGCGACTTGACGACTACACCGTTGTCGGCAATGTGAATTACCGAATTCCGACGGGCGCAGCGACTTGGGTCGAGCCGACCGCCGGGTTCGAATATATAATTTCGCGCTACGCCTCCGGCGCGAACCAATTCGGTCTCGCCGACGGCGCCCTATTGCGGTTGCAAGGCGGCGCGCGTTTGGGATTCGAGGGCGCTTGGAACGGACTCGGAATCTCGATTGTGGCGACCGGCCTCCTCTACGATGACGTCCTGGTGACCGGCGGAGTGCTCCCCAGCGCGCCGAACCCCCAGATCCTCGCGGATCAAGGGCTGCTGCGGGCGGAGGGAATTCTCACGGTGAACTTTGATCACGGCAATGGCGTGACCTCGTTCGTCCAGGCCGACCTTCAGGGCGGCAAGGACCTATTCGGCGCCGGCGGCAAGGTCGGTGTGCGGGTCGCCTGGTGAAGATCCAAACTATCCAGCGCGGTCCGTATGCTCGCCCTCCAAGCAATCCTTGTCGCCGCGTGAATTACCGTGATGGGATGGACGGCTTGCACCAGCAAAGCGCGGGGTCAAACATCTAAGTCTTGGCGCTTATTTGATGAGCTTGAACATCCGGATCGCCTTCACCTTCATGACCTATCACGGGGGCTGAAGCTCGACCGCGTCAGCCGTGCGAATCCACCCGTCGACCCGCGTCTGGCCGTTGACGTATTCCACCCTGGACCAGTCGCCGCTTCGGAAAAGAACGCCAACAAGATCACCCATAACCACATAGGTCCTGCTTTTCGCGTTCGGGTCGGGCTTCGGAAAAAGAAACGTCCTCGTCGCGGTCACGCGGCGCAACGAAGTCCAGTTCGCGACGGCGACGCGATCCAGCAACAAACCCTGCGATATCAGCGGCGACAAAACGGAGCCGCATCCCGGATGGTCTCGTCCTTTTTCGACGCGCAAAACGACGCCGTGTTCCGCCGCCTCAAGCGATCCGGGAAAAGTTTCGACATTCCACGTCAGGAGATCCGCCCGCTCGCCTTTTTCTTGCCCTGAAAGGTAAAACGAACACGTTTTCGTTACACCGCTGCCTTGATTCTCTTGATAGTAGCCAGAAACGACGCCGTTCCGATCGACCGCCAGCATCAAACCTTCGTAAATCCCAGACGCCAGTTGCGTCTCGGAAATTGCCTGTTCAACACAACAACATGCGGCGGCAAGAACGGCGAACGTAGCCAAGCAAACATGCCCGTTTCGCATATTCAAGTTATTTTCCACCGTGCTTTTTGAAAGCTCTTTCGATTCTTTTGTCGTAATCCCCGTAGTCACTCCCGTTGTAAATGGTCGCGCAGGCGACAAAGTTCTTGTCCGCCAGAGCCTTGCGCAATCCGCGCGTCTTCAGGCAAAACCCGACGAAAGCGTTGAGCTGACCTGGTTCGCCTGCTTTCATTTTCACGACAAAATCATCAACATTGGCAAAGCCACACGTTTCGTAATTGAAGCCCATGATTTGAAACATGCCCCAGGAGCACGCCTTCAGGGCCGCCCCATGATCCAAGTCCATCGCCGCGTGTAGCGTCTTCCATGCCGCGGTTTGGTTCTTGTTATTGGCCTTCCACTCGGGGCCCGCCTTCCTCTTGTACGGATAGGAGAGCAAAGGATGCGATTTGTCATATTTGTGATTCGTATACTTCCTAAAAATATGACCTTCGTAGGCGATGATAGGCAGCCCGGAGGGGCCGAACCCGCTCTTGCCGCCGGACTCGACCTCGGCGAAGGCCCGGATCATCGCCAATTGCACGCCGGGCTTGAGCGCCTCGGCCGCAGCCGCAAAATCCGCCTCGGTGAGTTTGCCGACCCCGCCACTGGGCGCGGCGGTCTTTTGAGGTTCGGCCCGTTTCCGCAATCTAGCGTTACGGGCAAGACCCATAAATTTCTCGACCCTTTCCACCAAATCCGGACGCTCCGACAAGCCCGGGCTTGCCGCCAGGTCCAGCAGCATTGCAAGTGTTCTCCCCCGAGGATCGATCCTGCTGTCTGCACTCTTGGATCCGACGTGCGTCAGCTGAAACTCGTGAATTCTGTTAATCAGTTCGTCATTGCATGCGCCCGTCTCAGATACGAACTTTGGCCGCGAGATCAAATTGAATAAAAACTGGACGATCAGCACGTCGTCTTTTTGATTGGCGCCTCCACGGCCGACAGATCCTGAAATCAGCGTATCTGATTCATTCCCCACTTGGACCTCCTCATCCATGGTGGAATTCCTGGCCGGCTTCGCAAAGCTCTTGAAGTTGGCGCCGGTCGCCCTGAATCGCCGAAGGTTTTGGGGGCGGTGCAAGTATCGCCGAGGTTGAAACGCAATCCAAGCACTTTCCCACTTTTTCAACGGGCTAGGGCGCAGCAGTTCCGGTCCGGTCCTCCCCGGCGCAATCAAGAACCGATCGCAGTCTTCCGCCATTGACGGCGGCGGGGGGAGGTGGGACCGTCGCCATTCGATTCTGCAGGCCGCCATGAATTTCGAGCAAAGCCTCTTCATCAGCTACGCCCACATCGATGATCAGCCCCTAGACCCAGGACAAAAGGGGTGGGTCACCCGGTTTCACGGGACCCTGAAGGCCATCTTGAGCATGCGCATGGGCCGCGAGGTGAAGATTTGGAGAGATGAGAAGCTTACGGGCAATGATGTCTTTTCGAGCGAGATCTTCGCTCAGTTCAACCAGTCCGCCGTTCTGCTATCCGTCATAACGCCCCGCTACCTCAATTCCGAATGGTGCACGCGCGAGGCACGGGAGTTCTGTGAAACCGCGGAACGCACGGGAGGGCTGACTGTCGGCAACAAGTCGCGCGTATTCAAGGTGATCAAGACGCCGGTTGACGACCAGAGGGTCGGCGGGCTGCCCGCGCAGATGAAAGGTCTGCTCGGCTTTGAGTTTTTCGCTTACAAGGACGGCGCGCCGCTCGAATTGGATCCGGACTACGGATTGGAATATTCTCAGCTCTACAAACAGAAGGTTGCAGTGCTCGCGCAAGACATTGCGCAATTGCTCATGACATTGCAGACGCAGGGAAGCGCGAGCAACGACGAGAGCGGTCATAGGGAGCCGCCGGCGCCGATCATGCCGGGCGTGTATCTCGCCGAATGCAGCTACGACCGAAAGCCCCAGAGGGAATTGATCGAAGGAGAGCTCAAGCGCCTCGGCTATCCTGTCCTCCCGGACAGGCGATTGCCGACGGATGAAGCTGAGTACGTCGCGGCGGTGGAGGCGCTGCTCGCGCGCTGCGCGGTCTCGATCCATCTTGTGGGCCAGAATTACAGCGCCGTCCCCGATGGTCCCAGTGCCAAATCAGTCGGCATACTCCAGAACGAGTTGGCGGCTGCCCGGTGCAGAAGCGGCAAACTCAAGCGCCTGATCTGGCTGCCGCAGGGTACGACCTCGACGAACCCGCTCCAGCGGGCGGTCATCGAGGCGCTTCCTCACGACGCTCAAGCCCTGTTTGGCGCGGACCTGATTGCGGGAGATATCGAGGAGCTGAGAACAGCGATCCACGCAACCTTGAGGAAGATCGAGCAGCCGGGACCGGAGCGCCGGCGATGCGCCGGCGCCGGCGTGGAGCCTTCCGCTCGAGAAAGCGCGAGGCGTGTTTACTTCATTTGTGACGAGAAGGACCGCAAGGCTAGCGTCCCCGTGCGCAAGTTGTGCAGGCGATTGGGGCTCGATGTCGCCCTCCCGGCCTTCGAGGGCGACGCGTCCGAGGTTCGGAAGGCCAACCAGCAAAACTTGGCCGATTGCGATGTCGTGTTCGTGTTTTACGGCGCCGGCGACGCGGCATGGAAACGTGCGATCGACAATGAACTGAGAAAAATGGCGGGCTACCGGGGCGGCAAATCGCCTCCGCCAATTTTCACTTACCTGGCCGAGCCGAGAACAGCCGACAAGCAAGACTTGATCGACATGGAGGAACCCGGCCTGATCGACGGATTGGACGACCTTGCCGAGCGAGCGATGACCGAGTTCCTGCAGCGAACAACCGAGCCCCCAACGGCCGCATGAACCACACAGCTCCCATTGTGTGGACGAACCCGTTTCCGGGCTTGCGGCCCTTCCGGGAGGCTGAGGAATACTTGTTCTTCGGCCGAGAAAACCAAGTCGACGCCATGGTCGACAAGCTGGCCGACACGCATTTTCTCGCCGTCGTGGGAACTTCCGGCAGCGGCAAGTCTTCGCTTGTGAACTGCGGCCTGCGGCCGGCCCTCCGTCGAGGCCTGATGGCCCGCGCCGGGACAGCCTGGCGCATGGCGCAGTTCCAGCCTGGCAATCACCCTATTCGAGCATTTGCCCGCGCTCTGGCGAAAGGCGGAGTGCTGTTCCCCCAGGATGGGGCGGAAGGCCTGCCCCTGGCCGAAATCATCGAAACCACCTTGCGCATGAGCAAGCTGGGACTGATCGATGTGTTCGAGCAGGCGCGATTGGACGCGGGCGTCAACCTGCTCGTGGTCGTGGATCAGTTCGAAGAACTGTTTCGCTACCGGCAGTTGGAGGCCGCCCAACGCGAGGGCGACAAACGCCCGATTGAAGAAGCCGCCGCTTTCGTGAAGCTGCTGCTTGAGGTCAAGCAACTAACGCGCCCAATCTTCGTCGTCCTGACGATGCGCTCGGACTTTTTGGGCGACTGCACCCGGTTTCCCGGCTTGGCGGAGGCGATCAACGCGGGACAGTACCTGGTCCCGCGGATGACCCGCGACGAGCGCCGCGCCGCCATCGAAGGTCCCGTCAGGGTGTTGGACGCGGAGATGACGCCGACTTTGCTGACCAGGCTGGTCAGCGACGTCGGCGACAACCCGGACCAACTGTCGATCCTCCAGCACGCACTGAACCGCACGTGGGCGCGCTGGCGAGACGAGGGTTGCCTGGGAGCGTTGGACCTGCCTAATTATGAGGCTGTCGGCGCGATGGCCCATGCTCTGGATCAGCATGCCGAGCAGGCTTATTCGGATCTCGGCGGCGCGCGAGCGCACAAGATCTGCGAGAAACTGTTCAAAGCGCTCACCGACAAGGCGACCGATCCGCGCGGCGTAAGGCGTCCGACCGCCCTTCGCATCCTCTGCGCCCTGGCCGACGCGACGGAACCGGAGGTCACTGAGGTGATCAACGCGTTCCGCGATCCCAGTCGTTCCTTCCTGATGCCTCCGGCCGGCGAAGAGCTCGGCGCGGAGACGGTGGTCGACATTTCGCACGAGAGCTTGATCCGGGTATGGCAGCGGCTCAATGCCTGGGCGGATGAGGAAGCCCAGTCGGCGGGGAGGTACCGTCGGCTAGCCGAGACTGCGGCCCTGCACGCCACAGGCGCCGCAAGTCTGTGGCGCGATCCCGAATTGCAATTGGCGCTGGACTGGCGCGACCAGAACCAGCCGAACGAGGCCTGGGCCTCGCGCTACCATCCCGGCTTCGCAACTGCGATGGGCTTTCTGACTGAGAGCAATGAGGCGCGAGAGGCCGAGCGGACGGAACGGCAGCAGCGGCGCGAACGCGATCTCGCCGCCCAACAGGAGAAAGCGAAGGGGCAGGCCCGATACGCGCGCCGCATGCGCCTGGCGGCGTTGGCAAGCGGCGCGCTCGCCCTCGTGGCCGTGATCACGGCGTGCGCCGCCGGTTGGGCCTTCCTGAGGGAGCGCGCCGCGCAAAGCATGGCGGTTGCGAACGAGTCACGGGCGCTGACCGCTCTGTCGCAGGCGGCAAGGCTTCAGGGCCGTTATGCCGACGCCTTGAAGCTGGCGCTTGCCGCCTGGCCACGCTCAGCGGCCGACCAGCGGCCTATGCTCCCCCAAACGATTGAAGCGCTGGCGCAGGCTCTGGCGGGGTTGCTCCCGATCTCGCCACCCCTGCGTCATGACGACAAGGTTTTCCATGCCGCGTTCAGCCCCGATGGCGGATGGGTAGTCACCGCGTCCGCGGACTGGACCGCGCAGGTGTGGGACTCGGTGACCGGAGCGCCGATCGGCAAGCCCTTGCGGCATCAGGGCGATGTTTTCGGAGCGGCGTTCAGCCCCGATGGCGGACGAGTCGTCACCGCGTCCGCGGACAAGACCGCGCGGATATGGGATGCGGCGACCGGGGCCCAGATCGGCGAACCGCTCCGGCACGGTGGCACGGTGAACAGCGCGTCGTTCAGCCCGGACGGCAAGTGGGTGGTGACGGCATCGGACGATCGTACCGCGCGGGTATGGGACGCGGCGACCGGGGCGCCGATCGGGCAGCCCTTGCGGCACGCTGGCGGAGTGTACAGCGCGTCGTTCAGCCCGGACGGCAAGTGGGTCGTGACCGCATCCCGCGACCACACCGCACGCTTGTGGGACGTGGCGACCGGCGCGCCGCTCGGCAAAGCGTTGCAGCACGACGGCCGCGTCTACAGCGCCGTGTTCAGCCCGGATGGAGCGCGGGTCGTGACCGCGTCCGCGGACAACACCGCGCGGGTCTGGGATGCGGCGACCGGGGCGCCGATCGGCGCTCCCATACATCACGACAATTCGGTCTACGATGCGGAGTTCAGTCCCGACGGCAAGCGGATCGTGACCGCGTCCTCCGACAACACAGCGCGGGTGTGGGACGCGGCGACCGGGAAGCCAGTTGCCGACCCAATGCGGCACCGCGAGTCGGTCAACAGCGCATCGTTCAGCCCCGACGGCTCCCGGGTGGTGACAGCTTCCGATGACAACACTGCCCGTGTGTGGGACGCGGCGACTGGGACGCCGGTTGGCAAGCCGTTGCAGCATGACGACGCCGTCCTCAGCGCGGCGTTCGGCCCGCGCGGGGGGCAGGTGGTGACCGCTTCAGAAGACAAGACCGCACGCGTGTGGAATGCCGTTTATGGCAAGGAATTGCAGCACAAAGACCGCGTGCTGTTGGCCGCGTTCAGCCACGACGGCAAGCGGGTGGTAACCGCCTCCGCCGACATGAGCGCGCGGATATGGGACGGGATTACCGGAGCGCCGATCGGCCAGCCCCTGCGCCACAAAGGCTTAGTGTATGACGCGTCGTTCAGCCCTGACGGCTCCCGGGTGGTGACTGCATCCCAGGACAAGACCGCGCAGGTGTGGGATGCGGCGACCGGCGCGCCGATCGGTCCGCCCTTACGGCACGCAGGTTTCGTCTATAGCGCCGCCTTCAGCCCCGATGGCGCGCGCGTGGTGACCGCGTCCTCCGACAGCACAGCGCGGGTGTGGGACGCGGCGACCGGGGCGCCGATCGGCCAGCCCTTGCAGCACGACGAGACCGTCAACTCGGCGACTTTCAGCCCCGACGGCGTGCGCGTGGTGACCGCCTCTGACGACGACACAGCCCGGGTGTGGGATGCGGCGACCGGCGCGCCGGTCGGCAAACCCTTGCAGCACGACGGGCAGGTCTACGACGCGTCTTTCAGTTCCGACGGCAAGCGGGTGGTTACCGCATCGCAAGACAAGACCGCACGGATTTGGGATGCTGCGACCGGCGCGCCAATCGGCAAGCCCTTGCAACACGCAGGGTTGGTCTACAACGCGTCGTTCAGCCCCGACGGCGCGCGCGTCGTGACTGCGTCCTCCGACGATAGCGCGCGAATTTGGGATGCGGCCGACGGGACCCTGATAAGCGTCCCGTTGCAGCATGACGATAGCGTCAACAGCGCCGCATTCAGCTCCGGCGGCAGCCGGGTTGTCACCGCCTCCGCCGACGGTACGGCGCGGGTGTGGGACGCGGCGACCGGGGCGCCGATCGGCGATCCCATCTTGCACCTGGGTGCCGTCCACAGCGCCGCGCTCAGCCCCGACGGCGCGCGGGTCTTGACCGCCTCCGACGACATGACGGGACGCATATCGCCGACACCGCAAGTCGACCCCGACATCTTCGCGACCGCATGCAAGACGGTCGGCGATCACGACACGACGAATCTTTCGGTGCGTTACGGCGTGAAGATCGCCGACCCGATCTGCCAACCCGGCGCCCCACGCCCAAGCTTTTCGCGCATGATCGATCGCTAATCCGCATCATGCCAGACGAATCCGCACTTTCGCCGGCGAACGTCGATCCCGTCGAGCGTTGCAATCTATGGTCGATGTACTCAGATGAATTGGGCGCCCACCAAGAGAGCCTTAAGTTCAACGAAAGTGCGATCCCAGAAACGAATTTAGGTCAGCGGAGGAGGGCGGCGCGGTGACGAAGGCAAGGGGCGATGGTGCAGCCAAGGAGCGAGGATTCCCGCTTTCGAGGGAGGTGATCGATAGCTTTGCCGGTCTCTCTGTGCCCTTGGGCGCCATTCTGCGAGGCCGGGAAGCCACGAACATTGTGGCTGCTTATGAACGGGAGGACCAGCGCGCGATTGAGGAGCAGAGCCGATTCTCCTTGGTCGCGACACGTCTCAATGGGGCGGTGCTGGCGACCGCAAGCATTGGTGCGCTTATCCTTGCAGTGGGCGTGCTCCAGCCGTGGCTACAAAAACAGGTCGATCCACGGTTCGATCAAGGCGTCTCATGGGTACTGGCGGCGCTCGGTTTCTTTGGACTCCTGGTCGGTGGCTATGCGGCGGCGCTTCTCTATGAATTGAACGCCGGCGACCTGGCGCGTCACTGGATGCAAAGTCGAGCCCGCGCGGAACAGCTGCGCGGCGAGTATTTCGATCGGCTCGTGGCCCACGCCGCGACAGCCGACTCGGCGACTCAGAGCGCTGCGCTCGACCTCGTCGCGACGCACCTGCTTCAAGATCAACTCAACTACTTCGCCGAGCGCGGCAAGCGCCATGAGGCGGCTGCAGGGCATTGGCTGCGATTGGCGGCCTTTGCCACCGGCGTCGCTTCTGTCGGCATCGCCGCGGGCGGCATGGTGGGCGCCGTGGGTGGACCCTGGCTGCTCGCGATCGCGGCGCTCGGGGCGATCGGCACCGCCGTTGTGTCATTCGCAACTTCGCAGGAGGCGATTGGTCAGGAGCGAGAGCGGGCGGAGCGCTTCCGCAATAACGTAGATGCGCTCGAGCTGGCGGCCCGCCAGATCGACGATGTGCGCGGCGCCATCGGTGGGGGGGCCGGGGACGCGCTCGTCACGCTCACGGGGGCGATCAATCAGCAGCTGGGGCTCGAGCTCGGGCGCTTCCTGGAAGGTGGGCAAGGCATTCGTGCGTCGATTGCCAAGCTGAGCCATCAGATCGAGAAAAGCCGCGAGGGCAAGCAGGGCGCCGCTCCCAAGCCTCCCGGGCCAACGGGTCAAGGGTTGGTCGAGGGAAATCAGATAGGGCGTTGAGCTCGGTTTGCTCTCGGAACAGGCCGGATTTCATTGTATGAGAGGCGCCGCGATCTGAAGTTCGGGCCGTTGTCCGCGAGAGAGCGGCGCTGTCTGCCAGACGCTGACAGTCGAAGCCGGGCTCATCTGGATCAACAAGGTCTCCAAGCATTTCCTGCGTGCGCTGTTCGGCGGCGTGAAGCAGTCCGAATCGGCCGCGAGGAATCAAACGGAATTCCACGTTGACAAGCGGTAAAAACAGGACCTCTGGTTGAGCGGAGGGGATTCAAAACCGCGATGACCGACAAGCGGTTGCCGTTAGACCGAGTTGCTTTTGGATTGACGCGGCCGAGGGACGGCTCGGACGACAATTCATTGCAGATAATCAGAAACTGAGTTAACCGTGCCCCATGAACAGTCCTGCCCTTCCGCAAGGCCAAGACCGCTGGGCGCGCCGCTCCTGTTCCGGCGCTGCTAACGCCACCGGAAAGCGACGCGAAAAATTCTTCCCGCAAAATCCGTACAACCCATTGATAAGTCTCGATTCGGACGAGAGTATCCAAGGAAATCTAATAGCCATAAATTGGGGTTTTCGCGGCGAAACAGCCACCAGCCAAGAAAACCCAAACGGACCGACTCGGCCAGCGTCCCGGCTTCTTGCCGAGAAGGAGTTCAGCCAACTCCGTCCAAATGCAAAGCGCTTTTGACCTCGGGTGCTTGTCGACGGCCTGGGCGGCGCGAAAGCCAAAAAGGCGGCTCACCATCGGGGCGCCGAACATTTCGCGCGTCGCCCAGGCCGGCAGCGAGGTCCCAGTGCCGGGGACACGACAAGATTGGCGCCACGGCGTACGCTAACTTGGACAAAAAGGGAACGCAGCAGAAGATCCGCATATCTCGGAAGGCTCGGATCGTGCCTTGGATAGGCTTTCGATCAACACTGTGGACGATCGCCGGAACACCCTGGCCAAATTTCACGCTACGGTGACAATCGCAGGGATTCGCTGTCTAGCCGGGAGTCGTGTCGTGGCTTACCGACCCCTATTAAGCGCTGACCAATGGACGTCGTTGCTAGCGGCTCCAACCGACGAAAGAACCCTGATCCGCTACGCCTCGCTGAGTGGCGAAGACTTGGACTTGATCCTCTCTAAACGCGGCCATCGCAATCAGTTGGGCTTCGCCGTGCAAATCTGCCTGATGCGATTTCCGGGACGGTCACTCGCGCTCAACGAGATCCCGTCGGCTTTGCTTCACTTTCTCGGCGACCAACTCGGAGTCAGCCCGGCTGCTTTTGCTGACTATGCCCGGCGCGACGAGACACGTCGCGAACATCTAATTGAGGTCCAAGGCTATTTGTCTTTGCGCGCGGCGGCGCTCGAAGACCGACGGTTTGCGCTCCTGGCTGCAATCGATGCCGCGACGGCGACCGACAAGGGCCTACCCATCGGCGAAGCCATCATTAACAGCTTTCGCGATCGAGGCGTCTTGCTGCCCTCGGCGGAGCGCATGGATCGGATCGGCCGCGCGGGGCGCGCCATTGCGCGCAAGCGCGCTCTTCAGGCGATATTGAATGGGCGGCCGCCCGCGCAATTGGCGGCGCTCGACGCGCTGTTGGCGTTCGATTCGGCGATCCGCCAAACGCGATTTGGCTGGCTTGGCGCTTGGTCGGATTCTCCAAGCGCCGCCAATCTCAACGGCCTTCTCGATCGCCTCGATTTTCTGCACGGCTTGGCGATTGACCCAGCATGCCGGCAGACGGTTCATACCGAGCGCTGGAAGCAGATTGTGCGCGAGGGCGACGCCGCGCCTGCTTGGCTCGCCGAGGATTTTGGCGCCGATCGCCGGCGTGCCACGCTTCTCGCCTATCTCATCAATCTGCAGGAACGGCTGACGGACGAGGCCATCCGTATGTCCTGCAAGCAGATCGGTCGTCTCTTCGCCCGCACCGTGGCAGCGTGCGAAGAGCGCCACAAGAGCAGCCGTAAAGAGACGACGGCGGCGTTGCGGCTCTTCCGCGACACGCTGCGCGTCCTGATGGAGGCCAACGCTAATAACGGCGACGCAAACGAGATGCTGCACGCCAAGGTCGGTTGGCGCAGGCTCGTCGAGGCGCAGCCCTCGGTTGAGGCCATGGTCGCCGAGAAGGCCGTCAATCCGCTGCCTGTCGCCGCTCAGCATCACGCCGGCCTGCGCAGATATGCGCAGCGCTGGCATCGTCAACTTGAGCGAACGCCGAGCCGAAGGAGGCCGATTCTTCTGAGAGGCGAGGTTAGGCCGTAGCGCCCGTCTTTGAGATCTCGCGCCAAGCCGCAAAGGCTTGCTCGCGCGAAGCGCGGCGGAAGTCAGCAGGGACGGAGTTAGGATAAGGGATGTGGAAGATGTTGGCGACTTCTTGCGGAGCTGGCGCAAATTGTCGAGCCGCTGCTTGCGGCCCGCGCGGCGATGCGGCTGCAGTTCGCCCGCATGCGCCATATGGCGCCGGCGGCGCCGCGCAAGGCCGAACCGGTGTGGCGGGAAGACGTACTTCAACATTCGGGGGCGTTTCATTCCGCTCTGGTCAGCGCATGAGTTTCACGGCCGCAAGCATGGCCGCCGCCGCTTTTGGTGTTGGTGATTTTCTCGGCGGTGTCGCCGCTCGGGGCGCGGATTGGCGGCAGGTCGTGGCGGTGGCGCTTGGAGCCGGCTTTCTGGTGCTAGGGCTGGCTGCGTCGTTGCAGAGCGGTTTCATCGCTCCGCTTCCGCTGGCGTGGTGCCTGTCCGCCGGTGTCGGATACGCTATCGGCGTTTCGCTTCTCTATCGCGCACTGTCTGAGGGACAGATGACAGAGATCGCGCCGATCACTGCCGTCGTCGCGATCGCCGTGCCAGCTGTCGTGGACATCTTGACGGGCAAGGCCGTGACCACCCATCCGATCATGGGAGTAGCATCCGCTGGCCTCAGCGCCACTCTTCTGTCGGGCCCCAGTGGCCCCTGGCGCAACAGCATCCGGAACCATTCGCTTGTCGTGATCGCAATCGGTGCTGGGCTCGGCCTGGCCCTGTTCTACATCGGTCTAGATAGGGTCGACGCGGCCGGCGGAGGCACTTGGGGCGTACTGTTCGTCCGCGCTACCGCGTTTGTGGCGACGGCCGCGGTCGCGCTGAGGCGCCCGGGCAAGGTGTTGCACCCGCGCTCCATTGGCATCGCCGTCGGGGCCGGTCTTTTTGATGGAACGGCAAACCTGCTGCTGATGATGGCATTCGCCACGGGAAGGCTAGCCGAAACCTCGGCCGTCGCTTCGCTCTATCCCGTTGCAACGATCCTCTTGGCCACTACCGTTCTGCGGGAGAGGCCTTCAAGGACCCAGGGAATCGGGCTGCTTCTGGTCATCCCTTCGATCTTTCTTCTCAAATCCAGCTGAAGAAGCTCTATGCAAATCGAAACTAAAAGCGGTACACGCGCCCGGGTTGTCGATCCTTCCACCGGTGCCGCCAGACGACAATTCGCAAGAAGCGGACGAAATCTCGCCACGGTCGGCTCTTGCTTGTCTTAGGCGAGTCGACAGAGGCCGCCCGCGTTAACGTCGTGATACAGCAGACTTTATGGCGGCTACCGTTTGAAAGACTATTGCATCGACGCCCAATATTCCGAGTTTTGCGCTTGCCTTGGAGGGATCCCCATAAACGCCAAACTGCACGTGTAAGCGATCAGCGAGTTCGCAGGCGGCGTTTTAGGCGAGGTCCAGCGCAGGACTGCGGTGCAAATGCTGCAGATCGGCGCAAGAAAGCGCTCGGGAGCCTGACGCGGATCACGCGCCAAGCACTGCATCCCAGATCTCAGGCGCGGTTTTGTTTTTGACGCGAAGTTTGCCGAGTTTGAACTGACCCTTTCTGATCCGGTGCATGAGTTCGATGCCGGCGATCGTCGTTGCAGCTCTCCGAAAACGCTTGAAGCCAAGCATCGGACCGAGCCGCAGCTTGATCGATCGGTGATCCTGTTCGATCAGATTATTCAAATATTTTGAGGATCGGATCTCGCATCGATTTCCCTCGGGATGCTCGCCGAGAACCTCACTGGCCGCGCGATGAGAGGCCCGATAGCCATCGAGCGTGATCTTATGCGGCAGTCGCCCCTGGCCCTTGAAAGCCCGTCGGAAGAACACCTTGGCCGCGGTGACGTCTCGCTTGGCGCGAAGCAGAACATCGACGGTCTTTCCCTCTTTGTCGACGGCACGATAGAGATAGGTCCAGCGACCCTTGATTTTGACGTAGGTTTCGTCGATGCGCCAGGACTGGCCCACCGGGCGAGCAAAGCGGTTCCAGCGGTTTTCGAATTCAGGCGCATAGCGTTGGATCCACCGCATGATCGTCGTGTGCGCCAGCGAAAGCCCGCGCTCGCCATCATCTCCACGAGATCACGAAAGCTGAGTTTGTACCGCAGATACCAGCGCACGCAGAGCACGATGATCTCCCGGTCGAAATGGCGGCTTTTGAAAAGATCATCAACGTTCAACATGCTTGGCCGGGTTCATCGCGGGCTAATCTGCCGCCGAATATCGCCACACCCACGCTTCGCACCAGAACCCTCAGGGTTACAGGTCATACCAATGATCGCGCGACAGACGCGCGAACTCACCGTATTCCAGCGCACCGCAGCCGACGTGGCGATGAGCCTTGCGCAATCGCTCGGCGTGAAGCTGGATATCGTGAAGACGACTCGGTCCACCCTCAAATCCGATCTGGAGGCGAACAGCTTCGAAATCTCGATGGGTGGGATCACCATGACTCTCGATCGCCAGAAAATAGGGTTGTTCTCAAACGCCGTCCTTTCAAGCGGCAAGACGCCGATCACCCATTGCGGAGACGAACCGAAATACGGAACGATCGCGACGATCGATCAGCCCGGCGTGCGCGTCATCGTCAATCCGGGAGGAACCTACGAGCACTTCGACCGGGCTCATCTACAGAAAGCGACGATCGTCCCGCGGAGCGACAACGCCACGATCTTCGACGCGCTCGTTTAGGGCAGAGCGGATCTGATGATCACGGACGCCGTCGAAACAAGAGTGCAGGCGAAACTGCATCCCGGCGTCCGTGCCCCGTCCATCCGAACGCGCCGTTCGACCATTCGGAACTCGCCTACTGGAAGCCGCGCGATCCGATCTTCGTGGCCTACGTCAATCGATGGCTGAACCTGCTCGATCTGTCAGGCGAGCATCAGGCGATCCTCGCCCGATGGATGCCCTGAGCGTATTCCAACAGGACTTAAGAAGCGCGGCGGCCCGGGGCCTCTTCCAGAAGCATCGATCGCCTAACTTGGCGCCCGGCGGCAATCAGTTTTCTATTCGACTGCGACAATCTCGATTTCGCGGCCGTCCATCTCCACCGCCTCACCGACCTGCTTTCCAATGAGCTGATGGGCAAACCGGGACACATAGGCGATCGATCCGTCGCGAGGATCCGCCTCGTCTTCGCCGACAATTCGGAACGTTTGGCGGCGACCATCGTCGCGCAGAATTGTGACCCGGGAGCCGAACACGACCGCCGTCGCGGTCGCGGGCTCCGGCTGCAGAACCCTGCTCGCGACTCGTTCCGCGAAGTAGCGTACCTCCCGCGCGGCCAATTCCAGAGCCAGCCGGCGCTCGTTGGCGTCCTCTATCGCCCGCGTGGTTTTGAGCCCTTCTGGCTGTCGGCGAGGGCCCGCTCGAGCGCCCGGAGACCGGATTGGGTCACAAGGTTGGGATGCGCGTAAATCACCCGCGGAGGCAAGCTCACCTCTTGCGCGGCTGCTGCGCTCTCTTCCCTGACGAACGCAACGCTCATGCCGGCCCTCCTTGAGGAGAGCACATAGAGGACGCAATCGCGCAATTGCGACCACGAGGCGCCCTTAGAGGCGAACCCCCATCCTTGTTGTCCAGCACTAAGTGCGAGCCCTTGCTCGTCCCGAGCTCGCAATCCGGCATCTGGCGGAAGTATCCTCCCTTCAGCCCATCAGGCGAAAGCGGGCGCGGCTTAGGAACCCGCCGCCGTCTTCAGCTTCGACAGTGCACGGATCTTCACGCGGACGCTGGCGGGCTTGGCGGCGGCCTTGACCATTTCGCCGGTCGCCGGATTGCGAACGAGTGTGCCGGCCCGTCGCGCCGGGACCTTGCGCAGGCCGACCTTGAGAAGGCCGGGCAGAACGAATTCGCCAACGCCACGCGGATGGACCGAGCCGAGGAACAGGTTCTCCAGCGTCGCATAGACGCCGGCGGCGGTCTTCCGCGGGATTTCGTTCTCTTCCGCGATGAGATTGATCAGCGCCGATTTGGTCAGGGCCTGCTTGACTGGCTTGATCGCCGGGGAAGCAGCCTTCGGAGCCTTCCTCACCGCAGCTTTCCGAGCAACCTTCGCCATCAGAACCTTCCCATCATCGTGAGTCTTGAACGTGTTCTCGCGCCAGCGATTCGCGCCACCTCCCTATGGGATGCGGGTGCGATTCGCAACGAACTGCAGCCAATTCCTTCACTTCACGTCATAAAAAAGACGCCGAGCGTATGACGCTGACCGGACCACACGCGGCTGACGCTGTGGCGCAGATTTACGCGATAGGGGCCTCGTGATCGCTCGCATAGCGTCCTGCCGGAGAAGCAACGCAATATATGATAATGTCCTTTATCGGCACCGTCAGGTTAACGATTAAAGCGCGGCCGCGCAGCTATACGGCCGCCATGCCGACAGCCCGCGACCCTCTCTACCAGCGCCATCGCTTTCCTCCGGAGGTCATCAGCCATGCGGTTTGGCTCTATTTCCGGTTTCCCCTGAGCCTTCGCATGGTCGAGGAAATGCTGGCGACGCGCGGGATTTGCGTGACCTACGAGACCGTGCGCCAGTGGGGGAAGAAGTTCGGCAGGGCATTCGCCGATCAGATCCGCCCAGCGCGCGCCTGCTCGCGGCGACAAATGGCATATTGATGAGGTCGTCATCTCGATCGCCGGCGAGCCACACTGGCTCTGGCGCGCCGTCGATCAGAACGGCATCGTTCTCGACGTCCTGGTCCAACGTCGAAGAGACACCCGCGCGGCGCAGCGGCTCATGAAGAGGCTTCTGAAATCGGCGATCATCCCTTATCCCGAATCCGTCCCTGCTGACTTCCGCCGCGCTTCGCGCGAGCGAGCCTTTGCGGTCTGGAGCGAGATTTCCAAGACTGCCGCCACTGCGTGACGCTCGGCTCTCAGAAAATCGCCTTCATCAGCTCAGCGCGTGCTTAACCTGACGGTGCCCGTAGGCCTCACATTGTTGTTTGACTACAAGCTGCTGCAGGCAGGCCATGATCGTCTTGCCATCGGAGAGCGTCAAGCCGATCTCCCCCTTCGCCAATCGGCTGAATTCTTTTTCAATCACCATCTCCGCGGCCTCGCAGCCGCCGAATTCGTCGATACCCTCGATCGTGATCTTGCAACGCATCGCCGTTCTCCTTGGAGTAGGCGTTTCCTGCATCGGCAATTGCTAACATTCGTCCCACCCCAGTTAATTTATCGGTCCCCTCGCCGAAGCTGAAATTGGTGGTGATGATGACGCTGGCGCGCTCATAGAGCTTGCTTAGCAGATGGAATAGCAAGGCTCCGCGGGAGGCACTGAACGGCAGATAGCCAAGCTCGTCGAGGATGATGAGATCGGAGTGGGTGAGCCGGGTGGCGATCTGTCCTGGTTTGCCCTGAAGCTTCTCTTTTTCGGTAATGGGTCCATTTGAAAATCTGCTTGAAATTTACCCGAGTGGGCTTTAATTTGGTATCGGCCTGAGAACGGAGTCCGCAATGCTCCTGAGTTTGACTCTCCGCGCGAGCCCCAATTGAATGTGTTCGCGCGGAAGGCCTGCGCTCAGACAGCGGCTCGCTTCTTGTAAGGTCCACGCTTCGCAGGCTGAGCCTCGGCGGCCTCAACGAGCGCAACGATATCCTTCACGTCCCAAAGATGCTTGGTGACGCCAGCCGCCATGGCGGGGGTAACCCGAAGCGTCTTATGGATGCGCGTGAAGTTGTAGAACATGACAAACAGCGCCACTGAGTAAGCGTGGTTTTCGAGCTTCTTTGAGAAGCCATTCGTAAGCCGCGTGAAGCGGCGGTTTTGCATCCGGATCGTGAGATTGCTGCGTTCCACGTATGAAGTCGAAACGTGCTTCTTTTCCGGCTTGCCTTCGATCCGATGTTTTTCAGTGCCAATGCACTCCGCAGGGCTATAACGGCCCTTCGCGCTTTCGGGAACTGATCCGTAAATCTTGTGAAGAACGGCGTAGTCGATATCGGCACCAAACGCGCCCTCAACGGCCTCCAGATAGGCCTTGTGACCATCCGTGGTCAGTTGGACGCGATTGGCAAGACGCGCCGCCAAATCGTCCATAAGAGCCATTGCGGACTGCCCGGAACGGTCGCCGACAAAGTACGAAGCGATGAGCTTGCTGTCGGCGTCAATAGCCGTCCACGTCCAAGCGTCTCCCGCCCCATCCGGCGCGGACTTCGCCTCTGCAACGTTCCGTTGCTTGGCATAGATGAACGACCATACTTCGTCGCATTGAATGCGCTTTGCCTTGAGGCCGCGCACATGCTCGTCGTGGTAGGCATCGCAAGCCTTTCCGGCATCAATCAAGAGATTGAGAACGGTATTCTTGCCGACGTTTAGAAGCCGCGTGATGGCGCGGACCGAATTGCCCTCGCAAAGCAGGTGCAGGATTTTGGCGCGCTGTTCCGTGGAGAGCTTGTTCATGCTCTCCTTATAGACCCCTTATGCTTGTGTGTCAATCAAAAGGGTCTATTTGAAATCCTTCCCTCTCTTTTTGACTGAGGCAAGCGCTGAATCATCCGTCTCAGCCTTTGAGGGGCGGTCGCGACGTCCAATGATATAATCTGAGATGAAACTCCCATACCTAAGCAGGGCTTCCCGCCGGTCGTTGCGCTCCGTTGGAGTTTCCGGTTGCGGTCCGCCGGGCAGTGGGGGCACCATTTGCGGCAGTTTGTGTTCCAGATTTTGTCGCATTACTGGCCTCCATCGACATGGAAATACCCGCACCGGTTAACATGTCAACCAGCACGCGCGGGCCACTTTTAGGCGTCATCAGATCGCCGGTGCGAGCCTTCAGAATGTTAACAAGGGTCGGTGTGGGGAGCGATGCTCGCTCGTACACCTCTCTCGCCTCTTCTAGATCGATAACAAAATCGTGCGAGGGATACTCGTACACAAGTCTCTTGATCCCATCCGATTTTAGGTTGTGATATTTCATGTTCAACCGCTCGCCGTATTTCTCAGCGACGTTAAGATCACGAAAATCTTGCCCCAACGCATCAGGGTTCACTTGTTCATATATTTTTGACATCAATCTGGCGGTCGTCCTTGCCGAGATATCTGACGCTAACCTGAATGACACGGCCCCTTGGCTGCTACCGATAATTTCGATCATGAAATGTTGAAACAAATCAAACGCATGAGCCTTCAGGTCCGATAACGCTGACCTAGTCGTTAGGCCAGATCGACGCCCAAGTATTTCGTCCTTTTGCATAAGTTGAACATCGAGCGGCCCTATCTCACCAAATGGGGAGATAATTAAAGTATGCGCCGCCGTGACCATTAACGTTCCAGCGCTTTTGCATAGGGATGGAACGAAGGCGTGAATCTCATCGTATACAGACTGCAAGTATCGGGCAGTTCGGTATGTTGGATTGGCCACCCCGCCGTAAGTTACGACGATGATGACTAATTTCTTGTTTCTCCTGTATTTTGAGACCGTCCGCATAACGGTGCCGAACATCGCCTCGCTCATCTCGCCATTGATTAGCAAGAAATCGAAGTCTGACGCGTATAGATCAGGTGGGGCGGGAGTAGGATCGGTGGCCTCAGTCGCTCTGACCGCTCCGCCATCTGGCTTTGGCGGCACCTTTCGCGATCTCGGTTCTTTGCTCACCCGACAGCTTCCCCGCGCGAGCCATCCCGCCCTTAAGGCCGCCCCGTCGAGATGCCTCGCGAAGGTCTCCAACGGACAATTTGGGCGATAGTGTATCAGCACTTTCGCCCGTGGCAATGTCCACGACCAATTTGGCCAGTTGGGCCGGATCGCGAGGGCGCTTGGGGTGCTTTGGCATTCTTTCATTTTCGCACGCTATCGGCGTCTTGGCTATAGAATGTCGGAGGGCGTCAAGCGTTCCAAATTTCAAATGGACCCATTACCTCTTTTTCAAGAGCGTTGACCAGTTCGACGGTGGAGAAGAAGCGGACGCGCTTGCGATGGTGCTCGATGACGCCGATCGCGGTGGCGAGATGCGTCTTGCCCGTGCCGGGCCGCCGACCAGGAAGACGTTGTGCGCATCCTCCAGGAACTCGCAGCAATGGAGTTGACGGGCGAGCGCTTCGTTGACCTCGCTGCTGGCGAAGTCGAAGCCGGCGAGATCGCGATAGTTCGGAAAGCGGGCGGCCTTGAGCTGATAGGCGGTCGATCTCACCTCGCGGTCGGCCTCAGCCTTCAGCCCGGCCGCGATCTAGGACCCCGTCCGGTCGGCGAAGCGCCCTCTTGCGGAGAAGACGGATAGGGAATGCCGGCTCCCTGCGTGATTGTCGTTCGAATCGCATCGCGGCCGGCGAGCGCGAGCACGAGGATCACCACCACGCCCTGCAGCATGTCCTGCGAGCCCGGAGGCAATTGCATGATTTGCATGAGCGTCACCAGTAAGATCAGCAACACGCTCGCGAAGAAAACGCCGATCGCCGTAGCGGAGCCGCCAAAGATAAGCGTGCCGCCGACCACTACGGCCGCTATCGACTGGAGGAGATACGGCTGGCCCATTTCGAGGAAGGCGCCGCCCACATAGGCGCCGAGAACCAAGCCTAGGAATGACGCGAGCATTGCTGAGATCACAAAAGCGATGGTGATAACGCGATCGACAGCGACGCCGGCGAGCCTCGCCGCGGCGCGGCTCTGGCCGACTGCGCTCAAGGTTCGCCCATAAACCGTCCTCCTCAGAACGAATTCAGTGGCGATGATCAGAGCGACGCAAATGAGCAGCATGATTGGCGCGCCCGAGATCCGTCCGGCAGCAAGGAATTTGAGAGAGGGGCTTACTGCGAACCCATGAATGGATCGGTTTGCCAACAGCGTAGCTGTCGCGAGAACATAACCCGTCGCGAGGGTCGCGATGATCGCAGGAACCTTGAGACGAACGACCAGCGCTGCGTTGAACAAGCCGACGGTCAGTCCAACGGCGAGAGCCGCAAGCACGCCAAGCGCGAGATTTGCGTCTTGGCCTTGCACTGTGAGCAGAGCGATATAGGCATTAAGCGTGAGGACGGAGGGAATCGAAAGATCGATGTTGCCGCGGCCGGTCGTAACCACGAACATCTGACCGATACCCGCCACGGTCAAGAACGACGCCGACAGGAAGATTCCCGACAAGCTTGCGACGCTGAACCGGTTGGTGACGGTGGAGAGAACGCCCCAGAAAAGGAGAAC
This sequence comes from uncultured Alphaproteobacteria bacterium, assembly GCA_963730555.1. Taxonomy (GTDB): domain Bacteria; phylum Pseudomonadota; class Alphaproteobacteria; order Rhizobiales; family Beijerinckiaceae; genus Roseiarcus. The sequence goes on along the minus strand of CAVSSS010000013.1, from coordinate 16,502 downwards.
CGCCAGCGCCGACCAAATCCACCGATGCGACTGCGCCCAACTGAAGAACTTGCTGAGCGTCGTCATTCAGCCTCGCTCCGCGCGAGATAGCGCATCGCCAGAAGCGCGATGAGCACCGCGCCTTGGGCGGCCGCATTAAAATCGCTACTGACCCCGAGCGCGCCGAGCAAAGCGCCGATCAACGCCAGAGTCACCGCGCCCACAACGGCGCCGTTCGGCGCGACGGTTCCTCCCGTGAGGGCGCAGCCTCCCATCACGACAGCAGCGACGCTCAGCAAAGTGTAGGAATTGCCCGAATTGATGTCGCTCGAAGCGTTGATCGACGTCAGTGATAGGCCGGCGGCGGCGGCGAATACGCCCGCGATCAAATAGCGGACCATCGCAAACCGGATCGGGGGCCAGCCCGAAGCCCCCATCGCGGTCGGGTTCGATCCAAAGCCCCGAAGAATGACGCCCAGCGGAGAGCGATCCAGCAAGGCTCCTATTAACGCGACCGCCGCAATCAGAAGGATCGATGTGGGGACGTACGGGCTGAACGACCAACCGGTCATGGCGGTGAGCCACTCGGGGCTTGTCCCCCCAGGCGTCGGCTGGAGCGAGTACCCAAGGCCAGCCCAAATGAAGGAGGCGCCAAGGGTGACGACGATCGCCGGGATCTTGCGGCCTTGGATAACCGCACCGACTAACGCGTATGCCACGAGGGCGCCAACGATGGCCGCTGCGCCCAGCAGCGCCTGATCGTAGAGCCACGTCGCGCTGAGAACGCTGACAAGGCCTGCAAACGCGCCGACCCCAAGATCGATCTCGCTGCCCCCGACAACGAACATCTGCGCTTCCGTCACCAAGACGAGAGACAGCGCGGGCATCAGCAGGAGATCGAGGCCGAAAACGGAGGCGACGGCAGGATTGGCCGCGATCATGACGGAGAGCACAAGCGCGAGGCCGATAAACGGCGCCGCGCGAACCAGTCTCGGTGCGAATGAAAATTCGACCTGTCGATCCTCGCTGCGTTGGCCAGACGCTCCAAGGCTCGAGAAGGACGCGGCCACGATCGCCTCTTCCGTGAGTTGAGCCCCGCTCAGTTCACGGACAATCTGGCCCCTCGCGAAAACCAACACACGGTCGCAGGCGAGCAGCTCGGGGTCTTCAGTTGTGTGCCAAACGAGGGTTCGTCCCTCACGCGCGAGTTCGCTGCAAAGGCGATAAAAATCCTGCTTGGTGGCGATATCGACGCCGCGGGTCGGGTCGTCCAAGAGGACGATTGGGCTAAGGGCGGCGACCGCCCGGGACACGAGCGCTTTTTGCTGATTGCCTCCGCTCAGCTCGAGAATGCCTGAGCTGAAACGGTTGATGTCCAACCTGAGGCTCTTGGCCGCCGGCATAGCCGCTAAGCGCTCCTTTTGGTCGGAGACAAGACCAAGCGCAGCACGCGGCGCTATCCGGCCGATTGCTATATTGGCGAGCACGTTCCAGAGCGAAAAAACGCCCTCCTTCTGCCGGTCGCCGGAAACGAAGCTTGCCGGGGCGAAACGCGTGACGCCTGACCGCGAGCCCCCCTTTGCCTCGTAGATGGCCCGCAATAGATCCTTTTGCCCATGGCCCTCGAGGCCCGCTAAACCGACAATCTCCCCGCGGTGCAAGCTGATACTCCCGCCGTCCGCTACAAACCGGCGGCCTATGCGCACTGCTTCGTCTTCGCCGCCCCGGACGCGATCAATCCTGTGATGAACGGCGGAGGCGTCTCCCCCCATGAGTCCGACAAGCCCGTCTACCGAGGACTTCGAGACGGCGCCTTTCCAGGCGACCCGACCATTTCGCAGCACAACGACGCGCGAGGCGACGTCGACAATTTCCTGGAGTTTGTGGCTGATGAAAATGAACGCGAGTCCCTGACGCGCTCGCGCTCGCACATAGTCTCGCAATTGCTGCGAACGCTCGAGATCAAGCGACGACGTTGGTTCGTCGAGCACGATCAAACGCACCCTCGGCGTGGCCGCAGCCCGCGCGATTTCGACCATCTGCCTCTCGCCGATCGAGAGACGGTCGATCCGCGCGTCCACCGCAATCGCATTGCCGGGAAAGACCGCGTCCAGCGCGGCTCTCGACATTTCCCGATACACGGCGCGCCAATTCAGGCGAAAGCTCACATGCCCCGGGGTCTCAATGAAAAAGTTTTCCGCGACGGTAAGGGCAGAGCATAGAGACAGTTCTTGATGGACCAGGCGGATGCCACGCGTTTGCGCGGCGGAGGCGTCATAAGCGAGAAACGATTCTTCGGCACCGTCGAATCGAACACGCCCTAACGTCGGCGCTGTGATCCCGCACAAGATTCGCATCAGCGTTGACTTGCCGGCGCCGTTGCCGCCAACAAGTCCGATCACGTCGGAATTGGCGACCGAGAAGTCGATGTCGGCGTTGGCCAGGGTCGGTCCAAAGGCTTTGGTTATTCCTTGCAACTCGACGAGACAGGCCGGACGCTCGACCGCGCTCGATTGAACCGACGCCGGCGCCGTGACATTGGGATTCGACAATGGCCGACTCCGGCGCGGAGACGGGCGCTCCCCTTTAGGAAGCGCCCGATACTGTCACATGGACCCTTAGCTCACTTCGACAGGAGGTTCTGTTTGACCCAGTCGAGCGAGTAGGTCGGGCTGATGATCTGCCCGCCTGGCAGCTTCGCATATTCTTCCAAGTTGCTCGCGTCGACCGTCGCAACAGGCATGATCATCATCTTCGGGGCTTTTGCGCCCTCCACCAAAGATACCCCGAGCCAGAGCGCCGCGCCGCCGATCCCTGGCGTCGTGTTCATCGAGATCGTCTGATAGCCGTTTTTCTTGTTCTCCTCCGCCCACCACTTCACGAAGTCGGTTCCTCCGCCGCCTTCGATGATCGGCATCTTATTGGCGTAGTCGCCGCCATATTGGGTGAAGGCTTGGGAAATGCCGACGTCGTCACTGCCGCCTTGACCGAGGACCGCGTCGACATGCGGCAGGCTCGGAAGGACATTGGCGATGGCCGATTGCGCAACCGACGCTGTCGCCTGACCGTAGACCGTCGCGACAACTTTTATGTCTGGATTTTTCTTGAGAACAAATTCCTGCGCCGAATACATGTCGTTGTCGGGAGCCGACCCTTTGACCCCGCGCACGACGATGACGTTGCCTTTGCCGTTCAGCATTTTGAAAACGGCTTCCGCTTGCTGGGCCTTGTAACCTTTGAAGTCGAAGTTGAGCTGGTAGTTGCACGGAGCATTCGCGATCGAGTTGAAGGATATTACGATAATCCCGGCCTTGCACGCCTTTTCGATCACGCTGTTGACCGCGGTTTCGGAAGCAGCGTCGACCAACAGAACATCGACCTTCTTGAGAATCAATTCACCAATCTGGCTGTTTTGCTGGGCGACGGAGCCGTCGCCATTCATGACGATGTAATCCGCGATTTTGCCTTCGCTCTTTGCCTGCTTGGCGGCGGCCTCGAAGGCTTCGACCATCTGATGGCGCCAAGTGTTGCCATAGTAAGCGTTTGAAAGCGCAATAATAGGCGCCTGCGGCGTGGCCGAAGCTGGCGCGAACGATCCCAACAGCGACACAGCGCCGACGGCGGCGATGGCAAGTTTCATATGCTCCTCCCGATGAAAAAGCGTCGGCCTTGATGGCGACTGATGTGCATAGTATACCAGATATCGTATTGACAAGCACGCAGTCGTCGGAAGCTCTCTCGCAGAGGGGCTCGGCGCTTGAGGTTTACGCCCCGCGGTCGAACGCGTCTGGATCATGTTCGGCGGAGAGTCAGGATTTGCCCGATCGAGCGGAACTGCAGCGAAATGGCACGGCCAAGCGGGATCCGATTGCGCGGCCAAAGCTGGCGGAGCTCGTGCAAAGCCGGTTGCTTGCCGTGATCCAAGCCGAAAACCTCCGGCCGGGTGACTTTCTCCCATCTGAACGCGAGCTCATGCAAAGCTACGCCGTGGGTCGTCCGTCAATCCGCGAAGCCATGCAGAACCTGCGGCGTATGGGCCTGATCGAGATCAATCACGGCGAGCGACCAAGGATGGCGACGCCGTCATTCGACCGCCTGGTTTCGAGCATGACCGAAACGATGCGCCATGTCCTGGTTAATTCGCCAACGACGCTCGATCACCTGAAAGAGGCGCGGGCGACCTTCGAAATGACGATGGCGCAAATCGCTGCACGGAAGCGCACGACAGACGACATTGACGAGCTCTACGCGATCCTGGCCGAGCAGGAGGGAGCCCGTCTCGATTCGAATGCGTTCCTGCGAGCGGATGGCCGGTTCCACCACCGCATCGCCCTCATCACTGGCAACCCGATCTTCGCGAGTCTCAGCCAGGCGCTGTTTGCTTGGCTTGTCGAGTTCCACTTCGATCTTGTCCGCAAACCCGGCTTGGAGCAGCTCACCTTGACGGAACATCGCCAGATCCTCGGCGCCATCGAGCGTGCTGAACCGGACGAAGCCGCCCGCCTCACCGCGGACCATTTGAACCGAGCGAACACCCTCTACAATCAAGCGAACTTTCGCTCCTGAACCCGTCTCAGAGCAATCAAAGCGATGCGCGTACTTGCAGTCTGGTATACTGAGCATCCAACCCGAAGCAACGCCTGCGGCTGCCACGCCCAGTCCCTTGGGGTTTCGACGTGAGCGAGCGCATTGAAGCGGACTATCTTATTGAAACCGCTCACAATCCGGCGAAGGCCGTAGAGGTCATGGCGGGCGAGCAGTCGTCGGGCACCTTCCTTCCAGTGCCGGGCGAGACCCCTGAACGGAAGGCACGGTCGGCCGCCCGGGTGGAGAGGCTCGAGGTGGTTGGCGAAGTTGAACACGCCAGCCTTCCTGGTTGGAGCGTTCCGACTGCCAATGCGCGTCGCGTCACCGCCCGCGCAACCCTTTCGTGGCCGCTTGAGAATATCGGACCGTCGTTGCCCAATCTCATGGCGACCGTCGCCGGCAATCTCTTCGAGCTTAAGCAGTTCTCAGGTCTGCGTATCCTCGACATCCGCTTGCCGCAGGCGTTCGCGGCCGCCTATCCAGGACCCAAGTTTGGCGTCGAAGGCACGCGCAAGCTGAGCGGTGTGCAGGGACTGCCGCTCATTGGCACCATCGTCAAGCCTTCGATCGGCTTTACACCGCAAGAGACTGCCGCCCTCGTCGACAATCTTTGCCAGGCGGGCATCGATTTTATCAAGGACGATGAACTGCAATCGGACGGTCCGGGATGCCCGTTCGAAGACCGCGCGACAGAGGTCATGCGCGTCATCGCGCGGCGCGCGGACCGCACCGGTCATAAGACCATGTACGCGTTCAACCTGACTGGCGAGATCGACGAGATGCGTCGCCGTCACGATCTCGTCGAACGTCTTGGGGGCACCTGCGTCATGGCGAGCCTCAACTCGGTCGGGCTCTCCGGCATGATCGCGCTCGGCCGCCATGCGCGCCTGCCGATTCACGCGCACAGGAACGGCTGGGGCTATCTCTCACGGCATCCCGCGCTCGGCTGGTCTTACACCGCTTGGCAGAAGTTCTGGCGTCTCGCCGGGGCGGACCACATGCACGTCAATGGGCTGGCCAACAAGTTCAGCGAACCTGACGAAAGCGTGATCGAATTGGCGCGAGCCTGTTCCAGCCCAATGTTCGATGACAAACCCTGCGCTGCAATGCCTGTGTTCTCGTCGGGACAGACAGCCAGGCAAGCCGCCGGCACACTTGCAGCTTTAGGCTCCCCGGACCTGATCTTCGCATCCGGCGGCGGCATCATGGCTCACCCCGGCGGACCGGCCGAAGGCGTGCGCGCGTTGCGCGAAGCTTTCGAGGCGGCGGCGGAAGGAATACCGGCCGGGCTTTACGCCGAAACGCATGAGGCGCTGGCTGGCGCGTTGCGGATGACATCCGCATGACCAATCCGGCCCGATTGCCCGACGGCGTGTTGCTCGCCTTTTATGGCGACGATTTCACCGGCTCTTCGGCCGTGATGGAGGTTATGACGTTCGCCGGGCTTCCGGCCGTCATGTTCGTCGAGGCCCCGACCCACGCGCAATTGCAGCGATTTTCGAACTATCGCGTCATCGGCGTAGCAAGCGTCGCTCGTGCCCAGTCTCCGAGCTGGATGGATGCTCACTTGCCGGCCGCCTTTCAGGCGCTTGCTGAGTTAAAGGCACCGGTCAACCACTACAAGGTCTGTTCGACTTTGGACTCCTCTCCCACGGTGGGTTCAATCGGCCGCGCCATTGATATCGGCGTCCCCATTTTTACCCAAGAACCCCGCGCCGCACACTGGCAGCCGCTCGTCGTCGCGGCGCCCTCGATCGGACGCTATCAGGCCTTCGGCAATCTCTTTGCTGTCTATCGAGGACAAAACTTCCGCCTTGATCGCCATCCCGTCATGCAGCGGCATCCCGTCACCCCGATGGACGAGGCCGACGTCGGCCTGCACGTCAGGAAGCAGACCGCGAGGCCGATTGGGCTTGTTGATTTCGTCGCCATGAAGAGTGGCGCTGGCGAGGCTCGGTTCGAGGCCGAACTGGCGCAAGGGCGCTCGATCGTGTCGCTCGACATTGTCGACGATGAGACACTGCAGTGGGTTGGGGGCTTGATCTGGAACCATCGTGGTGAAGGCGTCTTCGCGATTGGCTCACAGGGCGTTGAATATGCGCTCGTGGCGCATTGGCAGGCCGCAGGTCTATTGGAGCGTCCGGTTAAGCCGGAACCAGCCTCCAAACTATCCCAGATGGTTGCGGTCTCTGGGTCGATCTCCGGCGTGACGGCTGCCCAGACGGACTGGGCGGCGGCGAATGGATTCGAGGTGATCCCGCTCGACGCCTCGGCCAGCTTGGACAATCGAGTGTGGAACGCTGAAATCGAGTCCGCAGTCAAAAGCGCGCTCGCCGCGCTTTCATCCGGTAGATCGCCACTCGTCGCCACGGCTCGCGGACCTACCGATGGCTCGGTCGTCAAATTCCGAGAAATGCTATCGACGGCTGGGCTTGATTCCATCGAGGTCAACGGACGCATGGGGGCCGGTCTAGGGGAGGTCCTCCGACGGGTCATGCGCACGTCGGGAATCAAGCGGGGCGCCGTGTCGGGCGGAGACACGTCCGGCTTCGCCATGCGGGCTCTGGGTGCCTACGCGCTTGAAGCCATCGCGCCTATCGCGCCTGGCGCGCCCCTCTGTCGCGTGTTCTCAGCCGATCCGGAAACGGACGGATTCCAGATCGCGCTGAAAGGCGGACAAATGGGTGATGTGGACTTTTTCGGTTCGGTTCGCGCGGGCAGCGCAACAGCTTAGGAGGAGACGACGTGACAAAAATCGCACTACTCGGCGCTGGCGGAAAAATGGGGATGCGCCTATCCGCAAATCTCAAGGGCACTCGCTTCGAGGTTGATCACGTCGAGGTCTCGGACGAAGGGCGAGCGCGTCTCAAAGAGAAACTCGGCGTCGAATGCATGGAGCAGGGCCAGGCTGTCTCATCGGCCGATGCTGTTGTCATGGCAGTCCCGGATCGGCTGATTGGCAAGATCCTCAAGACTTTCGTCGGCAATCTGCGCTCGGGCGCGAAGGTGATCATGCTCGACGCCGCTGCTCCGCACGCGGGTGAACTGCCCGAGCGCAATGACGTCACCTATTTCGTGACCCATCCCTGCCATCCGCCAATTTTTAACGACGAAACGGATCCGAATGCGAAGACGGACTATTTCGGCGGGATCTTCGCCAAACAGCATATCGTGTGCGCTTTGATGCAGGGACCTGAATTGCACTATGCGGAGTGCGAAGAGATGGCGCGCGAAGTCTATAAGCCTGTGATGCGCGCCCACCGCTGTACCGTCGAGCAGCTCGCCATCCTCGAGCCTGCGTTGTCGGAGACAGTCGGGGCCACATTCGCCCTGACCCTTCGCGAAGCAACCGACGAGGCGATCAGGCGCGGCGTTCCCAAGCAGGCCGCCATCGACTTCATCATTGGCCATCTCAACATCGAGCTCGCCATTGCCTTTGGAATCTTCCCGGAGGGGCGGTTCTCCGATGGCGCCTTGCAGGCGATCGATAAAGCGCGGCCAGTCATCTTTCGCGACGGCTGGCTGGATGAGGTGTTTTCATCGGCAGCGGTGCTTCGGTCGGTCAAGGACATTTGCGACGCGCCTGCGGCTTAGTGGACCCCAGGTGAAGCGCCAGCCATGGCAGGAATTCCGTCATTCCTGATCGACCGCGAAATCAATGCTTCCGGCATTGCGCTCGCCCAAATCGTATGAAACAACTACCAGGGCGCGCAGCTCGGCGGCCAGGAGTTTGTCAAGCTCATGGGCGAGAAAGGGAACTTTGTGGAGCTTGTCGGCAAGGAAGCTGACACGAACGCCGGCATCGGCACCGTCAGGTTAAGCACGCGCTGAGCTGAAGAAGGCGATTTTCTGAGAGCCGAGCGTCACGCAGTGGCGGCAGTCTTGGAAATCTCGCTCCAGACCGCAAAGGCTCGCTCGCGCGAAGCGCGGCGGAAGTCAGCAGGGACGGATTCGGGATAAGGGATGTGGAAGAGGTTTGCGACTTGATCATGAACCGTCAGGAACCGTTGCGCCTGTCTAGCTGATTTGAATCGCTTCATGATCCGTTCGCGCCGCCTGGTCGGTTGGTGAGAGTTCTCCGCGCGATTGTTCAGGCCTTTGTGTTGGCGATGTTCAACTTGAGGCCATCTTCGCCCGCGCCGCTCCGTAGGAGCGGAGCTTGTCCGTGACCATGACGCGGGGCGGGATGATCGCCGATTTCAGAAGCCTCTTCATGAGCCGCTGCGCCGCGCGGGTGTCTCTTCGACGTTGGACCAGGACGTCGAGAACGATGCCGTTCTGATCGACGGCGCGCCAGAGCCAGTGTGGCTCGCCGGCGATCGAGATGACGACCTCATCAATATGCCATTTGTCGCCGCGAGCAGGCGCGCGCTGGGCGGATCTGATCGGCGAATGCCCTGCCGAACTTCTTCCCCCACTGGCGCACGGTCTCGTAGGTCACGCAAATCCCGCGCGTCGCCAGCATTTCCTCAGCGTTGCGGACGACGAAGCCGCAAGTGATCGCGCCCACATCGTTTTGATCTCAGCTGAACAGGATAAAGCGGCGCGCTACGCGTGCTATTTATTTCAATGACCTACGTTGTCTGAGGACAGATTGTTTCGGAACCACTTACCCGCTGTTAGCGCTTCGCGACTGCAGGCGTCTGGCGACCTGTCGGCGTTGCTGCCTTCGCCATTTGGCCGATGCAGTCACGCGATTTCAATCGAGCCGCATTCGCCATGAAAGATCCTATGCTGCCGCTGCCCGGTCTGTCATCCGCTTCCGGCAAGCCGGTCCCGATGGCGGGCAGTGTCAAAGTAACGGAGGCCCGTCGACATGCAGCCCGACCGTCGCCTCGCGAGCGGCGATCTATGCCGCGAGAGCGCGCCACTCGGCCATCGCAGCAGATCGTCTCTGCTTGTAGACTTGCCTCGTGACGAGATGGCGTTCCTGATTGAATTGGTTGTGGACCTGGGCGTGAACTGAGCTGAACTTCTGTAGCGTCTTCGGACTTCGAAAGCGCTGCATCGCCCGCTCCCGCCGCCGAAAAGGTTGATGCGAATTCTCTGCGCGATTGTTAAGCCGACCGCCGACCTCGTGCCGATCTGCGGCGCCGATCTCTTTCATCGCCGCGGAATAGGCCCGAAGCCGGTCGGCGACGATGCTCGAGGAGTCCCGTATTTCTTTATGATCCGCTTGAAAAGCTTTAGCGCCGCGGCTTTGTCCCGCTTCGCTGTGATCACAGCCTCCAACACCTCGCCCTCATGGTCGACGGCGCGCCACAGATAGCAGAGCTTGCCGTTGACCTTCACGAACCCTTCATCCAAGTGCCAGCGCCACTGCGGATATCCGCGCATGTGCGCGACGCGTCGCTTACGAATCTCGGCGGCGAACATCGGGCCAAACCGGTTCCACCACCGGACGGTCTCGTGGCTGATGTCGATCCCGCGTTCGGCCAACAGATCCTCAACGTTGCGCAGCGACAGCGGGTATCGCACGTACATCATCACGACCAGACGGATGACCTCCGGCGAGCTGTTGAAATATCGGAATGGATTGCCCATGCGCCGAGGCTAACACAACCGGGACAGCCCGAGAATTTGCTCTGACAACCCCGTCGAATATGCAATCCTCTCCGTCGCCTCGACCACAGCCTCAACTCGACCATGAGCCGCGAGCAAAACGCATGCTGAGGCGGCTAAGAGAGGCCCGCAGGAGCAGCTTTGCGGTGATCGCGTCGAGGACCTCGCTCTCGACGACATCGGATCGACTTAAGGCGTCGATGGCGTCGACGCGAACCCAGCAGGGCTGGTCAATGAACGATAGATCCCAGACCTTTTGCGTATCGTGGGGCCCACAGCATTGAGCAGCGGTGTTTAGCGCCACTATGCCAAGCGAGCGGTCGTCCGTGCGCTCGGCCTGAAATAGCAGAGCTTCCCCGATGTCATCCGAAAGGCTACCATAGCGCCGAGCTGATCAGACGAGTTTCGGTTACTCGGCAGGCCTGCCCTTCGCGCCCCGGCCCACATCGTTAGGCCGGCGCGTGTGTGCAGTCGCAGCTCCGGCTTCGATCGCCGTTACATCGCCAATACCAAAGGCGTTCAACGATCGAACCAGTTCGCCAGCCGTGAACCGGCGCCCGATCAAGACAAGCAAGCCGTCCCGGCTGCCGGCGGTCGCGTGTTCGTCGGCCAAAATCTCCGGAGATTGGACGACCTTGCGGACGCTCTGGAGCAGGATACGGCCGCGCGGTGTCCGAACGATCCCCTTGATCCGCACGATGTCGTCGCCACGAGCATGGATCAACGCGCTAAGCCAGACCGTGAGTGCAGGCCAGTCGGGGGTGTTGCCGAGGTCCAGCGCAGCGGCTCCGATTGGTCCCGGCGTCCCGCTACCGCCTGCGGTCGGCAGGGTCTCGGGATCGACGCCGGAGGCGTCCGGCAGATCGGTCGGGGAGCCCATGATCGAGCCCGACAGGGCCGCGCCCGGGTTGAGGATGCGAAGAGTGGCAACCAGGCGGCGCAAGCGCTCCGGCTCCCCGGCGTCCACTTTGGTGACCACGAGCCTGTCGGCAGTCTCGATCTGCCGCCGTCCAAGATCTTCGTCTCGGATTTGCGCGGGCCCATGTAGGGCGTCGACCGTCACGATGATCTCACCCACCACGATGTGATGTTGCAGGACGGGATCTGCGACTATGGCGTCGACGATGAGGCCCGGGTCGGCAAGCCCGCTGGTTTCGAGCACGATGCGGTCGAATTCTCCGCGCGGAGACATCTCCCCCCACCCGATCGTCGCAGATGTCGCGAAGCAATGTCACGAGGGCCGGGCGTGTCTCGCAGCAGGCGCAGCCTCCCGCGAGAACGCGCAGCCGCGTTGAGCCGATCAGCAGCGCGTCATCGACCGGCGCGATCGCGGCTTCGTTGACCACCACCAAGGCGTCTTGCAGGAAGCCGTGGTGAAGATGATGGCGCAGCCAAGTGCTCTTGCCGGAGCCAAGAAAGCCGCCGAGAATCGTGAGCCGCATCCGACCTTCGCGCGGATCGCTCGTCAAGGCGTCGGCGCCTCGTCGGCAAAGCGCGGGTCGAGCGGATCGACAGGCCGGCCGATGATACGCTCGGCCGCCTCCCAAAGCTCACTTAGAGTGTTGACCATAACCTTATGGCCAGTCCGGTTGGCCAGAATGAAACCGGAGCCCGACCCATCGTCATGGACGATCAGGCCGTAGGAGGCGAGGACCGGGGCGAGGATGCGAGCCCGTTGCAGCCGGCCCCGAATGCGGTCGAAGGCGCTGCCTGCGCCCGCATCCGTCCAATGGCCTTGTGCAGCCGGAAACCCGCAATTCGCGCACATCGTGCGGTTGTCGCTTTCGTTGTCTTCAGATGACCGGGGGGCGTTCTTTGCCGCTGAAAGGATAGCGCTTCCGGAAATCCTCTGCGATCTCCTCGAAGGTCGCCCAACGAACGCCCTTGTGGCCGTTGACGTATTCGATCAGCCGCTCGAGCATCATGACGACTTGCGGGCGACCACTCACGTCCGGATGGATGGTGAAGCAGAACGTCGCATAGTCCATCTCGCGGTAGACCCAATCGAACTGCTGGCGCCACAAGTCCTCGATATCCCGAGGATTGACGAAGCCGTGACTGTTCGGAGATTTTTTGATGAACATCATCGGCGGAAGATCGTCGACGTACCAATTTGCAGCAATTTCAACGAGATCGATTTCCTTGCCGTGCTGAAGGGGTTTCATCCAGTCTTCGGCCTGCTTGGAATAGTCGATCAACGTCCAGCTGTCGCCGACCCTTGCGTAAAATGGCTGAAAGTCGCGATAGCCCTGGCTGTGATCATACTTGAATCCGTATTTCTGCAGGAGCGCCGCGGTCGACGCCGACATCTCCCACCATGGCGCTACATAGCCGCGGGGCTTCTTGCCGCTGAGCTTCTCGATGACCTCAATGGATTTCAGGAGGACCGCCTCCTCCTGTTTGGGTGTCATTGCGACCGGGTTCTCGTGAGAATAGCCGTGCGCGCCAATCTCGTGACCCTCCTCGACGATCTTCCGACACTCGTTCGGAAAGGTGTCGATGGAATGCCCTGGGATGAAGAACGTAGTCTTCAACTTGTATTTCTTGAAGAGGTTCAGCAGGCGGATGATGCCGACCTCGCTCGCGAAAATCCCGCGCTGAATGTCGGACGGCGAGTCGCCGCCGCCGTAGGAGCCGATCCAGCCAGCCACGGAATTGACATCCGTGCCAAACGCACAGACGATCTCTTTAGCCATCTCTACTCTCCCGGGTTGGCCTGTTGGACCTCATGAAGCCACGTGCGCGTCAGCGCTCTAGTCAAAAACTGGACTACGCATTGTCGCCGCGAATGGCCTCGTGGGCTTGCAACCCATCCCTGGCACCGGCCAGGATGGCTGCAATCAATGATTGAGGCATCCACTTGTGCAGAATTGGTTTCTGATGGGGCTGCGCCAGATACGCAGCCCAATCGCGAGACGCTCAGTTCGGAACCGGGATGGCCTTCACGTGATTGGGCTCGAGCCAGTCAGCAGGGGCCTTGCAGTCCGTACAATTCACGTTCGGCAGATCGTCGGCGTAGGTCACCGCAGGCAGCGGCTTGATCGTAGCACCGGGCGTTGGATCGCCGCTTTGGACCGCGTTGATGCTGAGTTCGGGAACAAGGTCGCCGTTCAGCGCGGTGTCGAGGAACAAGGGAGCCACTTTGCCGGCCGGGAAGGTGTTGCAGCCATCGGCGAACATGTCGCCCTTGCAGATTTTGACGTCCTTTGGCTCGACCCAGGGCAGCGGATACTCGACATTGTGCTTGTCGAGTTTCATCTTGCCCGTCAACACCTCCATCATGACCTTGAACGCGTAAGGACCGACCGCTGGACCGGCGCTCGACGACACGCCCTTGAGGCCCTTGGCCTGCATAGCCGGATCGGCGATCATCAGCCGGTAGCCATTGTTAGACTGGCCAGCGATAGTGACGAGGCGGTCGGGGCGACCCGTTCACGACTGCTTGTAAAGCCCCATAACTTCCGTCGACGTTCCAGATGCCGTCGATATTGGGATGAGCGGCCAGGATTTTAGCGACCTCCTCCTGCGAGATGCTGTCATTCCAATTGCCGTAGAAGTCGCCGACGATCTTAATGCCAGGGTAGCGCTTGAACACGCCGAGCGCCTGCTCGTCGTAAACCTTGGTGACGGTCGTGCCTGCAACGCCGTGGTTGATCACAACCTCGCCCTTGCCGCCCATCTGGTTGACCATCCATTGCGCCGTGTTGGCGCCGTAGCGGGCCGTGATGTTGCTGACGTTGTAGGCGCAAGGCTCGGTGACAGTGGAATCATAGGCGAACACGAGGATGTTCTTGGCGCACGCTTGCTTGATCACACGGTTCAGAGCGGTGGGCGATAGCGGATAGAGGATGATGGCGTTGGCGCCAGCCGCAATCATGCTCTGCAGGTCAGAGATCTGGTGTTGGACGTCAGTGCCCGAGATCACTGTCTTGAACTCGACCGACTTATCGTAGGGCGGCGTGCTAGCCAGTGCCTTGATGCCGTTCGCGGCCGAGGCTTGCCAGGAATTGCCGGAATAGCTCATGTCGAGGAACACTTTGTAGTGGTCCGTCGCGTGGCCCAGCGTGGCCGCGCCAGCCAGTAACGCCCCCGCCGTGGCCGCGATCGCGGCGGCGGATTTGAAATGGTCCAGAATCCTCATCTGTTCGGTTCCCTCTGTGTCGACGGAGCGGATCGCTCCGTTAGTTCATTCGCCAGCTTCCCTGCCGGCTCTGTAGCAGCAGCGCCAAGATGATGACGCCGCCCTGGATGACGCTGCGCAATCCCTGCGACAGGCTGAGCACCGTAATGGCGGTCGACAGCGTGCTGAGGAACAACGCGCCGGCGAGCGTGCCGGCGTAGAGGCCCACCCCGCCGGTGACCCGCGCGCCACCGATCACGACGGCCGCGATTGTGGGCATCAACAACGCATTGCCCATGTCGAGTGTCGCGCTCGACGAATAGCCCGCGAGCAGGACGCCCGCGATGCCCGCGCACAGGCCGCTCAGCGCATAGACGGTGACGGTCAGCGCAGCCACCGGCAAGCCCAGGATGGCGGCGGCTCGCGCATTGCCGCCAAGCGCGTAGATTTGTCGGCCGACCCCGCTGCGGTTCTGGAACAAGGCCGCGGCTACGGCGAAAAGGAGAATGAAGAAGAGCGGCAGCGGAACGCCGAGCCAGCCTCCCGCCATGAAGCGTTGCAGCGCGGGCGCGACGCTCTGCTGCGCACTGCCCGCCGTCATGCCCAGGGCCACGCCGAAGAACGTAGTAGAGGACGACAAGGTCATGATGAAGGGCGGCAGTCGACCAATCGCGACGCCCAGGCCATTGATCACTCCCATGCCGGCGCAGCACAGCAGGGCGACGGGAAGAGCGTACACAAGAGCGCCGTCAACGCCGCGGGTCAGGTTGGCGACGATCATCCCTCCGATCCCCATCACGGTCCCGATCGACAGATCAATGCCTCCGGTGAGGATCACCAGACCCTGGCCGAACGAGGCCACGACCAAGAAGATTGCGGTCACCAGGATGGCGGTCAATTGGCTGATCGAGCCGAACCCCGCCACAGTCAGCTTCAGCACCAAGATCAGGGCCGCAGTCGCGACCAGAACCAGAGCCACGGGCAGCACGTCAGGACGCAGGAGGCCGGTGCGATCGCTTTGCGGCGCGCCCGGCAGCGGCGCTGCGCTCCACAGCGGGCGATCGACCTCGGCCATCAGGCGGCCCTCCACCGACCGAGGCGGGACATCAGGGCGCCGATCTGTCCAAAGAAGATGGCCCCGATCATGATGAGCCCGTTGAAAATGTTGGTGTAGAATTCAGCGACGCCGAGCGCGAACAACATCTTCTGCATAACGGTCAGGATGCCGGCGCCGACCAGCGAACCGAGCACTCCGCCCCGGCCGCCCATAAGCGAAGTGCCGCCGATCGCGACCGAAGCGAACATGTAGAGGAGGAAGGAATCGCTCACACGAGGATCGCCCGATCCGATCTCGGCGCTGAATAGGTAACCCGCGACCGCGTAGAGGACGCCGGCCGCCGCGAAGGCGAAGAAACGTGTCCGCCGAACGTTGAGACCGGAGAGCCGCGCCGCGCCCTCATCGTCGCCAACAGCGTAGAGCGCGATGCCGCGGCGCGTACTCTTCAGCACCAGCCAGGCTGCGGCCACCCCCAGCGCCACCATCGCCGCGATCGGAAAACCCCCGATATCGCCGGTGACCCAAGACGCGATCGCATCCGAGACATCGCCGCCCGGCGCCCCGAGGATCATCAGCGCGATCCCCTGGCAGGCGATTAGCGAGCCGATCGTCACCGCCAGCGACTGCAGACCAAACAGTGTGACAAGGCAGCCGTTGATGCACCCGACAGCCAACCCGATCCCGAGCACTGCCGCAAGGCTGCCCAGGCTGCCGAGACCGCCGGTGCTGGTCGTCGCCACCACCACATTGGCGATCGCCACGACCCCCGAACCAGACAGATCGAACTCGCCCGATAGCACCACCAAGGTCAGGCCTGAGGCCGCCACCATCAGCACAATGGCGTTGTTGACGAGGTTGCCGAAGCCGAAAGCGGTCACCGCCGAAGGATCGCGGCTCGCATAGACGGCGAACATCAGGACCAGCAGCACGAAAGCCGGCAAGACTGGACTGGCGGCGAGCGCCCGGATCCAGCCTACGCCGTCGCGCATCAATGCACCGCCATTGAAACGGACGACGTCGATCCTGCCGGGTGTTGGCCGGCACCCGAGGCAAGCGATAGAATGGCGGCCTGACTCAGCTCAGAGCCCCGCAACTCGCCCGCGATGCGACGGCGGTAGACTACCAGCACGCGGTCGCACAGATGCACGAGTTCGTCGAGTTCGGTCGAGTAGAACAGGACCGAGCCGCCGCCGTCCA